>CBDCQG010000001.1:0-1605272 GCA_965220565.1 Dehalococcoidia bacterium | reverse complement strand
GCCAACGGCGCAGGGCGGCAGCGGCGCGAACGACCGGACCGCGGCGAGCGCCCACAGCGCCCCCGCCCACCCGCCAACGCCGCTGAAAGCGCCGACGCAGACGCCGCACAGCGTGAGCCCCGCGTCGTTGATCTGCCGGAGCCGCTCCACCACGTCACCATCCCCCAGCTCGAGGGCCTTGATCGTGACGAGGCCGCCCGCCTCGCGGAGTTCCTCAACATGCCGCCCGGCGCGGCCCTCCGCCGTGACGAGATGGTCCATCGCGCCATCCAGTCCCTCGGCGAGCGCGGCGGAACCATCTCCGCCAGCGGCATCCTGGAGATCACCAACGACGGCTACGGCTTCATCCGCCACCGCACGCTCCGCCACAACATCAACGATGTCTACGTCGCGCAGTCGCAGATCCGCCGGTTCAGCCTCCGCACCGGCGACTGGGTCACCGGCCTCGTCCGTTCTCCCAAGAGCGGCGAGAAATACTATGGCCTCCTCCGTGTTGACACCGTCACCGGCCAGGAGCCCGAGATTTCGCGACGCCGTCCCGTCTTTGACCAGCTCACCGCGCTCTTCCCCGACCGCCTCTACGATCTTGAGACGAACCAGAAGGCCGTCGCCGCGCGTCTGCTGAATCTCATCGCCCCCATCGGCTTTGGGCAGCGCGCGTTGATCGTCTCCCCCCCCAAGGCCGGCAAGACCATCCTCCTCCACCAGATCGCGGACGCCATCGCCTCCCAATACCCCTCAACGCACATCATGGCCGCCCTCATCGGCGAGCGGCCTGAGGAAGTCACGGACTGGGAGCGCACCGTTAAAGGAGCGGAGGTCATGTCCTCCACCTTTGACGAGCCCGTTGAGGAGCACACCCGCGTCGCCGAGCTCGTCCTCGCGCGCGCCAAGCGGCTCGTCGAGGCCGGGCAGGATGTTGTCATCCTTCTCGACTCCATCACGCGGCTTGCCCGCGCCTACAACATCGCCGCCCCCTCATCCGGGCGCACCCTCTCCGGCGGCATGGACCCCGTCGCGTTGTATCCCCCCAAGCACTTCTTCGGCGCGGCCCGCAACACGGAAGAGTCCGGCACCCTCACCATCGTCGCCACCTGCCTCGTCGACACCGGATCCCGGCTCGATGATGTCATCTACGAAGAGTTCAAGGGCACCGGCAACATGGAAGTCCACCTCGACCGCAAACTCGCCGAGCGGCGCATCTACCCCGCCATCGACGTCCTCAAGTCCGGCACCCGCCGTGACGAGCGGCTCTACGACTCTCAGACCTACCGCGGCATCGTCACCCTCAGGCGCATGATGGCCATGCTCTCCAACTCCAACCTTGACGCCTCGGACGCGACGGAGCGCATCCTGGATCGCATCGGCAAAACCAAGACCAACGCCGAATTCATCGCCACCCTCTCCCGCGAAATCTAACCTCCGTCATTCCCGTGCTAACCCCTCCGTCATTCCCGTGCTTGACACGGGAACCCAGTACGGCGCGCAGCGCCGTCTCCGTTCCGTCTACAATCAATGAGCAATGACCAACACTCGCTCCCGGGAAAACCCCCTGGCCCCATGCGTCTACATCATGGCCAGCGATCGTAATGGAACCATCTACCTTGGCGTCACATCCGACCTCGTCCGGCGTGTCTGGCAGCACAAGACAAAGGAGACCGGGGGATTCACATCGGAATATGACGTTGACCGTCTCGTCTGGTACGAGCAGCATGCGACGATGTACTCCGCCATCACCCGCGAGAAAACGCTCAAGAAATGGAACCGCCGCTGGAAACTGGAACTCATTGAGAGCCTAAACCCGGACTGGCGAGACCTGTACCAGGACATTGCCTAACCCCTCCGTCATTCCCGTGCTTGACACGGGAACCCAGTACGGCGCGCAGCGCCGTCTCCGCCATCCTCTTCCTGTTAAGGCCGCCCTGTGGGCGGCACTGGATTCCCGCTTTCGCGGGAATGACGGAAAGGAACCCAGCCCCCCTCTTCCTGTTAAGGCCGCCCTGCGGGCGGCACTGGATTCCCGCTTTCGCGGGAATGACGGAAAAGCCCTACCCCCATCTCGTAACCCCTCACCTTAAACCCCTACATATGCCCTCTCACATCCGCCCGCTACTTCATAATCAGTCTCAAACCGGATTCGACATTCCCTACCTAATCCACGCTGCATGACTATTGACAACACTTGTAAATCTCCCCTAAACTCACGGTCAGTGACTACGCCTAGCTACAGGCGTGGGCATCCCGCGTATTGCATGCACACGCGCGGGAAGCCCCTGTGCAGCATGGCGCAGTCGGGATAATGAGAGAGGAAATCGGAGGGCGCGGGGCTCTCCACAGACTTTGGAGACTAACCGGACAAGCAAGCGCGGGAAAGTCAGCGCCCCCTGCCGTGCCAAACGGCAACAAGGTGGGTCTCCTGACTCCCACAGGATGGGGAGGAGAACATGCACTCACAAGAACCCTGGCAATCGCGAAGCCCAACGGGCGGCGTGAACAAACCCTCGATTTCATCTACACTTAGGAAGACGGGACGCAAAGGTCCACATCACAGTTACGGAAGGGGGCTTCCTGTGAAGCGCAAAGCACTAGTTATCTTGACGGTCGCGATCCTCGCGTTCGCCATGGTTCCGGCCATTGGGGCTGGCGCTGCGGCAGGCTCGGTCAAGATCGCCACTCCGGATGAGTTGGCCAACCGCTCGGGGACGTCCGGTTCGGCTTTCGATAGGCTGGACAGTGCCGATTACGTCTCGGACAAGACCGGAACACCTGCGAATGATCTTGAAGACGCAGGCGGCACTCTCTACGTTGTTATTGAAGATAATGACAAGACCGCAAATACCCTGACTGATTACTACGCCTTCTACACGACCATCCCTGGTGCTGCGGATCGCGGAGGTAACCTGTTCAACATCAATCCCTTGACCACTGCTACGGGAAACGGGGCTTCTCCTGTTGCCGTCACGGATTCGAAGGGCAACTTCATAGGCGGCACGGATTCTACCACTACTGCAACTGATTCGACAGCTACCGATGATGTAAACGTAAGGGAGACGAAGGACCTCAACGATCTCGTGGTTGGCAACAGGGATCGTGAAGGCGGCGTCGATGATAATGACATAGAAGTCCATCTGGGATACTACACTCCTGCGACGCGAGGGGATGCTACTGCGGATCCCGTGGTTGAAGCAGTTGCTGCTAAATTCACCGCGACAAGGCGAGTAGTGGGTTCGTTCGAAGCAGAAGATGAAGACGGGAACGATGGCGTCTTCTTGGACTTGGACGCTATTCCTTTGCTCAGCACTGTTGCTATTCCTACAGAGGCGAGTGATGCTGGCGCCGTAGCTGCCATGCGTCTCACCTTTGCCTCGGCTGGCGTCAACGACCTGAAGTTCACCACGGGTGCTACTGCAGGCCAGTCCCGTGTTCAGGTGACCAGCACCTCCGGCGAGTCCATCCGGGTTCCGGTGAGTGAGAAGAACCTGGGCGCTTTCAGTGGCGCCGGTGTTACCAGGACCGCCCTGAATGCGAATGAATCCCGTGACTCCGGTGTCTTCGTCGGAATCTTCGGCGCGATCGAAAACAGGTTCAAGGACGCCGCTTCTGATTGGGCACCAGTCAAGAGTGACGCGGCCGATGGAACAGCAATTGCTGTCACAGTTGCCGCGAATGGCACCAATCCTATCCCTGCCAACCAGGTCGAAGCACAGCTTTCCGACGCTACAGCACCTTTCACTAATTCCCTTTCTGTAACGTTGGCAGAAGTTAATGTCGATAACGAACTGGTGGCTAGTTCGGTCAACGTTACTGTGACCACACAAGACCCCGCTCGAGATACGGATAGCGACACTGCCACCTCTGCACCCGGCAGAGATGATGGAATCGATAACCCCGTAGCCGTCACCAGCACTACCATTCCGAGTGAAGGTGATGGAGTTCTCGATCCAGCCACTGGCGTAGTCACTGTGACCTTCATTACGGACAAGGTGATTACCACGAGTGACGTCTTTGCAGTCAACTTCCAGACTCGGGACCTCAATAACAACATCGACGATCTGATTGCATCTGTGGATGCGACCGGAACGGCGGATGCGACGGATCAGAGTCTACCGTTTGATGAGTTCTGCGATGGCAGCAGGCCGGATGACGAGAGCGCGGCCGACCGCGATAAGAGATGCGCCGACGTTCTGGACATGTCGAAGGCTCTGGCGGCGCACCAGGCTAACTTGGAGCTCGCAGACGACGTTGACGCGAGCATGCTGCTTGGCATGCTTATCGGCGTCGAGCACGGCGACACGCTTACGGTTCGGTACAGCGACGCCAGCCCGCGGTCAACGCGGACTGCCAGTGCCCAGGTTGACTTGGTTGGCCCGACAATCAGCGGCCTGAACCCGTCCAACGGCTCCTACCTCGATACCGACAACTTCACAATGCTGTTTGATGTCACCGATCAGGATTCCGGCATCCCTGAGGAGGCTCAGGATCCTGGTGAAGCTGAGATCCGTGACGGCGTGGCGTACGTGATGCACACCATGCTGGTGGGCGTTGGTGTAGCCGCAACCGAACCTCCGGATGCGAACGGCACCGATGGTTCCGACATTGATCGGGATGAAGAAATCACCGACGGTGAGCGCTACGAGATAGACGTTGACGTGTCCGAGGCGGCGGACGCTGCTGAAGGCGATGCCAATACGGACCCGGTAACAGTGCGCGTCAAGGTAACGATCAATGCGTACGACATCGCGCGGAACAAGGCCAAGCCTCTCGTCGTGAACTACGTCATTGACACCATTGATCCCGTCATGGAGCGTGCGGTCACCGGCGTGGGCCTGAAGACCAGCAACGCAGTTGATGGGCAGTACGTGCTGCTGGAGAACCAGGCGAACAGCATCGTCCTCGTGTTCGATGACGCCATCAAGGGCGACGAAGTCCGGGCACAGGACATTAACATTGTGGGTAGCAGCGTCTCCAACGTGACGTGGCTCAATAACTCCGGGACAAACAAGATCAGTGTGGGCAACACGGAACTTTCGAAGGATGCCGGCGACCTTGACTACGACGCCAAGACGGCGACGACCGACAGGGCCGGAGACATCGTGAAGGATGTGGAACTGGCGAGGAACACGAAGGGCCAGGATGCCCGACACCTCCTGTTCCTGACGCTTGAGGCTGATCTGGGTACAGGTGAACGGCCGAACGTTGAGATCGATGGCGATGACCTGGTCGACCTTGCGGACAACACGAACCGCAGCGACCACGAGGCCAAGCCCATTGACCGGCTGTTGCCATCCTTCACCGTGAGCCTTGAGCAGGCCCTGAGCAACGATTCACTGGGGGCCACGATCACGGCCTCTGAGGACCTGGACAGGACTCCGCGCGCCCGCATCGTACGCATGAGTAATGACGATGACACCAAGGGCCCGATCACCGGTCCTCTCTCCCGCTCGCTGTCGCTGAGTTCCGGCACCAGCAATACATGGAACGTCTCGACCGATCGGAAGGGACTGGGCCTGACCGCTGGTGGTGGTGTACAGGACGGCGTGTACGAGGTTGAAATCACCGGCACGGATGACAACGCCAACCGCGTGACCGTCAATAAGGGCAAGTGGGAGCTTGATACACGCGCCAACAAAGGCGCTGACCCTGCCCGTGTGGGCGGAGACGCGGATAAGGCCGTCGCCCAGAAGATCGAGACGAATGACGTCATCTTCCTGAACCTTGAGTTCAAGGGTGAGGCCGGCGAGTACTACAGCGACTCCAAGAAGAAGGTCAACATCGACAGCCTGAGCCTTGAGACCCTGGCGGGTGATGCGATCGGTTCCAACAAC
Source organism: Dehalococcoidia bacterium (assembly GCA_965220565.1). Classification (GTDB taxonomy): domain Bacteria; phylum Chloroflexota; class Dehalococcoidia; order UBA6926; family UBA6926; genus VXMO01. The sequence continues at coordinate 1,599,447 of CBDCQG010000001.1, read as the reverse complement.
AAGATCGTCACCAACCCCACGGTTGAGAGCACCGTTGATGTGGATGCTGCCTCAGCGCAGACTTCGGACGGCGTCAAGCACGTGATCGCCCTCTCAGAGCTCGCGATCGGCAGCTACCGCCTGCAGGTGGGCTTCTCGGACGAGGCTGGCAACACGGGCAAGTTCGGCTACGTGTTCAAGATCACCGCTCCGGCGCCCGCAGAGATCGACGTGGTACCGGGCTGGTCCCTCGTGTCCATCCCCGGCACCCCGGCTGACCTCAGCATCGGCGGCGTCCTGGCAGGATCGGCTGTGACGGATGTCTGGAGCCTGAACAACGAGACCAAGGTCTGGGAGTTCGCGCGACAGGATGAGAACGGCGAGTGGATGGGTACGCTGACGCAGATCGTGGACGGCCGCGCATACTTCGTCCGCAGCACCACCTTCGACCCGATCAAGGTCCTGACGGAGCGCTTCGACCCGCAGCGCACGCCGTCGCAGTACACCGTGACCGCAGGCTGGAACGGCATCGGCTACACGCCCGCGGGCGGTGAGGAAGAGATCGCAGTCGACGCCTACCTGAGTTCGCTCGGGGCCAGCGGCTGGGGCATGATCCGCACGTGGGACGCTGACGCGACCCCGCCGCAGTACGAGACCTACTTCTCCAGCGGCACGGCGACCTACGGCTTCCCCGACGATGAGAACGGTGTGGCAGTGGTTGAGAAGGGCAAGGGCTACCTGCTCTTCGCCACCCGCAACGGCGTGATCGGCGGCTAAACCGAAAGGAACACCTTCTCCCCCCCTCCACCGTTCGCCCTGAGCAAGTCGAAGGGCAACGGGGGAGGGCAGGGGTGGGGGCAACCCAAAGGCGAAGCTAAAAAGCGGAACCGAAAGACAAGCTGAAAAGAGGGGGCGCGCAAGCGCCCCCTCTCTCTTTAACTCCTCCGTCGTTCCCGTGCTTGACACGGGAACCCAGTACGGCGCGCAGCGCCGTCTCCGTTCCCCTCGGCCTGGCCGCCCTGCGGGCGGCACTGGATTCCCGCTTTCGCGGGAATGACGGAAAAGAACCCGCCCCCTTCCGTCTCGTCATTCCCGTGCCCCCCCTCCGTCATTCCCGTGCGCCCCCCTCCGTCATTCCCGTGCCCCCCTCGGCCTGGCCGCCCTGCGGGCGGCACTGGATTCCCGCTTTCGCGGGAATGACGGAAAGAATTGCGTTACCCTTAACCCATGGAAGACCTCGTCACCCGCCTCCTTGAGGGCAACCTCAACGCCGCCCCACGCATCCTCACCCTCCTCGAAAAGGGCGACCCCCAGGCCGATGCCATCATGCAGCGCATCGCCCACCACCGCGGGGGCGCGCACATCATCGGCATCACAGGCCCCCCCGGCGCGGGCAAAAGCACCCTCGTCGAGGCCATGACCGCCGAACTCCGCAAACGCGAGCGCACCGTCGGCGTCCTCGTCGTCGATCCCTCAAGCCCGTTCACCGGCGGCGCGATCCTGGGCGACCGCGTGCGCATGCGCGACCACTTCCTGGACCCCGGGGTGTTCATCCGCAGCATGGCGACGCGGGGGGCGTCCGGCGGGCTGTCCGCGATCGCGCCCTCCGCCATGCGCGTGCTGGACGCGGCGGGGGTGGACGTGATCATCGTGGAGACGGCGGGCGTGGGGCAGACGGAGCTGGACATCATGCACACCGTGGACAGCGTGGTGGTGGTGGTGGTGCCGGAGGCGGGCGACGCGATCCAGACGATGAAGGCGGGGCTGCTGGAGATCGCCGACGTGTTCGTGGTCAATAAATCGGACCGCCCCGGCGCGAAACGCATGGCCGCCGACCTGGAGACGACGGCGCACCTGGGCAGCCGCGATATGGACTGGTGGACGATTCCCGTGCTGCAGACCGAGGGCATCCGCAACAGGGGCGTGACGGAGCTGGTGGACGCGGTGGAGCGGCACCACGAGACGCTGCGAGAGACGGGACGGCTGGCGGCGCGGCGGGCGGCGCAGCGGCGGTCAGAGTTTCACGCGGCGCTGCGCGAGCGGCTGCTGGAGCGGCTGACGCGGGCGGAGCACTCGGAGGCGTTGGCGGACATCGTGCGGCAGGTCGAGAGCGGCGAGCTCCCCCCCATCACCGCCGCCGCCCACGTGCTTGAGAACCCGGACCTCCTGGCCTAACCCCCCAGCACAGCCTCCACCCCCAGGAACCGCCCAATATCACTAACTTCCCCCCGCACCGCCTCCCAGATGGCGCCCGTCCTGTCACCCTGAGCCTGTCGAAGGGCCTCAAGCCCCTCAAACGGCTCAACGGCTATCTCCAGCCCCCGGCCGCGTGAGAGCCGCGTCCACGACCACGTGGCGACGGCGAGGCCGTCGATGGTCACCACGGGGCGGATCATCCCCCCGCCCGCATTCACGCGAGACAGATAGTCCGGCGCAACCGCCAGCCCCCGCCCCCGATACCCAAGCAGATACGTATCAAAAAACCCCAGCAGCCGCACCACCGGCCTGTCATTCTGAGCGGAGCGCAGCGCAGTCGAAGAATCCAGCCCCTCCACCATCCACATCCCCTCCCCCTCAACATCAACCTCCACCAGCTCAGTGGAAATCGACTCCCACCCCGCCCGGGCGTCCCTGAGCGGCAGCCCCGACCACACGGCGAAGTCGCGCGGCGTCGAGGGCCCGAACGCCCGGATATACCGCCCCGCCAGCCGCGCCAGCGCCTCCTCGCGCGTCAATTCCGGCCGCTCGATGCCCGCCAGCCATGAATCCGCCGCCACGAACGTCTCCGTCTTGCCGTCCAGCAGCGGCCCGTGCGTCGTGATGCCCAAAAACCCCCCGGACCGCACGATGTGGTGCAGCGCCTGGTTCTCAACGGGGATGTCGTGCGCAGCCAGCCGCTCCCCCAACTGCTGCCGTGTCAGCGGCCCCTCGGCGGTCAAGATGTCGATGGCACGCTCGTGCGCCTTGTCGAGGGTGTTTTCATCGAGGCCGAGTTCACGGCGGCGACCACGGCCGGCGGAGAAGGCGGACGGGCCCAGCAGCGCCGTCATCCACCTGTGGTCTTCCGCAGGGATGAGATGCAGCGTGCCGCGCATGACCCACGTGCGGACGATGCTGCGATCATGCGAGTGCGCCCGCATGACGTCGGCGGATGTCAGGCCGGAACTCCGCACACGGACCTGGAGGGGCGCGACGTTCATATCCTGCGCCTGGATGCCGCCCGTGCGGCGCACGATGTCCAGGACCATTGCATCAGGCTCAGACGCGCCGCCGCCGGCAACAAGCCCCTGCGAGAGGATGCGGAACCGCCGCGTTTCATCGGCGGAGAGGGTGAAGGCGGGCATGGGGGCGCCGCCGCGGCCCGGGGAGCTTATCCCGCTGCTATCTCCGCCTTGGTGACGTAGTAGTCGCGCAGACGGCGGATGGCGCGGGCGGCGTCCTGGAAGGAGGGGAACACGGCGATGCCGCGGTCCGCAACCTTCACCCGGAACTCCGCGAGCGTTGCCTCATCCTGGTTCCACGTCGCAATGACGCCGAACGGCTTGTCGGTCGACTCCTGGAACTCCTTGAACATGTCGATGAGGTCGTCCGTGGTCTTCCCCTGCCGCTCGAGCCGCCGTGAGATGAAGCCGATGCTGGCCTCGATGACGATGATGTCCGTATTCTGATCGGCCGCCAACGTGTCCAGCATCTCCCGCCCGCGTTCGATGCTCGTCAGCGAGCCGGACACATCCAACGGATTCTTGTAACTGCCGCCCACAACCGTGACGATGGGCTCCAGGATGTCATAGCTCTCCTGCGTCAGATCAGGAACGGTCAGGCCCTCGCGTCCGAACGCATCGGACACCAGCACGGACTGCCCGCCCGTCTGGGCCACAATGCCCATGCGGCTGCCCGTGAACGGCTTCATGAAGTGCAGGGCCTTGAAGGCGTCCATCAGCTCGTCCTGCGTGTCGACGCGGATAGCGCCTGTTTGGCGCATCATCGCGTCCCACAGCGCCATATCGGAGGCCAGGTGGCCCGTGTGAGACGCGGCGGCGCGGGCTCCCTCTCGCGTCTGCCCGCCCTTCCAGATGATGACGGGCTTGCGCGGCGCGACGTCCCGCAGCGCCTCGAAGAACTTGCGGCCGTCCCGTGTTCCCTCAACGTACATGCCGATCGACTTGATCTCCGGGTCCTCGCCCAGGTACTCAAGCCAATCGCCCTGGTCGACGGCGATGCTGTTGCCCATGCTGATGGACTTCAGCGGATACAGGCCGTTGATGCGCGCTCGCATCACAAAGCTCGTGGCGTGCGTGCCGGAATTGGACATGAACCCGATGTCTCCGCCGTCTCCGATCCACTGGTCTGCGGAGTTCCGGATTCCCGTCTTGGAGTGGTACAGGCACATGCAGTTCGGGCCAACGAGGTTGAAGTTCGCCTCATGCGTCATCTGCGTCAACGCATCCTGCAGCTGGACGCCTTGCTCCTCGCCCGTCTCGGCAAAGCCGGAGGTGAAGAGCGCCGCCGCTCCCGCGCCAACATCGATGGCGTCCCTCACGATGCGGGGCGCGACGGGACGCGGCACCGCAACGATCACATAGTCAACCTGCCCCGGCACGTCAGCAAGGCTGGGATAGTTCTCAAATCCCATCTCAAGGATGCCCGGGATCTCGTTCTCATCGATCTGGACGGACACAACCTTGGCCTTGGCGTCACGCACGCTCTTCAGCCACATGTAGTCCGTGATCTTCTTGTCGCCCACCACGGCGATGACCTGTGGGTTGAACGCCCTGTCCAGGTTGGCCTTGCGTGTCGCGTCCATCTCTGTACTCCTTCGTTGACTGTGTCGATGGCTAGTCCGCCGTCAGCACGATGCGAGCGTCAACAGCAATTGTTCCGTCCGCATACGCCAGCACCGGATTCAGATCCATCTCCGCTACGTCCGATGTTTCGCTCACGAATGCAGACACCGCCCCGATAACGCCTTCCAGCGCCTCAAGATCAACGGCTTGCGTCGCCCGATGCCCTGTCAGTAAGGGATACCCCTTGATCTCACGGACAATGGCCCCTGCGTCCCTCTTGGTCAGGGGAGCAATGCGAAACGCCACGTCCTGCAGAACCTCAACGGCGATGCCGCCAAGGCCGAACATGATGACGGGGCCGAATTGGTGATCGCGGGTCATGCCCACGATGACCTCAACACCGCCGCCGGGCGCCTGCGACTGTACTGTCACGCCGTCGATTGACGCGTTCGGCTCCGCCGCTTTGGCGCTCGCCATGATCTCGTCGTACGCTGCCCGCGCGGCATCTGCATCTGCGATACCGAGCTTCACGCCGCCGACATCGCTCTTGTGTGTGATCTCGCGTGAGGACACCTTCATGACGACAGGAAAGCCGATGCTCTCTGCCGCCGATGCGGCCTCATCTGCCGATGCAGCCGGCGTCGGCATGGTTACGCTGATGCCCTGCTCCTGCAAGATGGCCTTGGATTCCTCTTCCGTCAGAATGAGCCGTCCTTCGGCTCGCGCTCGTGCCGCCGTCTCATCAAACAGGGCGGACGCTGATGCTGTCACAAAGACACCCCCACCAATTACTCCCCAATTGCGCGCCAGATGCGCCGGATGCCCCGCGGCCACTCAGGCCGCAATGCACTTGCTAGTGTATACGAATCGACCGCCCTCACGCCTATCTGTGCGAGAAGGCCGCTACAGCCGCGACACTCCTACAAGCGTCGCGTTAACGATGAAGCGATGGGAATACGTCGTTGCCGGCGCGCACGTGACCAAAGACAGCGTCGGGCCGTCCGAGTAATCGAATACCTCCACGTCCTCCGGCAGCACCACGGTCGTATCCGTAGCCCGGTACAGGAACAGATCCCCGCCTGCCATGATCATGATGTCGACAATCTCGCCGCGCCGCAGCAGAGGCGCAATCTCATCCAATCGCCTGAATATTGATCCTTCTCCTGCGAACGGTGAATTCACGTGGCCGGACATCACCGTATTGCCGATCTCACCCGGGGTCGCGGAACCGATGTGGAAGCCCACTACGCGGTCGGCCGTCTCCCACTCGGCTGTCTCCCCATCCCACAGGATGTTTAGGTCGATAACAGGCGATTCCAGATCGATAGCGGGGATGATGATGTGGAGAGGCCGCGGCTCCTCTCCATAGGTATCAACAAGATCCTCTTCCGTGACTAGCTCGAAATTCTCCTTGATCGGCCCGAGCAGCGTTCCATCGTCCGCTTGCGCCAGGTAGTAACTGAAATCCCGGAGGACGCCGAACTCGTCGTAAGGACTGTTGTCCGCTGTCTCATCGGCCTCGGCAGCCTGCGTTTCAGGGGGAAGCGCCGACTCCGTGCCGACCGGTGACGTCGAGGTGGCAGGCGCGGCAGTTGTTGCCGGCGGCACCGTAGCGGATGGCGTGGATGACGGGGCCAGGGTTGGCGACGGCGTTAACAGGCCGCGCGTCAGGTCCTCTTGCGTCAGGCCGCTGTCGGCTTGCGTCACGTTCAATTCATCCAGGTCTGCCTCCGAATAGGCCCCGAGAGTGAAATAGCTGGCCGAAAACAGCACCAGCGAGATTCCGATGACCGCCACCAGCACGCCCAGGACGAGCATGGGCCGAACAAAGATAAGCGCCCAGAGTCCGATGAGACGATCCATAGTGTGTTCTCTGTTGCTAGCCGAGTATCTCCGCGATCCTCTCATCGAGGACCGTGCCGTTCACCACGCCCGCCCACCGCGTATGCACCGTGCCGTCCTGCTGGATGAAGAACGTCACCGGCAAGCCTCCCACGCCGTAGTCGATGGTCGCCTCCCCATCCGGGTCAGTCACCATGACGTAGCCATCGTCAACGGGAACATCGAACTCCTCGATAAAGGCGAGCGCGTCCTCATTGGTGTCCTGGATCGCAACGCCGATGAACCGGACTCCCTGGTCCGTGTACCGCTCGTGAGCCTCGACCAGATGCGGCATCTCAACGCGGCACGGAGCGCACCATGACGCCCAGAAGTTCACAACGATGGGCGAACCCTCGAAATCGGACAGGCTCACGTCTCCCGCCCCGTTCAGCTGAGAAAGAGTGAACGACGGCGCTGCGATGCTGGTGCGCGTCGTCGTGTCCATCGGCATCGTCTCGCGTGTCAGCAGGCTGTATGCGAGGAGGCCGATGAACGCCGCCATCACCACAACGGCCACGCTGATGATGACAATGCCCGGCCGCCGCTCCGGAGCGCCATTCACGGAGCCCAAAGCATCCTCAGACTCAGCAGGGTCGCCCCCTGAGCCTGAAGTATCAGAACCGCCTTCTCTCTCGTCGGCGTCATCCATAAACCACATTCCCCGCACGTGCAATTATACCTTGCCGGGAAACCTACACTGCTGCTGTGGTATCCCGGCAAATGCCAAAGCCGGAACGCGGAGCACACACGGCATTAGAACCAAGCCGGAACGCGAACGTCAAAAAACTTTACCCCGCACCTTTGCGGTGCCACAATATGGCATCTATCTATCGGGATGGCGGGCAGCACGATGCCCCGCGCCTGATGAAGAACAACGGAGGGGGGCCGTTACACCATGTTCATGCCGCTTGAGGGTGTCCGCATCATTGATCTGACGCATTACACCGCCGGGCCGTACGCCACGCGAATCCTCGGCGACTACGGCGCAGACGTCATCAAGATTGAAAGGCCGGGCGGGGGCGATCCCGCGCGACGCATCGGCCCCTTTTTCCATGATGAGCCCGACCTCGAAAAGAGCGGCCTCTTCCTGTTCCTCAACACCAACAAGCGCTCCGTCACCCTCGATATCAAGACCGAAAAGGGCAAGCAGATCATCAAGGAGTTCGTCAAGGACGCGGATATCCTCATTGAGAACTTCCCGCCCGATGTCATGCCCAACGCCGGACTCGGCTATGAGGAACTCAGCCAGATCAACCCCCGCCTTGTGATGACCTCCATCAGCAACTTCGGCAAGACCGGCCCCTACAAGGATTGGGTCGGCCTTGATCTGACCCTCTACGCCATGGGCGGCAATATGTGGGGCTCCGGCGATCCCGAGTTGGAGCCGCTCAAGACCGCCGGCCGCATGGCCAGCTTCCACGTCGGCTATGCGGCCGCCCTCGCCAGCGCCCTCGGCCTCACCAACGCCGAGCTGCGAGGGCAGGGCGAGAACATCGACGTCAGCTATTTCGAAGTCACGCTGCAATCCATCGATGGCCGTATGCAGAAGCTGCTCGGCTACCAGTACAACAACCAGGTGCCGATGCGCGTCTCTCCGGGCGCCAGCCTCGGCCTCGGCAGCGGCGTCTACCCCTGCCTGGACGGCATGTTCATGACGACGGCCGGCGCGGCGCAGTTCCCCAACATGGCCCGCATGGTCGGCGCGGAGGATATCCTGACGCAGCCCGGCTGGGACACCGTCGCCGCCCGCTCCCGCCCGGAGGCCGCCGAGGAGTGGGAAGCCACCCTCATCCCCTGGATGCTGGAGCGCACCACCAAGGAGGTGCAGCGCGCCTGCATGGAGCACGGTGTGCTCGGCGGGCCCCTCAACACCATCGAGAACCTCATGAGTGATGAGGACTTTGACGCGCGCGGCTTCTGGCAGACCATCGACCACCCCGCCACCGGCCCGCTCACCTACCCCGGCTTCAACTCACGAATCCATTTTGACGACGGCGAGCGGCCCGCCCGCCGCCGCGCTCCCCTGCTCGGAGAGCACACCGCCGAGGTTCTCAAAGAGATTGGCATCGAGGGCGAGGAAGTCTCACTTCTCCGCTCTGAGGGCGTCATCTAGCCCCCTGAAACGTGAAGTGACGCCAAAGCTAAAGGAGCACAGCAATGACCGCCACAGAGAACGATCGCCGAGACATGAGCGCCTCCCCCGTCCCCGGCACCGGCAAGCTGCCCCTTGAGGGTCTGCGCATCTTGGACATCACCGTGGTGTGGGCCGGGCCGTACGGCACCATGCACCTGGCCGACTGGGGCGCGGAGGTCATCCGCATCGAGTCCATCAAGCACTTTGCCACCAGCACGCGCGGCCAGATGGCCCGCCCGCCAATTGAATTCGTGCGTCTCCGCAACACCGGCATGGGCTACGTCGATGACGATCCCGGTGAACGCCCCTGGAACCGCCAGGCGATCTTCAACACGCACGCGCGCAACAAGCTCTCCGTGACCATGGACCTCGCCTCTCCCGAGGGGCAGGAAGCCCTGGAGCGCCTCGTCGCGCAGGCAGACGGTTTCCTGGAGAACAACGTCGCCATCTCCATGGAGCGGTTTGGCATCACGTGGGAGCGCCTCTCCGCCATCAACCCGCGCCTCATCATGGTGCGGATGCCCGCATTCGGCATCGAAGGTCCGTACAAGAACTACCGCACGTGGGGCAACCACATGGAGGCGCTGGCCGGCCATCCGTACCTGCGCGCCTACCCGGACGAGGATCCTGCCCGCGGCCCCAGCGGCGTCCCCAGCGACGCGGCGGGCGGCGTCGGCGGCGCGCTCGCCTTCATCATGGGCCTGCGCCATCGCAACAAGACCGGCAAGGGCATCCTCATCGAGGCGCCCACTGCCGAGAACTTCGTCCCGTTCCTTGGCGATTTCGTCATGGACTACTCCATGAACGGCCGCGTCTACACCCAGCTCGGCAACGGTCATCTCTTCCTCGCCCCGCACAACGTCTACCGCTGCGCCGGTGAGGAGCGCTGGCTCACCATCGCCTGCCGCTCGGACGCCGAGTTCCGCACGCTCTGCCAGATCATGGGAGAGCCGAACCTTGCCGACGATCCGCGATTTGCCGACAGCCTGAGCCGCTATCAGAATCGCCGCGCGCTCGATGAGGTCATTTCTCGTTGGATGGTTGAACAGGACGCGAAGGAGACCATGCACCGGCTGCAGGCGGCCGGCGTGCCCGCCGGCATGGTCATGGATGAAGCCGATGTCCACGCGGACCCGCAGGTTGCGGAGCGCAACTTCTTCCAGGAGGTCACGCATCCGGAGGCGGGAACCCACAAGAACCCGACGACGGGCTTCAAGCTCCAGAACACGCCCTATGAGATACGGCGTCACGCCGTGCTGCTTGGCCAGGACAACGAATACGTCTACAAGAACGTCATGGGCTACTCAGACGAGGAGTACCAGAAGTTCATCGACATGGGCCACGTCGGCATGGACTACGACCCGGACGTGCAGTAGGGGTTCAGGGTCAATTTGACTCCTCCAACCACACGTGATCGTACCGGTTCTGAGGGCCGTATCTGGCCAAGACATCCGGGCCGGGCATGAACCCCCTCACCGCCGTACTCGTTATTGGCTGATACACCTCATGCGCCACGATGATCACGGCCTGCTCACGCAGCGCGGTCTCCATCGCGTCCCATGCCAACTCGCGCCGTTCCTCCACGTCCAGCGTCGTGCTCATCCGGTCGATGAACTCATCGACATCCGTGTTGCTGTACCCTCCATAGTTGCTTGACCCATTTGAGTGGAACAGCTCATACATGAACAGATTCGGATCGAGGCCGGCGATCTCAAATCGATTGATTCCAATATCGAAATTTCCGCCTTCCCAAAGTCGCTGCGCGGCACGGGTCTCTAGTACGTGGAACAATAAGTTGAAGCCAACTAATTCCAGATCCTGACTGAGACTCAGGATATCCTCTTGGATCTCGCTCCAGACGCTCAATTCAAGTCGAACTCTTGTCTCATCATAGTCGCTATTGGCGAGGAGCCTTACCGCGTCCTCCTTGTCTTCCTTGACGGTGCTCGATCCCAGAACATCCCCGTATCCCGGAATCCTTCGGCAACGGTTGGTTGGCATGGCCCACGAGCTTGTCGGATAGAATCCGCACCCTGTAGGCAGAACGCCCCAGCCACGCCGAACCGAGTCTATGTAGAACTGATTGTCGACTGCCAACGCTACTGCCTCGCCTACCCGCGGATCATCGAATGGCTCGCGTTCCCTGTTGATGAACACTGCTGAACCAAATGATGAACCAGTCACTTTATCCCAGAACTGACACACGTCATTTGCGCACTCCTGCAACAGCGACCCGGCGGCGCTTCCCGCCATCCCTACAGCGCTGCCGATGTGAATCCGGCCCGTTCGCATGGCGGTTGCTATCGCATCGTCGTCCATCAGGTGGAGCTCGACTCCGTCCAGGTAGGGGAAGGGCTCATCCCAGTAATCGACATTCCGCTCGAAGCGATAGCTCTCGTCTGGAATCCACTCACTCCCCTCGAACGGGCCGCTCGTCACGCTGGGTATCTCATCCCGCAGCGCGCTCAAGAAGTTCTCCTCATAGACATGCGCCGGCCTGATGATGTTCTGCGGGAGCGCGATGGACTCCAAAATTGTCGGATCATGGTCGTTGAGCACAAACACCACCGTGAGATCATCCGCGCAGGTTATCGCCTCCACGTTCCTGAAGTTGATCGCCCGAGGGCTCTGATCCAGGCCCTCACCAGTCCTGATGGTGTCGAACGACCACTTCACGTCGTTGCATGTGATGGCCGTGCCATCCGACCATTCGAGACTGTCTCGCAGGTTGAACGCGTATTCCAGGCCGTCGGTTGAAACCTGCCACCCATCCGCCAGGTCCGGCCCTAGCTCAAAGTAGGCCGCTTCCCGGAAATCATCCAGGTCCCCCCACGTGCGCGTCTGAATCAGCATGTTGTGCAGCGGTTGCATGGCCTGTGTCCCGACGCCTCCCCTGCCGTTGCCGCCCTCCCACGTACTGAATGATCGTGATACCTGATATGCGTACGCCACCTGCAGAACAAGGCCGTATTCGGCGTCCTCATCCACCGGCTTACCGCTCACGGAAGATGATGCAGAGTCCGCAGTGGGGGAGGGTTCCTTCTCCCCGAAGGAACCGGTGAGTTCCTGAGATGCGGGTAATGCTGTCCGCAGCGTTGCCAGATCGATCGAGAAGGATCCGCCGTTGGCTGGCTCCCCTGACGCTGAAAATACATCGCCGACGGTGACAATCCCTGCCACACTGCCTGATGTCTTGATCAGCGGTCCTCCCATATTCCCTGTGTCGATTGGAGCGTCAAACGCGATAATCCCTCGTCCCGACTCCATCTCCTGCCAGTTGGTGACCACCTCGCCGCTGCTGAAAGTCGCAGCGGAAGAGCGGGGCGCATACACAATCGGGAAGACGAAATCACCTGCTTCTGCCGGATCATCCTCAGCAAGGTGAAGGGCCGCCAGTTCGCTTGAACAGCAGATACGAAAGATCGCCATGTCCAGCTGCGGATTGACGTCAATCAGGGTGGGTGCATACGTCTCTCCGTGACTATCGACAACCACAATGTCATTCCATTCGCCGAAAGCTGCGCTCGTGACGAAAGTAGCCCGGCCACCCAGCGTGACACCGATTACGAATCCCGTCCCCTCAACTGCTCCCCGGGAAACCCCCACAATCCCCGGTCGAAGCTCCTCAAACGTCTCCATGAACTCCATCGTCGCCGTTTGCAGGGGATCGGGAGTTGCAGTTGGCGTCGGGGTGGAACTGGGAGTCGGGGTTGGCGTGGCTGTCGGTGGAACGAGCGTGGGGGCTGGAGGAACCGGTGTCGGAGTAGGTTCAACCGTACTTGTTGTCCCCGCCGTCGTCGCGCTCGTTGGTTCGGGCGCGGGTGTGTCGGGCGCCTGCGTAACTTCGTCCACCCGTTCACACGCCGCCAGCAGAATCACAGCCGCCGATACGGTTATGAGAAGCAGCCACGATTTCAGGAATGTCGGGATAGATGAATGCTTCACCATGGAGGAATTCTAGAGCATTAGCATGCTCAAAGGAGCGCGGGACGGACTCAGAGCTTGCTGGCCAGTTCCTCCATGTGGCCGGTGACGAGGAAGACGACGCGCTCTGCGATGTTCGTGGTCCGGTCTGCGATGCGCTCGAAATTATGCGTCGCCCACAACAGGTACGTCGCCTCCTGCACCAGCGACGGATTCTCGATCATGGTTTGAATGAGCGCGTGGTAGGACGAGTCCTGCATCGCGTCGACTTCATCGTCCTCGTCACAGATTTGGCGCGCCGCCTCCGCGTCCCGCTCAACCAGCGCGGTTAACGCCCGGCGCAGCATGTCCCGGCACTTCTCCGCCATCTGCGGCAGCGTGTCCAGGGGCCGTACCGTACTGCCTGCCCCGATCATCTCCGCGATGCGCGCGTTGCCCTCTGCGTGATCCGCCATCCGCTCAAGATCGACAATGATGTTCAGTACGGCCACCACGATGCGTAGGTCGCCGGCCATCGGCTGTTGTGTTGCGATGACGCGGATGGCCTTTTCCTCAGTATCAAAGCGCGCCTTGTCGATACGCTCATCCTCGGCAACCACCTGCTGCGCAAGATTCGCGTCACGATTCAGCAGCGCCTCCAGAGAGCGTTCGATGGACTTGTCCACCATGGAGCCCATGGCAAGAACATCATCCAGGAGCTCTCGCAGCAGCCGATCAAAGTCGGTGCGGGTCGCGTGCGGTTCCATTGCCATCGTCCGTCACCTCCCCCGATTACGGGTTCGTCTTGACAGGTTATACAGTCTACCTAACTGAAACGGCCAGTGATATAGTCCTCCGTCGTCTTTTCCCGCGGGTTCGTGAATATCTCTGATGTCGCACCGTACTCCACCAGCATTCCGGCCCGATCCTCTCTCATGTGCATGAACGCCGTCATCTCGGATACCCGCGCCGCCTGCTGCATGTTGTGCGTGACGACAAGAATGGTGTACTCATGTCCCAGCTCCTGCATCAGTTCCTCGATGCGAAGCGTTGACGCCGGATCCAGCGCGGAGCACGGCTCATCCATGAGAATCACGTCCGGTTCGACGGCCAGCGTCCGCGCGATGCAGAGCCGCTGCTGCTGCCCGCCGGAGAGTTCATTTCCCTGCTGCTTGAGTTTGTCCTTCACCTCGTCCCACAGCGCTGCCTGCGTCAGGCACCGCTCGACGATCTCATCAAGTTCCGCGCGCTTCTTGATGCCGTGGCGTCGTGGTCCGTAGGTGATGTTGTCATAGATGGACATCGGCAGCGGGTTCGGCCGTTGGAACACCATCCCGACGGCGCGGCGCAGTTCAGTCACGTCCACGCGACGGTCATAGATCGGCACGCCGCTCATTTCGATAGTGCCCTCGATCCGCGCGCCCGGAATCAGATCGTTCATGCGGTTGAAGCTGCGCAGGAATGAACTCTTGCCGCAGCCGGACGCGCCGATGATTGCCGTCACCGTGCGTTCGGGAATCTCCACGGAGATGTCCTTCAGCGCCCGGAACTCGCCGTAATAGAGCGACATATTCTCCGTGCGCAGTGAAACCGGCCGCTTTGATACCGCTATCCGCTCCGTTGCCTGTTGAGCCGTCATCGCATTGTTCGGACTGCCCGTCATGTCCCGTTGTGCAGCTACGTTTGCTACGGTCGTCATGATAGGCGCCTGCAGCGGCTCGGCGCTACCTGGGGTTTCAGTCATATTGTTCGTCATTGCCATTTACCCGAATCGTCCTGTGATGTAGTCCTCCGTCGCGCGTTTCATCGGCGTGGAGAATATCTGCCCCGTCTCTCCGGTCTCAACGACGTAACCGGTCTGCTGATCGTCAACCGTCAGGAACGTGGTGTAATCGGACACGCGCGCCGCCTGCTGCATGTTATGCGTGACCAGGACGATGGTGTAATTTGGCGCAAGTTCCCGCATGAGGTCCTCAATCGCCAGCGTCGCAATCGGATCGAGAGATGAACACGGCTCGTCCATCAGGATGACCTCTGGGTCAAGCGCCAGTGTCCGCGCGATGCACAGCCGTTGCTGCTGACCGCCGGACAAGGTGTACGCCGAATCCTTCAGCCTGTCCTTCACTTCGTCCCACAGGGCCGCTTGCCGCAGGCACCGCTCGACGAGCGCGTCCATATCCCCCTTGAACCTCGCGATGCGCGGCCCAAACGCCACGTTGTCATAGATCGACTTCGGGAACGGGTTGGGCTTTTGGAACACCATGCCGATGCGGAACCGGATCTCGGTGGGGTCCGCCGCCTCCGCATATACGTTGTCCCCATGGAACAGGACCTCACCCTCCACACGCGCCGTACGAATCAGGTCGTTCATCCGATTCATGCACCGTAAGAGCGAACTCTTGCCGCAGCCGGACGGCCCGATGAACGCCGTGATCTTGCGCGGCGGAATGTCCAGGTTCACGTCCTTCAGCGCCTGGAATCCACCGTAGAACAGATTCAACCCGCGCACTGACAGGGCAGGTGGCGCGGAAATCGCTGTCGCAGTTGCCATAGATGTAACTCTCTCCCTGCCTGCCCTATTCTTCCGACCGCCGCTGGAACCTGTCCCGCAGCAGGATCGCCGTCGCGTTCATCGTCAGCAGAACGAGCAGCAGAATGATGATTGCCGCCGCCGTCACGTGCTGCCAGTCCAGTTGCGGACGTGACACCCAGTTGAAGATCTGGATGGGCAGCACCGTGAAACGCTCAAATGGATGCCCCGGCGTGAACGTCACGAAGACGAGGCCGGAGATGGCCAGCAGCGGCGCAGCCTCACCGATCGCGCGGGACATTGCAAGAATCGTGCCCGTCAGGATGCCCGGTAGCGCGGATGGCAGCACCACGTGTCGTACCGTCTGCCAGCGGGTCGCTCCCAACGCCAATGACCCCTGCCGATAGCTGTCCGGCACTGCTCGGATCGCCTCGCGTCCCGCCACGATCAACAGCGGCAGCACCAGCAGCGTCAGTGTCAGCGCGCCGGCCAGGATGACCCGATCCAGGCTCAGCAGGAAAACGAAAACTGCCAAACCGAGCAGGCCGTACACGATGGACGGAACGCCCGCCAAGTTGGAGATATTCACTTCAATAAGCTGTGTCAGCCTGTTGCGTGGCGCGTATTCCTCAAGATAGATAGCCGTCGCTGTTCCGATGGGGAACGTGAATAGCGCCGTCAGCCCGCCAACCCACAACGTGCCGAACAGGGCTGAACGCAGCCCCGCGTCCGCCGGGCGCCGGGATGGGTACGTCGACAGGAAATCCCAGTCGATCCACGGCAAACCGTCAATGAGCACATCGATGATAAGAGCGGCCAGTGTTGCAAGGCCCACGAGAGTCGACGCAAAAAACAGTACAACTGCCGCGTTGCCAAGCCAACGCCGCCCGCGCAGGCTCCTGTGGAACTGCTCCGCGCTAACGCTGGGAACGCTGTTGGTGTTCGTCGATTCCATTGATAAGTGCCCCTAGTACGCCTGCCGCCAGCGTCGGACCACCCAATGGCCAAGAACGTTCATGGCGAGTGTCATCACGAACAGCAGCAAGGCCACGGCGAATATCGTGTAGTAGATCGTCGTCCCCTGCGGCGTCTCACCGAATCCCACCTGCACGATGTACGCCGTCATCGTCTGGATGCTTTCCCGCGGGTCGATCGTCAATCGTGGCGTTGCCCCTGCGGCGATCGTGACCAGCATCGTCTCGCCGATGGCGCGTGAAAGCCCGAGAATAATTGCGGCCACGATGCCGGAGAGCGCCGCCGGCGTCACCACCCGCATTGCCACCTCAAACCGTGTCGCTCCCAGCGCATAGGCCGCCTCGCGGAGTGAGCGCGGCACGGCCAGCATCGCGTCCTCCGTGAGGGAAGACACGATCGGGATGATCATTACCCCCATCACGAGCCCCGCGCTCAGGGCGTTGAAGATGATCATGTCCGGGAACAGGAACTGCTGCAGCAGGGGCGTCACGAAGGTGAGGGCGAAATAGCCGTACACCACTGTCGGAATGCCCGCGAGGATCTCGAGCATCGGCTTGACGATGCGCCGAAAGCGGTCCGGCGCGTACTCGCTCAGGAAGATAGCCGTGAACAGCCCCACCGGTCCCGCCACCAGGATTGCGATGGCAGACACGAGGATGGTGCCGGCAACAAGTGGGAGCACGCCGAAGAGTGATGGCTGGAACCGTGGAGTCCATACCGTGCCGGTCAGGAATTCGATGACAGAGACTTCCTGGAAGAACCGGAAGCTCTCATTGACCAGTACAAAGACGATCCCTAGGGTCGTGGCGATTGAGATAACCGTTGCGCCGAGAAGAAGCATGTGGATTGCCGTCTCGGTTCCGCGCTCTGCCCGAGAGCCGGACAACAGGCGTTTCTCCAGGTCCTCGCGCGAAACGCGAGGCGTGCTAAATGACGCTTCAGCCAAGAATGTGATCCTTCCCCAGTTGGCCCCGACGGCCCCCCACCGACTAAGGATGCCCCACGCAGATTAAGTGCGGGTTAAGAAACCGCCGCCTCCTCAGGCGCCGGTATCCCCAGCTCCTCCAGCAACACAAGCACACGCGCCCGTATCGTGTCCCGTATCTCCCGCACCTCCGCCGACGGAAGTCCCTTCGGATCAGGCAGCCCCCAATCCTCCGCATCAAATATCGCGCCAGGGCACGCGTCATCAACGTTGCACCCCATGGTGATGACCCTGTCGGCGCCTTCCAGCATCTCCTCCGTCACCACCTGCGGCGTCGCGTCTCCCAGGTCCAGCCCGATCTCCCGCATCACGTCAACCACTTCGGGATGCACGTGTTCTGCCGGCATCGTCCCCGCGGACATCGCCGTGGCCCTTCCATCGGAGAGAACATTCAGCAGTGACGCTGCCATTTGGCTGCGGCCTGCGTTGTGAACGCAAACGAATAGGATCTCCGGATGCTGATTGGGGGAGCGATCCGCTTCAGTCATCTCCTCACCTCACAGTTTCCATACATTCCCGGGATTCTCATGAAGGATGGCCTTTCGGGTGGGATGCTCCTCCCAAGTTCTCCCACCCGAAAGGCCTATTCCGTCGTTGAAGGCGCTAGGCCCCGGTGTATGCCTTGGCCAGTTTGCCCTTCTCCTCGTCGTAGCTCGGAAGAGCAGTGTAGCCGACTTCCGGCACGAGCCGCGGCAGGTTATCGAGGTAGTAATCGACAAACAGCTTCAACTCAGGTCGTGCGCGAAGCTTGTTGATGTCCACGTAAATGAAGATGGGGCGGGCCAGCGGCGCATAGCTGCCGTCCGCGACCGTCTCATCACTTGGAGCGACGCAGCCGCTGCCGCCGTCGATCTCTACAAGCTTCAGTTGACTCGCGTTCTCCGCATAGTAGGCGTACCCGAAGTAGCCCAGGGAATTGCGGTCACCAGCGATGCCGCGCACCAGTACGTTGTCATCGGAGGACGCCACGTAGTTGGAGCGGGAGACGCCCTCATCACCATTCACAACGTCCGTGAAGTAGTCGAACGTGCCGGACTCCGTATCCGGGCCGTACAGGCTGATCGGCTCATTCGGGAAACCGGCGCGGACATCGTCCCATGAATCAACGGTGCTGTCCGGCTTCCAGATCTCATTGAGCTCGGCAATGGTCAGACAATTCACGAAGTCGTTGGATGTATTGACCATGACGGCCAACCCGTCCAGAGCGACCGTCAACTCAACCCACGGGATCCCGTTCTCCGCGGCGGCCGTCGCCTCGGATTCCTTGATTGGGCGCGAAGCGTCGGAAATCTCCGTCTCGCCGACGGTGAATCGCTTGAACCCGCCGCCCGTGCCGGACACGCCCACGTTGACACGGATGCTGTTGTACTCAATGCCGAAGTCCTCGGCAACCGCCTCGGAGATCGGCGCAACCGTGCTTGAACCGTCAATCTCAATCGTGCCCGACAGGTTCATCAGGTCCGGCGGGTTCGACATGATCTGGAGCGCCGCCGCAATCTTGGCCTTCTCAAGATCGTAGGATGGAAGCGCGGTATACCCAACCTCCGGCACCAGCACCGGCGCCTGGTCCAGGTAGAAGTTCACGAAGGCCTGGAGCTCCGGACGAGCCGCCAGCTTGTCCGCGTCCACGTAGATGAAGATGGGGCGGGCCAGCGGCGCATAGCTGCCATCCGCCACCGTCGCATCGCTTGGCTCAACACAGCCGTTGCCGCCGTCAATTGCCACCAGCTTCAGCTGGCCGGCGTTCTCGGCGTAGTAGGCGTATCCGAAGTACCCTAGGGAATTTCGGTCGCCGGAGATGCCGCGCACCAGCACGTTGTCATCTGACGAGGCAACGTAATCGGAGCGGGACACACCCTCGTCGCCATTCACCACGTCCGTGAAGTAGTCGAACGTGCCGGATTCCGTGTCCGGGCCGTACAGGTTGAGGTCGTCACTTGGGAAACTTGAGCGCACGTCATCCCATGAATCAACAGTGCTGCCCGGCTTCCAGATCTCGTGCAGCTCCTCAACGGTGAGGCACGTCACGAAATCGTTCTGCGTGCTGACCATGACAGCCAACCCGTCCAGCGCCACAGTCAGCGGGATGAAGTTGATGCCGTTTGCGACGGCTTGTCCTGCCTCACTATCCTTGATGGGACGTGACGCATCGGAAATTTCGGTCTCGCCCACGGTGAAGCGCTTGAATCCGCCGCCCGTGCCGGAGATGCCGACGTTCACGCGAACGTCAGGATGCACCGCCAGGAACTCCTCGGCCACCGCCTCGGAGATTGGCGCGACCGTGCTGGAGCCGTCAATCTCGATGGTTCCCGAAAGCTCTACCCCGCCCGACGTGGTGGTCGTCTGGGATGTTGTTCCGCCCGTCGTGGAGGGAGTCGAAACCTGCGCCCCACTACTGGACGAATTCGAATCTGATTCGGACGCTGACGACTCGTCGTCTCCACATGCCGCGCCCCCAAGCACGACAATCAGTCCAAGAGCGCCGACGAACAGCAACTGACGCCATGTCTTACCTAACTGCATCATTCCTCCTTCTTCACCTGCCGTGCGATGCACCAAGTTCTCAAAACTGAGCGTAGGCAAGGCGGATTAAAGAGGTGACAACACGCGGTTAAATCACGATTAAGGCATCCTTGCGTACCGATGCCACCACGGAGCGCCTTAGGACATCTGCCCCCAGGACTTCCCGGCCTTCACGTCCACCACCAGCGGGACGTCAAGCTCCGGCATGACCAGAGGCATAACCTCATCGACGATGGCCGTCAGCGCCTCCTGCTCGTCGTCCGGCGCTTCGAACAAAAGCTCATCATGGATCTGCAGCAGCATCAGCGTCTGCATCTCCGACTCATCAAGCCGCTCCTGCATCCTTAACATGGCCAGCTTGATGATCTCAGCAGCAGTCCCCTGCACGGGCATGTTGATGGCCATGCGCTCCGCAGCGGCGCGCGCCTGCTGGTTGGATGCCTTGATCTCCGGCAGGTACCGCCGCCGCCCCAGCAGCGTTTGCACGTAGCCGTTCTCACGCGCCCCGGCGATGGTGTCGTCCATGTACTTGCGTACATTCGGGAACCGCTCGAAATATGCCTCGATGAACGCGTCCGCCTCTTTACGTTCTATCTCAAGGCGCGTTGACAACCCGAACCCGCCCATTCCATAGACGATGCCGAAATTGACGGCTTTCGCGATTCGCCGATGCTCTGACGTCACGTCCTCAGGACGAAGTCCCATTACGGTTGAGGCTGTTGACGAATGTATGTCCTCTCCGGCGTGAAACGCATCCTTTAACCCCCCGTCATCCGACAGGTGTGCCAGCACGCGCAGTTCCACCTGTGAATAATCCGCCGATACCAACTGCGCCCCGTCCGCCGCGATGAATGCCTCACGGATCCGCCGTCCCGATTCCGTGCGCACGGGGATGTTCTGCAGATTCGGGTCCTGCGACGCTATACGGCCCGTTGCGGAGCCCGTCTGATTGAAGCTGGTATGGATACGGCCCGTTCCCGTGTACACGTCCTTCGGCAGCGAGTCCACGTACGTTGATACCAACTTGGACAACTCACGGTATTCAAGGATGCGCTGAACGATGTGGCTGTGCTGTTCCCCGCTCTTGACCAGACCCTCCAGGACGGCAGCGTCGGTTGAGTAGCCCGTCTGCGTGCGTCGCCGCGCGGGCAGCCCCAGCTTTTCAAACAGCACCTCTCCCAGCTGCTTGGGAGAATTGAGGTTAAAGACAAGGGGCTCGTCCATGCCGGCCCCCGCGCCCGCCTCGTCATAGATTTCCTGCGTCATCCAATCGAGATTTGCGTGCATCTCTTCAGACATGGTCGCCAGCAGCCTGGTGTCCAGGCGGACGCCGTTCCGTTCCATCCGAGACAGAACCGGGGCGAGCGGCATCTCAAGGCCCTCAAAGAGAGGACTCGCACCTTGTTCTTCAAGAATCGGCGCCCACGACTCCATCATCCGCAGCGTGTAGTCGGCGGCGGAGCAGGCGTAGCGCATCGCTGTCTCTGCGTCCAGCGCGTGAAAGGGGACCGCCTTTGCGCCGCGTCCCAACAGCTCTTCCCGGGTCGGCAGCTCCTGCCCGAATTCCGATAGGACGAGTATTGGCAGGGCGGTGGACGGCTTGCCGAGCATGTGGGCTGCGACGGACGTGTCCCAGATCGCATTCTCCACCGTTACGCCGCTGTTCTGGAGCGGAGGCAGAATCTCACGCGCAACGTGCGTGACCAGCGTCCGCGAGGTTCCATCCGGCCCGTTGTCAGCAAGGTAGCGCCCAAGCCGCTGAAGCATGTCCGCACCCGCCGCCATAGGTATGCCGAGTCCCTCTTGCATCAGGGGGACGTAGGCCGCCTGCCCGGAGGCCCAGGAGATTCCTATGCCCACAGGGACGCCCTCCATCACCCGTTGCGATGTGACCGGCACGATGATGGAGATATGCGCGGCATTCGAGATCTCAGCGAGCAGTTCTTCCAATTCCTGCACTGTTGAGACGGTCCGGTACGTCGTGTCCACATCCGCGACTGTCGGTACCGCCTCAACTGATTCCGCTCCCTCGTCGCCGATGTCCGGTATCCGGTTCAAGAGCGATGTGAACTCCATCTCGCGGAAGAAGTCGACCAGCCGGGAACGGTCAAAGTGCTCCGTCCACTGCAGGTCGTCCAGCGTCACCGGCAGGTCAAGCTCCGTGACGATCCGTGTGAGTTCCAGTCCCTGCATTGCGGCCTCACGCCCGTCGATGAGGCGTTGCCGTACGCGCTCAGGGGTGACATCGTCAATGCGCTCATAGAGCTCGCCAACGGTGTTGTACTCGCTCAGGAGCGTCGTTGCCGTCTTTGCGCCCACCCCCTGCACGCCGGGGATGTTGTCGGACGGATCGCCCTGCAGCGCCTTCAAGTCCGGTATCTGCTCCGGCGACAGCCCGTACCGCTCTTTCACCGCGTCAGGATCATATAGTGACTCAGAGCGAGCGCCCTGCCTAAACGTCTGATAAAGGATGGTTACAGATGGGGAGACCAGTTGCATGGTGTCTTGGTCACCAGTGACGATAACTGTCCTAAGGCCTTGTTCCGTTGCTCGTCTCGAAAAATGGCCAAGAACGTCGTCCGCCTCATAGCCTTGCATCTCGACGATTTGCAAGCCAAGCGACTCTACGGCCTCTCTAACCCTCCCAAATTGTTGGCGCATGTCATCTGGCATACTCTCTCGCTGTGCCTTGTATTCCTCAAAGATTTCGTCCCTGAATGTAGGACCGGACACATCGAAGGCGACGGCAGCATAGGCTGGGCGTAACTCACTGAGGACCCTAAGCAATGTGCTGGATACGCCATAAACCGCGTTGGTAAGCTCGCCCGAGTGGGATACTGTGAAAGAAGGGGGAATGGCGTGGAACGCGCGATAGAACATCGCGTGGCCGTCAAAGAGCACGACGAGATCGTTATCGATCCCCCGGCTCCGCTTTCGTGTTGCCGCCGACTGTGTCATGCCGTTGCGCCTGGTTCTTCCCCGTGGCCGATGAGCCTATGGCTCCGGGGTGGCGTCTCTATCCGCCGGCAGCATCCACGCGCGCAGGGCAGTCACTCGCGCCCGTGCCTGGTGAAGCTCACCCAACGCCTGAACGATCATCTGCGCGTCAGGCCAACCGGCCATATCCACGTCTCTGCGGAAAGGGTGTGTGGTGATGTGAAGCGGCAACAGCGTGCGCGCCGCCTCATGCACAGGCGCCACGGTCAGGGGATCTTCCACCAGGTACTGTCCGAGATTGCCGAGACGGTCGGCAAGGGTCTTTATGCGTGACTCCGCCTCACGGAGTTCGGTGATCGCCTCCGAATACCGTTCACGGGGCGTCTTTGTCTCGCCGCCGCCTGTCACCATGCGTGCCGCTTCAGGCGGCGAAGCTTCACGTCGCTGCATCATTGTTCTGACACAAGAGTACCGTAGCGAAGGAAAATATGCCTGCCTCGCGTTGTTCGCGCTGTTGACGATGCAAGCACTTGCCGCATAATCGATAGGTAAATGTGGAATAGGCATTCCTGGGTAACAGGCAGCGAGGGCGAAAGCAAATGACACGATTGAGCAGGCCGGGGCTTGTGCTCGCCATCTGCCTTGCGCTGCTCATCGCCGCCGCGGCCTGCACCAATGACGACTTGACGTCAACGTCCACTGCGGAGCCAACCGCCATCGGCGACGACGAGGACGGCCAGGACAGAAGCAGAACCCGACCGACACCAACGGTGAATCCGCCGGTTCCAACAGTTGAGCGCGGCAGGACCACGACCGTCGATGCAACGTCAGTGAGCGGCAAGCCGGTTCCCAGCGCTGCCGTGCGCGGCGGAACGCTCATCGCCTCCGTCTGGCATGCGGAGCAGACGTTCAGCACGTGGGAGGACAGTGAAGGCGCGTCATTCGTCATGATGCACCCCCTGCATAATCTCCTCCTCCAGCCTCGGACATGGGGCAACACCGATGATTATCAACGGCACAGCTTCCTTGAGCTTCACCCGGACCTGGCGCTGGGATGGGAGGTCTCCGGGGACGGACTGGCCGTCACTGTCAACCTTCGCACTGATGTCTCCTGGACGGACGGCGCGCCATTGACGTGCGCGGATGTTGCCTGGACGTATAATTCCATCCGAACGGGCAGAGGCCTGATTCGCAGCCCCAGATCCGTGTACCTCGGCTCCGTCCGCCAGGTGCTTTGCCAGGACGATTACACCGTTCAGTTCCTCCTCAACGAACCGCAGGCCGCGATTATCGATGCGCTCGCCCTTCCACATAACATCATTCGGCCCAGCCACATCTACGCCAATGACACGGCAGCCATGCGTGATCGCCTCCCCAGTGTGACCACAGGGCCGTTTACCGTTTCGGAACACGTGCCGGGCGAGAGCATCACCTATCGTCGGAATGACAACTATTGGGATCAACCCTTTCCGTTCCTGTCACGCCTGCAATTCGTGATCCTGGCGGAGTCCGCCCTGGCGACCGGACTCCGCTCAGGAACGATCGACGTGGGAAAGCCCTCGGGGTACGCTTATGAGGAAGCGGAGACCCTGGAAAGGGAATGTGAGAACTGCCAGGTATGGCCCCGGACAGTGGCGATGGGGAACACGCACCACATCATCCTCAACCACACCAGGGAACCATGGAACACCAGCGGCCTTAAAGAGGTAATCGCCCTCGCGATTGACAACACAAAATACATCCGAAACATACATGGCGGCTGGCATTTCCCGCCCACGGGTTGCGGCACGTATCCGTTCTCAGCGTGGGCAATGCCGATTGACCGCTGCACGGACATTCCCGGCTATGGAGACTTCTCCACCAAATCCTCACCGGCCGCGGACAAGGCGCGGGCCAGGGAAATCCTTGCCGATCTCGGTTACTCTCCCGGCGAGTTGTCCATCTCCATCCTCTTCAGTGAGGAAACCGAGCCGGACGTTCCTGCCGTCATCTCAGATTTTCAGGAGATCGGCGTCAACGCTGCTTCGATCGTCCTCAACCAGCGGGACTTTCTTGCGCGCATCTCCGAAGGAGACTTTGATGCCGCTATCCATTCTGAATGGGCCATCAGCGACGCCCCGGACATCCTGCTCCTGGGACACTTCTCGACGGGCGGGCGTGAGAACTTTGGGCGATTCAGCAGTCCGGAACTCGATGCCCTCATTGATAGTGTGAGCGCCGCCACAGACCCGTCCACCCGACGAGAACTCGCGTGGGACGCGCTGGAACTGGCTCTGCAACAACAGGCAAAGGTTGTTGTCTCCCACAGTGTCCTCGTGCCCGTCTACAGTGAGCGGGTCCATGGACTCATGCCCGGGCTTGATTTCCAGGCTGAACGCGGCCCGCAGCTCCGTTACGATCACGCCTGGTTGGTTGGCTGATGATCAGTGGAATCCAACCCTCGCGTCACTAGGATTGACATAATTTCAACCACTGTCATAATCGATACGTCCACCCAGAGGTAAAGGCAGGAGGAATATTCATGAGCAGATGGACACTGCTGCTTATCGGGCTTATCGCCACGCTCGCGTTGCTTGCGGCAGCGTGCGGTACTGCCGAGGAAGATGAGGAGCAAGATACAACCGCGCCGGCGGAACCGACCGCTACGCCGCTGTTGATTACAGGAAGTTCGCCGACCGCGGTTCCTGCTGCGGACGACATGGACGACGACATGGATGATGACATGTCGGATCCGAACACCTCCGTCAGCGGCATCCCGCTTGATCCTGATGCGAAATATGGCGGCGTCCTCAAGCTCGCCTACCGGTCCAACAACCCCCTGAATCCGTGGGAAGAGGCGGCCGGGCCCGCATTTGATGTTGGGCACCTGCTCAACAACATGTTGATCAAGCCGCGTACCTGGGGAACCGAAGACGATTTCAGGAACAACGCATTCTTCGAGTTGCATCCTGATATGGCCAGCAGCTGGGAGCAGTCCGAAAATGGTCTCGCATGGACATTCACCCTGCGTGACGGGATTGAGTGGTCAGATGGTACGCCGCTCACGTGCAACGACGTGAAGTGGTCCTTTGACACAATCAGACTGTCAAACGACGCCGGACTCCTCCGCAGCCCGCGGAAGACCCACTACCTTGCCATCGACGGCATCACGTGCGCGGATGACTTGAACGTGGTCTTCAACCTTCGGTGGGCGAAGCCTGCCGTCCTGGAGGTCATTGGCCAGCCGTACAACATCATCTTCCCCTCCCACATCTACCAGACTGAATTCCTGGAGACCGGCAAGCTGGACTCCATGAGGGAGCAGCCGTCCAAGGCAACCACGGGCGCGTTCAGGCTGGTTGAGTACATCCCCGGCGAGGGATACACGTTTGAGAAGAACGAAGACTACTGGGATGCGCCGCTTCCGTACGTTGACGGCGTGGAGATGATCTTCCTGTCCCGTTCGAACATCCCGCCGGCTCTAAGAACCGGCTCAGTCCACGTGGGTGACTCGCACGGCTACACCGGCGGGCAGGCCCTCACCCTGATCCAGGAACGTGATGACGATGTCTTCAAGATTTACGATCGCGTCATTGCCTCGTCATTCAGCCCCGCGCTCTTCCTTAACAAGAACCGCGAGCCGTGGAATGACCCGGCTGTGAACACCGCTTTTGCGTTGGCCGTTGACAACCAGAACTACGTCACCACCGTACAGAACGACCTTTTCGTGCTGCCGACGGGCTGTGGTTTCTACCCCACCAGCGAGTGGGCGATGCCTGCCGAGCGTTGCGCTGCCATCCCCGGCTACGCGGACGTCTTCGGCGCTACGCCGGAAGAGCGCCTCGCTCAGGCTGACAGAGACAAGGAGCGCGCCAAGCAGATCCTTGAAGAGGCCGGCTACACCGGTGAGAACGCACTGAACCTGAAAATGGTCGTGTGGGGCGTGATTCGGGCGGACGGCCCCGCCATCCAGTTGGACCTGCAGGAAATCGGCGTGAACGTGGAGATTATCGAGTTCGATTCCACGACCACCTACACCAAGTGGTCCAATGCCGACTTTGACGTGGGAGTCCACAGCTTCTGGATCGCGGGAATCGACCCGGACGTGACGCTGTACGAGCACTTCTACACCGGCTCGGATCGCAACTACAACCGCTACAGCAATCCTGAGTTCGACAACCTGGTCAATACCATGAGCCGGACCCTGGACAAGGAAGAGCGGAAGGAGCTTGCGTGGCAGGCCATGGAGCTTGCTCTGACTGACGTGGGTAAGGTCGTCATCTCGCACGGCTCCTACTACCCGATGGTCAGCGCCAACCTTGGCGGCTACATGCCCGCGCCGAACTACCTTGCAGGCTACGGCCCGGTGAAGCGCTATTCCCACGTCTGGATCGAGGAGTAGCACAAAGAACGAAAAGCGCTGCTGAGAGCGGCTAGCGCCAATCTCGGATGTGAATGATGCCCCTGCCGACACGGCAGGGGCATCATCGTTTCTGTACTACCTAGCATTACTAGGGTTGACACTGTCTACAGCCACGTCATACTGACAGAATCGTGATTCACTCATGGGGAGGAAGAGCTATGAGTAGATGGACATTGCTCCTTATCGGGCTTGTCGCCACGCTTGCGCTGCTTGCGGCCGCGTGTGGCACGGCTGAAGAGGATGAGGAGGAAACTGCAGAAACGGTGGTGGAACCCACCGCGACCGCCATTGTCATTACAGGGAGCGCCGCAGATCCGACGGCAACCCCGGAAATGACGGATGGTGACACCATGTCAGACCCGACCACCTCCGTTAGCGGCATCCCGCTTGATCCGGACGCCAAGTACGGCGGCACCCTTCAGATTTCATACACGAGCCACAGTCCGAGCTTCGTGCCGTGGGAATCCGCAGCCGGCCACTCATTTGAAGTGGGGCAGATGCTCAACAGCATGTTGATCAAGAACCGAACGTGGGGCTCGGAAGAAGACTTCAACAACTTCGCCTACTTCGAGCTGCATCCTGACCTCGCAACGGATTGGGAGCAGTCCGAAGACGGACTGGCATACACGTTCAACCTGCGTGACGGCGTGAATTGGTCAGACGGTGTGGCAGTCAGTTGCAACGACATCAAGTGGTCGTTTGACACCATCAGGCTTCAGCAGGACGCCGGGCTGCCAACCAGCCCGCGGAAGACGCACTACCTGGCAGTTGACTCCATCGTCTGCCCGGATGACCTGACAGTGGTCTTCAACCTGCGGTGGGCGAAGCCGGCCATGATCGAAGTCATCGGTCAGCCTTACAACGTCATCTTCCCGGCGCACATCTACCAGACTGAGTTCCTGGAGACGGGCGCGTTGACATCCTTCAGGGAAGAGCCTTCGAAGGCAACCACCGGCCCCTACAGGCTGGCCAACTACAT
The DNA here is from genome assembly GCA_965220565.1 of Dehalococcoidia bacterium. GTDB lineage: Bacteria > Chloroflexota > Dehalococcoidia > UBA6926 > UBA6926 > VXMO01. The sequence continues at coordinate 1,571,435 of CBDCQG010000001.1, read as the reverse complement.
CCCTGGCGAGATATTCCAGTTTGAGCGCAACCCTGACTACTGGGATCAGCCGCTTCCGTACCTGGATGGCGTGGATATGCGCTTCCTTGGCCCGGGCTCCTCACAGATCCCGCCGGCCCTGCGCGCAGGTCGCTTGCACATCGGCAGCCCCAACGGCTACACCGGTGGACAGGCGGACACGCTCCTCGCAGAGTGCACGGAAACGTGCCAATTCTGGCAGAACCGCATCATCGCGTCCTCGTTCAGCCCGGCGCTGTTCATCAACAAGGAGCGTGAAGGCTGGATGTCGGATCAGAGGATCCACGAGGCGTTTGCACTCGCCGTTGACAACCAGAAGTACATCACGACGGTTCGCAACGACTGGTACGAGCTCCCGGTGGGCTGCGGATTCTATCCGACCTCCCCGTGGGCCATGCCCAGGGAGCGCTGCGGCCAGATCGTCGGCTTCGCGGACGTCATTGGCGAAACCAAGGAAGATCGCGCCGCAGCGGCCGCTGCTGACAAGGAGCGCGCGCGCGAGATTCTGAAGGAAGCCGGCTACGACGAGATGAATCCGCTCGAGGTGACCTGGACCGTCTGGGCGCCCATCCAGGGTGACATCCCGGCATTCCAGAGCGACCTTGAAGAGGTCGGTGTGATCGTGGAGACGGACGTCCAGGAGTCTGCGACCGCCTACGGCAACTGGGCGACAGCCAACTTTGACTTCGGGCTTCACAGCTTCTGGATCGCAGGCATCGACCCGGACGTGACGCTGTACGAGCACTTCTACACAGGTTCAGACCGCAACTACAACCGCTACAGCAATCCGGAGTTTGACAACCTCGTCAACCGGATGAGCCGGACCCTGGACCAGGAAGAGCGCAAGCAGCTCGCGTGGGACGCCATGGAGATGGCGCTGAGCGACGTTGCCAAGATCGTCGTCTCACACAGCTCCTACGTCATGGCCATCAACAAGGATGTCCGGGGCTTCATGCCCGCCATCAACTACCTCTCCGCCTACGGACCGCTGAAGAAGTATCAGCACGTTTGGCTTGACGAGTAGGTTGATCGGACAGAAGCACTGCTGAGAAAAACCAATCTCAGATAGAAATGATGCCCCTGCCGATTGGCAGGGGCATCATTCGTTTTTGCGATACCTAGTATTGCTAGGGTTGACACTAGCTACAGTCAAGTCATAATGACACAATCGCGATTTACTCATGGGGAGGAGGAGACTTATGAGCAGATGGACGTTACTCCTTGTTGGCTTAGTCGCCACGCTTGCCTTGCTTGCAGCGGCGTGCGGCACGGCCGAGGAGGACGACGACGACACAACTGATGCACCGGCGGAGCCGACGGCGACCGCCATTGTCATCACCGGAAGTTCGCCAACGGCAGTGCCCGAGACGGATGATATGGACGATGACGACGACACAATGATGGATGAAAACGTCTCCGTCAGCGGCATCCCGCTTGACCCGGATGCCAGGTACGGCGGCGTTCTTCAGATTTCGTACACGTCCCACAGCCCGAGCTTCGTTCCATGGGAGTCTGCAGCCGGACACTCATTTGAAGTGGGTCACATGCTCAATAACATGCTGATCAAACCACGCACGTGGGGTACGGAGGAAGACTTCGATAATCAGGTCTACTTCGAGTTGCACCCCGATCTCGCAACAGATTGGGAGCAGTCCGAAGATGGACTGGCATACACGTTCAACCTGCGTGACGGCGTGGAATGGTCAGATGGCGTGGCAGTCAGTTGCAACGACATCAAGTGGTCGTTTGACACCATCAGGCTTCAGCAGGACGCCGGGCTGCCAACCAGCCCGCGGAAGACGCACTACCTGGCAGTTGACTCCATCGTCTGCCCGGATGACCTGACAGTGGTCTTCAACCTGAGGTGGGCGAAGCCGGCCATGATTGAAGTCATCGGCCAGCCTTACAACGTCATCTTCCCCGCGCACATCTACCAGACCGAGTTCTTGGAGACGGGCGCGCTCCAGTCCTTCCGGGAAGAGCCTTCGAAGGCAACCACGGGGGCGTATACGCTCGCCAGGTACGTTCCTGGTGAGATCTTCGTCTTCGAGCGGAACGCAGATTACTGGGACGAGCCGCTTCCGTACCTGGATGGCGTAGAGATGCGCTTCCTTGGCCCCGGCAGCTCCCAGATCCCGCCAGCGCTGCGCGCCGGCCGACTGGACATTGGCAGCACCACCGGCTACACGGGCGGTCAGGCGGACACGCTTCTCGCCGAGTGCCAAGAGGTCTGCCAGTTCTGGAACAGCCGCGTCATCGCGTCCTCATTCAGCCCGGCGCTGTTCATCAACAAGGAGCGCGAAGGCTGGATGTCGGATCAGAGGATCCACGAGGCGTTTGCACTCGCCGTTGACAACCAGAAGTACATCACGACGGTTCGCAACGACTGGTATGAACTGCCAACAGGCTGCGGATTCTATCCGACTTCCCCATGGGCGATGCCCAAGGAGCGCTGCGGCCAGATCATCGGCTTCGCCGACGTGATTGGCGAGACAAAGGAAGAGCGCGCCGCTGCCGCCCTTGCTGACAAGGAGCGCGCACGCGAGCTTCTGAAGGAAGCCGGCTACGACGAGATGAATCCCCTCGAGGTGACGTGGACCGTCTGGGCGCCCATTCAGGGTGACATCCCGGCGTTCCAGGGCGACCTTGAAGAGGTTGGCGTGAAGGTGACGACGGATGTCCAGGAGTCTGCGACCGCCTACGGCAACTGGGCGACAGCCAACTTCGACTTCGGACTCCACAGCTTCTGGATCGCTGGCATCGACCCGGACGTGACCCTGTACGAGCACTTCTACACGGGTTCAGACCGCAACTACAACCGCTACAGCAATCCTGATTTCGACAACTTGGTCAACCAGATGAGTCGAACGCTGGACCAGGAAGAGCGGAAGGAGCTTGCGTGGCAGGCAATGGAGATGGCGCTGGGAGAGGTCGCCAAGATTGTCGTCTCTCACAGTTCCTACGTCGCAGCGGTCAATAAGGACGTTCGCGGCTACATGCCGGCCCTCAACTACCTCGCAGGTTACGGCCCCGTGAAGCGCTATGCCCACGTCTGGCTCGATCGGTAATCCAATCGACTGAGAGTTGATGTGGAGCGGATCGCAAGTCCGCAGACCATAAGAGGGCCCCGGTGCAACAGCACCGGGGCCCTCCGCTGTTTTGGGTTTCCTCCCGCTCACCCTGAGCCTGTCGAAGGGTGAGCGGCCCTCCCGTCATTCTGCCGGTTCCCCATGTCATTCTGAGCGCAGCCGAAGAATCTACGGCCGCACCATGCCGCCATAGCGGGAACGCGGCGGGTCAAACTCGTCTGATCCGATGCCGGATCGCGAACGTTAAAAAATGGCGGGAGTAGGAGGGAGTCGAACCCACCGGAGACGGCGCCGGCCGCCCCCCATCGGGGTTGAAGCCCGTGAGCCCCACCGGGAACCATCTACTCCCGCGCTAAGCGGAATATCAAATAACCGAATTCCCTATCTGCCCAACCAAATCGTGAGAGCAGGCTAGAGAGGGATGCCTGCCCTCAATCCCGAACAACGTACCAACGTGATGTTGCTCTCAAATGTCGTACGGCCTTTAAAAATTCTCGGCGATGTACTTCTCGGCGAAGATCGCTGCGGTTGCTCCGTCGCCAACCGCGGACGCGACCTGCCGCGCAGACTGCGCGCGAACATCGCCTGCCGCGAACACGCCGGGGAACTGCGTCTCCATCTTCAGATTCACGTGCAGGTGCCCCTGCTCATCCGCCGGCAGTTTGCCCCTCAGGAACTGCGTGTTCGGCGTCAGCCCGACGTAGATGAAAACCCCGTCGATCGAACGCTCGTACAATGAGTCCTGCTTGACGTCCTTGAGCACCAGCGTATCAACCAGGCCGTTGCCCTTGATCTCCTGCACCGTCGTGTTCCAGAGGAAGTCCATCTTCTCGTTGGCGAAGGCGCGCTCCTGCAGGATCTTCTGGGCCCGCAGTTCGTCTCGCCGATGGATGATGGTCACCTTGTTGGCGAAACGCGTCAGGTACGCCCCCTCTTCAACGGCCGCGTCGCCGCCGCCGACGACCACAAGCTCCTTGTCGCGGAAGAATGCTCCGTCGCACACCGCGCAGTAGGAAACGCCCCGACCGGAGAATTCATCCTCCCCCGGGATTTCCAGTTTGTTGTGCATTGAGCCTGTCGCGATGATCAGCGTCCTGGCCCGGAGTTCACCGTCGTCCGTCTTGACGATCTTGTAGTCGCCCTCAAGTTCGACGTCTTCCACCTCGGCATACTCAACGTTCAGGCCGAACTTCTCGGCGTGATCCATCAACTTCTGTCCGAGCTCCGGCCCAAGGATGTGCTCGAACCCGGGATAGTTCTCCACGTCCTCGGTCACGGCAAGCTGTCCGCCCACCAATCCGCGCTCGACCAGCAGGGTATTCATGCGGGCGCGCGTGCCATACAGGCCCGCGGCTGCCCCTGTTGGTCCTCCGCCCAGGATGATTAGGTCATACGTGTCCAACGCTCACCTCACAGTGCATCTAACGCGTGAAGACGCCGCCCGGCTACGTGTCCGAAACGGCGTCCCCATGAGTTCCTCAAGAAAAGCAACCGGTACGTCTTTCCCGCACGTGCGGGAATCCGGCAGGCCGCTGTGCTAGACGGATACCACCTTGGAGAGGAGGCGATCCTTGATTGCCTTCTTCGGCATCGCGCCGACAACCTGCGCAACGGGCTCGCCGCCCTGGAAGACCATCAGCGTTGGGATGCTCATCACCTGGTACTTCAGCGCGATGTTCGGCGCTTCGTCCACGTTCAGCTTCGTGAAGCCCATCTCGGTGGAATACTCCTCCGCGAGCTCCTCGACGATCGGCGAGACGATCTTGCAGGGGCCGCACCATGGCGCCCAGAAGTCCACGAGCACCGGCTTCTCCGCGCCCAGAACCTCGCTCTGAAAATCGTTCTCGGTCACATCTTGCATCTTTGCCATCCCGGACCTTCCTTCCTGGTTCACTACCCCTCTCTAGGGTACAGTCTATCCCGCTACGCAAGAAATAACCCTGCCTGCGGGGCATACCAGTATACGAAATCTCGCCCCCCATTGTCATTTTATGCTCCGTTCCACCAACGGACTCCGTTGCCCAGCCCACGTGCAAGCGCCCAAACCCCGCGTGGGTGTATGATTGCGGTACTGTAGGACGCAACCGTTCCCCTGTACGGCGGGGACGGTGTCGACTTCAAGGGGAGGTGGGGAAGACGTGCGTAATTTTGACTATGTAGCGCCCGCGTCGCTTGCCGAGGCCGTTCAGGCCTTTGGCCAAGCTGGCGATAAGGCGCGCGCCCTGGCAGGCGGAACAGATATCATCGACCAGATCCGCATCGGTCGCAGGACCCCGGAACTGCTCATTGATACGAAGCGTGTTCCTGAGATGATGGTCTTTGAGGATGACGGCTCGGGCGGACTGCGCATCGGCGCGGCTCTCCCGCTCTCGCGTGTCCGTGACGATGACCGCGTCAAGGCCGGGTTCCCGTCGCTCGCGACGGCGTCCGGACTCGTCGGCGCGATACAGATTCAGAACCGCGCCACGCTCGGCGGCAACGTCGGCAACGCCGCCCCGTCAGGCGATACCATCCCGCCGCTGATTGTTCTCGGCAGCACGGTCGTCATTGCCGGCCCGCGCGGCACGCGTGAGGAACCTGTTGGGGATATCTTTGCCGGGCCCGGGCAGATGACGCTCGCGCCGGATGAGTGCCTTGTCGAGTTCCGCGTCCCGGCGCAGAAAGCCAACAGTTCCAGCTACTATGTGCGCTTCATCCCGCGCGCGGAGATGGACATTGCAGTGGTTGGTGTTGGCGTATCGATGACGCTCAATGGAGGCGGACAGATCGAGGACGTGAACATCGCGCTCGCGTCAGTCGCGCCGACGCCCGTTCGCGCGACCGACGCAGAGAATGTGCTGCGCGGTGAGACGCTGACCGCCGCCCTCGCCCGTGAGGCCGGTGAACAGGCGGAGCATCACGCGTCCCCCATCTCAGACGTGCGCGGCTCAGCCGACTACCGTCGTGAACTCACCAAGGTGCTGACACGCCGCGCCGTCGCCGCTTGCGCCGCCCAACTCGGCGTCAACGTCAGTTAGGAGGACAAACATGACAACTACGAACCGACGCATCGTCCAATTCACCGTGAACGGGAATCCCGTCGAGGTCGCCATATCTCCCCGGCAGACACTGCTTGAGGTTGTCAGGGACGAACTTGACCTGACCGGCGCGAAGGAAGGATGCAGCAACGGCAACTGCGGCTCCTGCACCATTGAGGTTGACGGCGTCACCATCAACTCCTGCTGCGCCCTCGGCGTGGAAATGGATGGCAGGGAAGTCAACACCATCGAGGGCCTCGCGCCCGGCAACGACCTGCACCCCATCCAGAAGGCCTACATGGACAACGGGGGTTTCCAGTGCGGCATCTGCACTCCGGGATTCATCCTGTCCACTGAGCATCTGCTCAAGATGATTCCGAATCCAACGGAAGAGGAAATCAGGCTCCACCTTGCGGGCAACCTCTGCCGCTGCACCGGCTACGACAAGATCGTCCGATCCGTGCAGGCCGCCGCCCAAGACATGAATTCCTGACCATAGTCGGGCAGCACCGGCTCCATGACCCAAGCCCAGCCTGCCGCCACCCTCGTCCGTGGCCGCTATGTCCTCACACGCGTGGAGCATGACGGCAGCGTTACCCTGCTCAATGACGCCGCCGTTGCAATAGCCGCTGATGGCGCAATCAGTGAAGTCGGTAACTATGACGACCTCCGTTCGCGTCACCCGGATGCGGACGTGATCGGCGACGGATCGCATTTCATCCTGCCCGGCCTCGTTAACGCCCATCATCACGGGCGCGGGGTCTCCTATCTCCAATTGGGGCAGCCGGACGGCGCGCTTGAGGCGTGGCTGAACCTCGCATGGGGACGAAAACCCATGGATTCCTACCTCATGGGCCTCTACACCCTCATGCAGCAGCTCCGCTCCGGCACCACCGCTGTCATGTTCAACCAGGCCGGACCTCTCGCGGAGGCAGAGGGCACGCTGACCGCATTCCGCGAAGTCGGCGTTCGCACTGCGTTCTCCATTGGATTCCGCTCCCAGTGCTTCCTCGTCTACGGGGATGACGATGCTTTTCTTGAAAGCCTGCCCCAGGATGTTGCGCAGACCGCCCGCGCCGTCGTTGAAGGGTCACGCGTTGCTTTCGAAGACAATCTAAACCTCGTCCTCGATCTCCATGAACGTTACGAGAAACCGGATCCGCAGGCCGTTCGCATCCTGCTCAGCCCGTCCGGCTACCACTGGGCGGACGAGGACACGCTCCGCCGTATCGTGGACACCGCCCGCGACAACGGCATGGGCATCCACACGCACGTCCTTGAAACCGTCTACCAGCGCCTCTATGCCAACCGCACAACGGGGCAATCTCCCGTGCAGCGCCTCGCGGACATCGGCATGGTCGGCCCCGGCGTCTCCTACGCACACTGTGTGTGGGTAACGGAGGATGATATCCGCATACTCGCCGAGACCGGCACCGGCGTCTCTCACAATGCCAGTTCCAACCTGCGGCTCCACAGCGGCATCGCCCCCGTCCGCGCCATGCTGGACGCCGGTGTCAACGTCGGCATCGGCACCGACAGCGTCGGCATCAACGACGACGATGACCTGTTGCAGGAGATCGGACTCAGTCAGCGGCTGCACCGCGTCCCCGGGCTGGACAACCGACACGTCACACCCGGCGAATTGCTCCACATGGCCACGCTTGGCGGCGCGAAAGCTCTCACGCTCGACGACCACATCGGCAGCCTTGAGCCCGGCAAGCGCGCCGACATCGTCATGCTCAACTGGGACCGCGTCTCCTACCCGTACCTCGATTCGGAACTCAATCCCCTTGAAGTCCTTGTCTCACGCGCCAGGGGCCGGGATGTCCGAACTGTCCTGATCGATGGCCGTGTTGTCTACAACAATGGCGAATATCCCACCCTGAACGTTCCCGCCATCACCATGCGCATCCAGGAAGCACTGGCCGGCGGCCCGCCGCCTGAGGTTCTTACCCGCCGGCAGGCCGCGCGGGCGCTTGATCCCCACATCCGTGCCTACTACCGTGACTGGGAACTGCCTCAAGGCCCCCAACACGCCCTCCGCAACGCCCGGGTCTGACCGTCATTCCCGCGAAAGCGGGAATCCAGAGAACCACCCTTCCCCCGTTCACCCTGAGCCTGTCGAAGGGCGAATGGAGGCCAACCAAACGCACCAAACACCCCCTGTCGTGGTAACGTGTCCGTAAAACACAGGGGTGTGTTATGACAACCGACATCGGCGCGCAGATTGACGCCCACATCGACGAAGCCGAAATCATCGAGCTGATGCGGCGGCTCCACCAGCACCAGAGCTTCCCGCCTTATGAGGCAAGCGCCATGGCTGAGCTACAGTCGTGGCTCGCAGAACGCGGCATCAATGCCGATCTTATCGATTTGGCTGATGAGCCAAGTCGCCCCAACCTCTACTACAAGATGGAGGGCACGGGCGGCGGCAAGAACGTCATGTTCAACGGACACATGGACATTGATCCCGTCCCTATGAACTTCGAGGGTGATCCGTGGGAATTCAAGATTGAGGACGGCAAGGTGTACGGTCACGGCCTCGTCAACATGAAGTCCGGCGTCGCCGCCGCGGCGGCAGCCTTTATCGCCCTCCACAGGGCTGGCATCCCCATGCGCGGCGATGTGCTGATGACCGCCGTTGTTGGCGAGCTGCAGGGTGGATCAGGGGCCGTCGACCTTGTGCAGCGTGGCCTGCTGGGCGATGTGTGCATCATCCCCGAACCCAGCGACATGGAACTGCTTCTACTTCACGCCGGCGCAATCCAATTCCTGGTCCACACCTACGGCGAATCGGCGTGGATCGGCGCGATGCACAACATGAAGCACGTCAACGCCGCTGAGAATCTTGCCCGTATTGTCATCGCCCTCAAGGACTTTGAGTTCGATTCCCCGCGGCGTGAGGAGTTCCCCGGCCTGCCGCGCCTCATCGTCGGCGGCATCAACGGCGGCATCGGGCGCCAATATGCACACTGGCGGGCTTCTTATGTCCCTGATTTCGCGTCTGCCATCCTGGAAGTGCGCGGCCTCCCGGAACAGGACTACGATGACATCCAACGTCAGATTGAAGACGTCATCAGGAGCGTTGCCGATGGCGATCCCGATTTCAAATGGGAGATTGAGCGGCCACCTGCCACCAACGCGCCCGAATGGCGGAGCCTGAAAACCGAAGCCTATGGCATTGACCTGCCCCTCGAACACTTCCTGAACCAAACCATCGCCAAGCACCACCGTGAGGTACGGAACGAAGACCCGGGCTGGATGTCTTCCAACGCCTGGGCTGATTCTGGCCATTTCACCAACGCCGGCTGTGTGTCAGTCTGCTACGGACCCAGCGCTCAAAGGATGTTCATGCGGGAGTACGGTGTGGAGGTGAAGTGGGTGGTGGACTGCGCAAAGATCATTGCCCGCGCCGCCGTCGATATGGCAAATATGGACAAGTAACCCAATCATGCTGCCGTAACACCCCGCGTCGTGGTAACGTGTCCGCACGACACAGGGGGGTGTGTTATGACAACCGACATCGGCGCGCAGATTGACGCCCACATCGACGAAGCCGAAATCATCGAGCTGATGCGGCGGCTCCACCAGCACCAGAGCTTCCCGCCTTATGAGGCAAGCGCCATGGCTGAGCTACAGTCGTGGCTCGCAGAACGCGGCATCAACGCCGACCTAATCGATGTCGCCGATGAGCCCGGCCGCCCGAACCTCTACTACAAGATGGAAGGCACCGGCGGCGGCAAGACCGTCATGTACAACGGCCACATGGACATCGATCCCGTCCCCATGTACTTCGAGGGCGACCCCTGGGAGTTCAAGATCGAAGACGGCATGATCTATGCCCACGGCCTCATCAACATGAAGGCCGGTGTCGCCGCGGCTGCGGCAGCCTTTATCGCAATTCACAGGGCTGGCATTCAATTGCGTGGCGATCTCCTCATGACCGCCGTCGTTGGCGAGCTGCAAGGCGGGGTAGGGGCCGTCGACCTCGTCCAGCGCGGCCTGCTTGGCGATGTCTGCATCATCCCGGAACCCACCGGCATGGAACTCCTGCCGCTGCACGCCGGCGCGATCCAATTCCTCGTCCACACCATCGGCGAAGCCGCGTGGATCGGCGCAATGCACAATATGAGTTACGTCAACGCCGCAGAGAAGCTTGCGCGCATCATCACCGCTCTTGAGGGATTTGAATTCGATTCGCCGCGCCGTGAGGAGTTCCCCGGACTCCCGCGACTCATCGTTGGCGGCATCAACGGCGGCATCGGCCGTCAATACGCCCACTGGCGGGCATCCTACGTCCCGGATTTCGCGAGCGCCATCCTGGAAGTCCGCGGTCTCCCGGGACAGGACTACGACGACATCCAGCGCCAGATCGAAGATGTCATCCGCAGCGTGGCTGATGGCGATCCCGACTTCAAGTGGGAGATCGAGCGGCCTCCGGCCACCAACCGCCCGGAGTGGCAGAGCTTGAAGACCGAGGCCTATGGCATCGACCTGCCCCCGGAGCACTTCCTGAACCAGACCATCGTCAAGTATCACCGCGAGGTGCGGAACGAAGAGCCCGGCTGGATATCCTCAAACGCCTTCAACGATTCCGGCCACTACACCAACGCGGGCTGTGAGTCCCTCTGCTACGGCCCCGGCGGCCACACGATCATCCGTGAGTACGGCACCGAAATAAAGCGAGTCGTCGACTGCGCCAAGATCATCGCCCGCGCCGCCGTCGACATGGCGAATATGGACAAGTAGACCTGTCATTCTGAGCGCAGCGAAGGACTCTCCCTTCCCCCACCGTGGGGAGGGGGAGAGTCTCAATCACTGCAATTGCGTTAGAGCTTCCAGGAACTGGATCATCGCCTCAACGGTCTGGCCCAACAGATCTCTGTCGATGTTTTCAAGTGTGTCCGTTGTTTGATGGTGATGTGTCTGATCATTCCCCGTCATCGCCAGAGTTTTGACATCGAATTCATCGAATGAGATGTCATCGTTAATTGGCCACTCTCCATAGTTCGCGATGGCAATGGACAGGTCATCTCCAATTTCGGACATGATGGACCTATAGCTCTCGCTGCCATAGAGTCCCAGGGTGTCTCCTGAACCGCACATGTACACGCTTGTCATCACCTTGATGTCGGCGATGTCGCTGTTACTCAACCGGTTCACGTGGAATCGACTCCCCGCTCGCACGCTCCCGGGGTCCTTCCCATGGACGGCGCCGAACAGGGCTAATCTGACGGTGAATGGATAGGAACGAGTTGAGACCATCTCCGCGATTGTCATCAGGCTTGCGATGCCGGAGCCGTTGTCATTGGCTCCGTCCACATCTAAAACGGCGTCGATGTACGTCGTGAGATACACCACTCCGCCATTGGGTTCTGTGCCCTTCTGTTCAGCGATGACGTTCAGGGAACGAGATTCGAGTGTTGAAACACGAACCGTAGCCTGAACTGATCCGGCATCCAGCGCATCAAGGAGCCTATTCCCGTCGTTTCCACTTATGGCAACCGCCGGAATGGGTGACTCGCTCACCAGGTATCCAGAGTAATTTCCGGAATTGTAGTTGAAGATGACAGCTGCGGTTGCCCCGGCGCGCGCCGCGCGAATCGCCTTCCCTGAGAACGTGTCGTCCCCGCGCTCAATCAGCGCGACCTTGCCCTGCAATCCAGTTTCCGGCAATTGGCCTTCAAGGGCCCTTTGCACATAGACCAACTCACCGGTGACGTTTCCATGGGGTGAGAATTGCAGCGCTTCCGATTGGACATCCATGTCCGTCGTGCCTTCGGATGATCGAAGTTCGAACGACACTTCCGACGGCGCCGGTCCAAGGTCAAACTCCTCGACGCGAGTCTCGAATCCGAGTTGAGTCAATCTGTCCCTGAGTGCCAGCGCAGCCGCTCGCTCCCCCGATGTCCCGGGCCCTCTTCGATCATGGTCTCTTAGAAACGCCTCGAGGAATGCGTATGCCTCATCCGCCACGATTACCCGATACGGGATCGGAGTTGCCGTGGGGCGTGGGATCGGAGTTGCCGTAGGACTGGGGATCACAGTTGGAGTTGCTGTGGGGCCCGGGATTGGTGTCTGCGTCGTAACACGATCAAGACGAAACGGTGACTGCGTTGGCTGCGTGTCCGTCAAGGCGGACTCATTCTCCACGGACGATCCGTTCACGTCGCAACCTGCCAGCACAACCGGAGCGGCAAGAACCAGCCCGAACAGCACCACGAGTAGCGGAATAGTCCTTGCGATGCCGTCCCTCATGGACGTGGTGCCCCCTCCATGTGCCCGCCAAGCCGTGTTGTTATCACAGCCCTTGACGATAGTTATTGTACGTGACTTCCCATCCCCCACCTCTCCGCCAAAATCCGCTACACTAACCCTGTCGCCGTAGATACGTGTCCGCGGCGTCAATGGGAGGAATAGCAGGCGTTCATGCTTTAGTCGCCTGTCCTGGAGGGAATACACATGGTTGCAACACCTGAGAAAGCAATCGGACAGCCCATAGCGCGCGTCGATGCCGTCGAGCGCGTTAAGGGACGAGCAGTCTACGCGCCGGACCTTACGCTGCCGGGCACGCTGCACTGCAAGATCCTGCGCAGTCCGCATGCCCACGCGCGCATCAAGAGCATCGACACCTCCGCCGCGGAGGCCTATCCCGGCGTCAAGGGCGTCGTCACGCACAAGGACCTGCCCTCGCTTGAATCTGACGAGCAGGTTGGCGGTGAGGTCACGCTGGACGCGGTCTATCTCCGCCAGTTCCTGATGGCGCAGGATCGCGTCCTGTTCCACGGCCATCCCGTGGCCGCCGTCGCGGCAACCTCCCCGCACATCGCGGAAGAGGCGCTCGACCTCATCAAGGTCGACTATGAGCCGCTCCCGGCCGTCGTGGAGATTGAGGACGCCATCAAGGACGGTGCCCCCATCATTCACGAGGAAGTCCGCACCCGCGGCCTTGAGGGCCGCAGCGACACGCCCACCAACATCTCCGTCCACATGGAGCTCGCGCGCGGCGACGTCGCCAAGGGCTACGAAGAGGCGGATGTTGTGCTCGAGGGCGAATACCGCATCGGCATGGTGCACCAGGGCTACATTGAGCCGCAGGCCTGCACCGTCGATGTCGACGCCACCGGCCACATCACCATCTACACGACCACGCAGGCGACGTTCGCCAACAAGAGCCAGAACGCCGCGCTCCTGCAGGTTCCCCTGAACAAGGTCAATGTCGTGCCGTTGGAGATCGGCGGCGGCTTCGGCGGCAAGGGATTCACCGTCCCTGAGCTTCCGACGGCGCTGCTGGCCCTCAAGACCGGCTCACCCGTCAAGACCGTCCTCGGTCGTGACGAGGTCTTCCGCGCCACCGGCCCTGCGCCGGACGCCTACTGCTGGATCAAGGCGGGCGCCAACAAGAAGGGCGAGGTTACCGCGTTCGAGGCCAAGTTCTACCTGGACGCCGGATGCCTCCCGGGCTCCGCGCTCTACGTGAACAACATCCTCGTCGCCGGCCTCTCACCCTACAAGCTCCCGAATTTCCAGGCCGACGGCTACGACGTGCTCACCAACAAGTCCCGCTCACAGGCCTACCGCGCGCCGGGTCTCCCGGAGGGCGCATTCGCCATCGAGACGATGATGGACGAGCTTGCGCAGGCGCTGGACATGGACCCCATCGATCTCCGTATGGCCAACATGACCGAAGACGGCGAGCCGATGAGCGATGGCATGGCCCTGCCTGTCACGCGGTTCAAGGAGATCCTTGAGACCGTCAAGAATCATGAGTCCTGGGCGTCCCCCATTCCTGAGGGGCGTGGCCGCGGCGTCGCCATTGGCATGCGACGAGAGGGCTCCGGCACCTCCACCGCAACCATTCAGCTCAACAAGGATGCGACGTTCAGCCTGATCGTCGGCTCCGTCGATCTCACCGGCACGCGCACGTCAATGGCGCAGATCGCCGCTGAGGAACTCGGCGTCACCGTCGAAGAGGTTCGCTCCACCGTCGGCGATACCGATTCCGTGGGCTACAGCGATGGTTCCTGGGGCAGCCGCATCACATACGTCACCGGCATGGCAGTCAAGAACGCCGCCGAGGACGTGATCAGCCAGCTCAAGGACCGGGCCGCTGAGCAGTTCAAGGCGAATGCCTCGGACATCGAGTACTCGGATCGCACATTCACGCTGCGTGACAATCCTGAGCAGTCCGTGTCGCTTGGAGAACTCGCCAACAAGAGCGTGGGAATGGGCCTTGGAGCGGTCATCGGCAACGGCCTCGCCACGGGCGTGCGCCCCGTGACCAGCTCCGGCGTCCAGATCTGTGAGGTTGAGATCGACGACGACACCGGCCGCGCGACCATCGCCAAGTACACCGCGTTCCAGGACCCCGGCCGCGCCATCAACCCGATGGCCGTTGAGGGCCAGGTGCAGGGCGCAGTGGCGCAGGGTGTCGGCTGGGCGCTGTGGGAGAACTACGAGTGGGGCGAGGACGGCATCCTCAAGAACGCCAACTTCCTCGACTACCGTATGCCCACTGCGCTTGACCTGCCGATGATTGAGACCATCTTCGTCGGCGGTCCCGCGCCGGAGAACCCGTTGGGCGTCAGGGGCGTCGGCGAGGTGCCGATCATCCCGCCGCTCCCGGCCGTCGGCAACGCCGTCAGCCGCGCGACGAACATCCGCCACCGCCAGATCCCGCTCAACCCGGAGAACGTCTTCTGGGCCACGCACAACGGGCAAAACGGCAACAAGTAGGTCATCCTTCCCCTCATTCCGGCGAAAGCCGGAATCCATTCGGCATAAAGGGGCGGGGCAGACCCCACAGGGTCTGCCCCGCTTCTTACTTTCCCGGCTTCACTCCTACAGCGGAACCAGACTCGTTCCCAGCGCGATGTCAGACATCAAGGCTGCGCCAAACAAGACGCTGGCAGTACCCGCCACTCCCGAGACGACGCGGCCTGCTCGTCCTGTGTTCCCCACGAGCGAGAAAGGCACGCCCAGCAGGACCGTGATCACCGCCATCGAGAGTACCGTGCCAACTCCGAAGAGGACGAGATACCCGATGCCGGCCCAGAACGACGGCAGGGTCTGAAGCAAGACCAGCATCACTGCGGCGCTGCCTGCCAACCCGTGCACGATGCCGATCGAGAATGACTTCACCCGGAAGAACGGCCTCCCCAGGTGGAAGAAACCGTGCTCGGACTCAACCTCCGCGCTCGCGGCGGGATCATGCGTCCCGTGGATATGCACGTGGCGGCTGGTGTCGTGGCTATGCTCATGGACGTGCAGACGGCCCCGAGCCAGGTTCCAGAACACCTGCGCCCCCAGCAGAACCATCATCACGCCGACTCCGAACTCAAAAATATGCGCAATGGACTCATACCCGTCCAACAGCCCGCGGAACGCCAGGATCACAATCCCGAGGATCATCAGCGGCAGTGTATGGCCGAGCCCCCATGCGCCGCCTATCCACACCCCGCGCCACACATTGCGGCTCTCACCGACAATCGTTGACACAGCCACGACGTGGTCGGCGTCCGTTGCGTGTTTCAGCCCAAGCAGAAAGCCCAGGATCAACGCTGCCAGAAGACCGGTTTCCATGTCCATTTCCCAACCGTCCCTCAATCCCTTTGGACTATCGTCCTTCAACTACTCCCGCTTACGACCATACCGCCACACCATCAAGCCAACCCCACATCCCCGCTCACCCTGAGCCTGTCGAAGGGCATGAGCGGGCCTCCGTCATTCCTATGCCCGACCCGTCTCATTCTTCCCGCGAAAGCGGGAATCGAGAACGTGAGACGTAGCTCGACTGAGCATTGTCTCACAAACTGTGATTCTGAGCGCAAGCGAGGAATAATTGCCGTCTCAAGCCGGAACCTATCCTTTGAAGGATTTCCCTTTGAGCCTGACCGAGTTGGGCTAGCTTATTGTCTCCGAAGTGATGCGGATCGTGTGGTGGAATACTTCGTTTAAGAATTCAGTCCATCCTTCTCCGTCTGCAGCAACCTCATCTATCAGAAAGCTCCTCACTACTCCCATCTGGTTCAAGCGATTCTGCATTTCTGGGGTAATAACGCCTGCAACAAGCATATTCGTGCATCCGGGTGGGGTATTCTCAAAGCTCTTTTGAACCGCTCCCAGTCGCTCAAGTGCGCCAGCCGGATCCCGGCCCCCTTTAATTTCGATGGTGCATACTAACGTTGCCCTAGAGGCAGTGTGGCGGCGAAACTCAATATCCGGTTCCGATCCGAATTTCATTGAATAGCCTTCAGGCAAAGTGTAAGTTGATCGCTCGTCGTCCGATTCTATTACTAGTTCATTGGCCTTTAGCCATTCGAGGATTCTCGACTGAACTAGTTTCTCGGCGTCCTGTCCAATAAGATTCCGAATAGTCCCATCGAGGCCGATCGCCATATTCGCAAGAATATTTCTATATCCATTCTCGAGAGTCCACTCGGCTGACCCTTCGATGATGGAAGAGATAACAAAGTTGTAGAGCCTAGCAACTTTCAGGGCTTGACTCGCTGCCGGGGCTTGCTTGAGTTTTCCCGACTCCCACCTCTCCACTGTTCCAGCGAGTTGTTGAGTACGCTTCTGAGGCAATAGTGCAATCCCGCGATAATACGCAGAAAGATGCGGATGAGCTGCCAAGACATCAGGATGCGAAAACACAAGAACAGGCGAGATTCCTAGCGACTCCACGTGGTGCCAGGCGCGTTCGCTTATGCCTAGGTCCGCGTAAGAGGAGAACTCCACACTGTCCCTTAGTTCAGCAACTTCGTTCTGAAGTGCTATGTCCGTCCTGCCCCTAATGCGCTGGCCAATAATGTGCGAGCGGTCGATAGCTTCATCGAGGTTAGACACGCGTCCACCAATACACGCACTTTCGGAGTTCCCTTCGCCCGAATCTCCCCATCTGTTGGCTTGAATTGCCCTTACCGTTAGGGAGTACAAGGATTCTATCGCATCGGAACCCACATGACTCTGCGAAGTCGGACAAGATCAGATCTACAGGCACCTCTTCCCCGTGGTATTGAACGTTGTCATTCACCATGATGACTGTGCCGCCGGTACGCACGACTCTGGCAAGCTCAAGGATGATTAACGCCATCTCAAAAAAGTAACCCTCTATCAGACGTACAACGTTAGGGTTACTGAGGTTCGCGCTATGATGCCGAAGAATCTCTAGGATTTCTTGCAAAGCCTCTGCATTACTGTAGAGCGCCGACGCAACCTGAACTGCATTGGAGTCAGCGTACTCTGAACGGAGCCGATCCAACTTTGGCTTATTCTCAACGGTAGCTGTGAGCATCTCTTGCCTTAGTTGACCTAGTCTATTTCGGTTGTAACCAAGCCAAGCCAGCTCGAGCGCATAAGTCCGTGTGTAGTCGTAGCGATTAGCGTATGGCGGTGAGGTCATCACCATATCGTAGCCCCCAGTAGCCAACTCCTTTAGCCTGTAGAGACTAGACCCTTCAATGTAGGTGGGTTCTTCGTTTCCATATAAGTGCTTTAAGGGCGTGATGTCCTCTTCCATCTCGTGAAAACGCCGTGAGAGTGCTTCACCGAGCCCCAGGATCGGCCCTTTGTCAACGTGCCCCCGTAGGGTTCGTGGGGAACGGTGATCCCAGCGCAAGTATTGACCGTCTTTGCGTGTGTAGCTCACTGATTCCAGAACACTCAGTGCGGCAGCGTTCAACATGAGTTCCATGTCGTCCTGGTCCAACGCGCTGATGTAGTGGCGCAACGCCCCTAACTGCGCATCCGTTTCTACTGGGAATGCACCTTGCGTGATCGGTACGTGAGGAAATCCACTGACTGACGAGTCGAGATCTGACCTTTCTATCGCCGAAACAACATCGGCGCCAACGTCACGAAATTGGTCAGCCCTAAGCCCGTTAGCCGCAGTCGTTACGGCGCGTGCCATCAACACGCCAACCGGCATAATCTCAATTCCCGTCGACGGAATTCCTCGTGCAGAAGCCGCAAGGCAAGTGGTACCCATGCCGGCGAAAGGGTCGAGAATCTTCTCGGGTTTGATCTTGTCGAGAAACGAGTCAACCAACTCCTTTGAGTAGGCCTCTTTGTATTTCAACCACCTCAACCCAGGGAGTTCCTTATTGGCCTGGTAGGAAACAAGCTTGCGGGAGAGGCCCATGTGTAAGTTGAGGCGTGATTGAAAACGGTTGAACAACGCCTGCCTATCGTCAATTGGGCCGCCGTGCGGAGATTCGTTCGGAGGGCCTAATAGCGAGCTTAACACTGCAACGCTACCTAGCTATCACATTAGGTCTTGCTTGTGCATAGTGCCGATACCGTAGCACGCATGTACTTTGAAAGGCAAGCTTCCTACTCACCTACTCCCCCCCAGCCAAGAACCGACGAGGGTTCTCCACGGTCATCAGCCTGATGGCCTCCTCGTCCACGCCCTGTTCCCGCAGGTATGGCAGCACGTTCCGGCCCACGAAGGCGTAATCATCCGGGTTCACCAGCGCGTGCTTCTCCTCTGACGCCCCCCATGAATCGTCCGGGTGCTTCTTGACCGACCAGTCATGCGACAGCATCAGTTGTCCCGCAAACCCCGCGTCGATCAGCCGCTTGATCATGTCGCACTTCTCGCGCCACGGCTCATTCAGCTGGTGCCCCGGCAGCTCGTCCATGCCCAGGAAGACACCTTCGCGCGCCAACCCCGCCAGGTAATCGAAGTCTGTTGAGTCCGATGAATGCCCGATGCACACCCGCGCCGGGTCAACCCCCTCCTCGGCAAAGATGCGCCACTGCGGCTCTCCAACCTTGTTCTGCGGCTGCGTGTGCGTCGTTATCGGGATGCCCGTCTCGTTGGACGCCCGCGACGCCGCCCGCAGGACCATCACCTCCGCGTTTGAAAGCTCATAATTGTTGTCGGCGACCTTGATCATGCCGGCCTTGATGCCCGTGCCCTCGATGCCCTCTGTGATCTCGCGGATATACACCGCCGCCATGCGCTCCGGGTGTGTGAACCAGATAAGCCGCGGAATATCCACGTACGTCCCCGTTGACGCGACGATATTCACCCCGGAGCCTTCGGAGACGCGCTTGAGCATCAGCACGTCGCGGCCCAGCTCGAACGGTGTTGCATCCATGATGGATTGCAGACCCTCGGCGTGAGCCTCAGACAGCTTTGCAATGCCGCCCGACTCGATGCCCTCCCAGTCCATCAGCTCCGGGTAGGTCTGCTTGATCCCCGGAAACCCGACGATCACATGCTCATGCGACAGCGTGAACCCCAACTCGCTCGCCGCCACCGGCCCCGTTACCGTCTCCACCATCTCCCGCGCCATCACACACCTCCCTCCTTGCCGTATCCTACTCCCATGACACCCACCGACGACAACACCAACGCGAATCGCGTCATCGTCACTGCCATTGCGGATGACCGCTCCGGGCTGGTTGATGATATCCTCCAGACCATCGAGCGGACCGGCGCATCCATCGAGACCACCTCCGTCGCCAACCTCGATAGCGCGGTCAGCGTCACCCTGCTCCTGCGCATCCCTGACGGCGGCGCAACGCCGCTCCGCGCCGCCCTCGTCGGCCTCACCGTCCAGCACGACGTCAAGATCCACGTCGATGAAATGCCGGACGGCGCTCAGTACCGGCCGGGCAGTCGCGAAGAATCCCGGACAGACCCAGCCTGAGTATCATGTTCCCAATGGACTCCTCAACACGCATCCTCATCGGTGTCGCCGCGGGCGTCATCGCCCTCGTCGTCCTGGCCATCGCCCTGCCGCGCCTCATCGACCAGGAAGAAGCCACATACCCACCCAACACGCCTGAGGGCACCGTCCAGCGCTACATCCGCGCCGTCATTGACGAAGACGCCGATACCGCACTCGCGCTCCTGGCGGAAGAAAACTCAACCGCCTGCATGGAAGACGAGTTGCGTGAACGACTCCGGTACTCCTCGCATGACCGAAACCGCGTCAGACTCGGCGACGTTGAGGAGATCGATGCCGAAACGGTCATTGTCACTGTTGGCGTCAGCCGCATGCGTGAGCCTGGCCTGTTCCAATTCCCGGACGAAGGCAACACGTATGAATACGACTACGAACTCCAACGCTCCACGGACGGCTTCTGGCTCATCACGGAGGCGGAATGGCCCATATCGCTTGAGTACATTCGTGATGACTACTGCGGCGATGAGCCTGCGCCGACCCCGGAGGCTGCTTCATCATGAGCATCCCCCAGCGTTCGTACGTCTATCTCGCGGCATTCGTCTCCCTCTGGATCCTTCTGCAGGGCGCGTACGGCCTCGCTACCGATCTGGTTCACTTGGTCACCGGGTTTGGCACAAGCGGGGGTCCCGAACCCACGTGGATCGCCATGATCATCGTCGCCCTCCCCGTATGGCTGGCCCATGAGTTCCTGCTGCGCCGCGCCGCCAACAATCACCCTGACGAAGCCGGTTCAGTCCTCCGCAAGCTCTATATCCACGGCGCGCTGGCACTCGCATCCCTCTATATCTTCTCCGGCTGCGTACAGGTCATTGAAGACATCGCCGGCAACGTCGACGGGTTGGAGCACGTCGGCGGCGTCCTTGCCGCTGCAGGCCTGTGGTACTACCTCTGGCGGCGCGAAGACCTCGAAGGCCAGCCCGGCGCCCGCGCCCGGACGGTTAGGCGTTGGCGCATCTATGGGCTGAGCGTCATCTTTCTCACCGCCGCCGTCGCCGCAACCTTCTGGATCGCCTACGGACTTCTCTACGCCGTCTACAACCTCGTTTTCGATGCAGCGGATACTCTGATCAGCGCAGAGGACTTCCTTGACCCCCTCCGCGCGGCTGCCGGCTGGGCGATTGTTGGGGTCGTCGCATGGGCTGTCCAATGGCGTGCCGTCGCCACCACTGATGAAGGCTCCGTTCTGCGGCAGGTGTATCTCTACGGCTTCGCCTTCATCGGCGGCGCGTCCCTGGCGCTCTGGGGGGCGGCAGCCACTATCTACATCGTTATTGCCCAACTTGTCGGCGCGGACAACACCTCAACGGCAGTCGCCTACGTCCGGCAGTTCATCCTGCCTGTCGTCGGTCTCCTCATCGGCCTCGCCCTCCTCGCCTACCACTGGTCCATCCTGCGCCGCGACGCCGCCCGCATAGCCACTCGTCATTCCCGCGAAAGCGGGAATCTTGAGCCTGGAATGCAACCGACCTCTGTAACGCCTGCCTCCGAATCCCCCCATCTTTCCATCACATTCAAGTACATCATGTCCGCCGTCGGCCTCATCGCCCTCGTCCCTGGCATCATGGCCCTGCTCATGGCGCTCCTGGACCCTCTTGTTAACGACAATCTCTTTGCCTCGACCGATGAGCAGGAGGAGTTCCTTGCCATCGCACTCACCATGATCATCGTTGGCGCGCCGCTCTGGTTCGCCTTCTGGTGGCGCGTCGTGCGCTCTGATCCCCACAGCCTTGTCCGGCGCATCTATCTCTACGTTGCCCTTATCGCCCTCGGCGGCACATGGCTCTTCACCCTTGTCGCACTCCTCGCCGCCGTCCTCACCGAGATACTCGGACAGGGATCCGGCTTCCTCGATGACGCCCTCATCCCCAGCCTCTCCATTGCCATCCCCGCCGCCGCTTTCTTCGCCTACCACGTCCTCATTCTCCGCGACGACTCCCGCCGCGCTCCCCATGTCATTCCGAGCGCAGCCGAGGAATCCAAAGCCGCGACCGTGCAGCCAACCTCCGACCTTGCCCGCCACACCATCCCCGGCCCCCCATACGTCATTCCTGAGAAAAGCAACCTCCGCCCTGAGTAACTCTCCATCGCCATACCGCCTGCCGCCGCTATCATTCTGAGCGCAGCGAAGAATCCAAAGCCTCAAAAAACCGCCCAAGCCGGGACGCGGCGACCAACCCAACTGACCAGCCAAAGCCTGATCGCGAGCTTAAAAATATTTGACACCCTCGGTATGCATGGGTATCGTTGTCCGTGAACCCTTGACAGGGGCTATTTTTATTTGTGAACAATCACCACATTCGCCTGCGCCTTGAACAGTTGGAAGAGCAGACGCTCTCGCCATTTGCTCAACTCAGCCGTGAAACGCACGGGCGGCGCGTTCGTGAAGAGCCCTCCTTCATGAGGACGGAGTTCCAGAGAGATCGTGACCGCGTCATCCATTCAAAGGCGTTCCGGCGACTCAAGCACAAGACGCAGGTCTTCATTGCCCCACTGAGCGACCATTTCTCGACGCGCATCTCGCACACCATTGAAGTTGCCCAGATCGCCCGCTCCATCGCCCGCGCGCTCCGTCTAAACGAGGACCTCACTGAAGCCATCGCGCTTGCGCATGACCTCGGCCACACGCCCTTCGGCCACCTGGGAGAAGAATTCTTCGCTGAGCGGATCCCCGGTGGCTTCCGCCACGCCGAGCAGAGTCTCCGCGTCGTGGACGTGCTGGAAAAGGACGGGCAGGGGCTCAACCTGACGTGGGAAGTCCGGCAGGGCATCCTCAACCATTCCAAGGGGCGTGGGGGCTTGCAGCCCATCCGCCAGCCCGGCGACGATATATCGCTTGAGGCTGACATCTGCCGCCTGAGCGATGCAATCGCCTATGTCAACCACGATCTGGGTGACGCCATTCGCGCCGGCTTTATCCGTACGGATGATATTCCGGCGCACGTGCGCGAAACGCTTGGAGAGCGCCACGCAGAGCGCCTGAATACCATCATCGCCGATCTGGTTGAGACATCCTGGCCCGTGACCGGTGAGGGCCCTTCCGTGAACGGCCACGATCCCCGGCCGGACATCGTGATGAGTCAACCCGTCCTGCGGGCCGTCATCGATCTGCGTGAGTTCCTCTTTGACAATGTCTATCTCGTCGCCGCCCGTAATCAGAATGAAGAGCCTCTCCGCATCCTTGAGACGCTGTGGGACGCATTCACAAACTCGCCTGAACTGATTCCCGAGGGCTATGCGCGACCCGAGGACGATGCGCCGCGCCGCGCCGTCGACTATATCTCCGGCATGACGGACCAGTTCGCTGCGAGAGCCGCCGAAGAGCTGCGCGCCGGCCGCGTTCCCACCACGCCATTGGCAGAGGTGGCGCTATGACCGTCGTTGATGACGTCAAGGCCCGCACAGACATCGTCGACCTTATACAGTCGCGCGTGCCGCTCCAAAAGGCAGGGCGCAACTTCAAGGCGAACTGCCCGTTCCACAATGAAAAGACGCCGTCGTTCATCGTCTTCCCGGAGCGTGGCACATGGCACTGTTTCGGCGCATGCGGCACGGGCGGTGACGCCTTCTCCTTCATCCAGCGCGCCGATAATCTGACCTTCTCAGAGGCGCTGTCCCGATTGGCAGAGCGCGCAGGCGTCACCATTCCTGACACCCGCAGGCAGGATGAAAGTCAGCGGAAGCAGAACGATGTTCTGTACACCGCTCTCCAGAGCGCCGCCGACTATTTCCACAGGATCCTGACCTTCTCCCCCGCCGGTGAACAGGCCCTGCGCTACTTGCGAGAGCGCGGCATCAGCGACGAGACCGTCAAGGACTTTCAACTCGGCATGGCGCCCAAGGGCTGGGAGGTTCTCAAGAGTCACCTCTCCGACCTCGGCCACACCGAAGAACAGCTTCTGCAAGCCGGCCTTGTCATTGAACGTGACGGGGACAGCGAAGGCGCGTATGACCGTTTCCGTGAGCGGCTCATGTTCCCGATTCGTGACGGTAAGGGCCGCGTTATCGGTTTCGGCGCTCGCGCCCTTGACGACTCTCAGCCCAAGTATCTGAACTCGCCCCAAACGCCACTGTTTGACAAGAGCGGCGCGCTCTTTGCCATCGACCGCGCAGAACAGGCCATCCGCGCCGAGGGTGAAGTCGTCCTTGTTGAGGGCTATATGGACGCCTTGCAGGCCCACCAGGCCGGCTTTAGCAACGTCGTCGCCATCATGGGCACCGCCCTCACTGAGAGACAGGTCAGCCTGGTGCGCAACATGGCCCGCCGCTATGCCCTCGCCCTTGATCCTGACACCGCCGGCGAGGAGGCTACGCGCCGCAGTCTTGAGGGAGCATTCGACATCTTTCGGCGAGAAGTCGTGCGGGTCTCAAACTCCGCCGTCCCCATGGGCGTCCGGCGGGAACTGCCCAAGCTCCGCATCATCAACCTGCCGCCTGATCGTGACCCGGACGACGTCATCCGCGATGATCCCGACGATTGGCGCACGCGCGTTGAAGAGGCCACGCCCATCCTCGACTATCTCATCCAACGGGAAGCTGCCCGGCCTGAAGCGGTCACGCCGGAGGGCAGGCTTGAAGCCGTCAATCGCATCTTCCCGCTCATCACCGCCCTTGATAATCCATTTGAGCAGCAACAGGCGTTCAGCAACCTTGCTTCTGCCCTCAAGATCGAGGAGCGGACACTAGAGGCCGCCGTCGGACGACCGGAGCGACGACAGCAGCGCCCCCGCCGTCAGGACGGAGGCTACCGCCCG
The DNA here is from genome assembly GCA_965220565.1 of Dehalococcoidia bacterium. Classification (GTDB taxonomy): domain Bacteria; phylum Chloroflexota; class Dehalococcoidia; order UBA6926; family UBA6926; genus VXMO01. The sequence continues at coordinate 1,546,860 of CBDCQG010000001.1, read as the reverse complement.
AGGCCTGCCCAGAACGGCGATGCGGCGGCCATCGGCGCAGACGCTCTCAAGGAAGACCGCGCCGACTCTTTCGAACGACAACTCCTTGCTCTCATCCTCACGTATGACAATGAGATCTTTGACGCATGGCAGCGCCTTGACCTGCCCGAGGTCCCGCCCCACTTCTTCTGGAACCCGGAGTACCGCGACTTGTGGCAGATTCTCAACACTGCCGATCCGGTCACACGCGCGGAGGTTCTGGTCAGCCCGGACGCTGATGAACTCCGAACCGACATCCGAGCCCCTCTCGACCGTCGCGGGCAATCAAAGGCCCTGAGCGATGTCGTCCGTGGCATGTGGGAGCGCCAACTCAAGAAGGACGAACTTGAGGCCGCGGAGGCCGTTGCATCGCTCGCCGAAGAAGACGGCGCGGCGGCGGAGGCCCTACAGGCCATCACCGATGAGATGAGAGCGCAATTCACCGAACGAATCCAACAGCTGCGCGCCGTCCAATACGGCGCCTGGAACCGCAACACCCGCAACGCATAGAACGGAGGAAGACGTATGACCTGGCAATCCGGTGTGATCAACCTCGGCGATGACGAGTCCGGCTCCATTTCCCAAAAGGTGGCAAACGGTGTCGTCACCCTCGACCCCTCGGCATCCTCGGCCCTGCTAAGAGCCTTGCCGAACGGCGCAAAGCCGGAAGAAGACTGGCCGGCATCTCGTGAGGAGTGGGCAGAGGCTCAGCGCATTGAGGCGGAAGCGGAGGCGGAGCTTGCGGATGCGGAATCGCTCGACGATCCCGTGCGCATGTACCTGCGTGAAATCGGCCGCGTCGATCTCCTCAATGCCCGCCAGGAAAAGAATCTCGCACGCAAGGCCGAGGGGTGGAAGCAGCTCCACGAGCTTGAGTTCCAGATCCGCCAGACAACGGGGCGCAACGCCTCCATCGCCGACACCTCCATCCACCTTCTGAATAAACTTGCTACCCACTGCGAACTCGCCAGCGTTCTCATTGAACACCTGGAACTTGAGACGCCCTGTACGCTCCTCACGCTCAAGGAATCTCCTGAGATGCAGAAGCTCATCGACGTCGAGATGCACCACGAACTCGCGGAGCAGTTTGCCGTCACGCTTGGCCGTGAACCCGAGGACGTTGAAAAGGAAATCATCGAGTTTTCTCTCCGGCGATGGCTTCTTCCCACGCCCATCATTCGCGCCTTCGCTCCGTCCCTCACGCTTGAGACCATCCCGTTCTTCCTCGCCAACCATGACCTCCATCAGGCCGTTGAATTGACCCAGGACGAGTGCCGCGAGTACCTGGATGAGATCCGCCGCGACGGCGAAATGGCGCAGCGGCGCATGACGGAGGCCAACCTGCGTCTCGTCGTCAGCGTCGCCAAGAAATACATCGGCCGCGGCATGAACCTGCTCGATCTCGTGCAGGAGGGCAACATCGGGCTCATCCGCGCCGTTGAGAAGTTCGACTACCGCAAGGGCTTCAAGTTCTCCACCTACGCCACGTGGTGGATCAGGCAGGCCATCACCCGGTCCATCGCGGATCAGGCCCGCACCATCCGCATCCCCGTCCACATGGTGGAGACCATCAACAAGCTCCTCCGGGAGAACCGCCGCCTCGTGCAGGAACTTGGTCGTGAGCCGACCACCGAGGAGATCGCCGAACAGATGGAGATCACGCCGGACCGCGTCCGGGAGATCCTCAAGATTTCACAGGAGCCCGTCTCCCTTGAAACGCCCATCGGCGAAGAGGAAGACTCCCATCTTGGCGATTTCATCGAGGACAAGGCCGCTCTCGCCCCGGCGGACGCCGCCTCGTACCAGCTGCTCAAGGAGCAGATTGGCAGCGTGCTCGATACACTCAGCGGGCGCGAACGCCGCGTCCTTCAACTCCGCTTCGGCCTTGATGACGGGCGCAGCCGCACGCTGGAAGAGGTTGGGCGTGAGTTCAGCGTCACGCGCGAGCGCATTCGCCAGATCGAGGCCAAGGCGCTCCGCAAGCTCCGCCATCCCACGCGCAGCCGCCGCCTCCGCGACTTCCTCGCGTAACGCCGAACTTCAGAAGCGTATCCCTGAGAGAGGGTAGCGGCCTAAGCGGTTCCCGCCCAGCGACCGAACGCGCCGCACGATCTCCGGCAGGGTTTCAAGCACGCGGTCGATGTCCGCGTCGGTATTCTCGCGTCCAAGCGTGAGACGCAGGCTGTTGCGGGCTAACTCAAGCGGCTTTCCCATCGCGATGAGCACGTGTGAGGGGTCAATTGAACCCGATGTGCACGCGCTGCCGGATGAGGTGGCGATTCCCGTTATGTCAAGATTGATGAGGACGGATTCGATCTCGACTCCTGCGAATGAAATGTTGACGTTGTTGGGCATGCGGCGGGCGTCGCCGAGTGGCGGGCCGTTGAGGTGGGCGTCCGGGATGGTGGAGAGGATATCCTCGCCCAGGCGGCCGGAGAGCCTGGCGATGTTCGGAGTTATCTCTGGCCGCGCGCTTTCTGCCATTTCAAGGGCGAGGCCGGTACCCACGATGCCGGCCGTGTTTTCCGTGCCCGCGCGCCGATTCCGTTCCTGGCTGCCGCCCATCGTCTGCGGCTGGAACGGCGCGTCGCGGTCCAGGAACAGGACGCCGACGCCCTTGGGGCCGTGGAACTTGTGGGCGGAGAGGCTCAGCATATCGACGCCGAGCGCCTCCACATCCAGGCTCAGGTAGCCCGCCCCCTGCACGGCGTCCGTGTGGAAGACGATGCGGTGCCCATGCCTTTCCTGCGCATCCTGAACGACGGCGGAGATCTCGGGGATCGGCTGGATCGTGCCGGTCTCGTTGTTGACGTACATGATGGTGACGACGGTCGTTTCAGGCGTGATGGCCTCAGCAACCTGCCCGGGTGAGATGACCCCCTCGGCATCGGGTTTCAGATACGTCACGGAGAACCCGGCGTTGTTCTCCAGCCACTCGCAGGTATGAATCACGGCGTGGTGCTCGCTGGCGGACGTGATGATGTGATTGCCGTGCTGCTTCAGGGCGTAGGCCGCCCCGCGGATGGCCATATTGTCGGAATCGGTGCCGCCGCCGGTGAAGATGATGTCGCCGTTGCGGGTGTTGAGGACTCCGGCCACCTGGTCACGGGCCGCGTCGATGGCGCGGGCGGCATCCTGCCCCAGCCCGTAGATGCTGGAGGGATTGCCGTACTGCCCGGTGAAGTAGGGAAGCATCGCCTCCACCACACGGGGATCAACGGGCGTCGTCGCCGCATGATCAAGGTAGATAGCCATCGAACACACTCCCTATTCCGGCCTGAACCTGTTGACGATGGGGAGGCGGCGGTCTTTGCCGAAGGCGCGTTCGGTTATCTTGACCCCCGGGGCGGCCTGCCGACGCTTGTATTCACTTATGTCTACCAAACGGGTGACGCGGGCGACGACGTCCGGATCGAAGCCGAGGCGCTCTATCATCTCCGCCGGTGAGCAGTCGCGCTCCACGTAGGCTTCAAGCACGGGATCGAGCACGTCATAAGGCGGCAGGGAGTCCTCATCAAGCTGGTTCTCACGCAGTTCGGCAGTCGGGGGGCGGTCGATGATTTCCTGCGGGATGATGTCGCGCCCGGCCTGCTCATTGCGCCAGTTGGCGAGTTCGTAGACGAGGGTCTTGGGTACGTCCTTGATGACGGCAAAGCCGCCCGCCATGTCGCCGTACAGGGTGGCGTAGCCGGTGGCGTATTCGCTCTTGTTGCCGGTGGCGAGCACGATGCGGCCAAACTTGTTTGAGATGGCCATGAGGATGTTGCCGCGCGCGCGGGCCTGCAGGTTCTCCTCGGCGACGCCTTCCTGCGTGCCCTCGAACAGGTGGGAAAGGCCGTCACGGTAGGCCATGGTCATGTCCTCGATTGCGATGACCTCAAAACCGATGCCGAAGTTCTCACAAAGCGCCTGCGCATCCGTGACGCTCCTGTCCGCGGTGTACCTGGAGGGCATTGAGACGCAGAGGACGTTTTCCGGGCCGAGGGCATCCGCAGCGACGGCGGCGGTGAGGGCGGAATCGATGCCCCCGGAGAGGCCGATGACGGCCTGCGAGAAGCCGCTTTTCCGAACATAATCTTGCGTTCCCTTGACCAAAGCGTTATAGACCTCCTCGACAGGGCCCATGGGGGTCGGCATGGGGTTATCACGCTGCGTTTCAGATAGGGATTTGCGGTCCGACCCCTGCCCTGGCTGCTCAGCTATAGACATCACGAGCGGATGTGCCCAAATCGCGTTCTCCTGGTCGATTTTCGCGGTTTGGGACACATCATCCGCCTGATGGAGCGGCAGGTCGGCGAGGAGAAGATCGTCCTCAAACTGTCGGCCCGCGGAAATCGTCTTCCCGCTCGGATCGAAGATCATGCTCGCGCCATCGAAGACGAGCTCGTCCTGTCCGCCGACCATGTTGACGTAGCAGAGGAAGACGCCGTTGGCGGCGGCGCGGTCGCTGAGCATGGCCTCTCGCACGGCGCGCTTGCCGCGGTAGTAGGGGGAGCCGTTGATGTTAATTATTATCTGCGCGCCGGCGGCTTTCTGGACGTTGGTGGGGCCGTGCTCAAACCAGATGTCCTCACAGACGTTGACACCGATGCGGGCGCCGCCGATCTCATAAACGGGGCAGACGTCGCCGGAGGCGAAATAGCGCTCTTCGTCAAAGACGCTGTAGTTGGGCAGGAAGATCTTGCGGTAGATATCGACGAGTTTGCCATCGTGGATGACGGCGGCGGCGTTGTAAATAGCGGGGGATACCGGATCACCGGATGGATTCCGGATTTCGCCGGAATGAGGGGACAGGGTTTGGTGCTCAGGGATGCCGACGACGACGGTGATGCCTGCGGAGGCATCGACGATCTCTTTGAGGGCGTCGTCCGCGGCGGCGAGGAAGGAGTCCTTGTAGAGGAGGTCCTCGGGCGGGTAGCCGGTGATGCAGAGCTCCGGGAAGGCGACAAGGTCCGCCTGCGCGTCTCGGGCGCGCTTGATGTGGTCGATGATCAGGCGGGCATTGCCCTCAATGTCGCCGACGGTGGGGTTCACCTGGGCGAGTGCGACACGGAAGGGGGGCGTAGTCCCTACGCCGCCGTTGTTTGCCTGTTCTCTCGTCAGATTGGTCATGGGACAAGTATAGGCTTAGGCCGCCCTGCGGGCGGCACTGGATTCCCGCTTTCGCGGGAATGACGGAGGTGCGGCCCTTCGACAGGCTCAGGGTGAGCGGGGGAATGCTGTGGGCGTTGGGGTGATGTAGAGGATTACCACGTATTATTGAGATACTGGGTCGGCAGTTTGGGGATGAACAACCCCAGACGTTGGTATCGGAAGGAACAGCCCCGGTGGTTGAAGAGAGGTAGGATCGATGCCTCAGGCCGTGAAACCGTTGGTTGCCGTGCTGCCTGTCATCGTCGTCTTGCTCGCCGTTGTCATCTTTCTCATATACCGGTCGTCCGGTGAGGAGGCTCCGAGTGACCTCGGGGCGAGAGCGTCGGCGGCCCTCGTTTCCCCGGACGGCGAGTCAGTCGGCTCAGTAACGTTTCTGCAGACGGCGTCCGGCGTCCTGGTGGCGGCCACGGTGGATGGACTTTCGCCGGGCGGTCACGCGTTCATTATCCATTCGGTGGGCGCATGCACCCCCGATTTCGATGCGGCCGGCGACCATTTCAATCCTGAGGATGTCGAACACGGCTTTGTCCATTCGAGCTGGCGCAGGTCGTCCGGCGCGGCGCACGGCGGCGACTTGCCGAATATCTACGCGGCGGCCGATGGCTCCGCCCGCGCCGACTTTCTCACCGACGGTGTCACGCTGGACACCGGGAGGGATCACTCTCTCTTCGATGACGACGGCTCCGCAATCATCGTGCATGAGAAGCCGGACACGTACGGCGCCGAGGAGGCCGATACGGGTAGTCGTGTTGCGTGCGGTGTGATTGAGGCTGACCGGTAGGCAGTGAAAGGCTCAAGGTGAGCGAGTGCTGCATACTTAATGGATGGGTAGTATCGGCAGAGTTTGGCAGGCGCTCATTATTCTCGTTGTCCCGGCGTTGATGGTAGCGGGTTGTTTTGCCCCGCCGGAGGGGACGGCGACACCGGTTGTTCCGGCGACGGCGACGGCTCAGCCAACGGTGATTCCGACAGCGGCAACCGCAACTCCGGTCGGGAGCCCGCCGTTGGCGCGTCCCACGCCGGAGGAGGGTTTACCGACGGCAACACCTACCCCGCAGGTGACCGTTTCACCGGACCCGGACGGCTGGTGGACTGTGGCAGCATCGACCTGGAACGATACGTTTGAGGTGACGCTGGAGATCTTCGGCACGTCACGGATTACAACAGAGTCGGAGCTTCGCGTGAGGACACGGCTGCGGAACGTGTCTGACGATGAGAGCACGTATATCAGGTGGAGCCAATACGACCCGCCGGTCTCCACGTGGATTGTGCTTCCGAGCGGCGAGCCGCCCTCCGACCCTCGCGTGAGGCGGGCTGTGCGCCTTATCCAGTTGTGGGCGGAGGGCGATCCTATCCCGTCCTTCAGTTCTTTCCCGGAGGTCCAGGTGGATACCCTGGACGATGGCGATGATATCGAACGAGAGGTTACATGGGACCTGACGGTTCGTGGGGATTCTGCGGATGGGCGGGCGCCTGCGCCGGATGGAGTTTACAAAGTACGCGCTGATTTCTATCCGCGTGACGGCAGTGGGATCCCGGGTCAGCCTGAGACCCTGTTGGAGTTTCCCATCACGCTGGATAGAGGTATTGAGGGATAAGAGGCCTCTCCATGAGTTCTGGATTCCCGCTTTCGCGGGAATGACGGAGAGGGTTAGTCCAGCAGTTTGGCGGGGTTCATGATGCCGGCGGGATCGAGGGCATTCTTGATGGAGCGGATGAGGTGAACGCCGCCCTCGCCGAGTTCCCTGGGCAGCAGGTGCTTGAGTCGGACCCCGACGCCGTGGCAATACTCGATGGTGCCGCCCAGGTCGATGGCCCGGTTGATCATCTCGTCTGAGGCGTCGCGGATGCGCTGCCAGCCGTCCGGATTGCCTGAGGGATCGACGGCGATGATGGAGAACATCTCCGGCTCGCCCCAGATGGCGCATTCGACAACGCTCAGGCCGGCCTCTTCAAAAATCTTGATGGCGTCGAATCGCAGATCAAGAACCTTTGAAATGGGGACGGCGGTGTGGATATAGCTGCCCGCCCGCCCGCCGCGGTCGCGCCACGGGTGGCGCTGGCCTGAGGCGCGCGCCTCCTTGTAGCGCAGGCCGGAGGCATGCCGGTCTTCCCAGAATGACTGGGCGACCTCGGGGTCCAGCGCTCGAGCGCCGTAGGCGGAGACGATCTCCCAGACGATCTGTTCCTGGAGATCGAGTTCCGCGGAGCCGCCCTCAAGGCTGAGGTGGAGTTGGGAGCGGCCGGGGCCGTCGGCGGTGATGGGCTGGCCGCCGGACTCGGACTCGTCCTCCTGGGCGAAATCGACCATGGCGGGGGCGAGTCCCTCGGTGAAGAGTCGCTCGATGGCGAAGAAACCCTGCTGGAAGCTGTCGAACTCGAGGGCGTAGTGGCGGCGCTCTTCGAGTTCCGGGTAGATGCGGATTGTCGCCTCGGTAATGACGCCGAAGATACCCTCGGTGCCGATGAAGAGGCTCGTCATGTCCAGTCCGGCGGCCACGAGTGGGCGCAGGTTGCGCGTGCGAACAATCTGCCCGGTTGGCAGGACAACCTCAAGGCCGACGACCTGCCGCCCCATGGGGCCGTACTTGGCAGCGAGATAGCCGACGCCGTTGGTTGAGATTGCGCCGCCGACCGTGGCGACGGGCTGGCTCCAGGGATCATGGCCGACGAAGTGGTTGGCGTGCTGGACGATTTCTTCAAGGTCGCCGAGGACGACGCCGGGTTGAACGGTGGCGGTGCCGTCCTGGAGGCTGACGTCGATGATCTTGTCCATCGAGGCCATGTCCAGAACGATGCCGGGTTCGGTCGTGGATGCGCCGCCCATGACGCCGGTGCCGCCGCCGTACGGAATCACGGGGACGCGAGCGGCTGTGGCGGCTTTCAGGATCTCGGCGATGTGGGCGGTGGATTGCGGTTTGACGACGGCGAAAGGCGTCGCTTGTTCTCTCCCCTCCTCGGGGCGCGCCGGGATTGCGTCTTCGGCGAAATCGGCGAGGACGGCGTCGCTGGTCAGGACGTTGTCCCGGCTGACGATCTGGTTGATTTCAAGAAGGAATTGGTTAAGGAACTGGTTGCTGTTCGTCATGGTTTAGATGGTACACGGTGGCCGCGCGACGGCGTTGGCGGTCGTGGGTCTATTGGTTGCTGAGGATGACGAGGATAACGCCGGCAATAACCAGTGAAGCGCCGATGAAGACGCGTATGGTGATGCGTTCGACCTGCCTGAGAAAGACGGCGGCCAGAACGAGGGTGACGAGCGGGTTGACGGTGAAGATGGGTGAGACGAGGACCACGGGGGCGAGATCGAGGGCAAAGAAGCTGAGGAATGCGCCGGTGGAGGCGAGGATACCCGCCAGGCAGATCCACATGAGGGCCGCGCGCGGGGCGCGGATGTCTTTGCGGATGCTGCGCGCGCTGGCCGCGCCGAGGATGAGCATGCCGATGAAGAGGGTGACGGTTGAGCCGACCTGCGGCGGCGTGTCGTCGGTGGTGAGGAGGCTGCGCGTGACAACCTGGCTGCCGGCGTAGCCGAGGACGGAGAGGAGGGCGGCGATGGTGCCGATGATGACGGGGCCGCGCAGGCGGGACGTGAGTGTGGGGGTGGTCATGATTCCTGGGCGGGGTCGGTGACGATGAGGCCGACGCCGATGACGACGGCAAGGATGCCGATGGCAAGCTGAACTGTCACTCGCTCATCGAGGAAGATGACGGCGAGGATGGATGAGAAGATGGGCATCGCGCCGCCCATGGCCGTGGCACGCCCGACGCCGATCTTGCTGACGGCGGTGTAGTAGAAGAATCGTCCTCCCATGAAGGAGAGGAGAGCAACGAGGGCAAAACCCGCGACGGGCCGCAGGTTGAGTTCCAGGAACGCGGACGGGTCGATGATGAGGGCGATGCCGGCGACGAAGATGAATCCGGCGGCGATGGAGATGAACGTCGCGGAGGTGGGACTGACACGGCTGATGCCCAGGCGGATGAGGATTGCGCCAACCGCCCAGCACATCGAGGCGGAGAAGGCGAGAATGATGCCGAGTGTGGTGTCGGTCATGCGTGGGGCACGGCGGGAAGGATCAGACGCTCACGGGGAGGCCGGCGTGTTGGAGCATCGAGGCGAAGATGGGACGGCCATCCACTCCGCCGATCTCCGGCTCACAGCAGCGCTCCGGGTGCGGCATCATGCCGAGCACGTTGCGGTTCTCGTTGACGATACCGGCGATGTTGGCAAGCGCCCCGTTGGGGTTGGCTTCAGGCGTGAGCTCCCCCTCGGGCGTGGCGTAGCGGAAGATGATGCGGTTCTCGCGCTCCAGTTGGGCGATTGTGTCCGGGTCGGCAAAGTAGTTGCCGTCGCCGTGCGAGATGGGGACACGGAGGACATCGCCCTGCTGCGCCAGGGACGTGAAGCGGCTGTCCGTGGTCTCGACGCGGAGATTCGTCCATTGGCAGCGGTATTGGAGATGGGCGTTGCGCAGGAGCGCGCCGGGCAGCAGTTGGGCCTCGCACAGGACCTGGAAGCCGTTGCAGATACCGATGACGGTCTTGCCTTCGTCAGCCATGCGGCGGATGCCGTCCATGACGGGGGAAAAGCGGGCGATTGCGCCGGGACGGAGGTGGTCGCCGTGGGCAAAGCCGCCGGGCAGGATGGCGAGATCGTAGCCGGAGAGGTCGCTTTCCGTGTGCCAGACATAGTCGGCGTCGGCGTTGAAGACGTTGGTGAGGACGTGGTGGCAATCAGCGTCGCTCCAGGTGCCGGGGAAGACGACAACGGCGGCTTTCATGGCTATTGGGAGAGGAGTTGCTGGACGACGTCCGAGACGTCTTTGCCGTTTGCGCGGCCTCTCATGGCGGGCATGAGCGCGCCCATGACGCGGCCACGGTCGGCCATACTGCGCGCGCCGATATCGTCGATGATCCTGCGGGCTTCCGCTTCGATTTCTTCTTTCGAGAGGCGCTCCGGCAGGTAGGACATGACGACGGCGAGTTCGGCCTCCTGATCGTCGAGACCGTCTTCGCGTCCGGCTTTGCGGAATTCGTCGATGGTTTCCTTGCGCTGACGGGCCTCACGGGCCAGGACATCCGCGGCCTCGGTGTCGTCAAGGGCGGTATTGGGCCCCTTGGCGATGGCGGCGTTCTGGAGGGCGCTGCGCATCATGCGGATTGCGGACAGGCGCGGGCGATCACGGTCGCGCATGGCCTGTTTCATGTCGTCTTCGAGTTGTTCGACGATGGTTGGCATGGGGGAATTATGGCATACGAGGGGCTTCGGCGAGTTGGAGGACGCGCTCGATGACTTGTTGAGGGCTTAGGGAGTCTGTGACGAGCACGTGGGCGTCATCGGCGGGCTTGAGCGGGGAATCGGTCCTTCCCGCGTCGCGCTGATCCCGCTCCTGAAGCTCGGAGAGGACTCGCTCAAAGTCGCTTTCTTCACCCCGTTCCAGAGCCTCGTCATAACGCCGTCGCGCCCGGGCCTCTGCCGATGCGTCAAGGTAGACTTTGACGGGCGCGTCCCACAGGACCACCGTGCCGATGTCACGCCCCACCATCACCACGCAGCCGCCCGTCTGCTCCGCCATGTTTCTCTGTATCGCCACCAGGACGCGCCGCACGCCCGAGAGGACGGCGACTCGCGATGCGGCGCTTGCGACATCGAGGGAGCCGATCACGTCGCTCACATCCTCGCCGTCAATCGTCACTCGTGAGTCATCGATCGCCATTTCCGATTGCTGCGCCAGGCGGGCGATGGCATCGTTGCTCCACTCCTCAAGGTTGGCGCGCAGGGCGAGCAGGCCGACGGCGCGGTAGAGCAGGCCGGTATCGATAAAGCTCCATCCCAGCGCCTGGGCGACGCCCCGCCCGACGGTGGTCTTGCCGGACGCGACCGGCCCATCGAGGGCGATGGGGCCTCTATGAGCCACGCGACACCCCATTGCGGCCTCGACTACAGGTGGAACGCGCGCGGGCGTCGATCCATCCTCGCCGTGAGATACTAACGGCAATTATGAATTGGCTCGATATACTCATCATCGTCATAGTGGCAGTTCCGGTCGCGTTTGGCATACGCATCGGGCTGATTCACATCGCGTCCGGCCTGGCCGCCATTGCGGCGGGCACGCTGCTTGCAACTCTCTTCTGGCGGCAAGCCGCAGATATTGTCGGCGTATTCATCCCGGATGACAATCTGGCCGCGTTGACGGGCTACCTGCTCATCCTGCTTATCGTGATTGCGGCAGGTTGGGCCGCGGCGATATTCGCCAAGGGCGTGCTCAACGTACTGATGATGGGCTGGGTGGACAAGGTGGGGGGTGTCCTCTTTGGCGCGCTGTTGGGCTGTGTCATCGTCGCCGCGATGATCTGGTCACTGGAGTCATTCAGCGGGCAGACCGTGCAGGAGGCGCTGGACGCATCCTTCCTGCGGCCCTATTTCGCGTTCCTCGTTCCCATTCTCCGCTCAATTTCCGGGGAGATTGACCTGTCATAGTCCCGCGCAACATGGATAATGGATGCAGGACGGGTAGGGCTACAATGCGGAATATGGACAAGCGAACGGTCGAGGACACCACTCGGCAGGGGGTGGTGCATATCCTCAATTCCGCGGTTCTGGTGCTCAACGGCAATTTTGAGCCGCTGAACGTCACGCGTGTTCGACGCGCTCTCCTCCTGTTGATTCGCGGCAAGGCGGAGATGATTGAGAACGGGCGCGGCTACCTGCAGGCCGAAAAGGACCAACTGGAGGTGCCGTCCGTGATCCGTCTGTCCAGCTACGTGCGACGTCCCATTCAGCCACTGCGGTTGACGCGGCGCGACGTGTTTCTGCGGGATGGGAATATGTGCCAGTACTGCGGCAAGCCGTCCAGGGAACTGACGCTTGACCACGTTTTGCCGCGACACCGGGGCGGACAGAACACATGGGACAACGTGGTGGCGGCGTGCGTACGCTGCAACCATCGCAAGGCGGGACGGACGCCGCGCGAGGCCGGTATGCATCTTCTGACCGAACCGGTCGCCCCGCGCCCCAATCCGTACCACACCTTCTACCGATTCCTGGGGGCCAATGAGAGCTGGAGGAAGTTCTTCCCGGAGCCGCGCAGGGGATCGTCTCACGGCTGGAACGGCCACGAGGGTTCAGCATCATGACGCGGCAGTCTCAGTAAGATTGCGCGAATGGCAGAATCGGCGTCTATAATAGGGCATAGATTGCTTTCCAACTGACAATCCGAAAACCATGATTCGAAGGAGCTAGACAGGCATGGCCTACATCATCGCAGAGCCCTGCATCGACCTGAAAGACGCCTCATGCGTCGATGTCTGTCCCGTGGACTGCATCCACACGACGGACGAGGACAACATGTACTACATCCACCCGGATGAGTGCATTGACTGCGCGGCCTGTGAGCCTGTTTGCCCGGTGACCGCCATCTTTGAAGAGAGCGAACTCCCCGAGGAATGGCACAGCTTCATCGCGATCAACCGCGAGTGGTTTGAGAACCAGTAGTTCACCCTTCGACAGGCTCAGGGCGAGCGGACGTCAATACGTCACAGCTTCTGTAGCAGCAGGAAATACTCGTGGTTGCCCTTTGGGCCGGTAATCGACGATTCGCGAACGCCCAGAACCCGGAGTCCGTTTTCGATTGCCCATAGGGCGACATCTCCGATTGCGTTTGCCCGCGCCGCCGGTGATCTGACAACGCCGCCCCGGCCCACCTCTTCCCGCCCCGCCTCAAACTGCGGCTTGACCAGTGCCAGGATGAAACCGCCCGGAGCAAGGGATTCAATGATGGCGGGCAGGACGAGCGTCAGCGAGATAAAGGACACGTCCGCCACCGCAAGCTTGATCGGTTCTTCGATTCCCAGAGAATGCCGGGCGTTGCGGCGCTCCATCACAACAACACGCGAGTCGTTTCGCAGGCTCCACGCTAATTGGCCGTAGCCGACGTCGACCGCGTAGACGCGTTCCGCGCCGCGCTGCAAAAGGCAATCGGTGAACCCGCCCGTTGACGCTCCGACATCGAGGCAGACGAGGCCGTCAGGATCCACGCCGAATGCGTCCAACGCCCCCGCGAGCTTGACCCCGCCGCGGCTGACGTAGGTCGGCGCCTCCGCAAGGAGAATCTCGGCGTCGGAGGCGGCGAGGGCGGCGGGTCTGAGGACGACCGAGCCGTTTACCGTGACGATACCATCCGCAATCATCGCCCGGGCGGCGTCGCGTCCGGAGGCGATCCCACGCTCGACGAGCAAGCCGTCGAGCCGAACTCGTCCTCGTGATGGCGCAACCGGATCAGCCTTGCCGCGTGGTTGTCGCTTTTGGCGGGTCATTTCGCACCTACAGTATCATTTGCATGCAGCATGAACGGGAGGAACATGTCCGAGAGCCAAACGGCCTCTGCGATGGAGGGTGACGGCATGGGAGCGGCGCATCGGCCTTCGATGCCGCTCGCGGTGTTGCGTCTCCTGCGCCCGACGCAGTGGACCAAGAACGGGCTTCTCTTCCTGGCATTCGCCTTTTCCCTGAATCTCCACTGGGACCTCGATGATCCGGAGGCGGCGCTCCGGCTGCTGCTGCAGGCGGCGGCGGGCGCTGCCATCTACGTCGGCCTGTCCGGCGCGACGTACATCATCAACGACATCATCGACGCGGACCGGGACAGGGCGCATCCGACCAAGCGGGAAAGGCCCATTGCTGCCGGATATGTAACCCCCACGGTTGGCGGCTTCATTTCCGCCGCGCTGCTCGTGGTGTGCCTGGGCGGGGCATTTGCGATGAGCCCACTGATGGGCCTGATCGCCGTGGGGTACGTCAGCCTCACCGTCGGCTATTCGGCGCTGTTGAAGAACGTTGTGATCATCGACGTGATGGCCGTTGCGGCGGCATACCTGGTACGGGTGATGGCGGGGGCGGTGGCCATCGACGTGCCGATCTCTCCCTGGCTGTATGTCTGCACGACGTTGGGCGCACTTCTCATTGCGATCGGCAAGAGGCACGGCGAGGTTGGGTTGATGGAGGACGGAGCGTCCGACCACCGCGACACCCTGGATCACTACTCCGTGCCGCTGCTGAACCAGATGATTGCCGTGGTCGCGCCGTCCGCGTTGATGGCATATGCCCTGTACACGTTCACCGCGCCCAATCTGCCGGAACAGATGATGCTCACGATTCCGTTCATGATCTACGGCGTCCTTCGGTACTTACAGTTGATACGGCTGGGGCACATCACCGGCGAGCCGGAACGCGTTCTGCTGCAAGACAAGCCAATGATGCTGGCGGTCATCGCGTGGATGGCGGCGGTTATTGCGATTCTGATCATTTTCCCGCGGCCGGCGTGAGTCGTCCGTTCATCCTTCGACAGGCTCAGGGCGAACGGGGGCGATCTTGCTCATCTTTCGACTATGCTCAGGGTGAGCGGGGGCGTATCATGCCTTGGTGGGGGTAGCAGGTGTCATGTCATCGTCGCCGTATCGCGTAAGCATTCTTGCCGAGGAGCCGCATCGCAAGGCGCTCGCTCGACGCTGGGTGCGTGACGTTATTCGGCGTGCCCTCGCGGCGGAGGATGCGCCGTCCGGCGGTCGTGTGGAGGTGCTCATCGCCGGCGACGAGACCGTTTCGGCATTGAACGCCCAATTCCTTGGGCAGCGGGGCACGACGGACGTACTATCCTTCCCCGCCGAGGCGTTCGATATCGAAGATGATTGGCCGAGGGATGAGGGCGCGGCACGAGGCGACATCGGCCAGATTGTGCTGTCCGCGCCGCAGACTGAGCGGCAGGCGGACGCCAACGGTCTGAGCATCGAGGAAGAAGCGGCCCACCTGCTTGTCCACGGAATCCTGCACCTGCTCGGCCATGATCACGTGCTCAGTGACGATGAAGAAACGATGCGCGCCCGCGAAGACGCCATCCTGATGGACATCATCGGCAGACCCGTTCATGGAACGGAGCCGATGGCGCTGTCGCATCCGGATGCGCACGAGGCAGAGACGACGGCATCCACGGGACGGGCGCCATGACATCGGAACAGGCCGCGCAAGGCCCGCACCAGGTCCTGTATCGCAAGTGGCGTCCGCAGACGCTGGAGCAGGTGGTTGGGCAGGAGCACATCACACAGACGCTTCTGAACGCGCTTGAGCGGGACAGGGTGGGGCACGCCTACCTGTTCACCGGGCCGCGCGGGACGGGCAAGACGAGCACGGCACGGATCCTCGCCAAGGCGATCAACTGCGAGCCGACGGGTGGGAGGGGCGAGCCGTGCAATGATTGCGAGCCCTGTCAGCAGATCACTGACGCATCATTCCTCGACCTCGTGGAGATCGACGGCGCATCGAATCGGGGCATCGACGAGATTCGCGATCTACGCGAGAAGGTGCGATTCATGCCGGCGCGGGGCCGAAAGAAGGTGTACATCATAGATGAGGTGCACATGCTTACGGCTGCGGCGTTCAACGCGCTGCTGAAAACGCTGGAGGAACCGCCCGATCACGTGGTGTTCCTGCTGGCGACGACGGAGCCGCACGCCGTGCCGCTGACCATCGCGTCGCGCTGCCAACGATTTGATTTCCAACGCATCCCGGAGGAGCGAGCGGCCTCTCTGCTGGGTGAGATCGCCCATGCAGAGGGTCTGAGCATGGAGCCGGAGGCGCTGAACACGGTGGTCAAGGCGTCCGGCGGCAGCCTGCGGGATGCTGAGAATCTGCTTGAGCAACTTGCCTTGACGGCGGGAGCGGACGCGACTGCGAATGATGCACGGCGTCTGTTCGGCATCGCGGGATCGGGGCGGGCGCGGGATTTGATCGCGTCGCTGCTGGGAGAGAAGGACCTGGCGGCTGCCCTGCGCGGCCTGTCGGCGCTGCACGCGGCGGGCGTGGATATGCGGCAGATCCACCGCGAACTGGTGAATGAACTGCGGGCTCTGATGCTGGTGCGCGCGGGGGCGGCCGACGTGCTGGATGTCTCTGATGATGAAAAAGGGTCGGCGCGGGAACTGGCGGAGAAGATCGAGCTGCCGGTGATCCGCCATGCGCTGGGGCAGATCGCGGCGTTGTCCGTGCCAAGCGGCAGTCCGCCCCTGCCGCTGGAGATGGCCTTTGCGGGCATCTCGCTCAGTGGGGAGTCGGTGCAGCGCGGCGCGGAAGAAAAGACGCAGGCTGCACAAGAGGAACGCAGGGTTGCCGAGACTCGGGCGGCCGAGTCACCGCCTGCGCGCCAACCTCCTCGCCAACAGCAGTCGGAACAACAACAGCGTCCTGCCCAACCCAGTCCGGAGCCTGCCCGCCCAAGCCCGGCGCGGACGGAGCCGGAGTACCCGCGAGCGGGTTCTCGCCCGTCGCCGATGGTGGCGCAACGGCAGGGAGGCGCGGAGCCGTTTGAGATGCCGCCCGGCGAGCTGACCCTTGAGACCCTCCGCCAGAACTGGCGGGAGCTTATCAACGGTCTGCGGGGAGTTGGCTCAGCTGGAAATCTCGACGCCTATCTTCGCAGCGTGTCGCAGCCGCTGGCCATCGAGAACAACGACACAATCGTGATAGGATTCGCCCACGATTTTCAGAAGGACAAGATCGACGACCCGAAGTACCGCCACCTGGTGGAACAGCGTTTCGCGCAGCTGCTGGGCAAGCATTACACGATCCGATGCGAGAAGGTCGGGCAGGAGGATCGCGGCGGCCACCTTGTGCGGGCGGCACAACAGATGGGAGGCCAGATCGTCTCCGGAGGACAGAAGGACGAGGACGACGCCGGGTGACTGAGAGACGCGGGAGGGCAGCCGGATGGGCATGAATCGGAACATGATGCGCCAGATGCAGCAACTCCAGTCGAAGCTGGAGAAGGCGCAGAACGAGTTGGGCGAGATGACGGTGGAGGGGACCGCCGGGGGCGGCGCGGTGACGGTCGTCATGGACGGTCACCAGAATGTTCGCTCGGTGTCCATCGCGCCCGAGGCGGTTGACCCGGATGACATCGAGACGCTCGAGGACCTTGTACTGGGCGCAGTCAGTGACGCGAACGACAAGGCCAAAGACCTCGCGTCGAAGCATCTTGGCGCGATTACGGGCGGCATGGGCCTGCCCAACTTCTAGTGAATTCCCAGCCTGAGCAGCATGGCGGGCAGGCGGAATCCCTCACACGCCTGACCGAGCAGCTGAGCCGTTTGCCCGGCATCGGGCCCCGCAGCGCGCAACGACTCGCCTACCACGTCATTCGCGCCCCCAAGGAGGAGACGCGGGAGCTGGCGGAGGCGCTGCTGGGGGTCATCGAAACGGTCAAGTTCTGCTCGGTCTGCCAGAACGTCACCCAGACTGACCCGTGCTCACGCTGCGCGCTGCCGGCGGAGGACCAGTCGATCATCTGCGTGGTCGAGGAGCCTTTGGACGTCGTTGCAATCGAACGGAGCGGGGCGTTCAAGGGGCGGTATCACGTTCTGCACGGGCTGTTGTCCCCGATGGACGGCGTCACGCCGGAGAATCTACGCATCCGTGAACTCATCGAGCGGTTGAGGGACGACACGGTCAAGGAGGTCATCATCGCCACCAACCCTTCGATGGAGGGGGAGGTGACGGCGATGTATGTGCAGGGCCTGATTGCGCCGCTGGGCGTCCGCGTGACGCGGCTGGCGCGGGGGCTGCCGTCCGGCTCCGATCTAGAATTCGCGGACGCCGTCACCGTGGCGCGCGCCCTGGAGGGCCGCCAGGAGTTCTAGAGCACCCCCACCCTGACCCTCCCCCATCGAGAGGGAGGGGACTCTGGATTCCCGCTTTCGCGGGAATGACGGAGAGGGCGGGAATGACGATGATGGGGGGCGGGAGTATCCTTATGCCATCGCGAACGGCTGTAAGCGCCGCAGTAGCCAAGGAGCGTGCCGAAATGCCGGATGTCCTGTATGAGAAGAATGCTGAGCAGCACTATGCCGTTTTCACGCTGAATCGCCCTGACCGGCTGAACGCCATCGGCGGGCGGCTCATGGCGGAGCTGCTGGAATCACTGGACGATTTCACGAACGACCCGGAGATGCGCGTCGGCATTGTGACCGGGGCGGGCAGGGCGTTCTGCGCGGGGGCCGACATGCGCGAGGGCGCGGACCGCGACGCTGCGACAAAGGCGCTTGCCGCGCGGCGGGACGCCGGTGAGATTACCGAGGATGAGTACAAGGCGGAGGTTGCCGCGATTGCGCCGTCCGCGCCCGTCAAGTTCGATCTCTTCTCCCCGAATCCCAAGCCGTTCATCGCGGCCATCAACGGCCTTGCCGTCGGCGGAGGGATGCACTTCGTGATGGACTGCGATATTCGGATCGCGTCGTCGGAGTCGTATCTCGGCCTGCCTGAGCCGAAACGAGGCATCGCGGCAAGCTACGGCAGCCAATACCTGGGGCGGATGATCGCGCCCGGGGAGGCGATGTTCTACCTGCTGACGGCGGAGAACATCCCCATCGACGAGGCGCATCGGGTTGGGCTGGTGCATGAAGTCCTCGAACCGGAGAAACTCATGGACAGGGCGGTGGAGATTGCGGAACTCATCGCCCGCAATGCCCCGCTCGCCGTCCGCGCGTCCAAGGCCATGGCACTCTTTCAGCGTCGGAACGATGAGGACGACCTGAAAGAGTATTCGAATCCGATCAGCGCCGAGATCATGGCTTCGGGAGACGTTGTCGAGGGACGGCGGGCTTTCGTGGAGAAGCGCCCGCCGAACTGGACCGGCTCATAACCCGTTTTCAGGCTCGGACACATGACATCTGGACGGCCGCCCTCGACGCTGCCGCAGTCGACCCTCTATCGCGCGGATGCCATCGTGCTCCGTCAAAGAGACCTGGGAGAGGCGGATAGGGTGCTGACGCTGTTCACGGCGGAACACGGCAAGTTGCGCGTGAGCGTACGCGGCGCGCGCAAACCGAAGAGCAGGTTGGGCGGCCATTTGGAGCCTCTGACGCGGGCATCTGTGCAGATCGCGCGAGGCAGGACGCTGGACGTGGTGACGCAAGCACAGGCGGTGGAGGTGTTTCACGCGGCGCGGGCGGATTTCCTTACCCTGCTACACGGACTGCACATGGCAGAGCTGGTAGACAGGTTCACGCAGGAGCAGGAGCCGCAGGAAGAGTTATTCGCGCTGCTGCTTGAGTCCCTGCGCCGGCTCGATGCCGGACACCGTGCCGATTCACTTGCGCGCGCGTTTGAGATCCAGGTGCTGAGCTGGGCGGGATTCCAGCCCGTGCTGGACCGCTGCGCATCCTGCGATGAGGATGTGAACGGCTCTCGGGGGCAGTCATCATTCAGCGCGCAGCTTGGCGGGCTGCTGTGCTCATCGTGCGCCTCGGTACAGCCGGGGTGGACGCGCCCAATCCGGAGAGAGATGATCCGGGACTTACAAGCACTGCAGCGCGAGGGGCTGGACGGGGCGGGCTCTCTATCACCGGATGAGGCGGAATCGGCGGAGCTTGAGGCGCTGCTGCGCTGGTATCTGCGCTACATCCTCGAGGTGCCGTTGGATACGGCGGCGATTCTCGATCGTGTGCGGGCGGCCTCCGGAGCGGGCTAATCGTCCGGTGATTGGTTGCGGCGTCGGCGCTCGCCAATGGTGACGGTGCCGTAGCTGAGCGACTTGATGACGCGGGCAATGATGATCTGCACGGGAATCAGCCCAACCAGCGCCACGCCACCAAGTAGCCACAACTGAGTGAAAGAGGGGCCGTCGGCCCGGGGCTCCGCGCCACTGCAGAATGCAGAACTGCTGACGGCAAACAGGATCAATCCCGCCATCTGGACCATGCCGACGATCAGCCTGAGCGCCTGGAGCCCTTTGATCCCCAAATCCCTGCCGCGCCATGGGCTCAGTCGTTGTTCAGCGGGCGGCCTGAGGCTATTCTCTACCAGGCATTCCGGGCAGGTGTAGATTGAGGCGGTGATGGGCGTGCCGCACATGTTGCAGCGCCCGGCACTGGCCTCCTGGCCGGTGATGACCACCCGGCAGGCGGGGCAGCGGGGCGTCACCACGTGGTCGCATGAGCGGCACGTCCATGTTCGTTTCTCTGTAGCCATCTGAACAGGGGTAGTAGTGGCGGCTACCTGGCCGTGGACGGCATCTGCACCCAGGTTTCCGTGGTCAGGGTCTGGGCGACGAGCTTGCCCGTCTCTTCTTGCGTGATGGTGCCCTCGACGATTGCGAAGCGGCTGCCCTTGTTCACCACATTCGCTTTCGCCGTGAGAACGCCGGGCTGGCCGGGCCGGATGAAATTGAGCTTCATCTCGATCGTGGCGTGGAGTTCATTCGGCGCGAGGACGCTGTCGGTTGCATGGTGGATGCAGAAGTCCATCAGCGCCATGATGACGCCGCCCGCCACGCGGGGATTATCGTCGGCGTGGAGCACGTGCCGCTCCACGGGAAGGGTGGCAACCGCCTTGCCGTCCCCTTTTTCCGTCAGCTCCGCGCCCATCCACTCGATGAGCCGCTCCTTCTGCGCAACAGTCTCGGTCATATTGCCTCCAGCCATATCTTTTCAGCGCTTTGAGATTGTGCCGTTTCAAGTATCATACGAAACGTGGGCACGCCCGAACCAATCCAAACCGGCAGAGCGTCATTTTCACTGTGGGCGCGCCGTGCTGCAGCCGCGTTGATTGCGAGCATTTTCCTGCCTCTGGCCATCTTTGCCATCACCTTCTCTGGGGTGCGGTCGTCCGTTTCCGAGCCGGATGACCTGATTGAGGCGTTGAACGAGGCGGATTTCTACACCTACGCGCATGACCATCTCGTTCCGTCGGCCCTGGATGAGCTCTTCCAGGAAACCGATCACGACGTTATTCGTGTGGCTGAGCCGTGGAGTGAGGATGTTGCTATTTCCCTCAAGACTGCTTTCCCTGCTGCAGATATTCGTGATGAGACGGAGAACGTGCTGCGGGCCGCATGGCCGTACCTGTGGGGCAGGGAAGATGAGTTCGAGGTTGTCATTTCTGTTGCGCCGCGCGCAGCGCGCGGATTCGATGAGCTGTCGAGCCGCGTCTCACAGGAAAACCCTGATGTGTACGGTCCCTTGATGGAACTGCTTCAAGACCGGGTGGAGGAAGAAGCGGCCGAATACGCCGTGACCTCCGCGGATCTGGGCGACATTGCGGAGTCGCACCTGCCGGAGATCGCGCCGAGCGACTGGCTGTTTCCACGTCTTGGGCAGGCCGTGAGCGACGTTGGCGCGTACTACATCGGAGAGACGGAGAATTCGGAGATTACAGTTCTCATCGATGATCGGGCATGGGCGGTCCAGAATGCGATCATCGACGTGCTCACCGAAGCTGATATCGACGATGCGTCCCTGATGGAAGCCATTGTGGCGGGCGTGGACGCGTCTACGCAGATGGAGGCGCTGTTTGTCCCGGGGTTTGGCGATGTCGATGCTGAGGTGGTGGGAGAGTTCATCCTGGACGAGATTTCGCCTGACGAACTGAGCCGTGTGAAGGCCCAGGTGATCCAGGATGTATCGGCGTATGCCGTCGGGTTGTCCGATGATCCGTTGAGTTCCGACGTGGACCTGTCTTTGGCGCAGGCGCGAATCGACGCCCCCATAGCGATCGCGGCAGAGGCGGACAGACGCCTTGAGGCTGAATACGGCGCCGTGCCCGTTTGCCCGCCCGAACAGACGCCGGCACTCCTGATGCCGGAATCCATAGCGGACATTCTTCCCCCATGCGTGATTTCGGGCATGACCTATGACGAGTATCAGGTTGCCGTTGGACTCGACGCTGAGAGTGTTGTGCGAGAGGAAACGCAGCGGATGATTCCCCTCTCGATTTCGATCGACTCCGACGACGTCCGGGCAGCGCTGGACCCGGGAGAAACGGACCTCATTGAGCGGGTGAGGGAAGTTATCGCCCAGGGAGTAACGGCAGATGCGGCGAACCTCACCGCGACAGTGAGCGAGGAACTGTACGAAGACCCGGATCAGCTGCGGGAGTACATTAGCGCCGGGTTCGAGATCTCGGATCGGACCCTGGAGGATGCTTCGGGAACGGATGACGATTCGTCGCTGCAGGCAGTCCGGGACTTCCTTGCCTCAAGTGGAATCGCCCAGATCGTTCTCTGGGCTGTTGCCGTGATAGTCCTGTTCCTTCTCGCGTTTGTGGGCGGCAGGGGCTGGGAGGGGCGACTGACATGGGCATCAATCGTTCTGGGCATAAGCGCAATACTCGCGTGGCTGCTGGCGGCGGCGCCGATTGATCTCATTGTCCGTCCTGGTCTTGAGGAGTGGGCAGACGGACTCATCGCTGAATTCACGGATGACGCGGCGGCGGAGCTGGTGATGCGTGTTGAGACACTGACGACGGCCCTGCTCGATGCAGTATCGGAGAGAGTGAGGTCGCAGGCGATTCGTGTTGGTGTGGTTGCCGGCGTGGCGTTGATTATTGCGCGCCTGCTCGCGCCGGATTCGGTAGGGCGGCGTCCCTCCGGACGGTGAGGGTGCGGGCCCTGGCTGTCAGGCAAGACTCGACTGCTGTGGCACAATAGGCTCGTCATGCTGAATGTTGGGGACACAGCGCCTGATTTCGTGGTGCGCCTCGGCGGGGGCGGACAATTCAAGCTGTCCAACTATCGCGGGCAGAATGTCGTGCTGTTCTTCTACCCGAAGGCTTTCACGTACGGCTGCACGCAGGAGGTCGGTGGTTTCTGCGACGTGCATGACCACATCCTTGCGAAGAACGCCGTCGTCCTGGGCATCAGCGCGGACTCCGTGGAGACGCTCAGCAGATTTGCACAGTCCACGCAGGCCCCGTTTGGACTCGGCAGCGATGAAACGAAACTGGTCAGAAAGCTCTATGACGTGGAGCGCCGCTTCGGACTCGGCACGTCACGAGTGACGTACGTCATCGACGGAGAAGGCGTCATCCAGGGCGTGCACCACAATGAGATTGTTATGAGCGCCCACATCCGCAGCGCCCTGGGCGCCCTCGAAGAACTGGTCTAGGGCCGCGAAATTCAATAGAGTTTGACGCCACTCGCTCACGCGTGCTATATTCGTGCAAGCGCGAACATGGGTTCGTTCACTTTGACGTGAGAACCGGATGACTACGAGGGAGGGCGCCTGATGGTAGAGCAGTTGAGGCCGCGGCAGCAGGCCATCATGAGGTTCATCGAGGACTTCCTGGATGAGAACGGGTATCCGCCGACAGTGCGGGACATCCAGTACGGCTGCAACATTTCATCGACGAGCGTCGTGGACTACAACCTCAAGGGCCTGGTGCGGGGCGGCTTCCTGCGGAGGTCCAAGGAGGTCTCGCGCGGCATTGAGGTGGTGGGACGGAGTGAGCGGCGTGTGAAGATCCCCGTGCTGGCCGCCATCGCCGCGGGTCAGCCGCTGCCGGTGTTCCCGCAGGACGTTGCGACCGCCATCGAAGAGGATTCGGTGGATATTGATTCGGAGATGGCCGCCAAGAGCGACAAGCTCTATGCCCTGCGCGTCAAGGGCGATTCGATGATCGACGCGCTGATCAGGGACGGCGACATGGTCGTTCTTGAGGCGCAGGAGTCGGCAGAACCCGGCGAGATGGTCGCGGCGTGGCTGGTGCAGGAAGAGGAAGCGACGCTCAAGCGGTTCTTCCCGGAGGGTGAGCGCGTGCGTCTGCAGCCGGAGAACACGACGATGTCAGCCATCTACGTGGACGCGCGCAATGTCCAGATCAGGGGCCGCGTGGTCGGAGTGCTGCGCCGCTACGAATAGGGGTAGCACCAACAGGGGCATTCGGCCCCGACTTACCAAATGACCAACCGGCCTCGCGTCAGAGGCGAGGCCGGGAGAAGGTTGGATTCTAGTCGAGGCTAGTCTGCGGAGGGGACGCGGCGCTGGCCCTGGAGTTCCATCTCCTTGTCGCAGCAGGAGATCACAACGTCAGAGGCCTTGGTCGCCAAAACCTGTGTTCCGCAGTCCTCACATTCGTATCGCTTGCCAAGCTGGATTGCCATCTTTGTCCTCCTACGGTGAGCGCGTTGTTTAATGTGTAGCCCGGTAATTCCCGGTGGCGTCCGGTACGGCGCTACTTCTGCGCCATCGGCTCGCCATCGCAACATTTCAGGTCGCCGTCGCCGCCCTTGGTAACGACCACCTCGACACCGCAAGACGCGCATCCGTATCGCTTGCCCATCTGGTTCGCCATGACTCTGCCCTAACCTCCCGTCATGCCAACAAATTGTTGAAGATGTGGGCGTATCCACGGCCCGGAGGCCGTGCCGCCGCAAGAAATCTCAGTATATGGCTGTATCCAGAGGCTCGTCAATTGGAGTTGAGGGTGCGGACGGCGACGGATGCGAGTAGTATGAGCGGCATGAAGGACGATTGGTCGGCCGCGTGGGCCTTTGTCGGCATCATGATCGCGATCAAGATCGTGTTGGGCGTGATCATCTTCATCTACATGCCGCTCCGCGAAACCGCGTCCCTCTACACCGTGGTCCACCTCAGCGCCGTCTTTGGCGTCATTCCACTGTTGGCGCTGGCGGGGGGCGGGGTTCTGTTCTGGTGGAAAGTGATCCGGCTGCGGATGCAGCGCAGACGCCTGCTGGAAAGCGAATGGCAGGTTGACCCGGACGTTTCTCCCCATAGCTCCGCCACCTAGCGGACGTTGCCGGTTGGCGGTCACTCACCGGACAGCAGGAAGCAGCTCGACGCCTTTACCACGGCCCATATCTGCGCCCCTTCGCTTATGCCCAATTGGGTGATGGCGTGGCGCGTGACGTGAGAAACGAGGGACAGTCCACCACCGCAGTCAACTGTGACGTCGTGGCCGGGTGAACGCGGTTCGATGGTCGTCACGGTTCCGGCAAAGACGTTGCGCGCCGATAGTCCCTTCGGTTCGCTGTTGGCAAGGATGACGTCTGAGGAACGGATGCCGACGGTGACCACGTCTCCCTCATGGGCCTCGGCAAGCGGGGTCTCGAGGGTGAGGGACGGGCTACTGAGAGTCTGGCACAGCATCGCGCCGTCCTCCGGCTGGAGGCGGGCGACGCGCATCCGCAGGAGGTTTTCCACGCCGGCCAGCCGGGCGATGCGCGGGGCGGGCGGCTGACGGAGCGTCGTGACAGGATCGCCCTCTGCGACGATGCGGCCGTTGTCGATGATCTGCACGTGGTCGGCCAGCGCAAGCGCTTCCTCCGCGTCATGCGTCACGAGGATCACCGGCACGCGAGACGCGGTGAGGACCTGCCGGATCTCCTGCCGCACGGCGCGGCGCAGCTCAGAATCGAGGGCAGCGAACGGCTCATCGAGAAGCAGAACGCGCGGCTGGGCCGCCAGCGCCCGGGCAAGGGCGACGCGCTGCCGTTGACCGCCGGACAGTTCCCAGGTTCGCCGTTCCTGTAGCTCCTGCAGGTCAAGGGCGCGCGTGAGTTCTGCAGCGCGGGCTTGCGCGTCGGGGTTGTGAGCGCCGTAGGCAATATTGGCCGCCACCGTCAGATGCGGAAACAGGCCGTATTCCTGCGGCATGAGGCCGACGCGACGGTTGTGAGGGGGGACCCAGAGGCTTGATTCGTGGTCGAAGACGACCGTGCCGTCCAGCTCGATGCGTCCCTCGTCGGGCCGCACAAGGCCGGCAATGGCGCGGAGTGTCAGGGACTTGCCCGCGCCGGACGGGCCATAGAGCACGGTGACGGTTCCGGGCTCGACATCCCACGACACGTCCAGCGAGAACGCGCCAATCCGGTGTCGGATCCACCCGCGCGCGCTCATTCGAGCCTCCCTGCGGGCACAGCCGCGCGCGTGGCGGCCAGGGCGAGCACGAGCAAGACGATGATTGACGCGGCCACGAGGATGACGGCCAGTGCGAGTGCCGCGCCGACATCGCTCTCCATGGCGCTCAGGATGGCGAGCGGCATGGTTTGGGTGCGTCCGGTAAGGTTGCCGGCGAACATGATTGTCGCGCCGAATTCGGAGATGGCGCGTGCCCATGATAGTGCCAGGCCGCCCACGACGGATGGCCACGCGAGCGGGACTGCGATGCGCCAGAAGGTGCGCCACGGCGAGATGCCTAGGGTCTGCGAAATCTCCTCCAGCTCTCGCGGCACAGCCTGGAATCCGAGCTTGGCCGCGCGGATGAAGAATGGAGCGGAGACGAATATCTGCGCGAGGATGACGGCCGTCGTGGTGAAGGGCAGCCGAATACCGGCGGCATCAAGCGCGTCGCCCAGGATTCCCATGCGCCCAAACGCCATCAGCATGGCCAGGCCCGCCACGACGGGTGGGAGAACAAGGGGAACGTCGATCAGGACATCGATGATGCGCGAGAAAGGACCTGAGCGGCGGGAAAGATAGCGCGCGATGGGGACGCCTGCTCCGACCACGATAATCATGCTGATCAGGCTGGTGATCAACGAAAGGCGCAGGGCGGTGAGCGTGATGTCGCTCGTCAGGCTGTCCCAGAGGCTGTAGGAAGAGACCGCGCGGATGAACAGGGCGATGAGCGGCAGCGCGATGAACGCGATGTAGATAAGAGTGATGATGCCGCCGGGAGGGAGCCTGACGGGGAACGGGCGCCGGTTCATGGGGTTGCCTCTACCGCTACAAGGAATCCGTGAGAGGCGAGGATTCGCCGGCCTGCGTCGGAGACGAGGAAGTCCAGGAATGCCTGAGCGGTGTCGTGATGCGGAGAACTGCGCAGGGCCGCGCCCACGTAGGCGATATCGCCCGGGTCCTGGCCGGGAATGGTCAGCGAGCGCAAGCCCGTATCACGGAGGTCGGATTGATAAACAAAGCCGGCGTCGGCCTCTCCCAACTGCACCTTGGCTAGGACGGCGCGCACGTTGGTCTCTTCGGAAACAAGGTTGTCTAGCACGGACTCGTCGAAATCGGCGGGAAAGCCCTCTAACTGCGCCATGTCTTCAAGCAGGGCGCGAGCGTAACGTCCCGCCGGCACGTCCGGCAGCGCAATCACGATGCTTACGCCCGGCCCCGCAAGATCCTCAAGTGAGTGAACTGCCTGGTTGGAGTCCGCGAGGGCAACGACCATCTCGTTGGTGGCGACGGTGGTGATCGATGATTCCATGAGCAGATGAGTGATTGCGTCGACGTGGCGGGGGTCTGCGGAGATGAGGACGTCGGCATCCGCGCCCTCCTCAAGCTGCGCGCGGAGCCGTGAACTGCCTGCAAAGTGCGTCTCAACCATCACGCTGCCGTTCTCCGCTTCGAATGCTCCTGTTGCCTCCGTTAGCGCGTCCGTCAACGATGATGCGGCGAAGACACGCAGGGTGACGGCGTCGTCCGGCCTGTCTGAGGCACAGGCGGCTAACGGTATGACGGCGAGGGCGGATACGGCAAGCATGATCAGATAGCGGATATGGCGAGCTTTGGCAGTCACGGCGGTGGGTATAGTGTACCCCCCGTGCTGGTTAGGGCCGGGTGCGACCCTTCGACAGGCTCAGGGTGAACGGGGGGTTCTGGATTCCCGCTTTCGCGGGAATGACGGAGGCGGGAGGGTCGGGGTATGATTCGGATATGAGTACGACGTTGCTTTCGTGGAATGTTAACGGCCTGCGGGCAGTTAATCGAAAGGGTGAATTCCCGGCGATACTGTCGAATGTCTCGCCGGACATCCTCTGCATGCAGGAGACGAAATCCCAACCCGACCAGCTCACGAAGGCCGTACTGGAGGTTGCCGGGTATGAGGCCCATTTCGCGTCTGCTGAGCGCAAGGGCTATTCCGGGGTCGCCGTCTACACAAAGGCTGCGCCGAAAGGCGTTTCCACCACGTTCGGCGATGGGAGCTGGGACAATGAGGGGCGCGTGCTGAGGCTCGATTACGGCGAGTTTGTCCTCTACAACGTCTATTTCCCCAATGGGCGCTCTTCAAAGGAGCGGCTTGCCTACAAGATGAAGTTCTATGACGCCTTTTTTGAGCACATCGAGTCCGAGAGAAAGGCCGGCCTCAATATCATCTTCTGCGGCGACGTAAACACGGCGCACCACGAGATCGACCTGGCTCGCCCACGGGAAAACCAGAAGACATCCGGATTCCTGCCCGAAGAACGGGAATGGATGGACAAGCTGGTCAGCAACGGGTATGTCGACACGTTCCGCAAATTCGTGCCGGATGAGAACGGCCACTACTCCTACTGGGACCAGATGACCCGCGCTCGTGACCGCAACGTTGGGTGGCGGATCGATTACTTCTTTGTGAACCAGGAGTTGATGGACCGCGTTTCCAATGCGTACATCCTGTCCGACGTCATGGGTTCGGACCACTGCCCGGTGGGACTCGAATTGTCGGTTGACCTCTAGGGGCATGAACGTCCCATCTGACCGGCGTGAGCGCCACGTACGCCGCACCAAGATTCTCGCGACAATTGGGCCGGCAACATCCGATGAGCAGACGCTGAGGGAACTGATCGAGGCCGGCGTCGACGTGGCGCGGCTCAATTTCTCACACGGGACGCCGGATGAGCACGAGGCCTTTGTTCGCCTCATACGCCGCATCGCCCAGGAGATGGGTCGCGCCGTAGGAATCCTGCAGGACCTGCAAGGGCCGCGCCTGCGGACGGGGACGCTGGCAAGAGGCATGCCGGTGATCCTGGTGGACGGCGATCCGTTCGTGCTGACGACGCAGGACTGGCCGGACGGCACCGATGAGAAGGTGTGGGTGAGTCATCCCCGACTGCCGCAGGATGTTCGCCCGGGAGACAGGCTTCTCATCGCGGACGGTGTGCTGGAACTGGAAGTTGTACGAAGCGATGACACGGATATCCATACCGTTGTCGTGCATGGCGGTGAGCTTGGCCAACGCAAGGGAATCAACGCGCCGGATGTCAACGTCAGCGTCACGTCACCCACAGAGAAGGATCGAGAAGACCTTGCGCGGGGAGTGACGATGGGCGTGGATTACGTCGCCCTGTCGTTCGTGCGGACGCCGGAGGAGATCGAGGCCACCCGTGACACCCTGCGGTCGTTGGGAGCGCCGCAGATGTCGATCATCGCCAAGATCGAGCGGGCGGAGGCGCTTGAGAACCTGGACGCGATCCTGGACGTTTCGGACGGCGTGATGCTGGCGCGCGGCGACCTGGGTGTTGATTTAGGGCCGGAGCGTGTGCCCGTTATCCAGAAGACGGTGGTGCATCGCGCCGCGCAGCGGCGCGTGCCGGTCATCGTGGCGACACAGATGCTGGAGTCGATGATCGGGAATCGCAGGCCCACGCGCGCAGAGGCATCGGACGTGGCGAACGCGGTACTCGAGGGGTCGGACGCGGTGATGCTGAGCGCGGAGACGTCGATCGGCGCGTACCCCGTGGAATCCGTGCAGACAATGGACCGGATCATCCGCGAGGCCGAGTGGAGCGAGGAATACCTGGAGGTATCGCGGCGGGCGTCGGAGGATAGTGGACTGGACGGGCAGGACAGGAAGATCGCACGGGCTATGGTTAGCTTGCTGGCGGACCTGGATGCGGCTGCGCTCATCGTCTCTTCGCCTGACGATTACATGCCGCGGATGCTGTCGTTGGAGCGTCCGACCGCGCCGGTTCTGGCGTTCACGGACAGTCGTGCTTTGTATCGGCGCATGGCGCTCCTGCACGCCGTTCAGCCGCAGTGGGGCACACACTACGACGACACGGATATGATGCTGGATTACATGCTGTCCGAAGCGCGGGCACGGGGGTACATCCAGGGAGGAGATGAAGTGGTGGTGGCGCGGCTGTCTCCGCATGACGTGGACGGCGCGCCCAGCGTCATTTCCGTGCTGCGCATGCCGGAGTCTCAGCTGGGGCATCGTGGTTGACATGGGCAACAGGCCGCGAGTATAACGGACGCGCCGCCCGGAATAGCCGCGGCCACTATGCGGTGAGGGTCTATCGGCAGGTGAATCACGGTGGTGGGGCGGGCCGCAGACTACTAGACAGAGAGATATATGACCTTCACTAGTACCGGGTTTTCGAGAAGGAGTCACCGCCATGGCGCAGAAGGAAACGTACCTCACCCACGAAGGGCTCGCAAAGCTGGAAAGCGAGCTTGAGCATCTGCGCAGCGTGCGGCGTATCGAGATCACTGAGCGGCTGCACAGCGCCAAGGAGCTGACCGGCACGGAGGAGAACGCGGACTACGAGGACGCCAAGACTGAGCAGGCGTTCGTGGAGGGCCGCATCCTCGAGCTTGAGTCCATCCTCAAGAATCCCGTCATCATCGACGAGCACCATGCCGAGGACGGGCGCATCTCAATCGGCACGCGGTTCAGGGTGCGGGACGAGGGCGGAGAAGAGGACACGTACACGCTCGTCGGCACGACGGAGGCGGACGTGGCGCATGGACGCATCTCCAATGAGTCCCCGGTGGGCGGCGCCGTGATCGGCCACAAGGTTGGCGACACGGTGGAAGTCTCGGTTCCGAACGGCACGATTAGCTACACGATAGTGTCCGTTGAGTAACGAACAGGAGCCGCGGGCCGCGCAGGCCCACTTTGAGTCACGGCTGGCCAAGCTGGAACGGCTGCGCGAGCAGGGCGTTGACCCCTATCCACGCCGCGCGCAGCGGACCCACACGTCCGCAGAGGCGCGGGCGCTCTTTGAGGCGGATGAGACCACGGAACAAGAGGTCGCCGTCGTTGGGCGGCTGATGACCATCCGCGGCATGGGGCGGCTGACGTTCGCCACGCTGCGGGACGGCAGCGGGGATATCCAGGTCAGCTTCGCCCGGGACCGGCTCGGCACGGACGACTACCAGGCTCTCCGGGACCTCGATCTAGGCGACTTTCTGGGCGTCAGCGGCGCGCTGTATCGGACACGGACGGGCGAGATCACCGTGCAGGCCGACTCGTATTCCGTGCTGGCCAAGGCCCTGCGCCCTCCGCCGGAGAAGTGGCACGGGCTGCGCAACGTCGAACAGCGGTATCGGCACCGCTACCTGGACCTGATGGCGAACGACGAGGTCCGGGACATCTTTGTCGTTCGCAGCGCGGTTGTGTCCGCGATTCGCCGGTTCATGGAAGATCGGGGGTTCATCGAGGCTGAGACGCCGGTGCTGGTGCCGGTGGCGGCGGGGGCGATGGCCGCGCCGTTCGTCACGAGGCACAACGCGCTGGATCGGCAGCTGTTCCTGCGCATCGCGACAGAGCTGAATCTCAAGAAGCTGCTGGTGGGCGGGTTCGAGAAGGTATTTGAGATCGGCCGCATCTTCCGCAACGAGGGAATCGACGCGGCGCACAACCCCGAGTTCACGACGATGGAGTCGTATGAGGCATATGCGTCATACGAGGACGTGATGGAGATGGTGGAGTCGCTGGTCCATCACCTCGCGGTGCTGACGCGCGGCGCGTCGACCGTGACGTATGACGGGCAGGAGATCGACCTGACGCCGCCGTGGCGGCGGCTTCCACTCATTGACGCGATCCGCGAGTGGAGCGAGATTGACCTGCTGAACGAGGAGATGCGAACCGCGGACGGGCTGCGCGCCGCCATGCGCGCGCGGGGGCTGACCCCGGCGGAGGACTCCTCATGGCCGCAGCTGGTGGACAAGCTGATCGGGGATCTCGTGGAGCCGCGCCTGATTCAGCCGACGTTCCTGCTCGACTACCCGATCGAGATGACCCCGCTGGCCAAGGCGACGGAGGGTGATGCGCGGTTGGTGGAGCGGTTTGAGGGATTCATCGGCGGGATGGAGGTTGCCAACTCGTTCACGGAGTTGAATGACCCCATCGAGCAGGCGGCGCGGCTGCGAACGCAGGAGGAGAACCGCGAACAGTTCCGCGACGAGGACTTCGACCGGCTTGACGAGGATTTTGTGACCGCCGTGGAGCACGGGATGCCGCCGGCGGGCGGGCTCGGTCTGGGCATCGACCGGATTGTGATGATCCTGACGGGACAGACAACGATCCGCGAGGTGGTGCTGTTCCCGCAACTGCGAACGCTGGAGTAACTGCGTTACGGTCTGAGCCTCCCCACCACGCAGGCTGGCCGATCTGCGCGGCATCCCGACATACAAATGACATGGGGGGAGGAGGGGCGTCTCTCTTGTGGTCACTACGGGCCACATGGTGCATTCCGGCCTGTGCTGGAATCCTCTTCTGTTTCGCGCATTCCACGAGCCACATCTATACTTAGCCCATGGCCAGTCAAGAGTCGGATCTAGAGGGCTCACAAACTCTGTCGTTCAGACGTCGCTGGACGAGGCAGGAATTTCTGATTGTCCTTGATCTCTACTGGCGCATTCCGTTTGGCCAATTTCACATGCAGAACCACGAGGTGATTCGAGTGGCGCAAGCTATTGGTAGAACACCAAGTGCTGTTGCGATGCGACTTGGTAATTT
Source organism: Dehalococcoidia bacterium (assembly GCA_965220565.1). Lineage (GTDB taxonomy): Bacteria > Chloroflexota > Dehalococcoidia > UBA6926 > UBA6926 > VXMO01. The sequence continues at coordinate 1,514,456 of CBDCQG010000001.1, read as the reverse complement.
CGCTAGCTTAGATCCGGAGCTCACGCAGCGTGGACTGAGAAATGGCTCCGCAGCTGCCAGAGGGATCTGGAGCGAAATGCATAATAATTGGGACAACTTTGTGGAGGAATCGACGATTGCCCGACAAAGTCATGGGCTGATAGACGAAACCGAAGTCTCTCACATCGATGAAGAAGAGAAGGGGAGTCGCGTCACAGAGCGGCAAGGAGTCCGCAGGCAGCGAGTTGGGCAAGATTTCTTCCGCGCAGCCGTTATGACTGCTTACAACTACAGATGCTGCATCTCCGGACTGGCAGAAACTGAATTACTTGTTGCCAGCCACATTGTGCCATGGAAAGACGACGAAAAGAACAGGATGAATCCCCGCAACGGCCTTTTGCTTTCCGTTCTGCATGACAAGGCTTTCGACCGTGGCTTCATCACTTTGGACGATAATCTGGTCGTTCACGTGTCACAGAACCATCTACCTGCAAACGACAGATTCTTCTCCGAAACCGTCGCCGCTTATGATGGACATCCCATCGCTCCCCCTGAGAAACTAAGGCCCGCCCCTGAATTCCTTGCTTATCATCGGGAGCATATTTTCCGAGGCTAAAATACTTGCAGCCTCACCGCCTTGACCTTCTCAGACGTATAGGAGCCCTGAACTATGCCGAGCCTTCGTGAATGGCTGGATAAACAGTTGGAGCGAGAGGCGTCGCTGTGGATAAAGAGGTTGTCCGCTTCCGACACTCTTGCGATGGGAGATGGTGAAGTAGGGCCCCAAATCCCCGGTGACTTAGCACGCCGTTTCCTACCTGAATTGCAGGATTATCCACAAGCGACTCGACAAGCAGAGTTTATCGTCGAAGTGGCCAGCAATGATGACAGCTCGGCAGTGAGGGCAACTCTCTACCCCCAGAAAGTGTCTCTGCGGAGCGACGGCACTCAGGTGCTGACTGTCGACTGGGGCGGGGTAGGAAACGCCCTGCTAGAACCAGAGAACACCGGTGCTTTGGCCGTCTTGGCCTTTCGACCACCGGCTGATGACAGTCCGTCCACGTGTGTCGTGTGGGTGTGCGCGAATCTGGATCAGGAAGGTATTGTCGAGAGTGATTGGGGTCCTATAGAACCCGGCGTCGAGGTACTTTTCTCCCCTTCAGGAGAGGAATCGAGGCAATTCAACTGGTAGTTAATCCGCCTGACTCCCTTAACGACCCCCAATCAAATGTGAACTGTATGCTGGGGGTCTCCGCTTTCGGGGCGGAGACGAGAGAGGTGACTGCTGAGGGCGTTCAGACCGTCTTGGCCGAGTTACGGGAGCAACGCGGAGACAGTTGACGATGACCATCGCGCGGCGAGAGATACGCGCTTGGCTGCGGGAATCGAAAGAGGGCAAGGACGTCGAGCGGCTGGTGAAGAAGTTGTTGGGCGGATAGGGCGCTTTAGATTCCTCGGCTGCGCTCGGAATGACAGTCCCGATGGATTCCCGCTTTCGCGGGAATGACGAATGGGGCGGGAATGACGGAATGGGGGCTCGGAATGACGGAGGCGAGGCGGCCCTTCGACAGGCTCAGGGTGAGCGAGGGGACTTAGTTCAGGGTGAGCGGTGGCTCTCAGGGTGAGCGGGGGCGTTCATACTGTGTAGATGAGGTTGTTTGCCCTTTTTATTCTCTGTTGTGTCGTGATGGTTGGGTGCAATGGCAGCGGCACGGCGACGCCACAGTCGCGCTCAGATTCGTCTCCGATTCCGGGAGAGGAAACTCCAACCTACGGCGGGGTGCTCACGCTGGCGAATCGGGGGGATCCGCCGGCGGCGTTCGACACGATGCGGACATCCAGCATCGCACTGCATCACGTCGGCGGGGCGCTGTTCGGCGCGGGCAACCTGGTGCGGCGGTGCAGGGAGAACATGTACCTTGCCTGCCCGGACCTGGCGTCGAGCTGGCTTGCGAATCCCGGCTTCACCGAGTGGGAGTTCGCGATTCGCCGCGACGTGACGTGGCATGACGGCGAGCCGTTCACGGCGGAGGACGCCAAGTTCTGGTTCGACCTGGCGGCGAACGGATGGGAATCGGACGGCGTTCCGGTCCGCGCGCCCGCCTATTTCCGCGGGGAGCTTGGTGAGATCGAGTCGGTGGAAGTCCTGGAGTTCAACCGACTGCGCGTGACGCTCGCGGAGCCGAACCCGCACTATCTGTCCGTGCTGGCCAACCCGCGTCTGCGCATCGCCCATCCGAAGCACGTGTTTGAGCCGCTGTTCGAGGACGGGGAATACAGCGCGGGGCCGCTGGATGCCGGCGTTGTCGGCACGGGGCCGTTCCGACTCGACCGCTATGAGCCGGGCAGCCTTGTTCGCGTCGTTCGGAATGACGACTACTGGGAGCGCGGCGCGGGCGGCGATCTGCCATACCTGGACGGCATCGACTACGTGATCATGCCCAATCCGACGGCGATGGACGCGGCGTTTCGCACGGGGCGCATCGACGGGGGAGCGCGCGGTGAGGGGCACTATCTGACGCAGGAGCGCAAGGCGGCCATCGATGAGCAGCTGGGCACGGACGAGGTCTTCTACGGGGAGATGCAGGGCGGGATGTTCCGCCTTGGGTTCAACGTGCTGCGCGAGGGGCCGTGGCAGGACCCGGACGTGCGGCAGGCGATCTCACTGTGGATCGATCGCGAGGCGGCGATTCCGACGGTGCTGGGTGGGTTCGGCTATATCTCGCCGACGTTCAGCCCCGCCAACCCGTTCACGTCGGCCGATTTCACGACGTGGCAGCGGTTCAATCGAGGGGCGCTGGAGGAGCGTCGAGCGGAGGCGCTGTCGCTGATGGAGTCGGCGGGTTACGGGGACGGCTTCGAGATGGACTACCTGTGCCGGGCGCGGCTGACGGCGCGCTGCGAGTTTCTCCACAACCAGCTTGCCGGGCTCGGCATCGATCTTCAGATACAGCTGGTGGACGAGGCCGAGTGGAATCGCGGGCGGGTGAGCCTCGACTATGATTCCCAGCCCGGCTCCAACTTCACGTCGCCGATACCGGAGGGCACGGAGGCGGCCTACGGCGTGTACAGCCGTTTCCCCGACGCTTACGCCAAGCATGAGGACGCGCACGTGAGCCTCTTGTACGAGGAACTGCGGGCGACGCGGACGCATCGGCAGCGCGTGGCGGCGTGGCGGGAGTTGGAGAGCTACGTGGTGCGGGAGCAAACGTACGTAGTGCCCATTGCCGGGACGGTGCAGGTGGTGCCGTATCGGACGTACGTGAAGGGCTTGGTGATCCCGCCGGAGGACGGCCACACCCACACGGATTTCGCAACGGTGTGGGTTACTGCGTAACGGCTATTGGTTCGCGGTCAGGGTTGGGTGGCGCTCCGAGTTCTGGATTCCCGCTTTCGCGGGAATGACGTGAGTGAGTGTGTTCACTTACGATTCAGCCAGTTATGGCACGGTTCTGGGAGATTTTTCTTGTTGCGGGGCGCTTGGGGCTGACGTCGTTCGGCGGGCCGATCGCGCATATCGGGTATTTCCGCGAGGAATATGTCGTTCGCCGCAAGTGGCTGGATGAGGGCACGTTCGCGGAACTGATCGCGCTGTGCCAATTCCTGCCGGGCCCGGCAAGCAGCCAACTCGGTATGGCCGTTGGGATCAAGCGCGGGGGACTGCTGGGCGGATTTGCGGCGTGGCTGGGTTTCACGCTGCCCTCCGCGCTGGCGCTGATCCTGTTCGCGTACGGTGTGCAGGAGTTGGGGGCGCAGGAGAGCGCCGACTGGCTGCACGGGCTCAAGATCGTTGCCGTGGCCGTCGTTGCGTTGGCGCTGTGGGGGATGGGGCGAACGCTGACGCCGGACCGGACGCGCATCACCATCGCCGTCGTTGCCGCGGCCGCGCTGCTCTTGTCAGGAGGCATCGCGGCGCAGTTGGTGGTGATTGCGGGCGGGGCCGTGCTCGGTTTGATTGTCCTCAAGCCGCCGGAGCCGCGAGCGGACGGCGATGCGGTCTCAAGCGGCGAGACGCGCTCTGCGGCAGTGCTGCTCATCGCATTCCTCATCCTTCTGGCCGCCCTGCCGTTGGCGAGCAGACTGACGGATAGCCTGGCCGTCGACGTGGTGGACAGCTTCTATCGGACGGGGTCGCTGGTGTTTGGCGGCGGCCACGTGGTGCTGCCGCTCATCGAGGCGGAGGTTGTGCCGCCGGGATGGGTGACGAGCGACGAGTTCCTGGCGGGATACGGCGCAGCGCAGGCGGTCCCGGGGCCGCTGTTCACGTTCTCGGCGTATCTCGGCGCGTCGGTGGACGGTCTGACGCCGGCGTGGGGCGGCGGGCTGCTGGCGTTGGCGGCGATCTTCACGCCGTCGTTCCTGCTCGTGCCGGGCGTGCTGCCGTTCTGGGAGCGGCTGCGTGGCGTCGCCCGAGTGCGCCAAGCGCTGATGGGCGTGAACGCCGCGGTGGTGGGGTTGCTATTGGCGGCGCTCTACGATCCGCTCTGGACCAGCGCCATCGAGACACCGGCGGACTTTGCTGTGGCCGCCGCAGCGTTCGCGCTGCTGGCATTCTGGAAGGCGCCGCCGTGGCTGGTTGTGGTGGTGACGGCCATCGCCGGGGCGGCGGTGGCGCAGTTGTTGTAGGGCGAATCGCCAACCCGACGCGCCGCCGATGCGTTAGGTTGTTGTCATGCTCCGATACATTGGGCTGCGGCTTGCGCTGTTCGTTCCGACGCTCCTGATTGCGTCGATCGTCATCTTTGCGATCCTGCGCGTGCTGCCCGGCGACGTGGTGGACGTGGTGCTGGGCGGGTCCGGCGAGGTGGCGCATGACCCCATACAGGTGGAGCGCGTGCGAGAAGAGCTGGGGCTGGATGAGCCGCTGATCGCTCAGTACGGGTCGTGGCTGTGGAGCGTGGCGACGGGCGACTTTGGAGGAAGGTCGTTCGTCAACCGCACGCCGATATCGTCGCTCGTCGCGCGACAGCTGCCGGTAACGCTCCAACTGGCGGTCTACACGATGGTTCTCGCGGCGGCGATTGCGATTCCGGTCGGGATTGCGGGCGCGGTGCGGCAGGGGCGGTGGATGGATTTCCTTGTGCGGCTGTTCGCCATCGGCGGGCAGGCCGTGCCGAGTTTTTTCATCGCCCTGCTGGCATTGATAGCCCTGGTCTTGTTGATTGGGTGGTCGCCTCCCGTCATCTATGACCACGTCTGGCAAAGCCCCGTGCGTCACGTACAATTGATGGCTTTGCCGGTTGTGATTCTCGCTTGGGGCTATGCGGCGTACCTGACACGCATGACGCGGGCGGGGATGCTGGACGTGCTGGGGCAGGACTTTATCCGCACGGCGCGGAGCAAGGGGCTGACGGAGAGGATCGTCCTGGTGCGCCACGCGCTGCGGAATGCCTTGATTCCCGTGCTGAGCGTGGCGGGGATACAGGTGGGAGCTCTTTTGGGCGGGGCGGTCGTGATGGAGACGATCTTCGGGCTGCCGGGGATCGGGCGCGGCATCGTCGATGCCGTTTCGGATCGCGACTACCCCGTCGTGCAGACCTACGCCACGCTGTTCGTGTTCATCATGCTGACGGTCAACCTGGTCATCGACGTGCTGTATGCCGTACTTGATCCACGCATCACGTATCGCGACTAGACCCGCGCGGGCGGTTAGGCGCTACCCCGTTGGCGCTGCCGCGCTCGCGGCGCTCATCGCAATGGGCCTGGCGGCCATATTCGCGGAACAGCTCGCGCCCTTCGACCCGCTCGCGCATGACGAAGCCAATAGCCTGCTCGCGCCGTCCACGGAGCACCTCTTTGGCACGGACCGCTTCGGCAGGGACGTGTTCAGCCGCGTTCTGTACGGCGCGCGGATCTCACTGATGGTGGGGTTGGTGTCCGTGCTGGCCGGGACGGTGATCGGCACGACAATCGGAATCATCTCCGCCTACGCGTCCGGGATAGCCGACCTGGTCATCCAGCGGTTCATCGACGCGCTGATGGCGTTCCCGCACCTGTTGATGGCGCTCTTGCTCGTCGTTGTGCTTGAACCGTCGCCGGTCAGCGTGATCATCGGCATCGTCGTGGCGTTCGTGCCGCAGGTGGCGCGCATCGCGCGGGCGCAGGCGTTGGCAGTCAAGGCAGAAGGGTACGTGATGGCCGCGAGATCACTGGGCGGGAGTCCAATGCGGATCGTCGTGCGGCACGTGCTGCCGAATTCCATCACGCCCGTCATCATCCACGCCACGGGATTCATGGAGGGCGCGGTGCTGACGGAGGCGGCTCTGAGCTTTTTGGGGCTGGGCGTGCCGCCGCCCGACCCGTCGTGGGGACGGATGCTGAAGGAGGGGTCGGAGGGATTTTTGGAGGCCGCGCCGTGGTTGACGATCTTCCCGGGACTCGCGCTGACGGCCCTGGTGTTCTGTGTGGCGCTCATCGGGGACGGGGTGCGGGATTTCCTCGACCCCCGACAGCGTTAGACGCCATCGGTTTATGCTTGCTTGGTGATGACGGACTCAAACGAATCCGGCGGCGTGTTGTACGTGGTGGCGACGCCGATTGGGAACCTGGAGGATATTTCGGCGCGGGCGCTGCGCGTGCTGGGAGAGGTCGACCTGATTGCGGCTGAGGATACGCGCACGACGCGCAAGCTGCTGACACGGCATGAGTTGCGCGTTCCGATGGTCAGCCTGTTTGATGCCAACGTGCGTCGGCGGATCCCGCAACTGCTCGCGGAGCTCGATGAGGGCAAGAGCATCGCGCTCGTGAGTGAGGCGGGGACGCCGTTGATCAGCGACCCGGGCGCGCAGTTGGTGAGGTCGGCGGCTGAGGCGGGGCACACGGTGACGCCGATCCCCGGCCCGACGGCCATCGCCGCGCTGCTGTCCGTCGCGGGGCTGCCGGCCGACAAGTTCACGTTCCTCGGATTCCTGCCACGGAGGGCAGGGCAGCGCCGCCGGATGATCGAGGCCATCTCAGAGCAGGCGTGGCCGACCGTGTTATATGAGTCGCCGCACCGCATCATCGCGACGCTGGAGGCGCTGCTGGAGGTGCTGGGCGACCGTGACGTTGTCATCGGGCGGGAGATGACCAAGCTGCACGAGGAGATATTCCGGGGGACGGTTTCGGAGGCTATCGCTCACTTTGAGAAGCCGCGAGGAGAATTCACCATCGTAGTGGCGGGGGCGGGGTAGGTTCAGGCGACGTTAGTGATGCCGTCGCAGCCTTCGAACTGGGGGTTGTACGGAGTTAGCCGTTTGGCCATGACACGGATGGCCTCGGCACTGTTGTCCACGAGAATGAAACGACGATTGTGCTTTGCGGCGGCTTCGCCGGTCGTGCCGCTGCCCGCAAAGAAGTCCAGGACGAGGTCTCCCGGGTTGGAGTGGACCTTCACGATGCGCTCAAGGATGCCGAGGGGTTTTTGAGTGGCGTAGCCTGTCTTTTCCTTGCCAGCAGTGGGAACGATGGTGTGCCACCAAACATCAGTGGGCGTCTTGCCGCGCGCGGCCTTTTCTTTGCTGACCAGACCTGGCGCCATGTAGGGGATTCTGTCCATCTCCTCGTAGTTGAAGGTGAAGTCGGATGGGTCTTTGGCGTACCAGAGGATGTTGTCGTGTTTGGTGGACCATCGCGACTTCGACCGCGCGCCGTAGTCGTAGGCCCACACGATCTCATTGATGAAAGAGTCACGCCCAAATATCTCGTCGAGCAGCACCTTGCAGTAGTGGACTTCGCGGTAGTCGACGTGCAGGAAGAACGAGCCATTGGGCTTGAGGACGCGCTTGGCTTCGATCAGGCGCGGCTCAAGGAATGCAAGGTAGTCATCAAAGGCGTCCTGGTATTCGGAACTGCCGACGTGCTCGGTGCGGTAGCGCCGTCCCTGGAACCCGACGCGGTCGCCGCCTTCTTCGTCGCGCACAGTTCGGATGGATTCCCGCGACTGCGTCTTGCCGGTGTTGAAGGGCGGATCGATGTAGATGAGGTCAACAATGCCGTCCGGCATGGCGCGCAGGTAGTCCAGGTTATCGGCGTAAACGACGGTGTTCTGTTGTCCCCCGGCGTTGCTGGTCATGGGGTGAGTGTACCGCGAGCAACGGGGGTTACGAGTGGCGTTGGACGACGAAGTCGATGATGTCCATGAGGGATTGGAGGGCGGGGTTGGCGGGGCGGTCGATCTTGCTTAGAGCTTTGCGGGCGCGATCGGCGAGCAGGTTGGCGAGCGCATACGAGTTTTCGACGGCGTTTGAATCACGGATGAGTTCCAGCGCCTCTTCGACGCAGTGCTCCCTGTCCTCCTCCGTCAAGGTGTCGCGTTCATCTCGCAGGCGGGCGAACGGGCCCGTCTCGTTCAGTTCCGGGTGGTCGGCGAGATACAGCAAGGCGGGTAGGGTCAGGATGCCGCCGCGCAGGTCCGAGCCGATGGGCTTGCCGACCTCAGAGGCATCGCCCTGAAGATCAAGGATATCGTCCACCACCTGGAAGGCAGTGCCGAGGCTCATGCCGTAATCAGTGACGGCGTCGATCTCGGTCTCCGTCGCGCCTCCAAGCACCGCGCCTGAGACAGCCGAAGTCGTAAACAGTGATGCCGTCTTGCGCTCCACGCGCGCCCAATACTCTTCCTGTCCGCCGGTCCAATCGAACGCCTGCTGGATCTCGCGGAGCTCGCCGTCGGCAAGAAGCCGCAGTGTGCGCGAGAAAAGGGTGATGACGCGCACGTTGTTGGTGGCGCAGACCATCTCGGCGGAGCTGGCAAACAGGTAGTCGCCCAAAAGAAGGGCAACGGCGTCGCCATGCTGGGCGTTGATGGTTGCGACGCCGCGGCGCATCGGCGCCTTGTCGACCGAATCGTCATGGACGAGGGAGGCCGTGTGCAGCAGTTCGACCGCGACGGCCATGGAGATATGCACGTCCGGATCGAAGTCAAAGAGGTGCCCCGCGAGGAGCGTGACGGCGGGGCGGGCGCGCTTGCCGGGGGTGGCGAGGATGTAGCGGAGCAGCTCATCGAGCCAGGGGAAATCATCCTCGCCGATGGTGCGGAGGCGGCGTTCCACCTCCGCCATGTCCGGCTCGATGATCTCAAGAAAGGACGGGTGTTTGGTGGTTGTCGTGTCAGTCAAAGTGATATCTCGTGTGATTACCGCACTAGTTTATGCGGTCGTGGAATTTTCTGTGTCCACGCCGAGATTGGCCATCTCCCGCGCGAGCACCTGTTCCTCATCAAGTTTGGCAAAAAGGGCCTGCGGCTGCGGCAAATGCGCGCCTGCCTTCGGCGACGTTGCGGTCCACCCCGCGTCCTGTACGCCGCCCTCAAGACCGAGCATCTCATGGAGACGCTGGGAACTGAAGGGCAGGTAGGGGGCGAGCAGGGTCTTGAGGCCGCTGATGATGCCAAGGATGGTGACGATCGTGCGGGCGGCATCGTCGCGATCCTCACGGATGGCGCGCCACGGCGCGCGCTCGTCGAGATACCGATTGCCCTCTTGCGCAAGGCTCATGGCGACGCCAAGACCGGCGCGGAAGCGGCAGGCGGCAATCTCGGCGGCTGCTTGTTCGAGCGCCTCATCGACCCGTGCGAGCAGCCGGGCTCCGGCCTCATCCGGCTGAACGTCAGGCACAACGCCGTCGAAGAATCGCTGGAGGAACGTCAGGGTGCGGTGGACGAGGTTGCCGTACGTGCCGACGAGTTCGTTGTTGACGCGGCGAATGTAGTCGGGCCACGTGAACTCGGAGTCTGAGGTCTCCGGCATATTGGCAGAGAGCACGTAGCGGAGGGCGTCCGGGTCATAGTTGGCGAGGTATTCCGGCACCCAGACGGCCCAGTTGCGGCTGGTGGAGAGCTGGTAGCCCTCCAGGTTCAGGAACTCGTTGGCGGGAACGTCCTCCGGCAGGGCGAGATCCTCGCCGTAGGCCATGAGCATGGCGGGCCAGATGATGGTGTGGAAGGTGATGTTGTCCTTGCCGATGAAGTAGTACGGCTTGGCGTCAGCCCCCCACCACGCGCGCCACGCCTCGGGATCGCCCTTGATTTCTTTTGCCCACTCCACGGACGCGGAGAGGTAGCCGATGACGGCCTCAAACCAGACATAGATGCGCCTGTCCTCCCAGCCATCGAGCGGAACGGGGATGCCCCAATCAAGGTCGCGGGTGTAGGCGCGGTCCTTGAGGCCCTGTTCCAGGAAGCCTGTCGTGAAGTTCAGGACCTGCGGCCGCCAATGGTTCTTGTCCTTGAGCCATTCCAGGAGGCTGTCGCCGTACTCGGAGAACTTCATCATGAAATGTGTCCGCTCGCGGAATTCCGGGATTCCGCCGTCAAGGGAACTGCGCGGATCGATCAACTCACGGGGATCGAGCGTGCGCCCGCAGAGGTCGCATTGGTCGCCGCGCGCGCTGTCATAGTCGCAGTGGGGGCACTTGCCGTTGATGTAGCGGTCAGGCAGGTAGCGCTTCTGGAACGGGCTGTACGGAACCTCGCTGACCGTCTCATACAGCAGTCCCTTTTCATAGAACCGCCTGAAGAAGTCCTGCGCGATGCGGTAGTGGTTCTCCGTTTCGGTGGTCGTGTAGAGGTCCCAGGAGATGCCAAGCCCCTCCCATGACTCCAGGAAACCCTGGTGGAAACGGTCGTGTATCTCGCGGGGAGAGACGCCCTCGGCCTCGGCGCGGAGAGTGATGGGCGTGCCGTGGGCGTCCGAGCCGGACACCATGAGGACGTTGTTGCCCCTCATGCGGTGAAAACGGGCAAAGATGTCCGCGGGCAGATACGCACCGGCAATGTGCCCGAGGTGGAGGTCTCCGTTTGCATACGGCCATGCGACCGCTATAAGAATATTGTCAGGCATGTGAATTCGTTAACTATTCTAGCGGGCGCGTGTCAAACGCGGGCGTGTCAGCCACAGATGTCCCCTGCGGTGAGAGCGAGAACGCGGGCGACCGTGAGCACATTGTCGATTGCTATGGTGCGCTCCGTGTTGGACGTTGGGCCGTAGACGACGGGCACGGAGCCGCCTCGTTCGAACCAGCCGGCGTCCGTCCACGCATAGGAGCCGGGGTCCTGCGGCCCGATGCGCTCAGGCGCGTTTCCCGTGACGTCCGTATGCCGCCGCGCGACTGTTTGGGGCAGCATATGGTCGATTGGCGTATCAATGCCGTGCCCCGGCACTTTCATGCTGCGCCAATCGTCCGTGTATGTCGCAGGGGGGCTGGCAATCTCGATAACTGCGCCCGGGTTGGCGGCGCGAACACCCTCCAGAACCTTGTCGATGTCGGCCTGCGTCTGCCCCCAGTCCTGTCCGGGCACGCCGCGCACTTCAATGATGATCGCGCAGTAGTCCGCCACGTAGGACGCGCGCCACTTGAGGAAATCGGTTCCGACGCCGCCGTTGATTGCGCCGATGACCATACGGGGCAGGCCGGGGGTGGCCGGGTGCGGCTGCGCGGAGAACTCCACGTCGTCCAGCGCCTTGACCACGTCCGCCATGACGCTGACGGCGTTGACGTACTCGGAGCGGTGCAACATCCCGATCCACGCGGAGGAGCCCGTGACCGTTATGACGAATTGGCATGCGCCGGAGTGCATGGTGCGGACATCCAGGAACGACGGCTCGCAGATGATGGTGTAGTCGCAGCCGATGCCCCGCTGAACGAGGTCGTAGACACCCACGCCGCCCTGCAGCTCGCCAACCACGCCAGTGAAGAGCAGGTCGCCCCGGAGTTGCGCGCCGGAACGGTGGACGGCAACGGTCGCTGCAGCTGCGGCGGCAACGCCGGCCTTCATGTTGACGAGACCGTGGCCGGTGAGGCGTCCGTCCTCCTCGTGGCAGTCCCAGGGATCCAGCGGGTAGTTGAGCGGGACGGGATCGATATCCAGGTGGCCGTTGAGCATGAGAGACGAGCCGCCGCCGCTGCCAGGGATGCGAACGACCAGATCAGGGCGGCCGGGCTCATCGGACACGTCGATAAGCTCGGTGGACAGGCCGCGCTCATCGAACCAGCCCGCAAGGAATCGCATGACCTCCGTCTCGTTGCCGGAAAAGCTGCGATAGCTCTGCAGGTCTTTCATCAACTGCACGACCTCATCGCGGTCGATGTGGTCCAGCACTCCGTGATCGCCGTCGGATGTCATTTCTTTCACCCCCATCCTGACCTTCCCCCGTTGAGGGGGAAGGGACAGACGCACAGCGTCTACTATAGTTGCGTGATGGAAAAACAGTCACTCATGTCAAAGCTGTTGCATTCCGGCGCGGCGGGGGCGTTTCGGATCGGATCGCGTGTGACGGTTCATGGACGCGAGAATGTGCCGCCAACCGGGCCGGTGATCGTGGCCGTGAATCACACGCACAACATGGATCCGGCGCTGATCGGCGTCATCATGCCGTGGCCGGTGCGGTTCCTGGCGAAGCGGGAACTCGTGACGGAGGGCAATGCCGTCACCCGGTGGTTGGTGCGGACGTGGGGGTTGATCCCACTATCCCGGGGCAGGCTTGATCGGGGAGCTTTGAGAACAGCGAGGGAGTACCTGCGCGGCGGTGGGGCAATCGGGATGTTTCCTGAGGGGACGCGGAGCCGTGATGGACGACTGAGTCACGCCCGGCCGGGTACGGGGTTCCTGGCCGTGACGACGGGCGCGCCGGTTCTTCCCGTGGGGATCGAGGGTCTTGCGGGACTGGGGCACAACCCCGCGTTCGTTGCTCGCAGACCGCGCTTCACGGCGCGCATCGGCAAGTTGCTGGACTTCTCCGAACTGGCGGAATCCAAAGCGGACGATCGGTCTGAACGCGCGACGCACGAAATCATGCAGGCCATTGCGGGCCTGTTGCCTGAGCACATGCGCGGATACTATGAGGGCAGCGCGCAGAACACACAAAACGCTGAAGAGCGCGCGGGGCGGTGAGGGACGTCTATGGGCGCCATCGTTGGCTACGTCGGTGTTCGGGAGGCCGTGCCGGTCCTCCTGCAGGCCCTTTCGGAGGTGAGAGACCGGCGCTATGACAGTGTTGGCGTCGCCGTTCGCGACCCGGACGGTTACTTCAACGCCGTGAAAACCGTTGGACGACTCGATGTGCTGGAGGGCGCGCTCTCCGAAGAGCCGCCTCTCGGCCACATGGGCCTGGGGCATACGCGATGGCGAACGCACGGCGCGGTGACGACTGAGAACGCGCAGCCGCACCTGGACCGCCATGGTCTGGTCGCCGTCGTCACGAACGGCATCGTTGAGAACCATGTTGAACTCAAGATGGAGCTGCGGGGTCGCGGCCATCGTTTTGTCTCGACGACCGACGCGGAGGTGATTCCGCATCTGATCGATGAGGAACTGTCGATGGCGGGCGCGGAGGCGAGTCTGGAGACCGCCGTTCGAGCGGCTATGGCGCGGACACAGGGAACGCTGGCTGTGGTGGCGGCGCGGGCGGAAGAGCCGGAGACCATCGTGGCGGCGCGCAGCGGTTATGCGAGCCCTCTCGTTGTGGGATGGGGGCACAACGAGGCCTTCGTGGCGAGCGAGGCGGGACCGCTGACAAGCGTGTCGGACAGGATTGCGTTCCTGGCCGCAGGTGAGATGGCGATTGTGACGCCGCGGGGGGTGGAATTCAAGACACTCATGGCCGGCGTCCCCATCTCCAAGCGATCAATTTCACCCTCCGAGGACCCGATGGCGGCGGCGCGCGGCGGCCACATGACGTTCATGATCAAGGAGATCACCGAGCAGCCGGAGGCGTGGACGGACGCGCTGCGGGGCCGCGTTGATTTCGACACGCTGTCTCTCCGGATGGAGGAACTCGACTCGATCCAGGACGCGCTGGAGGGTGCTGAACGCGTGGTGCTCAGCGGTTCGAGTTCGTCGCTGCACGCGGCGGATGCCGGTCGACTCTATATCGAAGAACTCACTGATCTGCCATGCCAGGTGGATGTGGGTTCTGAGATTGTCTTTGGCGATTTTGAGCTTGGCCCCAAAACCCTGTTCATCGCGGTGACAGCATCCGGGGAGACGCTGGATACGCTGGGCGCGATGACCCGGGCCAGCGAGTTAGGCTGCCCGACCATCATGGTGACGAATGACGAGGATTCAACCGGGGCGTTGATGGCCGACACGGTGGTGCCGCTGCGTTGTGGACGCGAGGTGGGAATGGCGTCCACAAAGTCGTTCACCTCCTCGGTGCTCACCTTCTACCTGATAGCGATGCATCTCGCTCTCGTTCGGGGAAATGACGCGGCGGAGTCCGTGCCCGGCCGCCTGAATGAACTCAGCAAGCTGTCCGGGTACGCGAATCGGATTCTCGAAGACCCCTCTCTGCCCTCGGCGATTGCCACGCGCTATTCAACGCGACGTGACGCGCTGTTCCTGGCGCATGGACGCCTGTACCCGGTGGCGGCGGAGGGCGCTTGGAAGCTCATCCAGCTTGGCTATATCCATGCCACCGCCTACCCGGGATCAGAGCTCATTCACGGCCCCATCGCCCTCGTCAACGGGGATGAGACGCCCGCCTTTGCCATCGCGCCGCAGGGCCCTGAGTATGGACGCATGGCGCTTTCCGTCAGGCTGCTCAAGGACAATGGGGGCGTGGTGGCGGCCATCCTGACGGAAGGCGATGAGGAACTCGCTCCGATCGTGGATCACCCCATCTTCATCCCGGCGGACACGCCGCAGGCCCTGTTGCCGCTGGTGACCGCGCTGCCGGTGCAGTTGTTTGCGTACTACGCCGGCATACAGAAGGGCAACGAGGTGGATAATCCGCGGAACATCCAGCGGCTCGAGGAGTTCATGTAGGGGGTTCACCTTCGCCCTTCGACAGGCTCAGGGTGAACGGGCAGGTTCTGCGCGGGGGATGTGGGTGATCAGGCACACTGCCCGGTCTCTGCGACGAAGGGGTACCACAATGTGGAAATATGCGGCAGCGAGTGTTGGAACTCTCTTGGTCATCACCGTCGGTATTGGAGGGTTCTACCTGTTCATGCAGGTATCCCGGCTCGGCGCGGATCTCGAGGAAACCAGGGACGACCTTGAGCAGGCCAACAGCCAGATTCGTCTCCTGCAAGACGATTTGCAAGAGAAGGAAGATGCATACACAGGGCTCCTGGCTTCCCACAGAGAACTGCAAGACTCCGGCGCTGAACTCCTGGCAGAGCACACGGCATTGATCAGCGACAGCATAGCCCTTGAAGAGGAAAACGTGAGACTGCTGGAGGTTGTCGCCCCTATAGAGGATGCCCGGAGTGAACTCCGGCGAATTCAGAGGCTTGCAACTGAGGCCGAAGAGGCATATGAGCGTTGGAGCACCGGGGCCTCCGGAATGCGCGAGCTATTTGAGGACCTGGATGCTGAGATTGCCGAACTGGAAGAGAAACGAAGGCCGCTTCTCCTCCACGGAAACACGTCGACGACCGATTTCCTTTGCACGGGCAGCATGGAGCCCAAGATAACGTGCCTTGACACGATGACATGGCTCACCGACTTTGATCCTGCAGACATCACAGTAGGCACAATAATCGTCTACGGCCCGTCATGCTACGGCGCTCCGTATGAGACTGCTCACAGGGTGACGCAAATAGAGGGAGCCGCAGGCGTCTAAGCCTTTCGAACGAAGGGTGATGCAGAAGACAGCGATGACGGGTGCTGGATACCACACGAACGTATCCAGGGATACCTCATAGACATTCAGAAGAATACCCGCATGGGGAACGCCTGGCTCCGCGAACAGGTCAATTCTGCTCGCGACCTCCATCTCCGCCTGGAAGCCAGTTATCTCTCTACGGGAGACGATTACGCACTCTACCTTGAGGCGCACAGGGAATGGTCGTGCTGGGTTGAAAGCGCCGCGCAGAGCACCGGCGAAGGGCATGTTCCCTTCACATGCTAGACGAGGACTCCTCCCTCGATCAGTTCCTTGATGTCCGCCTCGCTGAGGCCGAGCAGTTCACGCATGACGTAGTCGTTGTGCTGGCCGAGCGCAGGAGCGCCCATGCGGATTGCGCCGGGGGTGTCCTCAAGCTTCGCGCCGTATGAGGCGTGGCCGATGTTGCCCCACTGCGGTTCCTCGTGCGGCACGGTGACAACGTAGCCGCGCGCGTTCATGGCGGGATCGTAGTAGACCTCCTCCGTGTTCTGAGCGGCGGTGGCGGGCACGCCGTGTTTCTGCAGCGTCAACATGACCTGCCGTGGCGTCAGGCTCCTCGTCCACTCGGAAATGAGTTCATCGAGGGCCTCACGGTTGGCGAGACGCGCCTCCAACGTGGCGAAACGCGGGTCCTGCGTCCACTCCGGCGGGTTCTGGTTGGGTGGAGTCATGCCCAGCACGAGGCCCTGCCACTCCTCCTCCGTGTGGCAGGCGATGACGCACCAGCGGTCGTCTCCGGCACAGGGGTAGGCGTCATGTGGTGCGGCGTATTCGCGCCGGTTGCCCGTCGGCTCCTGGTTGATGCCGTTGATGACGTAGTCCAGCAGCGGCACGCCGAGCGCGTTGGCCTGCGCCTCCACCTGCGAGACCTCGATGCGCTGCCCCTGGCCGGTCTTGAGCTTGTGATACAGCGCGGTCTGCAGCATGTAGCCGGAAAGGCCGCCGACGAAAAAGTCGGCGTAATAGACGCCGCAGCGAAGGGACGGGGGCGATTCCGGATGCCCCCAGAGATAGGTGACGCCGGATGCGGTCTGCGCCTGTAGTCCGAACAGCACGTGGGAGGCGAACGGGCCGGTGCTGCCCCACCCGGGCATGCTCATGTAGACGATGTCCGGCTTGACGGCGCGGATGCCCTCGTAGTCCAGACCCCAGCGGGAGAGCGCGCCGGCGGCGTAATTCTCAACGACGGCGTCGCTTGTCGCCGCCAGCTTGCGGACAATGTCCTGCCCCTCCTCGAAGTGGAGATCCACAGTGATGCTCATCTTGTTGCGGTTCAGTTCCGGGTGCATGGGCAGGATGCCGGTGATGCGCGACGCGGGATCAAAGAGTGAGGACTCGATCTTGATGACGTCCGCGCCGAAGTCCGCAAGCTGCCGCGTGCCGTACGGGCCGACCCAGATGCGCGTCAGGTCCGTGACACGCACGCCGTCCATCGGCAGGCGTCCATTGCCGGGGTTGGCCATGATGGGCGCTGCGGGTGTCGATGGCGAGGCGGTGTCTGCCTCCGCAAGCACCTCGTCCGTGTGCTGTCCGAGCGTTGGGGCGGGACGGCGCAACGACCAGGGCGTCTCGCTGAGGCGACCGGCGGGGCCGGGGAGCTTGTAGTCGCCCAGAACCGGATGCGTCACGTCCTGGAAATAGTCGCGGAAGAGAAGATGGGGATTCTGGGCAAGGTCGGCGGGAGAACTGACGGGCGCGGCGGGAATGCGGCGCGCCTGTGCCTCGTCCACGGCCTCCGCGACGGTCTTGGTCAAGAAGAACTCCACTGCAATCTCGTTGATGAAGTCCTTGTTCTCCTGGCGGACGGTGAGTTCCCGGAACATCTCGTCCTGGATGATCTCGTTGCCCGTCCACTGCGCGAACGACATGAACTGGTTGGGTTGGATGGGAGAGAAGCCGATCCAGCCGTCGGAGCACTCGAAGACGCCGGTTCCGCCCCCGCCGCCCGTGCCGGGGCGTTCCGCGACGGTGCTGTTGTAGCCGAACTGCGCGACGATGAAGAGGATGTTCGCGATGGCCTCCGTCATGGAAACGTCCACACGCTGGCCACGGCCGGAATGTTCTCGCGCAAACAGGGCGTTCATGATGCCGAGGGCTGCGTGCGTGCCGCCGACGGAATAGCCGAGGAAGGAGGGCGACATGACGGGCCGGCGGTCAGGGTCGCCCTGCAGGAGCATGAGGCCGCCCATGGCCTCGGCATGGAGGTCCGTGCCCTTGTAGGAGGCGTAGGGCCCGGTCTGGCCGTAGGGTGTGACGGAGCAGAGGATCAGGCCGGGGTTGTCGGCGCGCAGACTCTCGAAACCAAGGCCGATCTCGTCCATGTAGCCGGGGGAGTTCGTTTCCAGGATGACATCAACGGATTGGGCGAGGCGGCGGACTGCGGCACGCCCCTCGTCCGTTGTGATGTCCACGACGGCGCTGCGCTTGTTGGAATGGAACGAATGAAAAACGAGACTGCGCTCCGGGCCGGGCTCTCCTGCGGCGTAGGGCGGCATGTGGCGGCTCGCGTCGCCGTCCGGCCCTTCGATGAGGATGACGTCCGCCCCGAAATCAGCGAGGAGCTTGGAGGCGTACATGGATGGCAGCCCGCCGAGGTCAAGCACGCGCACGCCATCGAGCGCGCCGGCGCCGTTCGCATTCCCAGATGTCATCGTTGTTCCTTTCTGCCTTTGTGGTTTCGTGACGTGCCTGCTGCCTCGCCCTATGTCAGAGACCCTGTGTCCTGTAGCACTTTAACCTCGTCATCGGAGAGGCCGAGGATGCCGCGAAGGACGTAGTCATTGTGCTGGCCGAGGGCGGCGGAGGGCATTCTTGAGCCGCCGGGTGTATCTGACAGGCGGACGGTGACGCCCGGCTGCTCCAGGACTCCCCAATCCGGGTGATCCAGGGTGTGGATGTAGCCGCGATCCCGCAGGTGGGGATCCCAGAAGAGCCCCTCGCCATCGAGGACGGCGGTGGCGGCGACGCCGGAGCGCTGGAGCAGGTGCATGATTTGTCGCGGCGTCTGCGTCCGCGTCCACTCGGACAGGTCGGCATTCAGCGCGTCCTCGTTGGCCTTGCGCCCCTGCTGTGTCGCATAGTCGGGAACCAGCGCCCACGCGGGGCTGCCAATGGCCTCAACGAGCGACTCCCATTCCTGATTCGTCCTGCAGGCGATTGCGCACCATTCATCGTTGCCCCTGGCGGGATAGATTCCGTGCGGGGCGTGGACGGGGTGGCGGTTGCCGACGGGTTCGCCGGGGCGACCGTTGAGCTTGTAGTCCATGAAGGGCATGGCCATGGTGTTGCCGACGGCCTCCACCTGCGCCATCTCGACGTACTGGCCGCGCCCCGTCTCCGCCTTGTGGTAGATGGCGGCAAGGGCGGCGAGCGCGGTGAGGCTGGCGATGAGAAAGTCGGGATAGTCGAATTTGCAGCGGGCGTTGGGCTCCGACTCCGGGTGTCCCCACGTATAGCTGAGGCCGGAGACGGAGACGAGGCTGAATCCAAAGGCGACGTGATCGCGCAGCGGGCCGATGCTGCCCCACCCGGGCATGCTGATCTGGATGATGTCCGGGTTGATCTTCTTCAACTCGTCGTAGCCGAGGCCGAAGCGGTCTATGACGCCGAGCGCAAAGTTGTCTATGACGAGGTCGGATTCAGCGGCGATGCGCTTGGCGACTTCCCGAGCCTCGTCGTGATGCAGGTCAAGCGTGATGCTGTGCTTGTTGCGGTTGAGATCGGCGACGAACGGCATCGTCCCTTGACGGTTGTTGGTGTCAAACAGGGACGACTCAACCTTGATGACCTCCGCGCCGTAGTCGGCAAGCTGCCGTGTGCAGTACGGCCCCGCCCAGATGCGCGTAAAGTCCAGGACTCGCACGCCCTCAAGCGGGAGAGGGGATGGATTCCGGCTTTCGCCGGAATGAGGGGAAGAAGCCTGCTCGTTACTGGTCTGCGAGGATTCCCCGTTCACCGTGAGCGTGTCGAAGGGGGATGGGGAAGCGTGTTCATTCAACAGAGGGGCGGGTTTGGGCTGGGCGATAGGTGTTTCCGACATGCGGAAAGGCGCGCCGGGGAGAGGGTAGCCACCGATCTCGGGGTGTTCGACAGTCGTGAAGTAGTCGCGCTCGGCGAACTGGACATTGTCGGCAAAATCGCCGGGGCGATTGACGGGCGCGGCGGCGAGCCTTCGTGACTGTGCCTCTTCCACGAACTCAGCCACCGTGAACTGCTCGATGAACGGGCGCACGATTGAATCGATGAACAGCATGTTCTCGCCCTGCCGGTTGATGAGCGGATACCAGAAATCGTCCTGCAACGCAGGCTCGCCCAACCAGTCAAAGAAGACCTTTGCCTGGGGGGCGAGCAGTACGGCAAGGCTCACCCATCCGTCCTTGCACCTGTAGATGTTGTACGGGGCGAGATTGCCGGTTGCGCCGATGCGTTCACCGATCTCCGACGTGGCCGAGTAACGGATCACCTGGTAGAAGATGTTGGCCAGCACCTCCTGCATGGAGACCTCCACATGCTGGCCTTTATTCGTCTTGCGACGCGCCATGAGGGCGTAGAAGACCCCGTGCGCAGCGTGGGTGTTGGCGAGAATATATGCCTGGTCGAGCGGGGCGGCAGCGGGGGGCTGCTCGTCGTCGCCCTGGATCGTCGTCAGCCCGCTCATGGCGATGGCATGAAGGTCTGAACCCAGGTAGCCGCCATACGGGCCGGACTCGCCGAACGGCGTGACGGAGACGGTGATCAGGCGTGAGTTTTCTGCTCTCAGAACGTCATCGGACAGTCCGAGGCCATGGAGGTAGCCGGGCTCGAAACTGTCCAGCAGGACGTCGGCGGATCGCGCCATCTCACGCAGTTGCTGGCGGCCGCTGTCCGTTTCGATATCGATGACGACACTCGACTTGTTGGAGTTGTAGGCGAGCCAGCGGAGGCTGCGGTCAGGTCCCGGCTCATCACCGGCGAACGGTGGGAGGAACCGGACGGGGTCGCCGCCCGGCGGCTCGATCTTGACGACCTCCGCGCCCAGGTCTGCCAGCAGGCGGCCTGCATATTGCCCGGCCAGCCCCGACAGGTCAAGCACGCGGATTCCCGCCAAAACGGACGGGGACGTTCCACTGTCTGTCGTCGTCATTGTCTCCCCTGTGTCGTCGCCATCGGATCAGCGGCAGATGGACAGCGGCGCGGCGGTAATCGCGACGCGCCGGATATTCGCAAGCGTAGCAGGATGGGACGCGCCGTCAAGCATTATTGAGTGATCGGCTGCGCGAGGATCAACAGGCTGACTACCGTATAGCCGACCATCAGGATGAGCATGGCAATCTGACTTCTGATCGCTGCGTCCTGTGTGCCAAAGTAGCGTGCTGCCGCCACGTGTGCTAGGAACACCGCAATAACATGGCCGACAACGATTGCAGCTACCGATAGGATCCAAACGAAACGCGCATTAACGATGCCGATGTTGACCTGGTAATCGGACGTGCCGAACAGGTCCCAGCCGAATCCGAACGGGTCGGAGGCTCGGGGTATCACCACTTGTCCTTCGATTAGCAGGTATGAGAAGAAGTGCGCGAGGTGATAGGCGAAGGCGATGGGAACAAGTGATAACACAAATGCGCGGGCAGTGGCCATCGTGTCCCGCGTGTCCCGCTCCTCGCCTAAGCGAGCCATGATTGCGCAGAAAAGCAAATAGACTGCAACAAATATCGCCGCATTCAGGAATAGCCCTGCTGTATTGACAAGCATCACGGCGGTGGACGTCCAACCGGGGGAGTTGGCGAATGCCCAGCGTACGACCTGCGCCCAAGGCGGCGTGTCCTGCAGGCCGTCAAACGTGACGGTGGACAGGAGCACGACAACGAGGATCATGTAGGAGGTTGTGGTGCCTGCAACGTTGAGGAGTCCCGCGCCGGGCGGCCTCAAACCAAGCTCTCGCCGTTCGGGCGGAGCCGCGCGAAAGGCCTCAACGTCATCGATTGATTCCGTCTCGCCGCTTTCGGACACGACGCGCAATTCCGTTGGGGCGAACCTGGCAAGGACCCCAAAGATGAGAGAGAAGACATCCGCGTTGCGCATCCACCCGTCCGCTCCGAAGATGGCCATGCCCCACCACGTGATCATGCAGTAGCCGATGATGGCGATGGCGAGCGACAACGGCTCTGCCGAGCCCTCATAGGCAATCTCAAACCATGCGAAGAGCGCAAAGACGATGACGGCGGGCCACGCGGCCCATCGCGGCGGGTAGGCGGAGTCGTCCTGCCCGAAACTCAGGCCGCCGGGGATGACGCGTTGCGCCAGTGCATCCATCCATTCGTAGATCGTGCGGACAGGGTTGATGAGGCCCCAGACGTTGCCGATGAGCGCAGATGCGAACGCGATGCCGACCCACCAATACACCCACACCAGAACAGGGGCGATGTTGGCCGTGGAGCGGTTGACGCCCAACGCGCCGGTCAGGAGAACGAGCAGAAGCAACAGGACGCTGAGCACACGCAGCGTCTGGATGACAGGCGCGCTTGCCAACACGCGGACTGGCCACAGTCGCAGGAGATTGAGACGGGGGTAGTCGGTTGCGCTCGGTGTTCGGCGCACAAAGACGGCGACGATGACGAATGACAGAGCGACGGCCAGCCCCGCGCCCGTCACATAGAGCGACAGGGGCAGGGGCAGATCATATTTCTCGCCAAAGCCGTGAGCGGATGCGACTCCGGGGATGAGCCAGGCGAGAACCGCCAGCGCAGTCGCAAGCGGGAAGAGGGACACCGCGCGTCGGTTCATCCCCGCAGCATGTCCCTATGGCCGTACTTCAAGCGTGGCGATGCGGCGTTCCCTGACGCTCGTCTCCGCCGTGCTATCGGTCGACGTATGCTCAGAATGATCCATCGATGACGAGTCCATATTGCCCATGCCGTCCATGTCATCCTCGCCGGAGTCGTTCGTGAGAACACCCTCCCCGGCGTGAACGTAGATATCGAACCGGCCCGTCGCGTCCGCCACAAACCGCATCGGCGCGGTTACGCCCGGCTCGGTGACGGCCTCGATGTTATAGCCATGGAGATGAACCAGCAGCGACAGATCGCTTGTCCAGTCCAGCGTCACCGTATCGCCCTGGTGGACCGTCACCAACGATTCGCCCTCCACCAACTCTCCACCCTCAAGGGTCATGGTAAAGGAAAGGTCTTGCGGCTCACGGTCGTCGCCGCAGGCTGCGGCTGAAATGACGGCGAGCAGGACGACTGCCGCAATCGCGAATGTCCGCAGAAAGACTGTTGGCTGCAAGAATATCCCCTCGAATAGTAGACGGTACTGGCGTCTGAACTGAGCGTGTCGTCCGTATCTGTGAACGTTCCGGGTGTGGGCGCGGTTAGGTATCAGTTTACAGACGGGTGAGGGTGGTGGCGTGGTTCACCCTTCGACACGCTCAGGGCGAACGGGGGAGGGGATGGATTCCGGCTTTCGCCGGAATGAGGGGAAAGCGGTTAGAGGTCTTTGAGGATGTCTTCGGAGAGGGGGCGGGTGTGGTCGCTTGTGGGGAATGTGCCGTCGCGGACTTCCCGGGCGTATTCGCTGACGGCGGCGCGGATGGTGTTGCTCAACCCGGCGTACTGCTTGACGTGCCGCCCCATGTGGTCTGAGACGATGCCAAGCATGTCGCTCACCACCTGCACTTGCGCATCGCAATGCGGGCCGGAGCCGATGCCGATGGTGGGGATGCTGAGGCGCTCGGTGATGATCTGTGAGAGCTGTTCAGGCACGAGTTCCAGCACGATGGAATACGCGCCCGCGTCCTGCACGGCCTCCGCGTCGCGGATCATCTTGCGCGCGTCTTCAACGTTCCGACGTCCCTGGAAACGCCGTCCGATCTGGAACTCGGACTGAGGTGTGAACCCGATGTGGCCCATGACGGGAATGCCGCGGTCGACGAGCGCCCTGATCGTCTCCGCCATGACCTCGCCGCCCTCGAGCTTGACGCTCTGCGCGCCGGCCTCCTGCAGGAATCGCGCGGCGTTGCGCAGGGCATCCTCTGGGCTCGTTTGATAGGACATGAACGGCATATCGGCGATGACGAGCGCGCTCTTTGTTCCACGGGCCACGGCTGCGGTGTGGTGGATCATATCGTCCATCGTGACGGACACGGTGGAGTCATAACCGAGCACGACGTTGCCGAGGCTGTCACCGACGAGAATGGCGGGGACGCCGGACTCATCGATGGCGCGGGCGGTGTAGTAGTCGTAGGCGGTCAGAACCGGAAAGCGCTCGCCCCGGTCTTTGAATTCCTGGATGGTCTTGATGGTTGTGCGCACGGACGCCATTCCCTTGCCGCCGCGCCGGCGGGTCGCGCTCTAGTAGTAGCTGCGGGCCTCGATGCGGTTGGTGCGCTGGACGATGCGGTTGCGGGCATCGACACGCACGATGCGCGGGCTGACGCGGCAGGCATCCTCCTCAGACATGTGCATGAAATGGAGCACGATAATCAGGTCACGCTCACGCACGAGCAGACCGGCCGCGCCGTTCACGCAGACCTGGCCGGAGCCGCGCTCGCCCTCGATGGCGTACGTTTCAAGTCGCGCGCCGTTGGTGATGTCGAGCACCTGCACAAGCTCATAGGGCAGGATGCCGGCGGCCTCCAGCAGATCGGGGTCGATCGTTATCGAGCCCTCGTAGTCGACGTTTGCCTCGGTCACGGTGGCGCGGTGAATCTTCCCGGCCAGCATTGTGCGCATCATCGGTTCGTTTATCCTGTCGTTTCTGATGGCTCGCCCACCAGGGCGAGAATCTCCGCTCCCCTCGTCCCATCGAGCCGTTGCGCGTCAACGGCAAACTGTGCCGTCGCCTGCGCGAGCGCCGCGTATAAGGGTACTACGCTCGGCAAGGTTGCCCGCAACTGCTCAAGGTGCGCCTGCACGGTCCCGAGGTCTCCCCGGACTATCGGACCTGTCAACGCGGCAGCCGCCCCATCGCGTTCGATATTCCCCACCGTTCCACGAATAAGCGGCAGCAACGCCTGCAAGGCTTGCGACTGATTGTACCCGAATTGCGCCCAGATGCTAGCCGCTTCAGCGATAATCGCGACCAAATAGTTGGACGCGAGCACACCCGATATGTGGTAGAGGGCGCGCGTTTTCTCATTGACATCGATGGCATGGCCGTGGAGGGCATGCGCCATGTCGCGCAGTTGGTGGTGCAGGGCGGGACTCTGGCTTTCGATGGCGAACGTCACGTTTTCGAGTGTTATGGGTTTCTTCGCGTTCGGGGGAAACGTGTAGAGGGGATGGAATCCGCCGATCATCGCTCCATAGCCGCCGGCGCAGTCCAGCACGCTCACGGGCGTTCCGCCGGAACAGTGGACGGCTGCCATGCCGCTGCGCCAGGGGACGCTTTCCGCGACGGCGCCGATCACGTCATCCGGCACGGTGAGGAACACGATATCTGCTACGTCCACCAGGAGTCCGGCGTGGCGGGTGTGCATTGCTCCACCGATGCTGCCGGCAAGGCTCCTTGCCCGCTCCGCGTCCCGGCTGGTGATGGCGGTGACGTTGTAGCCGGCTTCCGAGAGGCCGACGGCGAGCGCCGTGCCGACGGCTCCCGCGCCGAGAATGCCGACCCTGTCACCGCGAAGCGTTGTCATTGCCTCAGATGTCCATTCATGCCGGAGATGTGCTCCGCGGCGGACGGGATGCCGGCGATGCCCGTGGCGGATCGAATCGCGTCGATGATGGCGCGTTCGACCACTTCCGCCGCCGCCGCGCCGATCGGCGTGAGACCAAAGGAATCCACCGTTGGCGTGTCCGGCGGGGCGGTGGAGACAAAGAAGAGGGTGTCGCCGTCGCCCATGCCATATGACGGCACGATGGCGCGGGCGATGCCGCTGTGGGCCATCATGGCAAGCCGGTTTGCTTGCGCGACCGTGAGAGGCGAGTCCGTCGCGACGACGCCGATGGTCGTATTGGTTGGCTGCTGCCCAAACCGGCCTCCCGGCCCTCGTCTCGGTCCGCTGCGCAGGATCTCGCGGGTGCTGAGGAAGGGCGGCCCGTCCGCGTTATCATTGCGCGGCCCGGCGATAAGGGCGCCGTTTTCGGGATCGACGATGTCGCCAAAGGCGTTGACGACCATGACTGCGCCGATGCGGCTCCCGCCCGCCAGCTCCATGGCCGCGGTGCCGACGCCTCCCTTGAGGGCGTGGTCCTGCCCGAGGACCTTGGCGACGGTCGCGCCGGTACCCGCGCCGATGCTGCCGGACCCGGCAGGGGCATCAGAGGCCTCCCGCGCGCCGTCAAGGCCGAAATCGCGCGTCACGCGTCGATCCGTGGGCCCGACTCCAAGGTCATAGATCACTGCGCCGGGCACGATGGGCACGACGCCGGCGGGGGTCTGGAATCCGATGCCCTCCACCTCAAGGTGGCGCATGATGCCCTCCGCGACGTTCATGCCGAAGGCGCTGCCGCCGGTGAGAAAGATCGAATGGACGCGCTCGACGAGGGTGCCGGGGCGGAGAAGATCGGTCTCGCGCGTGCCGGGGGCCGCGCCGCGAACCTCGACACCGCCAATCGCGCCGTCGTCGGGAAAGAGGAGGACGGTTGTGCCCGTCACGGCATCCGTGTCCGTGATGTGCGCGAGACGGACGCCCGGAACGGACGTGATTGTCCGGTTCTCGTTCATCAGACGCCCAGGGCGTCTCGCATCCGACAGTGCGCCATGCGTGCTGCCCCTCCTCCCGTCCAGGTGGCGCGCCGCGTAAAAGAGAATGATACAGCGAAGAGCCGTGTTGCGGGGCTAATTCGGCGACCGTTATGCTGAATGTGCGATGCGTTCCCGTTTTGCCGCCCCACGACTACTCCTGGTCGCCATATCTGCGCTGGCATTCAGCCTTGCGCTTGTGGGCATCGCGTGCGAGGTGCGCGAAGATACGCCCACCCCGGCGCCTATTCCAACGTTCACGCCCATCCCGACCGCAACACCGATTACTGCTCCAAGCGAGCCCACAGACAGAGAGGAGACCCTAACCGTGACTGAGAAGCTGAACCGATGGTCCGCTCCGCCCGAGATGCAGATTGATTCGTCGAAGTCCTATTCGGCGACCTTTGAAACGGAGGTCGGCAACTTCGTTATCGAATTGACGGCGGACAAGACGCCCATCACCGTCAACAATTTCGTCTTCCTGGCACGGGAGGGCTACTACGACAACACGACGTTCCATCGCGTAATCCCGGATTTCATGGCGCAGGGCGGCGACCCCTCGGGCACGGGGACGGGCGGCCCGGGCTACACCATCCAGGATGAGTTCGATCCGACCCTTCGCCACGATGGTCCCGGCATCCTGTCCATGGCCAACATCGGACGGCCAAACACGGGCGGCGGGCAGTTCTTCATCACGTTCGGACCCACACCGTGGCTGGATAATGCGCACGCCGTGTTTGGCCGCGTGACGGAGGGCATGGACGTGGTGCGATCGATCCGCATCAGAGACCCCCAGTCGGACCCGAATCCGGGCACGGCCCTCATCAGCGTGACGATCACGGAATCCTAACGCGGCCTCCTCCCCGCTATGGGGAGTGACGGACAGCTGACCAAGTTGCTCATAAGTAGGCCGACTAGTTGCGTTTGGCAACGTGAACACGCCATAATGTCGCCATTCCGAGCGTTCGCTTATTGACGGCGAACGAGGGACGGACATGGCTCTTCAGAGTCACGGGAGGGGTGAAGACGATGGATTTTCGGCTTAATGCTGACGACCAGGCGCTGCAGGATGAGGCGCGCGCATTCACGCGAACCGAGTGGAGCGAGAAGGTTGCCGACCCGCGCGGGTGGGATGACATGGGCCTGCTCTCTCCATATCACGCGGATGATGAGGCGTTGCAGGCGCAGCGGGATTTCTCAAAGAAGCTTGTGGATAAGGGCTGGTGGACGATGCACTGGCCGGAAGAGTTCGGAGGCCGCGCCGCCGCCATCACCACGCAGCTCGCGTACCGCGAGGGCATGGCGTATGAAGGCGCTCCGGCGTCGTTCGGCGGCGGACTCGTCGCGCCCGTGCTCATGATCCACGGCACGGAATGGCAGAAGGAAGAGTTTCTGCCGAAGATGGCCAACGCGGACATCGACTTCGCGCAGGGATTCTCCGAGCCGAACGCCGGCTCCGACCTCGCAAGCCTCCAGACCCGAGCCGTCCGCGACGGTGATGATTACGTGATCAACGGCCAGAAGATCTGGACGTCCGGCGCGCACTACGGCGAGTGGTACCACGTGCTGGTTCGCACAGACCCGGATGCGCCCAAGCATCGCGGCATCAGCTACGTCCTGATGCAGTTGCGCGATGAAGGCGAGGTGGTTCCGGGCGTCACGCTGCGGCCCCTGTTCGACATGACGGGCACGCGCCGCTGGAGCGAGGTGTTCTTTGACAACGTGCGCGTTCCGGTGCGGAACCTCATCGGCGAGGAGAACCGGGGCTGGTACGCGGCGATGACGACGCTCTCCTTTGAGCGCTCCGGCATCGAGACCGCCGCCAAGTACCTCGGCGAGCTTGATCGCTTCCTCTCCGTCATGCGGGACACCCGATTCAACGGTGAGGACGTGCTGAACGACCCGCTCATCCGCCATAAGGTCGCCGACCTCAAGATCGAGCTGGAGACGCGCCGGATGCTGTCCTACCGTGTCGCGTTCATGCAGTCGCGCGGCGAGCTGCCCGTGAAGGAAGGCTCCATGGGCAAGGCGTGGGGTGACAATCTTGGCAAGAAGTGGCCGCAGTTGATGGCGAGCATCTTGCAGGAGTACGGCCGGCTCGGTCTTGGCGAGTCGCGGGCCCCGATGGGCGGCTACCCCGGGTTCCGCTACGGCGCGATGCACGGAAGCGGCCTCGGCGGCGGCACGACGGAGATCCAGCGCAATCTCATCGCGCAGCGGGGTCTGGGACTGCCGCGGTAGTACCAACCGGTTTCGAAACACAAGTAGGGGCGGCTCATGAGCCGCCCCTACGGCGTTTTGCGCAATGAGTTCTGGATTCCCGCTTTCGCGGGAATGACGGAAAAACGCGGGGACGACGGGGGGATGGATTCCGGTTTTCACCGGAATGAGGGAAAAGCGCGGGAATGACGGAAAGCGGAGGCGGCTCTAGTTATCTGTAGGGCCGGTTTCCCACGTGATGATGGCGGTGCGGCGAGGGGCGGCGCCGGCGACGGTGTAGCCGCTTGGCGTGTCCTCAAGTAGTTCATCGAGCGCGGCGAGGAGGCGTGAGTCCGCCGGGGTGTTTTCCTCAACGTCAAACCGACGGCGAAGCTGACGGGTGATCTCGTCACGGTCGCGGCCCATGACGGCGGTCTCCGGCGGGAGCATCGTGACATCGGGGTAGATGTCCATCGCCCAGAGGAGTTCAAGCAGTTCAGGCACGCCGGGCATCGCGGTCGGCACAGAGCCGTAGACCCGCTCGTAGAAGGGGACTTCAAGGGCGCTGGGCGCTTCCATCATCTCGATAACGGCTATGCGGCCTGCGGCGCGTTCCTGCATCTTTGTGATGAACGCCGCGCCCTCCGGCACGTGGTGCAGCACCAATGAACAGAGCACCAGATCAGCGGCATCAACATCTGCGTCCTCCCAGCGTTCAGTCATGACAGTGATGTTGGACAGCCCTGCCTCGGCGGCGCGTTCCTGGAGCATTCCGACAGCCTCATCCGATGGTTCGATGACCGTGACGTGCTTGGCGCGGGTGGAGAGCGGCAGCGCGAATCGTCCGGCCCCGCCACCGACATCAAGGACGGTTGTGTCCGAGTCGATCAGATCAAAGAGGGCGTTCACGGCGGGATCGTCCGTTCGATGGATGTCTCGGGGCCGGTTGGTATAGGAGAAACCGCCGTGGCCTCCATGGACGTGTCCGCCGCCGTGCGCATCTTCGTGGCCGTCGTGGTGCTGTTCATGGCCCGGGCCGTGACCCGAGCGAATGGCGGCCGCCTCACGGTCGTGGGCGATGATTCTCTCACGCCATGCGTCGCTTGCAGATTGGGTTGTCATTGCGCTGTCCTTCACACCGGTGTGGTCGCTGATGAAATTGTAGGGTTCTGCTGCCTGTGGATGGCTAGTGTTTTGGAGTCTCAATTAGGGGCGAGGTCTTATGGACGCTGGTTGGCTCAATGAGATTCAGATTCCCGCTTTCGCGGGAATGACGGGGTGGGTTTTTCGTGTGCGCATATCGGCTACACTGAGGCGTCGGATGCCCGAATGACAGGGAAGGGGAGGCGTCATGGACTTCCAGCAGTCGGTTGAGGACCTCGCGTTTCGTGATGAGATTCGCGATTTCGTCGCGGAGAACTGGGATGATACCCGCTACCACATGAATGACGTGTCCAACGCGTCGTGGCACCTGGATGATCCGGAGGCGCTGGACGCGGCCCATCAGTTTGCCAAGAAACTTGTCGACAAGGGCTGGTACACGATGCACTGGCCATCAGAGCACGGCGGGCAGGACGCCGGGTTCACACGGATGCTGACCTACCGCGAGGAGATGGCGTACCGGGGCGCGCCCGCGAGCGGGGCCTTCGGCGGGGACGCCGTCATCCTGCACGGGACGCCGTGGCAAAAGGATGAATGGCTGCCGAAGATCGCGACGGCGGACATGCCCATCGCGCTCGGACTCTCGGAACCGGGCAACGGCTCCGACCTGGCAGGCGTGACGACGCGGGCAGTGCGCGATGGCGATGACTATGTGATCAACGGCCAGAAGATGTGGACGTCCACCGCCCACCATTCGACGTGGATACGCATGCTGGTGCGCACGGACACGGACGCGCCAAAGCATCGCGGCCTCTCGATATTCTTCGTGCCCCTGGATTCACCCGGCATCACCATCCGCCCCATCCATGACATGGCGGGTCGGCGGCGCTGGAGCGAGGAGTTCTTCGAGGACGTGCGCGTGCCCTCACAGTACATGCTCGGCGAGGAGAATCGCGGCTGGTACGTGATGGCGGCGTCGCTGACGGCGGAGCGCGTGGAGGTTGGGTCACCTGCCTCGTTGCTGCGCGAGTGGGAGCGGTTCGTTGATTTCGTGCGGACGTACCGGGTCGACGGCGGCACGCCGCTCGACGACCCGATCAACCGCGCGCTGCTGGCGGACCTGCGGGTCAAGCTCGGCATGTTCCGGGCCATCTGCTGGAAGGGCGCATGGGACAGCCGGCAGGGCGAGGACGTGTCACGCATCGCGTCGATCTCGCGTGTGCTGTCCGGCGAGCTGGTGCAGGAGCTGTGGCGCGGATTCACGCGGATCATCGGCGACGCGTCGCAGGTGATGCCGTACGGCGCGGAGTGGGCGCCGATGAACGGGTTCATTGGGGTGAACGCGCTGATGAGCACGGGCCGCACGTTCGGCCACGGCACCAAGGAGATCCAGCGCAACATCGTCGCCACACGCGGACTGGGCCTGCCGCGGTAAGGGCGACAGGGACGCCACGGCAAGTTCAACAGCGCCGTACCTTCGTGAATCTCTGGCAACCGGGTGATTACATCACGGGGCGGAATATCTGGCATGGGCGGGTGTTTACGGCGTGGGTCTTTGTAGTCGTCGAGGATCGTGGTGATGTGATTGCGGCGTGCACGCCGCCGGGGACGGTCTGGAAACGCCCCGTTGATCGGGCGGGCAATGATGTTCGGCTGCCCCACGGTGAGTGGCGACTGCGCGACGATGTCTGGTACGGCGAAGGAATGGTGCGCGTGTTCCTCAAGGACACAGCCCATTCAATCATGGTCTTCCTCGGGGACGGCGACGTTCGGTGGTGGTATGTGAACCTGGAAACTCCATTTCGACGAACCGCAATCGGCCTGGATACGACCGACCTACATCTCGATGTCGTCTTCCCACCCGATCTCAGTGAACCGCAGTGGAAAGATGAGGATGAGGTCGAAGAGGCTGTCGCGTACGGCAGTATGAGTCGTGAGGATGCCGACGCGGCGCGAGCAGAGGCGGAGAGGGCCATCAAATGGATACGGAGCGGCAATCATCCTGCGATTGATGACCGCTGGCGCACCTGGACGCCGCCAACCGAATGGGGAATCCCGACACTCGCAACCGGCTGGGAGACACTGCCTACCGAGCTCTCCTAAGGGTTCATGGACTTTGGCTGACCAGAGAGGGTATCAAAGGGTACCCCTGGATTGGCGTTACACAGTCTGAGCGCCCGCAAGCGTGAATCACCCTGCATGCACCTTCGCATTCACCCTGTCAAACAGGTCCAGTGCGGGCTGCGCCGGGGGAGGTGTCAGCAGCGTGATCCATATAGACGAGGCCATCGAGATGACAAAGGCGGGTGTTGCAGGCTGGATGTCCCACATACCGCCCGGGCCGCCGCCCAGGAACTGCCACAACGTCGCCGCCAGCGCCCCGGTCACCACTGCTGTCCCTGCTCCCCAAGCGTTGAATCTGCGCCAGTACAACCCGAGGACCATCACTGGCCCGAACGCAGCCCCCATTCCTCCCCACGCATAACTCACCAGGTCGAATATGGAGTCGGGGAACAGGATCGACAGCATCACCGCGACGATCCCTATGGCCATCAGCATCCCCCGGCCAATCCACACCTGAGCGTTCTTCGCCATCCCCATAGTCACCCGCTTGAGCATGGGCATATCATCTGTCGCAATCGCCGATGCCAGTAGAAGCTGCGAGTCCGCCGTACTCATCACCGCCGCGATGACCGCGGTGAGCAGGGTCCCCAACACCACCGGGTGGAAGAAGATCTCAGAGACCACGAAGTAGACTCGCTCAGAATCTGCGACCGCTCCCAGCATCCCGGCTTCAGACAGCGCGGGGCGTGCAATCACGCCAATGGCAAAGGCCAGCAGGTACACGGTCACCAGCCAAATGACGGCCATGGTGCGCCCCTGAGCGATCCTGTCTTCACGCTCAATCGCCATGAACCGCTGCAATATCCTGTGCGCCCCCAGCCCGCCGATCATCCATCCCAATGCCGACAGTGCGAAGCCCACCGTTATGAACGAGCCGTCCGCGAGAGTGAAGGGGTTGAAGAACCCGATGCCCTCTGGCCCCGCGTTCGACAGCGGATTTCCCGTCACGAAGAGCATCGTGACCACCAGCGCCGCCAGACTCACGAGCATAAGCAGCGCCTGCGATACATCCGTCCTGGAGACGGCCATGAACCCACCGATCAATGTGTACGTCGCAACCGCAAGGAACGTCAGGATGACGCCCGTGGTGAGATTGAGGCCAAATATCTCCTCCAGCAGCTTTGACCCACCGACAAGACCGGAGCTCACGTAGAAGATGACAAACAGAATGGTGACCAGCCCGGACACTGACCGCAGCATTCCCGTCGTATCTCCAAACCGACGCTCCATGAACTCCGGAATGGTCACCGCGTTGTCCGCCTCTATGGTGAATCGCCGCAGGCGCTTGGCCAGCAGCGTCCAGCTCAGCCAGACACCGATCGCTGCGCAGACCGGTACCCACAACTCGACGAGCCCTCCCACAAAGGCCAGTGCCGGCAGCGCCAGCATGGTCCACGCGCTCGTCGTTGACGAACCGGTGCTCAGCGCCGCCGTGAAGCTGCTCAGCCGTCGCCCGCCAAGCGTGTAGTCCGCCATGTTCTGAATCCGGCGGGCTCCCACCACCGCAATGGCGAGCAGCATCGCAAAGTAAGCGGCGAAGGAGAGAATCACCCAGACGTTGGCCAAGAGCTATTCGCCTCTACGCCGGCCTACACGTTGCATGAGCAGCGTGGCTGTTTGTTGGGACACCCACATGAGCTTTGGCTGGGGAACGTGGATTCGAACCACGACTAACAGATCCAGAGTCTGTCGTCCTACCGTTAGACGATTCCCCAGCAGAGGCATCGCGCTATCCATAGTACCCCCAAAGGCAAGGTCGGGCGCACTGGATTCCGCCCTGGAAGCCCAACTCTTCTCGTTCTTCCCGCGACGGGTGAGGTTTGCGTTACTGACGTTGGTTGACTCAATGGGATTCAGATTCCCGCGTGCGCGGGAATGTGACGGAAGGGGGGCGGGAATGACGGAAAGGGCGCACACTATGACATGGGGCGTACACTAATCTCATGACAACGACTGAATCCGACAACAGGTTCTCGGACCTTGAGACCGTCTCCATCAGCGTCTCCGGCATGACGTGCGCCGCGTGCGTGATGCACGTGGAACATGCGCTGACGGACGTGCCCGGCGTTGAGGAGGCCCGCGTTAACCTGGCGAGCGAGCGCGCCGTCGTCGAGGTCCCTGAGGGGCTTTCATTTGACGTGCTCGCCTCCGCCGTCAAGGACGCAGGCTACGGCGCGCGGACGGAGACGCAGCGACTGTTCATCGAACCGGACACGGATGGCGATGATCCGCGCGGCAAGGCCGTTTCCGCGCTCATGAGCCTGCGCGGCGTCCGGTGGGTGACGCCGGATGAGGACGACTCCACCGCTCTGACCATCGAACACTACAGCGCCGCCGTCGACGCCAGCGATCTGCGCGGCGCGGTGGTTGGCGCGGGGCTGCGTGTCGCTGCGATCGAGGAGAAGGAGGACGCACGCGTCGTCGCCAAGGAGGAAGAGGAGCGGGCGCTCCGGATGCGGTTCCTCGTTGCGTTGTCCAGCGGCGTGTTCGTCATGCTGCTCGGAATGCTCAGCGCCGTGCCTGACCAGTTCGCGCACCTGATCATGTTCGCCATCGCGACGCCGATCCAATTCTGGGCGGGGTCGCTCTTCTATGCCAGCGCGTGGTCGGCGCTCAAGCAGCGCACGTCCAACATGAACACGCTCATCTCGCTGGGAACAACAGCGGCGTATCTCTACAGCGTGGCGGCAACATTCGTGCCGTCATTCTTCGAGTCGGCGGGCGGCGAGGCGGCGGTCTATTACGACACGGCAATCATCATCATCGCGCTCATCCTCATGGGGCGGTGGATGGAGGCACGCGCGCGAGGCAGGGCATCGGACGCCATCGCCTCGCTGCTGGGCCTGCAGCCGAAATCGGCGCGCGTCATGCGTGACGGCGCAGAGGTGATGCTGCCCGTGGAGAGCGTGCTGCCCGATGACATCATCGCCGTGCGCCCCGGGGAGCGG
This sequence comes from Dehalococcoidia bacterium, assembly GCA_965220565.1. Lineage (GTDB taxonomy): Bacteria > Chloroflexota > Dehalococcoidia > UBA6926 > UBA6926 > VXMO01. The sequence continues at coordinate 1,479,850 of CBDCQG010000001.1, read as the reverse complement.
CTGCCGGTGGACGGAATCGTCACCGAGGGGGCGTCCACGATCGACGAGTCGATGCTGACGGGGGAGAGCATCCCCGTCGATAAACGCCAAGGCGACGAGGTCTACGGCGCAACGGTGAACGGGACGGGCGCGTTCCGGCTGCGGGCGACACGGATTGGCAAGGATACCGCGCTCTCGCAGATCGTCCGGCTCGTGGAGGAGGCGCAGGGTTCCAAGGCGCCCGTGCAGCGGCTCGCCGACCTGATCTCGTCGTATTTTGTGCCAACCGTTGTCGCCGTTTCCATCATCACGTTCATCTTCTGGATCACGCTGGGGCCCGATCCGGCCTTCACGCTCGCCACGCTGAACATGGTGGCGGTGCTGATCATCGCCTGCCCGTGCGCGCTGGGGCTTGCCACGCCGACGGCCATCATGGTCGGCACGGGCAAGGGGGCGGAGAACGGTGTCCTCATCCGCAACGCGCAGGCGCTTGAGCTTGCCAGCAAGATTCGCACCGTCGCGCTGGACAAGACGGGAACGATCACCCAGGGACGCCCCGCGGTAACAGACATTGTCGTTGACACTGCCGCTGAGGACGATGTCCTGGCCCTCGCCGCAGCGGTTGAGGCTCATTCAGAGCATCCGCTTGCCGAAGCGGTCCTGTCCCGGGCGGGCAAGTCGGCGGGGCAGGACATGACGGTCACCGACTTTGAGGCGCTGCCCGGCGCGGGCGTCACGGCGAGCGTCGATGGTCGTTCGGTCATCGTCGGCAGCGCGCGTCTGCTGGCTGAGCGCGGCGCGTCGATAACCGACAACCTGCGAGAAAACGCGGACACGCTGGCCGAGCAGGGCAAGACGCTCATGTTCGTCGCAGTGGACGGCGAGTGTGTCGGGGTGTTGGCCATCCAGGATCCGGTGAAGCCGTCGGCGACGCGCGCCGTTGAGAGGCTCCACGCGCTCGGCGTCGGCACGGTGATGCTGACGGGCGACAACCACGCGACGGCACAGGCCATCGCCCGGCAGGTCGGCATTGCGGAGGCGCGCGCGGAGGTGCTGCCCGCGCAGAAGGCGGAGGCGGTCGCGGCGCTGCAAACCGGAGAGGGCCGCGTTGCGATGGTGGGCGACGGCATCAATGACGCGCCCGCGTTGGCGCAGGCGGACGTTGGCATCGCCATCGGGACGGGCGCGGACGTGGCGATGGAGGCCTCCGACGTGACGCTGGTGAGCGGCGATCCGAACGGCATCGCGACGGCCATCCAACTCTCCCGCCGCACCGTGCTGACCATCTGGCAGAACCTGTTCTGGGCGTTCATCTACAACATCACACTCATCCCAATCGCGGCGGGCGTGCTGTACCCGGTATTCGGCGACGGCGTGCCGACAGGTCTGCAATTCACGCTGGGCGAGCACGGCTTCCTGAACCCGATGATGGCCGCCGCCGCGATGGCCATGTCCAGCGTGAGCGTGGTTCTGAACTCCCTGCGGCTGAAGAGGTTCAAGGCGGGGTAAGCTCCCTCCGTCATTCCCGCGAAAGCGGGAATCCAGAATCCCTCATGTGCCACCACCCCTTGCGCCATCCGGCCCGCCGCCCCTAAAGTCACCCCCACAACACGCCATACCCCGGCGGCGAGGGCAGTGTCGACACCCAAGCCGCCACCTATCCCCGGGAGCGCAAAAACGGAGGGCGCTCCCTGCGAGGGGTGCATCGGTGCCAACGGACCTCCGGTTTCCCGGCCAGGAAACCACGACGGGTCGCTCGGGGCCACGAGCGATCAGTGACGGTGGGCTGACGGGAGCCTCACACGGACGGGCGGCAGTCGCGGCGTAGCGACGGTCGTCCGGCGCCAGGTAGCTACTGGCGCGAATATCTGGAGACCGGAGCGCGGCCTAAACGGTGGCCGACGCGACGGAAGGAAGCTCCCACTGCGCCGAACCGAACGTTCCACACTGACCGGAGGCCCGGCACCGATGCGCCCCCCAAGCCCCCCAAGCCCCCCAAGCCAACCACAAAGGAGAAACCCACCACCAACCCACCAACCAAATCCCGTAACGTCTATCCCCTCATTCCGGCGAAAGCCGGAACCCATCGGGACTGTCATTCTGAGCGTAGCGCAGCGGAGTCGAAGAATCTAAAGCCTCAACTGCGCCAACCAGCACCTCCGTTCACCCTGAGCCCGTCGAAGGGTGAACCCCTCCGTCATTCCCGCGAAAGCGGGAATCCAGGGCGCATTGTGCCAATCAGACACCCTGCAACATAGGGGCTGGAGGCTAGGTGACAGAAGATGCCTCTTGTCGCCGCGCCTTCCTGAACTCCTCAGCTGCGGCTCCCTTGGGGTGACAGTGCTTATGAACCAAGACTCCGTTATCCAAAGTGGTTCTGCCGCCTTGGTGATGCTCCTCGACATGGTGAATCTCCGCTTCGTCCCATGCCACCTCCGCTTTGCATACTTGACAAGCCTTCTCGTCTCGCCAATAAACAAATTCTCTTTCGAGAGTTCCGTAGCTGCGTTTCGGGTCCTTTGGAGTGAGGTTCCCCAAGAATTCAAACATTCGACCTGTGTAAAAGTTGTGCCGCCGTCGTATGTTCTCTCCCCTGTCGGAGTTTGACCTAGTCCAGACCCCATAATTCAGCCATGTCTCATCTGGCTCCCCCCGCTTTGCCGATTGCGCAGCCTTTGCGAGAGCAGCTGAAAATGACGCTTGGGCATTTTCCAGCGTGGATTCCCAAGATCTGGTGTAATCATCCCAAATAGCATCCAGCAATAGGACAAGGTGGATAGCATCGTGAGCCCTCAGCGCGGGCCCCTTTCTATCTCCAAGTAGTTGATCCAACTTGTACAAGATGTCGCGAAGTCTCTTGCAGTCAGGCGAACCTTCATCAAAGTCCAAGTTCGCATAATAATACTCGTCGATTGCAGTCGCATTGATGTCCGGCACGGTATCGGAACTGCTATTCCTGCGCTCCAAGAAGAGCATCGCAATCTGTGCAGCAAGCGTTCTCGTTTTCCCCCGATCCTGTCCTGGTTTCATCTTCAACACTCTCTGGAAGAATGGATGACCTGGATACCTCGGCAAGTCGGGCTTGCCGCCAAGCGCCAGAATGAAATCGTTGAACTGACCGGGGTAAGCGTGTCGCTTTTCTTGAAAATTTAGTGGTAAGCCAGATTGAAGACGCACAAACAGGTCACGGACTTCGTTGCTATCTTCGCTTTCAATGAAGGCAACTGGCATCTCAGTTTCATAAAAGCGTTCCCTGAGTTCGTCAGAGAGTGCATGAACATCTTTCCCTCCCCAGTCACAGGGCTTACCGAGAAGGAAACGTGGAAACTTGGCCCTCTTATCATCAATGTCAAAGAGTGGAAAGGCACCCTCCGAGAAGTGATGTAACGCTCTAATCCGTTGTTGACCGTCAATGATATCGTATGACTCTTGCGTAATCCCTGCTGCGGTTCTCTTGTTGTAGTGGAGGTAAATGACTGGCAACTTGTAACCGCGCATGACCGAGTCGATCAACCGCTTCTGTTGATCTTGGCTCCAAACTGTTCCCCTCTGATACTCGGGATTGGCTGTGGCCATCCCCTGCTTGCTGAGTTCTACAAGCGCTCTAATCGTGAGCTTTTCTATCTTGCTTTCCATCTACCAATCTCTCCCGATGAGTCCTGCGGCAGTAAACACACTTGGCAACTGCACCTATGCTGACTGAGCCTACCACGTTACATAGTGCTCTAGCTGTGATCGTATCATGAGCCCCACTACACCCCAATGCGCGGACCATCAAAGGGGAGGGGATTCTGGATTCCCGCTTTCGCGGGAATGACGGAGGAGTCCTTACGGGGGTTGGTTGCACTCCGGGTTTTTAGATTCCTCGGCTGCGCTCGGAATGACAGCCCCGATGGATTCCGGCTTTCGCCGGAATGAGGGGAGGGGTGTCACGGGGTTTGGTTGGCTCAATGCGATTCAGATTCCCGCTTTCGCGGGAATGACGGAGGGGGCGCGGGAATGACGGTGGGGGCGGGGTGGTGGTGCTCTCACTTCGGGCAGTCCGTGCGTTAATATGGTTAAGCTCGTGGAAGATGACGGGCTTATCGAGTACGCCCGGCGGGCAGTGGAGCTGAAAGATGGTCGGCAAATTCCTGGGGTTTATCAAGAAAGAGGAGCCGGAGGAGGACCCGGTCTGCCACATGATGGTCAGCCCGAGCAAGCCGCCCGGAGGCTCATTCGAGTATGAGGGGACGATGTATTACTTCTGCGGCCCCGGCTGCCGCGTCGCGTTCTCCAGGGAACCGGAGGCGTACCTGAGCGGCGAGAAGCGCATGGATATGTAGGGGAATCCCTGCCTGTTCATGAGTAGTTTCTTCACACTCTTCCACAAAACGACCCGACCGATTAGGTCGGGTCGTGGCATCAATTCGACACCAGGACCGGACAGCCGGCGCATGGCCGCAGCCTGGCTTTGGCTGGCAGGAATTCTGGCGGTTGCGCTGGTCGGCGCGGGATGCGACGACTTCCCGCTCGAGGGGACAGGATCACCGGTAACCCCTGCGCCGACGCCGGCCGTCGAACCGGCGCCGTCGGCAGCGCCGACGCCAACGGCAGCTGCGACTCCGCTGACGCCGCCGCCAACCGTCGTCGCCCCGCCGCCTGCACGGGTTGCCGGCGAGCCTCCGTGCCTGGATCCGCCGGACCTGGATCATCCGACCATTTCGGCAAGCGATGAGGCATGGCGTTTCCTGTTCGATCTGACGCAGGACTTCAGTCCCCGCGAGAGCGCGACGGACGAGGAGCACGCGGCGGGTGAGGAGCTGAACTGCGTGCTGACCGAGATGGGCTATCTCACTGAATTCCAGGACTTCCAGCGGTTGGTGAACACCGTGTCCTCAGTCATTGTTCTTGAGGCGCCGCCCGGCCTGGAGGCGATCCAGTCCCGACCCATCGGGGGTTCCTCTGCGGGAGATGCTGCCGGAGAGTTGGTGTTTGTCGGTTTGGCCACGCAGGAGGAGGTTGAGGATCGGCGGCTTGACGGCAAGGTTGCCCTGATCGAGCGTGGAGAGATTTCGTTCCAGGAGAAGGTGGAACATGTTGAGGCTGCGGGCGCTGTCGGCGCAGTCATCTTCAATCGTGAGGATCAGCTGTTCCGTGGCGTCATGGAATTCCCCGACGACGCGCCCGCAATACCGGCCATGGGCATCAGCCGCGGGGACGGCCTCGCGCTGCGCGAGGCGATTGAGGACGGTGGGCTGGAAGTGACCGTAGGAATCAGGAACAATTATCAGCCGTCGCGCAACCTGATTGCCGAGGCGCCGGGCGGGCCGGAGGGGCAGGGCGTCGTCATCATCGGCGCGCACTATGACACTGTGCATTTCACGCAGGGCGCGAATGACAACGGCTCCGGCGTGACGGCGCTCATGGCAATCGCACACCGCGTCATCGACAACGAGTACCCGTTCGCGGTGCGGCTGCTCCTGTTCGGATCAGAAGAGGTTGGGCTTGTGGGGAGCAGGCACTATGTTGATCAACTGACGGACCAGGAACGAGAGAGGATCATCGCCATGATCAATCTCGACGCGATCGGCTCAGGGGTCACGCTGGAGTCGTTGGGGGATCAGGAACTGGCTGCGGCCGCCGCGGCGTATGCCGCGAATAGAGATATTGCCTTGTCAGAGGCGCTAAAGAGGGGACTGTCGAGCAGTGATCACCGTCCCTTCGACGAGGCAGGAGTGCCGATCATCGTCATCACAGCCGACGATGTTTCCCGGATAAACTCGGCACGTGACACACTGGATTTCGTCGACCCACAGTTGATTGTGTGGGCGGCGGACATCGGCATCGGTCTCCTGGACTTTCTCACGGCGAGCGACCGCAGATAGTCCTCCGAGAGCGGGCGATGCCAGTACCATAGACCGTAGTTATAGACGGTCAATCGGATCAGGGGGATGCTGCCATGACCACTCCGGCGCGTGAGTTTGATGTGATAGTGATTGGGACGGGGTCCGGGGTGAGCATCGCGGACTCCGCCGCGGCGGAAGGCATGACCGCCGCCATCGTGGAAAGCGGGCCGTTCGGCGGCACGTGCGTCAATTGGGGCTGCATTCCCTCAAAGGAGATCATCCACTCGGCCGATGTGATGGAGATCATCGACAAGGCCGCGGATTTCGGCATCAACGCGCGCGTGGACTCAATCGATTGGGACAGGATCGTCAGCCGCTCCATTCTTCATGCCGATGAGTCCGCAAATACCATCGAGTCCCGCTATCACGGCAACGACAAGGTCACGCTGTACAAGGGTGAAGGCCGATTCGTCGAGCACAAGACGATGGAGGTCAACGGCGAGCGCATCACCGCGCCGATGATCATGGTCGCGGCGGGCAGCCGTCCCATTGTGCCGGCCATTCCCGGCATCGAGAATGTGCCGTACCTGACGTCCGATGAGGCGCTGCGGTACGACAAGCAGCCGGAGAAGCTGATCGTCGTGGGCGGCGGATTTGTGGGGATCGAGCTTGCCCACTTCTATGGCGCGCTCGGCACGGACGTGACCATCGTTCAGCGCGGGCCGACGCTGCTCCCCATCGAGGATGAGGATGTATCGCGGCGGTTCACGGACCTGTTCAGGCGCAAGCACCGGGTGATTCTCGATGCCGAGACGCGCAGCGTGTCCCACAAAAACGGCGAGATCTCGCTGGAGATTACGACGCCGAGCGGTGACGAGACCGTCACGGGCGATACGCTGCTGCTCGCGACGGGACGGCGTTCCAACTCAGACCGGCTCGACCTGGACAAGACGGGCGTTGAGACGAATGCGCGCGGGCTGGTGGTTGTGGATGACTACCTGGAAACCACTGAGCCGGGCATCTGGGCGCTGGGCGACGTGGTGGGGCGCTACCAGTTGAAGCACAACGCGAACTGGGAGTGGTGGTACGCGGACCACAATATGTTCAATCGCGGGCCGAAGGCTGCCGTGAACTACCATGCCATGCCGCACGCCGTGTTCGCCTCGCCGCAGATCGGCGCCGTTGGCATGACGGAACAGCAGGCGCGGGAACAGGGCGTGCCGTACGTGCTGGGGACGTATGAATACGCGTGGTCGGCGCACGGCATCGCCATCGGAGACCTGACGGGTTTCGTGAAGATCATCGCGCACGCGGAGACGCGGGAGATCCTGGGCGCGCACATCATGGGGTCGGACGCAGCGACGTTGATCCAGGACATCGCGAATGGGATGCGGATCGGCCTGACGACGGACGTGTACTCGCAGGGGATCTACGTGCATCCCGCCGCGCCGGAGGTTGTGTATCGTGCCATGCGCGCAGTGCCGGGGGCAAAGCTGCCTCCCGTCTAGCGCTCATCGATCGAGAGCGGCTCCTACCGGGAGCGGTTTTTATTTGCTAATCCCATTTGCGGTGGACTACTGTAGCCGTGTGGAAACGGTATGGTCCAGAACCATAGATGGGAGGCGCTATGAATACTGAGGGTCGAGTTGCGCAAAAAACCAGGGCGGCGGGATTGGCGTTCATGGTCGGAATCATCATTGCGATGTTTACGCCCTTCCTGCTTCCGGGTGGATTCCTCGTTGAATACACGGATCCGGCGGACTACGTGGCGACCATCGCCGTACTGGGAGACTATCCGAACCTCGGTCACCTGGCTTCGACGGCGTCGATCATCGGCATGCTGCTGATGATCGGGGGAGTGATTCGTCTCTACACGTTATCGGAAGGCGAAGGGGCTCTGGCCCGTCCCATCCTCCGGTTCGGCATCATCCTGACCGTGATCGAGTGGGCGCTGGTTGTCCTGGGGCACGCCGAGCGACACCTCCTTATCCATCTGCTGCAGCGTGGCGAGGACACCCTTGGCGCTGAGGGGATGGCGCAAGTGGAGGCGGTGGCAATAGGAGGATATGCGGACATAGTCGGGGCATTTCTCGGAGCCCTGTTCATCCTGCCGTTCGCCTCGTTCCTGATGGGACTGGGCCTGATGATGTACATGAAGGAGATGAGCATCTACAAGATTGCCAGCTATGCGCTGATGCTGGTGGGCGTGGTGATCTTCGTGATTCTCATGGCGGGCATGCACCTCACTGATCTGGATCTGCAGACATTGCTGGTCGTCAACAACTTGACCCTGACGTTGGGCTCGGTGGCGCTGTTCATCATCGGCTTCGGGATGTACCGGGGCCGCAGCGAGCTTTCGCCTGGGAGTGATTAGGCCGGGCAGCACGCTCCACTGACTGAATAGGGAATAGATAACCCCGCCCCCCTCTCACATGAGAGGGGGGCGGGGTGGTTTTTGGGACTGTTACCAACCCCGTCCATGTCATTCTGAGCGCAGCGAAGAATCTAAGGCCCCCATTGGCGCCGCGATTTCCGATCCGTCATTCCCGCGAAAGCGGGAATCCAGCACTTGACGTCTTTAGCCTAGAGGCGTAATCTAGACTGCATATCTGGATAGGCTATCAAGAATACAGTCAAGTAGGAGAACCAAATGGAAAACAAAGGACTAGTGCTGACAGGCTTCTGTTACTGCGGTTGTGGCGGAGCCACTGGACGACGCGCGTTCTTCGTTCCGGGGCATGACAGGAAAGCCGAAACGGCCGTTATTCGCCTGGAATACGGTGATGTTGCTCGGTTTCTTGTCGAACACGGCTACGGCCCCGGTGGGAAGAATCCGACGGAGGAGTTAGAGAAGATGAGGAATCGCGAAAGGGCGGGGGAGTAGGGGAGATGCATCGAGGTTATTTTGGTGACACGTACGATCTCGCCAAACGGGCTCTGATGCATATCTTGGCTGCTGACGAGCCTTGGGGCATCGTGCCGATGTTTACGGACGAGTGGACGATGGATGCCATTCATGGATTCGAGCGATTGCTTCAGGCGAGTGTGCTTAGTGCAGATGTGATTGGGCCTGATGATGACCGCAGTGCCTATTTTCAAGGGATTAAGTGCGAAGGACACACCTTGGCTGACCCAGATACTGGGGTTTCCATTGAACATAGGCGTCCGGACGAGTGGCCAAAGTTCATCGCGGATTCAGAGTTGGCAGACTTAGTCCTGAGAAATCCCAAGTATCTGACGCTGGTCTATGATCAGTCCTACAGCCGCCAGACGAATTTGGCTACACCTAGAATGCTGCGCAAATTGGCTAAGTTAAACGAAAGAACAGTTGAGGGATTCGGGTATCTCGGTCAGGCGTCCTTCCTCATCTTGTCCTGCGATCTGCGTGTCATTGAGCAAGCAAGGGAACGCTTATTGGACACTGGTGTTCCTAGTAACCGCTTGGTCTCTTTGCCCTGACTGGCCTGCGGGTCTAGTTCTGGATTCCCGCTTTCGCGGGAATGACGGGTAGGTGGGTGGGAATGACGGGTAAATGGGCCAGAATGACAGAGGGTGGCGCTCGGAATGACACGGGTTACCCTTCGACAGGCTCAGGGTGAACGGGTGGGGGCGTAACTACGGGCGGGGGCGTAACTTAGGCGCCAACCTGCTTTTTAGCTTCTCCCCGCTGCTTCGGGGTCCAGGTCGTCGTCGTAGTCCGGTTCGGGCATGAGGACGAACTCGGGGTAGGACTCCATGCGGAGTTCGCCGGCGTCCTGTCCCAATTCCTCGACCTGCCGGGACACCCGCGCGCTCAGCGTCATGTCCAGCGCCTTCCAGACGAGCCAGGAGATGCCGAAGACCGTGACGCCGATCACGACGATGCCCAGCAGCTGGACGTGGAGCTGCGCCCCGACGGTTATGCTCGCCGCCAGCGTTCCCCAGATGCCCGCGAAGAGGTGGGCGGGGACTGCGCCGACAACATCGTCAATCTTGACGCGTTCAAGCAGCCGCAGGCCGACCGTGAGGACAAGTCCTCCCACTGCGCCGATGATGATGGCCCAATAGTGGTCGACGAAGTTGGGGGCGGCGGTGATGGAAACCAGCCCTGCGATCGCGCCGTTCAGGACGGCAATGAGGTCCGTGCGCCCCAGGATGTACCGGGACGCAATGAGGGTGACCAGCACGCCGGATGCGGCGGCAAGGTTGGTGTTCACCAATACGATGCTGATCCAAACGGCATCCACGGCGCTGCCGAGGGCGAGCTGCGATCCGCCGTTGAATCCCAGCCAGCCGAACCAGAGGATAAAGACTCCCAACGTGACGGAGATGATATTGGAGGGCGGCGTGGCGCGCGCGCTGCCGTCACGCCGGAACTTGCCCAGCCGCGGGCCGACGACAAGCAGGCCGGCAAGCGCAGCCCAGCCGCCGGTGCCGTGGACGATGGTGGAACCGGCAAAGTCGGTGAAGCCGAGATCGCTCAGCCAGCCGCCGCCCCACGTCCACGCGCCGATGAGCGGGTAGATGAAGGCCGTGAGGCTCAGGGTGAAGATGAAGAACGACCACATCTTGACTCTCTCGGCGAGGGCGCCGGAGACGATGGAGGCCGTGGTGGCCACGAAGACCATCTGGAAGAACCAGTCGGACATGGAGGAATAGCCGGATGCTTCCAGAACGGCCTCCGCCGAGGCCCCTGCCTCTGCTTCAAGCAGCGCGATCTCCGCTGCGGACGAACCGTACGTGAGGGTGAAGGTACCGATGAGTTCCCCAATGTTGAGGCCAAAGATGCTGAGGTCACGGCCAACGTCCACGTACATGAGGTTGTAGCCGATGATGTAGTAGGCAAGTCCCGCGATGGAGTAGAGGCCGATGTTCTTCATGCAGATCATGGCGGCGTTCTTCGTCCGAACGGAACCGGCCTCCAGCATGGTGAAACCGGCGCACATCCACATGACGAGCGCGCCCCAGATGAGGAAAGAGAGGGTGTTGAAGACGAAAGAGGTCTCCTGCTCAACGCCCACTGCGTGCGCGACGCCGGGCCGGAGAAGCATGAGCACGAGGGTTGCGATGGCACTCGCGGCGAGCATGAGGGGGATGCGCTGATTGGTCATCAGCCACTGCATGGCTCTCATCGTTCGCTCCTTCCGGTGCGCTGCGAGAATCAGAGCTAACGGCAATTCAGACTGTAGCACTATCACGGGAGCGGCGCATCGCAATTGAGACTGTTGTATTTTCACTTGGTATCAATATGGTGCAAGCTTTCGCGGGAAAGGCGGTAGTATTGACATGAGCGAGGCCACATGGGACTATATTTGGCTTTGCGACAGTAGAGATCGCAAACAAAAAGCACAACAATTTCGGAGGACGGGCGCATGAGCAAACGGAACACGGGACGGTGGCGGGATAAGGCCCCGGAAGGGTCTCGACTCCACGAAGTCGCGATCGTGGGCGCAGGGGCGGCCGGGCTCGGATGCGCGGTGGCCCTCAAGGAGTTTGGCGTCGACGATGTCATCATCCTCGATCGTCACGAGGTCGGCGCCTCGTTCCGGCGGTGGCCGCAAGAGATGCGCTTCATCACGCCGTCGTTCACGTCGAATGCGTTTGGGTTGCTCGACCTCAATGCGATCGTGCCCGGCACGTCGCCCGCCTTTACACTGGACCGCGAACACCCCAGCGGCAAGGCGTACGCGCAGTACCTCGACAACGTTGCCAACCACTTCGAGCTCCAGGTGAAAGCCGGCCTCGACGTCTCCTCCGTCACAGTGGAGGAGAACGGAACGTTCACGCTCACGACGAGCGACCGGCCGGTGCGGGCGCGACATCTGATCTGGGCGGCGGGAGAGTTCCAATACCCGAACCGCAATTCGATCGAGGGCGCCGAATTCTGCTGTCACTCCTCCGATGTCAATACGTGGCAGGACCTGGAGGGCGACAGTTTCACCGTGATCGGCGGGTACGAGAGTGCCGCAGACGCGGCCGTCTCGCTGGTGCAGCTGGAGAAGAACGTGACCGTTCTGGCGCGGACGGCGACGTGGAGGAGAGAAGACCCGGACCCGAGCGTCTCCCTGTCCCCGTATTCCCGCGAGCGCCTTGAATGGGCCGACTCCACGGGCGACGTGGAGTTCATTGAGGATGTCGACATCACGTGCGTGCGTCAGAACGGTGACAGGTGGGTGGTGCAGGCCTCGGACGGCCGCGAATGGCCGAGCGATACGCGCCCGATCCTTGCCACCGGGTTCAAGAAATCGCTCGGCTTCCTCGACGGCATGATCGAGTACAACGAGGGCGGCGCGCCCGTCGTGACGGAAGAGGCGGACGAATCCACGCTTGTGCCCGGCCTGTTCCTCTCCGGCCCGATCGTCGAGCACCGGGGCGTGAACTTCTGCTTCATCTACAAGTTCCGGCAGCGCTTCGCGGTCATCGCTGACGCGATTGCCCAGCGCCTTGGACTGGACACGGCGGAAGCCGTTGAGGACCGCCGAGGGGCGGGGATGTACCTGGACGACCTTTCGTGCTGCGTGGAATCCTGTGCGTGCTGATCGGCAACTCATCGATATCGAGACACGCCCCACCACTCCACCCGCGCTGGGGAGGCGGGATGAGCCGCGACACGTCCTCTTAGACCATGCGATTGCAGGTCCCATAACCGCGATACTCCTGCTCGTCCTGCCGGCTCTGCTGGCCGTGATCGGCGCGAACCAGACTGCGGCCTGGCTGGATCCGCTGGTTGTGGCGATTACGACGCCACTGGCAGCGAGTGTCGAGGGCTGGCCGGGACCGCTTGGGGCCGTGCTGTCCGGCGACTACGGACTGCTCACGATGGGGCCGTTGCTGTTCGTGTGGGCAGTTCCCACGGTGCTGGTCTACTCCGTGTTGATCAGCGTCTACAAGGTGAGTGGCCTCGCCGACCGCATCGGAACGGCGCTCCACCCCCTGTTGCGGCCAATCGGCCTGCACGGGCGGGACGTGACGCGCGTGCTGATGGGCTTTGGCTGCAATGTTCCGGCGATCGTCGCGACGCGCTCCTGCGCCACCTGCACCCGGCCGACAACCGTCGGCGCGATCTCCTTCGGGTCTGCCTGTTCGTACCAGCTCGGCGCGACGCTGGCGGTTTTTGCCGCCGCCGGCATGGGCAGTCTCGTCGTGCCGTATCTTGCGCTGCTCGTGGGGGCGACGCTCGTCTACGCGCGCCTCATCAGCCGGCCTGACGCGCGGTCGGCGCTCAGCGCGCTCATCATGGAACCCCGCGCCTTTGTCACCTGGCCGCCCGTCGCAGCGGTCTGGGCGGAGGCACGAGACACGATCTGGATGTTTTTCCGCACGGCGGTACCGATCTTCTTCACGATCGCCATGGTCGCATCGCTCCTCGACTGGTCGGGTGCGCTCGATGCAGCGGGCGGTTTGCTCGGACCGGCGATGGCCGTGTTCGCACTGCCGGCAGAGGCGGCACTGCCAACCGTGCTGGCCGCTGTGCGCAAGGACGGCATATTGCTCCTGGCCGAGGCGGGCACCGTCGCCTCGTTGAGCGCATCCCAGCTGCTGGTGGCAACGTTCCTCGCCGGAACGGTGTTGCCGTGCCTGGTCACCGCGATCACGATTGGACGCGAACTCGGGCTGCGGTTCGCGGGCACGCTTGTCTTGAAGCAGTCCGCATTCGCCATCGCGGTCGCCGCCGCCGTCGGTTGGGCCCTGGCCGCGTTCGTCGGGTAATTCTAACGAAACACTGCGGCGTGCAGTGCCAGAAGGCTTTCGCCTGCTTCCAGGGGAGTATTTGAGCCGCCAAGCGGGCATTCAGCAGCGCGGCCCGGGCCGTGGTAATCACTGCCGCCGAGGGCAAGCAGGCCGTACTGATCGGCGAGCGCCTTGAGATGGGCGCGCAGGTCGTCAGGGTAGAGTCCATAGTAGACTTCCATGCCCACCAGGCCCGCCTCCACCCATCCCGGCAGCAGGGACTCCACGCCCGGCGTCTCTTTCGGGTGGGCGAGGACCGGCAGGCCTCCATATCGCCTGATCATGCGAAAGGCCTCTTCCGGCGCCATCTTGCGGCGTCCCGCGTAGGCGGGGCCGTCGTTGCTGATGTAGAGATCAAACGCCTCGCGGATGCTTGAGACATGCCCCGCCTCCATGAGCGCCTGGGCGATGTGGGGGCGGCCAATTGCTCCATCAGCCGCAATCTCCAGGACGCGTTCCCATGACACGGGCACGCCGAGATTTTCAAGGTTCTCAACCATGCGGATGGCGCGGCCCATGCGGTCGTCGCGGAACGAGGCCAGCGTTGCCTGCAACTCTGCGTCCTCAATGTCAATGAAGTAGCCGAGGACGTGCACCTCGCCCTCCGCCACGTCTGTGGAGACCTCGATGCCGGGGATGACGGTCAGGCTGGGGTATTGTTCCGCCGCCGCCAGCGCCTCTGCCTGTCCGTCCGTGGAGTCGTGGTCGGTTATCGAGAAATACGTGATGCCTGCTGCCACGGCCTCGTGGACAAGCTCCGTTGGCGAGAGAAGGCCATCCGAGACAGTCGAATGCGTGTGAAGGTCAGAACTCATTCGGCGTCAGCGCAGTCCACGCGCCGGATGGAGGTGGCAAGACCGGTTGCGTCGTCCGTTTCAATAAGGACGGAATTGAATCGACTAAGACCATCCATCACAGTAAGGCGAACGGGGACGCCGGTCAAGAATCGCTCCAGCACGGGGCCCGGGTCACTGCCGATGATGGAGTCGATGGCCCCGCACATGCCAAGGTCAGTGACGAACGCCGTTCCTTTGGGCAGGACACGGGCGTCCGCAGTGGCGACGTGGGTGTGCGTGCCCACGACGCCGCTCACGCGGCCGTCCACGTACCACGCGAGCGCGCCCTTTTCAGACGTGGCCTCAGCGTGAAAGTCCACGACGATGGCGCGCGGCTTCTCGGTGAGGCCGGCAAGCACGTCGTCCATTGCCGTAAACGGATCGTCGATCTGCACCGGCATGAAGGTTCGCCCCTGCAGGCTGATGACGAGCGCGCCGTTGGCCATGAGCGTTCCGCGTCCCGGGGCAGCTTTCGGGTAGTTGAGGGGGCGCAGCACGGGGGTCTCGTCATCCATGTGCGGCAAAATGTCCTTGTTGTCCCAGATGTGGTTGCCGGAGGAGATGACGTCCACGCCGGCGTCGAGGAGTTCTTTCACCACTTTGGGCGTGATGCCGAAGCCGGCGGCGGAGTTCTCGCCGTTCGCAACGACCAGATCGATGCTGTGTTCATCGCGCAGGCCGGGCAGGTATTTCCTGACGGCCTGCCGCCCGGGCCGCCCCATGAGATCGCCGATCATCAGGATGCGCATGACGCGACGGTCGGCCCCTAGCGCGCGTATTCGACGGCGCGGGTCTCCCGGATCACCATGACCTTGATCTGGCCCGGGTATTCCATGGAGTCCTGGATCTTCTTGGTCATGTCACGGGCCATGCGCATGGCGGCCACGTCATCCACGCTGTCCGGCTGGACCATGACGCGCACTTCACGCCCTGCCTGGATGGCATAGGCCTTGTCCACGCCGCCAAACCCCAGCGCGATCTGCTCAAGGGTTTCAAGGCGCTTGATGTATTGCTGGGCGCTCTCTCGCCGCGCGCCGGGCCGCGCGCCGCTGATGGCATCCGCGGCGGCCACGAGAAACGCCTCAACGCTCTTCCAGCCCTCTTCGCCGTGGTGATCGCCGACGGCGCGCACCACGCGCTGGTTGATCTTGTAGCGTTCCAGCAGGTCCGCGCCGACTGCCGCGTGCGGGCCCTCAACTTCATGGGAAAGAGCCTTGCCGATGTCGTGCAGGAAACCGGCGCGGCGGCAGATATCCACGTTGGCGCGCAGTTCTGATGCGAGCGACGCGGCGAGGTGCGCCGTCTCAATGCTGTGCTGGAGCACGTTCTGGCCGTAGCTGTAGCGGAACTTCAGGCGGCCCAGGGTCTTGATGAGGTCGGGGTGTAGACCCTGCACGCGGGCATCGTAGCAGGCCTCTTCGCCCGCCTTCTTGATGATGTCCTCCATCTCTTCCTGGGCCTTGACGACCAGTTCTTCGATGCGGGCGGGCTGGATGCGCCCATCCTGCACCAAACGGGATACGGCCATGCGGGCGACCTCGCGTCGGACCGGATCAAATCCTGAGAGTGTGACGACCTCCGGCGTGTCATCCACGATGAGATTGACGCCGGTGGCGTTCTCAAGGGCGCGGATGTTGCGGCCCTCGCGGCCAATGAGCCGTCCCTTCATCTCATCGTTGGGGAGGGAGACGACGCTGGTTGTGAGTTCAGAGACCACCTCATTGGCGTAGCGCTGCATCGACTGCGCCATGATCTTGAAGGAGCGCTCCGTGGACTCTTCCAGCACGGCCTCTTCCATCTCACGCACGCGGCGGGAGGCCTCGATCTCAATTTCGCTCTCCAACTGGCTGAGAAGCAGTTCCCGCCCCTCGTCCATGGTGAGCTGGGAGACGCGTTCGAGTTCTCGCAGATGTTCGGCGTGCAGCTCGTCCACCTGCGTGCGGACGGTGTCGATCTCCGTCTCTTTCTCGTTGAGCTGGCGTTCCCGCTTCTCGAAATTGTCGAGACGGCGGTCGACCTGCTCCTCCTTGCGTTGGAGGCGTCGCTCGATGCGCTGCACCTCGGTGCGCTGTTCACGCACCTCACGCTCGGATTCGTCACGAACGCGGATGGCATCCTGCTGGGCGCGCAGGAGGATTTCCTTGCTCTCGGTCTCGCTCTCCTCGATGCGGCGCTGGACTTCAAGCGAAGCGCCGCGGAGGTTTCCGGAGGTGATGATGCGCTGCAAGACGAGACCGGCTGCGGTGCCGGCAGTGCCGAGCAGGAGCATAAGAAAAACGAACAGGACAGGATTGATGGTCATGGTGATTCTCCCCGGTTTCATGGCGGTATAGAGTCCGCCCGCTGTGGCGTGTTTGCGTGAACAAAAGGCGGCGCCGCGCGGCGCCGCCAATGCGTGTACTAGCTAGAGATAGACAAAGAAAAAGGGGCGCGATTATCCCGCAGCCCCTTGTATCCGGAATGAAGTTCCAATATAGAGTCAGGTGACTTCCTCCGTATCGTCGTCGACGGATGCCGGCATGAAGCCGTTGGCTTTGCCGTTCTGGGAGGCGTGATCGCCGCGTATGTCCTGCTCGAGGGCATTGGCGATTTCCGCGTTGGCTTGGAGGAAGGACTTGGCGTTCTCGCGTCCCTGTCCGAGGCGTACGTCTCCGTATGAGTAAAAGGCTCCCGTCTTCTTGAGGAAACCGGCTTGCGTGCCGAGGTCGATGAGATCGGCCTCGCGGCTGATGCCATGTCCAAACATGATGTCAAACTCGGCGACGCGGAAGGGCGGGGCCATCTTGTTCTTGACGACACGCGCGCGCAGGTGCAGGCCCACGCTCTCCGTCCCCTGCTTGATGGTTTCCATGCGTCTCAGATCGATTCGAGTCGACGAATAGAATTTCAACGCGCGTCCGCCGGGGGTGACCTCAGGGCTGCCAAAGAGGACACCGACCTTCTCACGGATCTGGTTGATAAAGATTACCGCCGTCTTCGAACGATGGGTGGTTCCTGTCAGTTTCCGCAGGGCCTGGGACATCAGGCGGGCCTGCAGGCCCACGTGCATGTCTCCCATGTTCCCGTCAATCTCAGCCTTGGGCACCAGCGCGGCCACGCTGTCAATGACGATGGCATCCACTGCGGCGCTCCTCACCAACGCCTCTGTGATGTCCAACGCCTGTTCCGCGTTGTCCGGCTGGGAGATCAGCAGATCGTCCACGTTGATGCCGCAGGCGGCGGCGTACGTGGGATCCATTGCATGCTCGGCGTCGATATACGCCACCGTGCCGCCCTGCTTCTGCGCGCTGGCGATGACGTGCTGCGCCAGTGTGGACTTGCCGGACGATTCCGCGCCGTAGATCTCCGTGATGCGTCCGCGCGGAATGCCGCCGATGCCAAGCGCGAGGTCAAGTGAGAGAGAGCCGGTGGGGATGACATCCACATCAAAGCGTCCGGCGGAATCGCCGAACCGCATGAGGGAGCCCTTGCCGAAGCTGCGCTCGATCAGCGTCAATGCCTGTTCGAGCGCCTTTTCCTTCTCGGTCACCATTTTTTCCGCGCTTTCTTTGGCTTTGATTGCCGTTGCCATAATACCATTCCTCCCCGTTGCTTCTCAATCTGGCCGAGGCCGAGCGAACGTGCGTTCGTGGAACGCTTGTGCCATATCGTATCACATGTCCGGCGGAATGCTACCCTTGTTCCAGGACAATCTGTCGGTTTATTCACGGGGGTTAGGAGGAACCATTACATGGCTGAGTACGAGAATGTGCTGTATGAGCGGCAGGGCAAGGGCGTGGTCATTACGCTGAACCGCCCCGCGCAGATGAACGCTTTCAACATGGGACTGCGGACGGACGTGCATGCCGCATTCGATGAGGCGGAGCAGGACCCGGATGTTCGATACATCATCCTGACGGGCGCGGGCCGGGCGTTCAGCGCGGGCGCAGACCTGGCGTTAGGCGCAGGCGGCGGGAATTCGGACACCGTGTGGCCGTACGGCCTGCAGGAGGGGCAGTCGGTCGCGTCGTTCCTTGATCAGTGGCGCACGCAGGACCGGACGGGCATCCGCCGCCTGATGCACATGTGGGAGCTGACGACGCCGATCATCGGCGCGATCAACGGCTGGGCGCTGGCGTGGGGCTCCTGGTACGCGCTGACGACGCATATCACCATCGCGTCCGAGAACGCGGTGTTCGGGCAGCCGGAGATCCGCCATATCTCCAATACGAACTTCATCTGGACGCTGCTGGCGGGCTACAAGCACGCGCTGCGCTACGGGCTGACGGGCGACCACATCGACGCGCAGGAGGCGCTGCGCATCGGCTTGGTCAACAAGGTTGTGCCGCACGAGGACCTGATGGAGGAGTGCACCTACATCGGCGAACGCATCGCGCTGGTCAGCCCGGAGACGGTGAAGATCAACCTGGCCGTCGCGACGCAGGGCTTGAACATGATGGGATTCCACAGCGCGTGGAACCTGAACGCGGAACTGTCCGCCCTGGCGCATACGTCCCAGCGCGAGGACTTCAAGCGCAAGATGGAGGACGCGGGCAAGGAGGGCGGTCTGCGAGCGTACTTGCAGGAGCGGGACGGCCCCTTCCAGCCGGAGCCGTTCGGGCCGAGGTCTGCCGCGGCGCGGGACTAACTTTCGCGACTACGACGAATGCGCCCCTCCTCTGGCCAGAGGAGGGGCGCAGTTTTTGGGGACACTCACTCCCGGGCGTCAACACGGGGGAGGATGCTATCCCAGCGGAGAATCCCCGTGTCCGAGGTGACGAGTTGATGGCCCCCAAGGGCCGTCGCGACGATGATGCGGTCGGCAGGATCACCGGGCAGGCCGATTAGTGCACCGGCGCGGGCGGCGATTTCACCATCGACGGGGATTTCGACTAGCCCTTGCGCCAAGAGTTCCAAGCGCCAATCGAGCACGTCCTCTGGGAACTCAAGACGGCCTTTTTCCAGCAGCATCGAGACTTCCCAGAACGTGATTGCCGAAACGGCGAGATCGCGATCTTGCAGGGCTTCTTCAATGGCTTGACGAGCGCCATTACCCAATTTGGAGTCGGCTGTCCAGTGCCAGACTAGCGCCTGCGTGTCCGCCAGAAGCATTATTGGCCGTCAATGAGGCCTTGTTCGGCTTGCCAGAGGACATCCATAGGCTCGTCCAGGTCGCCGAGTATTCGCATCCTGTCGCGTCCCTTGCCATAGAGGGTCTGTCGCTCCTTCTGGTGCGGCGTGAGCTTGGCGACGGGTTTGCCGTTCTTGGTGATGATGATCTCCTCGCCCGTTTCTGCAACCTCGTCCATGAGCTTGAGGCACGTTGCCTTGAACTCGGATGCCTTGATGGTGCGGGGACTATCTGCCGGTGTCGTCATTTGGTCACCTCTCAGAGGCCAGTCTAACAGGTTACGTGACTATGGTCATGACCATGGTCATATTATAGCTCGTCCACCTTATTGCGGGTTGCGCGCCTTCGCGTACATCCCGCGTCCGGTCTGTTCTGCATATCTGTCTTCAGGGGAGCAGTTGACACGTTACGATTTGAGGAGTATACCGTCCGTGTACAGCGGGTCGGGGACCCGAAAGGGACGGCAGAGTTGCCCGGCCTGCGAAGGAGGGCGACATGTTTGGAAGCCTTCATATCGGGGCGGTTCTTTCCCAAGGAGCGCTACCCGTCTTCAATGTACCGGCGGGCTCCACGCGTGAGCCCAGCCCACCTCCCGCAAAGCCTTCACACCACTTTGCCGAAGAGGATCTCGAACGCCCGACGGACGTATCAGCTTTTGCGCTGTTTGCGGATACGGGAATCGCGAGCGCTCCGCCCGCCGCCCACAACGTGCGCCGGAACTCCGAACGCGACTTCGTGGATGAGATCGACGAGATTCACGAATTGGATTTCGCCGCACCCTTCCACGAGGCGCTTGCCTCCACTGAGGAAGAGGCGCTGCCGGTGTGGGTGGAGCCGCCTTCGAAAGAGATCTATACGCTGACGGGGCTTGAGCTGAACTAGGATTGGCCGCCCCCGCGTGACCCGATCGGGTCACGCGGGGGCGGGGCGGCTCCTCTTTGCGTGCGCGCGTCTGCGTGGCCTACGCTTGACGCATGATTCGCGTTGTCAATTGGAATGTGCAGTGGGCGACGCCGCGGTCGGTTCGCACGCCCGAGATACTTCGCCGCATAGACGCCCTCGCAGCCGAAGTCGTGTGCCTTACTGAGACACATGACCAGCTTCTTTCACGCGACGGCTACTCGATCAGCGCGCAGCCCGACTACGGCTATGGCGACAGGGGAGCCCGTCGCAAGGTGATGCTCTGGTCGAAACTGCCATGGCGAGATGTAGACGACATCGGTCACAAATCGCTGACGCCCGGGAGATTCGTTTCAGGAATCACCCAGACGTCCATAGGCGAAGTCATGCTCATGGGAATTTGCATTCCCTGGTTCGGTTCACGAACGGAGGCGCGACCTGGCGTAGAACGCAGGGAGCGCTGGCAAGACCACCAACAGTACCTGGCTGCGCTGACCGAGATTCTTGCCGGGCAAGCCTCGCGCCCCACGATCGTGATGGGCGATTTCAACCAGGTCATCGGGCAGGGCGCCCGCGCTCCCGTCCACCTGAGAGAGGCCCTCAAA
Source organism: Dehalococcoidia bacterium (assembly GCA_965220565.1). Lineage (GTDB taxonomy): Bacteria > Chloroflexota > Dehalococcoidia > UBA6926 > UBA6926 > VXMO01. The sequence continues at coordinate 1,458,882 of CBDCQG010000001.1, read as the reverse complement.
GACGCCTTCTCGCCGGCTATGACAATCGTAACCGCGGATGTCACGTTCGAAGGACGCAGGAACATCGACCATATCGCCCTGAGCGCGGATCTCGCCTGCAACTCCGTGGAGCCAATCAGCAATATCTACGACAACAAGAAACTCTCAGATCACTACGGGGTCACCGCCACGATCTCTCCTGTACCATCAAACGCATGATTCGGGTTGTTAGCCGGAATATCGGATGAGAGCGCTCACCGGATGAGCTTGATGAGTAGAGTGGAAAGTAAGGAGATTTGCGGTATTGTAAGGACACAACTGCTAATACGTGGCGAAACGGGAGCCGACATGTACGAGGCGAAAATCACTGACAAGGGGCAAATCACGTTGCCAAAGGGTCTTCGGGAGGAACTGTCCATTAAGCCTGGCGGCAAGGTGCGGTTCATTGTCGATGGCAACATGGCCATGCTCATCCCGGTCGGCCCGATAAGTGAACTGTTTGGCAACCTCAAATATGATGGCCCGACGAAGACTCTGGAGGATATGGAACAGGCCATTGATGAGGCGATTCAGGAAAGGATTGAAAGGAATATGCCTCGGTGATCAGTATTGACGCCAACGTGTTGCTGCGCTCAATGCTTGGTGACGATGCTGACCAATCTGAAAGAGCCCGGGCGTTTCTTGCAAGCCTGACGCCGGAGAGTCCAGGTTTCATTTGTCGAGAAGTTATCCTCGAAACTGTTTGGGTGCTCGAACGCAGCTATCGATTCCCACGGGAACACATAGCTGCCGAGATAATCTTCCTGATCGGTAGGGATAACGTCATCTTGGAGACGGTGGATAACGTGGGCAATGCCATGCGACTCTACCGTGACAGCAATCATGGTTTTTCTGATCTGCTGATCTTTGAAGCGTCACGCAGGATGGGCGCGCTGCCCCTCTACACCTTTGATCGCAGATTCTCCCGCATTGACGGAGTGGCGCTAGTCGGAGAGTGACAGATTGATTCGGGTTGTTAGTTGGAATATCGCAAAGCGGCTGCAGCCGTGGCGTGAGTTGGTGCAAATGGATGCTGATGTTGCGCTCATTCAAGAGGGCGGGTGGGTTCCTGAAGATGTCCTGGATAGCATCGATATAGGCCCAAAGGAGTCGTATGATTCCCATCACTGGAATTCGGATTGGTGGAAAGGGCGATGGCCGCATCTCGCTGAGCGGTGGCCCATGGTCGTCAAATTGTCGGACCGCGTCGATGTGGAGTGGTTCAAACAGATTAGTCCCATAAGCGAAGGAAACCCGGATGAGATCGGGGTAAGCGGCATTGGCACGATTGCGGCGGCTCGGGTCACGCCGAAGGACGCCGAGATTCAGCCATTCATCGCAGTGTCTATGTATGGGCGGTGGTTGGGGCCACATGCCAGCACAGGATCGTCGTGGATATATGGAGACGCTTCAGTGCATCGAATCATTTCGGACCTTTCGACGTTCATTGGCCATGAAAACCCCGGTACGCATCGCATTGTGGCGAGCGGTGACCTGAACATCTTCCATGGTTACGGTGATGCCGGTGATCCGTATTGGGAGGCGAGATACCGCTCTGTGTTTGACCGCATGAACGCCATTGGGCTGGAATTCATCGGACCGCAGGCTCCGAATGGACGGCAGGCAGCGGACCCTCCTGCCGCTCAACCTCCGGGCTCCCGAAACGTGCCGACGTTCACACCCATAGGGCAAACGCCGGCGCAGGCACGGAGTCAGCTCGATTTCGCCTTTGCCTCTCGCGGGTTCCATGAGTCCATCAACGTCCGCGCTCTGAACGAGGTGGACGAGTGGGGATCAAGCGATCACTGTCGGATACTCATTGAGATTGATGAGTAGCCCGTATGACCATACCCACCACACAGGATTGGCTTGCCGCCTTTCGGGCGACGCCCTCACTTGAGCAGGACGCCTCGTTGCTGGAGCACGTGCGGCAGCGGTTTCATGGGAAATACCTGGAGACGATTATGCGGGCGCGCAGCGATATGGCCGAGGATCGCGCGTGGGAGGGATTCTATTTCTGGATGGTCTTTCCGGAGACGAATCGCAAGCCATTCGAGATTCCGCCGGACGAGGCCAGCGCGTTGTTGGAGTCGTTGAAACCGTTGGTTGCGCGCCTAAGAGAGGGCCTGCGCGGGAATGACGGGGGCCCTTCGACAAGCTCAGGGTGAGCGGGGTGGTTTAGCCGAGTTTGAAGGGCAGGCCGCGGATCTTCTTGCCGGATGATAGCTGTCGCATCATCTTGCGCATCTCGCCGAACTGATTGAGCAGGCGGTTGACGTCTGCGGGCTGCGTGCCGCTGCCCCTCGCGATGCGTTTGCGCCGGCTGCCGCCGATGATCTCCGGCCGCTGCCGTTCCTCAGGCGTCATGGACAGCACGATTGCCTCCACGCGCTTGATCTGTTTCTCGTCGAACGCGTCGGCTGACACCTTGCCCTTGATCTGGTTGAAACCGGGAATCATGTCCACCAGGTTCGCCATGCCGCCCATGTTCCGCAGCTGGTTCATCTGCTCCAGGAAATCGTTGAGGTCGAAGCTGGCATTGCGGAGCTTGCGCTCCATCTCCTGGGCCTTTTCCTCGTCGATGGTCTGCTGCGCCTTTTCGACGAGCGTGACGACGTCGCCCATGCCGAGGATGCGACCTGCCAGCCTGTCCGGGTAGAACGGCTCAAGCGCGTCCATGCGCTCGCCGACGCCGATGAACATGACAGGGAGGCCGGTGACGGACGTGATGGACAGGGCAGCGCCGCCGCGCGCGTCGCCGTCCATCTTGGTCAGCACGAGGCCGGTCAGGGGCACCTGTCGATGGAACTCCTCCGCGGCGTTGACGGCGTCTTGGCCCGTCATGGCATCGACGACGAGCAGAACCTCGGCGGGGTTGAGCGCCTTGCGCACGTCCGCGAGTTCTTTCATCAACTCGTCATCGACCTGCAGCCGCCCGCCGGTGTCGAAGATGTGCCAATGGGCGTTCGCATCGCGGGCAGCGGAGAGGGATGATTTCGCAACGGCGACGGCGTTCGAGTTGCCCGGCTCGGCATGCACGGGCACGTTGATCTGGCCGCCAAGCGCGGTCAGTTGCTCGATGGCGGCGGGACGGCGCACGTCGCCCGCGCCGAGCGAGACAGCCTGCCCCTGCTGCATCAGGTTGGAGGCCAGCTTGGCGGCGGTCGTCGTCTTGCCGGAGCCCTGCAGGCCAACAAGGAGGATGGTGGCAGGGCGGCCGTCGCCTGCGTCAAGCGCGCGATTCTCTTTCCCAAGAACGTCCGTCAGTTCCTCCTGCACGATCTTGATGATCTGCTGGACGGGCGTGACGGACTGAAGGACCTCCTCGCCGACCGCGCGGTCCCGGATGCTCTGTTGGAGACTGCGCACGACACGGAGGTTGACGTCGGCCTCAAGCAAGGCACGGCGGACCTCGCGCAGCGCCTCTTCAACGTCCTCTTCCGTGATGCGGCCACGGCCCGAGAGTTTGTTGAATACGCCGGTCAGTCGTTCGGTGAGTGCTTCAAACATGGTTCTTTAAGTGTAACGGGTGGGTGGATTGGAGCGGGCGATGGGGATCGAACCCACGACATTCTGCTTGGGAAGCAGACACTCTACCACTGAGTTACGCCCGCTCGTGTTGCCGCGCCGCACGTGGATGATGCGGCGTAGGACTATGTATGCGCTCACCGCAAGGGAATGTCAAGGCGGGGCAGTTGCCCGCCTCGAACTCAAGGCACATGATGGAACAGGTATTGGATTGACGCGGCGCTTGGGGGTTCAGGGCGGTGGATGCCGAGACTTTCAATAGATTGCTGTCACGACGGGGCGGCCTACAGCACCCGTGGAGCAGTGTCGCGCCGCCACCGGAAGGAACGATCGGATTCGGCGCCGGTGTTCCCGACCCTGAGACGCTGCCATTGAAGCAGCTCGATGAAGCTGCGAGGGCCGTTGTCGCGGAAGAGGGCATCCCCGCGCTCCAGTACGGCTCGTCGATGGGCGACATCAGTTTGCGCGAGCAGATTGCGGAACGCGTCACGAGGCTGCACGGAGTCGAGACGCCGCCGGAGCACGTTGTCATCACGACGGGCGCGTCGCAGGCGCTGGACATCGTGTGCGCCACGTTCATCGATCCCGGCGATGTTGTGATCACGGAGAATCCGGCGTTCACGGGCTCGCTGTGGACGTTCCGGGCGCACGGCGCGCGGCTCGTGCCCGTCTCGTCCGGCCCGAATGGGCTGGACATCGATGAACTCGAACAGACTCTCTCAGACTTGCGCGCGGCGGGCGACCGTCCGAAGCTGATCTATCTCACGCCCGATTATCAGAATCCCACCGGCGTCCAGATGCCGACCATGCTGCGGAGGCGACTCGTTGAACTTGCCGCGAATGCCGGGTGCCTGATTGTCGAGGACGCGGCGTATGCGGAGGTAGGAATCGACGGCATCGATGCGCCGTCGTTGCTGTCGCTCGCGCCGGAGCAGACGGTGCAGGTGGGCACGTTCAGCAAGGTGATCGGCCCGGGGCTGCGAATCGGCTGGCTCACGGGTTCGTCTCCCGCCGTTCAGCACGCGGCGGCTAACCGCACGGACATGGGGACAAGCGTGACTCTTTCCCGAATGCTGGCGCGATTCCTTGCCAACAATCAACTCGATCCGCATCTCAATCGGGTGCGCGAGGTGTACCGGCGCAAACGCACTGCATTCAGCCTTGCCGTCAGAGAGAACCTTGGCCCGATGGCGCAGTGGACCGCTCCCGCGGGAGGGTTCTTCTTCTGGCTTGAGGCGCACAAGGATGTGGACGTGCCGCGGCTGTGGGAATTGGCGCGCGAGGAGCGGGTGTCCTTCGCGCCGGGGTTCCGTTTCTTTGTCGAAGATGAGCCGCCCACGCAGTACATGCGGCTCGCGTTCAGCGAGGTGTCCATCGATAACATCGGCGAAGGGCTGCGACGGCTTGGCCGCGCAGTGGAGCGACTGGAGGACGAGAGCCGAGGCCGGCTGTTCTAGGCGGGGTCTGCCAATCGTCGGGCTGTTGTGATGAAGCCGGTATGGGCGACCATGCGGTGCGCGGGGCGGAGGGTGTTGGGGCCGGCGTCCCAGTGGCGCAGGGCGATCTCAAACTGCTCGATTAGGTCGAAGACGGGGTCGGCGTCCAGGTCCTGCCAGAGCCGGTGCAGCTGCAAGGTGGTTGGCACAAAGGCCAAGAAGATTCCGCCCGGCCGCATCGCCTCCCGCGCATGAGGAATGACACGCGAGGGCTCCGGCAGATCCAGCACGACCCGGTCGATGTCTTTTTCCTCGATGCCGTCCGCGTAGATGTCGGATACGTGTACCGTAAGTCGATTGGCGGAGTCATCGGGCAGAAAATCGGAGACGTTGCCCTGCGCGAGCGCCGCGAAATCCTCACGGGTTTCATAGGAATAGACGTGGCCGGATTCACCCACGGCCTGCAGCAGCGCGATTGTCAGCGCGCCTGAGCCGATGCCCGCCTCGACCACTCTTGCCCCGGGGCGGATATCCGCATGGGTGAGAATCGGGCCGATGTCCTTGGGATAGATGGGCGTTGCGCCACGCTTCATGGTCAGGATGTAGTCGGCGAGCGTGGGCCTCAATGCGAGGTAGACGCCGCCGCGCTGGGATGTCCTGAACTCGGTGCCCTCCGGCTGGCCGATCATGTCGTTGTGTTGGATGATGCCAGCGTGGGAGTGGAACTCGCCGCCCTCTTTGAGCGTGATGAGGTACTTGCGGCGCTTGCGGTCGGTGAGCAGGACGAGATCACCGGCGCGGAATGCGCCCGCCTTTGTCTGTGAGTTATCGGGTTTGCTGGTCATACAGAATTATGGACAAGAAAAAGCCCCGGCAACGACCTATTTTCCACAGAGGGCTGCCCCTCCAGTATCGTCGGCGCTGAAACGTTTCACTTCCGTGTTCGGGATGGGAACGGGTGGGTCCGCTTCGCCAGAGTCACCGGGACATCGACCATAGTACAGCATCATGGGCGTGTGGGGTAGGGTGTTTGGCGCTATTCCAACAAGCCATGTATGATTGGCCGAAAGCCAAGCGATGGGGGAACAGGGGACGCCGGCGGCCTGGCCGTGATTGCCCGCCGTATGCGTTCCGCGAGGATAGCTCCGATGCCGATTTTCCGATACGGCCGGTGGGATAACACACAGGAGCCTTTCGGCGCAGCTCCGGAAGACCTGATGGAGGCCATCTCGGACGACCTCGCCACCCACGGAGACATCCGCCGCGCCCTGCGCCGCATGATGATGCGCGGCTATGACATGCAGGACGGTCAGAACATCGACGGCATTCGCCAGATGACCGAGCGTCTACGCCAACAGCGCCAGAACTACCTGGATCGCTATGATCTGAACTCCGTGCTTGACGGTATTCGCGAGAAGCTGCAGGAGATCCGCGACCTGGAACGGGACACCCTCGAACAGCGCATGCGGGACGCGCACGATGCGATGCGGGACACGCCCGATGCCGAGCAGGGGGGCGGCAATGCGGCGGCGGAATCACAGGACGGTCAATCTCCTCAACAGGACTCGGATACCATGCAGTCCGGCTCAGGGCGGCAGGCGGCGGAAGAAGAGCTTCAGCGATTCCTGGAGCAGCTTGAGCGCGAGTTGAATAGCGGCGGCCGGCAGGGACAGGAAGACGAGGACGGTTCGGAGTCCGGTCAACAGTCCGGCGGCCAGCAGGGAGATCAGCAGCAGGGCGCAGGGCAGCGCTCACAGCGTGGTCAAGGCATGGACCGCATGACGGCGCAGGCGCTGGAGAACATGGCCCAGCGCAAGATGGACTTCATGGACTCGCTGCCCAACGATCCCGGCGGCGCCATCAAGGAACTCAGCGACTACGACTTCATGGACGAAGAGGCGCGGGAGAAGTTCCAGGAGCTGCTGGATTCACTCCGCCAGCAGGCCGCGCAGTCCTATATGCAGAACATGATGCAGCAGATGCAGAACATCACGCCTGAGCAGATGGACGCGAGCAGGCAGATGATGCGCGACCTGAACGACATGCTGCGCGACTATGCCCAGGGCAACCAGCCGAACTTCGATGAGTTCATGGAGAAGTGGGGCAGCATGTTCGGCGACGACCCGCCCCGGGATATCGATGAACTGCTGGATCGCCTGATGGAGCAGATGTCACAGTTCCAGTCGTTGATGGACAGTCTGCCGGAGGACATGCGGCAGCAGCTCCAGGAAACGATGGAGGCGGCGCTCAACGACCCTGAACTGATGCAGGAAATGGCGGAACTCTCGTCGCTGATGGAATCCCTGATGCCGATGCAGGAGATGCGGCAGAACTATCCGTTCGCGGGTGACGAGTCGCTGTCGCTCCAGGAAGCCATGCGCCTGATGGACCAGCTTCAGCAGATCGACGATCTTGAGGCGCAGCTGCGCGCCGCCGAGCGCCGCGGCGACATCGACGAGATCGACCGCGAGCAGGTGGAGAATCTCATCGGTGAGGACGCTGCGCGTGATCTTGATTGGCTCCGCCAACTCCAGGAGCAGCTTGAAAAGGCGGGCTATATCCGCAAGAACGGCGACAAGCTGGAATTGACACCCCGCGGCATCCGCAAGATCGGTGAAAAGGCCCTCAAGGACATCTTCAACCGGCTGCGCAGCGCCGGAATCGGCGCGCATGAGATGCGGAAGAACGGTCTGTTCGGCGAGAAGGACGAGGAGTCCACGAAGATCTATGAGTTCGGGGACCACTTTGACGTCCACATGTCGCGGACGGTGAAGAACGCGGTGATGCGGAACGGTCCCGGCACACCGCTTACGATTGCCCCCGACGATTTTGAGGTCTACCGCGACGAGGCGCTGACGCAGGCGAGCACGGTGATCCTGCTGGACCAGAGCCGGTCGATGGCCATCAGCGGGAGCTTTGACGCCGCCAAGCGGATGGCGCTTGCCCTCCACACGCTCATCAAGATGCAGTTCCCGCGCGACAACCTGTACGTGGTCGGATTTGCCGACTACGCGTGGGAACTCAAGGGCGATGAGCTGATCAAGGCGACGTGGGGCGGGTATTCCCCCGGCACCAATATGCAGCACGCGCTGATGATTTCACGCCAGCTGCTCAACAAGCACCGCTCCAGCACGCGGCAGGTGATCATGGTCACGGACGGCGAGCCGACGGCCCACCTGGAGGGGGGCGCGCCCTACTTCACGTACCCGCCCAGTCAGCGCACCATCGACATGACGCTGCGCGAGGTGAAACGCTGCACGCAGGAGGGCATCACCATCAACGTCTTCATGCTGGAGATGGCGTACTACCTGGTCAACTTTGTGCGGCAGATGACGCGACTCAACCGCGGGCGCGCATTCTTCACGCAGCCCGACAAGCTGGGGCAGTACGTGCTGGTCGACTATCTCAACAACAAGCGCAGCGCGCTCGCGTCCTGATGCCCGCTGTTATCTCGCGTACGACGGCATGACCAGCGGCATGGAGTCTGATCTGGGCCGGATTGCCGCCGCATTGGAAGAGTCCGCCGAGCTTGCGAGCACGTTCTCGCCGTCCTCCGTGTACGTACGGCACAAGGGCGGGGACGGCCCGGTCACGGAGGCCGACCACGCACTCGATGAACTGCTGCACAAGGCGCTCGTTCGCCCTGGCGAGGGGTGGCTGTCCGAGGAGACCCATGATGACGGGCATCGCATCGGCATGGAACGCGTGTGGGTGGTCGATCCCATCGACGGCACAAGAGGCTTCCTGGAAGGGCGGCCCGAATGGTGCGTGTCGGTCGGGTTGTCCGTGGACGGTGAAATCACCGCTGCGGGAATCCTGAATCCGTGGGCAAATGAGGCTTACCTGGCAGAACGCGGCGGCACGACCACACTCAACGGCGAAACCGCGCGTGTGAGCGACCATGGAGAACTCTCTTCGGATGTCACGATCCTTGCCTCACGCACCGAGGTCCGGTGGGGCATGTGGAATCGCTTTCGGGGCGAGCCGTTCAAGGTGCTGATGATCGGCTCCATCGCGTACAAGATGGCGCTTGTCGCGGCGGGCAAGGCGGATGCCGTTATCAGCCTTGAACCGAAGAATGAGTGGGACGTTGCAGCGGGCGTGTTGCTCGTCGAGGCGGCGGGCGGCGTGGTGACGGACGCGGACGGTCGTCCCATACAGTTCAATCGACGAGACACGCTGCTTGACGGCGTGATCGCGGCGGGGCCGAATACCCATGCGGCAATCAGGGAGTTGATGACCCGCCGTCCCACGACATCCACGAGTCTCTGGACGCCGGGGCAATATTAGGACGCGCCCGCACGGGGCGTTAGGCGACTAGTGTCACGTATTTCAACCGGGGCCGTGGGCATGGCCTGCGTCACCGCCACCACCGCCGGCCATGCCGGGGAATCCGAAACTGAGGTCTGAACTGCTGCTTGTCATCCCGAACATCGAGATGACCTTCTGCGTCTCGGTGGAGCCGCAGCCGGGGCATTCAACCTCGCCCGGCTCTGCGTTGATGTTGCGGATCAGTTTCTCGAAACGACCGTCACAGGCGTGGCACTGATATTCAAAGAGAGGCATTGCTCAGGCCCGCCGTATCGCCGGAAATGACCCTGTTGCGTACCGGCTCAGGCGATGCAGCGGAACGGGTCGTCCGGGCGCACGCGCTGGGGTTTGGGCATCGAGAATTGGGGAGCGTTGCTCTGCCAGACGCCCGTGACGCCGACCGCAGACATCTTGCGCTCAACCTCGTCACTCTCGCAGACGGGGCAGGTTACGTCGACAGGGGTGTTGTACCCGCGAACGAACTTATCGAAGTCCTTGCCGCAGGTCTTGCATCCGTATTCAAAGATGGGCATTCTCTCGTGCCTCCGTGTAGCGGATTATAGTCGGCGCGCGGCAGGGGGGCAAGATGGGGGAGTCCGTGTGTTCCCCTGACGCGTACCCGGCTAGGCTTGCGCCAGGAGCCAGGTTATGAGGGCTTCCACGAAGGCGTCGTCGTAGCCGAGGGCGTGGCTGCTGCCGACGCCGCGCCACAGTTCGATGGTGGTCCCCTCCGCGCAGCCCGATTCCTGGCGGAACGCCTGCGTTTCCGCCCCTGCCACAAAGCGATCGTAATCAAAGGTGGCGTACGGCTGCGCGTCCCGGGGCCAGGCACAGTTGGCGCGTTGGCTCCAGCGGGTCACCATCTCCTCCGCCCCAACGTAGAATGCCGGCCCCGCAGCATCATCCTTCGTGTCCGTCTTGTACTGTTGGGCGCCCGCATAGTGGATCACGTCGTCAGCGTCGCCGTGGATATGCAGAACCGAGACGGGGGGAGCGCCTGCGCACGAGTCGTCCTTGACGTAGCTGGTGCCCGCCAGGCTAGCCACGGCGCGGAGACCGGTCAGCCCCTTGCAAGCCATGTGGTACGACATGAACCCGCCGTTGGAGTAACCAAAGAAGTAGACGTGCCCGAAGTTCGCCACCTCGTGCGCGCTCGCGACCAGCTCGGTCAGGTACGCGACATCATCCAGGCCGCCCTTGGCGGCATCGCCAATCTCATCGGTGGGGTTCCAGAAGCGGTTGCCCTCGGCGTCTAAAATTCCGTTGGGCAGCAGCAGGGCGAACCCGTCTCTATTGACGCGCTCGTGGAAGGGGATGTAGGCGGCGTGGCCTGCAGAATCGCCGCCGTAGCCGTGAAGGGAAACGATGAGTGGGGTCCGGCCATCAACGATTACGGTCGGCGTGACAAGAACCGAGCGGTTATTGCGTCCGGCGTGGTCGATGTAGTGAACCGAGCCGCCGGAATCCCGCGCGAGTTCGGCGGTTATCTCAAGGACGGAGTCCTCTGCCGGCGACTCCTTCTCGTCATCGTCGTCATCCTTTTCCGTGGGCCACTCGTCCTTGTTCCCAAAGGCCTCCGCTATTTCCTCGGCGGCCTCCTCGAATTCCTTGAACAGGTCGCCCAGGCCATCCGTGAATTCCTCAGCGAGGAGCAGTTCTTCCTGTAGCGCAGTCAGCTGCCCACCCTGCTCCTCGATGACCGTCTCGGCGGTTTCCAGTGCTTCCGCAAGGTCGGCCTGTTCCTGCCGGAGGCCCGCGATTTCGTTGGTAAGGTCGGCGTTCTCGCTTTCGAGGGCTCCAACGGATTCTTCAAGTGATTCGATCGTTTCTTCGAGGTCACGTATCCGCTCGTCGTCGTTCCCACAGGCGAGCAGGGAGGCGGCCAACAGGATAGCGAGCGTGAGTGTGACAAGGGAGCGCAGAGGGTGGGCGGTCATGGTTCCCAGTGTACAGCGGGCGCGAACTGCGCCCGAGCAGCGGTATTAGGCGGGTTCCGGCGTGTCGCCGCGCGTCCCGCGCGGGAACGCGGGCAAGGGATGGCCCGCGGCAATGCGGAGACTCACCCGCTCCCCAACCTGGATGGGGGTGGCGTGGGATGCCATGGCGCGGCACATAACCCCGGAATCCAATTCCACGTTGTAGGCGTAGAATGCCCCACTGAAGATCCGCCCAACAACGCGACCGTTTCCAATGTCATCCGCGCTGATGGACAGGTCTTCCGGTCTCACCATCAAGTCCATGGCAGTCTCGCCGCCATGTGTCAACGCGCTGCTCAGCTCCGCCTCCCCCAGCTCCGTCAACACTCGCGATTCAACTGCCGTCGGCTCTGCCGGAATGAAGTCGGCCTCTCCGAGGAACGCAGCGACGAAGCGGTTCACGGGGCGGTGGAATGCCATGTCCGGCGCTCCGACCTGCTGGATGCGACCCTGATCCATGACAGCGATGACATCACCCATGGACAGCGCCGCCTCCTGGTCATGCGTCACGAACACCACCGTGATGCCCGCCTCATGCAGGATTTCACGCACTTCCAACTGCAAGCGGGCGCTCAGGTTGGGATCAAGGTTGGAGAACGGCTCATCCATCAGCAGGATCTTCGGCGCAGGGGCAAGGGCGCGGGCGAGAGCCACTCTCTGTCGCTCGCCGCCGGAGAGTTCATGCGGGCGTCTATCCTGCATCCCGCTCAGCCCCACGAGCGTTAGCAGTTCGTCCATGCGCTCCTCACGGCCCTCGGCGTTCTTTGGCAGTCCGTAGAGGACATTCCTGGCGACAGTCATGTGCGGGAAGAGGGCGTAGTCCTGGAAGACGAAGCCCACGCTGCGATATTCCGGCTGTACGAAGACGCCTTTTCCTGTGACCGTTCTGCCATCGACCTCGATTGTCCCCTTATCCGGGTTTTCCAGCCCCGCAATGGCGCGCAGCAGCGTGGTCTTGCCGCAGCCGCTTGGGCCGACGAGCGCGAGGATCTGCCCCTCCGTGACCTCAAGGGAAACATCGTGCGCTCCCGCGCCGGAGGGCGCGTACTGCTTCGTCACGCCAACACAGCGGAGCATCACGCGGGGCGACTGTTCGATGCCTGTCATGCGCGTTGACTCCTGCCCCGACCGATGAGGACAACCATCGGGAGGGCGGAAATGATGACAAGCAGCAGTGCGGGGAGGGCGGCTTGCGCAAAGAACGCCTCTGAGCTTGCGGCCCAAACCCTGGTTGCAAGGTTTCCGAAATCGAGTGGACTGAGAAGCAAGGTGGCGGGAAGCTCCTTCATAGCGCTTAGGAAGACAAGCGCGCTGCCGGCCAGGATGCCGGGGCGCAGCAACGGCATTGTAATTGTACTAAACACGTGTAAAGGGCGCTTACCAAGTGTTCTGCCGACTTCCTCAACACGCGGGTTGACCTGGAGCAGGGATGAACGCAGGGGCCCCATCGCCACCGGCAGGAACAGCACGATGTACGCGAAGATCAGCATGACGTGCGTCTGGTAGAGGGCGGGCGCAAGCCGAGAGCCAAAGAAGACAAGGGCGAGGGCAATCACGAGACCGGGCAGCGCGAAGCCCATGTGGCTCACACGGTCGACTGCGCTGCTGAAGAACCCGTGAAAGCGCACCGCAAGAACAATGACCGGCAGCGCGGCCATCACGGCGACCATGGCCGCCGCGCCTGAGACCAGTGCGGAGTTGATGGCAGGACCCCAGACGGAACCCAGTTCCTCGCCTGCGCCGACGCCGCGAATGAGCCAGAACAGGAGAACGGCCATCGGGATGACCAGCGCGACGACGGTGGTTAGTGAGCAGAACGCAAGGGCAGGGTATTTCCATCTGCCCAGCGGGACCGACGGTTGGTCCGCGCCGCCAAGTTCCGCCTGATGCGTTTCTTCCAGCGCCTGTTCACCATGAACCCTCGTTGCGGCTAGGAATATCACGATGGCGAAGCCGACGAGCACCAATGACAGCGCGGCGGCGGCAGTCCGGTCCACGTAGCTGGTGTATTGAACATAGATGGCCCAGGTAAAGGTCTCGAACCGGAGCAATGAGACCGCGCCGAAATCACTGATGGTGTAGAGCGCGACCAGCAGGCTGCCGGAGGCGAGAGCGGGCCGCAGCTGCGGCAGAGTGACGCGGAAGAACGTCTCCCACGGCCCCTTGCCGAGCGTGCGCGACGCGTCTTCGAGCGCGCGGCCTGATCCGCGCAGGGCGGCGCGAACCGTCAGCAGCGTGTACGGATACGACACGGAAACCAGCACGATGGCAGCGCCGGGCAATCCGTAGAACGACGGTATCTCCTCAATGCCGAACGGTTCCGCGAGGATTCGCTGCGCCATGCCGCGCGGCGCAAAAACGGAGATAAACAGGAACGCCATGATGTAGCTGGGAATGACGAGCGGCAGGACGGTGAGAACGCTCCACAGACGGCGCAGCGGCAGATCGGTTCGTTCGATCAGCCAGCCCAGGGCAAGCGCCAGGACGGCGGACAGAGCCGCGACGATCGCCACGAGCACGAAGCTGCGGATGATGATGGCCCCGACACGGGGGCGAATCAGGATGTCTACCAGCGTTTCTGACCCCGCCTCAAACGTCCGAATACCCAGGTAGATGACGGGCAATAGCACCGCCGCCCCAAGGAGTGAGGCGGACAACGCAAGTGACAACGGCGGCCGACCCCGGGCGCGCCAGGGTCCAGCGCGTTCACTCCCAAGGCCGGCCGTCGTTGAACTCATCTAGGGAAGCACCCCTGTGTCACGCAACAGGTCGAGCGTGCCCTCGAGGTCTCCAAGGTCTGCCATGTCCACCTCGGGCGCGTTGATGTCGTCCAGCGGCGTCAACAGCCGATTGACGTTTACGCCCTCAACGAGCGGGTACTCGTAGGTCGATCCGGCAAAGTACTGTTGGGCGACGGGCGACAGCATGAACTCAATGAACTTGATGGCGTTCTCGTTATTCGGCGAGTCGTCCAGCACGCCCGCTCCGGCCACCAGGATGATTGCGCCGGGGCCTCCACCGGTCAGGTGCGCGTTGCGGGCGGCAAAGCCTTCACCCTCTTCCGCCAGGAAGCGGTAGAGGTAGTAGTGATTGACGAATCCAACGTCGATTTCCCCCGCGCCCGCTGCTGCGACTGTCGGCGTGTTCTTGGGGTAGATCTGCGGGCTATTCGCCAGGATTCCCTCAAGCCATGCCCGTGTTTCATCCTCGCCCCAGATGACGCGCATTGCCGTTACCATTGCCTGGAATGAACCGTTGGTGGGCGGCCAGCCGATGCGGCCCCGCCATTTCGGATCCGTAAACCCGCGCAGGTCGCTCGGCAATTCGCTGGGGGAAACGGTACGCGTGTTGTACACGATGACGCGGGCGCGACCGGAGAGTCCGATCCACTTGCCATCCGGCGAACGGAAGTTGGGCGACACCAGGTTCAGCACATCGTTCGGCAGCGTTGCGAACATGGACTCCACTGCTGCGAGTCCGCCCGGATCCTGCGCGAAGAAGATGTCAGCCGGTGTGTTGGCTCCCTCTTCGAGGATGGTGGCGGCGACTTCGGATGTGCTGCCGTACTTGACGCTAACGTCGATGCCGGTCGCCTCCGAGAACTGCTCGATGATCGGGCCAACGAGGCTTTCACTGCGGCCTGAGTAGACGACAAGCTCACCGGGATCGGCCTCTTCAACGATGACGACAGGTGTCGCGGTTGGGCCGGATGTCATTGAGTCCGGTGTGTCTGTCGGCGCAGGGCGCGGTGTCGACGTCGACACCGGGGCAGTTGTGGGCGCGGGACGGGCCGTGGGATCAGGTTCGCTTTCGCACCCCACCGCCGCAATCAATAGCAGGACTCCAATGAGTCCAATCAGTAACCGAAACATGAGTTACCTCCAATTGAACGAAGAAACGATTTTCAACGCCAATTGGAGCGTTCGGTAATCGGGGCAGTCGATATGCAGACCGGAATCTCGGTCGGCTGCGTTTATGGGCGTGTCGGATAACGGTCGGGCCGTGCACTGCCGTCTCGTGTGATGGCGAGAGTTGTTCCGGGGTGGAATCGTCGTGGCAGACACACCCCTTCTCCGGCTTGTACTGCCAGGACGCTGTCTGTCCCAGGGCGCAGGACTCCGGCATCGGTGGAGCTATATGGCCATTCCTGCGCCCGCGCGCAAGCGAGGCGAGGGCGGCTATGGTCCTGACACACGCGGGCGTGACAGCCGGAGAAGTGCCTGTCGAGGCCTGATTGTCGGTCTCTATGCTCAGCGGAGCTGCGTTGTTGGGTGAGTTCCGTGAGGCTGAGGCAGGTCGCGTTGTGAGTAAAGACGACGCCCGCAAACGCAAAAGAGTTCGCGAACAACTGATATTCAACCCGGCTGCCCCGTGCAGGGGAGCGTGGGTGGAGATCCGCTCCGGCGAGGCAGCGAGTCGAAGCTGACTCATAGCCCGCCGTTCCCTCTGGCGCAGATCATGAACCCTTTTCCCGCTCTTCTCGGGCCTTGGCGGAGCGAGGGCCGAACGGCTCAGGCTGGAACGGCTCATCACGCTTGCGGATGAACGCGCGGAGGCCGCCTTCCTGCCGCGCCTCCTCAAGCGGTCGGGTGTATTCCTCGCGCTTCGAGATGATAACGGCGGCGGCAAGTTCCGAGTTGTAGCGCATGACGTTGTGGAGGCCCATCGTTTCAAGGCCGCGCATGGCCACCGCAAGGTTGATCTTGACCGTCTCAGGACTGACGAGGGCGAGCCGCTCCACCAGTTGGAAAGCCTCTTCCAGCGCGTCGTCCTTTGTGGGGACGACCTTGTTGACGATGCCGATGCGGAGCGCCTCCTGCGCATCGATGTGGTCGCCGGTGAGGGCGTAGCGCAGGCCGTTCTTGTAGCCGGCGTGGTGGATCCAGATGTAGTTGTCGTCTGAGATCATGCGGACTTCAACCTGTCCAAAGACGGCGTCCTCCGCAGCGATGGTGATGTGCGAGGTGAGGGCGTACCAGGAGCCGCCGCCCATGCACCAGCCGCTGACGACTGCGATGATCGGCGTGTCGATCTCATCGATGACGCGGGCGATGCGGCCGTGTTCCTTCTTCCAGAAACGCGTACGCCAGCGATCGATCTCCGCGGCGACGTTGGAACCCTTGGGGAGGCCGTACGGCCATTCATAGTCTGCTCCCCCGCCCGCGATATCGAATCCGGCGGAGAAGGCCTGCCCCGCGCCGGTGAGCACGATGGCGCGCACCTCAGGATCGGCGTCGGCGGCGTCAAGGGCGTGGTGCAGCTCGATGTCCAACTCATCGGAGATGGCGTTCATCACCTCCGGGCGGTTCAGCGTGATGAGCACGCCGCTGCGCTGCTTCTCATAGAGCAGATTCTGGTAGTCCATGACTGATCCCCCCTATCGCCGTCAGACCCCCTGACTCGATACATATTAATGCAGCTTAATGTCAAAGGCAACACGGCATCGGCCAGGGCGCTCGGCAAGGGGCAGCTACTAGTGAGGCGAGCTGTTGCCGTTCTCTTCCCCCACGTTGCCCCGGCGGGCGACGCCGAGGCGCCAGAGGACAACCATGTTGGTCAGGATGCCGATGACGGCCAGCGTCGCCACGCCCTGTCCGATGATTGCGCCAATCATGATGACCAGCAAGCGCAGGTCGCGTGAGGCAAGCGCGCCGGGCAGGCCCTCAAAAGGCTGGCCGAACGTGGCCTCCGCCCGCGCGCGGCTGTAGCTGATCATCAGTGAGCCAACGATGGCAACGCCGGCGAGAACTGTGGTTGTCGTTTGATCGGCCCCGGCCTGGAACTTGAACGCCCAATAGGCGAGCCCGGCGAGGATGACGGCATCCGCGTATCGATCCAGCAGGGCATCGAAAAACCCGCCAAAGCGGCTTGCCATGTTCTTGGCGCGCGCCAGATCGCCATCGACGCCGTCCACGATGGACGATGCCTGGACAAGAACACCGGCCCAGATGTTGAGGTCGTAATAGAAGAGCGCCGCCGCAGCTACGGCCATCAGGAACGCGATGAACGAGACCTGGTTGGGCGTGACGGGCGTATGGACGAGCGCCCGCGCGATGGGGCGCGAGAAACGTCGGTTCAGGTAACGGGAGACGAAGCCTTCGTGCATGCGTCGGCGCTACGTGACGTACCCGAGCGCCTCGCGCGCCAGCTTCAGGTCTTCCCACGTGTCCACGTCGAACCAGAACGCGCCGTCAACGTCGTGGGCATGGAGAGCGTTCCCGGAGAGGATCATGCGCGTCACGGCCTGGCTCAGTTCATCGTGGGAACTGTCCTCCACGAGTTTGGCTTGTATGGCCTCAAAGATGGCGGGGGTGAACCGGAACACGCCGCAATCGATGCCGTTCCAGTTCGGCAGGTTCTTGCCGATCGCCACGATGTGGCCGTGATGATCCACGCTGACGCGCGTCCCCTCCTCGACATCGCGGTCGTCAGGGTCGAAGTCCACGGCGAGCGCATTCAGATCCCACCCGTTCTCCTTTGCGCCATCGACAAGCCCCATGATGATGTCTGACGAGGGCATGTGATCGGCCATGGAGAGAATGAACGGTTCCGTGCCGACCTCATCTTTCGCGGTCAGGACGGAAACGGCGTTTCCCCGATGGTGCTCCGTGTTCATGACATACGTGATGTCGACACCGCGGGTTGAGCCGTCTCCCAGCACATCCTGCAACGCCTGGCCCTCATGGCCGATGACGATGCAGATGTCCGTTATGCCGGCCTGTTGAATCCCGTCCAGTGTGTAGTCGATAACCGTCCGCCCGTTCACAGGCAGGAGCGCCTTATGGCGGACACCGTACTGGCTAAAGCGGGACCCATGTCCCGCTGCCAAAATGACAGCCCTCATGCGAATCTCCTTTGTACGGCGGCGAGGCTCTATTCCCCACTCGAGCCCTTCGCGGCCACGAATCGTCGGCTAACGCCGGATGGGGTAGTCTATCACGTTATCGCCAAGAGTTTGTGAATCCCCTTAACAAGGGGCACGATTCACGGGCGGCCTGTCGGCGGGAGATGCCGCCGCTAACGTGCTGTTACGAGCGCGGCGCCCTCAACCTTCTTGAGCACCTCGGCAAGCGAGAGGTTCTTGTCGCGCAGCTGTGCGGGCAGCGCCTTCCAGAACATCGCGCGGTACCTGGGCCACTCGGCAAGGATCTCCGCGGAGCGCTTGCTGCCCGTGGTCTCGGCATGGCGCTCAATGAGTTCCAGAACGTGCCGCTCGTCGTCATCGTCTTCAAGCCTGTCCAGGACCAGCAGCTCCTGGTTGTACAGCGACGGGAAATCGCCGTTTTCGTCCAGTACGAACGCCGCGCCGCCGGACATGCCCGCGCCGAAGTTGCGCCCCACCGTTCCGAGCACCACGACGATGCCGCTGGTCATGTACTCGCAACCGTGATCGCCCACGCCCTCCACAACGGCCTGCGTGCCGCTGTTGCGCACCGCGAACCGCTCTCCCGCGCGTCCGGCGACAAAGAAGTACCCTCCGGTACCGCCGTAGATGCAGGTGTTGCCGATGATGGAGTTCTTGTGCGTCTCAAAGGTCGCATCGGCGGGCGGCCTGATGACGAGTTCACCGCCCGCCATCCCCTTGCCGACGTAGTCATTCGCCTCTCCCGTCAGCGTCATCCGCACGCCCTCATTCAGGAACGCGCCAAAGCTCTGTCCGGCGGAACCGGTGAATGACAGGTCGATCGTGCCGGGGGGCAGCCCCTTCACGCCGTAGCGGTGCGCGATGGCGCCTGAGATGCGCGCGCCGACCGTGCGCTGCGCGTTCCTGATGTCATAGGACAGCGAAACGGGAGTCCTGCTCTCGATTGCGCCGGTGATCTCCGAGAGGATGCGGTCGTCGAGCTTTTCGTCGTTCGGCCTGTCGTTGCGGTCTTGCTCATTGCTGACCGGGCGTTGGAACGTGGGGTCGGCGGGGGCGATCAACTTGAGGGCATCCACGAACCTGGCGCGCTCGAACTCCTCGATGTCCGGGCGCAGCGTCAGGAACTCCGGGTGGCCGATGATTTCGTTCAACGACCGTACGCCGATGCTTGCAAGGATCTCACGGACCTCCGTTGCGACGAAGGTGAAGTAATTCACGACCGTCTCGACGGAGCCGTTGAACTTGGCGATCAGATCGTCCCGTTGCGTGGCCACCCCGACGGGACAGCTGTTCAGGTGACACTGGCGCGCCATTTCACAGCCCAGCGCGAGCAGGGCCACCGTGCCGAAGCCGACTTCATCCGCGCCGAGCATCGTGGCGATGACGACATCACGCCCGGTGCGGATTCCGCCGTCCGTGCGCAGCTTGACACGGCCGCGCAAGTCATTCATCACCAGGACTTGCTGTGCCTCCGTCAGGCCCAGCTCCCATGGCGTGCCGGCGTTCTTGATGGATGACAGCGGACTTGCGCCCGTGCCGCCCTCATGGCCGGAGATCTGGACCTTGTCCGCGTAGCCCTTGGCGACGCCGGCTGCGATTGTGCCGACACCCGCCTCCGCCACCAGCTTGACACTGACCTTGGCGCGGGGATTGACCGTCTTGAGGTCATAGATGAGCTGCGCCAGGTCCTCGATGGAATAGATGTCATGGTGCGGCGGCGGCGAGATCAACGTGATGCCGGGCTGGGTGTGTCGGATGTAGGCGATGTATTCGATGACCTTGTGGCCGGGGAGCTGTCCGCCCTCACCGGGCTTGGAGCCCTGCGCCATCTTGATCTCAAGCTCTTCGGCCATGGCGAGGTATTCCGGCGTGACGCCGAAACGGCCTGACGCCACCTGCTTGATCTTGGTGTTGGCGTTGTAGCCGCGCGTAAGGCCGCGGAACCGACGCGGGTCCTCGCCGCCCTCTCCCGTGTCAGACGCGCCGCCGATGTGATTCATGGCCATCGCCAACGTCTCGTGCGCGGGGGGGCTCAACGCGCCGAGCGACATCGCGCCCGTCGTGAAGTGCTTCCAGATCTCTTCCATCGGCTCCACCTCGTCGATGGAGATCGGCTCGCGCGTCTTGTTGAAGGTGAGCACGTCCCGCAGCGAGGAGACGGGTCGATTATTCAGGGCGTCGCGGTAGGGCACATAGTCCTCGTAGTCGCCCGATCGGACGGCCTTGTGGAGCGTGCGCACGACGATGGGGTTGTTGGCGTGGAACTCTCCGCTCCTGCGGTAGCGGATGAATCCGTGGTCTTCGAGCTTGGACTTCGGCGTCAGTTCCGAGTTGAAGGCGCGGTCATGCCGGGCGAGGACGTCCGTCGCCAGCTCGCGGAATCCCAGTCCGCCCACCTGCGACGGCGTGCCCGCAAAACACTTCTCAACGATCTCGTCGCTGAGACCGATGGCCTCGAATATCTGGGCGCCGTGGTAGGACGTGACCGTGGAGATGCCGATCTTGGACATGATCTTCAGCACGCCCTTGTTGGCCGACGCCTGGTACTTGGCGATGGTGTAGTCCTCGTCCTCCTCCTCGCTGAACTCGCCGCGTTCGAAGAGTTCACGCAGGCTTTCCCAGATGAGATAGGGGTTGACAGCGCTCGCGCCGTAACCAATGAGCGCCGCGAAGTGGTGCACTTCCCTGGCCGCGCCCGTGTCACACACAAGGCTCGCCTTCATGCGCTTGCCGCGCCGGATGAGGTCGTGGTGAACTGCCCCGAGCGCCAGCATCATCGGGATGGGCGCGTGCAGCTCGTCGACGGCCCTGTCCGAGAGAATGATGATCGAATGTCCCGCGTCCACGGCGGAGACTGCCTGCTCGCAGAGATCGTCTATCGCCCGCTCCAGCGCGTCCGGGCCGTCCTCAGCGGCAAAGACCGCCGGCAGGGTGACGGACGAAAGGTGCGGCGAGTCGACAGCGCGAATGGCGTCCAGTTCGTGGTCGCGGATGACGGGGCCGGGGATGGCGAGCAGATGCGCCGCGTCCTCCCGCTCCCGCAACATGCTGTCGCGCGGCCCGAGGTATGTCTCGGCAGACATGACGATGGCCTCGCGGATGGGGTCGATTGCCGGGTTCGTGACCTGGGCGAATCGCTGCTTGAAGTAGTTGAACAGGGAGGGCTGCATCCGGGAGAAGACCGCCAGCGGCGTGTCATCGCCCATCGAGTACGTGGCGTCCTTGCCCTCCTGCACCATGGGCTTGATGATGATGAGCAACTCTTCCGCCGTCATGCCAAAGGCCTTTTGGCGGCGCATCAAGTCCATCTCATCTTCGATGTGATGCCCCGCGCCGTTCTGCATGGCGCGAATGGGCACGTTCAACTGGATGTACTGCCGCTCCGCCCACTCACGGTACGGTTGCTGGACAGCGATTTCGCTCTTGATGTCGCCGTTCTTCATGATGCGCCCGCTGCGCGTGTCAACGGCAATCATGTGCCCGGGGCCAAGCCGCCCCTTTTCAACGATGCGGTCAGTAGAGATATGCGGCAGGACGCCGACCTCTGAGCCCATGACCACGAGGCCGTCATCCGTGATGATGTAGCGGGCGGGGCGCAGGCCGTTGCGATCCAGCGACGCGCCGACGGTCTCGCCGTCCGACCACGCGAGCGCGGCGGGGCCGTCCCACGGCTCGGTCAGGGATGCGTGGTATCGATAGAACCCGCGCAGATCCTCGTCCATGTGCGGCATGTTCTCCCACGCCTCCGGCGTGAGCATCATCATCGAGTGGAGCAGGCTTCGACCTGATAGCTGCAGGAGTTCAAATGCGTGATCCAGTGAGGCGGAGTCAGAGACGGACTGCGATGTTACGGGCGTGATGGTGCGGAGGTCGTCCTTCGACCACACGTCCGAACTGAGGTCAGCCTCACGGGCGCGCAGCCAATTCCGGTTGCCCTGCAGCGTGTTGATCTCACCGTTGTGAGCCAGGAACCGGAACGGCTGGGAGAGCTGCCAGTTGGGGAACGTATTGGTGGAATACCGCTGATGGAAGACGGCGAGCGCCGACTCAAAATCCGGATCATCCAGGTCCTTGTAGAAGCCCGACAGCTGCGTGGCGACAAGCAGACCCTTGTACACAAGTGTCCGTGACGAAAAGGACGGGATGTAGAACTCGTCATCACCCCGTCCGGCCATCTCTGCCTCGACGGCTCGCCGCACCAGGTACAGCGCGCGCTCAAAGGCATCTTTGTCCATGTCAGGTGGACAAGCAATGATTGCCTGCCGGATATCCGGCAGTGTCGCCAGCGCCTGCTCGCCGAGCACGGACGGATCGGTTGGCACGTCGCGCCACGCGAGGAAGCGCAGACCGCGCCGCTCCGTTTCCTGCTCGATGGTCTTGGCGGCGTGTTTCGCGCCCTCAGGGTCGGCCGGTGTGAAGAAAACCATGCCGACGGCAAGGTCGTCTCCGGAGACATCAGAGATGCCCTGTGAGGCCAACTCACGGAGGAGCAGCTTGCGTGGGAGTTGTGTCAGGATGCCCGCGCCATCGCCCGTGCGAGCGTCCGCGGATACCGCGCCGCGATGCGTGAGATTGGTAACGGCGGTGATTGCCTGCCGGACGATGTCATGCGACGGAATGCCGGAAACCTGTGCGATAAAGCCGGTTCCGCAAGCATCCTTTTCGTGGATGGGATCGTATAGCGGCGGCGCGTCAGGACGCCGCCACTGACGTGCTTCTATTGAGGCCATAGCCAATTGTACACAAAACCCCCTTCAAACTCACGGGGTGTGCGACGAAATTCACAAAGTCTGTAGATAGCGGTCGATCTCAAAGTCCGTCACGTGCGCGCGGAAGGAATCCCACTCGATTCGCTTGTTGCGGATGAAGCTGTCAAAAATGTGATCGCCCAGCGCGCCTCGCACAAGGTCGCTCTGCTCCGTCAGCAGGATCGCCTCATGGAGGCTTCGCGGCAGTTCGTCGATGCCCATCTCGGCCCGCTGCGCCTCGGACATGCCAAAGGCGTTGTCGTTCAGCGGCTCCGGCGGCTGCAGATTGCGCTCGATGCCGTCAAGGCCGGCGGCGAGCATGACGGAAAAGGCGAGATAGGGGTTGCAGGCGGGATCAGGCGCGCGGTATTCAAGGCGCGCAGCCTCCGGGTTGCCGGGGGGCACGCGCGGAATGCGGATGAGGTCTGACCTGTTCCTGTGGGCCCACGTCAGATACACCGGGGCCTCATAGCCCGGCACGAGCCGCTTATAGGAGTTGATCCACTGGTTGGTGATGGCGGTGAATGCCGGCGCGTGTTCAAGGAGCCCCGCGATGAAATTCAGGGCTATCGGGGACAGGTTATCCGGGCCGTCCTGGGAATAGAATGCGTTGGCCTCACCCCTGAAGAGCGACTGGTGCGTGTGCATGCCGCTGCCGTTCTCAGTGGTGATGGGTTTGGGCATGAACGTGGCGTGGACGCCGTGCTGCCGCGCGATCTCCCGCACCACAAGGCGATAGGTCATGCAGTTGTCGGCCATCGTCAGCGCGTCCGTGTACCGGAGGACGATCTCATCCTGCCCGGGCGCAACCTCGTGGTGGCTGTATTCCGCCTCGATACCCATCTCCTCCAGCGTCAGGATGGTCTCCCGCCGCAGGTCTGACGCCACGTCCAGCGGCATCTGGTCGAAGTAGCCGCCGTTGTCCAGCGGTGTGGGGTCGTCCGGGGCGCGGAAATAGTAGTATTCGAGCTCCGGGCCGACGTAGAACGTGTAGCCGAGTTCCTGCGCGCGCCGGAGGTTGCGGCGGAGGACGTAGCGCGGGTCGCCATCGAAAGGCTCGCCCTCCGGCGTGTAGATGTCCGCAAAGATGCGGGCAACGCCGGGATGCTCCGGGCGCCAGGGCAGGATGGCAAAGGTGGAGGGGTCCGGCACGGCGACCATGTCCGATTCATCCACGCGGGCGAATCCCTCGATGGACGCGCCATCGAAGCCGATGCCGTGTTCAAGCGCGACCTCAAGCTGCGCGGGACTCAATGAGAATCCCTTGAGGTTCCCGAGGATGTCCGAGAACCACAGCCTGATGAACTTGACGTTGCGCTCCTTGACGGTTCGGAGCACGAATTCCCTTGCCGATTCGTCAGCCTGTATTGCCACCGTTCCCACCGTTTCCCCGTGGCTTCTTGCGGTTCGGCGCTGCGGCTCGATGCCGGTCAGCGCCTGTGAGGGCGGCGGGCGCCTGCGGGACCCGGCCACTCATCAGCCGAATAGTCCCGCAGCGCCGCTGTGCCTGGGTGTCGTCGTTTAGCCGTCGTAGTACAGGAAGTACTCGTAGGGATGCGGGCGGAGGCGCATCGGGTCCACCTCGTTCTCCCGCTTGTAGGAGATCCAGCCCTCGATGAGGTCCGGCGTGAAGACGCCGCCCTTGAGCAGGTACTCGTTGTCCGCCTCCAGGGCAGCCAGGGCATCGGCCAGACTGCCGGGGACGTTGGGCAGCGCCGCGGCCTCTTCACCTTCCATCTCGTAGATGTCGTGATCCACAGACGGGCCGGGATCGATCCGGTTCTGGATGCCGTCCAGCCCCGCCATCAGCATCGCGGAGAACGCCAGGTAGGAGTTCGCCATCGGGTCCGGGCAGCGGAACTCGATGCGCTTGGCGGCCGGCGTGTCCATCTCATACATCGGAATCCGCACCGCGGCGCTCCGATTCCGCTGCGAGTACACGAGGTTCACGGGCGCCTCATAGCCCGGCACCAGCCGGCGGTACGAGTTCGTGGTCGGCGCGGCAAAGGCGAGAATGGAGGCGGCGTGCTTGAGCAGCCCGCCGATGTAGAAGCGCATGATCTCGCTGGTCTGCGCGTAGCCGTTCGCATCGTAGAAGATGGTGGCGCCGTCCTTCCAGAGGGACTGGTGCGTGTGCATTCCGGTGCCGTTGTCGCCAAAGATGGGCTTCGGCATGAACGTGGCGGTCTTGCCCATCTGCCGTGACTTCTCCTTGACGATGTACTTGTAAATCTGGATGGCGTCGCACTCGGCCACCAGCGGCCCGTAATGGAGGCCGATCTCGCCCTGTCCCGCGGTGGCCACCTCATGGTGGTGCTTATCGATGTTCAGGCCGGCGTCCATCATCGCGAGGATGATCTCAGACCGCAGGTCCTGCTGCGTATCGACGGGCGGGAGCGGGAAGTAGCCACCCTTGTTGCGTGGGCGATGGGCCAGGTTGGGGCTGTCCACGAAGCTCTCCATGCCGGAGTTCCAGATGCCCTCGTTGGAGTCGATGAAGAAGTAGCCCTCATTCTGCTGGTAGTCGTAGCGGGCGCTGTCGAAGATGAAGAACTCCGCCTCCGGGCCCCAGGCGCTGGAGTCCGCGATTCCGGTGCTCTTGAGGTACTCCTCCGCCTTGCGTGCCACGTAGCGCGGGTCGCGGGAATAGGGCTGTCCCGTCACAGGGTCGCGGATGTCACAGATCACGGCCAGCGTCGAGACGTGCAATAGCGGGTCCACGTACGCGCCGGCGGGATCCGGCACCACGAGCATGTCGGACTCGTCGATTGTCTGGAATCCGCGAATGCTTGAGCCGTCGAAGCCCGTGCCATTTCTGAACATGCCCTCGTCCAGCAGGGCGGCGGGAATCGTGAAGTGCTGGGTTGTGCCGAGCAAGTCCGTGAACCGCAGGTCGACCATCTTGATGTCGTTGGCGGCTATGTACGAGATCACCTCGCCCGGCGAGGAAAACGTTCCCAACACCCCGTTGCTCGTCGAGTCTGCCATCAAATACTCCTTCCGGTGTTGTTCTGCCAATTGATCGGAGGGAGCCTGACGCGTGGTCAGCCCCTGCCCCCACATCCAGAATGCTGATGCGGGCAGGGTGTTGGGTTACGAACGTGTTACAGTCCGCGAAATGGCGGCGGCTGTCTAGCGCGAAACAGGGTTGGCGCGGAGCCGGTAGCCGACGTTGCGCACCGTTTCAACGAAGGTGTGGGTAGGGTCCTCGATCTTGCTGCGCAAGCGCCGCACGTGGACGTCCACCGTGCGCGTGCCGCCGAAGTAGTCATAGCCCCACACGACATCGAGGAGCGTGTTGCGTGTGAAAACGTGGCCGGGGCGCGAGGCAAGAATGCGGAGCAACTCGTACTCCTTGAACGTGAGCGTGACCTGCCGAACGCCTACCCAGACTTCATAGCGCGCGAGATTGATGCGGAGATCGCCAACGCTTATCTCATCCTCGTTGGCGGAACGGGCGCGATGCCGGGCATAGAGGAGGGCAAGGCGCGCGATGACTTCTGAGGGATCGGCAGGAACCAGGACGAAATCGTCCAGCCCCAGCGATGCCTCGATCTCGCGGAGCTGCCCGGGGCGCACCAGGCCGAGGACGGGGACGTAAACATCCTTGTGGCAGGCGGAGGCGATCTCACGGACGGAGGCGGCGCGCGCAAGCGCCCCCGCCATGTCAATGATCAGGATGTCATGGGGCCCCTGTGCGATTTCCTCTGTGTCGTCGTCCTCCGTGAGCGGCGTGTACGTGATGACCTCACGGTCGAATGCGGCCGTCAGATCGGCAAAGGCGGGCGCCTCCTGGGCGGTTAACAACGCGACATGCATTTTTGTGTGCCTATGGGGACTGATTGAGTATAGCTTGTGCCGCCGATGGTATTCTGGTGAGCACGATGACGTTGACAGTTGAACAACCTGTTCCGCGCCCGCGCCGCCTGCCGGAGTGGTTCAAGGTTCCCGCGCCGGGCAGCGAGCGATACCGCAAGCTGAAGGCGCTCGTTGAGGGAAACGCGCTCCATACGGTCTGTGAGGAGGCGCGCTGCCCCAACATCGGCGACTGCTGGGATCGCGGCACGGCGACATTCATGATTCTCGGCGACACCTGCACGCGCGCCTGCCGCTACTGCGCCGTCAAGACCGGCGATCCGGGCGGGGTCGTTGATGCGCTCGAACCTTTGCGTGTCGCGCAGGCCGTCCACCGCATGGGGATAAAGTACGCCGTCATCACGTCCGTTGATCGTGACGATCTGCCCGATGGCGGCGCGTCAATCTTTGCGAAAACAATCAGCGCGGTGAGGCGCGTCGCGGCGGGCGTGGGTGTTGAAGTTCTCATTCCGGATTTTGCAGGGAACTGGGACGCGCTGCGCACGGTCATGGATGCTGCGCCGGATGTCCTCAACCACAACATCGAGAGCGTGCCGTCCGTCTTTCGCGTGGTGAGGCCGCGCGGGAACTACTGGCTGTCGCTGGAGCTGCTGGAGCGGGCCAAGCGGCAGGGAATGCGTACGAAGTCCGGCATCATGGTCGGACTGGGGGAGACGCGAGAGGAACTCCTGTCCACAATGGATGATCTGGTCAGCGTTGGATGCGACATTCTCACCATCGGTCAGTACTTACGGCCAACACCCTCACACGCGCCGCTGGACAGGTTCTATACGCCGGCAGAGTTCGCTGAACTACGTGAGGAGGGGATGGCGCGCGGTTTCACGCACGTGGAATCCGGCCCCCTCGTCCGAAGCTCCTACCATGCAGAGGAGCAGGCGGGGCGCTAGCTGCCGTCCTCCGGGACGTCCGGCGGCTCCAATGCCCGCAGGGACATCGTCGCGCCGACCCAGGCGACGCCCATTTCAAGAATGGCGACAAGGCCGATGAGCAGCGTCCCTTGCAGGAAGAGCACCTGTGGGAAGAGTTGGATCATCCTGTCGTCCGCCGTTCCCTGCCACAGGTCATTGGAGAAACTGAGCAGGTGGAATTGCAGGAAGAGGAAATCGAATCCGCCCAGCGCGGCGAACAGGCCTATTCCGATGATTGCCACCACCGACCACACGGCGCTCTGACGGATGCGACGAAAGACGATTGCGGCTAAATCTGGCCGTCCGCGCGTCGCAGCGACGATAGTCGCAACCAATGTGCCGAGCATGATGACAGTCGCTACTGCCTGTACCAAATAGACGCGGTTCAGCAGGTCGCGCACGTCCCGGAAGTGTATGGCCTCCGATTCGGTGAACAGCGGTTCGCTGATGCCGTTGACGATAATCTCGGTTGTGATCAGGTCCTCGTCCGACTCGAAGTAGTCGATGAGTCCGGCAGTGCCCTTGATCAGTTCAGCGCGTTCGACGCCTGTCCGCTCTGGCGCGTCAAACGCGTCGATGGCGTAGGTGTAGACGGTCTGACTGTGGAATGCGATGCGGACGTTTGTCGTGATGAACAGGGCGGGCAGGGCAATAGCAACGGCGATGCCAAGCGCGAGAAAGATCCGTGAAGCTAACACAGCCGCAAGAATAAGGAACGATGCTTGAAGGTGTCAAAAGCGGAGTGGGGCGGCGCATTGCGCCGCCCCACTCTCATTGCCTGATTACTTTGTCGCAGGAACCTAGTCGGCAGACTCGACTTCGGCTTCCCCGATCTCAGGGAAATCGTCATCATCATCATCGTCGTCCAGGTCGAGGTCGAAGTCGTCTCCGTCCTCGCCAAAGGCCGCGTTGAAGATGCGCTCCAGTCCGGCGTCGATCTCATCGTCATCGAAGCCCTCGTCCGGATCGGCAAGCGCCGTGGCGACCCCGCCGGCCTCAAGCAGACCGTCGTCGATATCGTCGCCAACGCCCAGCCGGGCAGGAATGAGACGCCCGATGATGACGTTTTCCTTGAGGCCGACAAGTCGATCGACCTTGCCAAGAAGCGCCGCCTCCGTGAGGACGCGCGTCGTCTCCTGGAAGGACGCCGCGGCAAGGAAGCTCTCCGTGCTCAGCGATACCTTTGTCACGCCGAGCAGGACGGACACCGCCAGTGACGGCTCGCCGCCCTCCGCGATGACCTTCTCGTTGACGGACTGCCACAGGAATCGGTCGACGAGCTCGCCCTGCAGGAACTCAGTGTCGCCGGGCTGCTCGATGCGCACGCGGCGCAGCATCTGGCGGACGATGATCTCAATGTGCTTGTCATGGATGACGACGCCCTGCGAGCGGTACACCCGCTGCACCTCATCCACGAGGTAACGCTGCGCGGCGTCCTTGCCGCGGACGCGCAGGACATCCTGCGGGTTCAGCGGTCCCTCGGCGAGGGCCGTGCCCGCGTCGATGCGCTGTCCGGTTTCAACCAGGATGCGCACGTTCGGCGAGACCTGGTAGGTGCGGTCATCGACGTCGCGGTGAACGATGGTCATCGTGTCGCCCTTCACCGTTACCTCACCGTCCATTGCCGCGGTGATGGGGGAGGGGACGGGCGCGGTGGTTTCCGCCGCTTCCTCCTCCGCAGCCTTCTTGCGGCGGCTGCGCGTCTTGGGTTTGGCGGCAGGGCCTGCGAGCTCCGCGCCCGAGTCGACGAAATCGCCGGACTTGACGCGTGCCTCGAAGCCCTTGGGAATCTGGTAATCCTCCGCGACGGTCTCTTCATTGACCACGCGGACGCGCCGTCCGTTGGCATCCTCGGTCACTTCGACAACGCCGTCGATCTCCGAAATCGGAGCGACGAGCTTGGGCACGCGCGCCTCGAAGATCTCCTCGACGCGCGGCAAACCGCTCGTGATGTCGACGCCGGCGACGCCGCCCGTGTGGAACGTCCGCATGGTGAGCTGCGTGCCGGGCTCACCGATGGACTGCGCGGCGATGATGCCGATGGCCTCGCCGGCCTCCACCAGCCGCCCGCGCGCCAGCGACCGCCCGTAGCAGAAGCGGCACATGCCGTGCGGAGACTGGCAGGTTAGCGGGCTGCGCACAAAGACGCGGTTGATGCCGGCGTCCTGGATTGCAGCCGCCTTTTCTTCATCAATTTCCTCGTTGCGGTCGACGATGATTTCACCGGTCTTGGGATCCGCAACCGGAGCGGCGGCCATGCGGCCTAGGATGTGCTCCGAAAGGGAACCCAGCAGGCGGTCCATGGTCTCGCCGTCGATCCACACGCCGTCCAGCGTGCCGCAGTCATCATCATTTGCGATGACATCCTGGGCCACGTCAATGATGCGGCGTGTGAGGTAGCCGGAGTCGGCTGTCCGCAAAGCCGTGTCAGCAAGACCCTTGCGCGCGCCGTGCGTGGAGATGAAGTACTCCAGCACGCTCAGGCCTTCACGGAAGCTTGAGCGGATCGGCAGCGGCAGAATCTTGCCCTTGGGGTCTGCCATCAGACCGCGCATCCCGGCCATCTGCTTGATCTGGGCGATGTTGCCCTTCGCGCCGGAGCCGGCCATCAGGTACAGGTTTCCGAACTCGCGGAGGCGGGTCTCGATGACCGTTTCCATCTCCCGGTTCACACCCTGCCAGATCTCAATGACCCGCTCTTCCAACTCGTCCTCGCTCACGAGGCCGCGCTGGAAGTTGCGCTGGACCACCGACACCTCTTCCTCGGCCTTCTCCAGCATCCCCGCCTTCTCCGGCGGAACGACGACATCGTTCAGGGCGATGGTGAGACCGGACTCCGTCGCGTAGTGGAACCCGAGCTTCTTGAGGGCGTCGAGGATCAGGGCGGTGGAGTCGTTATCCTCAAAGCGATAGCACTCGGTAACGACTTCCTTGAGAGCCTTCTTGTCCACGATTTCATTGCGGTACGTCACGGCGCTTGGCAGCACCTGGTTGAACAGGATGCGACCGACGCTGGTGGTCAACGGCTCCAGTGTCCAGCCATCCGGCATCTCTTCCTGGAGATTCAGTTCAACGATGTCCGTGCGGCCATCCTCGCTCATCACGAGGCGCGGCAGCAGGTTCAGCCGCGTATTGCCGTCGGCGCTGACGGCCACCCCCTCGCGTATGCGGATCTCCGCCCGGAGGTCAATCTGTCCGAGGTCATGAGCCAGCTTGGCGTCGTCATAGGTAATGAAGCCCTGTCCCTCGCCCTGCGCGCCCTGCACCGTGGTCGTCAGGTAATAGATGCCGACGACGATATCGAGCGTGGGGGCGACAATCGGCTCGCCGGAACTCGGCAGCAGCATGTTGTGCGTTGAGATCATCAGCTTGCGCGCCTCTTCGACGGCGCGGCGGCCGATCGGGACGTGGACGGCCATCTGGTCGCCGTCAAAGTCGGCGTTGTACGCCGCGCAGACGAGCGGGTGAATCTGGATGGCGCTGCCCTCAACAAGCACCGGCTCAAAGGCCTGGATGCCGAGGCGGTGCAGGGTGGGCGCGCGGTTCAGGAACACCGGGCGTTCCGTGATCACCTCTTCCAGGAGGTCCCAGACCTCACCGCGACGCTTCTGGTCTACCATGCGCTTTGCGCTCTTGATGTTCGGCGCGATGCCGTGCAGCACCAGCCGATGCATCACAAACGGCTTGAACAGCTCAAGCGCCATCTGCTTCGGCAAGCCGCACTGGTGCAGCTTCAGGGTGGAGCCGACAACGATTACGGAACGGCCGCTGTAGTCCACGCGCTTGCCAAGCAAGTTCTGGCGGAAGCGCCCCTGCTTGCCCCGCAGCATGTCTGAGAGCGACTTCAGCGTGTGGTTGTGGCTGCCGGTGATGGCGCGGCCGCGGCGGCCGTTATCAACCAGGGCGTCCACGGCCTCCTGGAGCATCCGCTTTTCGTTGCGGACGATGATGTCCGGCGCGCCAAGCTCCATGAGCCTCTTGAGGCGGTTGTTGCGGTTGATAACACGGCGATACAGGTCATTCAGATCGCTCGTGGCGAAACGCCCGCCGTCCAGCTGCACCATGGGGCGCAGATCCGGCGGCAGGACGGGCAGCACGGTCAGGATCATCCACTCCGGTTTGTTGTCGCTCTTGCGGAATCCCTCGACGACACGCAGGCGCTTGGCTGCCTTCTTGGCCTTCTGGCCGGTGGAGCCGATGGCCTCCGCGTGCAGCGTCGTGCGGAGTTCTTCGAGGTCCATGGTGCTGATGATCTCCAGCAGAGACTCCGCGCCCATGCCGGCACGGAACAGGGAGCCGTACTGCTCGTTGCGCTCCTTGAACTCGTTCTCGGTCATGGTCTTGCGGGGCTGCAGCTGCTCCAGGTCGCCCCGGCGGGAGTCCCACGCCTTGCGAGCCTCCTGGATGCGCTCCTGGGCCTCCTTTTGGAGAGATGCAATTTCCTGCTGGGCGCTACCCTGCTGCTCCACTGACTCCGTGATGAGTTCCTCAAGCACGGCATCAAGGGAGGCAACGCTCTCGTCCGTGATTTCCTGGCCCTTCTCCACCAGCGTGCGCCCATGAACGCTGATTGCGTCGCTGGCGTTCTGGCCCACCAACTGGGGCAGGCCGGTGCGCAGGGCATCGACGTCAGCCTCGATCATTGCGCGGCGCTCGGCGAGTTCCCGCGTGCTCTGCTCGCGGATTGCGGAGACGTTGGCGTCCAAATCCGCGCGGATCTCCTCAAGGAGCTTGTCTTCGTGCTCAGCGAACTGATCAAGGAGGTCCTGTTTGCGCTCCTCATCCACCTCCATGATGACGTATTGGGCGTAGTACAGGACTCGCTCCAGGTTGCGGGGCGTCATGTCCAGCAGCATGGCAAGCCAACTCGGCGTGCCCTTGGCGAACCAGATATGGGCGACGGGGGCCGCAAGATTGATGTGCCCCATCCGCTCACGCCGCACCTTGGCGCGCGTCACTTCAACGCCGCAGCGGTCACAGATCACGCCGCGGTAGCGAATGCGCTTGTACTTGCCGCAATAGCACTCGAAATCCTTGGTTGGACCGAAGATGCGCTCATCAAAGAGCCCATCCTTTTCAGGCTTCTGATTGCGGTAGTTGATGGTCTCGGGCTTTGTGACCTCGCCGTAGGACCACGACCGGATCTGGTCCGGGGAGGCGAGGGAGATTCGTATTGCGCTGAAGCTAGGATCCGTCATTCTCTCTCTCCTCCATGTCTGCATCACCGAAGTCGTCAACTCGCAAGGCGCCGCTGAGGGCCATTTCCAGTGCCGGAACGTCCGGGTCTTGCAGGAGCTCGATTGCGAGGCCAAGGCTCTGCAGTTCCATCTGCAGGACGTGGAAGGACTCCGGGATGCCGTGTTCAATCACGTCCTCGCCCTTCACGATGGCCTCATACGTCTGCTGCCGACCCTGAACGTCATCCGACTTGATCGTGAGCATTTCCTGGAGGTTGTGCGCGGCGCTGTACGCCTCAAGCGCCCAGACCTCCATCTCGCCGAACCGCTGTCCGCCGAACTGCGCCTTGCCGCCCAACGGCTGCTGCGTGATCAACGAATACGGGCCTGTCGAGCGGGCGTGAATCTTGTCCTCAACGAGGTGGATCAGCTTGAGCATGTAGATGTAGCCGACGGTCACAGGCTGGCCGAACGGCTCACCCGTGCGCCCGTCACGTAGGATTACCTTGCCGAAGATCGGCGGGTGATTGCCGCTCTTCCGGAAGTGCTGCTCCGTCTTTGCCACAACGCCATCAGCGTCCAGCTTCTTGTGGGACACTCCCTGCTGGTCCAGCCAGAGGCGCAGGCACACGTCCTTGGCAACGCCGCGGGTGCGGTCGCTGAACACAGGCGCCGGGTCGATGCCCTTGCCCTGCAGCCACGCCTCCGCGATTTCCAGCTCGAACGTCGGCTCGCCGTGCTCTCCGGTTCGAACCGCGCCGGACTCGTGGGCGATGTAGGCGCGGCCAAGCGCGTCCTCAATGGACTCCGGGTCTGCGCCATCAAAGACGGGCGTCACGACCTGGAATCCAAGCTCGCGCGCCGCTGAGCCGATGTGCGTCTCAAGGATCTGGCCGAGGTTCATGCGGGAGGGCACACCGATGGGGTTGAGAATGATCTCAACCGGCGTGCCGTCCGGCAGGTACGGCATGTCTTCAATGGGCATGATGCGCGAGATGACGCCCTTGTTCCCGTGACGCCCCGCCATCTTGTCACCGACGGAGATCTTGCGGGTCTGCGCCACCCAGACGCGCACCAGTTCATTGACGCCGGCCTGCAGGTCATCCTTCTGCTCGCCTGTCAGGATGCGAACGTCGATGACCTTGCCGTGCTCGCCGTGCGGAACCCGGAGCGAGGAATCTTTCACCTCGCGGGCCTTCTCACTGAAGATCGCGCGGAGCAGCTTCTCCTCCGGTGAGAGTTCCGTTTCGCCCTTGGGGGTGATCTTGCCGACCAGGATGTCGCCGGCGTTCACCTCCGCGCCGATGCGGATGATTCCCTTTTCGTCGAGGTCAGCGAGGGCCTCTTCACCCACGTTCGGGATGTCACGCGTGATTTCCTCGCGCCCCAGCTTGGTGTCGCGGGCCTCGACCTCGTGCTTCTCGATATGGATGGACGTGAACTTATCCTCGCGCACGACGGATTCGGAGAGGATAATCGCGTCCTCGAAGTTATAGCCCTCCCAGGACATGAACGCGCAGAGCACGTTCTGTCCCAGGGCCAACTCGCCCTGCACCGTGGAGGCGCAATCAGCGATCGGATCGCCCACCGCGACCACGTCGCCGGGGGCCACCGAGGGCTTCTGATTGATGACCGTTCCCTGGTTGGACCGCTCAAACTTGCGGACGCGGTGGGGATAGGTCTTCCCGTCGCTGCCCTTGATGATGATCTCCTCGGCAGTCGCTGTCACAACGGTTCCGTCAACGCGGGAGAGCAGGATCTGACCGCTGTCTTTCGCGACGCGGGACTCCATGCCGGTGCCGACGATGGGCACGTCCGGGCGCACAAGCGGCACGGCCTGCCGCTGCATGTTGGAGCCCATGAGCGCGCGGTTGGCGTCATCGTGTTCAAGGAACGGGATGAGGGCAGTGGAGACGCTGAATATCTGCTTGGGAGAGACATCCATGAACTCAACGTCCACGGCGCGGGCCGTATGTGGCTCTCCCTGCCGCCTGACCTCAATCATGTCCGTGACCATCTCACCGACCTCATTGAGTTCCGTGTTGGCCTGCGCGATGTCATGCCGCTCTTCCTCATCCGCGTCAAGGTACTCAGACTCATTGAGCACGAATGGGCGCACGGGGATGTCCAGCGGCGCGAGCCGGGCCATCGACTTGGCAAGGTCCGCCGTGACGAGCGTTCCAGCCTCCGCGACCAGCTTCTTGCGCCGATCCCTCACGTCCTCACGAAGCGTGTGACCCTCAAGCCACTTCGGCTCCTTGTTGGGGATTTCCTTGAGCACGCGGCGGTAGGGCGTCTCAATGAAACCGAAGGGGTTGATCTTGGCGTATGTGGCGAGCGAGCCAAGGAGGCCGATGTTCGGTCCCTCAGGCGTCTCGATGGGGCAGATGCGCCCGTAGTGGGAATTGTGAACGTCACGCACGTCGAAACCGGCGCGCTCGCGGGACAGTCCGCCCGGTCCCAGCGCGGAGAGCCGCCTCTTGTGCGTCAACTCGGCGAGGGGGTTGGTCTGATCCATGAACTGGGAGAGCTGCGAGCCGCCAAAGAACTCACGCAGCGAGGCAACGATTGGCCGCACGTTTACGAGATGGCCGGGCGTCGCGCCCTCCGGCTGCACAAGCGTCATGCGCTCCCGCGCCACGCGCTCCATGCGGAGGAGGCCGACGCGGAACTGGTTCTGGATCAACTCGCCGACGGATCGGACACGGCGGTTGCCCAGGTGGTCGATATCGTTGGGCCGGGACGCGCCGTTATGCACGCGGATCATCTGCCTGATGAGCGCGACGATGTCCTCCGGCAAGAGGATGCGCGTTTCCGGGTCAACCTGCGAGCCGAGGCCGCGATTGAGCTTGTAGCGGCCCACCCGAGCCAGGTCATAGCGCCGGGGGTCAAAGAACAGGTGGTGAATGAGCGTCTTGGCGTTGTCCAGCACGGACGGCTCGCCGGGGCGCAGGCGGCGGTAGAACTCCAGCAGCGCCTCATCCGTCGTTCGCGCGTGAGGCTCACGCTCAAGCGTCGTCCGAATCAGGCTCGCGTCGCCGGGCTGGTCCACGTCTGAGAACATCGAGAGAATCTCGTCCTCGTCAAAACCGAGGGCGCGGAGCAGCAGCGTGACAGGCATCTTCCGGCGGCGGTCCACCTTGACACTGATGATGCCCCGGTTGGATATATCGAACTCAAGCCACGCCCCGCGATTGGGAATGAGCTTGGTCATGCACAGCTCGCGCCCCGTGGACGGGTCACGCTCCAGTGTGAAATAGGCGCCGGGTGAGCGCACCAACTGGCTGACGACAACTCGCTCCGCGCCATTGATGATGAACGTGCCCCGGTCAGTCATCAGGGGAACGTCACCCAGGAAGAGGTCCTGTTCCTTGACCTCGCCCGTCTCCTTAACGGTTAGCTCAGCCTTGACGTGGAGCGGGGCGGAGTAGTTGAGGTCCTTATCGCGGCACTCGTCTTCGGAATGCTTGGGCGGGTCAAAGTGGTGCTCGACGAACCGGAGCTGAAAGCGGCCGCCAACCGCCTCTGCGCGCGCCTTGCCTTCCCGGACAAGCTCCAGGATCTCGCGTGGAGAGCGTCCGGCGCTGAGATCGGCGGGCAGGGTCTCCCGCGCGGCGTCCTGGATGGGGCTGATTTCAGAGAGGAGTTCGGCGATTCCATCGGTCTTGAACCAGTTGAAGGAGTCGACCTGTATTTGGATGAGATTCGGCGGCGCGAGTATTTCATCGACCCGCGAGTAGTTCTTGATTGACTCCCTCATGGTTGCGACCATTCGGCACTCCTCTCTTACACAAGCAGAAAAAGCCCGCTCGCGGGGCATACTCAATTAGCCCAGCGAACAGGCCTATTCGGTGCGATCTAACGGGTCGACGTCCACCCAAGCACAATCGAATACTATAGCACACGCGCGCGAACGTCAAACCGTCACAGCGCCATCCACCAGGGAACCGCCAAAACGTTGGGCGTCAACCAGTCCAGCATGTCGCCATCGTGCAGCAGCAGCCCCGCTCTGGCCTGCTCTCCGTACTCCCGATGGAACGCGCGCAGATTGGCGGTGTCACGCAGGGTAGGCTTACGCGTTGATTTCACTTCAATGGACAGTAGGCGATCATCCGCCTCGACGACGAAATCCACCTCCTCTCCGGTCGTTGTGCGCCAATAGAAGACGTCTGCGCGCCTGTCCCGCGCGTCCCGCCACGTCAGCAGGTCAATCAGAACCAGATTCTCAAGGTGCGCGCCCCGCGGCGTGTCTTCCTGCGCGATGTGCATTGCGAGACCCGTGTCAACCCAATAGATCTTGGGGGCCTTGATCAGCCGCTTGGTGCGATTGACGGCATAGGCAGGCAGCCGTACAAGGAGATGCGATGTCTCCAGCAGGTTGAGGTGGCGGCGCACCGTTGGCTGCGACAGCGCCACATCCCGTCCCAGGTCCGTCTGATTGACCAACTGGCCGATGCGTAGACACGTCGCCCGCATCAAGCGCCGAAAATCGGGTAAGGCAGCGATTGAGGAAAGGCTCAGCAGGTCGCGCTCAAGATAGGTCTGCGTGTAGCCGTCAAACCAGATTCTCCTTTCACGCGCGGTCCGCAGAGAAAGGGCAGGCGTGGGAAACCCGCCCCGCAGCGCAAGCTGTTTCCAGTCCTCCCTGTGCGATTCGGCAGTGCCGAGGATGTCCCTCCACTCTGTGTCCGGCGCTGCAAGCAGTTCCTCCCATAGCCCGGCGCGGCCAAGGCCTATCTGCTCACGCCGCGTCATCGGCAACAAGGTCAGGTAACTGGCGCGTCCGGCAAGCGATTCGGACACCTGCCCCATCAAGAGGAGGTTGGCGGAGCCGGTCAACAGGAACCGGCCGGGCGTCCGCCGGTTGTCGATATCCATCTTTACTGCGTGGAGCAGGTTGGGCGCCCGCTGCACCTCATCAATGGTGATGGGATCAGTCCCGCCGAGGATTACAGGGGGGTCATTCCGGGCCGCCTCCAGCGTGTCCAGGTCATCCAGGGTATAGAACCGCCGCCCGGCCGATATGAGGTCACGCGCCAGTGTGCTCTTGCCGGCCTGCCTCGCACCGGTTAGAACCACGGCGGGCATGACGCGCAGGCGATCTTCAAGCGCGGACATGACGAATCGCGGAACAGTAGAATCATTCATGACATCTATGATAATCAATCAAGCAATGAATGAAAATCATGCATCATGTGAATGATTATCATTCATGACGTGTATTA
Organism: Dehalococcoidia bacterium; assembly: GCA_965220565.1. GTDB lineage: Bacteria > Chloroflexota > Dehalococcoidia > UBA6926 > UBA6926 > VXMO01. The sequence continues at coordinate 1,420,814 of CBDCQG010000001.1, read as the reverse complement.
TAATGAGTCAAATACAAACCTATGAGGCAGTAACGGCCGCAACAAGTTGTGCCAGAAAGCCATACGCGATGCTCCCTCATATCCGGTCTATCTCATCCAGGCCGGCGAGAAAATCACGGAAACCGCTGGGCGGCTCGCCGGGAATGACCGTCACGACGGACTGGAGCGCGGCCACCAGGTCGTCGTCTATCTCAAATGGCATATTCAGCGCGACCGACCACGCCGCCGCATGAGCCAATGAGGCCGGCACTGCCTGTTCCAGGGATGAGTCGGCCTTGCGCATGATCAGCACCGGGGTGAGGGCGGGGCCGTCACGCGAGTCAGTCAACAGGAGTTTGATACCCAGGACAACGCCCGCGCCCCGCGAGGCCGTGTCCTTGAGGTGGTTAAGGACGTTCCTGCCCGGCATTCCATCATCCGACAAGAGGCTGTGGAGAACAACGGCTTCCTTCTCCAGCACATTCAACGCAAGTCTGTCCTCGCCCTGCGCGCTGCGGAGGACGAGGACGTGCTGTTTCGTTTCGGCGTCTTCGGACACCTTTTCGACCAGGTAGTTCATTGCTGCCCCTGCGCCGTCCCAGTATAGGCGCTGAAAGCCTGCCGCAGAACGGCGCCCTGTATACTGCAAGGGCATCTATAGCGGCGGAAAATCACGCAGGGAACGGGCAATCTATGGCAGCGGAATGGCGCGGGAGTAACCCATACAACCTGAGATATGACCCCATCGCGCTTGATCGGAAATGGCAGGAACGATGGGAATCGGACGGCCTCCATGAGGCCAACTCCGACGGTTCCCGCCCCACGTGGTATGCCCTCACGATGTTCCCGTACACCTCCGGCGATCTGCACGTTGGCCACTGGTACGCGGAGGCTCCGGCGGACGCGCACGCGCGTTACATGCGGATGCGCGGCTATAACGTGCTTCATCCAATGGGTTTCGACGCGTTCGGCCTGCCCGCGGAGAACGCGGCTATCCAGCGTGGCATCCACCCGCAAACATGGACGCTGGACAACGTCGATCGGATGCGCGGGCAACTCAAGACCATTGGCGCGGGCTACGACTGGCGGCGCGAAGTCATCACCTGCCTGCCTGAGTATTACAAGTGGAACCAGTACTTCTTCCTCAAGATGTTTGAGAAGGGCATCGCCTACCGCGCGATGGCGCCCGTCAACTGGTGCGAGAAGGATCAGACGACGCTCGCACGAGAGCAGGTCATGTCCGACGGCACGTGCGAACGCTGCGGCACGGTCGTTTACCAGCGCGACCTTGAGCAGTGGTTTTTCCGCATCACGGATTATGCTGAGGAGCTGCTGGACAACTCGAAGATTGATTGGCCTGAGCGCATCAACCTGATGCAGACCAATTGGATCGGACGCTCCGAGGGCGCTGAGATTTCTTTCGGGCTGGATGTGCCGGGCGCGGATGTTGATGAGTTGCGTGTCTTCACGACGCGGCCGGACACCACCTACGGCGTCACCTTCATGGTGCTCGCCCCCGAGCATCCACTTGTTCCGGCGCTGACCACGGACGAGCAGCGCGTCGAGGTAGAGGCGTATGTGGCGCAGGCACGGCGGCTGACGGAGATCGAGCGGCTGGCCGTGGATAAGGAAAAGACGGGCGTGCCGCTGGGCACGTATTGCATCAACCGGCTGAACGGTCAGAAGGTCGCTCTCTGGATCGCCGATTACGCGCTGGCCACATATGGCACGGGAGCAGTGATGGGCGTGCCGGCGCATGATGAGCGCGATTTTGAATTCGCGACCAAGTATGGAATCCCAATCGAGACGGTCATCGCGCCGGAGGGCTACGACGGCTCGCCGTTGAGCGAGGCGTACATCGATCCCGGCGTCATGGTCAATTCCGGGCCGTTCACGGGGATGCCGAACGAGGATGGCAAGGCGGCGGTTGCGAAGCACCTTGAGGAGAACGGGTGGGGTGGGCCGACAGTCTCGTACCGGATGCGAGACTGGCTGGTCTCTCGCCAGCGGTACTGGGGCACGCCAATCCCGATCATCTACTGCGACGACTGCGGCATCGTGCCGGTTCCCGAAGATCAGTTGCCCGTTGTGCTACCAGACGATGCAGAGTTCCTTCCTACGGGCGAATCCCCCCTCAGATATCACGAAGGATTCCGCTACACCCCCTGCCCACAGTGCGACAACGAGAAAGCCGAGCGCGAGACGGACACGATGGACACCTTTGTCGACTCCGCCTGGTACCAGTTCCGCTACACCAGTCCCGATGCCGGCACGGAGAAGGCATTTGACCCTGCGGAAATGCAACGGTGGGCCCCGGTTGACCTCTACACCGGCGGCGCTGAGCACGCCGTGATGCACCTGCTTTATGCGCGGTTCTTCACAAAGGCCCTCCGTGATCTTGGCCTTCTGACCTTCGATGAACCGTTCAAGCGGTTGTTCAACCAGGGCGTCATTCTCGGCGAGGACCACGAGAAGATGTCCAAGAGCCGCGGCAACGTGGTGAATCCGGATGAACAGACGGCGCTGCTGGGCGCGGACGCAGTTCGCGCATATTTGATGTTCGTTGGGCCGTGGGATCAGGGCGGGGCGTGGAGCACGCAGGGCATCCGAGGCGTGCCGCGATGGTTCAACCGCGTGTGGGAGTTGTGCGAGACGCGACGCCGCGAGGAGGGCGCACCCGCGCCGAGCGACATTGCCACTGAGCTCACTCGTGAGATGCATCGCACCATCCAAAAGGCAACGGAGGACATCGAGGGCTTCCAGTTCAACACGATGATTGCGGCGCTTATGACGTTCACCAATACACTGTCGCGCATCGAGTCTGACAGCCCGGGGGCGGCACTCAGCCCGGAATGGCGTGAGGCATATGACACTTTGCTCCTGCTGCTCGCGCCCATCGCGCCGCATCTAACAGAAGAACTGTGGGAGATGGCGGGCAAGCCGTATTCCATCCACCAACAGTCATGGCCGGAGTACGATGAGTCGCTAACAAAGTCGGAAGAGATCACGCTAATCGTGCAGGTGGACGGCAAGCTGCGAGACAGGCTGACGGTTGCGGCGGATATTGCAGAGGACGCCGCGCGGGAGGTCGCGCTGGCCAGCGAGAAGATACAGACGGCGCTGAACGGCGCAGACCCGGCTCGGGTCATCTACGTGCCAGGCCGCCTCCTCAATCTCGTCACACGATAATGGCAGGCGCCACCACGGGTATTATCGTTGCCGCTTTACCTTCGATCGAACCAAACATCTCTGTACTCAATGCATTCGCGGTTTAGTGAAATCAGGCATTCGCGCCTAAAAATCTTGCGCCGCAACTCTTCGAATTGTTCCCAAGCATCACTTGGCAAATCAGGCAAGTTCCCGTCGCCAACCACGCCATAACCGATCACTGACCCCAACACGAATACCAACAGCACAGTAAGGATGGGCCGGTTAGCGATTCCTGACCTAATGCTCTGTAGCCAACCTCCAACCGCCGACTGACGTCTCCATCCGCCATGCTCCCCTCCTCCACGTTCTTGAAAGAGAGCAGAGAGCAGCCAGATGCCTATGGGAATACCAATCCACAGAGCATATTCCATCTCGAACTCCGCACCCCTGCAATCAAACATTCTCGCTTGTACGCTCTAATGACCCCTAGCCAAAAATAGTAATCGGCACAGCCTTGGACTCGTCAAGCGAGATTGCACAGTACACTATCATATGTGGACTCTTCTACAGACAAATCTGCTCCAATCACAAGCGCGATTATTGTTGCCGCCGGTTCCGGCGAGCGGATGGGCGGCGTGCAAAAGGCATTCACCCCGCTGCTTGGCCGCGAGATGGTCGTGTACTCGCTTCAGATAATGCAGGAGTCTGAGGACATCGATGCCATTGACCTTGTTGTCCCATCTGATGCCGTCGATATGGCAACAAGGTTGGTCTTGGGTATGGGTTTCTCCAAGGTGAGCGCCATCAGCAAAGGCGGCAGTACACGGAGAGAATCGGTAGAGAGCGCAGTCCGCTCGACGGATGAGAGCGACATAATCGTCGTGCACGACGGCGCGCGCCCTTGCGTAACCACGGACCTCATTGCCCGGGGAGTTGCGCTTGCGCGAGAGACGGGAGCGGCGGTCCCAGTCGTGCCCGCGCAGGACACTATTAAGGAAGTTGCTCCTGACGGAACAGTCGTGACGACTCCGGATAGATCCCGTCTTTATGCGGCACAGACGCCCCAGGTGTTTCAGGGCGAGTTGCTGCGCCGCGCTCACTATGAGACATCGGCGGACCTGGTGCTCGATGATGCCTCGCTGGTTGAGGCGCTCGGCTTGCCGGTGCACACTTTCAAGGGCGATCCGGCCAATATCAAGGTCACAACGCCGATCGATCTCGCGTTCGCGGAGGCTGTGCTACGTCAACGCGGAATCACGGAACCGACGTATCCGGGACAGTGGGCCTGATGACGAGGGTACGCGTCGGGCTTGGATTTGACAGCCATCCGCTTGTGGAGGGCAGGGCGCTCATCATCGGCGGCGTTCGTATTGAGTACACGCTTGGCCTGCATGGTCACTCCGACGGGGACGTGCTGGCGCACGCGCTGACGGACGCGCTGCTCGGCGCGGCGGGTTTGGGTGACATCGGCCAGCATTTTCCCAGTACTGATCCCGCCTACAAGGGCGCGAACAGCATGGAATTGCTGCGCCGCTCGATGGATTTGGTGGAGGCTCGTCAATTGCGGCTGGGAAATGCCGATGCTACGCTCTATGCGGACGCGCCCCGCCTTGGTCCGTATCGGGACGCCATGATTCAATCTCTTGCTATGGAACTTCGAGTCGAACCCGACAAACTGAATCTGAAATTCAAGACGCTTGAGGGTCTGCCACTGGGCAGCGCAGAGGGAGCGGCCGTCATCGCCGCCCACGTCATCGTTGCGCTTGAGGCCGAGGCCTGATGCTGCGCCTGACAAGCACGCTGACCGGCGAGAAGACCGAATTCACGCCGCATAATCCGCCGCACGTGCTCATGTACGTCTGCGGCGTTACCCCGTACTCCGATTCGCACGTTGGACACGGCATGAGCTACGTCATCTTTGACGTGGTGAGGCGGTATCTCACCCATCGCGGGTACGACGTGCGGGTGGTGCAGAACTTCACGGATGTTGACGACAAGATCATCGCGCGGTCGCAGGAGACGGGAGAGACGGCGGAGGATCTCGCGGGCCGCTACATGGACCTCTTCAGGGAGGACATGGAGTTGCTGAATGTGCTGCCCGCGGATGCGTATCCGCTTGCCACGGTGGAAATCCCCTCGATGTTGGAAATGATCTCCGGCCTTATCGACAAGGGGTATGCGTATGCCGCAGGCGGCGACGTCTACTTTCGGGTCAACAAGTTCGATAGCTACGGCAAGCTCTCGCATCGAACGCTGGACGGGATGATGGCGGGGGCGCGCATCGCGCCCAACGAATTAAAGGAATCGCCGCTGGATTTCACGCTCTGGAAGGGCGCAAAGGAGGGCGAGCCGGCATGGGACAGCGCGTGGGGCCCCGGCCGGCCGGGTTGGCATATCGAGTGCTCAGCCATGTCCCTGTCGTATCTCGGGGAGAAGATTGATATCCATGGCGGGGGCGCAGACCTGATATTCCCGCACCACGAGAACGAGATCGCCCAGACGGAGGCGTTCACGGGAACGGAGCCGTTCTCCCAGTACTGGCTTCACAACGGCCTGCTGCAGATGGGCGAGGAGAAGATGAGCAAGTCGCTCGGCAACCTCGTGTCCATCCGGGATGTCGTTGAGCAGCACGGCGCGGACGCGTTCCGGCTGTTCGTGCTGACATCCCACTACAGGATGCCGCTGACGTGGACGGATGAGGGTGTGGCGGCATCGGCCCGCGCGGCGGAGCGGCTGTCACGCGCCGCATGGGCAGTCAGCGGCGAGGGCGATGCACCCGATACGTCCGCTTTCAAGGAACGTTTCTATGAGGCCATGGATGATGACCTCAACACCCCCCAAGCGCTTGCGGCGATGTTTGACATGGCGCGGGAGATCAACCGCGCAGCGGGGGAAGGCGCTGACGTTTCGGAGGCCTGCGTGCTGCTCCGCGAACTTGGCGGCGTGCTGGGTTTGCGGCTGGAGCAGCCCGGCACCGGCGGCACGGGCGATGTCGCTCCGTTTGTGGAGCTGCTGATCGAGACGCGGGCCGGGCTGCGCAAGGAAAAGCAGTTCGCGTTGGCGGACAACCTGCGGGATCGACTCGCCGAGTTGGGGGTTGTGTTGGAGGACACGCCACGCGGCACTGAATGGCGCTTCGAACGACGGGACAACCGGTGAGCGCGGCTTAACCCATGTGGCTTATCACTTTTGATATCGACGGGACGATGGAGTTTGGCGACCCAAACGGTGTCCTGACCCGCGAGCACGTCGAGTATTTCCGTTCAAAGGGCGCAATTGTCGGCAGCGCGTCAGACCGCCCGGAAAGCTCCCAGCTCATCATGTGGCGGGGCTACGGGCTGGAGCCCGATTTCGTCCTGCTGAAACACCATATGCCGACACTCAAGGAACGATACCCGGACCTGGCGACGTATTGGCATGTTGGCGACCGTCCGCTTGATCAACAGACCGCGCGTCAGGCGGGTTTCACGTTCTTCTGGCCGGACCAGTTTCCGTCTCCGGACATGGGCGACGAGTTCTTCATCCACGTCAAGCCGCCCGAGGAGGGGGGCTCACTGACGGCGGGAGAGGCGGCGCTGCGTCTTGCCGATCATGCGCTTGAGGTGAACAACGTTACCGAGGATCGCTCAAACCATAGCCCGCACGGGGCGAGGCGGCTGCCCTAGCCCGTAAAGCGGGAGCTGGCGATCGCCAGCACGACGAAGATGACGGCCAGGCCGATCGTGGCCTGGAAGAGGGTTTTCTCAAAGCCGCGCCGTGCCCGGAAGACGGACGCGCCCGCGCCGAACACGCCGCCGAGGTCCTGTGTCCGCACCTGAAGCAGGATCGCGCCGATCAGCAGCACGGCGACAAGAAGCTGCAAGACGTGGATGATGATGTTGATCATTGATTCCGTTCCTAAAGCGAGATCGATTCGCTCCGTCTATTGTGCCTGATTGTCAGCCGGCGCGAGCGCCTGCAGTTGCTCAGCCACCAATTGGTTGGCCGTCTGCGGGTTTGCCTGCCCCCGCGTGGCCCGCATGACCTGCCCCACGAGGAAGCCGACTGCGTTCTGCTTGCCCTTCTGGAAGTCGGCGACGGCCTTTGGGTTCGCTTCAATCGCCTCTCGGACTGCGGCGGCCAGCGCATCCTGGTCGTTGATCTGGGTCAGACCCTTTTCTTCAACAAGATTCCGGGGGCTCCTGCCCGTGCTGAACATCTCCGGGAAGACCTCTTTGGCCATGCGGACGCTGATCGTCCCGTCGTCCATGAGGTCGAGCATTGCGGCAAGCGCAGAAGCGGAGACGGGGGAGTCCGCGATGTCCGTATCCGCCTCGCTGAGCAGGTGTGCCAGGTCTCCGACAATCCAGTTCGCCACGGCCTTTGCCCGTGCCTGCCGCGCATCTCCCTGCGCCTGCGGCGATGCGTCCAGCGCTTGCTCGAAGTAGTCGGCGGTGGAGCGGCTTGCCGTGAGCAGGGCGGCGTCATAGGCGGATAGGGCGAAGTCACTCATGAACCGGGCGCGCCGTGCATCCGGCAGCTCAGGGAGCGACTGTCGCAGTTCGTCGACCCATTCCCTGCTGACGACCAGCGGCGGCAAGTCCGGCTCCGGGAAATAGCGGTAGTCCTGCGCGTATTCCTTGGAACGTTGCGAGAGCGTTCCGCCCTCCTCCTCGGACCAGCCGCGCGTCTCCTGGGGAATCCGCTCTCCGCGTTCAATCAGGTCCGTCTGTCGACGTACCTCGAACTCCAGCGCGCGAAAGACGGCGCGGAAGGAGTTCATGTTCTTGACCTCAACCTTCCAGTTGGGCAAGGGATCGCCGGGCTTGCGCATTGAGATGTTGGCGTCGCAGCGGAAGCTCCCCTCCTCCATGTTGCCGGTGGAAACGCCAAGGTATTGGAGGATGGACCGGAGCTTTGTCAGGTAGAGACGCGCCTCCTCCGGCGAGCGCAGGTCAGGCTCGCCGACCACTTCCATGAGCGGCACGCCGGAGCGGTTGATGTCCACCAGGGAGTATGTCTCGCCAGTGACATCCACGCGGTGTGTCAAACGGGCAGTGTCCTCTTCAAGGTGAACACGCGTTATTCCGACTTTCCGCGTTTCGCCGTCCTCCGGCTCGATTTCCAGCCAGCCGTTGCGTGTGAGAGGGAGATCATATTGGGAGATCTGATACCCCTTCATCAGGTCAGGGTAGGGGTAGTTCTTGCGGTCGAACTTTGTGTCTTCTGCAATCTCGCAGTTCAGCGCGAGGGCGGTCATGATCGTCGCGGCGATTGCCTGCCGGTTGATGACGGGCAGTGTGCCGGGGAGGCCCATGCAGACGGGGCAGACGCGGGTATTCGGCTCCGCGCCCGTGTAATCGGTGGAGCAGCCGCAGAACATCTTGCTCTGCGTCAGCAGCTGCGCGTGCACCTCAAGCCCGATGACGGGCTCAAGGGCGACCTCAGTTGGAGCAGTGGCAATCATGGTCTATTCATTGTAGACGAGACAAGGGGCCAGACACCTTGATGTCCGGCCCCAAGCCAGTGTTCTTTGGTTTGACTACAGGATCGGGCCGTAGTCCAGGAAGAAGGGCGCGAAAACCAGCGCGACGATGGACATGAGCTTGAGCAGGATGTTCAGCGACGGGCCGCTGGTGTCCTTGAACGGATCACCCACGGTATCGCCCACAACCGTCGCCTCGTGGTGCGGCGTGCCCTTGCCGCCGAAGTTGCCCGTTTCAACCAGCTTCTTGGCGTTGTCCCACGTGCCTCCCGCGTTGGCCATGGTGATGGCGATCATGAATCCGGCGGCGATGGAGCCAATCAGCAGGCCGCCCAGCGCCTCCTTGCCCATGAATACGCCGACGAGCACCGGCGCAACAACGGCCAGCACGCCCGGCACGATCATCTCTCGCAGCGCGCCGCGCGTGCTGATATCCACACACCGCGCGTACTCCGGCTCCGCCGTCCCCTCCATGATGCCGGGGATCTCACGGAACTGGCGCCGCACCTCGTTCACCATCGCGTTCGCGGCGCGGCCAACGGCGGCCATCGTGAACGCGGAGAACAGGAACGGCAGCATCGCGCCGATGAAGAGTCCGACCAAGGTCTTGGAGTCAAGGAGGCTGATCACGGTCAGATCAACGGCTTGCGCATAGGCCGCCATGAGCGCCAGCGCAGTCAGCGCCGCGGAGCCGATGGCGAAGCCCTTGCCTGTCGCGGCCGTTGTGTTGCCCAGCGAGTCCAGCGCGTCCGTCCGCTCTCGAACCTCGGGATCGAGGCCCGCCTGCTCGGCAATGCCGCCTGCGTTGTCGGCCACGGGGCCGTAGGCGTCAGTCGCCAGAGTGATTCCGAGGGTGGACAGCATTCCGACGGCGGCAATGGCGACGCCGTAGAACTCGAACAGTTCATACGAGATCCAGATGGCCGCTCCCACCACCAGCACCGGCACCACCGTGCTCTGCATCGCTGTCGCGAAGCCGCTGATGATGACAGTTGCGGGGCCGGTCTCGCCCGACTGCGAAACGCGCTTCGTCGGGCCGTATTCATACGAGGTGTAGTATTCCGTGACGATGCCGATGATTACGCCGCCGATGAGTCCGGCGAGCACTGCGCCGAACAGCCGAATCCCGACGTCAGCCGCGGCAACCGTGCTGCCGCCGACCTCAACGTCAGAGAACTCCACGTAGTTGACGACGGCGAACGTTGCAATCGCAACGAGGATGGCGGAGGCGAAGATACCGCGTCGAATCGACCACAACAGGCTCGCGAACGACGCATTCTCGCCGGAGCGAACCAGGAACGTACCGATGATGGAACTCGCGATGCCCGCGCCCGCGATGGCCATCGGCAGGATCATGAACGACGCGTCGTAGTCGGCGATGGCGTACGCCGTCGCGGCAATCGCCATGGCAGCGATGATGGAGCCGACGTAGGACTCGAACAGGTCCGCGCCCATGCCGGCCACGTCGCCGACGTTGTCGCCCACGTTGTCCGCGATGGTGGCGGGGTTGCGGGGGTCATCCTCCGGGATGCCCTGCTCAACCTTGCCGACGAGGTCGGCGCCCACGTCCGCCGCCTTGGTGTAGATGCCGCCGCCCACGCGGGCGAACAGCGCAATGGAGGACGCGCCGAAGCTGAATCCGGCCACCCACTTCATGATCTCCGCGGCGTCGATGTCCGAGTAGATGTTGGAATAGGCCACATACATGAGGCCGACACCGAGCAATCCAAGCCCGACGACGGACATGCCCATGACCGCGCCGCTCGAGAACGCCACGCGCAGCGCGGGGTTCAGTCCCACCATGGCCGCCGCCGCCGTTCGAACGTTGGCCCGTGTCGCGACAAGCATGCCCAGCGCGCCCGTTGCGGCGGAGACGATGGCCCCGAGCACGTATGCCACGGCTGTCCGCGGCTCCACGAGGAGGGCGACGATGATGGTCACGACGACCACGAACGCGGCCAGGTAGATGTATTCGCGGCGCAGGAAGGCCATTGCGCCCTGCTGAATGGCGACGGCGATGCCTCGCATCGTCTCATTCCCCTGATCCACCCGCATCACACGAAAGATCAGGTAGACTGCAAAGATCAGCGCCAAAAGCCCGGCGCCAAGGGACGCGGCAACGGCAACATCCATGATTACTGGTTAGCCTCCTACCCGTTTCTCAAAAAAACGACGGGATTAATCCCGTCTCACAAGTAGGAAAGTAGCATTTGCGTCCCTATTCCGTCAATTGGGAACGCCCTCACCCGTCAGTGCTGAAACGGCCTCTTGCAGGCCGCCCAGCTTCTCGATTGCGCCGTAGGCAGTCGCGTCCATCTGCACCGGCGTGATGGACACTTTCTTCTCGCGCAGCGCCCACACGTCGGTCCCCTCTTGTATATCGATGCCCCTGCGAGAGCGTGTCTGCCGCTCCACGCTGATCCAGTAGTAATCACGCCGTCCGTCGTTGCCGTGCGTCACGTCAAAGTTGACCGCGCGCGGGACGAGGTTCGTAATCTCAACGCCCTTCAATCTCTCCAGCCCCAGGTTCGGCACGGTCACGTTAAAGAGGAGGCCCTGGTACTGTTCCTTGTCGCTGAGGATGCCCTCAGCCAATTTGCGCGCCACCGCCGCCGCCGTCCGATACCGAAGCCGTTTGCGCAGCGGCATGGAGATGGCGATGGCGGGAAAGCCGCGGATATGCGCGTGCAGGGCAGCGCCCACCGTGCCGGAGAGAAACACGTCCGCGCCCAGGTTGGTGCCGTGGTTGATGCCGGAGATGACCAGGTCAGGCTTTTCCTTCTCCATGATGTGGCCGAGCGCGACAATCACTGCGTCGCCCGGCGTCCCGTCCACGGCGTAGTGCCGCACGCCCCGCGTCCGCAGGCGACGCACCCGCACAGGGCGGTGCATGGTGAAGCTCGCTCCCATCCCGCTCTGCTCGCGGTCCGGCGCGACAACGGTGAGTTCGCCCAGCCCGCGCATCGCCTTCACCAGCGCGAGGATGCCGGGCGCGTGTATCCCATCATCGTTCGTCAAGAGGATCCGCACGCCGCAAGTTTACCCTCTTCGTGATTCCTGTGCGCGGCATGGAAACCCAAATCACCCCATCCACACAGAAACTTAACGTTCAGCCGCATGCCCCCTCTCCCTGCGCCGACGTCAGCATTTCTGTACCAAAAGGTATAAGATTCCAGACAGGTGTAAGGGGATAAAGGGCAGCAGAACACCAGGTAGTGGAGCCTGTGTTGTGCTGGGGCAAAGCCGCGGATTCGTCTGTGCTTCAACATCTTCCCGGGTCGAATCGGCACTATGGTTGGCAATCCCTCCGAGGCGATGTCGTCGGGGGTGTAACGGCAGCCGTCGTTGGTCTGCCGGTTGCGCTGGCGTTCGGCATCGCCGCCGGTCTGGGTCCGGCCGCCGGGATCTACGGCGCCATCTCCGTCGGCTTCCTTGCCGCCGTGTTCGGGGGCACGAGGTCTCTGATATCCGGCCCAACAGGCTCGATGACGGTGGCCATGGCGGTCATCGTCACGGCGCACGCGGACAACATCTCCGAGGCTTTCACCATCGTCATCATGGCGGGGCTGATCCAGGTCCTGTTCGGCCTGCTGCGGATCGGGCGTTTCGTCACATACACGCCGTATTCCGTCATATCGGGGTTCATGAGCGGCGTGGGCGTGATCATCATTGTGGGGCAGTTGGAGCCCTTCATGGGCGGGCGTGTCGGCGTTGGCGGCCTGTTTGGCACGATTGCCGACATTCCGGAACTCATGGGCGAGTTTCAAAGCAGCGCGCTGCTCATCGCCCTGATAACGCTTGCGGCGGCCCTGCTCTGGCCCAGAAGATTCCAGAGACATCTGCCGCCGACGCTGGTTGCGTTGGCAGTGGGAACGGCCATAAGCCTCATCTGGCTGACAGACGCCCCATCCGTTGGGGCCGTTCCCACTGACATTCCGCTTTTCCAGCTGCCGTACCTTGACCTGGGCTTCATCGTGAGGGCCACTGAGCCGGCTTTGGTTATCGCGCTCGTTGGGTCTGTTGACACGCTGCTAACGGCGCTTGCCGCAGATTCAATGACCCGCTCGCGAAACGATCCGAGCAGGGAGCTTCTGGCACAAGGCATCGGCAACGTCATCACCGGGTTCATCAGGGGTCTGCCCGGCGCGGGCGCCACGCCAAACACGGTCGCCAATATCCGCGCAGGCGGGTCGACCATCGTCTCCGGCGTGCTGGCCGTCGCGATCCTTGTGATCATCGTGACGCAGTTCGGCAACTATGTTGAGTTGATTCCCAGCGCCGTCCTCTCGGGAATCTTGGTAAAGGTGGCGCTCGACACCATCGATTGGCGATTCGTCACCCGCATGTTCCGCGTGCAGCGTGAGCACCTGGTGGTCATGCTGCTCACGTTTGGACTGACGGTGTTCGTTGACCTGGTTGCCGCCGTTGCCGTGGGCATGATCGCCGCGGCCGTCACCAACGCGCGCCAATTCGAGCGCCTTGAGCTCGACAGCGTTATCTCCGTCCCCATCCTGGACCAGGTCTTCTTTGCGGAACACGGCAGCCAGGAACAGTTCGACGAGTACACGGCCAGGGTCGGACTCGTGGCCCTGCGGGGAACCTTTACGATCGCATCCTCCGGCAAGCTCATTGACACCATCGGCGAGGACATTCGGGAGCATGAGGTGGTTATCCTGGACTTCTCCGATACGGTCTACATCGACGAAAGCGCGGCGCTGGTGGTTGAGCAGCTGGTTGAGACCGCCATCATCCAGGACACGCACTGCATCGTGATGGGGCTGGCAGGCATGCCCGAACGCAATCTCAATGCGCTTGAGGTTCTCCGGCAAGTTCCCCCGGAGCAGATAGTTGGCACGCGTGACGAGGCGAGGGCCGTGGCGGCCAGGCTGCTCGCGCAAGAGAACGCCTAACGCGCGCCCGTTCACCCTGAGCCTGTCGAAGCACCCCCGCTCGCCCTGAGCCCGTCGAAGGCCCCCGGTCATTCCCGCCCCTCTCCGTCATTCCCGCGAAAGCGGGAATCCATCTCCGTCCTCATATCCGCTACCATGAAACCCACACTACGACCTGGACATGGGAGGGAGAAAGAAAATGGCACGCTCAATCACATTGGATGAGGCAAACACGGTCATCGTGGCGGCGGCTGCAAAGGCTGACGAGCAGGGGACGAAGATGAGCATCGCCGTAGTTGACGCGGGCGGCCGGCTGGTCGCGTTCGCGCGGATGGACGGGGCGATCTGGGCCGGTGTCTACGGCTCACAGGGCAAGGCGATTGCATCGGCGGCGTTCGGTCGACCCAGCGGGTTCTTCCAGGACATGGCAGACAGGCCGATCTTCCAGGGCATCAAGGCGGGCGAGGGCGACCACATGATCCTGAGCCTGGGCGCGGTGCCGATCGAGAAGGACGGCGAGGTCATCGGCGCAGTCGGCGTCGGCGGCGGCACCGGCGAGCAGGATGAGGAGTGCGCAGCGGCAGGCGCAGCGGCGGTGTAGGGGGGACACTAAAGATGGTGTACGATCGATTGGCTGGGGGTAAATGAGTGACTACGGACGATACACCGAGTGCGATGAACCGGCTCATCGAAGAAGCCGGTCAGCAGCAGGACTTTCGTGATGTTTCCCACAAGGTGGGAGTCGTTTATTCTATGTCGTACAGTAGGGCAACTATTGCGATTTACGACTATGACAGAGAGGCTGCGGGTGGCCTCCCAAAGGGTGGATTCCTGATTGCGGCCAAGCCCACAGGCGACGAAGCATTCATCTTGCTCAGAATTCTAGGAGAGACTCGCTTGCCTGCGGCTGCCGCCAATGACATCACCCGCGAGCAAGCTGTTGAGACCACAGCCAACGACAGACCTTGGCCAGAGGCACTGGATGCATGGACCAAGGATCGGCTTTCGCTTCACGGGGTGGAATGCCGTATCTTGGGCACTTTCCTAATCGACGACCAAGGGAAACGGAAGTTCGCCGAAGACACGGACAACTATTATGCCGTTTCTGATCTCATGGTCTGGAAACCAGATGTCGCTACGCTTGACCTGATCGTGAACCATATTCATCGTTCCAACCCGATTGTAGTTGAGGATGCTGAAGCTCCTGTTGGTCTGACAAGGTTCGCTGCGGCTGAGCGAGAGACTACCCCTGCCCAAGTCAACCTAAATGTTACGGATTTACTACGGCGCCGCACTGTTTATTTTGGTATGTCAAGATCTGGCAAATCGAATGCGATGAAAGTTACGGCGGAACAGATCTATCGCTTGAGGGCCATCAATCCAGACTTCCGGATCGGCCAACTGATTTTTGATCAGAATGGAGAGTACGCGCAGGACAATCCGGATGATGGCCCCGGCCTTCACAGGGTGCATGAAGCCATAAATCTTGAACGCGACGGCGAGGTCGAGACGTTCGGCCTCTTCTTTGTTCCCAGCGACCCTAAACGTAAGATGATGAAAATCAACTTCTACGGCAATGAACTTCCCTCTGCTTGGGAACCTGCGGCCATTGAAGATGCCCTAGAACAACTCTTGGAGGGCAGGCAAATTGTTCAAGCCGCTATGGCTGAAGCCACTGCAATTTATACTCGAGCGTTCCGTGACGTAGACCTCTCCATTCCGGAAGAGACGATACATGAATTTGGTCCTCGTATTCGATACCGTAGATCGATTCTTGCTTACCAAGCCGCACTTCGCGCGGCGGGGCTGGAACCCCCGGATTGGCGCCCCAACATTGACAGACTATTTCCAGAGGAACTTGTCGCTATCATGAAAGGCAATGACAATTACAAGAGCGCAGCTGAGATTATTGAAGGGGCAAAAAGCTCTGGCGGTAGGATTAACTGGACTCAACTCACTGACTTGTTTCGTACTCTTAGGCAGTTCATTGCAGATAATGAGAGTGGATACGAGGAATTCAACGAGGAGAATAAGAAGAAGGATTCAACCAGTGGGGATGATTGGGCCGAACCGCGACTGACGAACCTTCTGGAGATATTCCGATATGATAACGGCCCTAGAAGCTTCCAAAAAGTTCAGGCGCAGCATAGTGCAGAAATTAAAATAGATTTCGCCACTATGGTCGTAGAGAACCTCGCAAAAGGTAAGCTGGTTATCGTAGATCAGTCTACAGGTGATCCTAGGCAGAATGAAAGAGCGGCCGAACGAATCATGTGGCGTGTCTTTAATACTCAACAGGACAAGTTTCGCTCTGCAGCGGCTACCGGTGGGATGGATTCAATCTCAAACCACATTCTCGTGTACGTTGAAGAAGCGCATAACCTGTTGCCACGTGGCAGCTCCGCTGACATCTTACGTACAGTATGGGCACGTGCAGCCAAAGAAGGCAGCAAGATGAACCTAGGTATGATACTTGCGACTCAAGCGCCGAGTTCGATCATGCCAGAGATTCTTAGCGAGACTGACAACTGGATTCTTGCGTATCTAAATTCTGCGCGTGAGCGTCGTGTTGTTGGAGACTACATGGACTTCGAGGATTTTCTTGAACAGATTGGCCAAGTCAGCGAACCGGGATTCGTGCGCATAAGAACCCTGTCCAGAGCCTACACTGTACCGATGCAGTTCAGACGTTTCCGCTTGGAACTTTAATCTGCGAACACAGCCATGCCCTATGAAGATGAACGCGCTGGTTTAGCGGCGATAACGGCAATCGCCGGAGGAGAGCGTGTAGCGGAATTTCGCGATAATCTCTCACCTAAATCGAACGACGAACTTCCGCCCCTTCCTGAATTTGAGCCGCTTCCCTCGGATGGCATGGCAAGATCGTTTGTGGTAGCTATTGATGGCTCACGTGTCTATCACCCGATCCCTGGTCGGCTCCCAGCAACGGAAGCCGGCTTGGTCTCTGTAGGTCTTGTCGTCATAAACGTCGAGCGCTTGGGCACTTTGGAGATGTTGCCAGAAAGTAGGTCAGTGGACCCACGAGAATTACGGAAGACCGAAACGTTTGACCCACCCATGGGGGATATTCTTCCTGGCAGGAATGCAGCTAGGGCGGATGGGCTAAGCGCCAAAAACTGGTTCCGTGAGAAAATTAACGATGGGCTTGAGAGAGCAAGCCTTGGCGGAGAAACTTTTGCCGAGACTCTAGCAGCGCTTCTTGGCCCCAACCACAAGATAGACAACTGCCCGAACGAAGATTGTGATGCAAGTGGACTGGATTTGCCTACACCAGGAAAGACTGGAGAATGTCCCACGTGTCACGAGGCGCTATGGCCGTCCGATGGTCTGCGTATACATACGCAATTTGTGGAACACCAGAGGGCAGAAGAGGCACATGCGCGCTACATGGACGCGTTGGAAATCCTTGCACTTATGAATGCTCTGCGCTATCTGGCATCAACGCCACAAGGCCGGACGGCTCTTCAAAAAACAGCCTTTGTTATGGATGGGCAACTTGCTGCCTTTGGAACCATTGCGGTACTAAGCCAAGCAGTGCGAGACGAATTCCGTCGTATTCAGCAGACGCTTCAGAGGGAGAATCCGAATTTCAATCTGATCGTCATGTCAGGCGTTAAATCCGGCCCATTTGTCGAGTATGCGGAGGAACTTGATCGAGCCCCGCAACCGGATAGCCGGATCCCACGTAGCCACGCTTGGCTTCCAAACAACAAATATATCAGGGAGCATATTGTGCCGGGGTCTTCGGCACAGTCGAAACCTTGGGGGGAACTAACCCACTTCGGGCGGCCCGTGATCTTCAAGACTGATTCCGGGCAACGATTGGTTCTAAACCTAGCACAACCTGAAGGGGACCCACCCCTAACAAATCTATCCGAGCCGCGTGCCTTGGCGGACGCCCTCGCCACCGCAGATCGTCTAGGTGTTGGCCTGAACCAGTTCCTACCTCTGCGCCGAGCTCATGCCCAAGTTGCGATTCCCTTCCGTGCAGGGAGCGACCTTATTAGGACACTGGCGCAATGAGTAAGTCTCCATGGCCAACCGCTACGGCAGCGAACCGCTGGTATGCGTTTGGCCGCTACTATGCCATGTTCCCAGTTCAATTTGCTTACGAGGCCATCACGGGCTTGACCGATGAGGGTGAGTACATAGTTGACCCGTTCTGTGGCCGGGGAAATGCCCCGTTTACTGCTACAGTGCTTGCGCGTCCGGCTCTTGCGGTGGACATCAACCCATTAGCTTGGCTATACACGAGTGCCAAGCTTGATCCAGAGCCTGAAATCGATGTGGTACTTAGGCGACTTGAAGAAATAGCGGCGTCTTCTGTCAAAAGTGACCGACGCGCACAAACAAAGTTTGAATCTATGGCATGGAGTCCAACTGTCCGTTCATTCTTGAAGGCGGCGAGACGTGAATTAGACTGGCGGAACGACAAAGTGGATCGAACTCTGGCAGCATTCATAGCTCTACACATGCAAGATAAGAGGGATGCTGGTCTATCGAACACCCTTTGGCCCACCCTTGCATGTTCTCCTAGTTACGCTGTTCGTTGGTGGACAGAAAGACACATGACTAAACCTCCCGATGTAAACCCCGTAAAACTCTTGGCAACCAAGATAAAGCGGCGTTATGCGTTTGGAACAGCCCCGCGGGCATCTAGCTTCGCAGTATGCGGTGACTCCACGAAAGAACTGCCAAAACTAAGAAACGTCGAAGGAAACCTCCTGATAACGTCGCCGCCTTACAATGGCGTAACTGACTACTGGAATGACCACTGGATTCGACTCTGGCTTATGGGTCACAAATTGGGGCCAGATTGGAAGAGGTCACAGAGGGGACTTGGTAAACAAGGGTACAGAGATATGCTGTACGGCGTATTTGTCGAATCCCGGAACCATTTGCGTCCTGATGCAGCAGTCCTTGTCCGAACAGACAAACGGAAAAACACGGCCGACGCTTGCCTGCAGGTGCTGCAGGAAATCTGGCCGGAACGCAGAGTCTTCGTGCGTCAGAGTGAGGCCCATACCGTGGGGGTATCGAATCATCATGGGCGCGGAGGCAGTCGGGCTAAGGAGATGGACTTTCTTCTCCCGGGGAATAAGAACGCGCTAGACTGGGCAAAAATAGCGGGATTCGAACCAATGAGGAGATAACCATGACCAACCAGAGCGACGATCAGCAGCCGGAGGCTCCCACGCTCTCAATCTATCTGAACTTTGAGGACAATTGCCGGGAGGTGTTTGACGCCTATCGAGCCATCTTTGGAGGCGAGTTCTCCAACATGATGACGTTCGCGGATATGCCGCCCTCCGATGATATGCCGA
Source organism: Dehalococcoidia bacterium (assembly GCA_965220565.1). Taxonomy (GTDB): domain Bacteria; phylum Chloroflexota; class Dehalococcoidia; order UBA6926; family UBA6926; genus VXMO01. The sequence continues at coordinate 1,401,987 of CBDCQG010000001.1, read as the reverse complement.
TTCCGGAGGGGTGGGGCGACAAGGTGATGCACGTCTCGCTGCCCATCGGGAATGGCGTGCTCATGGGGAGCGATATGCCGCCCGGGTTCGGGCCGCCGCTGACCGTCGGCTCCAACTATTCCGTCAGCTACGCCGCGCCGAGCCGTGACGAGGCGGATCGCGTGTTTGCCGCTCTCGCAGATGGCGGCGAGGTCACGATGGAGCTGCAGGATATGTTCTGGGGCGACTATTTCGGCTCCTGCACGGACCGATTCGGCGTCAACTGGCAGGTCCATTACGCGGAGGAGGGCGCGGAGGGGTGACCCTTCGACTGCGCTCAGGGTGAATCGAGGAGCACCCCCACCCCGGCCCTCCCCCATCGAGAGGGAGGGAGTGCTTGCGTTGGCGGAAACCTGTCGCTATCTGCGCTAGAATGAGCGCGGGGAGGCGGGACGTGACCATGGGCTAAGGGAAATAGCCCCGCATCCGAAGGGCAGCCCAGGGTCATGTTTGGCCGGGGGACGGATGAAATGGAACTGCACGAAGCCCTTTTAGCGCTTGGCCTGATGATTGTCGGCGCGAAACTCCTTGAGGGCGTCTTCAGGCGCTTCGGCCTGAACTCCATCATCGCGTATGCCACAACGGGGGTCATCCTGGGCCCGGTGCTGGGAATCGTGGAGCCGGGCGCCGAGATAGCGATCATCCTCGGCATCGGAATCTTCATCTTCTTCTTTCTCATCGGCATCGAAGAACTGGATATCAGGGGATTCATCGCCGCCGTCAGAGGCCGACTCTTCATCGCCGCAACCTTGTCCGTCGCCATCTCGCTGCTCGTGTCACTTGGCGTGACCACCGACTTCCTGTTCGATCTTGGCCTGGGCCTCACTTTTGCCGAAGCGCTGGGACTCGCCGGGGTGCTCTCACTCTCCAGCCTGGGATTGGTGGCGAAGGTGCTTGTGGACGAGGGGCGGCTGAAGGAGCCGGTGGGCGTTCAGATATTCACCGCGGTGGTCATCGCCGAGCTGATCGCGCTGTTCGTTGTTGGATTTGCGATCAGCGAAGAGTTCTTCGCAGGCGAAACCGAAGAATCCCTGAATCCCATGAGCGCGCTGATCATCGTCGGGCAGATCGGCGCATTCGCCGCGCTCACGTGGGTGTTCTCCACCAAGGTGCTTCCATGGATCATCGTCCGCCTGCATCGTTTCCTGCGCGTGCCGCAGCTGTCCTTCGGCGTGCTCCTTGGCGGGCTGTTCCTGGTGGTTGTGGGCGCGGAGGAGGTTGGACTGCACGGCTCGCTTGGCGCGCTGCTCTTCGGGGCGGCTCTCTCCATGCTGCCGTACCAGGTTCGGCGGGACATCATGCCCGGCATTCACGGCGCGGCAGAGGGGTTCTTTGTGCCGCTCTTCTTTGCGTCCGCAGGACTGTACCTGAGCATGGATTTCCTGAACTTGCCGATCGCGACGATTGCCGCGCTGGTTCTCGTCCCGCTGGCAGGGAAATTCGCCGGAGCGTTCCTGAGCACGTACATCGTGCGGCTTAAGGAGCCATTCGCCATTTCAACGGGCCTGATGGCCAAGGGCGTGGCGGAAGTTGCGCTGCTGCTCCTGCTGTTCCAGACGGGCGCCATCGACGAAGCGATATTCTCCCTGCTTGTGGTGGTCATGCTTGGGTACATGCTGCTGTCACCATTCGGCATCAGCTTTGCCCTGAACAGGATCAAGCCTTCCGGCGAGTTTACCGACGCCCTTCACCTGCCGCCGTCGATGGTTCCCTTTGCGCTGGAGGGCATCAAGGTGGGAGACATCCTGGACCGCTCGCGGAACTACGCTGAACAATCGACCACCGTCAAGGCGTTCACGGAGTTCTGGCTGTTGCCTGAACAGCACGACTACGTGATTGTCGAAGACGGGAAACTGGCGGGTATCGTCTCGCTGAGCATGCTGCGTTACCTTCCTCGCGCCGACTGGGATGAGACGCCTCTGAGCCGGGTGCTGCGCGAGAATACTCCATCCGTGGGCGAGGACGAACTGATCGAGGACGCCCTGCAGCAGATGATCGATAATTCCCTGACGGTGCTTCCCGTTCGAGATGAAACCTCGGGCGAATTCATCGGCTCGATCTCCAGCAGTGAAGTGCTGGAACTGATCACGATGACCGCCCGGGGCCACTAGCATTCACGTGCTCCCATAAGCGGCGTGCCTTAGGGGTTAAAAACACTTCAACGAATCCGTATACGTTCTTGCCAAGCCCAGTAGCGCGGTGGTAACGTGTCCGCATAGCGATGGGGCAGGGGGCAAGGCCCCCTTGAGGTGGACGTATGAGTCTTCGTGGCGAAGCAGCGATCATCGGAATCGGCGAGTTGCCGACAACCCGCGCAACGTTCGGCCGCTCAATGGTTGGCCTCATGGGTGACGTGGCCCGCATCGCGATCCATGACGCTCATCTTCGCTTCTCGGATATCGACGGACTTGTTACTGAGGGCGGGGCGGTGTCCCCCGCCTTTGCGTCCGAGTACCTCGGCATCAGCCCGCGATTTGCGAGCGGCGCAAGCATGATGGGAGCGAGCGGGGCCACGGGCGTCACGCTCGCCTCTATGGCTGTTCAAAATGGCCTTGCCGATTATGTGCTTGTCGTCATCGCCACGGCGCGCAACCCCGTTATCCCGCCGGAGGCCGGCGGCCCTCCCAGCGCGAGATCGGAGTTTGAAGAACCGTACGGTATGGCTGCCGGCGCGAATACCGGCTACGGCATGATGTATGTCCGTCATATGGAGGAGTACGGCACCACGGAAGAGCAGATGGCCCAGATGGCCGTCAACGAGCGATTCAACACGCTCGAGAACCCCAACTCCGTCTTCAAGGGGCAGCCCATCACGCATGACGACGTGATGAACTCCCGCTTCATCAACTACCCCATCAAGCTGCTTGAAACCGTGATGCCGTGCGCAGGCGCGGCGGCTGTCGTGGTGACGAGCGCGGAGCGCGCCAGGCACAGCCTGAATCGCCCCGTCTATATCCTTGGCGCGGGCGTCGCGACCGATCCGCTCATGGGTTGGATGCGGGACAGGTTGACGGAAACACCCGTCGCCCGGTCCGCCCCAACCGCGATCACCATGTCCGGCTACACGCCGCGCGACATGCAATTTGCCCAATTCTACGATTGATACACCATTCTCCATGCCGTGAGCCTGGAAGATGCGGGACTGATGCCCAAGGGCGAAGTGGGGCCCTTCTTTGAATCGACGGACACCCGCTACAACGGCGAGTTCCCCATCAATACTGACGGCGGCCAACTCTCCAGCGGGCAGCCGGGTCTTGCCGGCGGATTCCGCCACGTTGTCGAGGGCGCCCGCCAGATCATGGGCAAGGCGGGCGTTCGGCAGATTGCCCGCAACGATCTCGGCCTGGTGAACGGTTGAGGCGGCACCGCGAGCACCATGTGCACGCTGGTTCTCGGGTCCGAGAACGCACTCTAGAGACACGAAAAGAGCAATACCGCAGAGCCGCCCGGAGATGCTGCCATGACGAGCGAATACAGGAGACCCGTCCCGCGCCCCACCATGAACCCGGAGTTGACCGCGCCGTTCTGGGCGGGAACGAAGCGCCATGAACTCTGGCTCCAGAATTGCAAGCCCTGCAACAAATTCATCTTCTATCCGCGTGAGGCGTGCCCGGAGTGCTGGGCTCACGGCGATGACCTGGTCTGGACGAAAGTGAGCGGCATGGGCCGCGTCCACTCCTACACCGTCGTCTATCAGCCCGCCCACCCGGCCTTCGGTGAATTCATGCCGCAGGCGCAGGTCCTTATCGAGCTGGATGAGGGCGTGCGAATGGTCGGGAACATGGTGGACGTCACATCCGAGGAGTTCCGCGCAGACCCTGCGGTGCTCCCGGTGAATCAACGCGTCGAGGCCGTCTTTGAGGATGTTACCCCCGAGTGGACGCTCATCAAGTGGCGGCGGGTCGAGGAAGAACCGGCGCCGGGATCCGACTCAGAGCCGGCCGAGAATCCATGGGCGAACGACCCCAGGTATAACTGATCTCGTCAGTGAGACGAACACCAAACAGGAGGACAGAGACGTGAGTTTCCGGGGAGAGGCCGCAATCATCGGTATCGGCGAACTCCCGTCGCGCCGAACGATTCCCGGCCTAAGCACGGGAGGCCTGCTGGCGCAGGCGGCCCGCCTCGCCATCGAAGATGCCCACATCTCAAAGGATGAGGTCGACGGGCTGGTTACTGAGGGAGGCTCGATCTTCCCGGGGTTCGCATCGGAATACCTTGGAATCCGCCCGCGATTCGGCACCGGCACCTCCATGATGGGCGCCAGCGGCGCGACCGCTGTCCTGCTCGCGTCCATGGCCGTCCAGAACGGTCTCGCAAACTACGTTCTCGTCATCATGGGGCAGGGGCGTAATCCCGCGATCCCCGAGCAGGGAGAGGGGGGCGCCAACCCCGCGACGGAATTCGATTTCCCGTACGGCCCCGCCGCAGGCGCGAATTCCGGCTACGCGCAGGTCTACAAGCGCCATATGGATCGCTACGGCACAACGCAAGAGCAGTTGGCGCACGTTGCGGTGAATGAACGCGCCAATGCGCAGGGCAATGAGAACGCCGTTTTCAACGGCCAGACGATTACGTATGAGGATGTCATCAGCTCCCGCTACGTGAATTATCCGCTGCGGCTGCTGGAATGCGTGATGCCGTGCGCCGGCGCTGCGGCCGTTATCGTCACGACGGCTGAACGGGCAAAGGCCGGCCTGAACAAGCCCGCCTACATGCTCGGTGGCGCGACGGCGGTGGACGGTCTGAGCGGGATGATGCGGCCGGAGCTCACCGTCACGCCGGTCGCACGCTCTGCGCCAACCGCGCTCGCCATGGCCCGTTACGCCCCGAGGGACGTCCAATTCGCTCAATTCTATGACGCGTACACGATCATCCACGCCGTGTCCCTGGAAGACGCGGGAATCGTGCCAAAGGGTGAGATCGGGCCGTTCTTTGCGGAGACTGACACCACCTACAACGGAAAGTTCCCGATCAATACCGACGGCGGCCAACTGTCCGGCGGACAACCGGGTTCAGCAGGCGGCCTCCGCCACGTCGTTGAGGCAGCCCGCCAGATCATGGGCAAGGCGGGTGTAAGACAGATCGAGCGCAATGATCTGGGTCTGGTCAATGGCAACGGCGGCATGGCGAGCGTCATGTGCACGCTGGTTCTCGGGTCTGAGAACGCACTCTAGGAGACAGCGATGACGAGCGAATATAACAAGCCGCTGCCGCATGCGACACTGAACCCGGATGTGTCACGACCGTTCTGGGAGGGCACGAAGAAGCACGAACTGTGGATCCAATACTGCGGCGAGTGCAACAAATTCGTCTTCTTCCCGCGCGAGGTGTGCCCGTATGGTCTCTGCGCCATGGACAAGCTCCTTTGGACACGGGTAAGCGGCAAGGGCCGCGTCTACTCCTATACGACCGTCTACCAATCCTCCTTCCCGGCGTTCACGGAGGAGGCTCCCTACATTCACGCCACCATCCAGTTGGATGAGGGCCCGCGCATGTCGGGAAACGTCCTTGTGCCGAAGGAGCAATTGACGGAAGATCCGGCGTCGCTCGATGTTGGGCAACGCGTGCAGGCCGTCTTTGACGACGTGACCGATGAGGTTACGCTCGTGAAATGGGAGCCGATCCCCGAGGACGTTGCACCCGGCTCGGAGGAACCCGCAGAGTAAGACGCCGCTCTCGTCACCCCCATCGCCTGCGCTACAATTGAATCACTGGTCATGGGGCTGTAGCTCAGTTGGGAGAGCGCCGCGTTCGCAATGCGGAGGTCAGGGGTTCGACTCCCCTCAGCTCCATAACCGCCGTGCCCTGTCGCCCACCGTCATCCAGTAGGCCCGCGTTGGCTCAGGGGCTGCCCTCAACCCGGACGGTGACGATGTCCACGCCGTAGAACTTCTCATGGCGCACGGCTGAGGCGTGGTATCGCATTTCTCCCCCATGCCTGCAGACAGGCTGGCTCATGACCCTTCGACAGGCTCAGGGCGAGCGAGGATGAGAACCGCGCCCTGGTCTCCCCCGAGAACTGTATCACCGGATGGACTGTCCTCGAACGCCGAGGCCTTACAGCAGCATGTCGTCGTCCAGCAGGGAGCGGGCTCGTTCATCGTCGTCCGTCGTCACTGCGACGATGGCGTGCCCGGCCAGGCGATGCATGAGGTGAATAGTGCGGACATTAATGTTCGCGTCCGTAAAGCGGCGGGCCACGCTTGCGAGCGCGCCGGGCCGGTCCGGCAGACGAAAGACCACAGCGTCGGAGGTGATCGCTCGCACGTCGGCCTTCAGGAGCGCGTGCAGCGCTGCGTCATCATCGCTGGTGTGCAGGGTAATGACGCCGAACTCGTCCGCCTCGTGCCCGTCGATGGATTCGATGTTCACTCCTGCCTTGGCCAGCGCTTCTGTCACGAGCGCCAGCGCGCCCGGCCCCTTGGAGGTAAACGCGATGATTCGACGGTCAGGGTTATCGGCTTGCATGTCTACGCCTGCTTTATTGGCCAGTCCAGGCAGTCCTGCACGATTTCGTCAATCATCTCACGGGTGACGTGGGGCATGGCGATGATGTGGGCGATATCCCCGTACGGGGCGAGCTGCCACATGAAGAGCACATAGTCCGAGGGGCGCGGAAACACGATGATGGGGCTGTTCTCGGTGCGCCATGCGGGGATGCCGGCAGCGTTGAACTTCTGTACCGCGTACTCCGCGTTGTCCAGCATTCGCCGCACCGTCTCGCGGAAGCCGTCCGGACCGTTCTTGTTCAGCCCGTACCAGATGATCATGGGCGTGATGGCGTTGCGCGAGCCAAGCAGCGTGGTGTCCAGCGCGCCGACATACTCGATGGCTCTGCCGATCTGCGCGGTGTATTCCTTTCTTGTCAGAACAACACCGCATGGGATGGGTGAGCCGATGAGCTTGTGGCCGGAGATGGCGATGCTATCGATGCCGCTGTCAAAGCCAAAGGGTTGGGGGTCATCGACGAAGGGGAGGATCATGCCATGAAACGCGCCGTCGGCGTGGATATACGTGCGGGTCAGCGCCAGGTCGTCGATAATGCCCCGGATCTTGTCCAGATCATCGACTGCGCCTTTCATGGTCGTCCCGATGTTGGCGACAATGAGCGCGGGCACGTCCCTGTTGATCCGCATGGACTCCCGCAGGTCATCGTAATCAATCTCGCCATTCTCCTGGCTGCGGACCATGATGTTGCGGATGCCCAGGACGTGCAGGATTTTCAACACGGAATAGTGGGTGTCCTGTGAGAAGTAGGCGATGGGGCTTCTGAGCAGCTCGCGGCCCACGTAGATGCCGTACATGTTGCCCTCTGTGCCGCCGGCGGTGACGTAGCCCCAGGCATCGTCCGGGGGAAGCCTCATCAAGTCGGCAACCATACGCACGACCTCGCGCTCCGTCTCGTGGGTGTTCGCCTGGTAGCGCGAGTAACCAAAGGGGTCGCCTACGTTATTGGCGGCGAAAGCCATCAGCGGGTACAGCGGCGAATAGTCAAAGTCCTGGTTAACCGGATATCCCGCGAAGAAGGGGCTCAGCAGCTTGAATTCCGAGACCAACTCATGGATGCGCTGGTCAATGTCCGACTGACTCACTGGGGTCCACCTGCGCTGGCTACAACAAATACTGTCTACATCTTAAGTCTAAGGCCGGACACAATTCCACGCGCAGCACGTTTGGCCCTGGTTGTGGGAGAACCGGGAGCGGCCTAGGCATTGCCGGCCGGGGCCTCGTCGCAAGCAATGTACTTCTCCAGCTCACGCCGTGTTACAACAGAAAAGCCTCGCGAGGAATCTCCAACCTCATTGACCACCTCTTCCAGGCGATCCTGGTTGTCGTTGGTGATTTCGCCTCCGATCGCGCTGTGTTCCAGCAGGCGATTGAAGCTCGACAGTTGTGTGCTTGTTGATGATTCGTACCGCGACGGCACGGCCTGGCCAATCCATTTGATGGCAACGATATCCCTCCATTCCAGAGTCTCAAGGAAGGGCATTGCCAGCACTCTATGCATGAGAATCTTATCGATTTCCTCGTCAAGATAATGAACTGCTGCGCCCCTGAGCCAATTGAAGGGTTGTTCGTTCAACCATTGTGTTTCCAGTAAGGAATCGACGAAGTCATTTTCGCCCCGCCGGGTGTTCCAATTGAGGGTATAGACCGTGGCCCTCTCGCTGAATCTCCTTTCTTCGCCAATGCAACCCCGGGCACCGATTTGATATCGCGTCGTGCTGCTGATTCCATCCTGTATCCATGGCAGGTTCTTCATCTTTGTCGTGTATTCGGGCCGGAACAGTCCGAGCAACTCTATTGCCAGCCCACCAAGATCGGGCCAAGCTATCGTCGTCTCCTGTTCATACATGTCGAGAATCGCATGCGTTTGCACCGGATCGATCAGTGTTGCGCCCAGGACGGCAAGGAGAAATTCAAAGTCGTCCCGAGTGTCCCCGCCGGAAGACAATTGCGTCACAAACGGCATTGAAGCGACGCGTATTCCACTGTCCTCATCCACCTGGGCAATCCTGTAAAGGTGATCCATAACGTCCCCTGACGTATGCCCGTTTCCAAGATTCTTCACAAGCGCGTCGAATACAGCGGGGTAGTAGACCGCGAGCCTGCTCCCGACGCGAATGACGGATGCTCTCAGTCTCTCGTTCTCGAGGTCGGGATCGTACAGCCGCTCAACTCTTGCGGCTGTCTGATGGTCAGTCACTTCGAGGAACGGAAAGAGGAGGTCCTCGAAAGCGTCCGGGATCCTATTGGCCTCCGCAACATGCCCTGCCGCAACAGTGGTCTGATACGAGCCGTCCAGGCGCTGGGTGACTCGATAGGTGGGCACTTCGCCATATTTCTTCTCCCATAGCATTTCGGAAGTAATATTCACCGGCACGTCAGGATGGAAGAGGAACCTCAGGAAATCGTCCGGCGCCTTCTCAGCCAATTCCTCGAACAAGGACATGTAATTCCTGCTGCCGGTGTAGTCCGTATGGATGCTCATCCCCGCCAAAACAACAGCCGCCGCTTCGTCGATTTCCGCGATTCGCGCCAGCGATTCGAGGGTGCGGACATGGTTGTCGATGTTGATACTGAAGGACGATCTGTTTACTGCCGGTCCCCTCTCAACAATCACGTCGCAAAGCGCGGGATAGTTGTTGGCGATGTGGTTAAGCACGCGGATAAGCGTGTTCTTCTGGGTGACACTGGCGCTCTCTCTTCGGTACCATAGCCGTTCCTTCAGGGACGCCAGTTTGGGTACAGGCTCCAACAACGGGATTGGCGTCGCCGTTGGTGTAGGTGGAACGGGTGTCGGTGTTGACGATGGTGGAATGGACGTGGGCGTAGAGGCGGGAGGCTCCGGAGTTGGTGTATCAGGCGCCGGAGTCGCGGTGGGCGCATTGGCGGCAGCGGTGGCAGTCGGAGCATCCGGTAGTGGCGTCGGCGGTTCAGCCCTCTCGCAACTCATCGCAGCAACAACGGCGCCCATCAGCAGCGTCAGGGCCAGCCCGAAACGCAGGCGCCGCAATGGAATCACAAGCTTCTCAGGTACCCCGGGCAATAGGGGTCCAATACCTGCCCTTTCGCCATTGGGTTTAGCTCTTTCGTGTTTCGTGAAGCGTGTATGCTCGGCCGATGCTGTCTCCGGAATCCACGTGTTCCACCATAGACGAATACTCCAGTCACTGCATCCATTTGACGCCCAACGCGCGATAACTGTTCAATGACCATAGTCTGCACAGACACGGGAGGCTCGCATGAAACTTGAAGGACGCCGCATCATCGTCACGGGCGGGAGCCGTGGGATCGGCTATCGAATCTCCGAACTCTTCCTTGCCGAGGGGGCCCAGGTTCTGGCTGTGTCCCGCAGTTCCGCAAAGCTTGAGGGAGCAAAGGAGCAGCTTCCCGCGCTTGCCACCCTCGCCGCGGACGTTTCCGTTGCGTCGGAGGTCGACCGCATCGTTGCGTGGGCGGAGAACGAGTGGGGCGCCCTTGACATCCTCGTGAACAACGCCGGCGTCCTCGACGAATCCGAGACCGGCCTCACCGAGGGGCCTGACGACATTTTCCTGACGACGCTTCAGGTCAACGTTCACGGCGCGTACTTCTGCACCAAACGATTCCTCTCGCTGCTGCTGCGGTCGGACGATCCACGAATCCTCAACGTCGGCTCAAGTTCCGGCATCCTCGGCCCCGGCATGAGGGATTCCTACGGCGTGTCCAAGGCTGCCCTGCATGCGCTCACACTGGCAACTGCCAACGAGCTGAAGGGGAAGGTGGCGGTGAACGCGCTTGATCCGGGTTGGGTCAGGACGGATATGTCGCCGAACGGTCCCGGCGATCCGCGGTGGTCGGCTGCCGGAGCGCTCTCGATTGTTACGCGACCGGACAGAGTGACCGGCAGACTCTTCTACGGCAAGCGCCTCCGCGCGTGGACGCCGCGCTCGACGAGGTAGAGAACTCTACTGAGACGTCTGGGAGTACACCCATGGCCGTCAAAATCGCAAAGGCTCTCAAGGACAAGCTCAGCAGCAGGGGCGTTGCCCGATCTGTCCAGTCATACGAGGATAAGCTCCAATCAGCTCAGCGCGGTGAGCTGGACGACATCCGCAATGGTCATAGGGACATCACCAATCTCTACTATGACCTCGTTACAGATTTCTATGAGTACGGATGGGGAAAGTCATTTCACTTCGCCCCGCGCATGCCCGGAGAGAGCTTCAAGGCGTCACTTGTGCGGCATGAGAAAAACATCGCCGACACGCTGGAACTCAAAGAGGGAATGGTTGTCGCAGATATTGGCTGCGGCGTTGGCGGGCCGCTGCTGACGATTGCCCGCCATTCCGGCGCGAAGATCGTGGGCGTCAACAGCAACGGCTATCAGTTGGAGCGCGCCCGCTCGTATGCAGAGCAGGCCGGGCTGTCTCACCTGGCCGAGTTCATGCATTGTGATTTTCTGAGTGTCGATGCACCGGATGAATCGTTCGACGCCATCTATTCAATCGAGGCAACCATTCACGCGCCCGACAAGGTGAGCATCTTCGGCGAGATTCTTCGCCTACTGAAACCGGGCGCGCGCTTCGCCGTGTATGAGTACGCGATGACCGATCGCTTTGACCCTCAGGATCCGAAACACCTCAGGATCAAGGCAGACATTCAATTTGGCGGTGGTCTCGTGACTATTGATGATAGAGAGACAATAGACGCCGCTATTCATTCGTTGGGCTTCGAGGTCCTTGAAATACGTGACCTGGCCGAGCAATCGGGCCCGTCCATCCCGTGGTATCAGCCACTTGCAGGAAGGGGGCTGTCATTCGCCAGCTTCCGCAGTTCGCGCATTGGGCGCGCCATGACTCGCGGCACACTAAAAGCACTTGAGACGTTGCGCATCGCCCCGAAGGGTTCTGCCCGCGTCGCGGATACGCTCAACCTCTGCGCGGCGGCCATGGCGGAGGCGGGTCGGCTCGGCATCTTCACACCGATGTACTTCATCCACGTCAGGAAGCCGGACAAGCAAGGCTGATACCTATCGCCGGGCCGACTGCCTTAAGATAGCGGCATGGCATCCAGCGAAGGCGCGTCAGGGGTGAGGCGCATTGCAATTGTGGGGGCGGGTATCTCCGGCCTGGGCGCGGCGTGGGGATTGAACCACCACCCGGACAGGTTTGATTTCCGGATCTTTGAAGCCCGCGGCGAGATTGGCGGTAATGCCGTAACAGCCGATATGCCCCAGGATGACGGCAGCTCCATTCCGTTCGACATCTCCGTCACGGCCCTCATCCCGTCCGTCTACCAACACGTGCTCTTGTTGATGCAGAGATTCGGCATTGACCTGCTTGAAACGCGATTCAGCTATAGCGTGCAATACGGAGACGGCGTCTACGCGCATGATTTCGATTCCAATCTCAGGCAGGAACTGGCAAACGACATTGCGAAGTTTCAAAAGCTGCTTCGCCGTCTCCACCGCTTCGGGCGGTTGACCCGTTCCCGCTCCCGTCTCCTCAACGCGCTCAACCCCTACAACTACATCAGCATGGGACGAGTGCTCAAACTGGGCAGGTTCTCCGATGATTTCAAATACAAGATCCTCAAGCCCATGTTCGTCAATTTCCTCATGGCGACAAACGTGTTCGATATGCCGGCAGCGCTCTTCGCCCGGTACCTTGAGTTCTTCACTATCGAGAATGCGACCACCATGCACACGTGGGACCAGGGCACCCGCCGCATCTATGAGAATCTCTCCGCAGAGTTTGAGGAGAAGATCTACCTGAACCGGCCTGTGCGCAGGGTGTATCGGCGCCAATCCGGCGTCGTTATTGAGGACGAATCCGGAGTTCAGGAGACGTTCGATGAAGTGATATTTGCCTGCAACGCGAATCAGACCCTGGACATCCTGGACGAACCGACGCGCCTCGAGCGCTTCATCCTGTCCAAGATACGCTACGATTCCTCGCTCCATGGCGACGCCGTTATCCATTCAGATTCCTCGCTCCTGCCTGACAACGATATGAAGCCGCTGACGACCCGGAGCAACCATATCCTGCACTACGGCGACAGGCCGGATAACTATGAGATCACGTACATCATGCACAACCAGCAACCCTGGGCCCATGAATCGGACAAGGCATGCCTTGTGACCTACAACGCCGTCAGCCCCATCGATGAGAAGAAGATCATCAAGACGATGTCGTTCCAACACGTTGTTCATGACGTTCGTCACATCGCGGTGCTCATCAACCTCTTCCGTTTCGTCCAGGGAAAGAGACGAACGTGGCATTGCGGCGCGCATACGCTGGTCAACAGCCAGGAAACGTGCTTCATCACAGGGCTGGCCGCGGCGCGGCAACTGGGGGCGGACTACCCCTTTGACGATGAAGAGGCAAGGCAGATATTCAACTATTACGGCAGCATCATGTATGGCCGCCGATTCAGAAAGGTCAAGCGCCCGGCGCGGTGAGATGCCCGGGGCGCATCCGTATTTGTTGAGCCTATGCGCGCCAAAGTATACTGATAGGCGGGATTGTATCCCGTATATGGGGCAATGACGGCCGGAGATCATAGCCAATGACGTCTTCTGCTGATGGTGTAGAGACACAGACGCTCAGCCTGCCGGAAGAACTTATACTGATTCTCCTCAATGAGGAGGATGGCTATTTCCACCAGGTGCCCGGCTGGAACCTCAACTGCGTTGTCGTCGGCGCTGCCCTTGCGGAGCTGTCTCTCCTGGGTCGAATAGACACCGACCTTGAGTCACTCATCCTGGTTGACAAGACGGATACGCATGACATCGCCCTGGATACCCTGCTGGACGAGATTGCTTCCGAGACTGAGCAGCACAGCACCACATACTGGATTGAGCGCCTCGCGCCGCTCGCAGAAACCATCATCGATGACACACTCGCCCGGCTGGTCCGGATCGGCATCCTTCAACACCACGATGGCGACTTCTGGACGATGGCCCCCACATCGCGCGGCGTCCAATTTGGCGGCGGCGAATGGAGAGATACGGCAGCCGAGTTTGTCAGGAACCGAATCATCAGGGTGATCTTCAGCAATGAGATTCCTGAGCCGCGAGATATCATCCTCATCTGCCTCGTCAACACGTGTGATGTCTTCCGCTTCATCTTCCCCATTGAAGAGGAGGACGAAAAACGGATAGAGCAGATATCCCGGATGGACGTCATTGGACGATCCATCGCAGAGGCCGTTTCTCAGAACCTTGCAGGACCTCTGCTGCGCCGTTCGGGACTGGCCAAGAAGATACCGACCGTTCCGCTGCGAAAACTGCTGTTCAACAAGCATCTGCGGAGTGGGAATATTCCCGCGCTGTTTGGAGAACTCGCTGAAAGATACGGCCCGGTGTTTCAGATCAAGCCCCCATTTATGAAGCCGCTGGTGTTCCTGGCGGGACCCGCCACAAACAGGTGGGCGCATCGGCAAGGTCGCATGTACCTGCGGACCAGGGACTACTTCCATGACTTTGAGAAGGAATATGGGGCTGCAGGTGTGCTCCCCTCCCTGGACGGCGCAGATCACTTCCGCTTGCGGAAATCCTTGCAGCCGGCATATTCCCGCACCCGACTTGAGGGCCAACTGGACATGGTCTATCGCAACGCGCGGGCGTTTATGTCGAACTGGAAAGTCGGAGACGCTCTTCCCGCGAGCAATACGTCCCGAATGATGATCAACGCCCAGGTCTCTCCGTTCTTCATCAGCGTTGAATCGCAGGACCTCATTGCCGACCTCGCGAAGTACAAGGAACGCGTGCTTAGCGTTCACGTTATGAACGTCATGCCCAAGTTCATGCTGAAAACGCCGGGCATGAGACGGCGAGCGAAACTCGTTGATTCACTATTGGAGCGAGTGCAGGGTGTTCATACCCCGGCGCAACGGGCGGGACAACCTCGTGATCTCGCGGATGATTATCTCAGCCTCCACGCGAGTGACCCGCAGTTCGTGCCGGAATCCAATCTTCGTTTCGTTCTTACCGTCGCGCTGGTTGCCAGCGTTTATCTCGGTGACATGATGAGCTTCTGCCTCTATGCCATGGCAACGAAGCCGGAGCTCCATGCCGAGATTCGGCGTGAGGCTGATGCCTTGTTCGAAAACGGTGATCCGGACGGAGATGACATCACCCCCGACTCCATCCATGTCACCCATCGATTCATCATGGAGTGCATGCGCATGTGGCCCATCGTCCCAATGTCGGTTCGCAACGTGATGAATACGTGTGTGGTTGAAGGGTTTGAACTGCCCGTCGGAACGCGCGTGCATGTCGCGCAGACCGCCGCGCATTACATGGACGATGTCTTCCCGGACGCCACCACGTTTGATATCGACCGTTACCTGCCGCCCCGCAATGAGCACCACAGCCCGGGCTACGCGCCCTTTGGCCTCGGCACCCACACCTGCCTTGGCAATCGCCAGATGGAGCTGCAGCTCACCGTCAACTTGCTCTTGATTGCCCGCCACTTCACCTTTGACGTCTCCCCGGCGAAGTTCAGGGAAAATCTCAAGATCAATTCGCTTCCGTCACTGAAACCGCATGAGAAGCTCAAGCTTGTCGTGACGGAGAGACGCGGAATCTAGGCTCCCGCCTCGTGGCGGCGATACGTCGCGTCGATTTCCTCATCCAGTTCTTCCCATATCCTCTCGAGTTGAGAGCGCAGGCGCACGTTCTGGTATGAGCCCCAGACCACCATCGCCGGCAGCACCAGCAGAACCGAAACGATCAGAGAATAGAGGATCGTAATCGTCGCCGTGATGCCGAACTGCTGCGACGCAACCAACGGCGAGGCGATCAGCACCCCGAATCCCAGCGCCGTCGTCAGCGCGGAGCCCAGGAGCGCTGAGCCGGTTGTCGCCAGCGTCCTGATTGCCGCCTGCTCCGGGTTGCGCTCGGCGGCATACTCCTCCCTGTAACGGTGGATGATGTGGATCGTGTAGTCCACGCCAATGCCAATCGATAAGGCTGTAATGATTGACGTGATGAGCGTGTACGGGATGTTCGCAAGCGCCATCGTGCCCAGCACCGCGATGAGCACCAGCACGATTGGGCCAACTGCGATAACGGACAGCGCAGGTTGTCGCAGCGTCACCCAGAAAAAGATCGCCAGGACGGTCAGAGCAGCAGCGACAGTTGTTCCCACCGCCCCCGTCTGTCCCTCGGTGATCTGTTCTCCCACTGCCACGGAGAGAACCCCCAACGACGTGGCGGTTACTGAGTCGTCCTCGCCGAACCAACGCGCCTCGATGTCCTCCTGCAGCAGTCCCGTCACGGCAAGGTCATCCGTGAAAGCCGGGAACTGGAGCAGCATGATGTCACTGCCGTTGGGATTGTTGACCATCAGGCGGGAAAAGGCCGGGTCTCGTTCTTCGAGCCGATCGAGCAACTGCTGCATCAATCCTGTGTCCAACTGCAGGCCGGCATGGGCTTCCCGGAAGAGAGCGTCCATCTCCGGGTCGTACTTATCGCCGGGCGCGCCGCTGTCCTCCGTCCAGTCCTGCAGCAACAGTTCATAGGATGCCTGGATAGGCCCGGCGGCTGCTTCGGGACGGGTGTCCGCATTCGCAAAGCCGGCTGTCAGATCGTCAACGTTCAGCAGGGTGCGCGTTTCCGTGGCTTCCGCCTTGATGATGATGCTGGTCATCTCCGTTGAACCGCCCACGGCCGAGTCCAGCGTCTCGAGGTCCCGAATGACGTCGCCGCCCTGCGGCAAGATGTCCCGGATGTTGAATTCCGACCGGAGATCCGTGGCGGCAAAGCCGAGCCCGGACGTTATCACAAGGACGCCGATGATATACGGCACCGGCCGCCGCGTGACCTCCCGGCCAAGCACTTCAGCCAGGCGCGGGACGCCGGGGAGGGCATTGGAAACAGTCCTCGGTGGCCCCAGCCGCCCGCGCGCTTCTCGCCGCCTGTCGATGATGAGCCGCCCGGCCGGCAGCAGCGTCAGCATGACGATCAGCGCCATTCCCACGCCAAGTCCTGCCACGATGCCGAAATCTCCGATGACGCTGATCGGCGAGAACCGCGCGGCGAACATGCTGACGATCGTGGTGACGGCGGCCAGCGTGAGCGGAATCGTCACATTTCGCAAGCCTCTGCGGACTGCGTCAACGACAGGAGCGCCCTCCAGCCTCATCTCGCGGTAGTGTGAGATTGACTGGATAGCGTAGTCGACAGTCAGGCTGATGATGACGACGGGCACGACCGCCGTCAGCGAACTTGGAGGGCCGATGAGCCCCAGGGCATTCGGCCCGAGCCAACCTTCCGCGCCAACAACCCACGTGATGGACATGACAAGGCCTGCCAGTGTCAGCCCCATGTCCGCAAGGGAGCGTGTAAAAACCACCAGCAGAGCCGCAATGAGCAGGAGGGCCAACCCAATCAGGGGCCCCATGCCCTCCTCCGTGGCCTTCTTGTATTCATCCTCCGTGACGATTGGCGAGACACTGCTCACGCTCAGCGGGCCGTCGTCTTCAGTCGCCAGCTCATTGATCCGCCGCTCAGCGTCCGCAACCCTTTCGTCCCCCGTATTGATCAGCGTGATTGTGGCAATGGACGCCGGCGAGCCGTCCGTGTCCGTCCCCGTCATCGCGTCCAGTGCCTCGTTGAACGGCGGCGCGTTCCGTGCCGTATTGATCTGGTCCTGCGTCACGGCTCGGAGATCGTCAGCCTGCAGCGCAAACGCGATGAACGACGAGGGAGCAAAGATGGGATTGTCATGCGCCAGCACGGGCGCCACCGCCGGGTCCCGCGCAATCTCGTCAAGCAGGGCGGCCATCTGGGAGAGGCCCTCCGGCGTGAACGCATCACCCCGGAAAATAACTGTGACGACGCTTACTTCACCGGCGTCGCTGAAATGCTCGTCAAGATCGTCTGCCGCTGTGACGAGTGGATGATCGGTTGGAAGAAATGCGACGCTGGCGCCCTCCGTCGGCGGCGCGCGAAAAGTAGCGCCATACGCCAGCGCAACGGTCATGAGAAGCAGCAAGGCGATGGTTATCCATGGGCGCGCGGTCACGAGCCGACTGAGATTACCAAGCACCGTCGTCATGAGAGATGTACCCCCTCCCCGGGAGACTTAACGCTCAGACCCGCGGAGCCGGTTGACCGGCGGCGGGAGTGGCTGTCTTTTGTGCCGCCTCGCTTACTGTGTCCGTCGGTGCAGATGATGCTGTCTTTGTATCGGGGTAAAACTGCGCGCAATACCTGCGAAACGGCATGATGTCCCCATCAAGCCTGAAGAGGCGCGGTCGCGTTCGGTATTTCTTGCGGCTCCAGATGATCACGTCCATCTCCACGTTCTGTATCTGGTTGGCAGCGATGAACTTGTTCATAAGCGGCGCCCGCAGCTTCTTCGGCAGAAATCCCAACCCTGCCACGAATCGCTTTGGGCTCCTGATTTCCTTCACCTGCGAGAACAGCGTCATCTCCACATCCGTGCCGTCAATGGGCGTCGCGAGAACCCACAGACGCATGTCCATCCCGATCGAGTTCTCGCGTATCACCACGTACGACACCCCAAGGCCATAGAACAGCGTTGTGGCCGAGATGTCAAACGTTATGCGCCCCACCCGCGCGATCTGCGTGACACTCTGGAAATCAAAGCGGCTTTCCAGCCGATGCCCTTCGATGACGAGCGGCGCGGTGCGGCTGACCTCGCCGAAACCATGGACATAATTCAGGTGTGAATAGTCGACTGAGTTCTCGGTGGTCTCCTGCGGATGCCCGGCAAAGCGAACGCTTCTGCGCTCAAGAGAACCCCACCCCGCCTTTTCCTCCGGCTCATCCGGCATGGGCCATTGAGGCGGACGGCCGTTGATGCCCCACCACCCGAAGATCAGGCCCATGTACTCCTCCGTGTGGAAGACGCGCAACCGCGCCGTTGGAGGCGGGTTGGTGTAGGGAGTGTCGATGCATTGCCCCGTTGCATCGTATGTGAACCCGTGAAAGGGGCAGACAAGACATCCGTTGATGACTCGTCCGCCGTTCTCAGGCGCCAGGTTCGCGCCCAGGTGCGGGCAATGCGCTTCCGCAACACAGATCTGCCCCCGGCCGTCAACCCAGGCGATGATCTGCTCGCCCATCCACGTCCTACTGACCAGCCTGGCCTTCTCGATGGCCTGGCGCGTTTCGATGAAAAACCAGCCTTCAGGGAACGGCGGCAGCGGAGCGTCCTCAAGGTCCGTATGTTGCGCAGTCGTCATCGGCCATCACTCCACAAAATACCCAAGGGTGACGACGAGTCGGCAAAAACACCCGTTTACAAGGGTCAGGACGACACCCGCGCGCCCTAACCCAAAGGCATATTCACTCTACCACGTTGGCGCTGCGTCTGATGCCTGTTCTGCTTGCCGTTCCGTCTCCTCGACGTCTGCAACCTTCATCAGGAGCGCGGGCAGAATCGCCAACAGGGAAACGAAGCCTGCAATCATGAACAGGTTCTGGAACACGGCCACGCCCGCTGCAAGCAGCGGCGCCTGCGTCTCCTCAAACGATGCGCCGATTGTCACGTCCGCGGTCAGGCTGTAAAACCGCTCGATGCCCCATGCGGACAGGGCCGCAAGCCCCAGCGCCATGCCGACCATGCGGGCTGCCGTTACCAGTGACGCGGCTGCGCCCCAATAGTTGCTCGGCGCGGCGCTCAGAGCCGTGACGCTGATGGGGGGCAGGACCAGTCCGAACCCGAGCCCGGACAGCACAAGGGGCGCCGTTAACCGGAACTCCTCCACATCAGTTCCCCATCCGCTCATGAACAACAGCCCAACGCCGATGAACGCTAAACCGGTGATTGTGACGGGTATGACGCCCGTCCACCGCAATATGTACCCGCCCACAATCGCTCCCGGCGGGATGGCCGCCGTTAGCCGCACCAGGTGCAGGGCGCTTTCCCAGTCCTCCTTCTCCATCACCGTATTTGCCATTAACGGAACGGCAACCAATGCGATAACCAGAGAGACCCCCACCATGAACTGCGTCACGTTGGCGGACACGAATGCTCGCGATTTGTAGAGGAATGAGGCAAACAAGGGCTGTTCCGCGCGGCGTTCATAGATGATAACGACGGCAACCAGGGCGACTCCCAGCGCAAGGATTGCGTAGGGAAGAACGGAATCAAATGAGAAAATGGCGCGCTGTGACAACCCGATTGCCACCGCAGTGAGCGCCGCGCCCACCGTCACCGCTCCCACGTAGTCCATCCGCGCTTGCGGATTGGCCTGGTTCCGCAGGATGGCCATCAGCGCGATGAGCAACAGGCTCTGCGGCACGTCCAACCAGAAGATGAATCGCCAGCCGACCCACTCGATAAGCGCTCCGCCGTACAACGGCCCCAGCACGGATCCCGCTTCTGCCGATGCCGCCACCAGCCCAAGCGTCACGCCCCGCTGTTTGGGGTCCACCGCCGCCACCGCCATCGCCAGGCCGATGGGAACAGTCGCTCCGCCGCCAATGGCCTGGATGACCCGTGCGGATACGATCCACGCGAAATTGGGCGCGAGGGCGACCAATGCGGAGCCAATGGCGAAGATGAGCAGCGCGATCTGGAACATCCGAACGCGCCCGTGCACATCCGACAGCCGACCGGCTAGCGGCATGGCAACGGTGTAACTGACCAGGTACCCCGTGATGATCCATGAAGCCGTATCGAGGTCGGTCAGCGGAATCTCAAGCTCTAGCATGACCGTTGGCAGCGCCGCAACCACCACGGTCTGATCAAGCGCAGTGGAAAAGACACCAAGGCAGATGATGGTGATAATGGCGGTCTGGGAGGTGCCGAGGGAGGACAGGCGAGAACGGACGCTGTTCACGATCCGGAGACGCTTGTTGGCAGTTGAATGTCAACCGGTTCGTCGTAGTCGGAAAGGATGATCAGCCGGCTCGTGCCCGGCCCGTCGTCGTTGAATACGTTGCCCACTATCCTGATCTGCTTCAAGGATTGATCCTCTGCGCTTACCCACACGGTCAGATCAATCGGGTGCCCGGCGTCTGCAGATGTTATGAGATTGGCCAGGTCTTCAGAGATGAGGTCGCCCTCTATCCTGATGGCCTCAATGTCGTCGACCGTTTCCCGCCCCGCAATCTCGATATTCCGGATCTTCGGCAGCAGGTCACTCAGCGTGGTTCCCAGGTCGATGAAATTGAACGGGACCTGGTCGAGGGGCAGGGGGGTCCAGGGCGCGCCGGACGAGAACTGCATCATCGCCGAGTCGCCCACCGCGATGATGCCGATCTGTACGAATCCCAGGATGGGCGACTCAACATCCACGACCAGGTCCGTGCGGTCAGGCGCCTCGACCTCCCCATCCACGCTCTTCAGCGTCTGCTCAAAGAACTTCGCTCCGGATTCCATCTCATCGATCATCTGGAACCTGGCCGTTCGGAAGGAGAGTAGGTGCTCGCTGGTGCGCTCAAGGATCTCCTCAAGCGTCAACTCAGGCTCAGCCGTCGGTGTGGGTTCCGATCCGCACCCGCCCGCGAGGAACAGCAGCCCAAGCGCCAGAGCGGTCACTGCCAACCCGCGGCGGATTATATCGAACTCACCCATCATTCTGTCTCCGTAGCGATGTGTCTCAAGAGAGCCCAAAGCGAGCGGTGACGCTTCAGCCCGTATCATAGCATTCGCAAAATCCGTGCGCCCTTATTTGCTCCGCTTGCTATACTGCCGTCGTAGTGAATCATCATCCACGCGGCAGCCTTTATATCCCACAAACAGTCAACACTCCAACCTCCAGAGCAACCATGGCAAAGGAGGTTAAGGGATGGGGATGAAGCCATCCGTAACTCTCCAGGATATCCAGAGGGCGCACAGCACAATCTCACACCTGGTGCGCAAGACGCCTGCGCTATCCGCCCATTCGCTGAGCACTCTGGCGGGATGTGAACTTATTCTCAAGGCAGAGAACCTCCAACGGGCAGGCTCATTCAAGGTTAGAGGCGCGTCAAACAGGATCGCCGCCCTGAGCCCGGATCAAAAGGCCAGGGGCGTCATCACTGCCAGCGCAGGCAATCATGCCCAGGGAGTTGCCCTAGCGGCCCGCACTCTTGGGATACCCTGCACAGTTGTCATGCCGATAGGGGCCTCCCTGCCAAAGGTGGAGGCCACGCGCGGCTATGGGGCAACCGTCGTGCTTGCAGGTGACAACTTCGATGATTCACAAGAGCATGCGCGGCGCATCATGCGGGAGAACGACCTGACCTTCATCCATGCATTTGATGACCCCGCCATCATCGCGGGGCAGGGAACGATTGGGCTGGAAATACTCGAGCAGGTTGATGCCCCGAATACGGTTGTGGTGCCGGTGGGCGGCGGCGGCCTGATTTCCGGCATCGCCGTGGCGATCAAGGAAACAGCCCCCGATATCAAAGTGATCGGCGTGCAAGCTGCGGCATCCACCGCTGTTGTCGAATCATACAAGTCCAATGCCGGCCTTTCTGCGGGGTTGGCGGCCACCGTCGCAGACGGGATCGCGGTCGGCACGCCCGGCAAAATCACCATTCCGTTGGTGAAGCGCTACGTGGATGACATGGTTGTGGTGGAAGAAGAAGAGATTACCCAGGCCATGATGCTCCTGCTGGAGAGGAGCAAATTACTTGTGGAAGGAGCCGGAGCGGTCGGTCTTGCCGCAGTGCTGGGAGGGAAAATCCGCGGCGCGGGACAGAAAGTAGTGGTGGTGCTTAGCGGCGGCAACGTGGACTCCCACCTGATCGCGCGCGTGGTTGAACATGGATTGGCGCACGCGGGGCGCTACCTTGTGTTCAAGGTTACGGTGGAAGACCGTCCCGGCCAGCTCAATCGACTGTTGGGCTTCATTTCCGAGAATGAGGTCAACGTGCTGGACATCGGCCACCTCAGGCATGCCCCGACAGTGCACATGGGCGAGGTGGAGATTCAACTCACTCTTGAGACAAGGAACTCCGCTCACTCTGAGGAAGTATTGGCCAAGCTGCGCGCCGCCGGCTACTCCCCCTACGAGAGCGAGTCCGCTGTCAGCTTCCTCGACTGAGCGGACCCTGTCCGGGCTCCCGGACGTGATCTCCGGTTACCCCCTCGCAGTCGCCTAGAGACGCAGTTCCAACCGCGGTTTCAACAGGCGGTCGGGCACCTCAGTCTCACGCATAAACTCGACCAGGAACCGGTGCAGTTCCCGTGCTTCGTCGGTGTACTTTCCTATCACGTTGTGCTGCTGCTGCGGGTCTGATGCGAGGTTGTAGAGCTGAGATACTCCCGGGTCGGTGCTGTAGAGCAGGCTCCATTGTCCCGCCGTGACGGTCGTGACCGGCGGATCCTTGAGGTCGCGCAAGAAGTTGTCAACAGATTGGACCGCGTCTCCCGGATTGGCGAATGGGATGCTGCTGATCACGAAGTCGCGTCCTGATCGCGCGGCGTCGCCTATGGCAGGCGCGAGCGAGCGGCCCTGAACGAAGGCGGGAATGTCCATGCCCAGCAGGTCAAGCACCGTGGGCATGACGTCGATAGCGGAACTCAGGCCGCCGTACATGCCGGGAGATACGCCGGGGACACGCATGAGTAGCGGCAAGTGGACGATCTCCTCAAAGAGTGGAGAGTAGCTCCACTGCGATCCCGGTTCGTCGTATGGCCGGAGCGTTCCGTCCGGGTACGTATCGGAGCTCATCTTGCCGAAGAGGCCGCCATGCTCTCCGAAATAGAATCCGTGGTCTGAGGTGAAAATGACGACCGTCTTTTCGGCGAGTCCCATGTTCTCGACGGCCTTCAGAAGGTAGCCCACCCAGGTGTCGACCATCGTGATCTCACCGCAGTAGGCGGCGTGCCCTTTGCGCATCTGCGCCTCCGTGTAGCCGGGCACATCATGCCAGTTGCCGTAGACCGGGAGCACCAGCTCGCCGTCGTGGTCAGGCATGTAGAGCTCCGTGTAGTAGGACGGGGCATCCCATGGTTCGTGTGGGTCCCATGTGTCCACGTAGAGAAAGAAATCTTCCTTGTAGTGTTTCTCCAGCCACTGCATGGCGGTCATGAACGTCTTCGGCGCATTCCTGTCCGATTCAGAGCGCCACCTGTCCCTGATGTCCAGCGCCTCATTGTGGTAGCCGGGCTCCGGGATCAGCGACCAGAGGGTGTCCTGTCCGGTGTTCATGAAGAATGTCTGAAAACCGCGGTCATAGTTCATCCCGTCCCGGAGGTAGTAGGGCGTGTCCACAGACGCGGCCGTGTGGAGGCCGTTCCCGGCCAGTATTTCTGCCAGGGTTGTTACGCCGGCAGGAAGCGGCTGCCACCCCATGAAGGACATCGTCCATCGGCCTGTCTGGTGGTCTGCCCGGGTCGGCATGGTGGGGAAACCGGCGGCGTAGTGCGCGTTGAACCTGACGGATTCTGCCGCCAATGCGTCCAGGGACGGTGTGCGTATGTGCGGATTTCCGTATGCGCCGATGTGATCTCTGCGGAAACTGTCGGAAACCATCCAGATGACGTTCATAAGCCGCCGCGTCTTTAGCTGCGGTCGCCAAGCCTGCCGTCGAGAATCAGGAGCCCGGCCTTGTCATCGCCGATGAGGGTGAGATCATCGATGATGTCCTGGGCGGCCTTTTCCTCTTCCACCTGCTCTTCAACAAACCACTCGAGGAAGACGTGTGACGGGTAGTCGGAGTGCTGCTGGGCCGTGCGGTACAGGTTCTCAATCATCCCGGTCACCTTGCGCTCATGCTCAAGAGACGCCTTCATGGCGCCCAGGCAGGAGCCATAATCCTTGGGCGGCTCCGGAAGGGCATGCAGGGTAACGCGGCCGTCACGGTCATTGATGAAGTCGAAGAACTTCATCGCGTGGGAGGACTCCTCCTTTGACTGCAGCACCATCCAGTGAGCGAAACCGCGCAGGTTCTCTGCCTCGAAGTAAGCGGCCATCGCAAGGTAGAGGTGGGATGCGTACAGCTCCGCGTTCAGCTGCTCATTGAGGACCTTTTCCATCTCCGGGTGAATCATATCTACCTCCCGATCACCGAATTCTCTTGGAGTAATCTCTCATACGAAACTAATTGAATTATACAGAGATTTTAGAAAAGCCATACTTATTTGATGTAAATTTATTCAATCTTACTTAACACGTGAATAGGCGCGATAATGTTCTTCAACCCGCCCTGTAAAGAGCATTGCTCCAATGACGATTAGCCATACAAAGAAGAGAGTGCCCGTTAACTGGTGGAGCACGATCAGGTCGGATATCCAGATCAGCTGCATCGATCCGCCAAGCACGGCAGAGATTGGCGCAATTATCCGCAGTCGTCCTCCAACCCGGTATTGATACACGGACGCAAGCATGAGCGCGAGACCGGCGGCAGAGAATCCCGCAACGCCTGTGACCCAGCGCACATCCGAGATGGACTCATGCGCGGCTTCCGCAGCCTCGCCGCCTCCGGGCACCGTTAGCGCCAGGACGATCGCCAGCAGGCCTGAAACCACGGTCACCAGGCCGGAAATGCCGAAGAGCGCGGGAACGATGGGTGTCGCGAGACGTTCACGGATAATCCACGTTCGCGAGAGATACAAGGCGGCTAGGGCAAGTGTGATGCCGGACGCCAGTCGCCCGGCTCCGCTCACTGCGTACGGGAATCTGCTGTCTGCGATTGCGGCGAGGGTTTCCTGCACCGTCTCTCTATCCGCGTCTGCCGTGACGCGTCCAAATACCGCGATCAGTGTGGTGAGGGCTGTGAGAATCAGCAGCAGGCCCGCGGCACGGGCTGCGCTGTCGGGAGTGGTACGGCTGGATGATGCATTACCGGCGTCGTTCTGTTGCAGGTTGCCCCCCTTTACGCGGCTTGTTCCCGAGAGCCGCCCTGACGCATATTAAGCTACCTTAATGTATGACCAACGGGCAACTATGACGGATCGGGCCGCTATGGTGTCGACGTGTTTCTCAACTTAACTGTTAAAGGGCTGAACGGCCGTCGGTGGGGCAGTATCGGTCTATCCGGCATCAGCCCTGTCCCGGCTGTTGCCATGAGCTTTGAACGGCTTCTTGTCGCAGGGTCGCGGCCGGTCAGCTCCGGATCGGTTGCGGCGTTCCGTATCCTGTTCGGCCTGTTGGGCCTCGTGGCGGTCGTCCGATTCTTCGCCAGGGGCTGGATCTCCGAGTTATACATCGAGCCCATACACCACTTCACCTATTCGGGATTCTGGTGGGTGCAGCCGTGGCCGGCGTGGGGTATGTACCTCCACTTTGCGCTGCTGGGGCTCGCGAGCGTTGGCGTGATGCTCGGCTATCGATACCGACTGTCCATTGTCGCGTTCTTCCTGTTGTTCACGTACGTCGAGCTCATCGACAGGACGACGTATCTGAACCACTACTACTGGGTGAGCCTAACCAGCTTCCTGATGATCTTCCTGCCACTGAATCGCATGGCATCGCTGGACGCGCGGCGCAACCCCACGTTGCGCAGCGACTCGGTTCCGCAGTGGGTGATCTGGGTACTGATGGCCCAGCTTGCGGTCGTTTATCTGTTTGCCGGAATCGCAAAGCTGAATCCCGACTGGCTCTTCAACGCGCAGCCGATGAGAATCTGGATGTTCAACAACGGCGACGTGCCAATCGTCGGGCTGCTGCTCAAGGAGGCTTGGACAGCGTATGCGATGAGCTGGGCGGGGGCCATTTTCGACCTCACGATCATCGGTTGGCTGCTTTGGCGGTGCAGTCGGCCTTTCGCCTACGCCGTACTCGTTGTGTTTCACCTGATGACGTGGGTGCTGTTTCCGATCGGGATGTTCCCGTGGATCATGATTGCCGGCACGCTGATCTTCTTTCCACCGGACTGGCCGCAGCGCCTGCTGGCCCGATTCAGGAGCCGCCCGCATCCGCCCCCTCCCTCGCGGCCAATGCCATCCTCACCACCGACAAGGCTCATGAAGATGGGCGCTATTGCGTTACTTGTATTCGCTCTCATTCAGATCGCCATTCCGCTTCGGCACTGGGCGTATCCCGGAAATGTGCGGTGGAATGAGGACGGTTATCTCTTCTCGTGGCGCGTGCTGCTCACGGAGAAGACCGGACATATCCGTTTCAATGTCACTGACACCGCGACGGGTGAACAGTGGGTGGAGTACCCGGACAATTTCCTCAGTCCCTTGCAAGCGGAACGCATGCCATACCAGCCGGATATGATCCTGCAGACGGCTCATATCTTTGCAGACGATGCCAATGAGCGTGGCCTTGATGTTGAGGTTCGCGCCGATTCGTTCGTTGCGTTCAACGGCCGGGAGGCCGCCCGTTTCATCGATTCCGAAGTCGACCTTGCACAGGTTGAGCCGGGCTTGTGGCCGAAGACATGGGTCCTTCCGCCCCCGGACGACGTTTGATCTAGCGTAGGCTGTCGCCGTCCGTATCGCTGAAACCGACGGAAACACCAAGAAGACTGACAACCTCCGTGCTCAGTGTTCGCTGGAGGTCCGAAAGGCGGTCATACACCTCGCGCACCTGCTCGGGCCTTTCCGTGAGCGCGCGGCGCAGCGGGACATCGACGTCGTCAATGGCCGCGAGCGCGTCATCGAAGTTCTGCTTCATACGGTCATCGGTCTCGACGGAAAGTTCACGAACGATGTGCGAGATGCCGTAGCCCCCCTCGCTGTCATGCCCGACGTACATGTCCCTCATGCCAAGGATCTGGTTGTGCAGGTCATCAAGGGCGTGTTCCCCTTTGCCGCCCGGCAAGAGTTCCAGGTCCGGGCCGTCCGGACGCAGACCCATGGCGGCCGCGAGCCGCATGTCAACGATCGTGCGAATGAGAAACACCTGGGTTCTGACAAGCTCGGCGACGGCCTGACCGGTGAGCAGGGAAGTGGTTCCACGGTCGGTGAAGAAGTCCTTGTATGCCGTTTCACGTTCAATGCCGGTCGTCCATTCCTCCGTGACGGCGGCCGCCTCCACGTCGACGACCTCGCCAAGAGAGGCAAGGAAATCACAACGTATTGAGCCTGATTCGGATAGCGCGTCAGGCGCGTCATCAGCGAATACCAGGTACTCGATTGCGCCCATCCCGCGCTGCGTGGATGACAGCGTGTACCGAATGTCATCCGCTGTCGTGGCGGGAGTGTTCTCCAGCATGTTCTCAATGCGCTCCGGCTCCACCAGCGGCCAATCCATGATGCCGAGTGAGCGACGATCCATCACGGGACCCATCCACGTTGCTTCAGAGCGCATCCACGGTGCGCGGGTGTCTCGCCATGCCTGTTGGGCAGCGGCCAGGGCATCGTCCGATGGGTTGGTGCAAAGCGTGTCCAGCGCTGCTCGCAGTTCACCGGTTTCGGCGGCGACGGACTCATACCCAGGGACGATGATGAGATCGGTCAGGCTGATGAGGACTTCCTCCTCACTCGGGGTTGTGTCGTCGCCCTGGTTGCAGGCGATGGCCAGAGCGATGAGAACGCCCACGCCGACGATTCGCAGCAGTTTGATCATCACAACGACCTCAGGAACGCAATCAGGGCCTGCCGATCTTCTGCCGGGAGACCCATGAATTCGTCTTTGGATTGCTCCGCCTCGCCGCCGTGCCACAGTATCGCCTCTTCAAGGTTTCGGGCCCGCCCGTCATGCAGGAAATTCGTGTGGCCGTTGACGGTCTCAACAAGCCCGATGCCCCAGAGCGGCGGAGTGCGCCATTCCTGTCCGTTAGCCTCGGCATCCGGCCTGTTGTCCGCGAGACCCTCTCCCATGTCGTGGAGGAGCAGGTCAGTGTAGGGGTAGATGACCTGGCTGCGCAGTGGAGCGAGAGGGAAATCGTCTGACGTCGTGTAACGAGGCGTGTGGCAGGATGTGCAGTCCGTTCTCGCAAAGAGCTGAGCGCCATGGCGGACTTCAGGGTCGTCCACGTTGCGCATGGCGGGAACCGCAAGCGTCTGTACATAGAACGTGACCTTGCCCAAGCGCTCATCCGGCACCTCCGGCGAGCCGCCGTTGGGCCGCGCCTGACATGCCGCCTGAGCCGCCGTGCAATTCTCGTGCGGGAAGTAGCTTGACGTGATGCCAATATCGCCGAGAAAGGCGCCTGCCGATTGCTGTTCCACGGTCGGCTGGTTTGCCTTCCAGCCAAAGCGGCCGAGGACATACGACTGCTGCCCTATGTCCCAGACCATGTTGGGACGGCCTGAGATCCCGTCGCCGTCGAGGTCATCAGGGTCTGCCTGCGCTAGGATATCGTCCTCCCGGATAGCTTCCAGGAGCCCCATGCCGATTGTTTGCGGTGCGATCCGCGGGGACACCATCAACTGCGCATGGAGCGGGCCATAGGCCGGTTCCGCGATCATGTACGTCGGTTTGCGCAGAGAGTATGTCTCGCCGTCAGGGTACTGTCCGTGAATGAACTCGTAGCGAATGAGAATGCGGCCTTCTGGGGCGATGCCGAGAACCGCGCGGTCCTGGAGTTGGTCGCCGTAGTTCGGTTCGTCAACCGGACCATTCGGCCCCGGAATGCTGAGTCTGAGCAAGAAGCCGCGCACCGGATCATCATCATTGTCGGGAGGCTTTGCTCGTCCGTCATGGCTGTGGCATGAAGAACATGACTGCGCGTTGAATGTCGGGCCCAGGCCGTCACGCGCCTCAGTTGATGCCGGAGCCGTCACCCAGTTCTGCGTAAAGAAGCTGTCCCCAACTTCAAATGTCCGTCGTTCCTCGTTGGTCAGATTCCGCGCTGAGAGCTCGAACGCGTTTGTGCCCGCGCTGAGCGCGGTCGTCTCGCCTCCAAGCATTTCACTGAAAAGCGCGTCCGGATCGATGTCGTCCTGCCCACCGCCCAGACAGGCGGCGAACAGGACGACCGAACCAAGCACGATACAGGAAAGGAGTACTGATCGTGCCGGCACACGGAACATCAGCTAACGCTGATCGTGATTCCGATTTCCTCAGCGCCGGTGACGATGGTGTCAGTCTGGTTCTCAAGCGATACGATGGTCGACCTGACGGCCTGACGGCCCGCTGTCTGGTCAGACACACCTTCGGCCAGGTGCTGATCGAATGGGTCAGGGATGGCGGTTGCCAGCGCGACACTGTGTCGGATCTCGGAAGCGAGTTGATCGGCCAACTCCGCGTCCTGCTCAGCGAAGAGGTCCCGGACGCCGGGGCCGGTCACCGTGCCGAAATCGCCGAAGTAGACCATCTCAATGCCTTTGGCATTGGCGATGATGTCAGCGTTGGTGTTATCGGAGAAGCAGGAATGCTCATCTTCCTGCGAGCGCTCCTCATACGCAACGGCCATTCGCTCGCCTGCCAACTCGCCGCGGCTCAGTTCACCGATGCCGGTGATGATCCGCTGGATGGCGACATCGGAGTCCAGGGCGACAAAGTTGGCGCGGTAGTTTGATGCGCCGGGCGCCCATGCGTTGACCATCTGCTGCAGGTGAACGAGAAGCAGGTCTGACGCTACTGCGAGGTAGGTCGCACGCCGGTCTGCGTTCGGGTTCGTCGTGTAGTCTTCAATCGGCCGCGCGCCGGGTGCTCCTGAATTGAAATCCTGCCCCCAGAGCAAGAACTCAATGGCGTGCCATCCTGTGGACACGTTCTCTTCACCGCCCATCTCATTGAGCTCCAGCAACAGGGCAGCGTCGATGACGGGATATGCCCCAGGATCGTTGATGATTCCGGCGGTCGGGTCGCCTTCGACGTAGTCAATGTACGACTCATCGAGCGGCCAGGCATTGAGGAGACCCTCCGGTCCATCATCGGGATTATCAATGGGCCCGTCGTAGAAGCGGAACGCCTCGGTTGGGCCGTAGTCGTCTCGCGCAAGCAGCCAGAGGCGCTTTGCGGCCTCAAGGTTTGCCGGAGTGGGATCGGCGATAAATCGGTCGATCGCGGCGTCCATCGCAATGGCGGAATTCAGGCTATTTGCATAGAGGTGGTGGACGCCCTCGGCGTAATTTGTCACCACCGCCTGCTTCAAGTCGTCATCGGGCCCGCTTGACGTTGTGCAGGCTATCATCAGCCCCGCCATCAGCGCCCCGAAGATCAGCATCACAGACCGTGCTCTCACAACTGTCCTCCTGTTGACGTTTCCTCTGTCGCATGGTGTTGCCAATGCAAAGCGACGATTCCGGGGGCAATATTCTCGGGAACTGGGTGTGCTGCGTATCACAATGTGCGGAGGGGAGGCCCCGCCGTGCAGTTCCCTCGTGCAATTACCCCCGGACTCGTCTGGCGGCGTCGAACCGACATGCATTGCCAGTTGCAGGAACGCCTCCATACTTTAGCGCCCTTTACACTAATAAAGGTTGCTAAACATGTCAAGAGCCAGCTTATGGCACTGCTGCGAGATTCAGGAACAGTCCCAAAGGAACAGCGGAAACGAGCAGTAGGGGATGAGGCTCCCTGTCGCTATTGGGAAACGGGCCCGGAGACGCGAACGTGCTGCGCCCATCGAGTCGGGATCGTGACATCCTTCCGGTCGATCTTCAGCTTTATGTGTCCCGCCCGCAGGTCGACCTCTTCGACGATGGCCTCTCGTCCGGGCATGACCTCGTTGTCGTGCATGTAATGGAGAAGCTCAAGGTCGTCTTCACCTTCCTCGGTGATTCGCCAGACGACAATGGTCTCGCCGACGCTCGTGTCCGTCATCTTGCGCGCGCCCAGGAGCCGCTGCTCATCAGTTGATCCGGGGAATGGGTTGCCGTGAGGGCAAGTGGTCGGATATCCCAGGGACTCGTAGAGATGGGCCTCCAACTTCGATGACAACGTGTGCTCCATGTGCTCCGCTTCATCGTCGGCATCGGCCCAGTTGTACCCCAGACTGTCGACGAGCAGTCTTTCGATGAGATAGTGCCGGCGAATGATGGACTCGGCGATACTCCTGCCTTCGGGTGTCAGCTGCACTCCGGCGTTTGGGTCGATTACCGCAAGGCCCTGCCGCTCCATCCTCTGGAATGCCTGGGTGACCGCTGACGCGGACACGCCCAGTCGTTCAGCAAGCCGGGAGCCAACGACTCTCGATCCTTCCCGAACGGTTGTGTAGATGCGAATCAGGTATTCTCCCTGAACTGCGCTTGTGGTATGCGGTGATTCGTCCCTGGTCATATACCTGGAGCTCCTCCCGGATTTCTGTTGCGTCTCATTGTACGACGGTCTTGTGACGCGGCGTAAACCGGGCGAACCATCTCGCCGGATGCAGTATGATTTCCGTGTTCATGTTCTCGATCTGGTGGGACAGTCTAGTCCTCAACGCCGCGACACTTCTATTGGCTGTGGTCCTCGATCGCTTTTTGCCGGAGCCTCCGGAGAGAATCCACCCGGTGGTCTGGATGGGACGCGCGATTGCCGTCATGGAACGCGCCGCGCCGGAGGGGCCGGTGTCCGCGTTTCTCTATGGCTGTGCAATCGTCATCGTGGTGACGGGACTCTCAATCGGACTGGCATGGCTCGCAATGATTGCGCTGGCGGCCATTCATCCGCTTGCCTACCTGGTGGGCGGCGCAATAATCCTTCGGACCACGTTTACGGTCAGAGGCCTTTCAACAGCGGCAAAGCAGACACAGCAGGCACTGGAAAACGGTGATCTTGAGGAGGCGCAGGAGAGCTTGAGGAACCTGGTCAGTCGTGATCCTGCAACACTGACCCCGCCCCTGGTCGCGGCGGCGGCCATTGAATCCGTTGCGGAGAACACGACGGACAGCTATGTTGCGCCGTGGCTGGCATTCAGCCTGTTCGGCGTGCCGGGCGCGGTGGCCTACAGGGCGGTAAACACGCTGGACAGCATGGTGGGATACCGGGGCAGGTATGAGTATCTCGGCAAGGCCGCTGCCCGCCTGGATGACATCGTCAACCTGATACCGGCACGGTTGAGCGCCCTCCTGCTGCTGCTTGGCGGGGCGCTCGGACGCCTGCCCGTGCGACGCGCATGGTCCATCAAGGTGAGAGACCACGGACGCACGGCAAGTCCCAATGCCGGGTTCACCATCAGCGCAATGGCGGGACTCCTCGGAACACGGTTGGAGAAGCCGGATCACTACAGTCTCGGCGAGGGTATGCGGGAGCCGAATGGTGACGACATCGGTATAGCAATCAGGCTGGCTGAGCGAACTGCCATACTGGGAGTTGTGCTCGCCGTGGTCTTGCTGACTGCGCGGCACGCGATACTCGGTTGATGCGAGGCTGACCGGATTGAAGACGATACATGGGGGATTGGACGAGGACGAACTGCGTTCCCTCGGCATTGACCCTGAGCACGTGCTGGACTTCAGCGCCAACGTCAACCCGTTGGGGCCATCACAGCGTGTGCGACAGGCCGCAGCCGGAGCTGATCTGTCCGCCTATCCGAGCCGCCACAGCGCGGCGCTGCTGGACGCGTTGGCAGCCAAACTGAACGTTGGCATCGACAACCTGATTGCGGGCAACGGCTCGACGGAACTCATCCATCTGCTGGTGCGCGCCAACCTGAAACCCGGTGAGACGTGCCTGATATTCTCGCCAACCTTCGGGGAATACGAAGCAGCTGCAACACTGGCCGGCGCAGCCGTTTTCTTTCTACACGCCAGCGAGGATCGGGAGTTTCGATGGTCGGTCGACGAAGCGGTGGAATCGATCCAACGGGTGCGACCCGCCATGGTCTTTCTGTGCAACCCGAACAATCCCACCGGAGTGTATCTGGACCGCAGTGACGTCGAGAGAATCCACGGGGCCATCGGTGGAGACGCCCTGTTAGTGCTGGACGATGCCTACGTTCCCCTGGCGGATCGCCCATGGGACTCCATCCCGCTGCTGCGCAACGGCAGTATCGCCATCCTGCGCTCCATGACGAAGGATTACGCGCTTGCCGGCGTGCGATTGGGGTACATGGTGGCTGAGCCGCACGTGGTTTCAAACGTGCGGCGACTTCAACCGGCATGGAGCGTCAATACCGTTGCGCAAGCAGCCGGTATCGCAGCCCTGGATGACGAGACGCACGTTGCCCGGGCGAGGGAGATTATCTCGGAGGCGAAAGCTCTGCTTTCGGGGCAACTGTCGGGGATGGGCGTTCCGGTAACGGCCTCGTCTGCCAACTTCGTCCTTGCTCATGTGGGAGATGCAGCCGGAGTGCGGAATGCCCTCCTGTATAGAGGAATCCTCGTGCGCGACTGCACATCGTTCGGCCTGCCGGAGCATATACGCATCGCCGTCCGGCGGCCCGAGGAATGTGATCTGCTGGTGAGATCGTTGCGTGATGTATTGAGTGATGAGCGGTTACGGCCCGGCCGAGGCCCCGCACGTGTGACAGGATGACACACGTGAGGATAAACGCGATCAGCGACCGCGCGGAACGCATAGTTGCGCAAGGAGCAGCGTCGGCTCCCGCAACCTGTGGTGAATTGGCGCAGGGAATCCTGGATGGTACGCCGGTCATGGCAACCTGTCCCATCGACCTGTTTTCAACAGCTACCGTGGACGTGGCGGAGGGCGCGGGTCGTGTGAGCGGCCCTGCCAACGCTCCCAAGGCCCGCCGCGCCGTGGCGCTGACTCTGGAGGTACTGGGACGGACCGACGTTGATGCCCAACTGCACATCGACAGCTCGATTCCGCGAAAGAAGGGGATGGCAAGCAGCACGGCGGACATACTTGCGGCTATCGGGGCGACCGCGGCTGCGCTCAAGGCGGATATAACTGCGCTCACGCAGGCAGAGTTGGCGCTCTCCATCGAACCGAGCGACGGTGTCATGCTGCCGGGAATAGCGCTCTTCGATCACAGGCGTGGGCGGATCGCCCAATCCCTGGGCGACCCGCCCGACATGAGGGTCCTGGTACTCGAATTCTCGGATGCCGTTGACACTGAGTCGTTCAATGCGGTGGATCGAGACGCGGAACTCCGACGCCATGCCCCGCGGTTTCGTGACGCGCTTGAGCTCATAACCAGGGGGATAGAGTCCGGGGACACCGAGTCCATTGGGCGTGGCGCAACTGAGAGCGCTTTAGCGTATCAGGCGGTTCTTCCAAAGCTGCAACTGCCCGAAGCGTTAGCGCTTGCAGAGGCAGCGGGCGCACTGGGTGTCAATGTTGCCCATAGCGGCACGGTGATAGGACTGCTCTTCGCCGGGGACGATGACCGTATCACGTGGGCTGCGGCGGAGGCGCCGAAGCGGCTGTACGGCCTGACAGCGGTACACGATCGCAGGCTCATCGGTGGTGGCGTACGGCAAGCAGCGCCACCACAACTCTCAACATAACGAAGTACCCCTGGGCGGACTCGAACCGCCGACACTCGGTTTAGGAAACCGATGCTCTATCCTCTGAGCTACAGGGGCATGTAATCAATCAGTGTATAGACCGCGCCAATACGCGCAGCCAGGCACACGCCTTGCAAGCGACGGCCTAGGTGCTCGCAGTCGCCAGTCCTGCCGCCGCCTGCGCCTTGCTCTCTGCCGCTGCCAGGAGGGCGTCATATGCCTTGATGAACGCGTCCACACCCTCGTCGAGCAGTTCAGCATGCACCTTCTGGAAATCAATTCCCAGGGCTGCGATGTCCGAGAGAACCTTCGCGGAACCCTCCGGATCATCTCCAATCACGGATCGGACGCTGCTCACGCTGCGGAATGCGTCTACCGTCGCGGGAGGCATCGTATTGACCGTATTGGGCCCGACAAGATCGTCGACGTACAACGTCGCGGAGTAGGCGGGGTTCTTCGTGCTTGTGCTTGCCCAGAGGAGCCGCTGCGGACGCGCCCCACGCGCCGCCTGCGCCTGGAACTCCGGCTCTTCGGCGAGTCGCAGGGAGAGCTGAAACGCCTGCCGGGCATTTGCCACCGCCGCCTTGCCGCGCAGCGCCAGCGCCTGTTCCGTCCCGACCGCATCAAGCAGCGCGTCCACCTTTGAGTCCACACGGCTTACGAAGAACGATGAGACGGACGCCGCGCGTGTCGGGTCTGCCAGCCGGGCGACGCCGCGGGTGTAGGCCCGCGCAGCCGCTTCATACTGCTCCAGCGAGAACATGAGCGTCACGTTGACGTTCACGCCCTGCGCGATCAGTTCTTCCACCGCCGGGAAGCCCTGGGGAGCGGCTGGAACCTTGATCATCAGGTTTGGGCGATTCACCTCGCCCCACAGCCGCAGCCCGTCGCTGATTGTCCCCTCCGTGTCATAGGCCAGATGGGGCGACACTTCAAGGGAAACAAAGCCGTCTGCGCCGTCGGATGCGTCATAAACAGGCCGCAGCACGTCCGCGGCATCGCGAATGTCGCGGATGCCGACATGCTCGAACAGGTCCTTGGCGGCGCTGCCGGGATTGGCGGCCCTATAGGAAGATAGGGCGGCGTCATATGACGTGCTGCCCGTGACGGCCTTTTCGAAGATGCTTGGGTTGCTCGTCACGCCGCGCAGTCCGTCTTCGTCGACAAGCCGCTTCAACCCGCCCGTGTCAAGAAGATCCCTGTCTATGTAGTCAAGCCAGAAAGACTGTCCCAGATTGCGGAGGTCTTGCAGGGGATTAGACATCTTTTGTCACCTCTCGTGATTGCCAGTCT
The DNA here is from genome assembly GCA_965220565.1 of Dehalococcoidia bacterium. Classification (GTDB taxonomy): domain Bacteria; phylum Chloroflexota; class Dehalococcoidia; order UBA6926; family UBA6926; genus VXMO01. The sequence goes on along the minus strand of CBDCQG010000001.1, from coordinate 1,366,012 downwards.
GACGTGTCCACCATCCGCCGAATTGCCCACTTAGTCAAGCGCGACGCCACCGGTTGGCGTCAGGATGGGACTATTCAGCGGCTACGCAGCGGTATGCGGCGCGCGCGCACTCTCAAGGTGCCCGCCCGCGGATCTCTGGGAGCGACGCTCCAGAGCGCGGTGATACACCTGCAGAATCTCGTCGGTCACCACGCCCCACTGGTAGCGGGCGACGGTCTCGGAGCCGGTGGTGGCGATGGAGCCTCGCAACTCTGCGTCTTGCAGCAATCGGATGAGCGTGGAGGCAAAGCCCTGCTCATTGCGTGGATCGGCCAAAAGGCCGTTATGCTCATGGGCGACGACGGATCTGTGTCCTGCTATGTCTGACGCAACGACGGCCCTGCCCGCCGCCATCGCCTGGATGAGCACGATTCCCATGCTCTCATTGCCCAGCGCGGGGCTGCAGAAGATGTCCGCCGTCCGATAGTAGCGGGGCAGGTCCTCATTGGAGGCGTAACCGATGAAATGCACGTCTTCAAGTCCCCTCTCCCCAATGACGCGCGCGCTCTCCCTGTCCATGTTCCCGGGCCCGACGACAAGCAGGCGGCAGTTTGGGAACTGCCAGCGTATCTGGGCATAGGCCCGAAGCATGTGGGGAAACCCCTTCCGCTTCTCCATGCGCCCCTGGAACAGGATATTGAGCTTCCCGTCCCGGAACATCGGAAATGGAGCAGCCTGCGAGAATGCCTCCGTGTCCACACCGTTCGGAATGATCGAGTAGGAACCGGGGAAATACCGATTGGCGAATCCTCTCGCCGGTTCTGTCACGGCGATGCGTTCATCCAGCCTCTGCACCCACCGCTGCAACAGGGGGCGCGAAAGCCCCAGTGCCCGTCGCCGCTCCGCGTAGGCGTGGAACGTGCCCACCAGCGCGGGGCCGGATGCGAGGCGCAGGAACGTCAGCGGCAGGGTAGGGGTCATCGGCTCGTGCAGATGCACAATGTCGAAATCCCCCCGCTCCAGCAGCGGTTTCACGTGCTTGCCCAACGTCAAGGACAAGCTGACTCTCGCGATGGAGCCGGCCGTTGGGACGGGAATGGGGCGTCCGATGACAGTGAGATTATCTGCGTCAACGTCGGCGCGCGGTTTGGATGAGGGCGCGGCGATGGTTACATGGTGTCCCCGCCGACGCAGTTCATCGCTCAGGCCGGAGATATGATTCGTTACTCCGCCCGGGTAGGCGAAATCATACGGGGAGACAATGGCAATGCGGAGTGGCCGCGACCCATCGGTCGCGGCCACATCCAAAGCCTCACTTTCAGCAATGGCACTCATTGATGTGACCGTCGTCTTATGCTACCACGACGGCCATGCCACTGATGCGCTATCACGCGGGGGTTGCTTATAGAACCGCCTCCCGATTCAGCGAAACCTCAATGTGGGGGAGCGTGTCGTCAGGGCCGCCCTCGTTGGCGATGAACTGCTCAAGACGCCGCCGCGCCTCTTCATCCCGCATCTGCAGGGGCGGGGACTTCATGAAGTAGGAAGACGGCGGGACGAGCGCGCCGCTGATGCCTCGATCCAGCGCGATCTTCGCGCAGCGGATGGCATCGATGACAACGCCGGCGGAGTTCGGGCTGTCCCAAACCTCGAGCTTGAGCTCAAGATTCAAAGGCACGTCGCCAAACGTGCGTCCCTCCATACGGATGTACGCCCACTTGCGATCCAGGAGCCACGGCACGTAGTCGCTCGGGCCCACGTGGATGTTGTCCGGATCCAGGTCAAAGTCCAACTGTGACAGCACTGAGTTGGTCTTGGACTCCTTCTTGGAGGTGAGGCGTTCCCACTCCAGCATGTTATAGAAGTCCGTGTTGCCGCCGAAGTTGAGCTGGTACGTGTTTTCCAGCTTGACGGCGCGGTCGCCGAACAACCGCGACAGAACGCGGTGAACGATGGTGGAGCCGACCTGCGACTTGATGTCGTCGCCGATCACCGGCACGCCCGCGTCGCGGAACCTCTTCTGCCAGTAGGGCTCGCGCGCAATGAAGACGGGCACGCAGTTGATGACGGCAGTGCCGGCTGCAAGCGCCTGCTCCACGTACCACTTGGTGGCCATCTCACTGCCGACGGGCAGGTAGCTGATGAGGACGTCGACCTCCCGCTCCTTGAGAATGTTGGCGATGTCCGCCGTCTGCCCTTCGGCCTTCTCGATCTTCTGCGAGAGAAACTCGCCGAGGCCGTCGTGCGTCATGCCGCGCTCGACGGTGACTCCCGTTCTCGGAACGTCCGTGAACTTATACGTGTTGTTCGGCTCGGCAAAGATCGCCTCGGAGAGGTCTTTGTCGACTTTCGTCGCTCCCACGTCAAACGCGGCGACAAAATTGATGTCCGAGATGTGATAGGGGCCGAGTCGTGGGTGCATCAGGCCGGGTATCGACTCGGAATCGGACGCATTCTGATAGTAGTGGATGCCCTGAACCAGTGAGGACGCGCAGTTGCCGACCCCCACAATGGCGACATTGATCTTGTCTCCCATAAAATCCTCCTGTCCCGTTTGTCAGACTCTTGTGAAACAGAGATGAAAACAACCCGCTCGTCCCCACAACGAGCACAAGTAAGTCACGTAACCACATAACGCGTCTCGCGTCAAATCCCTCAACATGCCCCTATTCGGTTTGCCCGATTCTTGTAGGTTGTAGCGTTTCACAGGCGGATGCTACGCTTTCGTCAGCCATGGTCTATGATTTCCAGACACAATCGTTCCTCAGCGATGGTGTTCTGTCACCCATCGAACTCATTCGCCGTGCCCACCATAACGGATATGAAGCCATCGCAATCACGGATCACGTTGGGATGGGTGGCGTCGGCCCCCTCCTTGAGCGGTTGGCTGAAGACTGCCGAATCGCTCGTGAAGAGTGGGACATCATCGCCATCCCGGGCGTGGAACTGACTCACCTCCCACCGAATCGCATTGCTGAGGCTGCCGCGCGTTCACGCGACGCCGGCGCTGTCCTTGTGCTTGTTCACGGCGAAACACCCGTTGAGCCAGTCTTGCCCGGGACGAATCATGCCTCCGTTTCCTGCGCTGACGTGGACGTGCTTGGGCACCCGGGGTTGATCACTGATGAAGACGCCGCACTGGCCGTCGAGAATGGCGTTTACCTGGAGCTATCGAGCCGGCGCGGCCATTCACTGGCCAACGGCCACGTCGCGTTGGCTGCCCAGCGAACCGGCGCAAAGCTCCTGGTCAATTCAGACGCGCATGCGCCGGAGGATCTGCTGACGGAGAAACTTGCGTGGACGACGGCTATTGGCGCGGGCCTGCAGACCGATGAAGCGGTCAAAGCAACCAAAGATAATCCGCGCGTGCTGTTGGGGACGCTGTCCAGCCGTCTGACGTGAATTGCCTGCTGTCGCCAGCGGGCGGCTCCACCGGTTCCGCGGGTCTTTAGCCCTTGCCGATGCGGAAAACCCTGGTGTTGCACACGGGGCATGTGCCTTGTGTGGCAGGGCGCCCGTTCTTGAGCGTTACCTCAGTTGCATTAGAGATGGTGCGCTTCGTCCGGCACTTCAGGCAATAGGCTTCCGTGTCTGCCATTTTCTTCCCTCGCCACTAGCTTCGTGCTATTGACTCTAGGGTTGGCCGTGCGCCCATGTCAATACAAAAACGCGGGTTCGCGGGGCAATCTCACCCGCTAGGGACGATCCACCCAAAATCGACGGAATTTCTCTGCCGAATCACCCTCCGAAAACCGTGTGCGGGTGCCATCTGCCGGAGCCGGTGCGCCGCAGCAGCGCAAGCAGGGAGCCGTCCGGCGCCAGCGCGACGGCGCTGCCCGTTTCCGGTCCCGGGCAGAAGACATCGTCGGATTCCCCCGGCACGTTGACCCAGTCACCGGACGCCGCCGCAAGGTCCATACCGGAGCGCACTCGTCCGGTGAAACCCGAGCGCACCTGCACGGCAGGCCAGCCGGGAAACACGGACTCCAGCGGGGCGAGCGCCTCCGCTGCCTCTTCTCCCGCAAGGGCCTCTTCCGCCTCCTCCAACCCCAGGGAATTGCGCTCATTGAACGGCCCGACGCGAACGCGCTGCAGTCCGTCCAGCACGCCGCCGCATCCAAGTCGTTCGCCGATATCCGCCGCGAGCGATCGCACGTACATTCCGCGCCCGCACGCCACGGAGAGATGAATGCGGGGCAGGGCAAATGACTCCACGTCCATTCCATAGACCATTACCGCCCTGGGCTCGCGTTGAACCTCCTCGCCTCGACGGGCAATCTCATAGAGCCGTTCTCCCCGGTGCTTCAGGGCGCTGTACATCGGCGGCACCTGCTGGATCTCGCCGATAAACTCGGGGATGACCTGCCGGATATCGTCCTCGGTCACGTTGTCAGTGGTTCTGGTCTCCAACACGGCGCCGTCCATGTCCAACGTGTCCGTCACCGTGCCGAGCAGAACCTCCGCCTCATACCCCTTGGCCAGTTCCTCGATGCGGCTGCTGAGACGCGTCGCCTGTCCGAAGAGGATTGGCAGCACACCCTCGGCGGCAGGGTCCAGCGTCCCTCCATGGCCCACGCGCTTCACCCTGCTCGCCCGGCGGAGCCGCTTGACGACGTCAAATGATGTCATTCCGCGCGGTTTCCAGATTGAGAGGAAGCCGTGCAGATTAGTGTTCGCCACGACCTCCCCCGTTCGCTGATCCGGTCTGCTGTTCACCCGGACTGACGCTGTCCAGCAGTTGGTTGATCCTGTCAGCCCGTGCGATGGTGTCGTCGATGATAAATCGAAGCTCGGGGGTTCGCCGCAGCCCCAGCTTCATCAGACTACGCTGGAGAAAGCCTGAAGCAGAACGCAGCCCCTGCAGCGTTTGCCGCGCGTTTTCCTGCCCGCCTGCCACGCTCACCCAGACTCGCGCATGGGCCAGATCCCGCGATGTTTCCACCGCCGTAATGGTAACGATGCCGTCTATGCGCGGGTCATTGATGTCACGCGCCAGTATCGTGCTGATGTGGTCTCGAAGGAGTTCATTGACGCGCTCCGTGCGCCTTGACATGGAGCCCTCCTGTTGCGTCGACTGTGTCCCGCGCGCCGAAGCGAGGATTAGTAGGACGGGCGCTCCTGCTGCACGTACGTCATGATGACATCGCCCTCTTCGAAGTCCGAGAAGCCCTCGATACCGATGCCGCACTCCTGGCCCGCATTCACCTCTCGCGCCTCATCACGGTACCGGCGGAGGCTGGCGATGGGGGCGTCCGTGATGATTTCTCCGTTCCGAAGAACGCGCGCCAGGGACGTACGGCGAACGCGCCCTTCCGTGACGAGACACCCTGCAACGCGGCCGCCACGGATATCAAAGACCTGGCGGACCTCTGCCCGGCCCTCTTCAACCTCTTGCAGCAACGGGGCCGCGAGTCCGCGCAGCGCATTATCGAGATCATCCAGCAGCTGGTAGATGATGGCGTAATTCCGGATCTCCACCCCGCGCGAGTCGGCAAGCCGACGAGCTGCCGTTTCGATGCGGGAGTTGAAACCAAGGATGGTCGCGTCTGACGCGGTTGCCAGCAGGACATCCCCCTCCGTAATGGAGCCAACATCCGTGTGCAGGATCTTGCTGCGGGTCGTCTCGTTGCCCAGCCGTGAGATTGAACTCCGCAGCGCCTCCAGGCTGCCCTGCGTGTCCGCCTTGATAATCAGATTCAGGTCTCGAACATCGCCGCTGCCGATCTGTGAGGCGTACTGCTCCAGGCTGGAGGGCTGTCGTCGGTCGATTGTTTCGGTTACGTCCGCCCTTTCCGCGGCGGCCGCCCTCGCATCCTGGTCTGATTCTGCTACCTCCAGCACATCGCCGGCCCGCGGCACGTCGGTCAGACCGAGAATCTCTACAGGCATCGATGGCCCTGCCTCCATCATCCGATTGCCGCGAAAGTCCGTCATCGCCCGGATGCGGCCCCACGTTGCTCCGACGAGCACCGTCATTCCCGGGGTCAGCGTTCCGGACTGCACCAGGACGGTGGCAACCGGACCACGATTCTGGTCCAGTCGAGCCTCGATCACCGTTGCGCGGGCCGAAACCTCAGGGTCGGCAGTCAACTCGGAGATTTCTGCCACAAGCTGCAGGGATTCCAGCAGGTCGTCCAGACCGTCGCCGGTTCGTGCGGATACCGGCACGCTCAGCACGTCTCCGCCCCAATCCTCGACGAGCACTTCCTGTTCGGACAACTGGCGCTTTACCCGCTCGGGATCGGCGGCCGGCACGTCCATCTTGTTGATTGCCACAATGATGGGCACCTCGGCCGCCTTCACGTGGTTGATGGCTTCAATTGTTTGCGGCATGACGCCGTCGTCCGCCGCCACAACGAGCACGGCGATATCCGTGACGTTCGCCCCACGCGCGCGCAGTGTCGTGAATGCCTCATGCCCCGGCGTATCAAGGAAAGTGATCGGGGTTCCGCGGACATCCACCTGGTACGCGCCGATATGCTGCGTTATGCCGCCCGCCTCCCCGTCCGCCACGTTGGTCTCCCGGACGGCGTCAAGGATGCTCGTCTTTCCGTGGTCGACGTGGCCGAGGACCGTCACCACGGGCGGGCGCGGCTGCGCGTTCTCCGTCTGCTCCGCGTCCGCCATCCGCTCACCCAGAGCAGCGTCCGCAGCCTCCGCCTCCTTCACGTCAAATCCGTAGAATTTCGCGATTGGCGTTGCGACGTCGGCGTCGATGGCGTCGTTCAGGCCCGCCATTACGCCCATGCGCATCAGGTTCTTGATGACCTCAACGGGATTCGCGCCAACCTGCTCTGCGAGTTCGCCCACGGTGATCCCGCGGGACAACTCCAATACCCGCTCCTCGGAATCCGCCGCGCGTCGCTGTGTGGTCATGGCGAGGTCACCTCGCCGTCGCGCCGGCTCTGAATCACGGTTTGAGCCTCATGGCGGATGCGGTCACGGTCCTCAGATGACAGGGACGCTCCGAGCATCAGGCGATTTTCAAGATATGAGCCGCGCAGCCCGCGTTCCCAGCATCTGTTGTTTGCGCAGAGATACGCGCCGCGACCGGAGAGCTTGCCGGACGTGTCGACGGACACAACCCCGGAGACACCACGGACAACCCGTACGAGCTCATGCTTGGCCCGGGTCTGCCGGCAGGCGATGCACGTCCGCTGTGGTTTGCGCCGCGCCTCCGTGCCCTGCTGTCGTCGCTCTCTCGTCGTTGCCGTCACGTCTAGCGGTTGCCGCCTCTCCTCCCGCCGCGCCGTTCGTCTCGGCCGCCACGGAAACGCCCGCCGCGTTCCGGGAAAATATCTTCGGCGAATCGGATGCCGCCGCTGTTCTCACCCTGGCGCTCTGACTGGTATTCCTGCAGGAACGCATCGAAATCGAATGTCGCCGATTCTTCCTCGCCCTCATCGGCCTCTTCTTCTTCGGCCTCCTCATCAGGTTCCGCCTCGGCCTCTTCAAGGGCGCGCAGCAGCGCCTCTTCCTCTTCCTGCAGCTTGCGGAGTTCTTCTTCGATTTCCTCTTCGGTCTGGGGCGCTTCGGGAGCGGCAGCCTCAGTGGACGGCGCCTCATCCGTTACCGGAACCTCCGCAGCGGCCTCAAGCTCCTGGACGGCTTCAACCGCTTGCTCGTCGGTCTCGGTTGATTCAACTGTTGTCGCAGTCGCCGCGGCCTCTTCAACCGGGGACGCTTCTGCGGCTGTCTCGGCCTCAGCCTCTTCCGCCACGCTGACGGCCTCCGCCACGATGGCGTCAACCTCCGGCTCCTCAGCGTCAACGGCTTGGTCTGCCACAGCAGCCTGCTCCGGCCCGCGCGCCGCGCGCTCCGCCTCCTCCGCCAACACCTCCGACGTGCTGCGGATATCGATTCTCCAACCGGTCAGGCGCGCCGCGAGCCGCGCGTTGAGGCCCTCTCGCCCGATGGCGAGTGATAGTTGCTGCTCCGGCACCACCACAAGCGCCGAGCGATCACCCGTGATCTCCACGCGTGATGTCTGCGCCGGACTCAATGCGTGACCGATGTAGACGGAGGGGTCTTCATTCCACGGAATGACATCAATCTTCTCACCGTGCAGTTCGTTGACGATGTTCTGGATGCGGACGCCCCGCAGGCCCACGCATGAGCCAACAGGGTCAACGCCTTCCTGCCGCGCCTCAACGGCCACCTTGGAACGATAGCCGGGTTCCCGCGCGACGTTCCTGATGACAACCGTCCCGCTCGTGATCTCCGGCACTTCCAGCTCAAATAGGCGACGAATCAGGTCGCGATGCGCCCGCGACACGAGGATCCGTGGCCCGCGAATACCCTTTTCAACTTCCTGGATCAGCACGCGAATACGCTGGCGGGGATAATACTGCTCGCTCGGCACCTGCTCCGTGTGCAGAAGAGTCGCTTCCGTTCGACCAAGCCCGATGATGACCTGTCCCTGCTCAACCTTCTGCACCACGCCGGTCATCAACTCATTGATGCGCCCGGCGTACTCGTCATACACCTGGTCGCGCTCGGCCTCGCGGAGGCGCTGCATGACCACCTGCTTTGCCGTCTGCGCGGCGATGCGTCCTGCGTCCTCCGGGCTTTCCTCGACGGAAATCATGTCGCCGAGTTCTGCGCCGGGCTTGATCAGGCGCGCCTCTTCGAGGGTGATTTCCTCGGCGGGTTGGTTAACTGTCTCGACGACGGCCTTATTGAGGGTGACGATAATCTCGCCGGTGGTGGGCAGTATCTGCACCTCGATGTCATCGGTCTCTGCGCCATCGCGCTTGTATGCAGACCGCACCGCGTCCTCGATGGCTCCGAGAACGACATCGCGAGGCAGCCGGCGTTCCGTCGCCAACTGCGTTACCGCGAGCAAGAAATCGCTCTTCATACCTGCCTCATTTCCGTTGCCGGATTTTCCCTTGCAACGATTTGCGCTAATAAAAAAAGTGGGATTGCCGCCCCACCTCTTCAATACGCGCGGTTCTCGTTGCCTTACAGGCCAAAGTGTACCATCCGAACCCCCGCGCGGCAATTTTTCAGCGCCTCCGCGCCGCCCCCAAAGCCCTATTCACGATCCCCGAACCCATCAGCTCGCGACGGGCAGGCGCAGGGAAAACGTCGACCCCTTGCCGACATCGCTCTCGATGCGCACCTCGCCATCGTGGGCCTCCACGATCTGCCTTACGATGGCGAGCCCCAATCCTCCCCCGCGCATCCCGCTTTCATCGCCCTGTCCAACGCGATCCATGAGCATCGAAACGTCGTCCGGGGAGATCCCGATGCCCGTGTCCTTGACGCGGAGCCACACGGAACCGTTGCTGCTGTCCGCCGAAAGGGTCACGCGCCCGCCCGCAGGCGTGAACTTGATGGCGTTATGCACAAGGTTGACGAGCGCCTGGTGAAGTCGACCGGGGTCTGCATTGATCTCCGGCAGACCCGTCTGTATATCAACGGCCAGTTCAATATCGGCCCGCGCCGCCATGGATGCCATGGTTCCGGCGCACCTGTCGATTGCGTCCCCAACGGCAAGCGGCTGCAGGGCCAGGCGCGTCCATCCCATTTCCATCCGCGAGAGGTCGAGCAGACTCTCCACGAACGTCGTCAGCCGCTGAACCTCCACAAGCGCGCTTGAGACGAAGGGCCTCGCCGCGTCCGGATCATCGATTGCCCCCATGTCCAGGGTCTCAAGGGTTGCCTGGATGCCTGCGAGCGGTGTGCGAATCTCATGTGAGGCGTTCGCGAGGAATTCATGCCGAAGCCGCTGCGCGCGATGCTCCTCGGACACGTCGTACGCCGCCAGGAGAACCCGCCGCTGTCTGCCCTCGCGATAGGGAGACGCAACGAGTCGCGTTGTGCGGGCAGGTTCGCCGCCGTGCGTTATTTCACCCACCGCCGCGGCTTGTTCTCGCAGGGCGCGCCGCGCAAGCTCCGCCGCCTCATAGTCACGCACCAATCCAATCAGCGTGGTCGTCTCATCGACCTGCTGCGTGAAGCCGAACATCTGCGCCGCCGCCGCGTTCACCATCAGCACGCGCTCATCTTCCGCAAGCACGATTACCCCGGCGCTCAGGTTCTCCAGGATGGAGGCCAGCCGCGTTTGCTGCGTTTCCACCACGCTGCTGATGCCCCGTTCCTCCTGCATCAGCCGGCTGATCAGCAGCGCGATGTCGCGCACCTCGGACGTGGCCGTGGCGAAATCCTCCACGATGGGCGGTTGACCCGCCCGGAGCCCCCGGGCGAGACGGCGCAGGGGCGCGGCCATGCGCTGCCTCGTGACCACAAGGAGCAGGATGATGAGGATGCCCGCGGCAATCGATGAATACAGCAGAAGCCGCCGGGCGGGTTCAACGTCGGCTCCCCCGGCGTCTTCCCCGATGCGTCCAAGCTGAACCCAGAAGATGATCGCGACGACGACGAGACCGAGAAACAGGGCGCCCCACAGGGCCCACCCGATGCGGCCCTGTATCATCCGGGGCATTCACGCCTCCAGTTTGTAGCCGACGCCCCGCACTGTGAGGAGAATCTTCGGACGAGCCGGATCATCCTCGATCTTCTGCCGCAGCCACCGCATGTGCACGTCAACCGTGCGGCTTCCCTCCGGATAAGAATACTTCCAAACCCGGTCCAGCAGCGTCTCACGGCTGAACACGATGCCGCGATTCTCCGCCAGGAACGACAGCATCTCGAACTCAAGCGGCGTCAGTGTTATCTCCTCGCCCCTGTGAGTCACACGATGCGCCAGGCGGTCGATGACCGTCTCTCCGAACTCGATGGTGTCCATCTGTTTCGCATCGGTCTCTTGCGATGAGCGACGCAGGATGGCCTTGATGCGCGCAAGCAGTTCACGCATGGAGAACGGCTTGGTCATGTAATCATCGCCGCCCATCTCCAGCCCGACGATCTTGTCCACCTCTGACTGCCGCGCCGTCAGCATGAGGATCGGCACGGAACTGCGACTGCGCACCGTTCGGCACAACTCAAGCCCGTCCGTGTCCGGCAGGCCGAGATCAAGAACGATGAAGTTCGGCATCTGCCGGTCCATCCTCGCGAGCGCTTCAGCGGACGTGGCGGCGGAACTGACCGCATACCCCTCGCGGCTGAGCGAATAGGTCAGCGCTTCCCGCAACGCGGGCTCGTCATCAACGATCAGGATGGATGTCTCGGCGATTGTCATGTCGCCTTTCCTTTACACGCCCTTCGTATCGTCATCATACAAGGACGCGCGCGGCTTTAACGGTCGTGGACGTACGCCGGCATTAAGACGCTGTAAAGAATGAGGGGAGCCAATTGGCTCCCCTCGACATTCGCAATTCTGTTGTGGATCAGTGAGCGTGGGTGGTTCCGGCCGTCTCCCCGGTCTGCTCCTCATGGCCGCACGCACACGCGCCGCCTCCGGCGCCGCCGCAGGCGCACGCCCCACCGCCGCCGTGGCCGCCGCAAGCGCAGGCTCCGCCACCGCCGTGGCCGCCGCAGGCGCATGACGCTCCCATGTTGGGGTTGCGGATCGTGAAGCCCGTCTGCTGAATGCTCTCGATGAAATCGATCTCAGCGCCGATGACCCACGGCAGGCTCGCCTCGTCAACGACAACCTTGACGCCGAAGCTCTCGATCACCTCGTCCGCGTCACTGGGGTCAGGCTCGATGGCCATGCCGTACGCGGGCTGTCCGTTGTTGTCACCCTTGACGAACACGCGCAGGGCAGCGCCCTCGGAATCCTGTTCCTTGAACAGGTCGAGAATCTTATCCGCAGCCGACTCAGTCAGAGTAATCACAATCGCACCCTCCGATGACGCGAACTTACGAAACAACGTCAATGTAGGGCAGTATACAGGCAGGCCATGAGCGTGTCCACGCAAGGATACGCCTGCGGCTCACGTGGACTGCTAATCAACAGATGGGAGTGCAAGGCATGAATCTCTACCCCGGGCGTTTCGTTATTTCCCGGTCAGACGATGAGGGCGACTTTTGGGCTGAAACGGCCCCCGGCGGCATCAACATCATGCGTGGACGCGCCACGCACCCGGACGAGGGAGAAGTGGTTCTCAACGTTCGCCCGGACCAGATCGAGAGGCTTGATGCGTGGGCGCACCAGGAAGGACTGATCGTCTCGTTCAGCGGCGTCCTCGCCAAGCAGATCAAGGATCTTTCCAGGGAGGTTGGCCTTTCCCCGCAGAACTTCGTCCTCGAGGCGCTCAACGCCTTCATCCAGGCCGGTGAGATGGCAGCCGCCCACGGCCACGCCCATACCCCGCCGCCGGTGCAGAACATCGAGCTTGAAGGCCCAAGAAGCTAAAGCAGAAGGAGTGCCGGCCTCTCCAGGATTCGCCGCACCTCGTTCATGAACCGCGCGCCCTCCGCACCGTCCGTCGCGCGGTGATCGGCAGACAGCGTCGCCGACATCATCTCTGCCACAACCACCTGGCCGTCTCGCACAACCGGCGTTGATTGCACTGAACCCACCGCAATCGCGCCTGCGTTCGGCGGCGTGATGATTGCGACAAAGTCCTTTACGTCGTACATGCCAAGGTTGGACACGGCGAACCCCACACCGCTCACCTCGTTCGGGCGCAGGCGTCCCTCGCGTGCTCGCCGTGACAAGTCTCGTGAACGCGCCGCGGTCTCGACAAGGCCGGCATCGCCAACATCCGGCATCGACGGCGCGATGAGACCTCCCCCGTCCATTGCCACGGCGATGGACACGTCGATGGTCGCATTCGGAATGATTCCCTCGGCTTGCACGGTCACGTTGAAATACGGATGAGTCCGCAGCGCCATGGCGACGGCCCTGATGACGAGGTCGTTCACCGTTACACGGCTGTCCGCGTCCAGCTCCTCATTGATATCCGCGCGCATCTGAACGGTGCGCGTCATGTCGATCTCTACGGTCACGTAATAGTGGGGCGCGGTCAGCTTGCTCAGAGACATGCGCCGCGCGATCGCCTGCCGCATGGGTGACAGCCCCGCGGGCACAACAATCCCCACCTCGCCAGCTGTGGACGGCTCGACGACGGCATCCGGCGCCGGTTGCTCTGGCACAGGTTCATCCACCGGCGCAGGCGCTTGAGGAGTGACGGGCTCCGGCTGTGCAGCCCCTCGGGTCTCAAGATAGGCTTCAATATCGCCCCGTGTGATCCGTCCGCCGGGACCCGTCCCTCTCACGTTGGCCTGCACCTCCGCCACGGATACGCCTGCCTGCTCGGCGATTCTCCGCGCCACGGGCGTCACCGGCGCGCCTGTGGACGGCGTCTCCTCCCTGCCGGTGTCAGCGGGGGCGGCAGCCTCGGCACGCTCCGGCGGGGCAGGGGGCGCAGGCGGAGCGGAATCTGCGGGCGGCGTTGTGACAGGTTGAGAGGGCGTGGGCGCCGCAACATCCGGCACATCCTCGCCCGGCGCTGTGATCAGGCCTATCGTCTGTCCGACGGGCACCATGACGCCCTCTGCGACCAGGATGCGGGCCATCACGCCGGATTCGTACGCCTCAAGCTCGACTGTTGCCTTGTCCGTCTCGATCTCCGCGATCGTCTCCCCGCGCGTCACCGTATCGCCCTCGTGCTTAAGCCACCGCACAACCATTCCTTCGGTCATGTCGAAGCCCATCTGCGGCATGATTACGTCACTTGCCACGTCTGCCTCTCCCTTCGATGCGACCTAGAACAGGCTCCGAACTTTATCCGCCACGATCTCCGGCGTCGGAATCGTCAGCAGCTCCAGCGGACGGGAATACGGTGTCGGCACATTGGCCCCGCCGACTCGCAGCGCGGGCCCATCCAGCGAGTCAAACGCCTTCTCATTGATCTGCGCGATGACCTCGCCCGCGAACCCGCCGAACTCCCACGTCTCCTCGACGACGACTGCCCGATTCGTCTTGTGGACGGAATCGATGAACGTTTGCGTATCAAGTGGCAGCAGGGAGCGCAGGTCAATGACCTCGGCGTCGATGCCGTCATCCTCCAGCAGTTGTGCCGCCTGCAGCGCGATGGGAACCATTCTCAGATAGGCGATGATGCTAACGTCAGTCCCGCTGCGCGCCACGCGCGCCGAACCGAAGGGTATCGTGTAGTGCTCATCCGGCACCTCTGAGCGGCTCCCATAGAGGAGCGAATGCTCCACGTACATCACGGGGTTCGGGTCGGCAACGGCAGTCCGCAGCAGTCCCAGCGCATCCGCCGCGTTGGACGGCGTTACCACCTTGAGTCCCGGCACACGCGCGTACCATGCCTCAAGGCTCTGCGAGTGTGTTGCGGCGAGCATGTTTCCGCCGCCGCTCACCGTTCGAATCACGATTGGCACGGTGATCTGCCCGCCGGACATATAGCGAGCCTTGGCGGCGATGTGGACTATCTGATCCATGGCCAACAGGGAGAAGTTGATGGTCATGATTTCGACGATCGGGCTCATGCCCGCAATCGCCGCGCCGATTCCCGTGCCGACGAAACCGGATTCGGCAATCGGCGTGTCGATGATGCGCTCTTCGCCGTACTCCTCCATGAATCCCTTGGTCACGGCATAGGAGCCGCCGTAGGCGCCCACGTCCTCACCCATGATGAACGTCTCCGGATTGGACTGAAGCGCCTCCGCCAGCCCGGCGCGGATTGCTTCACGGTATGTCAGTTGCGGCATTGCCGAACCCTCACGCGTAGATGTCCGTGTACAGTTCATCCGGCGTGGGGAAGGGCGACTCCAGGGCAAACCGGATCGCTTCGTTCACCTCGTTCTCCACGTCCTCGTCGATGGCGTCAATCTCGTCCGTTGTGGTCAGATCATTTTGCAGCAGCCGATCGGAAAAAAGCTTGATTGGGTCCAACTCCAGCCACGGCTCCACCTCGTGCTGCTGGCGGTATTCAACCGGGTCTGCCATCGAATGCCCACGGAAGCGGTACGTCATGACCTCCAGGAAATACGGCCCGTTGCCGTCCCGGATGTATTCGATGGCATCCAGCGTGGCCTCCCGCACCGCGAACACGTCCTGACCGTTCTCCACACGGTGGCTGCGCACGTTGTGACGGTCGGCAAGACGGTGGATGATCGGCTGCGCCGACGCTCGCTCCACACGCGTTCCCATGCCGAACCCGTTGTTCTCCAGCAGGAAGAGGACGGGCAGATTCCATAGAGAGGCCAGGTTCATGGATTCATGGAACTCGCCCTCGTTGACCGCTCCATCGCCCAGGAAGCACACCACGAGGGAGTCCTCGGCTCGATAGCGATTCGCGAATGCCAGCCCCACGGCCAACGGCAACTGGCCGCCAACGATGGCATGCCCTCCCATGAAACCCTTTTCAACGTCAAAGAAGTGCATGGAGCCGCCTTTGCCGCCGCTTACGCCCGTCGACTTCCCGAACAACTCCGCCATGCACGCCGCGGTGTCCATCCCGCGCGCCAGTGCGTGGCCGTGGTCGCGGTAATGCGTCACGATCTTGTCATCGTCCCGCAGAGGCGAGATCACGCCGACGGCGACAGCCTCTTCTCCGATGTACAGGTGCAGAAAGCCGCCGATGTTGCCCCGACCATAGTGCTCGGCGCTGCGTTCTTCAAAACGGCGGATCAACTTCATGGTCCTGAGCATTGTCAGAAGCTCAGAACGCGGAAGCGTAGCGTCTATCGATGTACTCACAAGCGAGCTGCCTCCATACACAGAGTCTACATGTGTATGGCCTCGCCGAAAGCGGCAAGCGATGCCTCCATCAGCGTTTCGGACAAGGTGGGGTGAGGATGAACGGCGCGTCCGATCTCCAGCGGCGTCGCCTCCAGCAGTTTCGCCACGGACAACTCGCCGAGCAGTTCTGCGCATTCCGGCCCCACCATCTGCGCTCCCAGCAAGGCCCCTGTCTCAGCGTCGCTGACCACCTTGATCATCCCCGCGTAATCGTTCAGGCTCAGCGCCTTTCCGTTTGCGCGATAGGGAAAACGCCCGACGTTGACAGTGATGCCGCGCTCCGCCGCCTGCGCCTCGGTTATTCCCATGCTTGCCACTTGCGGGTGGCAGTACACCGCCCGGGGTATGTCCTCCTTGTTGAGCGGCTGGGTGTCACGGCCTGCGATAGCCTCCGCCGCCAGCACCCCCTGGGCCATGGCCGCATGAGCGAGGAGCGGCGGCCCTGTGACGTCGCCTATCGCATACACGCCGGGGATGTTTGTCTGCATGGTGTCGCCACACTCGATATAGCCGCCCCGCCCGGTTGCAACGCCTGCCGTTTCAAGACCGAGGCCCTCTGTCCGACCCTGCATGCCCACGGCCACGAGCGCCATGTCGAAGGGGATGATGCGTGATTCGCCGTCAACGTCCAATTCCGCCCCGCCATCGGTCAGCCGGTTCACGCGGCTTTCCGTCAAGACGTCAATACCCTGACGCGTTAGAGAGTCCTGCAGGGCGGACGTAATCTCGTTGTCCTCCCCCGGCAACAGGTGAGGCATCAACTCAACCAGTGTCACGGCACTGCCGTATGAGCGATAGAAATACGCGAATTCGCACCCCGTTGCGCCGCCGCCAATGATCAGCACCCTTTCCGGCAGGTCGCGCCGCTCCAGCGCGTGCCTGCTGGTGACGACTGTGTCGCCGTTCACATCAAGTCCCGGAATGGCTCGCTCCTGCGCCCCTGTTGCAATGACAATGGCTTTGTTTGCCTCCAGCGGCTCAGGCTCCCCGTCCACGAGCACCCGGCGCGAGTCCAACAGGGTTCCGTGCCCATTCACGACAGTGACATTGTTTGAACGCAAGAGACTTGTCACTCCACGCACCAGCCGGTGAACAACTCTGCGTGATCGTGTGATCGCCTCATCGAGGCTTGCGTCGACTGAGCCAACGGTAATTCCGAAGTCTGCGGCATTGTTGATGGTATTGAGCACGTCGGCGTTGCGCAGCAGGGCCTTTGACGGGATGCACCCCCAATTGAGGCACAGGCCGCCGAGTTCGTCGGGTTCAACAATGGCTGCGCTTAGCCCCAACTGTGCCGCCCGAATTGCGCAAACGTATCCGCCGGGACCAGCCCCGAGAACAATTACATCAAAAGCCGCCATCTTCCTGCTTGCCTCCAGGTAAGCTAAACATCTCTATAACCGTGTGCCATACAACCAGCATATGAATATGCCTGCAAGACGTGAAGTAACACCCTCTACATAAAAGAGTGTATGCTGGTCTCAATAAGGGTAAGTTTCGGTGAATCTTTGGCATCAGGAGGCTGATGTGTCTAACACAATTACGGAAGAACAAGTAGTCGACGTTTTGCGGACATGCTATGACCCCGAGATTCCGCTGAACATCTATGATCTCGGTCTCATTTACGACATAGACATACGGGATGATTGTGTCTACGTAACGATGACACTGACTGCTCCGGGATGCCCAATGGCCGGTACGGTTGGCCCCGAAGTTGAGAATCGCATCCTTGAACTCGAAGGCGTGAATGATTCCCAAGTGGATATCGTCTGGGATCCGCCCTGGACACCGGAGATGCTCCGACCGGAAGCGAAGGAGCTTCTTGCCGGCCTCATGTAAGTTCAAGTTGGCGGGATACGGAATCCCGCCCGCGCCGCCGCGCCGCAAGAACCGGTTAGACGACCGCAGTGTTTCTCGTTTGGTATAGAGCAATAGCTGGTAAGAAGCGTGATTCTGACGGGAAGAGTGGGGATATTGCGTCACTGGTTACTCAGTGGCGTAGAACGTGATAAGGGAGTAAAGGAAAGTGACAGGGCTACTTGGAGAGAATTCCCTGGGAATATCTCTCGATAACAGAACCTCAGTTATTGTCGCCCTCGCGACGGCTGCGGCAGTTCGTGATGAAGCGGCAATCAAACAGGCTGTGGCCGATGCGCTGGCGGACGGCATCAACAACAACGAAATCCTCGATATCATGACCGTGGCGGCCCGGATACAACAGAGCGTCATCCTCCAGGGAGTGCAGGGCGTTCCCGCCCGGACTTCTGCCGGAGCGGGCGCCGGGACCACTCGCCGCAGGCGTGGCCGCCCCCCGGGGCGCAGATCAGCAACGTCTCAGGCCGAGGCTCAGACGCCTGACTCCACGCCTGAACCATCGCCCGACGCGGAAGAAATCGCGGCTGCTTTCTCCTCACGAGAAGATTTCTGGGACCAGCTGGTCGCCAGTTTCCAGGCCAGGATGCCGGACGCCCGCCTCTCCCGCACTGCGGGGCCGCGAGAGCGGATCGTTCGCATGGGCCGTGGCAAGATCGGTCTCAATTGGGCCTTCCGACGACAGGGACGATTTGCAGTCCAGATCGTCCTCAATAACGAGTCCGTCCAGGACCCGGATCTTGAAGGCATCCGACAGACGGTTGCCGACTACACGGGCGAAACGGTTGAACTTGAAGGGAGAGGCGCAAACCACTCCACGATCGCCATCTATGGTCCCGAGCGGGAGCGCGACATGACCCAGGGGTCCGTGGATTGGGGCGCGGTTACGATGGGACGCATCTATGAGGTGCTTCGGAGTATTGAGGGCCGCCGTCGTCGCCGTGGCCGCCGCCGCCGCCGTCCTGAGGAGGGCACCGTCGAGTCACAGCTCCTTGAGAAGCTCAGCATCTACGTGGCGCGCAACTCCTCGACAGCGGAATAGAATCATCCAGGGACACGAAGGCCGGCGAATGGTTGCGTCGGCCCCATAAGATGCCGTGAGCCGCCTGTCCTTTCTCGCCAATGCCGTTGAGGGGATACGCTCGCCCATCGTCCGTGTTCTTGCCGCGGTCGGTGTTCGTCCTAACCACCTGACTGTCCTCGGCGCCCTTATCGCTGTGGGCGCGGGCTACCTGGCCAGCCAGGGCGCGCTGCTGCCTGCCGGTCTTGTCTTCCTCGCCGGAAGCCTTATGGACGGCCTGGACGGCGCGCTTGCTCGCCACACGGACTCAGTGTCCCGTACCGGCGCTTTCCTCGATTCTGTGCTGGACAGGGTAGGGGAAGCGGCACTTCTCATTGGACTGAGCTTCTACTTTTCGCGAGAAGAAGACACTATCGCAGTTGTCATCACAGCCGCCGCGCTCGCTCTCTCGATGCTGGTGAGTTATGCGAGGGCGCGGGCGGAAAGTCTTGGGCTGAATCGCGGCGGCGTCATCCTTGCTCCGCGTCCGGTCCGTGTGGCTATCGTGTCCGCCGGACTGATTATTGCTCAGCCGGTGATTGCCGTTATTGCTGTCGCAGCGCTTTCAGGCGTCAGCGCGCTCCAGCGAATCATCGCGGGAATGGGCGGCAGTGACGGGAATGAGTAGCCGCGGAGCGCCCCAAAGCTACGCCGGGTCGATCGTCAGGGTTTCCCAGAAGAACAGGATCGGCCCCGTCCATGCGCTGTACAGCGACGAGGGCCCTGACGACACGATCATGAATGCCTCGCGGTCGTCACCCTCCCCGCGAAAGACAACGAGCGTCTCCCCCGTCGATTCGGCGTCCTCACCTCTCGAAACCCAATTCGCGTGATATGCCGGCGTGCCATCCGTAAGGGTCGTTTCCGTCTCCTGCACGATCTCAAGGCTGGGCTGCAACTGCTGGAAGAACCTCATACGGGCGCTTCCGTACGACATGAAGTCGATCTGCGGCGGCGGCAAATCCCTCTCAACGTCCATGGTGACGGTCTGTTCCGGCGACACGAGAGAAACGACGATTCCCTCGGTGTTCTCCGGGTCGCTGATGAGCCAGTCATCCGGGTGCCGGAAACTGAATCCCAACTCATCGTCACGATATTCAAGTTCTGAGGTGCCCGGGATGAGAAACGGGTTCGGTGTTGGCGTCGGTTCCTCCTGAAAGAGGCAGCCGGACATCAGCATCGCAGCGACAAGCATGGCGAGCACGGTTGCAAAGGCGACGAGCCATCGCTGTGGCTGCGACCCGCTGAGCAACACCCGCATGGTTACCCTTCCCTCCCCACGGACTCCCGCAGCCACGTGGTCAGGAACGGGTCCAACTCTCCTGCCAGCACAGCGTCCGGGTCCGACTCCTCATGCCCCGTGCGATGATCCTTGACCATCTTGTAGGGGTGGAGGACGTAGGTGCGGATCTGGTTGCCCCACTCCGGCGCGACAAACTCGCCGCGCAGCCGCATCTCCTCGTCGCGCCGCTTTGCCATCTCCCTTTCCACCAGCCGCGCCATCAGGATTCGCATTGCAATCTCTCGATTCCGTCCCTGCGAGCGCTCGTTCTGAACGCTGACGACAAGCCCGGTGGGGATATGGGTTAGACGCACGGCCGTCTCGTTCTTCTGCACGTTCTGTCCGCCCGCGCCGCTGCTGCGGAACGTGTCCACGCGCAGGTCCTCCGGGCTGATCGACACGTCAACGGCGTCATCCACAATGGGCAGCACTTCGACCAGGGCGAATGACGTATGGCGCTGGTGCTGGTTATCAAAAGGCGAGAGCCGAATCAACCGGTGCACTCCCGCCTCCCCTTTCAGGTACCCGTACACGTTCGGCCCATCGATCTCCAGGTCCGCCCGTTTGATGCCCGCTTCGTCGCCGTCCATCCAGTCGAGAATCCTTGCCGTGTGTCCGTGAGACTCACCCCACCGGCGGAACATGGTGACCAGCATCTGCGCCCAGTCTTGCGAATCGACGCCGCCCGCTCCGGCCTGGAAAGACACAATGGCCGCTCGCCCGTCATGCGGCCCGCTCAGCATCGCCTGCGCCTCAAGCTCCTCAAGCGACTGCATAACCTCGCGGAGTTCGGTCTGAAGCTCAGTTTCCAGGCCGGACTCGTCCTCCGCCATCGCCATGTCTGCGAGTTCAAGCAGGCCGCGCGCGCGGCGGTCGATGGATTGCCAGGTTTCGATTTCGTTGCGCAGCGTGGAGGCCTCCCTCAGGACGCTCTGCGCGCGCTGTGAATCGTCCCAGAAGTCAGGCTTGGCCGATTCCCCGTCCAACTCCGCGACGCGTTTTTCCTTCGAGGGCAGATCAAAGACGCTCCAGATACGTGGAGACCCGATCAAGAAGTGTCTGCGCCTCGTTCCTGAGTTCAAGCATTTCTTAAAGACTCCGTGCAGTATGCGTGCAGTTGCTACTTATTTTACAGGAGCGATTCTCCGGCGGCGGCCCGGTGCGCCAATCGTGTTGGCACGGGCACGCGGTAGCGTGGAGAACAGGCCAGTGCCCATCTCACAGACGACTCAAGATCGATGTTGTTCCCCGGCGACACATAGATTGGCCTCACCCCCGTTCGCGTTCGTACAACCGCTCCAATCGTGTCTACTCTATGCTCCAGGGGCGTCCACGCGCCTTTTGCCTCCCCGGGCTGCTGATGCGTGCCGACAAGCCGCGACTTTGCACACCCGACGGTCGGCACATCGATAGCCAACCCCAGGTGGCATGCGATCCCGAAACGACGAGGATGCGCCGTCCCCTGTCCGTCAACAAGAATCACGTCAGGTGTTGAACGCAGCCCCGCCAAAGCCTCAAGGAGAATCGGCGCTTCCCTGAACGACAGCAGCCCGGGCACGTAGGGGAAATCTGCTACCCCCTCCGCCGTCGAGACCTCCACCACCTCAAGCGATGGCCATGCCACCACGACAGCCGCCCCGCGAACACGCCCGGACTCTGCGTCAGGCGGGGAGAGATCCACGCCAGCAATCGTCCGCACTGCGTTCTCCGGCAAGGTTCGATCCAGCCGCAGCTGCCCTGCCAATTCTCGTTGCAAAGCTACTGCGGCTGTCGGCGAAATATCCCACTCATGCAATTGACGAACACGCATAAGACCATCCTACGTCCTCTCCGTGTCGCTTGCGTCGGCACGCGCTCCGCGAGTATCATGCGCAAACGTCGGTCGGGGTGTAGCGCAGCCCGGAAGCGCACCTGCATGGGGTGCAGGGGGCCCCCGGTTCAAATCCGGGCACCCCGACCATTGAACTGCCCGGTGGAGCCAATGACCCACGTTGAGGATCAACAATGGATGTCGCTTTTGCCTTTATCTGTGATTACGCCGAAAACTCGTCCAAGCTGACCGCCGTTGGCATCGGCTTCGACACCATCATCGCTCAGGAAGTCCCTCTGAATCATCCGGCCTTCTACGTTGTGGCCGCGTTTCGGTTCAAGGCCGTGGAGGCGGGACCAAAGACCGTCGAGGTTCATATCGTCGATGCCGATGGCGGCGACGTTGTCCCGGCTCTCAGAACGCAGGTGGAGATTGCCCGGCCGCAGCCCGGCTACACGCATCGGACTCACCGGATCGCTCTCGGTTTGCGCGGCGTCATCTTCCGGGCGTACGGCGACTATGAAGTCTCCTGGCTCATCGACGGCCATGAGTCGGCGGTGATTCCACTCAAGATCGCTCCGCCCCAGGACCAGCCGTCGTAACACCAAGCGCCCCTTAACGGAAAACGCCGCCCATTGGGCGGCGCATCGTTCTCTATGGTCAGGACTATGTGGAGATGGGAATCTGCTCGTGGTTCTCCATGTCAAACTCGAGCCACGGCTGCTCGGCGGCCTCATGCGCCCACCAGAAACCGAAATTATTGTCCTTTGCCGCGAGGTAATCGGTGTCACGATCCCCCATGTGATAGTAGGCGTCCGCCGGATTCTCCCGCTTGACCTTGCCGAGCTGGTGCTTGGCGGAAACAAACGCGGGGGTTAGCTCCATGTCTTCCCAGATTTTTCGTTGTACGCTCAGAGGCTTGTCTGAACAACTGCCAATGATGAAACCCACTTCATGTGCCTTGCGGACCATCTCTGTGGTTACCCCGCCGGGGGGATCCCCAAGTTCCAGGGTCCCGTCAATGTCAAAGCTCAGAAGTATCGCCATACTTTCCACCCCATGTGACTCCTTTTAGTAAGGCAACTCCCTGCCGGCGCCGGCAGGGAGTTGCCTCTTGACTCCCGTATTATGACAGAAGTTTTTAGTCGGGTGAAGTGGCCATCACAACGGTGCCCGCCGTGATCGGCAGCACCCCGTGTGTGACCGCAACCTCCGCCTTCGTCGTCACCTGCCGCTCGCCTGCGCGGCCCTGCAGCTGCTCAAGTGGATCGGTGATGAACACGGTGCGCATGCGACCGGTGCCCATGTTGCCGCCGCCGGAGTTCAGCGGGTTCGGGCCCTTGAGGCTGATGTCGCCGGCATAGAAGTCGTGCGCCTCGCCGCGCTTGACGCCGCGCCAGCCGAACGCCTCGATGTAGTACTGGGTGAACACCGCGAAGCCGTCGTACGGCGCGAAGATGTCAATGTCCTCGGGCTTGAGGCCGGAGCCATTGTAGGATCGCTGCGCCTGGACGTCCGTCCACTCCTCAGTGTCGTCGATGGTCTGCACGAGGCTGCGCGGAGTGAACTGGCTCTGCGTGTGGTCAAGGATGTAAACCGGCTTCTGGTTCATGTCCTTGGCCTTGTCAGCCGTCGTCATGATGTAGGCGGAGGCGAAGAGAACCGGGCGGTCGCAGTCGAAGATGCTCAGGTCGCGAGCAATCATGCGGCCGTTCAGGTAGTCCTCTGTGGTGAACTCGCCGGGCTCATGGTTGGAGTAGTAGCTGTACTCCCAGAGGAGGCCGTTCTTGCGCTCCTGCACCACGAACGGCGCCATGCGGTCATGGTTCGTCCCGTACTTCTCGCAGTACTGGTTGAAGGTGAAACCCTGTCCGGAGAGTCCCCAGCCCCACGTGTTCGGCCACACGGCGGGGCCGCGCGCCTCGTTCGAGGGGTCCTGGTGGTAGCGTCCGGGCAGGTTGCCGTTGGGGTACATGACCACCACGGTCTCCGCGCGGCCGTCATAGATGGCCTGGGCGGCCTGGCCGATCAGGTTCCAGATCGGGTCGCCGTGGTTGTTGATGTAGCGGAGATTCTTGAAGCCCATCTGCCTCTGAATCCACTGGCCGGTGACGTGTGTCAGGCCATCCTCGGAGTCATAGGGCGGATCAAAGTACGGCCGGGGGCCCCAGACGTCGCTCAAGGGAGCGCCATTGCCCTGGCCGCCTGCGGAGCCGATGATGCCGTCGACGTCATCCATGGTGATGCCGGCGTCTTCGAGGGCGTTCTGAACTGCAATCATCATGTAGGCGCCGAGGGACTTCTCCAGCGTCTCACCGTCCCAGCGGCGGTCGACGGGGGAGTGCCCACGAGCCATCAGCGCAACCTTGCCGCGTCCGGGCCAAATGCCGACGGGATCGTGATTACGCTCCCAATTGACTTCACGTGCCATCTTGTCTAGTCCTTTCTGACTGATGCGCTTCGCGTGTCTGCCTTGAAAGCTTGATTACTTGACGATCTTCCACTCCGGGATCATGCGTCCCGGCGCTGCCTCAACGAACTGAACCTCGCAGGTTGCGCCGATGGGAATATCGGGCTCCTCAGTCAGGTTGGTGCCGAAGTCGTCGATGAGGTTGGTATGGAAGTTGATCACAGGATCTTCCTCAAGCGCCACGATGACGTTAAGGAACGGCTGCAGCGGATGCCACTGAACAAGGCGGGAGTCATAGGTGATGGAGTAGCCGACGATCTTGGCGCGGCCACTGGTCTCCTGCCAGGTCATGTGGAAATCAAAGCCGCAGTCGCGGCATGTGGGCTCCGGCGGATACTGCCGTCGGTCACAAATCGAACAATACTGGACGATGAGCTTGCCTTCGTTGCATGCGTCCCAGAACGGCTGCGTTGACGGGTCCGGGACAGGTACAATCGGTCGTGCCATTTTCTCCCCCCACTCTTCCCATTGACACAGGTATGCCGTGCGGAATGTAGCATGGTGTTGAAAGGCATGTCAACGCAATGCGTGGGCACGTCATGGGGGGCATACAACTATCGTTATTCGCGTATATGTTTAGGGTGAGCCCATAGGATATTTCCTTGCGCCAATCTGAGCGCAGCGAAGGGTCTATAGTCTCCGGTTGCTGAACAACGTGTTCCTGGATTCTTCACGTCGTTCGCATCGTTCAGAATGACACTGAGCGAGGCAGGAAAAATGAATAGCCCCCGCCCAACGGCGGGGGCTATTTCTGCCCTCGGAAGGTCGTTATGAGCTAGCCGGGGTTGGTGCTCATCACAACGGTGCCCGCCGTGATTGGCAGCACGCCGTGGCTCACCGCGATCTCGGCCCTGCCCGTGATCTGCCGCTCGCCTGCGCGATTCTGCAGCTGCTCAAGCGGATCGGTGATGAACACGGTGCGCATGCGGCCCGTGCCCATGTTGCCGCCGCCGGAGTTCAGCGGGTTCGGGCCCTTGAGGCTGATGTCACCGGCGTAGAAGTCATGCGCCTCACCGCGCTTGACGCCGCGCCAGCCCCACGCCTCGATGTAGTACTGCGTGAAGACCGCGAAGCCGTCATACGGCGCGAACACGTCGATGTCATCCGCCGTGATGCCGGAGCCGTTGTACGACCGCTGCGCCTGGATATCGGTCCACTCTTCGGTGTCGTCGATCGTCTGGACCAGGCTGCGCGGGGAGAACAGGCTCTCCGTGTGGTCCCAGATGTAGACCGGCGTCTGCTTCATGTCCTTAGCCTTCTCAGCCGTGGTCATGACGTAGGCGGCTGCTGCCAGGACCGGGCGGTCGCAGTCGAAGATGCTGAGGTCGCGAGCGATCATGCGGCCGTTCAGGTAGTCCTCTTCGGTGAACTCGCCGGGCTCATGCTGCGCGTAGTAGCTGTGCTCCCAGAGCAGGCCGTTCTTGCGCTCCTGCACCACGAACGGGGCCATGCGGTCATGGTTCGTCCCGTACTTCTGGCAGTACTGGTTGAACGTGAAGCCCTGTCCTGACAGTCCCCAGCCCCACGTGTTCGCCCACACGGCTCCGCCGCGCGCCTCGTTGGAGGGGTCCTGGTGATACCGCCCGGGCAGGTTGCCGTTCGGGTACGTCACAACGACGGTCTCGGCGCGCCCGTCCGCGATGGCCTGCGCGGCCTGCCCAATGAGGTTCCAGATCGGGTCGCCGTGGTTGTTGATGTACTTGATGTTCTTGAAGCCCATCTGCTGGCGGAGCCACTGGCCGGTGACGTGCGTCAGGCCATCCTCCGAGTGGTAGGGCGGATCGAAGTAGTCGCGCGGCCCCCAGACGTCGCTCAACGGCGCGCCGTTCGGCTGCCCGCCGGCGGAGCCGACGATGCCGTCAACGTCATCAACGGTGATACCGGCGTCATCCAGCGCGTTCTGCACGGCGATCATCATGTACGCGCCGAGGGACTTCTCGAGCGTCTCGCCGTCCCAGCGGCGATCCGTCGGAGAGTGCCCGCGCGCGATGAGAGCAGCCTTGCCGCGGCCGTTCCAGATGCCGACGGGATCGTGATTTCGCTCCCAATTCTCACGTGCCATATCTGTGTGTTTTCCTTTCTGTCCCCACCTGCCGTTCACTCGGTGGTGAGTTGACTGAGTTTACTTGACGATCTTCCACTCCGGGATCATGCGTCCCGGCGCTGCCTCAACGAACTGCACCTCGCAGGTCGCGCCGATGGGAATCTCAGGCTCCTCAGTCAGGTTTGTGCCGAAGTCGTCGATGAGGTTCGTATGAAAGTTGATCACCGGGTCCTCTTCAAGCGCCACGATGACATTAAGGAACGGTTGCAGCGGATGCCACTGAACAAGGCGGGAGTCATACGTGATGGAATAGCCGACGATCTTGGCGCGGCCACTGGTCTCCTGCCAGGTCATGTGGAAATCAAAGCCGCAGTCGCGGCATGTGGGCTCCGGCGGATACTGCCGTCGGTCGCATATTGAGCAATACTGAACAATGAGCTTGCCTTCGTTGCAAGCGTCCCAGAACGGCTGCGTTGACGGATCCGGGACGGGAACAATCGGTCGTGCCATTTCTACCCCCTTAGCACCGTTTCGTTGCCGTCGAAACGTAGCATCCGCCGCTTGGGAATGTCAAACAAAAAGACCAAAAAAGACCGTGCCCGTCCTGCGAATCTCGCAGGACGGGCACATCCCCAATTCCCGGTGCAACCCGGCCGGAAAGCAGTCTGCCAACTCCTTTTCCCCGGCAGTCGTAATCGCGAGCCGGGAATAACCCCCACGCTCACGCTCGTTAGCTACCGGCGTCTGCCTGCTGAATCCGAGCTGCGATCGAGACAAGATCGGCGAATTCGGCCATATCGGTATCGTCGGGGAGTAACCGACTCAGCCGATGCGCCTGTGTCTCGACCTCGCCCAGGCTTCCTTCACGCGCCCAATAGCTGTGGCGCAGGAGTTCGGCGAATTCGGCGACCACGGCCGCCAGTTGGTAGCGTGTTGGCGCGTCTGTGAACTGCGTAGCCAGATCACCCCTGGTGACCGACTGCTCAATTTCGCTCACGACGCCGGAATCGGAGTGCTCATACCGCACCCTCACCGTGGCCAACGTGGTGTCGTTCGTTGCGTCGTCGTTGATCTTGATTTCGTAGAGCGCCGTTACGGAATGACCCGCGCCGACCTCCCCGGCATCCACCGCGTCGTTGCGGAAGTCTTCATCCGCCACGTCGCGATTCTCATAACCGAGCAGGCGGTAGCTGCGGACGCTCTCCTCGTCGAACTCGACCTGGATCTTCGCGTCCCGTGCGATGAACTGGAGAGTTCCCGCAAGGTTCTCCACGAACAGCCGTCGAGCCTCCGCCAGCGTGTCCACGTAGTGGTATGTGCCGTTGCCGTTGTTCGCCAGCTGCTCCATCAGCACGTCGTTGAAATTGCCCATGCCGAACCCGACGGTCGTCAACGTGACACCCTCATCAACGTACTCATCAATCGTCTTGAGGATGGACTCCGCGCCGGTCGCGCCAACATTGGCCACGCCGTCCGACACCAGGATGACGCGGGTGATCCGGTCCGGGTCGGCCTCATCCGCCGCCATGCGGTACCCGAGTTCCAGCCCCTGCTCGGCGTACGTGGAGCCGCCAGGCCTAAGGGCGTCGATGGCGTCGATGATGATCTGCTTGTGGTCAGCATCGACGCTTGTGGGCTCCAGCACGATGCGTCCCGTGCTTCCGTAGATGACGATGCCGACCTTATCGTTGTCCCGCAGTTCATCCACGAGCAGCCGCAGCGAGCGCTTGGCCAGCCCCAGGCGATCCTGCCGTTCCATCGAGCCGGACACATCGATCACAAAGATGAGCGTGGCGTCCTTGCGGGCCTCCTCTGAGATCGTCTTGCCCTGGAGCCCCACACGGATCATGTGGTGCGTGTCCAGACCGAATTGGGATGGCGAGCCGTCGATGGTGATGCTGAATGCGCCCTCCTTGGGCTGTTCGTATTTCTGCTCGAAGTAGTTGACGAACTCCTCAACACGCACGGAATCACTGTCCGGCAAGAAGCCGTCCCCGAGGAACGTTCGTGTCACGACGTACGAGGCCGTGTCCACGTCCATTGCGAACGTTGAGAAACGATCGTCTTCCGTGTCGATGAACGGATTGACGCCGTAGCTCTGGAAGAAGGTCAGGTCATATGGCTCATCGTTGACTGTTGATGTGCCGCCAATCTGGTTGAACCCCTCCTGTCCGCTCTCCGGCGCATCGTCCAGGATCATGGCATCGTCCATGTCGTATGAGTCCGACCCGGATGCTGCCATTGAAGGGGCCGACGTCGGTTGAGCCTGAGACCCGGTGATGACGAGTGCCGTGGCGGTAGGCGGAGGGCTCATGATTTCCTCGTCCGCTCCATCCTCCGTCGCCGCGCAACCGGTCGCGACGACGACCATGGCCAGCAAGGCAATTATCGCGATCCACTTCGTATACATTTCATGCGCCTCCTGTGTCACTGCCTCAGGCTCGGCCGTCGCCGGCCCCGTAACCACAGTCGCGCTGAAGTGGGTACAATTCTGACTACAACACTGTTTCATTCACGTTGAAACGAGTGTCATATATGTCGCATTCGCGCACATTCGCCGACCTTCTGACGGAGTACATGGAGCGCACGGGCATCGGTGATGCCGAACTTGCCCGTCGCATCAACGTCAATCGCCTTACCCTCATCCGCTGGCGCGAGGGCGTGACCGAAAGGCCTCGACATCGTGAGGATGTGGCCCGCTGCGCCGATGTTCTTCGCCTCACGCCGGACGAGCGCGACGAGTTTCTGCTTGCTGCCGGATTCCAACCCGATAGCGCAGCCGGGATTGTCTCCCCGACTGATGGAGACGCCCTTGATCCCCAAGAGGATGAGTTGGGCGCAGAAAGCGATGCTCAGCCTCCGGCCACGGGATTGCCGCTCAATCGGAAATGGGCGCTCGCAGTTGCCGCGATAGCCGGTATCGTGCTGCTGGGCGCAGGGTTGGCAGTTGTTACAAACACCCTGGACTTCACCGGCCCTGACCCCACGCCAGTGCCTGCCACTCCCACGCCTGTGGCAACTCCCACGCCCGCCGCAACCTCAACTCCTACACCTGTCATTCCCACGGCAACGCCTCTGCCAGCCACCGTTGCGCGGGATGGTGAGTCCCTCATCCTGCTTGCGCCGTTCGCCAACTACACCGCCGGGGCGCAGGGGTACAACGTTTCGGGACGGCTCCAGGAGCGGATCGACGCGGAACTGCACCTTTCCGGACTGGCAAACGCGCGAACATTCCTGTGGCCGGATACGATCCGATCAGAGAGCGAGGCGAGGACCGTCACCGAGAGGTCAGGCGCGCTGCTGACGATATGGGGCGAGTACGACAGCGGGCGCGTTCTGGCCCGGTTCACAACCGCTCAAAGTCCCAATGGAGCCAACGGACAACCCGTCATCACTATCCCGTCGTCACCGTCGGAACTGCCCACGACCATCAACGTGAACCTGACCGGCGCAGTTCGGTACGTGGCTCTGATGACCTCAGGGCGCGTCTATCTGGACCAGGGAGACCACGACCGCGCCAAGGCCGTCCTCAGGCGAGCGATCATCCCACCGCCCGAGGACCCCGCCGCATTGGCAGATATCCATCATCTGTTGGGTATCGCCTACCTCGACGGCGAGCGATTCGACTACGACGAGTCCATCGCCTGGTTCTCCCTCGTCCTGGACGTGGAGCCGCGATCAGTCGAGGCGCTGAATGGCCGTGCCGTTGCCTATATGCGGCGAGACAGGGACGGCGATATCCAGTTGGCGCGCACCGACCTGTTCCGCGCCGAGTCCATCCGGCCTGACCATGCCGAAACCCACGCAAACAGGGGCCGGGCGCACATGCTCCACGCCGGAACCGATGACCTCAACCAGGCCATTGGCTCGTTCTCACGGGCCATCGAGCTTGTTCCGGACAACGGAATTGTCTACGTCGATCGTGCCGGGGCGTACATCGCTCGCGGGCAGGCATCAGACCTGACGCTTGCCCGAACCGACCTTGATCGCGCGCTGGAGTTGGAGCCGGGCCTCGCAGAAGCCTTTGTCACTGCCGGTCTGCTGTTTGTGGCGCGCGGAGGCCGGGCAGAAGTGCTCCGCAGCATCGCTGAATATACCCGGGCCATCGATCTGGAGCCCGAATCTGCGGATGCGTGGTTCCACCGGGGCCTTGCCAACTCGCAACTCGGCTTTCTCGCCGAATCAGCCGCTGACCTGGAGAAAGCAGCGGAGCTCGCGCCGGGTGTCCTCCGTTACCAGGACTCTGCCTGCCGCGCGCTCATTGTCGCGGGAGATGCCGCCTCCGCGCTCCGCTATTGCGATGCGGCAGTGCAGGGAGGGTATGACAGGGCGCTCTACTCGCGAACGCTGGCTCACGCGATGCTCGGCCTTGCTGATGATGCCGAGCGCGATCTTGCCGACTACGTCGCGTGGGCCGGTTCACTGGGGCCGGAGGCATGCGGCACGGCACTCCTGGACGCCGCCGAGTTGCTCAATGCTCCCATCGCAACGTCGCGCGGCGAGGCTGAGATGTGGGACCTCCTGGAGTTCCGCCCGCGCCCCGTGATTCCGGGGCGGCCTGCCTGTTAGCAGTGACAAATGAAAACCCGCCCTGCCAAACGGCAGGGCGGGCCTTCCCCTCCCCAGGGTTGTGGTGTGAAAAGCTGCCTAGTTGCTGTACCCGGATGACGGCCGTGCCGGCGCTTGCGGCAGGTCGCGCATCATGTGATCCAGCACGTAACGGAAGTCCTTGAATGAATCCAGCCGGCCAAGTTCCCCATCGAGGGATTCGAGTTGTTCCGAGAGCACGGACAACTCGTGCTGCACGATCTCAGCACCGTATGAGTCCGTATTGGGCAGGCTGGCGTATCGGTCCGCGGACAGCGCCACGATTGCGCCGAATTCCACGTATGCGTCGCCGCCGCTGCCAAGCCGCCGATCCAGCCTGACGTCCATCCAATCCGACTGTTGATAGGAATCACCGGTGACGGGATCAACCCAACGGAGATCGACAGCGCCAAGGTCGGCCACGGTGGTCAGGCGAGAGCGCATCTCGTCCCGAAGCCGCACCTCGAAGAAGACTGTTGTCGCCGTACCGGCCGGGATCTCCGCGAACTCCTTGCGGTTCTCGGTGAACGACTGATCAGAGGTGACACGGTTCTCGTAGCCGACCATGCGCCACGAGTCCACGACGTCCGGGTTCCACCTGACCTGTGCCCGCGTCTGATCCGCGAACGGCTTTGAGATGGCGAGCCAGTTGTCGCGGTCGAATGTCTGTCGCGCATGCTCGGTATCGTTCAGGTAGCGATACCACCCGTTGCCGTACTGCGCGAGCTGTTCAAGAAGCACATCGTTGTAGTTGCTGATGCCCACGCCGATGGTGATCAGCCGGAGCGGGTTGCCGGCGTTCCGGTCATACGCGCTCTCAAGGATCGCGAACGGGTCGGTCGCGTCCACATTGGCTACGCCGTCCGAGAACAGGATGATGTAGTTGTAGGCGTTCGGCCTGTCGCGGCGCGCCCGATCCGCTAGCCACACGCCCTCGTTCAGCCCCGCCTGCACGTTGGTGCTCGCGCGTGGCGTCAAACGGTCGATGGAGCGCCGCACGTCGCGGTCATCCGGGTCCGAATGCTCAACGGTCAGATCGTTGATGACATCCGAGGAGAAATGGACGACGGCGATGCGGTCCCGGCTGCCCAGGCTCTTGCGAATCGCCTCCGCCGCCTCCCGCGCGATCTCAACACGATCACCGTCCGCCATGGAGCCTGACGCATCGAGCACGAGCGTCACATTGACCGGAATGTTGTCTTCAACCTGCGGCGCCTGGAATCCGAGACGCACCATCTGGAACGCGCTGTCCAGCGGATGCTCGAACACGTCGGTTGTGATGCCGAAGGAATCGTCGTGGGACGGGTGCGGATAGTCGTAGTTGAACGCGTTGATCCACTCCTCCGCCCGCACGGAATCCGGGTCGATCTCATACCCCGACTGCGCCCAGTTCAACGCGAGCGCGAACGACGTGCGGTCCGTGTCCAGGCTGAAGGTGGACATGTTGTCCTGGTCTGCCCAGACCCATCCCGACTGCACATAGTCGTCGAACGTTATTGGGCCGCCGGGCACGATTGTCGTGCGTTCGTAGGTCGTGTTTGGGCGTGCCGGAACCGCCGTCGGCTGCCGGGATCGATTCGATGAACTCGATATGTACGAGGAGTCATCGGCATATTCCATGGCCTCTTCGTAGATTGGCACGGATGTCGGACTGGAACCGGTGATGACAATGGCGGTGCTGGTAGGCTCGACCTGGTACGACCTCGAAGAACCCGGATAGTCCTCTTCCTCTCCGGAAGATCCGCACCCGGCTGCCATCGCAATCATGGCGACGATGGCGATGAGCGCGATGGCCGTTGTCCAACCGACTCCTCTGGAGAATCCACCGAAAGCTGTGCCTTCGGGCTGTGTGGTGAACCTGCTGTCTTGTGTACGCATGACGAGCGCCTCCTGCGTCTGTTGCCTCAGGCCCGGCCGTTGCCGAACCCACAGCTACAATCGCTTTGGCGCGCGTTCACATCCGACTACAACACTGCTACATTCGGGTTCAGTTAAGCGCCAAAAGTGTCACATTCACCCCAACCCCTCCGTCATTCCCCCCCACTCGTCATTCCCGCGAAAGCGGGAATCCAGAATCCCCGCCCCCTCAATGGGGAGGGTTAGGGTGGGGGTGCCCCCGCCTGTCATTCCGAGCGCAGCCGAGGAATCTAAGACCTCAATCGACCAACCAATGCCGGAACGCGGAAAGCCATATTCATGGACAAATCAATCACAGAGTTTTGCAATAGAACCCCGGAGAGGGAGGCCTTACGTGCGTCGGGTCGTTGGCTGACTCGATGCGCTGCGACCTACAATTTTAACTGTGTTGTTCAAGTGAGAAGCGGCGTAAGGGTCAGGACGGGAGAAACACTGATGGGTTACGGCCACGCATCGTCTATTGACGAATTCTTGCGGACTGACGACGACAAGCTAATCGGGAAGCTGGCTTCGCGCGTTGCTGACATTGGGATTCCCGATCAAAGCAGCGCGCAAATCGAGGCCTGGCGGGCCGAGATTCACTTGCTCAAGAAACAGCTGAAGGATCCGAAGTTCAAGCGCTGGGCCATCGTTCTAGAGTATGAGATACCCCGTCGGTCTCACAGACCGGACGTCATTCTCCTGTCCCCTGGAACTATCTTTGTTGTGGAGTTCAAGATAGGTGCTCAGGCATACGATGCGATGTCTCGCTGGCAAGCTAATTCCTATGCCCGCGACCTCAGGGACTTCCACGCAGAATCCTATCGGCGCAGGATCGTGCCAATCCTATGCGCAACTGACGCCCACGGAGGGTCTGCACTTAAGTCTTACCCTTTTCATTCGGAAGCTGAAGTTGCTGATCTCGTCCGAACCAACGGATCAGATCTCGGCTCATGGTTGCTAAAGTGCGACCAACATCGCTATTCCGATTCCCCCGCCGGTGCAATAGCTTGGAAACAGTGGCTGGAGTCCGAATATCGGCCGACCCCGACAATTATTGAAGCCGCTTCTCGCCTCTACGAAGGGCATGAAGTACGCGAGATCTCGCATCGATATGCGCATAACCTCAACAAAACCACGGAAATGCTGCTGGGAGAAATCAAGGAGGCTCGCAAGCATAAGCGCCGGGTGATCTGTTTTGTCACGGGTGTCCCGGGGGCCGGGAAGACGTTGACAGGGCTCAATGTCGTGCACAGCCCCGGCCCGCGGCGAGGGAAACGTTTGGGGGCGATTTTCCTTTCTGGCAACGGCCCCTTGGTAAAAATCATCCGAGAGGCATTAGTCCTCAGCGAAAGCAATGGAGGCCGCAAGAAAAATGAGTCCCGGCGTGAGGCCAACACGTTTATTCAGAACGTCCATAATTTCTTAGGCCATCAA
The DNA here is from genome assembly GCA_965220565.1 of Dehalococcoidia bacterium. Taxonomy (GTDB): domain Bacteria; phylum Chloroflexota; class Dehalococcoidia; order UBA6926; family UBA6926; genus VXMO01. The sequence goes on along the minus strand of CBDCQG010000001.1, from coordinate 1,331,950 downwards.
TTAGAGCGGCCGCGAGAGCGTCCATACGAGAATGTCGTGGTGTTCGACGAGGCTCAAAGGGCATGGGATCAAAGCAAGATGCAGCGCAAGCAAGGCAAAGATGCCTCTGAAGCGACCCTCTTGTTGGAGGTGATGGAGAGATTACCCGATTGGGCGGTAGTCATCGCCTTGGTGGGCGGCGGACAAGAGATATTCAATGGAGAGGCGGGGCTGAGCGAGTGGGGTAACGCCTTGAAGAATCGCTCAGCCTCTTGGCGGGTGGTCGCCTCTCCGGAGGTGCTCATCGGCGGAGAGAGCGTCGCTGGCAAGAAGCTGTTTGAAGGCGCCATCCCCCAAAACGTCACATACCACCAAGAAGACCTGGCGCACTTGGACGTTGTGGTCAGGAGTCACCGAGCACAGCGCTGGGCCGAATGGGTAAATGCGCTGCTCTCATCCCAATATGACTCCGCTCAGATGCTCTTTCCGGACGGCGATGAGTTTCCCTGCGTTGTCACGCGGGACTTGGAGAAGGCACGGGCTTGGCTACGGAAGTACCGCTCTATTGATGAAGAGGAAAGATCTGGGCTGGTGGCAACCTCGGAGGACCATCGACTAAGGGCTTACGGCATTGAGCGATCTAGTTCAATGCGCAGGGGCTTTCCTTTCGAGAAATGGTTTCTGAGCCCCAGCACTGATGTCCGCTCCAGTTTTCAGCTAGAGGTCGCGGCATCTGAATTCGAATGTCAGGGGCTTGAGCTCGACTGGGTTGGGCTCTGTTGGGGTGGTGACCTCACACCATCGGAAGGTTCTACAGGCTGGGAGTATCAGAAATTCCGCGGCGACAAGTGGCAACAAGTAAAGAAGGAGGCCGAACAGGAATACACAGTGAACAGGTATCGCGTGTTACTGACTCGTGCTCGCAAGGGCCTAGTTATCTGGGTTCCTAAAGGCGATCCCGATGATCCTACGCGCAAACCTGAGCGGTACGATCGAGTAAACGATGCGCTCCGTGCGGCAGGAGTGCCCCTGCTTGAGGATGCGTAGGCCCCCAAATGAAAAGCCCCCGGCAACTGCCAGGGGCTTTCGCGCCTCGGTAGAGGTCTACGACGGAATCTCCGTCGCAAGGACAAGCGACGCCATGTCGCTTATGTATCCCCGTCAAGTGTTCACGAATGCCACGTCGTGCTTCGGAACCTGATGATTCTCCGCGCGCCCCATGAGCTGCCGCACCGCCTCGACAACCTGCGTCGTGCCGGCTGTCGACTGTCCGTTGGAGAGCTGGCCGCCGCCGGTATTGACGGGGAAGTCACCCTTCCACGTCGTGTCATGCTCGGCGTAGAACGGGCCGGACTCGCCCTTGGGGAAGAAACCGGAGTCCTCAAGGGTGACCATCACAGTGATGGTGTAGCAGTCATAGATCTGGGCCATGTCCATGTCGTGCGGCCCAAGCCCCGCCATTCGGAAGGCGTCCCTGGCCGACACGACGGCGGGGGAGGTGGTGATGCGATCAACCCAGTCCACGCCGTGTTCGGCGCGGAGATTGTGGTGGGCCGCTCCCAGCAGATACACAGGCGGATTGCGCAGCATTCGCGCTTTCTCCGGGGTCGTGACGATGGTCGCCGCCGCTCCCTGCGCCGGCATCACACACTCCAACAGATGAAGAGGATCAGCCACGAGGCGTGAGTTTAAAATATCTTCCTCGTTGGCGGGCTGGCCGTTGAAGAAGGCGTTCTCGTTGCCCTGCGCGTTGAATCGCTGATCCGCCGCGACACGCGCGCGTTGGAAATCGGTTGTTCCGTATTCCCACGTGTGCCGCCGCGCGATCTGCGCATACCAGCCGTTGGCCGCGATCACCGGGCCGTACGGCTCGACAAACTGGGGGTCAACGTGGTCGGTGTTCGGCGCATACATCCCCGGAATCTCGGAGACCGGCCCCGCGCCATTGATGCAGAGAACCGTGTCGGCGTAGCCGGCGTTGATGGCAGCCGCCGCTACCGAGATGAAGGTGGCGGCGTTCTCGTTGAGGGCGGTGGCGAAGTTGGGCTGAACACCGATGTATTCGGCGAAGTCATACGCGAAACCGAGGCTCGGCAGGCCGAAGGGAGGCTCGGCGATGATGCCGTTGATGTCTTCCTTGCGGATTCCCGCGTCCACGATGGCCTTTGCCGTCGCCTCCGCGTACATCCCCATGAAATGGCGTCCGGCATAGGAACGGCGATGCTGGAGTTCATGGAAGCCGACGATAGCGGCTTTTCCTCGAATACTCATTTCCTGCTCCTCGACCGCACTATCTGTGAAATGGCGCGGTACTGCTCGACGTATCCGCTTATGCGTATAGTGCGCGTCAATCCCCGCCGCTGTCAATCCGCGCACCCTTGTCATACCCATCCTACTGAGGTACCATTCCGCCACCAACACGAACGCATGTCCCACATGACATTCAAGCGCAACAACGAATCCGATCTCACCTACGCCCTCAAGTGGGCGGCATGGGAATGGCTGCACACCGTGGCGCGCTGCCGGGTGATCGGTTTTGAAGTTGCGTTTGAAGGTCCGGGCGGGCGGATTGTGGACGTGGCGGGTGTTAGCAAGGACAAGGAACTCTACGTCGTTGAGGTCAAGTCCTCGCTCGCTGATTTCCGCCGCGACGACAACGATTCCCGCGACCGTGATCGTCTGCGCCGAGAAGAAGAGGCGCTTGATCGGATGGCGAACCTTACGCAGGACATCGTGGAGGGTGCGCAGGATGATGATTCCGCCGCGCAGGCGACGCTCGACGTCGAGATGCTCTCTCACCGGTCAACGAAACTCAGGGAGCGGGCGGGCCGCCTGAGCACCAAGTTCCACGATCCCCGGTTTATCCGCGTGGCGGACTACAACTACCTGATGGTTCCCGGCAACGCCGTCCGCCGCAATCACCTGCCGCCGCTGTGGGGCTTACTCGCTCCAACCCCGAAGCCTCACGCGGTTGTTGAGGCGCCTCGCGTTGGCGGCAGCCGTCCCACGCATATGTATGCTGCCGTTCTCCGTGCCATAGCCCGCTCCAACACTCGTGACATGATGCGCGTCCGTGGAGCGGAATCTGCGGCCACGTCCCCCTAGCGGCGGCTGCTTGCTGCCCCCCTCGCGGTGGGTCATCTCATACGCCTGGCGGTAAGCGCGGCGGGGCAGGGCGATAAGCGCGCGTCTCTGCTGCCCGCTGAACGCAACGATAAGTATGACAGCGAGGATGTACACGAACGAGAAGATCAGGCGCACCGCGGCAAACGGCAGCACCAACTGTGTTGTGAATAGCACGAAGAGCGCCAGCGCGCCCCGCGGCCCGAGATGCAGCGATGCAAGAAGAACAATGGCAAAGAGTGATTGCGCGGCTGTCAGCAGGACCTCCTGTGCCTGGCGGTCATCGAGCGGGAGGGCTGCCGGGCTTCCAACCGACGCCGAATACACGATCGGCAGGCTGCCCACCAACAACGACCATTGGTTCACCTTTGCGGATACCAGGAGGCCGAGCGCCGACGAGGCATCGCCCCGTATCGCAAAGATGCACGCAACGACGATTTCCGGCGCTTCCGAGGCCAAGGGCGCGACCCATTGGATCAATAGGAACTCATCGATGCCGATGCTCTTTCCCGTCTCGATCATGCCCTCGGCGAACGGTTCAGCCGACAGGAAGATCACGACTGCCGAGAAAACGAACGACACCAGCACGACAAGGCGTCTGCGCGACGGTTCCAGGTTGCCGATGACGGCCGCCGGGCCGACCAGAGCCGGCACCACAACTGCCGCTCGTGAACTGAGCCACATGTACGATCCGAACAGCCCGATGAGCACCACCGCGTCCAAGAGATCGATCTGCCCTTTCAGCGGAATCGTAAACGCATAGACTGTTGCCGCCGTCAGGAATGACAACTCGATCGTCTGGCTCTTGTTCAGTTGGACGCGGCCATGGCGGTCTTCAAGGAGGCCGACGCCGGGAATGTGGCTCGCAAGGCGCGCAACGACCCCCGGTGGGCGAAACGTGCTGCCGTTCCCCTGCCTTTGTATCCTGCGCAGTCCCTTGAACCAGACGATTCCCACGATGAGCGGCCATGCAAGGCCGATCAGCAAACGGTTCGCCCCCGTCATGTTCGCGACGGCATACCCCGCGTATTCGGGGTCGGTGCCCGCCTTCCAGACAAGGCTGAAATCGACCGCGTATTCCGGCAGCACGGTGATGATTGCCACCAGCGCCAGCGCCAACCCGTGGGATATATCGTGTTGGAACGCCTCCGCGGCCCATGAAAGCAGGAATGCGGCGCTGAGGATGCCGAGACCGTAGATGAGCGAGTTGACCAGGGGGTGGACGTGTACGTCCTGTGCGTGGCCGAACGTGAATAGCGCCATAGCGGGAAACGTGCCGACGATGGCGGCAATGATGAATAATCGGTTGCGGTCAGTCGTAAATGACACAGCGCTGTTGACAGCGATTCCTTTCGCGGGCGTTCCTGCCTGTCACAGCGCGCGCCCTATCGGAGTATACTAGGCCCAAGGTTGAGGGAATGCCGCGCAATTCCTCTGGAAGAAACCCGTTACGGGCCGGAGCGAGAACGGCGAAACCCTGATAGTCATGATAGTTGAAATGCAATACGAAGTGGTGAAACCAGGCGCGAGCGTCGAATGAATCCCCGGATCTTTCGAAACAGTTTTATTTGGGTGCTGGTCGCCGTCGCCCTCGTTGCCATCCTCTTTACGCTCCTCCAAAGCTCCGGAGGCCAGGGAAACCAGTCGCTGGGCTGGCTCATCGATCAGGCACGGGGTGGCAACATCACGTCAATCGAAGTCTCCAACGACTCGTTGAAGGTGATGACGGTGGACAACCGTGAGGTCACCGTCAACAAGGAACCGGACATTTCCGTCTTTGAGATGCTGACGGCAAGCGGCGTTGAGGTTGGGGAGGGCGCGGGGCAGGTGGATCTCCGACCGCGCGGCAGCAGCGGTCTTGGCAGTCTCTTCGGCCTGTTCATCAACTTCCTGCCGCTCATCTTCTTCGGCGCAATCCTGATCTTCTTCATGCGGCAGGCGCAGGGCGGCAACAGCCAGGCCCTGAACTTCGGGCGCAGCCGCGCGCGGATGTTCATGGGCAACCGCCCCGCCGTCTCGTTCTCGGATGTGGCCGGTGTTGAAGAGGCCAAGATTGAACTTGAAGAGGTTGTCGAGTTCCTCAAGTATCCGGAGAAATTCGCCAGCCTCGGCGCGCGCATCCCGCGCGGCGTCCTCCTTGTCGGTCCTCCCGGCGGTGGAAAGACACTCCTCGCCCGCGCGGTGGCCGGTGAGGCCGGTGTGCCGTTCTTCTCCATCAGCGGTTCTGAGTTTGTTGAGATGTTCGTCGGTGTCGGCGCGAGCCGTGTTCGAGACCTGTTTGACCAGGCCAAGCGCAACGCTCCCGCCATCGTCTTCGTTGACGAGATCGACGCCGTTGGACGTCACCGCGGCGCGGGACTCGGCGGCGGACATGATGAGCGAGAGCAGACTCTCAACCAGATCCTCGTTGAGATGGACGGCTTTGACAGCTCTACCAACGTTATCGTCATCGCGGCTACCAACCGTCCCGACATTCTTGACCCGGCGCTTCTGCGGCCCGGTCGCTTTGACCGGCGCGTCACCATCGATCTGCCGGACGTTCGAGGGCGTATCGCGATACTTGACGTTCATGCGCGCGGCAAGCCGCTCGACCCCGACATCGATATGGAAGTGGTGGCCAAGCAGACGCCCGGCTTTAGCGGCGCGGACCTGGCCAACCTCATCAATGAGGCGGCGATTCTTGCCGCCCGACGCAACAAGAAACTCGTCATGTACGACGAGCTTGCTGAAGCCGTTGACCGCGTCTTTGCCGGGCCGGAGCGTAAGAGCCGTCTCGTTACCGAGCGCGAGAAGCGCACAACCGCCTTCCACGAAGCCGGGCACGCCGTTGTTGGACACTTTGTTCCCAACGCGGACCCCGTTCAGAAGGTCACCATCGTCTCGCGCGGGATGATGGGCGGCTACACGCGATTCTTGCCCAGGGAAGAGTCGATGCTGCGCACGCGCTCCCAGTTGCTGGACTCCATCAAGGCTGCGCTTGGCGGACGGGCTGCGGAGGATATCGTGTTTGGCGATATCTCCACCGGCGCGTCCAACGACATCGAGCAGGTCACGCGGATTGCCCGCGCCATGATTACAACCTACGGCATGAGCGATAAGCTGGGCCCGCTCACGCTCGGCAAGCGTGAGGAGATGATCTTCCTCGGGCGTGAGATCTCAGAGCAGCGCAACTACGGCGAGCGTGTGGCTGATGTCATCGACCAGGAGGTCAACGACATCGTCTTTGGCTCCTACGATGAGGCGAAACGCATCATCAATGAGAACCGCCACATTCTTGACCGGCTGGCCGAATACCTCATGGTTGAGGAAACACTGGAAGGAGATAACCTCCAGAAGCTCCTCAACGGCGAGCAGATGGACCCGCCATCCAGCGATCCCACGCCGCCGCCTGACCCCGCGCCGCCCGATCCTGTCCCCACTGACCCCGCGCCGATGCCGGCCACGTAGACACGCGAGCGTTCATCGACTGCTCGCCGAGGCTCGACTACCTCCGTGCGCGATATCCTTCAGGCCCTCGCCAACGGCGAGATAACGACTCAAGAGGCCCAGCGCCGCCTCAATCTCCACGCGATCCAGGAGGTAGGCGACCTTGCCAATCTAGATCTTGGCCGCATGGCTCGCACCGGCAAGCCGGAAATCGTCCGTTGCGCCGGAAAGAGCGTGGAGCAGGCCGTTGAGCTTGCGCTCCCGTTCCTCGATGAACCGGGCATCGTCGCTCTTTCAAGCGCAACTGCGGAGCACGAAGCGGCCATTCGCGCCGCCCGTCCCGATGCCGTGATGCGCTTTGAGCCGTCCGCGGGCATCCTCATTGCCCGCAACCCGGACAAACCGGAACCGGAGAGGATCGGCAGGGCCGCCGCCATCACCGCGGGAACGTCAGACATGCCCATCGCCCTGCAAACGCAGTTGATCGCAGAGATGCTGGGCGTCGAAACCACGCTGCATTCGGACGTTGGCATCTCCGGTCTGCATCGGCTTTTCCCCGTCCTGCAGGAAGTTGTCGAATCCGATCCGGACGTCGTTGTGGTGATTGCGGGGCAGGAGGGCGGCCTTGCGCCTGTTGTCGCGGGACTCCTCGAATTGCCCATCATCGCCGTCCCGACGTCGACCGGAACGGGTTACGGCGGCGAGGGCCTCGGCGCGCTTTCGACGATGCTCCAGTCGTGCTCGCTGGGACTTGCCGTCGTCAACATTGACAACGGCATCGCCGCCGGAGTCATGGCAGCCACCATCGCGCGACGCGCAAACCGCAGCGGCAAGGATTAGGGTTCAGTTCCGCCTGCCATGTAGGTCAGGTCCGGCACAATCGTTACAAAGCGGTTCAGTGAGTCGTTGAGGATGTCCGGCATCTCAAGGTGCGGGAAATGCCGCGAGAGCGGGATCGTATCGAATGATGCATGCTGGATCGCCCCCAGCATCTGCCCCGCCTGCGCCACAAGCGGATCATCCTCGCCGTAGATGATGAGCGTCGGCGTCTGAATTGAGCCAAGCCGTGAGGTCGCGTCCCATTTCGCCGCCGCCACGAAATCTCGCATCGAGGATGCCGGGCGCTGTGCAGAGCGTGTCTCCTTAAGGGCGTCAGCCGACATCGGCATGTGCGGCTCGCGCAGACCTCGCAGCGCGCGGCTCTCCAGGAAGCCCGTGGGGTCTTCCAGCAGGTCCGCCGCCGTATCCGCCGCCCATGGGAACGTGATTCCCGTCCCGATCAGCACCAAACCCTCAACCCGCCGTGGACGCCGACTCGCGTACTCGATGGCGATTGCCCCGCCCAGCGAATGCCCCACGAGCACGACGGGGGAGAGCCCCAGCGTGTCGATGAACTCCTCCAGGAACGATGCCCAGTCCGGCACGTCCTCCAACGCCTCGCCCTTTGACTGTCCATGCCCAAGCAGGTCCAGGGCGATGGGTGTCTGAGACGGCGCGAAGAACCTCATCTGATCTGCGAACAGCCGATGATCCACTCCCGGACCGTGTATGAAGAGGATGCGCGCCCCGGGCGTGGCCGCGCCGATCTCATACGGGCACTCGTAGTAGACGGATTCCCCACCGATGGTGACGTGTGGCATGACCCCTCTACTCTACATGACACAGGCGCCCGCTATACTTGAAACATCGCCGCCGTTGCGCGGCGCAATGGAGGGTAGGGATTCATGTCAACGTCGGAACAGGTGAGACTCACCAGCCTGTCCCACTGCGCGGGTTGAGCGGCCAAACTCGGCCCCGCCGAGCTTGCGCAGGTCTTGCGCAATCTGCCGCCCGTTAGCGACCCCAACCTGCTGGTCGGAATCTCGACCGGTGACGATGCCGCCGTCTACCGTCTCACAGATGACATCGCGCTCATCCAAACGATCGATTTCTTTCCGCCCGTGGTGGATGACCCGTATGACTATGGCGCGATAGCCGCGGCCAACGCGCTCAGTGACGTGTATGCCATGGGCGGCCACCCCGTTATCGCCCTCAACGTTGCCGCGTTTCCTGACGCGCTCGACAAGGACATCCTTGGCCGCATCCTCAAGGGCGGGGGAGATAAGGCGGCGGAGGCAGGGGTGCTCATCGCCGGAGGCCACACCATCGAGGACCCTGAGCCCAAGTACGGCCTTTCCGTCACCGGCATCGTGCAGCCCGGCCACCAGGTGGCGAATGTGGGCGCGCGGCCCGGCGACGCTCTTGTGCTGACAAAGCCGCTCGGCTCCGGCGTGTTGACGACGGCGCACAAGAATGGCGCGCTTGATGCCGACACTCTCGCTGAAGTCGTCGCCGTCATGGCGCAGCTCAATCGCGATGCATCGGAGGCGATGATCGAGGTGGGCGTGAACGCCTGCACGGACGTCACGGGGTTCGGCCTGCTGGGGCACCTCAAGGGGATGCTCGACGGCAGCGGTGTTGGCGCAACGCTGACCCTGGCAGACGTTCCCACGATTCCCGCCGCGTGGGAGATGATCGACCGCGGCTTCGTCCCCGGCGGCAGCGGCCGCAACCGCCTGTGGATCGAGGAGGCCGTGACCTGGCATCCGGAGGTCACAGAGGCGGGACGGATCATGCTCATGGACGCGCAGACATCCGGCGGACTGCTCATCGCCGTGTCCGCTGACAAGCGTGATGCGCTGCTGGACGCACTGCGAACGCGAAACACAACCGCCGCCGTGATCGGTCATATCACCGAACAACAGGAACTCCATGTCCACCCCTGAGGAGATTTAGTCCATGGCCTCCCTTGAGATACCTCGACAATTTGTCGATGAGATGATTGCGCATGCCCAGCAGGATGATCCAAATGAGTGCTGCGGCATCCTGATTGGCGAGAACGGAGCGGTCATTGAGACGCGGCGCGTGACGAACATTGTCGATGACAAGAACAAGCCGTTCCGATACCAGATGGCGCCGCTGGAATATGCGTCCATCGACGAGGAGTGTTCCGCGAACGGCTGGACCCTGTGGGGTTTCTACCATTCCCACACGCGCTCGCAGGCGTATCCGTCCAAGACCGACCAGAACCTGGCGTTCTGGCCGGGAACGAAAGACCCCATCTGGCCGGATTCCTACTATCTGCTGGTCTCACTTGAGAATAAGGACGCGCCTGTCGTGCGCGCCTACTCCATCTCCCCACCGGATGCTGATTCAAGCGGTGATTTCCGGGTGGACGAACACGAACTCCTCGTGACCGAAACTCCAACCCCCAACCCTGCCTGATGTGCCTGATTGTCGCCGCCATCGCCGCGGCCGTTGGGTGGATAACCCTGACGGCCACCGTCATCTGGTATCGCGTTGTCGTCGTTCCCGAACTCTACATTGGCGATAGCGTCCTGCCGTTCGCGGCAGTTGTGACGACAGGAGCGCTGGCATTTCTGGCCGTGCTTGTGGGGGCGCTGCGGCGCACACAGGGGAAAGCGGACGGTCTGGCGATCATGATCATCGGCTCGTTCGCCCTCGTTATCATCATCTTCAGCGACTTGACGAGAGTGGGAGTGTTGATTATCCCCGGCTTCCTGATCTCGACACTCGCCGCGGCGCTGCCCGCGGACAGGCCGTGGCAGCGGCAACAGAGCCAGTAAGGCGATCTGCTAAGACATCGGGCGCAGATTACGCTGCGCGCGCCGTGTCATTCTGAGCGGAGCGAAGAAACTACTCACCACTTTCGCTGCGGCGGGATGTGAGCCATGAGTCAACGATCTGCTGGAGCAGTTCCAGTTCTTGCAGCTTGAGCTTGCCGGCCGCCTTGAGGGCCTCCGCGAGCATGTTCTGTGACTGCGCTTCCTGCATCGTCGTGCCCGCGTCAAGGCTGCCCTGCGACTTCCACCACAGCTCGATATCGGAGTCGTCGGCCTGCTCGATCTCCTTTTCGATCAGCCTGAGGAAATGGGTGCGCATGTACTGTGTCACACGCTCCTCTTCGCCCTCCGGCGTCTGGATCCACAACACGCTGCCATCGGCCCGGATATAGCGGCTGGTTGGCGTACCGGCGGCGTTTGGTTGAGGCTGTGGTGGGGCAGGGGCCGGTGGCGGCGCACCGTCCCCGGACGGTGAATACCTGGGCGCGGGCGGCAGCCCGCCGCCGGGCTGGTAGCGTGGCGGCGCGCCAAGCGGACTCGTGCTTGGCGGGGGGATGGGGCGATCAAGAGGCCGTGCGGCCTGCCGCAGTTGTGATTCCGGCCTCTGAGTACTCTGTGGGGCGGCCATCGGCGGCTGGTTGAGCTCCTCCTCAAGCGGGTCGCTGGGGTTGATGACCTGCGGCAGGTTCAGGATCTTGAGCTCGCGCGTCACCATGTCCGTTGCGGACTCAGTGGGGAGTTTGTTCGTCACGCGCTCGCCGGTCTCATCCTCCTGCGACCGCAACTCAAAGAACTTTTCGACCTGCGCGTCCGTCGCCTCTTCCGGCGTCGCGCCCGTCAGGCGGTAGAAGTGCATCCGGTTGACGCCGGCCATGACGACCTCGTCGCCATCTTTGGTGAACCGGGCGACGCCGTTGCCGCCGAGTTGAAAATACCTGCTTGGCGGGGCCATGCTACGCCCCTTTGGCTGCCCTTGCCGAGGCCCCCCAGTTCAGGAGCCAGTATTCGAGCGAGTCAGCAAGCGCCATCCAGGACGCGTGGATGATATTCGTGTGGCTGCCAACGGTGCGCCACACATGGTCGCCGTCGGTCGATTCGATGAGCACGCGAACCGTCGCAGCCGTCGCGCTCTCCTGGTTCAGGATGCGGACCTTGTAGTCCGTCAGCCGCACGACGCCAATCTCCGGGAAACGGCTCACCAGGGCCTTCCTGAGTGCCTCGTCAAGCGCATTGACGGGGCCGTTGCCCTCCGCCGCCGTATGGTATTGCTCCTCGCCGACGCGCACCTTGACGACGGCCTCAGACAGCGGATCTTCATTGTCTTCGTTCGCGTTCATGGACGGCCGCCGCCGCCATGTCTCCACCACGGTCATGAAGTCCTGGAGCATGAATGCCGGTGTGTAGTCGGGCAGGGCGCGGCGCACCAGCATCTCAAACGACGCCTCCGCGCCCTCATACTGGAAACCCTCCGCCTCCGCGTTCTTCACCTGCTCAAGGATCGCCCGCGCCGTGTCCGGCTCAACGTCGATGCCCATCGCCTGCGTGGCTGCCAGCACGTTGCTTCGCCCGGAAAGCTCTGACACGACAACGCGCCGCGCATTGCCAACCGTCTCCGGGTCCATGTGCTCATAGCTGCGTTCAACCTTCGCGACGGCTGCGGCATGCAGCCCGCCCTTGTGCGTGAACGCCCGCGCGCCCACGTAAGGCTGCGATGGATTCAGGCCCATGTTCACGATTTCCGCAATCTCCTGCGAAACGGTCGTGAGGCGGTTCAGCTGCTCATCCGATACGACACGGATGCCCATCTTGGTCTGCAGGCCGGGGATGATGGAGCACAGATTCGCGTTGCCGCAGCGCTCGCCGTAGCCGTTGATCGTGCCCTGTACCTGCTCGATGCCGTGTTGCACGGCGGTGATGGAGTTCGCGACGGCAAGCTCGCCGTCGTTATGGACGTGGATGCCGAGCGGGACCGTGATGGTCTCGCGCAGCGTGTCAACAACCTCTCCGAGCCGCTGAGGCAGAACGCCGCCATTGGTGTCACAGAGGTGAATCACGTCTGCGCCTGCGTCCTGCGCTGCCTTGAGGCATTGCAGTGCGTAGTCGCTGTTGGCGTTATAGCCGTCGAAGAAGTGCTCGGCGTCAAAATGCGCCTCACGCCCGAGGCTCTTGAGATAGGCGATGGAATCACTGATCATCAGCAGATTCTCTTCCAGGCTCGTCTCCAACACGTCGGTCACGTGCAGGTCCCACGTCTTGCCGACGAGGGTGACGATTGGCGCTTCGGATGCGATCAATGCGAGGAGATTGCCGTCCTGCTCAGCGGTGATGCCGGCACGGCGCGTGGAGCCGAACGCGGCGACGCGCGCCGTCTTGAGGTTCAGCCCCTTGACCCGCCGGAAATACTCTTCGTCCTTCGGGTTGGAGAACGGCCACCCGCCCTCGATGATGTGTATGCCGAGATCATCAAGCCTGGTCGTGATGTCCAGCTTGTCCTTGACAGTGAGAGAGATGCCCTCCTGCTGCGTGCCGTCACGCAGGGTGGTGTCATACAGGATCACCTGTGGCGCTGACGATGTCACTGCGTTGTCCTCTGACGTCTTCCTCTGTATCAACTATAGGCTATAGCGGTCGAGGCACTCGCGCCCGCTCCGGGTTCTCGATCCTCTCGATAACGGCGTCCGCCATCTCCGTCGTCTTGACCACCTGCGTATTTGCGTCTGCAACGCCCACGCCTGCAACATCTGCCGTGCGGTAGCTCGCTGCCAGCGTTGCATCGACCGCCGCCTCAACGGCGTCGGCCTCCTCATTCAGCCCGAATGAGAGGCGCAGCATCATCGCGGCGCTGGAAATGGCGGCCAGTGGGTTCGCGATGCCCTGTCCGGCGATGTCCGGCGCAGAGCCGTGAATCGGCTCATACATGCCGTACAACCCGCCGCCCCGCTTGCGAATCTTCTTTGTGCCGAGGCTTGCCGAGGGCAGCATGCCCATCGATCCCGCCAGCACGGACGCCTCGTCGGTCAGGATGTCGCCAAACATGTTTTCAGTGACGATGACGTCGAACTCCGCCGGACGCTGGATCAGCATCATGGCGCATGCATCAACGAGGATGTGGCTCACGGACACGTCAGGATTCTCCCCGGCCATCTCCTGCGCCACTTCGCGCCACAGGCGGGACGATGCCAGCACGTTTGCCTTGTCCACGGAGGCCAGCCGTCCACGTCGCCCGCGCGCAAGGTCAAAACCCACCTGCAAGACCCGGCGGATCTCCTTCTCTGTGTACTTGAGCGTATCCACTGCCTTGCGGCCCTGCGAATCGTCCCAGCGCCTCTTGGGCTCCGCGAAATACAGCCCGCCCGTCAGCTCCCGTACGACGATCAGATCCACGCCGTCGATGACCGTGCTCTTGATTGGCGATGCCCCCAGCAACTCCGGCACGACCTTCACGGGCCGCAGGTTGGCGAAAAGGCCCATCCCACGTCGTAGGGCAAGCAGCCCTGCCTCAGGGCGCGTTCGAGCGCGTGGGTCGTCCCACTTGGGTCCGCCGACCGCGCCGAACAGGATGGAGTCGGACTGTTTCGCGATGTTGAGGGACTCTTCCGGCAGGGCGCTGCCGGTGGCATCGATGGCCGCGCCTCCAACAAGCGCCTCGTGGTACTCAAAGGAATGGCCGAAACGCTTGCCGACGGCGGCGAGCATCCGCACGGCCTCCGCAGTGACTTCAGGGCCGATGCCGTCTCCCGGCATCAGCGCGATCGAGTAATTCACTAGGCTTCAGAAGTGACGGGCTCGAGGCCCGCACGCTCCTCGAATGCGGCGATGTCGTCCTCGTGCTGCATGGTGAGGCCGATGCTGTCCAGACCGTTCAGCAGGCAGTGCTTGCGGAACGGGTCGATCTCGAAATAGGCCTCAAAGCCCTCGCGGTCGTAGACAAGCTGCTTCTCTAGATCAACGGTCAACTCATAGCCCGGGCGGATGCGGTCGAGGATCTGCCGCACGACCTCCTCAGGCAGCTGCACTGGCAGCAGGCCGTTCTCGAAGCAGTTGTTGTAGAAGATGTCCGCAAACGTGGATGAAATGACCGCCTGGAACCCGAACTGCTGGAGCGCCCACGGCGCGTGCTCACGGCTTGAGCCGCTGCCGAAATTCGGCCCGGCAACGAGGATCGTCGCCTCGCGGTAGCCCGGCCTGTTCAGCACAAACTCGGGATTCTCGCCGCCATCCGGCGTATAGCGCCAATCAAAGAACAGGAACGGCCCATAGCCCGTTCGCTCCACGCGCTTCAGGAACTGCTTGGGAATGATCGAGTCCGTATCGACGTTCGAGCGATCCATCGGCGCAGTCGCCCCGGTATGTGAAATGAATTTTTCCATGTCTGTCCCCCGTGTATGGCCCTACACCGGCGTCGCTTCCCACTCGCGGATATCCACGAAACGTCCGGCGATGGCCGCCGCCGCCGCCATCTGTGGACTCACAAGATGTGTGCGCCCATCTTTGCCCTGCCGACCCTCAAAGTTGCGGTTGGACGTGGACGCGCATCGTTCCTGCGGCATCAGGATATCCGGGTTCATGCCAAGACACATCGAGCAACCGGCGGCGCGCCACTCAAAGCCCGCCTCCGTGAACACGGCGTCCAGCCCCTCTTTCTCCGCCTGCCACTTGACCAGCGCGGAGCCGGGAACCACCATCGCGTTCACATTCGGGTGAACCTGCCGCCCGCGCACCATGTCCGCCGCGACACGCAGGTCTGACAGCCGCGAATTGGTGCATGAACCGATGAACACGCGGTCGATCTCGATGTCCTTGATGCTCGTGCCGGCCTCAAGTCCCATGTAGGCCAGCGCGCGCTCCGCGGCCTCGCGCTTGTCCGCGGGCAGCTCTGCCGGGTTGGGCACGGCGTCATCGATGGTGACGACCTGCTCCGGATTCGTGCCCCACGTCACGTGCGGACGCAGTTCACTCGCGTCAAGCTCAACGACCGTGTCGTACTCCGCCCCCTCGTCCGTCGCGAGTTCTTTCCAGCGCTCGATGGCCTCGTCGTACTCCTCGTCCTGTGGGACGAACTTGCGGCCACGCAGCCACTCGAACGTGGTCTCATCGGGGGCAATCATGCCCGCGCGCGCTCCGCCCTCGATGGACATGTTGCACACGGTCATGCGGCCTTCCATCGACAATGAGCGTATGGCCTCGCCGGTGTATTCGATCACGTAGCCCGCGCCGCCGGACGTGCCGATCTTGCCGATGATGCCAAGGATGATGTCCTTGGCCGTCACGCCCGGAGGCAGTTCTCCGTCGACGCGAACCTCCATCGTCTTTGGCTTGAACTGGCGCAGGGTTTGCGTGGCCAGCACGTGCTCAACCTCGGACGTGCCGATGCCGAGCGCGAACGCGCCGAATGCCCCGTGCGTCGCCGTGTGGCTGTCGCCGCAGACAATGACCTTGCCCGGCTGGGTATGCCCCAACTGGGGGCCGATAACGTGGACGATGCCCTGATTCTCATCGTGCATGTCGTAGTACGTAATGCCGAAGTCTTTGGTGTTCTGCGCCAGCGTCTCGATCTGCTGCTTGGAGATGGGATCTTCGATGGGCAGCGAGCGGTCGGTTGTGGGAACGTTGTGGTCGACTGTCGCAATGGTGAGATCGGGCCGCCGCACCTTGCGCCCAGCCAGCCGCAGCCCTTCATACGCCTGCGGCGACGTCACCTCATGGACGAGGTGAAGATCGACGTAGATGAGGCTGGGCTCGCCCGCCTCTTCGCGGACGAGATGCGCGTCCCAGATCTTTTCAAACATCGTGCGTGGGGGCGTTGCCATTCACGTCTCCTCTTTCAACGATTTTATGTACAGGCCGTGAGGCGGTTTCCTGTTCGTTACGCCATCACGCTCGTGGCGCGTTGCCTGGATGCCAGCAGGCGGTTGAGCGAATCGACGTACGCCCGCGCGCTCGCAACGACGATGTCCGTGTCCGCGCCGCGCCCGATGTAGTTCGTTCCATCGTGCTCGATCCTCAGCGTCACGTCGGCGATGGAATCCAGCCCCTCCGTGACCGCCTCAACGCGGTATTCCACGAGATGGTTGTTCACGCCGACAATCGACGTAATGGCCTGGTAGACGGCATCCACCGGGCCGGTGCCGACCGCGCTGGCCGTTTGCGCTTCTCCCTCAGGGTCGATGAGCCGAACGGTGGCTGTCGGCACCGCGGGGGAGCCGCTGAGCGCCTGCACGTGCTCCAGTATGTAGATATCGTCGCCCGTCGAACGGCGATCCTCGCCCATCAGCGTCTCGAGGTCGCGATCCGTCACGCTCTCCTTCTTGTCCGCGAGGTCCTTGAACGCCACGTAGACGCGTCCCAGGTCTTCCTTGGACACGTCATAGCCCAGCTCATGCAGGCGGGCCTCCAGGGCGTGGCTGCCGCTCTGCCGTCCCAGCACCAGCGCGGTGCCCGGCACACCGACGGACTGCGGCGTCATAATCTCAAACGTGATCGGCGCCTTGAGCATGGCGTCCTGGTGGATACCGGACTCATGGCGGAACGCGTTCAGGCCGACGATGGCCTTGTTCGGCTGCACAGCAAAGCCCGTGTAGTCGCTGACCATGCGGCTTGCGCGGTAGATCTGGGTGGTGTCCACGCCTGTTGTGAATCCCAGCAGGTCCTCACGCGTGTGGATGGCCATGACGACCTCTTCCAGCGAGGCGTTGCCCGCCCGCTCTCCGATGCCGTTCACGCACACCTCAACCTGCCGCGCGCCGTTCTGGACGGCGGCGATGGAGTTTGCGGACGCAAGGCCAAGATCGTTGTGGCAGTGCACGCTGACGATGGCCTTGTCGATGTTCTTGACGTTCTCAAACACGCTGGCGATGAGCCGCCCGAACTCGTCCGGTATGGCGTAGCCGACCGTGTCCGGGATATTGATCGTCGTTGCGCCCGCGTTGATTGCCTCGGTCACAAGTCGATAGATGAAGTCCCAGTCCGTCCGCGTTGCGTCCATGGGCGAGAACTCGACGTTGTCACAGTAGCTCTTCGCCCGCTCGACGGACGTGATGGCCTGCTCCATGACCTCTTCGGGGCTCTTGCGCAGCTGGTGCGTGAGGTGGATGTCCGAACTGGAGATGAAGACGTGGATGCGCGGCTTTTCCGCGACCTGCACGGCCTCCCACGCGGCGTCGATGTCTCCGGGCACGCAGCGCGCCAGTCCGGCGATGACCGGCTCACGCACCTCGCGAGCGATGCGCTGCACCGTTTCAAGGTTGCCGGGTGATGAGGCGGGGAATCCCGCCTCGATAACGTCCACGCCGAGCCGCTCAAGCTGGCGGGCTATTTCCAGCTTCTCCTCCCAGTTGAGGCCAGCGCCCGCAGCCTGCTCTCCGTCGCGGAGCGTGGTGTCAAAGATCGTTATTCGTTCCTGCTCAACCATGACTGATGTCCTTTGTCCGTCGATGTTCCGCGGCCTGTCAGACCGCGCCTCTTTCCTGTTTGCGCGCGCCCACCTGCTAGCGTTCCCGCAGCATGAGCGCGCCCGTAAGGTAGAGGTTGCCGCCGCATCCGGCGCCCAATGCGCGCCGCGGCGAGCTGGTATGTGACATGTCAGTCATCAGAGTAGTGTCTCGTTAGACGGTGTCCTTGAGCCAGGGCATCATCGAGCGCAGATCGCGCCCGACCACCTCGATGAGGTGTGTCGTGTCCGCCGCCTTGAGCGCATTGAAGCTTGGGCGGCCGGCCTGGTTCTCGAGGATCCACTGCCGCGCGAACGTCCCGTCCTGTACTTCTTCGAGGATCTGCTGCATCCTCTCTTTCGCGCCGTCGTCGATGAGGCGCGGCCCGGACACGTAATCGCCGTACTCCGCCGTGTCGCTCACGGAATACCGCATGTATTCCAGCCCGCCCTGGTAGATGAGGTCGACGATGAGCTTCATCTCGTGCAGGCACTCGAAATAGGCGATCTCCGGCTGATAGCCCGCCTTGACCAGCGTCTCAAACCCGGCCTTGACCAGGCTTGTGATGCCGCCGCAGAGGACGGCTTGCTCGCCGAACAGGTCGGTGATCGTTTCCTCGGCGAACGTCGTTTCAATGACGCCCGCCTTTGTCGCGCCGATTCCCTTGGCGTAGCCCAGCGCCCGAGCGCGGGCGCCCTCTGTCACGTCCTGGTGGATTGCCAACAGGGCAGGGGTGCCGACGCCCCGCTGGAAAAGCTGGCGGACGCGATGCCCCGGCGCCTTGGGGGCGATCATGGTCACGTCCACGCCCGGGGGCGGCACGATCTGGCTGTAGTGGATGTTGAAGCCGTGCGCGAACATCAGCGTCTTGCCGGCGTCCAGGTGCGGGGCGATGGACTCGTCATAGACCTGCTTCTGGCGCGTGTCCGGGATCAGCATCATGATGATGCTTGCCCGCTGCGCGACCTCTTCAACGGTTCCGACTTCCAGTCCGTCGGACTCCGCCTGTTCCCACGACTTGCTGCCGCGGTACAGGCCGACCATGACGTTCGCGCCGCTGTCCTTGAGGTTCAGCGCGTGGGCGTGACCCTGGCTGCCATAGCCGATAACCCCGATCACCTCATCCTTGATGTGATCGAGATTCGCGTCGTTGTCGTAATAGATGTCTGCCATCGTGCCCTTCCTGCCCTGGTGTGTTCTGTGCGGCAGCCGCAGTCGGCCCTAACCCCGTCGCGGCGGCGCGGCCACGAGCGCCGGGCCGCGAAATTCGCCGTCTTGCGGTACTTCTTCATCCTTTGTGAGGGCCACAAGGCCCGTGCGCATCAGTTCAAGAATCCCGTATGGCTCCAGCAGGGCCAGCAGGCTTTCAACCTGCTCCGTCGGCCCCGTGATCTCGATGATGACCGTGCTTGGTGAGACGCTCACAACCTCCGCGCCGCGGAAAAGGTCAAGAATCTCGACGATATGGCCGCGGTTCTCCTGGTTCGCCCGTACCTTGATCAGCGCCGTCTCGCGCGCCACGTAGTCCTCGTCCGTGATGTCCATTACTTCCACGACGTCCACCACGTTCCACAACTGCGACGTCACCTGCCACAGCGCCGATTCCGGCACGTTGTCCACGACGATGGTCATGCGTGAGAACTCAGCCTTCTCCGAATGGCCCACGGCCAGGCTGGCGATGTTGAAACCGCGCCGCCGGAACATGCTCGCCACGCGATTGAGCACTCCGGGCCGGTCATGGACCAGCGCGGAGATGACGCGACGCATCGTCATCGCGCCACCGTGCCCAGCGGCTGCTGTTGGGTCCACGGATCCTCGACCATCTCATTCACGGACTGGCCGGCCGGAATCATGGGGTACACCAACTCATCGATCTCGACCATGAAATCAAGGATGACCGGGCCGTCATGATCCTGCGCGCGCTTGATGGCGGAGTCCACGTCCTTGATGTCCTCAACGCGGATGCCAAGCATCCCGTACGCCTCCGCCAGTTTCACGAAGTCCGGCCCCGTTGTATTGATCTGGCTGTAACGCTTGTCATAGAACAGCGTCTGCCATTGGCGCACCATGCCGTGGTGGAAATTGTTCATGATGGCGAACTTGACGGGCGCCTTCTCGTCGCGAATCGTCGCGAGTTCCTGCAGGGTCATCTGGAAGCCGGCGTCGCCGCAGATCGACCATACCTGCTCATTGGGCAGGCCCATCTGCGCGCCCATGGCGGCGGGAACTTCATAGCCCATCGTGCCAAGACCGCCAGACGTGATGAAGCTGTTCGGCCTGTCCGTGACGTAATGCTGGGCCGCCCACATCTGGTGCTGGCCAACGCCGGTCACGATGAACGCCTTGCCGTCCGTCATCTCATGGATGCGCTTGATGACATACTGCGTCGACGGCTTGCCGTCAAAGTCCCTGACCACCAGCGGATGCTCGCGCCTCAGGTCGTCCACCCGGGAGAGCCATTCCGTCCTCGTCTGCTTTTCAACCTGCGGCAGCAATGCCTTGAGCGAGTTCTTCGCGTCGCCGATCACGGGCGCATCCGCAACAACGTTCTGGTGAATCGCGGAGCGGTCGATGTTCAGATGCACGATCTTCGCATTCGGGGCGAAATCCGCCACCCGACCGATGATGCGGTCGTCGAACCGGGATCCCACGTTGACCAGCAGGTCGCACTCGTCCACAACGAGGTTGGCGAATGCAGACCCGTGCATGCCCATCAGGCTCAGATACAGGTAGTGATTGCCGGGGAACGAGCCGATGCCCAGCAGGGTGGGGATGACGGGAATCTGCGCCTTCTCGGCCAGTTCCTGCAGCTCCTTCTCAGCCTGGGACACCAGCACGCCGCGCCCCGCGAGGATGACGGGCCTCTTTGCCGCGTTGATCAACTCGGCAGCGGCCTCCACCTGCTCGGCGTCCGGGTGTGTGATGGGCCTGAATCCGGGCAGATCGTCCACGGTCTCCGGATAGCCGGTGAACTCACCGAACTCCTGCAGCACGTCGCGCGGCAAGTCAACGAGCACCGGGCCCGGGCGCGCCGACCGCGCGATGTGGAAGGCCTCCTTCATCACGCGCGGAATATCAGTCGCGCTCAGAACCAGGTAATTGTGCTTGGTGACGGGAATGGTCACGCCGGTCACATCCGTCTCCTGGAACGCGTCCTTGCCGATGGCGGGCCGTGTCACCTGACCGGTGATCGCCACGATGGGCGTGGAGTCCATGAATGATGTTCCAAGCCCGACGGCGAGGTTGATCGCGCCCGGGCCGGACGTTGCGATGCAGACGCCCACCTTGCCAGTGGCCCGCGCATAGCCGTCCGCCGCGTGCGCCGCGCCCTGCTCATGCCGGGTGAGGACATGGTGAATGGACGGGTACTTCAATATGTGGTCGTAGAGCGGTAGAATCGCGCCGCCGGGAACGCCGAAAACCAGGTCGACACCCTCAGCCTGCAGCGACTCGCATACAAACTCTCCGCCCGCCAGCATCCTGCCTGACATCATTCTCCTCGCTACTCTCTTACCGGCTTATCTGCGTGTTGCATTCTCTATGCTTGATCCCTTCCCCCTCGTGGGGGAGGGCCGGAGTGGAGTTGACCTCGAACGACAACCCAAGGCCACCGCGCTCTCCGAGTCGGGACGGTCATTAAAAAATCCCGTCCCATGAAGGGACGGGAGCTTTCGCGATCCCGCGGTACCACCCTCCTTACCCGGCCTCGCGGCCGAGTCTCTCATTAGCGTTTGTTCGGGCGCGACCCCGCCATAACGCAGTTGTCTCCATCCTGAGGACGGAGACCGCGTTTCGGATGCTCCAGGGCGAGTTCACGGGTCATCACGACCGGGCTTCCACCGTCCCCGGCTCGCTGTCCGCTAGACGTGCGCTACTACTCCCTTTCTTAGCAGTGTCGATTTTGCCATTGCCAGCTATGAGTGTCAACATGATTCCTATTGGACGCCAATTGAGCCCCCCCTTCACCCGAACCGCTCGCCACCGCTGTTAGAGATGAAACTGCGCGACCTTACCGACTCTGCGCTCCGCCTGCTGTTTCCGCCTCGCTGCGTTCTCTGTGGACGGGAGGGCGACCTCATGTGCGAGTCGTGCCGTCGTTCGTTTCCTCCCCGCCTTGATCCTGATGCCATCCCCAGGCTGCCCGGCATTCGCGCTGCGCGCGCCGTGTGGCCGTATGAGGGCAATGTTCGCGAGATTGTCCGGCGCTACAAGTACAACGGCCTCCGTTCCCTCGCGCCGGTGCTTGCGTCAGAGATGGCCTATGTCTCGCGCGAATGGGACCCCGCAATCGGCCTGATCGTTCACGTGCCCGCTCATCCTGCGCGGCTCCGTGAGCGGGGATATGACCAGTCCGAACTCCTGGCGCGGGAACTCTCCCGCATGATGGGTATACGAGCCGTTCCGGCTCTTGAGCGAGTGCGGGAGACCGCCGTTCAGGCGCGGGCAATGAATTCAGCGGAGCGCTCCGAGAATGTCCGCGGCGCGTTCCACGTGCCCGATCCGGAGCAGATCCGACGCGCAACTGTCCTCCTTATTGACGATGTACTGACGACGGGCGCGACACTCAAAGAAGCCGCGCGCGCTCTGCGCCGCGCCGGCGCAAGGAACGTCTATGCGCTTACACTCGCCCACGAGACCTAGAGCCACCGTTGTGACAGACGGCCCTCGCTGCACTCCGGGCAGGGGATAATGACGTTATGACAGACGAACGTGGCGCGCCTCTCCGGGTTGGCAAGCTTCCCCCTGATCTTCTTGCCCAACTCCTGGAGCAGACCAATAGAGACGATTCCAGCGTCGTCCTCGGCCCCCGTGTGGGGGAAGACGCGGCGCTGATAGACAACGGCGGGGAAAACTACCTCGTCGTTAGCTCAGACCCCATCACGTTCGCCGCGGACCAGTTGGGCTGGTACGCCGTGCACGTCAACGCCAACGACATCGCGGCAACGGGAGGGACGCCGAGATGGATGGTGATGACCGTCATTCTGCCGGACGGCTCGCCGGCGCAACTCGCGCAGGACATCATGCGTCAGACAATGGACGCCTGCGCAGAGATCGGAGTCTCTCTCGTTGGCGGTCACACTGAGGTGACCAACGGCATTGACCGCCCAATCGCCGCCGGCATGATGGTTGGCGAGGTTGCAAAGGGGAAAGAGACGCTCTCATCCGGAGTACGACCGGGCAACGCCATGATCCTGACCAAGGGCGTCGGCATTGAGGGCACGGCCGTCCTTGCCCGTGAAAGCGCCGATAGACTCCGTTCCGCAGGCGTCTCGCCTGCCATCATCGAACGCGCCGCAGAATTCCTGCGCTCCCCCGGTATAAGCGTGGTCCGTGATGCGGCAACCGCCGTGCGAGCGGCACCCATTCACGCGATGCACGACCCCACTGAGGGAGGCGTTGCAACTGCGCTGCACGAGATGGCTGATGCTTCAGGCGTCGGTCTGTTGATCGACTTCGCTGCTTTGTCGGACATGGTTTTGCCGGAAACGTCCGAGGTCTGCCGGGCGTTGGACATTGACCCTCTTGGACTCATCGCCTCGGGGGCGCTGCTCATCTGTGTTCGTTCCGACCGCGCGGCGAGCGTTGTTGCCGCGCTGCAGGACGAGGGTATCCGCGCCGCCACCATCGGACACGCAACCGACCGATCGGAAGGCTTGCGATTCGTGAAGGCCGCTCCCGACGGCACCGTGATTCCGCTGCCGCGCTTTGACCGGGATGAGGTGACGCGGGCGCTCGGAGGGTAGACAGTCGCTGCCTACGCCGCCTCCGGCATCGTTCCCAGAACAAGTTCTGCGTACTGCAGGAGATGACGATCCGGCAGGAACAGCTCGCGGGCGCGCTCCCGTGCCGCCGCGCCCATCTTCGCCGCTCTTTCCGGGTCCATGAGCAGTTCCCGGATCGCGCGGGCGCATGCCTCGACGTCCGACGCGTCCGGCAGCAAGATGCCGCTTTCTCCATCGATGATCTGTTGCCGGATGCCGCCCACCGCGCTCGCCACCAGCGGCTTGCCCTTCCACATCGCCTCAGTCACCGTCAGCCCGAACCCCTCTGCCAGGCTCTTCTGCACGATGATCGTTGCGTGTCGCTGAACCGCATTGATGACTGCCGCGTTTTCCTCGCGATCGTCCATTGGAACGGTTGCGAGATGGATGCGCTTTCGCGCGTCATCCGGCAGCGCGCGCCACTGCTCGATGCGTTCCGCCAGCACGTGCGCCGCCTCAGGATCATCCGCCACGCCGGACACAGCCGGACCGACAAGCAGCAGATGCGCGTTCTCAGGACGATGATTCAACCCTGCAAACCCGCGCATCACGCCCGCCATGCCCTTCAGGCTGTCCCAGCGCGCCACCTGAACCACAAGCGGGTCATCCGGCGCGGGCAGATCGCCGTCTGTGACCATATCGAGGCGGCGTCTGACCGGTGTCAGTGAGCCGTCTTCCCGGCGAAACAGCGGCAGCGCGTCCGGCGCGGGCCCGGAGAGCAACCCAACCTCCTTCAGAATGCTCCGCGTGGTCTCCGGCGTGATCTCGTCATTCTTGGGACTGGCCGGATCGATGGACGGGTAGATGACCCTGAATGCCGATTTATCAAGCCACTCCGGCGCGTACTCCGGAAGGGTCAGGACAACCAGGTCTGTTTGCTCGACGTACGGGCGGAGGAATTCCCACGCGGACGCAACGATGGGCGTGTGCAATTCATGGCCGATATGGCATCGCCAGATAACGCGGGCGCCCATTTCCAGCATGTGCGGCGTCAGCCCGGCGGTCTGTGGGTCGTGGAGAATGACGATATCACCCGGACGAACATGCGCGGTCAGCGCCTCCGCATTCTCCAGCAGTGTCTGCTCGTAATGAGCCTGATCGTCCCTGGTGAGGGGTTGGCTGTCTCCCGCCTGGTTGTGCAGGTTGTTATGGATGCGTTTCGTGATCTGAAAGAACCGGGGATCCCCCTCGATGACAAGCCAGCGCGAATCCGTCCCTGCGCCGCGCGCATACCCGCACAGGGCCTGCACAAGCTCTGCCACACCGCCGCCCTGCGCCGTCGAATTGATATTGAAAATCGTTCGATTCTGCAAGCGCTCGCGGACAGTTTGGGCCGCAATGGTCATGGCGTTGCGTCTTTCCTCGCTCAAGTGTGGGGCCAACAGATCCAGTGATCGTTCGGCCACCTGAACTTCAGTGATGACGCGTGCGCGCGCCCGCTCGCCTGCCACGATTGACACTAATCCTCCAGAAGAATGCGGCACTCGAACGAGCCGAGCCGCAAGATCCAAACTTCTCCCGCGCTAGTCGGCGGCATCAATCGCCGCCGCCAAGACTATTCTACTGTCAGACAGGCAGCCGACACTATCCCCACTGACTATTTCAGTCATTCTCTGTGAGTGAACTCCGTGGGTACGAACCCAGCAGACGGATCCTCTTGCAGATCGTCCCCAGTCCGGCCTCAACCTCTGCGAATGCCTTTGCCAGCCCTGCGTCGCCGATGTGGCCCAGGAACTCCACGATGAACGTGTATTCCCACAAGCCCTCCTGCTGATCGAGTCGGGATGGCCGGGATTGCAGCATGGTTGCGTTCAGCCCGCGCGACGAGAACAGGCTGAGCACCGTGACCAGCGCGCCCGGCTGATTCTCCACGTCGAACAGGATCGTCGTCTTGTCCCCGCCTGTTGCCTCGGGCATCTCGTCGTGGCCCAGCACCCAGAAACGAGTCGCGTTCTCAGCCCCGTCCTCCATGTTTTCCCGCACGACTTTCAGCCTGTAGTACAGCGCCGCGACGCCCGTGGCCAACGCCGCCGCCCCGGGGTCTTCGGACGCCGCGGCTATCTGCGCTCCACGCGCCGTGCTCGATTCCTCAATGACCTCGATCTCGCGACCCAATTCTTCGGATAAGCGCCGGATGCTCCGCCGGCACTGGCTCAGCGCCTGCGGGTGCGAGTAGATGCGCGTCACCTGCTCCAGCGATGTCTTGGTCAACAAGTGGTGATGAATGGGCAAGTAGACCTCGGCCACCACGTTGATGCCGTCTGTCGCCCCGACGAAATCCAGTGTTGCCCCGACGGTTCCCTCAAGCAGGTTCTCAATGGGCAATACACCGTATTCAATCTCACCTTGCTGAACCGCCTGGCAGATTGCCTCCGACTCCATCGGTTCGAAGATGGCATCCCGGCCGAAGTGGGCGATGGCCGCGAGGTGTGTAAACGTCGCTTCCGGCTGGAGAAATCCCACAGTCGGTCTATCGAAACTCATGCGCGCTCCACCTTCATCCGCACAAATCCGCGCTTGCCCATCTTGATGATTGCTCCTTCAACATCCTCCGGAGAGAGCCGGAGGGTGGGCTCGGTGTGGCGGTGGTCGTTGATCTCAAGGCCGCCCTGTTGGATCAGGCGGCGCGCGTCGCCGCGGCTGGTCGCCAGGCCCGTCGCGACCGCAACGTCCAGGATCGTCAGAGGTTCTTCCGACGGTTTCAGGACAACCTCCTCCACGTCCTGCCGCATGTTCCCTTCATCCACCACACGCGTGAACTCTGCCTGGGCCCGTTGCGCCTCATCTGCGCCATGCAGTCTCTCCGTCACGATTCGAGCAAATCGCTCGCGAGCATCTTGCAGATTGGACTCAGTGGACAGGCGACCGCGAACCGCCTCGATCTCGTCATCCGGCGCGTCAGTGAGCACGCTCATGAACATCGGCAGCAACTCGTCGCTGACCTGCGTCAGCTTGAAGAACATGTCGACGGGATTCTCCGTGAGATCAACGGTGTTCCCATATGACTTGCTCATCTTGCGGCCATCCAGCCCCGGGATGAGCGGCGTCATCAACACGTGCTTCGTCTTGCCGTTGTAATTCCGCACGAGGTCTCGCCCGACCATCATATTGAACATCTGGTCACGGCCGCCAAGCTCCGCGTCCACGCTCATCGCCACGGAGTCGTATCCCTGCAGCAGCGGGTAGAGCGTCTCATGCAGGTGGAGAGGCCGCTGTTGTGAGAGCCGTTCCTGGAACATGTCCCGCTCAATGAGCTGCTGGACTGTCACGTTGGCGGCAATCTCGATCATGTCTCGCAGTGAGAGCGCGTCCAGCCACTCGCCGTTCCACTTGATCTCAACGGGATTGTCTCCGCCAAGGTCGAGAACCCTGGCGATCTGGTCGCGCCACGTCTGCGCATTCGCCGCCACTTCCTCCCGGGTCAACTGTTGGCGCTCCGCGGACTGTCCTGTCGGATCGCCGATCCGTGCCGTGAAATCGCCGAACAGCATGATTACACGGTGACCGTGCAGTTGGAACCACCGGAGCGCGCGCAGGGAAAGATAGTGGCCGATGTGCAGGCTGGTGCTTGTGGGATCAAACCCCTCGTAGATCGTCAGCTGCCGCCCGGAGTCCAGCGCCTCCTGCAATTCCTCCTCGACGATCACGCCGTCCAGCAGACCGCGCCGCAGCAGGTCCGACAACGACCATTTGGCGAGCGCCTCATCCGCCGGCGGCGATGGATATGACCCGGCGTCCTCGTCCATTGATCCGAGAGATTGCAGCAGGGCAGTGGCCGTCTCGATGTCATCCACCTGTGTCAGCGAAACATCATTCCCAGAAAGCGAAGTCGTGTCCGCGCTCACGTAGCCGTAGGAAACACCTCCGCCGAGCGTCGCCCTGGCCAGCAGCGCCAGTTCTCGTGTCGCCGCCTCCAGGCGCTCAGCAGTCGCGTCTGTGAACCCGTCAACGGGAAAGACGATAGTCCGGCTTGTGGGTGTGGTCATCGCCTTTTCCGCCTGACGCCACACCCAGCGACGTGTGCGGACATCGCTGCCCGTCGCATACACCGGCTCTCCCGCGGACACTGCCTCTGCAGCATCACCTTCTGCAGCAGTGAACGTGTCTCCGTCACGGCTCAGCCGCACGGTGATGTCTCCGGGGAGTTCGTCCGTGTCATGCGCGCCGACGGGGACGAGGTGTCTCAAGGAAATCAGGTTGGCAATGTCGGCTGCCGGGTTGATCGAGCGAACGTAGTCGCCGCGCAGGCACCTCTGGGCGAGGGCCGCGACGGACGGCATATGAGTCCGGGGATTGATTTCCTCCGCCTCAAATGCCTGCTCCCACCGGGCAATCGCCGGATGACCGTGCAGCCCGGCCCCGCCAAGCCTCCAGGGCGCAGCCTGTGCCGCCTCGTTCAGCGCGCGTTGGAGCGTGCCGACGTTTTCCCGGGAGGGCTTGGCCGCGTCATGCACGAATACGACGCCCACAACATACGTTGGGTGTCGCTCCAGCAGGTCATCTGAAAGCTCAAACAACATCACATACGCCTCTGGGCGTCATGAAATCGGGGCGGAGTGGTGGCAGGAGAGGGATTCGAACCCCCGTAGCCCTGAGGGCGCCAAGTTTACAGCCTGGTGCGTTTGTCCACTCCGCCATCCTGCCGTTGCTACGCATTCTACTAACCACCGCTTTCACGCGTCATGCCCCGCGCCATGTCATTCCGAGCGCAGCGAAGAATGCTGAGACTCCTGCGTTCTAGACCTCCCGCCCGATTGCCTTTGCGATACCGTGGACCTGCTTCTGCAACTCCGGCAGCCAATCCACCGGCAAGGACTGCGCCCCGTCAGAAAGCGCCGTCGTGGGGTCCGGGTGCGCTTCGATAATAAGCCCGTCCGCCCCCGCTGCGATGGCAGCCTTCGCCATCGGCATCACCAGGTCGCGTTCACCCGTGCCGTGGCTGGGATCAACGACGACGGGCAGGTGGCTCTCTCGCTTGAGGATCTGCACGGCTGTGAGGTCAAGAACGTTGCGAGAGAATTCATCGTCAAAGCTGCGGATGCCGCGCTCACACATGATGACGTTCCAATTGCCCTCGCTGATGATGTACTCGGCGCTCAGCAGCCACTCGCGGATGGTGGCATGGAAACCGCGCTTCAGCAGGACCGGCTTGCGCGTCTGGCCCACTGTTTTGAGCAGCCGGAATGCGTGCATTGTGCGAGCACCAATCTGGAGGATGTCTGCGTACTCCTCGCACATTTCCACGTCCATCTCGGACATCACCTCGGTGATGACCATCAGACCGTACTCATCCGCGACGTTTCTCAGGATGCGCAGGCCCTCCAGCCCCATCCCCTGGAACGTATACGGCGAGGTGCGTGGCTTGAACGCGCCGCCGCGAAGGATGGTGAAGCCCAGTTCCTTGTCCATCTCGGCAACCTGCCGCACCTGCTCTTCGGACTCCACCGCGCACGGCCCCACCATCATGGCCACGGGCGCGGTAGGCCCGATCTTCACGCCGTTGGGCAGATCGATGACGGTGTCCCGCTTTCGAAAATCCCGGCTCACATGCTTGTACGGCTTCATGATGCGGACAACATGGTCCACGCCCGGCAGGATCCTCAGGACATCATCGCCCCCTGCCGTGGTATCGCCGATGACGGCGACGACACTGGTGAACTCGCCGGGCTCCACGTCCGCCCGGTAGCCGAGTTCCTGGATCTTCTCGACGACGCCGTCCACGTTTTCCTGTGTTGCGTCACTGCGCATTACGACGATCATTACGTGCGGTTTCCTCCGGCCACCTGGCCTATGCCTTGTCTACCACTCCTGACAACGAAAGCCCCCCCGCATCAGTCGGGGGGGCTTTGCCTTTTCCTGTGCTTTACGCGTCAATCAGACGAGCAACGTCGGCGGCCCACCCCGCAGGGGGTAGCTAAAGTCGTAAAAGCGATAGCCTGCGCCGTTCATCATGCCAAAATCCTACTGACGCCATATTCAATCTGTCAAGCCTTTGAACCCGGTTTGAAACCCGTCTTGGAAAGCTTGACATTTCCGCCCCCGCGCGAATAGACTGGCCACGCTCCGGAGGCAGAATGGCACGCGGAAAAACCAAGCTGATGAAGCAGGTTGAGGAGCGCTATGGGCGCCCCCTCGAGCGGCTTTTGCCCGAAATGTACAACGAACTCGGTTTGCCCGGCATGTCCGAAGAGCTCGGTATCAGCAAGGGTACTCTCTGGTACTGGCTCCTCAAGATGAATCTCACCGTCAAGCGCGTTGCGCTCGCCCCCGGCGAGAGCCTGGAAATCAAGCGCGAAGCCTCCTGAGCGGCGGCGGCCCGATAAGGCCCCATCGTGCGACGGTTCACCAGGGAACTATCCGCCCTCATCATCATCATTGTCCTGGTTGGACTTGCCATCCTGCTTGCGCCGACCGTTCGCGGCATCCTCGCTGAACGCGCTCATGATGCGGATCGTGCGCTGCTGCAGGACGCCATCCCCACCTACCAGGAGGCCCGGGTCTTTCCCCAGCCGGAATGGCCGACTCTCTCCGGCGAGATCGGCGTGCCGCGAGAGGGAAATGCGGCAGGCTACCAATGCGACGGCTCAGACGGAGGAGAAATCTGCTCCTGGCTCGCCTTTGAGCTGATCGTGGAGCACGGCGGACTGGAATCCACGTCCGCCGTCACGTCCGCCGAAACCACACTCAACGTCGGAGCAACCAACGCTCCGAGCGGCAACTACGGCTGGTACCTGAACGTCTCAGGACTGGTTGCGTCAGAGCCGCCGTTCGATTCGGAGATCGGGTATCCGTAGAGCAGGGCGCTATTTACTACCGATTTGACCTCGGAGCTTATGCCGGATAGACGATCTCCCCGCCGGATGTCTGGCGAGACGGCTGTCGGGATGTCTCCGCGCCCTTGGTCGCCCAGAAAATCTCAGCGATCTCTTGAACCGTGGACACCAGCGCCTGCGCGTTGTCCATGCTCACGCTCTGGCGCGCGGCGGAGCCCTGCTTCATGGCTGTGAAGAACAGGTTGTGCAGGTTCGGGTGCTGCTCCAGGTGCTCAGGGCGGAAATAGTCGCCCCACAGGATGCGCAGCTCCTTCTTTGCGAGCTCAGCGTGCTCTTCCTTGACGGCGATGTAGCGTATGAGCTTGTTGCGCGACTCTGCGTCGGAGACCTCGCCCAGGTCCTCAATCAGATTCACCATCCGCACCACCGTGTGCGCCGCAATCTGGGCCGCGTGCGGATCGTAGATGCCACACGGAATGTCACAGTGGGCGTTGGCGGTACGGGCAGGTGAGAGCTTTTCGATAGCTCGCAGGGCTATACTAAGTGCGGACATTTCTTCCTCCTAACATCCCCAATTTTCAAGTTGGCTCAAGCGGATTCAAACGTGAAAGATTGTACGGTAGCCCCCACTCATAGGGCAAGGAACGCCGTGGGCAGTGCAGGAGGCCTCTGATGCCCTGGTGGCTGCATCCCCCACGCCTGCTGGACCTGTTCAGTTCCCTCCGGTTCCGTGTGGCCGGCCACAGCATGGAGCCATATTTGCTGGAGGGCGACATGGTTCTCGTATCTCGACGTTTCCCCGGGGGAGCGCCGCAAAGGGGTGACGTTGTGGTATTCAAGGAGCCGGGGTCGGGAGGAGTATCGATCAAGCGCGTTTGCGGTCTGCCGAACGAGCGCATTGAAATCATCGATAGCGCAGTCTATGTGAACGGCGAGCCGCTCCCGGAGCCTTACGTGTCACGCGGGCCATCGAGGCCGAATATTGGTGATCACGCGGAGTGGACGATCGGCGAGGATGAGTTCGTCCTGCTCGGCGATAATCGCGGCGACAGCAAGGACAGCCGTGCATTCGGTTCGGTCGCGCGCCATGATATTGCAGGCCGGGTGTGGTATTGCCACGCGCCAAAGGAGAGAAGGGGCATCCTGCGCTGACAGACAGCATCTCAACGCGATACGATGACGATGCGGCATAGTTGAGAGAGCCGCTGCAAACGGGGGATTGAACAGACCATGACCATGCCCGAAGTAGGACAACAACTGCCGGACCTGACGTTTACGTCGGGATTTCGAGAGACGATCAGCACCGCCGATCTCAAGGGCGAAGAGAATCTTGTCATCGCGTTTTACGCCGCCGCGTTCACAGGTGGTTGACAGCGGGAGCTGAGGGAATTCGAGCGTCTGCACGACGAATTCCGAAAGCTAAACACCCAGGTCTGGGGTTCAAGCGTTGATCTGATTCCAAGCCAGGCGGCGTTCGCGCAGCACTGCGGCCTGAGTTACAGGCTCGTCAGCGGCTACCCGAATCATGAGGCGGCCAAGACGCTCGGCGCGTGGAATGAAGAGCGCAGCATGATTCGCCGCGTTACCTACGTCATCGACAAGGAGGGCGTCCTCCGCCATGTGATCGATGACCCCGGCGACATGGAACGCCACGCAAACGAGGCGCTGGAGGCTGTGAAGGGTCTTTCCGGCTAGACGTTCCAACTCACCAGTCCCTCCTCTGCCGTGGGGAGGGCAGGGACTAAGGTTCTGCCCGCACGCGCACGGGGTCCCGCCCGCGCAACGCAGACACGACTATCGCCGCCACGAGCAGCACCGTCAGGTACGTAATGACGTCCTGGTAGCCGGTGGTTGCCGACTGTGCCATCGCCGTTCCCGCATCTACCCCGGCATCCAGGAGCAGTGCCTCCTCATCCCGCTGAATGACGGCGAATAGTGTCCCGGCGATGGCGATGCCCGTCGCCTGGCTGACCTGCCGCACGGTGGCGATCATGGCGGACGCCGTGCCGAGGCGATGAGGCGGGACCGAGCTGACGAGGGCAGTGTTGTTGCCCGGCTCAAAGATCGAGATGCCTGTCCCCAAGGAGAGCAGCACGGTCACAAAGATGGCGATGTGCGTGTCGACGCCGATATAGCTCAGCGCGTAGTAGGCGGCGGTCATCACCATCAAGCCAAACGTTGCAATAACACGCGTCGAGACCTTGTCCGCCACCCATCCGGCGGAGGGAGCAACGAAGAGCCGCACCACAGGCAGCGTGACCAGGATCAGGCCGGCCTCCGTCGCCGTCAGACCCCGCCCGTCCAGCAGGAAGAACGGCAGCAGGATGATGATCGCCCCCTGCGTGATGAACTGGAGCGTGTTGGTGGCGTTCGATGCGGAGAACTGCCGGATCAGGAACAGGTTCAACTCGAGGATGGGGAGACGCTCGCGCAGGAACCGGATACCGTTCCTGCGAATCTGGAGAACCATCATGTCCGGTCTCGACTGGATGTACATGAATACGGCAAATGAGGCGACCGTGACCACTGTGAATCCGATGATGAGAGGCTCGGACCAGCCGAGAATCGGACCCCGGTTGAGCGCGAGCAGGAACGCCGTCATGAAGACGAAGAGCAGGACTGCCCCGAAGAAGTCGAATCGAACGTGACGGCCCTCCGCGCGGTCGTTTCGCAGGATGACCAGCCCCATCACAAAGAACAGCAGGATGAACGGGATGCGCGTGTAGAAGAGCGCCTGCCATCCGAGCGCATCAAGCAGGAATCCTCCAAGCAGTGGGCCTGTCGAGAGGCCGATTCCCACGAAGACGTTCTCCAGCCCGATCGCCCGCGCGCGTTCGGCTTCAGGAAAAGCTCCGACAACGATGGCGTCGCTGTTGGAGATGAACAGCGCCAGCCCGATGCCCTGGATCACCCGGGCAACCAACAGCATCGCCAACGTTGTGCTGAGCGACGCGACGAGTAGTCCCACAGCGAAGATCAGAAAGCCGCTCAAAAAGACCTGCTTGCGTCCGATGGCGTCACCCAGGCTGCCGAACGTCAGGCTCAGTCCGAGGCTTGCCAGCAGATAGATGACGCTGACCCAGAGGATGACATCCGGTTCAACATCGAACTCCCGTCCAAGCTCGGGCAGCGCTATATTCGTTATTCCTACGTCGAAAGCGCTCGTGAGGATGCTCACGCCAACCGTGAGAAGCACCAGCCACTTGTAGTAGCCGGCAGAGCGCAGCCTTTCGGTAAAGGGCATCTGTTAGCGGTTCGCCTGGGCGCCGGAATCCTCTGTGGTCGATTCAGAGGATTGCTGCCGTCCTTGAGAGCCGCGAACGCGCCCCGTTGTTGCAGGATCGCGTCCTCGCAGCACAGACACAATGATTGCCGCCACCAACGTAAACAGCATGATGGTCAATACATCCTGGAATCCCTTTTCCACGGAGAGACTGAGGGCGTCCCCGGCTCCAACGCCAAGCTCCAGCAATCGCGACTCCTCGTTGCTCTGGATCACCGCATACAGGGTTCCGGCGACCGCGATGCCTGTCGCCGTGCTGATCTGCCGCACCGTGCCGAGCATGGCTGACGCAGTGCCGAGATGCGAGGGCGGTACGGAACCCATGATGGCGCTGTTGTTGCCCGGGCCGAATATCGAGCTGCCCGCCCCCTCGGCCAGCAGCAGGGTAATCAATATCGCGATGGGTGTATCGACGCCGATGCTCCGCAGCCCGAAGTACGCGGCTGTCATGACAAGCAGACCGAAAGTCGAGACCGTCCGCGACGACATCTTGTCAGCTGCCCAGCCGGCAACCGGCGCGACGCCAAGTCGCACAATGGGCAGTGTGACCAGGATTAATCCGGCCTCCGTCGCCGTGATTCCTCGCCCGGTAATCAGGAAGAACGGTAGCAGGATGATGATTGCGCCCTGGCTCAGGAACTGAAGCGCGTTCGCGCTATTTGCTATGGAGAACATTCGATTGCGGAACAGGCTTAACTCCAGGACGGGCAGGTGGTCTCTCATGACGCGGATGCCCCTCATATGTATCTCAACGAGCGGCAGCCGCTGGCGGGATTCCACGAAGAGGAACACGAGGAAAGACAAGAGGGCAGCCACGCCCAGCCCGATGATGAGCGGCTCCGTCCATCCCAGGTTCGGGCCGCGATTGAGGCCCAACAGGAACGCCGAGACGAAACCGAAGAGCGCCAACGCGCCAAGGAAATCGACACGCGCATGGCGGCCCTCCTGCCGGTCGCTCCGCAGGAAGATCAACCCCATGACAAAGAACATCGCCATGAACGGCGCGCGGGTGTAGAAGAGCGATTGCCATCCCCACAGGTCCAGCAGGAACCCGCCCAATGGCGCTCCGCTGGCGAGGCCGACGCCGACAAAGGCGTTCTCCATGCCGAGCGCCCGGGCGCGTTCCGTGTCCGGGAATGCGTCGACGACGAGGGCGTTTCCGTTGGCGAGGATCATCGCCTGTCCGATGCCCTGCACGACGCGCCCGAACAACAGCATCGGCAGCGTCGTGCTCAGGGGAGTGATGATCAGCCCAACCCCGAACACGAGGAATCCGGCCAGGAAAACCTGCTTGCGGCCGATGGCGTCGCCGAGACTGCCGAGCGTCAGCATCAGCCCGATGCTGGCAAGCAGATACGCGACGCTTACCCACAGGATCACGCTCGCATCGACACCGAACACCTTCTCAAGCTCCGGCAGGGCGATATTGGTGATAGAGCCATCAACCGTGCTGGTCAGGATGCCAAGCCCAACGGTCACAAGCACCAACCACTTGTAGTGAGAGCCTGAACGGAGTCTTTGGCCGAGCGTCATTTCAAGAATCTACACCCGAACAGCCAAACTGCGCCTCTTGCGGCCTCTGCCCACATCCTCATGACACCAAGGTGACTCCCCATGCCCGGGCGAAACCCTCACTTAATGCGTGCGCTACCTTTCTAAATTCGGGTGTCACATCCAGTGCGCTCGCCAGTGTTCCTGTCCGGTCATTCAGATCACGCCGGAACCGTTCCCGCCGTCCGGGGTCAAGCCGCAAGAGGTCGGCCAGCCCGGATCCCGTCTCCGCCAACGGAATTGTTCCGTGTTGAAGAACAACGCCGGCCGTGCGGCGCTGCGCGCTGGCCACCATCTTCCGGCCCGCCCAGTACACCTCATGCCGTCCCGGCGACTCGAAACAGCCAAAGTCGACGCCGGTTTCCGGCCAGATCGGCGGGGGATCACGCATAGTTGCGCGAACGCCCAGCGTTGCCAGTCCGGCCACCAAGGCCTGGTTGACCGCTGCGTAGCCGGCAAGAACATCCTGAGAGAACGGTGGTTGATCGACGGGAGCAATGACGCTGTACGTCATGTCACCGGTCAGATGCAGGATCGCCTTGCCGCCGGTTGGGCGACGTACGATCTCGATGCCGTCACGGTCACAGCGTTCACCATCCAGCAGCGGGTTCGCAGGTTGGTGACGCCCCAGTGTCACGGCAAGGCAAGGCCACGGATAGATCCGTACAACCGGCGCGGAATTCTCCTGCGCCACCTGCGCGGCAAGCTCCTCATCCAGAGCCATATTTTCCAGCCCGGTTAAACCTGAGTCCAAAACCAGGCGCCACTCTTCGTTCATGCCCATCACGATACCTTCAAATGCAGAAAATCAAATGCGCTGAGTCGTCATTGCGGTGTATACTTGCACCATCACTGTGCGCTCAAGCGCAACGTCAGGGGACTTGATGCTCCAGGAGCCCATCGAGGGTAGTCAGCAGGAATCGCAACGGCCGGAAGACAGCGAGATGGCTCGCCTCTTGGAGGCCGAAGGTCAGAATATGCCCGTCCTTCGCCGCGGTGAAGCCGTGGAGGGCACCATCGTCCACGTTGACGACGAGGGACTTCTCGTCAATATCGGCGCAAAGAGCGAAGGGGTTATTCCCTACCGGGAAATGCGCAGTCTCCCAGAGGATGAAGCGCGCGCCCTCAAGGCCGGGGATTGCATCGTTGCGACTCTTGTGCGAACCGATGAGGCCGGCCAATACATGCTCTCGTATGATCGCGCGCAGGCCGAGCGTGGGTGGCGTCAACTCGAAAAAGAAAAGGAATCTGACGAACTCATCACCGGCAAGGTCATCGGCCACAACCGTGGAGGCATCCTCGTCGAAACGCGGGGCGTCCAGGCATTCGTGCCGTTGTCCCAGTTGTCTCCTGAGCATCGCGAACTCGCGTCCGGCGAGGGCGATGACCAGTTGCAGGCTCTCGATACGCTCGTTGGCCAGGAGTTCCAGTTCAAGGTCATCGAGGTCAATCGACGCCGCCAGCGGGCCATTCTCTCAGAGCGCGCCGCGTCCCAGGACATGCGCGTTGAACAGCGGCAAGCCCTGCTTGCTGAATTGCAGGAAGGCACAGTCCGCAAGGGCCGGGTGACGGGCGTCCGTGATTTCGGCGCGTTTGTTGACCTTGGCGGCGCGGACGGCCTGATCCACGTATCTGAACTTGCATGGGAACCCGTTACACATCCCTCGGAGATTGTTCAAACGGGACAGGAACTTGAGGTGCATGTCCTCAAGGTCGACCATGAGACGGGCCGCATCTCGCTCAGTCTGCGCCGCACGCAGCCGGATCCATGGCTTGCGGAGGTGGAGGCGTATCAAGAGGGTCAGATCGTCGAGGCGACCGTGACCCGTCTTGCAGTATTTGGCGCTTTTGCACGTTTGGAGCAAAGTAATATAGAGGGCCTTATTCACATCTCGGAGATGGCGGATCATCACATCAATCATCCGCGTGAGGTCATCAAGGAGGGCGATACGCGGCGGGTGAAAGTGCTCCGGATCGAACCGGAGCGGCGCAGGCTGGGACTCAGCCTACGCCAGGTGGATGCATAGGTTTGGAAGCGCGGGCGCGAATCCCATATTCAGGGTGAGCGGAGAAGAAAATGGCGAGCAGATTTGAGAAGTTCTCGGAACGTGCCAGGCGGGTTCTCTCGCTGGCGCAGGAAGAGGCGGGCGAACTGAACCACAACTACATCGGCACGGAGCACGTCCTTCTTGGCCTTGCCCGTGAGCCGGAGGGCGTCGGCACGCGCGTCCTTGTCTCTCTTGGTGTTGATCTCTCCAAGATTCGATCCGCCGTCACGTTTATCATCGGGCGGGGTCAGAAGCAGCCGGCAAGCGACGTCGGCCTCACCCCACGCGCCAAGAAAGTCATTGAACTTGCCGTCGACGAGGCGCGCGAGATGTCACATCACTACATCGGCACTGAGCACCTGCTCATCGGCCTCCTGCGTGAGGGCGACGGCGTTGCCGCCGGCGTCCTCGAGAGCCTTGGCGTCACTCTCGACAAGGTGAGACAGGAGACCCAGCGCATCCTGAGCCAATCCGGCGGACAGACGGGCAGCCGGTCCAGCACACGCACCCCGACGCTTGATCAATTGGGCGTCGACCTGACCCATCTTGCTCGTGAGGGCCAGCTTGACCCGGTGATCGGCCGCCAGCAAGAGATCGAGCGGGTAGTACAGATACTCTCGCGCCGCACGAAGAACAACCCCGTTCTCATCGGCGAGCCCGGCGTTGGCAAGACTGCCATCGTGGAGGCTCTTGCCCGGCGCATCGCCGGTGTTAAGGACGAGAATGAATATGTTTCCGGCGGTGCAAATAACATACCGGTGCCGGACAGCCTCAGCGGCGCGCGACTCGTTACGCTTGACATGGGGGCGCTCGTCGCCGGCACCAAGTACCGCGGCGAGTTCGAGGAGCGTCTCAAGAAGGTCGTCGACGAGATTCGTTCTGCCAAGAACATCATTCTCTTCATCGATGAGATGCACACGCTCGTCGGAGCGGGCGCGGCGGAGGGCGCGGTCGACGCGTCCAACATCCTGAAGCCGTCACTCGCCCGGGGCGAGCTCCAGACGATCGGCGCGACAACCCTGGACGATTACCGCCGGTACGTTGAGCGCGACCCCGCGCTCGAGCGGCGCTTCCAGCCTGTTCGCGTGGAGGAGCCGTCGTCCGACGACACCGCCAAGATTCTGCGCGGCGTCAAGGGGCAGTATGAAGAGCACCATAGTCTCACCATCACGGATGAGGCCGTTGAGGCCGCTGCCACGCTCGCCTCGCGCTACATCGCGGACCGATTCTTGCCGGACAAGGCCATCGACCTCATCGATGAGGCGGCCAGCCGCGTCCGCATTCGCGCGTCGTCCATGCCACTCTCCGTCAGGGAGGCGATGATGGCGCTTGAACGCGTTCGCGCCGAAAAGGACAACGCCGTCGCTGCCGCTAATTTCGATTTCGCCGCCGAGATGCGCGAGCGCGAGGTGAGCCTCGCCGAGCGCATTGCCCGCCTTGAGCAGGAGTGGCAGAACGAGCAACAGAGCGCGACACCGGAAGTGACCGAGGACGACATTGCCCAGGTCGTGAGCATGTGGACCAATATCCCGGTCACGCGTCTCGCCGCC
This sequence comes from Dehalococcoidia bacterium, assembly GCA_965220565.1. Lineage (GTDB taxonomy): Bacteria > Chloroflexota > Dehalococcoidia > UBA6926 > UBA6926 > VXMO01. Next base: position 1,293,402 of record CBDCQG010000001.1, on the reverse strand, counting down.
GAGGAGAGTGAGCGCCTCCTGCACATGGAAGAGGTGATGCACGACCGCATCATTGGCCAGCATGAGGCCATCATCAATGTCTCCAAGGCCGTCCGCCGCGCAAGGGCGGGCCTCAAGGACCCGCGCCGCCCCATCGGCACGTTCCTGTTCCTTGGACCGACCGGCGTTGGCAAGACCGAGCTTGTCCGGGCGCTGTCCGAGTTCATGTTCGGTTCGGAGGACTCCCTCATCCGGCTTGATATGTCGGAGTTCATGGAGCGCCACACCGTCGCGAGACTTGTTGGCGCGCCGCCCGGGTACGTCGGCTTTGATGAGGGCGGACAGTTGACGGAGGCCGTGCGCCGCAATTCCTATTGCGTGATCCTGCTCGACGAGATCGAGAAGGCCCACCCTGAGGTCTTCAACATCCTGTTGCAGATCTTTGACGACGGCCACCTCACGGACGCCAAGGGCCGCAAGGTTGATTTCCGCAACGCCATCATTGTCATGACGTCCAACATCGGCGCGGAGGTCATCAAGAAGAACTCCAACATCGGCTTCTCCTATGCCCGTGACGAGACCGACGTGCGCCGTCAGAGCTATGATCGCATGAAGGACAAGGTGCTGGATGAGGTCAAGCAGTTCTTCCGCCCCGAGTTCCTCAACCGCATCGACGCGCAGGTCGTCTTCCACTCCCTGGATCGGGAGCACATCCGCCAGATCGTTGACCTGATGATGAAGGACGTGGAGAAGCAGTTGGAGACCAAGAAGATCAACATCGAGGTCACCGACGCGCTGCGCGACTACGTGGGCGAGAAGGGCTACGACGAGACATACGGCGCACGACCGCTCCGGCGCGTCATCCAGGACATGATCGAAGACAGGCTCTCCGATGAAATCCTGAGCGGCGACATTGCTGAGGGAGACACGGTTCGCGTTGACTATGTGGATGAAGAGGTTGTCGTCACGACGGCCGAGCGCGATCCGGTCAACCCGATTGAGCCCGCCGCCGATACTCCTGAGGCACCCGAAACCCCCGAAGCTCCCGAGACCGTCGAGGTGGCGGGCTAGCTGACGGTCGGGTCTGGCACGATGCCACGACCGCGCATTGCCTATAGCTGCACGGCTTGTGGAGCGGAGTCGTCCCGTTGGGAGGGACGCTGCCCCCGATGTGAGACGTGGGGGTCTCTTGTTGAGGTCACGGCGGAATCCGTCGGACGAACGATTGGCGCCCTTGAGGCTGCTCCTCCTGCCGCGCTGACGTCACTCATGGAACAGGCCGCCGCGCAGCCGTCGCGGGTTGCGGTGTCCACGATGCCGGAACTCATGACCGTTCTTGGAGGCGGAGTGGCGCCGGGCAGCGTGACCCTGTTAGGCGGCGAGCCCGGCATCGGCAAGTCAACCTTGCTGCTGCAGATCGCCTCGGCGCTCGGTGAAACGGGAGCGAGTGTGGTCTACGTGGCCGGTGAGGAATCCCCGGAGCAGATCGCCCTGCGCGCCGCACGCCTTTCCCTCAAGGGCGACGGCGTAACGCTGCTGTCTGAGACGAATATCGACGCGCTCCTGAACGCCCTCAGCGACAGCCCGCCAAACCTGTTGCTCGTGGACTCCGTTCAGACACTCAGAACTGACGCATCGTCATCAGCGGGCAGTGTCGCGCAGGTGAGGGAGTGCGGCGCGCGGCTCGTTGAGTGGGGGCGTCGCCGTGGCGTGTCCGTCATCATGACCGGCCACGTGACCAAGGACGGCGCGATTGCGGGCCCCCGCGTGCTGGAACACGCCGTTGACGTTGTCCTCTACCTGGAGGGTGAAGGCCTCGGCCCCTATCGCGTTGCGCGGTGTGTCAAGAACCGTTTCGGCTCCACGGATGAAATCGCCGTCCTCGAAATGACCGACACGGGACTCCGGGAAGTTGATGATCCCTCCGCCGCCCTCACGCAGGAACGAACGTCCACCGCGCCCGGTTCCATCGTTACTCCCGTCCTTGAGGGCACCCGTCCCCTGCTGGTGGAGATTCAAGCCCTCGTTGCACCGTCCGGCGGGGCCGACCCGCGGCGCATGGCGACGGGCGTCGATCTCAACCGTCTCCTGCTCATCTGCGCTGTGCTGTCACGACGCCTGCGGCTGCCGCTTGGAAAGCACGATGTCATCGTCAACGCCATCGGCGGGCTGCGCATTACAAGTCCGTCCGCGGACCTTGCGATTGCGCTCGCCATCGTTTCAAGCCTTCGTGACGTTCCCGCCGCTCCGGATCTCGCCGCAGTCGGAGAGATCGGCCTGACCGGAGACATCCGGCGTGTTCCCCAACTCCAACGCCGCATCAATGAGGCTGCCCGCCGTGGCTACCGCCGCATCATCGCGCCATCGGACGCCGTCTCATCCTCTGACGTGCCGATCGGCGTCATCCCCGCCTCCACGCTCCACGAAGCCGTCGAGGAGGCCCTCTCCGAGTATCCGTCCTCGCAGGAATTTGAAGTCCCTTCTCCGCCCGGGAGAGGGTTAGCGTGAGAGGAAACCATGAACGGGAATCCTGTCCACTCTCCTGAGATTGCAGAGAAGCGTGAGAATTTGCGCGCTCTGCTCCATGAAATGGGTTCAATGATCGTTTCTTTTTCAGGAGGCGTGGATTCCAGCCTTCTTCTCGCCGAGGCGGTTGACGTTCTGGGCCAGGACGCTCTTGCGGTCACCGCGCTCTCGCCCACGTTCGCCGACTCGGAGGCGGAAGACGCGCGGGACATTGCCGCATTCCTGGGCGCCCGCCACGAGTTCTTCTATACCGACCAACTGGACATGGAGGGCTTTGCGGCCAACGATGGCCGCCGCTGTTACTTCTGTCGCGTCGACTTGTTCTCGCAGCTGGGCGCGATTGCCGCGGAACGCGGGATTCCGTGGGTCATCGACGGCACACTCACCGACGATTTGGGAGACGTGCGCCCGGGCCTCAAGGCGAAGGACGAGCAGGGTGTCCGCAGCCCGTTTGTGGAGGTCGGGTTGACCAAGGACGAGGTCCGCCGACTGGCCCGCGAGCGCGGCCTGCCCAACTGGGATAAGCCCGCTGAATCGTGCCTCGCCTCCCGTATTCCATTGGGCACGCCCGTTTCGTTCGAGTTGCTCGACAAGATCGCCCGCGCCGAGAAATATCTCCATGAGCAGGACTTCAGGCAGGTTCGCGTGCGCCATCATGGCGCAATTGCGCGGATCGAAGTCCCGCCGGAGGATATGCAGCGCCTGATCGCCGATGATCTGCGCGAGGAACTGATCAACCACATCCGTGAACTGGGTTATCTCTTCGTCACACTGGACCTCGCCGGATACAAGACCGGCAGCCTGAACACGCGACTCGCTGCAATCCCCACAAACGAAAACGGCTCGGCGGCATCGATCAACCGGAGCGGGTAGGGACCTCGCCACATGCGAATCGCGTGGCTGCAATGCGCGAACGGCGTCAGCGGCGACATGCTGCTTGGCGCGCTTGTGGACGCCGGAGCGCCCGTTGACGCAATGAGCACGGCCATCGGGCAGGTCTTTCCCGACACGACGATCAGCCTTGAACCGACCGAGACTCTCCGGGCCGGCATCCACGCAACACACATCGCGATTGAGGGCGGCGCTGCCGACGCTCCCGCCGGCCATACGCACCTGACCGACCTCGTTGGCCGTGTTGAGCGCGCCGATCTGCCGTCGAGCGTGGTTCAACGAGCAGTCGCTGTCCTGCGCCGCATCGGCGAGGCGGAAGCGCGTGTCCACGGCGGCAGCGCCGAGACCGTGGAACTCGCGGAACTCGGCTCGGCGGACACGCTCATTGACATCGTTGGAACGCTCGTTGGGATGGATGAACTCGGAATCGAAACCCTCTACTCCACCGGTCTCCCGTTGGCAACCGGCCGCGTGACCACCCATCACGGGATACTCCCGGTACCGGCCCCCGGCGTGCTGGAAATGATGCGACTGGCCGGAGCGCCCGCACTGCCGCCGCCCACGACCGGTGAGGACCGGCAGACCGGTGAACTGGTCACTCCCACCGGCGCGGCCATCGTCACAACGCTCGCCTCCTTTGATCCTCCCCCTGCCATGAGCGCGGTTCACTCCGTCGGCTACGGCGCGGGGACGAAAGACCCAAAGGGCAGGGCAAACATCGTCACCCTCATCGTCGGAGAGGCAGCAAATGAACCCGTGCCGGCCAGGCAGATGGCCATGATCGAGACCACCATCGACGATATGAACCCCGAAATCTATGACTATGTTCGCGAGCGTCTGATGGCGGCAGGGGCGCGGGATGTCTGGCTCCAGAATGTCCAGATGAAGAAGGGACGCCCCGGCGTTATCCTGAGCGCCATCGCGCCGGAATCCGAGAAGGACGCGATCGTCCATGAGCTGCTCCGTGAAACGACCACGCTTGGCGTTCGCATCACCCCCGTCACGCGCTATGAGGCGGTCAGGGAATCGGTGGTCGTCCAGACCCCGCTCGGCCCTGCGGGCGTCAAGATCAAGCGCCTCTCGCCCGACGGCGAGAGCATCGGTATTTCACCGGAATATGAGGACTGCCGCCGGCTGGCAGAACAGTCATCAATGCCGCTGAGTCGTGTCTATGACATGGTGCGCCGCGCCGCCGAGGATTCGCTCCTCTGAGGCGTGTCGTCTACTTGACGATTGATAGCCTGCAATTCATACTGAACTGGGCTAGCAACCGCTAGCTCCTTTTGTTGTGGCGTAATGGAGAAGGGCCCGGGCCCGAGTGGCGCAAGGGTAGCGCAGTCGATTTGTAATCGACAGGTTAGCGGGTTCGAATCCCCTCTCGGGCTCCAGCATCACGCGTATGCCGCCCGCAGGCACAACAGTGTATTGAGAAGGAAGAGGAAATACCGCAAAGGAGAGAGAGGCCCACATAGCTCAGGCGGTAGAGCACGTTCTTGGTAAGAACGAGGTCACCAGTTCGAATCTGGTTGTGGGCTCCAGCTCGAAGGAGGACGGGAGGGAATGGCGAAGCAGAAGTTCGTGCGGAACAAGCCGCACCTCAACGTCGGGACCATTGGTCACGTTGACCATGGCAAGACCTCGCTGACCGCAGCGATTACCAAGGTGCTGAACCTCGCCGGCACAAGCGACTTTCGGCCCTTTGATTCCATCGACAACGCCCCTGAAGAGCGGGCTCGCGGCGTGACGATCAACATCGCCCACGTCGAGTATGAAACGGCCACTCGCCATTACGCGCATGTCGATTGTCCCGGCCACGCCGACTACATCAAGAACATGATCACCGGCGCGGCGCAGATGGACGGCGCGATCCTCGTTGTGAGCGCTCCTGACGGCCCCATGCCGCAGACGCGAGAGCACATTCTTCTCGCCCGGCAGGTGGAAGTTCCCCGCATCGTTGTCTACCTCAACAAGGTCGACATGATGGATGACGAGGAGCTTCTTGAGCTCGTCGAGATGGAAGTCCGCGAACTCCTTTCGCGGTACGACTTCCCCGGCGACGATATCCCGTTCATCCGTGGAAGCGCCCTGCAGGCACTGGAGAGCGATTCCACCGATGCGGGCGCGGCGGAATACGCCTCCATCCTCCAGTTGATGGAGGCCGTTGACTCCTATATCCCGGAGCCGGAGCGCCCGCGTGACCAGTCCTTCCTGATGCCCATCGAGGACGTGTTTGGCATCAAGGGCCGCGGCACGGTCGTGACAGGCCGTGTTGAGCGCGGTGTCATGAAGGTTGGCGAAGAGGTCGAGATTGTCGGTTTCGGCGAGCAGCGCAAGACCGTCGTCACCGGGATCGAGATGTTCCACAAGACTGTTGACGAAACGGAGCCCGGCGACGCCGTCGGCCTGTTGCTGCGCGGCATCGAACGCGATGACGTTGAGCGAGGCCAGGTTGTGTCTCTGCCGAGTTCCATCACGCCTCATACACAGGCGGCGGCGCAGGTGTATGTCCTGACGCGAGATGAGGGCGGGCGTCACACCCCGTTCTTCGATGGCTACAAGCCGCAGTTCTACATCCGCACCACGGACGTTACAGGTTCCGCGCACCTCCCAGAGGGCACGGAAATGGTGATGCCCGGGGACAACGTGGAGATGCGCATCGAGCTCATCACTCCGGTCGCGATGGAAGAGGGACTCCGGTTCGCCATCCGTGAGGGTGGCCGAACCGTTGGCTCCGGCGTGATTACCGGCATCATCCAGTAAGAACGGCGAGCAGGAGAGAGGCGCTCACGGCCAACGAGGCAACCATGGCAAAGAAACAGGGAAACCGCATTGTTATCACCATGGCGTGCACGGAATGCCGTGAGCGCAATTACTCCTCGATGAAGAATCGCCGCAATGACACGCAGCGGATGGAACTCAATAAGTTCTGCCCGCGGTGTCATGGCCGTCGCCTGCATCGGGAAGTCCGGTAGGCGGATAACGCGCTACATCCAATGAGCACGCGCACGCAGACAACAAGTCGACGCCGTCCTAGCGGCGGAGCTATCACACGCCTGCCCCGTGAGGTCATCACCGAGCTCCGGCGTGTGACGTGGCCGTCCCGGGAAGAGGCCGTCCGCCTCACCATCATGGTGCTGGTCGTCTCCGCAGTTGTCGGGTTATTCCTCGGCGGCGTGGACTACGTCTTCAATTTCCTGATGACCGAGTTCATCCTGGGCGTCTAGGCGTTCGTTAAGACAGGCAGACCATGACCTCCCAGCAGAGCGAGATTGTTGAAGAAAAGGTCCACTGGTACGTGGTTCACACGTACTCCGGGCAGGAGGATCGCGTTCAACGCAACCTCGAAAACCGGATCGACTCGCTGGACGTCAGGGACCGGGTCTATCGTGTCATCGTGCCCACGGAGGATGAGATCGAGATCCGCTCCGGGCAGAAGCGCACCGTCACGCGCAAAGTGTTCCCCGGTTACATCCTTGTTGAGATGCTGATGACTGATGACACGTGGCGTGTGGTGCGGGAAACCCCCGGCGTCACCGGTTTCGTGAGCAGCGGTGATCCGCCGAGGCCGGTTCCGCTGGATGAGAACGAAGTGCGATCCATCCTGGACCAGATGGAGCAGGAAGCGCCGCGTGTTCGCGTGGGATACCAGAAGGGGCAGAGCGTCCGGATTACGGACGGCCCGTTCCTGGACTTCATCGGCACGGTTGAGGAAGTCAGCCCGGATCGCGGCAAGGTCGTCGTCATGGTCTCATTCTTCGGTCGTGAGACGCCCGTGGAACTGGACTTCCTGCAGATTGAGAAGCTGTAACGGTTTCAACCGATAGTTATTTGACTCGACATACCACCCAACGGAGTAACAAGAAAGAATGGCACGCAAAGTACGGTCGGTAGTGCGTCTGCAGATCCAGGCAGGCAAGGCAACGCCCGCCCCACCCGTCGGCACCGCCCTTGGCCCCCACGGTGTGAACATCATGGGGTTCGTCAAGGAGTACAACGCGCGGACGGCGGACCAGACCGGTAATATCATTCCCGTTGACATCACGATCTATGAGGATCGATCGTTCACGTTCGTCACCAAGACGCCACCCGCGTCCGATCTCCTGCGCAAGGCCGCCGGTGTCGAAAAGGGCAGTTCAGACGTGCGGACGGAACGCGTCGCGACAGTCACGCGAGACCAGGTGCGGGAGATCGCGCAGCTAAAACTGGAAGACCTGAACACGGATGATGTTGAAGCCGCGATGCAGATGGTGATGGGCTCCGCCCGCAGCATGGGCATCGACATTAGAGACTAACCCACGGATAATCGACAAATGCCAAAACACAGCAAGCGATACGACCAGGCAGCCGAACAGGTTGAACACCTGACGTTCTACGAGCCGGATGCCGCGATAGGCCTTGTCAAGGATTCCGCCACCGCGAAATTCGACGAGACCGTCGAGCTGCATATACGCCTCAATGTTGATCCCCGGCAGGCGGATCAACAGGTGCGTGGCGTCGCTCTCCTCCCGCATGGACTCGGCAAGGCAGTCCGCGTCCTCGTGTTCGCGCAGGGAGAGGGTGAGCGGCTGGCCAATGAAGCCGGCGCCGACTACGTAGGCTCCGATGATCTCATCGAGCGAATCGAGGGCGGCTGGACGGACTTCGACGTTGCGCTTGCAACGCCGGACATCATGGGCCGCATCGGTCGGCTTGGGCGCGTTCTTGGACGCCGGGGTCTCATGCCAAGCCCGCGAGGGAATACTGTGGTGCAGCCGCAGGATCTGCCGCGCGCCATCGATGAAGCGCGCAAGGGACGCGTTGAGTTTCGGCTTGACCGGACAGGCATCATCCACAGCCCAATCGGGAAAGCGAGTTTTGAGCCGGAGAACCTGATGGGGAATATGGCCGCTCTCGTGAGCGCCATCACACAGGCCCGCCCGGAGGTGGTTCGTGGTCAATTCATCCGCAGCGTCAGCGTGTCCAGTTCCATGGGGCCCGGTGTCCGCATCGATCCCATTGCGGCAAGCGCCCTCCAACCTGTTGACTAACTGATGTAATCGAAAGACGACGCCATGCCAGCAGCAAAGAAGATCGAACAGGTGCAGGAACTCACTGAGTTCCTTGACGGCGCGTCCCTTATCATCGGCGCGGGCCACTCAGGGCTCTCCGTGCGGGAGATGGAAGGGCTGCGCGGCGCCTTGCGCATCAATGACACGCGCTACCGCATCGTCAAGAATCGCCTTGTCCTGCGTGCGGCTGAGTCGTTGGGACAGCGGGACGAGATCGGCAGCCTGCTGGACGGTTCCGTCGGCCTGATTGTGACGCGGGAAGACCCGATGCCCGTCATCCAGGCTCTCACGACGTACGTCCGAACGAACAGGATGCAGCTGCGGATCACAAACGCGGTGTTGGAGAATCGAGTCGTTTCCCCAACGCAGCTTGAGCGATTGGCCTCACTCCCGCCACGGGAGGTGCTGCTGGCGCAGGTGATGGGCGCGATGAACGGCGTGAGCCAACGGCTGGTCAGTGTATTGCATACTCATCTGAGCAGTATTGTGAATGTCCTGGATCAAAGACGCAGACAACTGGAGGAGAGGAGCTAACACGATGGCGACAAAGGATGAGATTGTTGCGGCAATCGAGGGCATGTCCGTCCTTGATCTTGCCGAATTGGTCAAAGAGCTTGAAGAGCGGCTCGGCGTGACCGCAGCTGCGCCTGTCGCCGTTGCAGCTGCTCCGGCAGCGGGTGGTGGAGATGCCGCGGCCCCGGCTGAGGAAGAGAAGTTCGAGTTCACCGTGACCTTGAAGGACATCGGCCCCAACAAGATTGAGGTCATCAAGGCCGTCCGGGAGCTGGTGCCCGGCCTTGGCCTCAAGGAAGCGAAGGAACTGGTGGAATCCGCGCCTGCGGCCATCAAGGAGAACATCGCGAAGGACGAGACCGACACGATCAAGTCCAAGCTTGAGGGCGTCGGCGCAGCCGTCGACATCACCTAGATTCTCTGTACGGGAAACCTGCCGGGGGCGGTCCATAGACCGCCCCTCTGCGTGAGTGCGAGCCCTCGCGCCACGCCACACAAATAGCTCCTGGACGCAACCCGAAGATGGTAAAGGCGGGTGAACGAAGCTCTGATTGGCTCACATGTGCTACACTGAGCCATGGCTACCACAAACGGTCGTTATGAGCCGCCTGCAACCGATTCAGACATTATCCTGATCCGCGACGTACCGTCCGATGAAAGGCCGCGTGAGCGCCTGAGAGACCGGGGCGCGCAGGCCCTGAGCAATTCCGAGCTTCTTGCGATCCTTCTCCGTGTCGGCAGGCGCAATGAGAGCGTCGTCAGCATGTCAACACGACTGCTGCGCGACCTTGGCGGGCTCAAAGGACTCCACCAGGCGACATTTGACGAACTTGCCAGCCAACCCGGCATGGCAGTCGCCAAGACCGCACAGATCAAGGCTGCGCTGGAACTGGGACGACGGCTCCAGGTTGAGTCGCCGGAGCAGCGCCCAATCATCTCCGGGCCGCAGGATATCTATAACCTGGTGGGCTCAGACATGGTCTTCCTGGACCATGAAGAACTGCGCGTTCTCGTGCTGGACACGAGGAACCACGTGGTGCATACAGAGAGCCTGTATCGCGGAACCGTCAACGCAGCGCATGTACGAACCGCAGAGGTATTCCGGGAAGCGGTGCGGCGAAACCAGCCCAACATCATCGTCGTTCATAACCATCCGTCGGGAGACCCAACTCCAAGCCCGGATGACGAAAGCACCACACGCCTTCTTGTTGAGGCGGGCAAAGCACTGGACATCAAGGTACTCGACCACGTCATTGTCGCCCATAACGACGGGGCCCGCTTTGCCAGCATGAAGGATATGGGGCTGGGATTTGAGGGGAACTAGCGGGAAATCATATTGCGGATGCTGGCCAGGATCCGCCCCGGCGTTCGCAGCCTGGTCCCGTTGCCGTTCGCAGGGACGCGGTCGTTGGAATTCTCGGCGGGTGTGTCTGATGGTTCGATTGTCTCTTCATCGGGGGTGGTTTGTTCGTCGGTTGTCGTCTCCCTCTCCTCCGCTGAAGGCTCGGCTGCTTCGGCGTCATGGTTCTGTCTCAACTCTCCCCACGCGAAGACCAGGGAATAGATAAAGCCCGCCACGGGAACGCCAAGCATGGCTCCCCACGGGCCCGCGAATCGCGTGCCAATCACCACCGCCAACAGCACGAGGAGGCCGGGCATACGCACAGCCCTGCCATAGACACGTGGAAGAACGAAGTTGTTCATGAAGAGGCTCCACGAAATCAGGGCAACTGCCACCATGATTGCCGTCGTCACGGATCCCGTCAGCAATGCAATAATGATCGGTGTCCCGATGGCAGCGATTTCGCCGATGATTGGAACCAGCTGAACGAGGCCTGCCGTGATTCCAATCGGCAGCGCAAAGGGCAGCCCTGCAACCAACATGATCGTCGTGATAGCCACGGAGTAAAGCGCAACAACGATGGAGATCCCCTTCAGGTACGAAAAGAACGTTCTGTCCAGGTGGGTCAGAACCACGGTGGCGCGTTCGTGGTACTCCACCGGCAGGAGCCTGTAAAACAGCTCCCGGAGGTGCTCCCGCTCGATGGTCATGTAGAACGACAACGAGATGCAGAAGATGGTCTGGATCAGGATGTTGGTTGTACTGCCGACGATGCCCAGCGCGTTGTCCTGCACCCATGCGCTCGCCGTGGAGCTGAAGGCAAGGAGCGGGTCGGTGGTGGCGGCTTCTTCGCCGCCCCCTGCTACCCGGAGCGAATCAAAGAACTCATTGATCGATGACATGAAACCCGAAAGTCTGACGGCAAAATCAGGCAGGTCTTCGGACAGGTTGACGGTCTGGGATATGGTCAGCGGAACAAGCAGTCCGATCAGCGCAACAACAGGGAGCAAGATGATGAGGTACGCGATGGGGACCGCCGCCCACGTCGGCTGCGGAACGTAGACCTCAACAATATTCGCCAGACGACGCACCGCGGCAGACAGTATCCATGCGAGGAAGATGAGAATCAGGACATCAAACAGCACACTGAACAGGTCGGATATGCCCTGGATGAGGTAAACACCGGCTGCCAGCGTGATAATGGCGATGGCCAGCCGCAGACCAACCGATCCCAAGAGGCTGTTGCCCAATTCTTCGCCCCGATTCCCGAATGATTGTAGCCTGTAGCGAGTTTACTCCATCCGTCCAACGGGCCTTTGCGCTACGCTTAAGGACGACGCATATCAAACGTATGCCCCTGTAAGCGACGTTGCCGGAGGAATTGATGGAGATGAACGAAGTGGTCCTGGCGGTGGGCGCCCTCATTGGGGCGTATGTGATTGGTTCCTTCCCAACGTCCGTCATCATGTCACGGCTCGTCGCCGGTGTTGACGTGCGTGACCTGGGAACGAAGAATCCCGGGGCGGCCAACGTGTTCCGGGAGATCGATCCCCGCGTCGGCGTCTTCGTTGCCGTCGTTGACATACTGAAAGGGCTCTTGCCGGTCCTGATTGCCGACCGTGTTCTTGATCTTGGTCCAACGGGAGGGGTGATTGCAGGAGCCGGCGCTCTGTGGGGCCACCAATACTCCCTGTTTCTCAAGTTCAGGGGCGGGGCCGGTTTGGCCGCTGCGTTTGGCGGCATATGCGGGCTCATGCTGGGCCCGGCCGCAGCGGCGGGCCTCGTTGGTCTTCCCATGCTGCTCCTGACAAAGAACATGGGGTGGACAGGCGGCGCGACAATCGCCATCGCATTCGGTATAACCGCGGTGTCAAGCTTCACGGATATCCAGTTGCCTGAGATCATAGCGGTGGAGGATGCCGGGTATCTGTATGGAGGGGTGGTTATCGGTCTCCTTCTTGCGTTGCCCTTCTGGTTGAGAAAACTCTTCGAGCTTCGCGCCGCTCGCGGCGGAGACGCCGCATCCGATGCCGCGTCGACCACGGAGGACCAAACATGATCAGGGTGCCGATGGCGATGATAATCGGCGGAATGAAGAAGCCGGCATGGATGATGAGGCCGAACGCCAACGCCGCCTCTTTGCCGACGCCGTAGAATCCCAGGAAAGCGACTGCGGCTGCCTCAAACGGGCCAATGCCGGATGGCAATCCCGGCAAGATTGACCCCAACGTCATCGTTCCAAGCACCACCACGTAGATGATGACATAGACCTCAAGGATGTTCTCCGAATTATTCGGCGCGAGCTCCTTGTTGAACGCTACAAGAGAGGCGGCCAGGCCCAGTGTCATCCACGTCACGAGCGTTACGCCCATCACGGAGGCCAGTTTCCCCGGCTGGGCGATGAGTTCCTGCCACGCGGCTGAATACGTTCGCACGACGGGGAACCGGTCAAACCACGTGATCTTGTGGGTGAACAGGGAAAGCACCGCGACGGCGACAAGCACGGCGACCAACAGGAGAATGATCACGCTGAGATACCCCGCGCCCCCCGGCGCGAATATCGCGAAACCGACTGCAAGGCTTAAGAGCGTGATTGACAGGTCTGACACACGACCCAGAACGATGGATGCGAGCACCGCCCCCCTGTCATATCCTTCTCTCAGCGCGATGTACCCAAACTGGATCGGTTCTGCGACGACGCGAATCGGCGAGAGGTTATTGAGGCCCTGGCCGGTGTTCTCGACGAAAAAGAGCAGTGTCGCGCTGGGCGCTCGGCCATGGAAGAGCATTCTCCACCGGACAGCGCGGATGGCGTTGCTGGCAACGACGACACCCATGACGGGGATCAACAGGAACCAATTGAACGCGGAGAGCTGTTCCAACAACTCCCCCAGCTGAACCTCACGGACAATAATGTAGGCAACCCCTACGCCAAGGGCTGTGCCATTGAGGATTCGCCCATAAAGCCAGACTTGCCTTAGCATGCTTGGTCCCTGCTCTTATCGTAGAGGATGGAATCACAACGTGCTACGTGTGATTGCGACACCGTCCCACCGGCAGCCTGCTTGTCATCCGGCCCGTGTGGCCAGTGAGCGAAGCCGATTCCCCTCTTCCTCCGGCGCGGTGCGGAGTCGCGCGTATCGGGATTGAGCGCCGCCGGGCGTCTCCCGCTCTGAAACATGCATGGAGCGGGTGGCCTCCAGCAGAAGCTCTACGCCCCCCAGGAAATCGCTGATGGCGATGTTCTCCGCCTGTATGGAATCCTCGCCGAATCCGTTGTGATAGTGGGCCAGGGGGAACGCAACGCCGGTGGACTCATAGCCGTGCGCAACAAAGACCGATGCTTCGCAGACGCCGCCGGACATCAGCTGCCGTTGAACCGGAATGGGTGGCTCCCTCTGCTGAAGTGTCACTCGCGCGGCTTGCAAGACGGCTTCTGCGGATTGCGAAAAAGTGGAGAGCGCGTCGCCGACGCGGATGACGGGGCCGTTTCCCTGCTCTGCGCCGGGGAGTGTCCTGGACGATTCTATCGAGACGACCAGCGTGTCCTTTGGAAGAGAGCCGTCGGCGGCCAACAGGCGCGCTCCAATGAGACCCTCTTCTTCTGCGCGGGTGAATACCCCGAATACGTCAACCGGTCCACTTTCGGTGACCAGCGTCTCCAGGATGCTCAAGGTAGCCGCGCAACCCGCAAGATCGTCGAGAGCGCGTGCAATAACCCTGGTGTCGCTTAGTTCATACGCGACAAGGTCGAAGACTGCATAGGCGGGCAGAGCAAGCTCACTCTGCTGCGTGAGGTCGGCATAGAGGATGCGCGCCTCCGGATCGCCGTCCCGGCCGGTTGTCCGGGCGGCGCATGATGAGCCGTCGGCGCAGTAGACGACAAGGTCAACCTGCTGTTCATAGATGACGTCCGAGACGCGGCCGATCATCTTCAGGGTCAACCGCCCATCATTGACATCGATGATCTCAAACCCCGGGTGGTCCATGTGGGCAACGAGGGCGATCGGGCGCCCTTGGATAAGCTCAGGGTGATCGGGTGATTCGTTCCCTCGTGTCAGCCGGGCGATGATGTTGCCGTAGTCATCCTGCTCGTACGGAATCCCCGCAGTGGTGAGGATGCCCTCAATCTCGCGGGCGATGTCGTCCTCGAAGTACGACGTGGCAGGATGGCGGCAAAGCGCTGCCAGGATTTCCAGCGAGCGAGGTGTGTCCTGCATAGGCCGATTGCTCCGTATACGTGTTCAGTTCAGCGCGGCGTCATGCGTGCAATGACAATTGTCGCATATGGCCAGCCACTCGTTCCGAGAGGCCGGGTGCTTTCTTTATGTTTGACGAAAGCGTTATAGCGAGTAAGGACATTAAGTGTACGGATGGCAACAAGAGAGTAATGAGAGACATAAGCACCATCGGATACCGAGAGATTGACAAGCGTGCCAGCAGGTCTATGCTGTTAGCCAATCCCTTTGGGGAAACCGGGAGGGGGTGTCTGGTTTTGACAGGCGCGTGATCGGTCAGAACCAACACAAGGAGGTGCGCAGATGAAGGCGATAACGGACGAGACCCGAGCCGTGATCGCGGAGGACGAGGCCCGGCGGGCGCCGGGTACGATTGATGTCCCTATGGAGGCCGATGAGACCTCCGTGGATGTCCTCGACCTCGACGATGCGCAGGACAAGAGGGCGGCCTCGCGGAACGCGGCAGAGGTCGGCGAGTTCGACAGCGGCTCCACGGAGAACCTGAATGATCCGCTGCGGGGCTATCTGCAGGACATCGGACGCCGCAAGCTGTTGACGCCGCAGCAGGAGACGGAGCTTGGCCTGCTCATGGATGAGGGACGCCGCGCGTCCCAGCGCCTCGCCGGCGCGGACAACATGAGCGCCACTGAGCGACGTGACCTCCTGAAGACGGTCAAGAAGGGTGAGGTTGCCCGCAAGTCCATGACGGAGGCCAATCTCCGCCTCGTGGTCAGCATCGCCAAGCGGTACCAGGGCAGGGGCCTGTCCCTGTTCGACCTGATCCAGGAGGGCAACATCGGCCTGCTGAAGGCCGTGGACCGGTTCGACCACCGTCGCGGTTTCCGATTCTCGACGTACGCGACGTGGTGGATCCGCCAGGCCATCGCCCGGGGCGTGTCCGAACAGGGCAACAGCATCCGTCTGCCGGTGCACGTGGGTGAGCTCTCCGCGAAGATCGACCGCGCGCGCCATCGCCTCCTGCAGAAGTTCGGCCGTGAAGCCACGCCGGAGGAGTTGGCGGTGGAGACGGAGGTCCCGCTAGAGAAGGTGGAGCAGCTGATCTCGCTGGCGCAGCAGCCCGCGTCCATCGACGCGCCTGTCGGTGAGGACGGCGCGACGCTGGCGGACTTCGTTGCGCAGGACGAAGCGGAGTCGCCCATCGACATGGTGGCGCAGACGATGCTGCGGGAGCGCATGGCGGCGGTACTGGCGTCGCTCTCGCCGCGTGAGCGGCTGGTGCTGGAACTGCGTTTCGGCATCATGGACGGCAAGGAGTACACGCTGCGGGAGATCGGCGACATGCTGAGCCTGACGCGAGAGCGCGTCCGCCAGATCCAGGCCGGCGCGATGAAGAATCTGCGTCTGCAGCGCAACCGCGAACGCTTGGAGGGCTACATCGAGGACTAGTTTCCCGGTTCGCGATTGACCACGCAAAGAGAGCGGGGCGGCCTTACAAAGGCCGCCCCGTGAGTGTGTTTTGGGGGATGTGTGCTTGCCAGATAAGATTCGCCGCTGCGCTCAGAATGACAGGATAGCTTGTTGGTCGATATCGAACGACTTGTGGGGATGAACATAGTCTCTCAATAGAATCTTGGACCATGGATCCAATTTATCGCGTATTTCGAATAACTCATCTGCTGAGTAAGAATGGCGTGTATATCTGGAGTGAGCAAAAAACTCCTCGGTTGCTTGAGGTGTCGCCCTCCCAAAGATCGCCACCTCATGAACGATGCCGATGTGCCGGGAAGCCAATATTGATGAACGGTCTATCACCACGCCGATGCGCTTTGCTTTCAATGGCACATCTACTCCAAGTTCCTCCGACACTTCGCGCATGAGAGTCGATTCGACCAACGGCAGTAATTCTTGCTCGTTCTCTGTCTGGTCGATGTGACCGCCGACGACTAGACTGATTCGCTTTCGCAAATCAGGGCGGCCATTCGCGATCCGGCGAAACACGTTAAATGAGCGATTTTCACCCAGCACCATTGTGCATGGGATGGGCTGGATAACGTCTTCCGATGCTTCCGCCTCACTGCGTGGAAGCCAGGTCATGTTCTTGCTGGCGGCCTGTATCCTCTCGGCTGCATGTTTCCACGACGTGAACCGCTTCCAATCTGCGAAGGCCGACCGAGGCAGACAGAGGACGACTTGCTCTTGAGGAATCATGCTTCGCCAAGTTTGGATTCTAGGACATCGAGAATCGACGCCACAGCTTCTTCTCCGGTGGATTTTGTTGAGGTGTTCTTCGATCCGCTGGTGTCTATATCAACAAAACGTGGGAATACACCGGCATGTGTTTCCCTAACTATCTGATACGCCCTGTTCAACTGCGGCAGAAATTCCGCGTTCATGGCCCTGCCCTCATCGGAGATGATCTTGTCTCTGTTCTCTCGATCCAAAGAGGTATTCGCGTCAGATGTAAACAAGAACACGGCATCAATTTTAGAACGCCATTCATCAATCAAAAGGAAATCGTGAATCCGATCACGTGTTCCTTCGTCGATGTCGCCCCGGGTCGTCAGCAATTGGAACCAAGCGAGGGCGTCGAATAACCCACGATCCAATATCGCGAGATCGTATTTGTCCGAACCATGGGTCGCTTCGAGGATGTGCATGAGCGAATAGGAGGCCGACCATGTATTGAATGCGACCCAATTGTCCTTCAGATAGTAAGGAGTTCGCCGTGATGCTCCCTCGACCGGCGCAAGAACCTTGAAATCCAGTCGCCGGAAGAAGTGAGTAACGATTTCAATGCATGTGCTCTTGCCGCTCTTCGGCGTTCCCGCGAACTCGATAAAGACAGGACGCTCTGGGTTGCCGTTCCTAAGGTCGTCCCTAATACGTTCCGCGCGTTCTCGAAGGTTGTCGGGATTATTCATTTTCTTATCAATCCAAATGCTTCGAACATTTGCTCGTATTATTGCACAGAACTGGGCGGACGCACAAGCAGCATGCTGGTCGTATTATGTCTCAGTTGCGCGTTGGCGTTACGTTCCCACCCTAGCCCTCCCCCTTGATGGGGGAGGGGATTCTGGATTTCCGCCCCGTATCGGAGTACGGGACATGCTTGCGCGGGAATAACGGAATGAATGGCCCTTCGACTATGCTCAGAGTGAACGGCGCGGGTGCTATCATTGGTGGGTGGGGTGAGGGGGCTTGCGAGTTCCGTGGCCGGTTTGCTGTCCATACCCGCTTAGGCATTACCTGATTCACGCAGATTCACGTATCCAATGTTGAAATCACATAGTTGTGGAGAGCTTTCGCCTGCTGAGGCGGGGCAGATTGTGCGCTTGGCCGGGTGGGTTCACCGCCGGCGCGACCACGGCGGGCTGATCTTCCTCGATATGCGCGATCGCACCGGGTTGGTGCAGGTCGTCGTCGATCCATCGGCGGCAGAGGCGGCGTACCAGTCTGCCGACGCGCTGCGGAATGAGTGGGTGGTGGCCATCACCGGCGAGGTGCAGGTTCGTCCGGCGGGCACGGAGAATCCGCGCATCGCGACGGGCGGCGTCGAGATTCACGCGTCAGAGGTGACGGTGCTGAACCCGTCAAAGACGCCGCCTTTCTATATCAATGAAGAATCCGACGTCGATGAGTCGCTGCGGCTGCGGTATCGCTACCTGGATCTGCGGCGTGAGCGGATGGCGGCCAACCTTGCGCTGCGGCATCGCGTCGTGAAGTACATCCGCGATTTCCTTGACGGGCGCGGCTTCCTGGAAGTCGAGACGCCCATGCTGATGAAGAGCACGCCGGAGGGTGCGCGGGACTATCTGGTGCCGTCTCGCGTCCACCCGGGGCATTTCTATGCGCTGCCGCAGTCGCCGCAACAGTTGAAGCAGCTGCTGATGGTGGCGGGCGTGGAGCGCTATTTCCAGATCGCGCGGTGTTTCCGTGATGAAGACCAGCGGGCGGATCGGCAGCCGGAGTTCACGCAGCTCGACCTTGAGATGAGCTTCGTCGACGAGACGGACGTGCTCGATCTCATGGAGGAGTTGTACACGGGACTGGCGCGTGAGACTGCGCCGCACATGCGCGTGACCTCGCCGTTTCCACGCATGACGTATGCGGAGGCGATGCGGCGGTTCGGATCGGACAAACCGGACCTGCGTTTCGGGATGGAGATTACGGATATTTCGAGCATCGTGGCGGACAGCGGCGTGGGCGTGTTCACGTCGGCGCTTGCGGAAGCAGGCGGCACGGTGCGGGGAATCGTCGCGCCGGGTTGTGCGGGATACAGCCGGCGCGAGCTTGAGAACCTGACGGAGATCGTCCGCGGTCAGGGCGCGCGCGGGCTGGCGACGATTGGGCTGGACGCGGAGATGGGCACGGCTGTCGCAGACCTGCAGCCGGACAACGTGCGCTCCGCGTTGGCGCGTCACCTTGATATCGAAACGGTGCGAGCAATTGCGGATGCGATGGGGGCTTCGGCGGGCGATCTGCTCCTGATCGTGGCGGCGCACGAGGACGTGGTGAGCGCGTCATTGAGCGCGCTGCGGACGGAATTGGGAGCGCGACTGCAACTTGCTGACCCGGATGAACTTGTCTTTGCGTTCGTGACTGAATTCCCATTGTTCGAGGCGGGAGACGAGGAGGGTAGCCTGAACTCCGTGCATCATCCGTTCACTGCGCCGACGCCGGAGGATGCCGGGCTCCTGGAGGAATCGCCGACTGCGGTGCGATCACGGGCCTATGACCTTGTGGTGAATGGGCTGGAACTGGGGTCCGGTTCGATCAGGATCCACGACCGCGAGCTGCAGGACAGGATATTCGCCCTGCTGGGGCATTCTCCCGAGGAGATACAGGAGCGTTTCGGGCACATGCTGGAGGCGTTTGAGTATGGGGTTCCTCCGCATGGGGGATTCGCGCCGGGGATCGACCGGACGGTGATGGTGCTGGCAGGGGAGCCGAATATCCGGGAGGTGATTCCGTTCCCCAAGACGCAGTCGGCGCAGGACCTGATGATGAGCGCGCCCTCAACGGTGGATGAACAACAGCTTGTCGATCTGAATCTGCGGCTGCGGGAGGCTGCGCAAGACATCGCGGCGTCAGACTGAGCGTTCCACGCCCCGATGTATAATGTTGTTCCTGCCTCTAAGCCGATCCGAATCCTGAGCCAATCCGAATACGGAGTTTCCACGCGTGAAGATTACGACTGAAGATATGCCTGACCGCCAGGTCGGGCTGCTCATTGAGCTGGAAGAGGCGGAGATCGAGGACCACAAGCAGCGGGCATACCGGCGGCTTGTGCAGCGGTATGTTATCCCCGGCTTTCGCAAGGGCAAGACGCCGCGCGCCATCCTCGAACGCCACATCGGCGCGGAAACGCTGATCCAGGACGATATCGAAGGCCTGCTCGAACGGTCCGTGGCGGACGCAGTGCAGCAGCAGGAACTTGAGCCCATCGGGCAGCCGCAGGTGACGGACCTGGAATCGCTTGATCCCATCAGGTTCCGCGCCACGGTGTCGCTGAGCCCGGAGGTGGAACTCGGCGACTATGAGTCGATTCGCGTCGACTGGGAGGAGCCGGAGGTCACGGACGAGCAGGTTGAGGAAGTCCTGAACAACCTGCGTCGTCAGGGCGCGCCCTGGGAACCGGCCGAGAGGCCCGTTCAACTCGGTGATCTGCTGACCGTTGACATGAGCGGTTATGTGGACGAGGACCCAGAGGAGGCCGAATCCGGGGACGGCAACGATGACGCCGATGCGGAGTCGGAGCCGACCGCTGACGTCGATTCCGAGTCTGAATCTGATGATGACAATGACTCTGATGGTGAGCCGGAGACGCCGGGGCGTCGCACGTTCGTGGAGGAGACGGGCATTAGCTACATGGTGCAGGAGGGCGTGACGTATCCCGCGCCCGGGGTGCCGGAGCAGCTCGTCGGCATGAACGCGGAGGAGACCAAAGAGTTCACGATCTCCGTGCCGGATGAGTTCAGTGTCCGCAATCTGAATGGCAAGGACGCGCATTTCACCGTGACGGTCCGCGAGGTCAAGGAGCAGAATCTGCCGGATCTCGATGACGAATGGGCGCAGGGCGTTGAAGGTTTCGGCGACGATGAGTTCGAGACGGTGGATGCGCTCCGGGACCGGATCCGGTCTGATCTGACAGAACGGACAGACGCGCAGGCGAAGGCCGAATACGAGGAGAACATCCTTGAGCAGTTCGCCGAGGTGGCGACGGTGACCTATCCGCCCCTCGTGGTGGACATGGAGGTTGACCGCATCCTGCAAGACCAGGATGAGCAGATGCGGGGAATGGGCATGTCGCTCGCCGCATACGCGCAATCGACGGGGCAGGGCGTGGAGCAGCTGCGCGATTCCGTGCGGCCGCAGGCAGAGCAGCGCATACTCCGGGGACTGCTGATCACAGACCTGGCAACGGCGGTTGGCATCGAGGCCTCCGACGAGGAAGTTGACGCGGACATCGCTGAGGTCGTCGGCGCGCAGCAAGACGAAGCAATGCAGGAGCAGGCGCGGCAGGTGTTCGAGAGTGAGGCGGCGCGTGAGAGCGTGCACCGCAGGATTGTCGCGCGTAAGACATTGGATATGCTGGTAGAGATCGCGCGAGGGGAGCGCGACGGGTCGGAGAGCGCCGAGACTGAGGCGGAGGCCGACACCGACGAGGATTCGGATAACGGGGACGATTAGCCCAGGCGTCGGTCCCGGATATATCAGAGGAGAGTTAACGACATGACAACGTGGACAGGCGGAACAGGCGAGGGACTGCCGCAGGGTATCGTGCCGGCGGGGCCGCAGGGCATCGTGCCGATGGTGATTGAGACCGGGGCGCGGGGCGAGCGGGCCTTTGACATCTACTCCCTCCTGCTCAAGGAGCGGATCATCTTCCTTGGCACGCCGATCAACGACCAGATCGCAAACCTTGTCGTGGCGCAACTGCTGTACCTGGACAGAGAGGACCCTGACAAGGACATCTCGCTGTATATCAGCAGCCCGGGCGGCGTCATCACATCCGGCCTGGCCATCTATGACACCATCCAGTTGATTCGCGCGGACGTTTCCACCATCTGCGTGGGAATGGCGGCGAGCATGGCGACAGTGCTGCTGACCGCGGGCGCGGCAGGCAAGCGGTACGCCCTGCCGAACTCCACTATCCATATGCACCAGGCCATGGGCGGCGCGCAGGGGCAGGCGGCGGACATTGAGATCGCCGCGCGGGAGATCCTGCGTCTACAGGAGATCATCCGTGGTATCCTGTCGCGGCACTCCGGGCAGCCGGTAGAGAAGGTGGCGCGCGACATGGATCGCGATTACTATCTGACGGCAGACCAGGCCAAGGAGTACGGCATCGTTGACGAGGTGCTCGCGGGGCCGGAGGGCGAAAGCGACGACGCCAGCGCTGCATAATCAATAACGATTAAAGTGGACAACTAACGCTGGCCCGCATCGCGCGGGAAAACGTCGAGGAAAATGAACGGCATGACAACGTGGACAGGCGCAACGGGCCAGGAATTGCCGCAGGGCATCGTGCCGACGGTGATTGAGACTGGCGCGCGGGGCGAGTGGGCTTTTGATATTTACTCGCTTCTGCTCAAGGAGCGAATCATTTTTCTCGGCACGAGAATAGACCGCCAGATTGCGAACCTTGTCGTAGCACAGTTGCTTTATCTGGAGCGAGAGGATCCGGATAGGGATGTAAGCCTCTATATAAACAGCTGGGGGGGGCAAAACTACGCCGGGATGGCCATCTACGACACCATGCAGCTTATAAGGCCGGACGTCTCCACGATATGCGTGGGGAAGGCTGCCAGCATGGCCAATATCCTGCTCTGTGCCGGGGCAAAGGGCAAGCGATACGCTCTTCCCAGCGCCACAATGCATATGCACCAGTCTGGTTTGTATTCTCGGAGTTATCAGGGACAGGCTTCGGACATAGCGATTGCTTCTAAGCAACTGTTGAGTTTGCAGGAGAGCTGGCGCAGGATTGTATCCCGACATACAGGACAGCCTTATGAGAAGATAGTCGAGGACTCCGACCGCGATAACTGGCTTAGCGCCGAGCAGGCCAAGGAGTACGGCATCGTTGATGAGGTGCTCGCGGGGCCGGAGGACGAAAGCGACGACGCCAGCGCTGCATAATCGCTAATGATAGAAGCCCGTGCGGGACGGGCTTGCAGGTTGCCTTAAACTCGGTGATGGGGGAGGAGTAAAGGCAAGGGCATGGTGGACGAGACTAACGGTCGAGGCAACGGCGGCCAGGGTGACGGGCCGCATCGATGTTCCTTCTGCGGCAAGCCTGAAGGGACGGTCAGGCTTCTGGCCGGCCCGGACCACAAAGCCTATATCTGTGATGAGTGCGTTCGCGTTTGCCTGCGCATCCTTGAGGGGAAGCCTCGCGGAAAGGGCCATGAGCAGCCCGTGCATGAGGGGCAGGAGCAGGAAGAAGAGCCTCAACCGATCCCCGCCCCGAAAGAGATCTATAACCTGCTGAGTGAGTTCGTCATCGGGCAGGAGCGCGCCAAGCGCGTGCTCAGCGTTGGCGTCTACAACCACTACAAGCGCACCAGCGTCAAGAACGAAGACGAACCGGACGTCGAGCTGGACAAGACGAACATCCTGCTCGTCGGCCCCACGGGGAGCGGCAAGACCCTCCTGGCGCAGACGCTGGCGCGCATCCTGAACGTGCCGTTCGCCATCGCGGATGCGACATCCCTGACGGAGGCCGGGTACGTGGGCGAGGATGTGGAGAACATCCTGCTCCGCCTGATACAGGCGGCGGATTATGACGTTTCCAAGGCTCAGCGGGGCATCATCTACATCGATGAGATTGATAAAACGGCGCGCAAGAACGCGAACCCGTCCGTCACGCGCGACGTATCCGGGGAGGGCGTGCAGCAGGCGCTGCTGAAGATTGTTGAGGGGTGCATCGCGAACGTGCCGCCACAGGGCGGGCGCAAGCATCCGCAGCAGGAATTCATCCAGATCGACACTGGCGGCATCCTGTTCATCTGCGGAGGGGCGTTTGAGGGGATGGATGAGATCATCGCTGCCCGCGTGAACAAGGACAAGCGCAGCATCGGGTTCGGTTCAGAGCGAATGGCGGATGATCCGGCAGAGCGCAGCCGCGTGATGGCGCAGCTCAGCCATGACGATATTCTCGCCTACGGCATGATCCCGGAGTTCGTGGGACGGATGCCGCTGGCAGTCGCGCTTGATCCGCTGCAGAAGTCCGATCTCCTGGAGGTTCTGACGAGGCCCAGGAACGCGCTGGTGAAGCAGTACGCAAACCTCCTGGGGCAGGATGGCGTGACCCTGGAGTTCACAGATGAGGCGCTGGAGGCGGTGGCTGATCGGGCGCTGTCACAGAAGACGGGCGCGCGCGGGCTGCGGACGGTTGTGGAGGAGATCCTGCTGGACGTGATGTATGAGCTGCCGAGCATGGAGGGCATCACGCGCTGCCTGATCACCGCCGACACCATTCACAACAAGGTTCCCCCGCTGCTGTTCAATGCGCAAGGCGCGACCGTAGCGCTCAGGCCGGAAGAGGAGAGCGCTTAAGAGCTTCCCTCACCCCAACCTCTCCCGAATGGAGAGGGGGCTTTAACGGTTAGCGCTACCGTATTAGGTCGCATTCCGGGATTCAGATTCCCGCGTTCGCGGGAATGACGGAGGTCAGGCGTCTTTGATTGATGTCTCGATTTTGTCTGTGATGTCGAGGCCGTTTTCAAGCGGTTGACCGTGTGCGTCTCTGACCTCACCATCCTTGATGGTCACGTTGCCGTCCGCAACTTGGCGCAGCGCCTCGACAAGTGTGAGAGCTTCTCGTCGGAGTCCCTCTTGGCGAATTCGGGCAAAGAGAGGGAGATTCTCCAATTGCATATTGTGGGCCAATCTATTTCGGAACTCCCGCCAATGAGCCTCTATGTAACGCTTCAAAAGTGGCCATTTTACTTCACCTGCAGTTGGTTCCTGTTTTGCATTGCCTTCCTTAGCGGACTCAAGAAATCTCGTTTCCCAATCCTTCTTTAGTGAAGGCCACTGCAGATTTGCGTCAGGAGATTCCAGATAACGAGACAAGCTTACTCCGTATTCCAGCACGGCAGAATCGAAAGCCGACTCGGGAGAGAATCGAGAAGTATCTGACCCTTGAGTGCCGAATTCGCCAAAAGAATACTTTTTGAAATAGGCTCTAGGCTCTTGGATTCTGTAGGAGAATGCAGTCTTCTGGGCGATTGTCTCGAGTTTCCTAGCCCAGTCGTTTCCAGCCTCTTGCCAAAGACTGCTATATTGTGGCTCGGTCAGTGAAAATGAACAGAATGCAACAACTGGGCCTAAGTCGAGTTGAGGCGTGGCCCTTTGCACAGAAACTCCGGTGTTGCTCGATCGTTCGAGCATTAGCTCCCAAATGACTTCCTGCCAAGTGCCAACTGGACCCTTGGGATCTGCCGGGTGCAGATTGAAGGAGTCATACTCATTGACTATGTCGTCGCTTATGACGACCAACAACCCCGCAAAGACGAGAGCGTCCACTTGATGTCTGCTGATTTCACGTTTCATTCTCTCGTTGTACCGTTCGCGCCAGTCGGCGTCTGGTGCGTTGCGCTCTCGGTACTTGCTGAAGGACAGGGGAATAGTCTTTAGCCCATAGCTTTCAGCCTGATCAAGAAAGAGGTCACTTCCTTCTGATTCGCCTCTTTCGCGAGTTGACAAGACGAACTCAATGCTTGCGTTGAGAGAGCCCTGAGCGATTGAGTTTTGCGCCTTTTCGAGCAAGCCTCTAGAGCCAGCCCCTCGCCCAGTTGAGAGCCACCCTAAGCGTAGTGGCTTACGCGGTCTAGCTTTGCGCGTCATGGTTAGAGAACCACGCCGAATGAAGTAGCTTACCTATTTTCAAATAATTCGCCACTTGCCACCGTTCTATGAGAATAAGAATGCGCCTGCGCGACGTCAAGCGGGCGGGATGCCGTTTCGTGGTCAGTCACCATTGGCTAAGGTTAGCATCCGATTCCATGTAGGATAGTCTCCGGAGGAACGTATCTATGGACATTGAAGCACTTCGGTCTCAGATTCCGGCGCTTGGCCAACAAGTCTGGATGAACACGGGCTGGTCCGGGCCGTCGCCGCAGTCGGTGATTGACGCTCTGAAGGACCGCATCGACATGGAGGCCAAAGAGCCGCCGGCAAGCATGCGAGTCGTCGAGACCGCGCGCGAGATCAAGAGCCAAATCCTCTTGGCTATCGGCAGGCTGATGAATGCCGATCCCGAGGCGCTGGTGCTCACTCGCAACACCACTGAGGGTCTGAACATCGTCATGAGCGGTCTGGATTGGCAGCCGGGCGATGAGATTGTCACATGCAGCCTTGAGCATCCGTCCGTGCTTGCGCCCGCGTGGATGATCGGCCTGCGCTACGGGGTCAGCGTGCGAATCGTGGATATTGATCCGCACGACCCCACCGATGTCATCCTGGAGAAATTCCAGGCAGCCATGACACCGAGAACGCGCCTGATCTTCATCAGTCATATCCAGTATTCAACCGGAATGCGGATGCCCGCCCCGCAATTGGCACGCATGGCTCATGAGAACGGCGCGGAGATCCTTCTGGACGGGGCACAGACGGCCGGACACATTCAGCTGGATATGGTCGCCGGCGACTATGACTACTACTCGATTCCCGGCCAGAAGTGGATGCTCGGGTTCGAGGGCACGGGGGCGCTGTACATTCGCAAGGAACTGATTCCGAGCATCCATCCGGCCCACACGGGAGGAAGAGGGATGGAATCGCCGGTCACGCCGGATAACCTCGTCCCGATCCCCGACACGACCGATAAGTTCTACGGGGGATCGAGCAGCATACCGCTGCATGCGGCATTCCTTGAGGCCACACGCTTCATCGAGGCCATTGGCGTCGGGGGTATCGAGGCGCGCAACCTCCAGTTGGCCTCTCGACTCAAGGCCCAACTGAGGGAATCACCCCGCGTGACCGTGCTGTCGCCGGAGGATGGGCCGCTGGCGTCCGGCCTTGTGTCATTCGCCGTCGAGGGCTGGGGGCCTGAGGCATTGGATGATCATCTCTGGGAACACAACGGCATCGTCGTGCGGCACATCGAACATCCGGAGGGTGTGCGCGCCTCGCTGCACTTCTTCAACACGGAGGAGGAAGTGGATCAGCTGGCCGCAGCAGTGCGGAACCTGGCGTAGGGACAATCCCAACGGCTTCAGGAGTGGCCCAAGCCAAGCTTTCTGCTGAGCACCGTCCAGCGGGTGGCGAGATGGATGAGGGGCGTGGTGCGCTTGCCGTGGATGGATGCGTGGCGAAGGGCGTCCATGAAATCCTCCCGGCCCTCGAACGCGGGGATGTCCGTGTAGGCGTTGCCGATCTCCCGGGCGGTGTGGGCGTCGGAGACGCCGACGGGCCTGATAGTGTGCTTCTCCCTGTGCTCACGGATGAACTCCACGCCGCGCATGATGTCCCGCTTGAGGGTGGTTCGGGCGTTGAACGCTTCGATGATGTCCACGTCCGGGAGGATGTCCATCAAGGCGGGCAAGGTGATGTGCTTGCGACGGAATCGGTCAAAGGGGTGCGGCACCTGGACGATGCCGCCCTGGTCCTTGATGCGTTTGACGGACTCCCTGGCGGAGAGGCCGCGAGGGATGTCCTTTTCAAGGAACAAGCCGATGATCTCCCCGTCCGCCGTTTTCAGTTCCGCGCCGATGATGACGGGAAATGGGGCGATCTCCCGAACCTCAAGCGCGCCGCGAATGGCGTGATGGTCCGTGACGGCGATGACATCGATGCCCTTGCGCTGGCAGGCGTGGATGAGGGCCTCCGGGGTGAGTTGTGAATCAGGAGAGACGCGTGTGTGAATATGGAAATCTGCTCTCATGGGGCTAACCCTCTCCCGGACCCTCCTCCCAAAGGGGAAGGGGAATCTGGCCCCCCGCTTTCGCGGGAATGACGGAAAGGGCGATCAGGCGCGCTCCACGTAGTCACCGGTGCGGGTGTCGACGACGACGGCGATGCCGTTCTCGACGAACATGGGAACGGTGATGACAAGGCCGGTCTCCAGCGTGGCGGGCTTGGTGCCCGCGTTGGCAGTGTCGCCCTTGAACGCAGGAGGCGTTTCGACGATTTTCAACGTGACCGTCGTGGGCAACTCAACACCGATGGGCGCGTCCTGGTAGAAGACCATGTCAAGGTTCATGTTCTCGATCATGTAGGGCAGGGAGTCCTCGATCTGGTCGCGATCGACGGGGAACTGTTCAAACGATTCCGTGTCCATGAAGTGGTAGAGGCCGTCCTCGCTGTAGAGAAACTGGACGGAGCGGGTCTCCAGCGTGGCGCGGGTGAAACGCTCACCGGCCTGGACGGTGCGCTCGATGGTGTGGCCGCCCCTGATGTCGCGCAGTTTCATGCGGACCTGGGCAGAGCCGCGTCCGATCTTGAGGTGGTGAAAGTCCAGCAGCTGGTAGAGCGTGCCGCCAATCTCAATGGTCACGCCGCGGCGCAGGTCGCCCGTCTCAATCATTCCGCGCTAACTCCCGTTCTTCATGTCCAGCTTGGGTGCGTTGCTCAAGGCGCGGCATCGCCCATTGTTGAACTCAACAATGTCCTCGATGCGGACACCGCCCCAACCGCTGATATAGATGCCGGGTTCAACGGTGAAGGTCATTCCCTCTGTCAGGATGTCCGGCGAGCGCTGCGCAAGACGCGGGAATTCGTGGACGGCAAGTCCGACGCCGTGGCCGAGTGAGTGTCCGAACTCCGGGCCGTGCCCGGCCTTCTCGATGATATTCCGCGCGATGGCGTCCGCCTCACCGCCCGTCATGCCCTCTTCAATGGTGGCGATGGCCGTCTCCTGTGCGGTTAGGACAATGTCATATATGCGCCGGAACTGGTCGTCGTGATCACCGATGCAGATGGTGCGCGTCATATCCGCGTGATAGCCGTCCACGCGCGCGCCGATGTCCATGACGATTGGAGCGCCGACGGCGATGGGTTCGTCGGAAGGGCGGTGGTGCGCCATCGCGCCGTTGGGGCCGGATGCGACGATCAACTCAAAGGCGATGCTCTCCGCGCCGCGATTGCGCATGGCCATCTCAATGCGCCACGCGACATCCTGCTCGGACGCGCCCGGCTCCAACCCGTCACGCACCTCGACAAACGCCTCGTCGGTGATGCGGATGGCGGAGAGCAGGGCATCGCGCTCGGCGTCGTCCTTGATAGCGCGAATCGTCTCGATGGTGTCGTTGATGGGAACGAGTTCCTTGCCAGCCTCGCCGCAAAGCTCGGCCAGCCGCTTGTGCGTGGCCACGGTGACGTGCGATTCCTCGAAACCGACCCGTTTCGCGTCGCCCATGGACGCCAGCATCTCTTTGAACCATTCGCCGCCCGGCCCCGCCATATGCACGATCTGGTACTCCGGCGACTGGTTGCCGGCCTGCTCCGTGTAGCGGGAGTCGGTGGCGAGCAGGGCGCTCTCCGGGGTGATGAAGAGGGAGCCGGCCGACCCACTGAATCCACTCATGTAGCGTCGGTTCTCGGGCTGGGAGACCCACACGGCGTCGACGCCGGCGGGCTCCATGGCTTCTCGCAGCTTGGTCAGTCGATTTGTGACGCTCATTTTTGCCCTCAGTCCTTGCTGATTTCGTCGATGAGATAGTCAAGCGCCCAGAGGTAGGCCCGCCAGCCGAAACCCGTCATCTGTCCGCGTGCGATGGGGGCGATGAGGCTGCGGCGCCGAAACTCTTCACGGGCATGGATGTTCGAGAGATGGACTTCCACGGTGGGCACGCCAACGTCCTGCAGGGCGTCCCGGAGACTGAGGCCGTAGTGCGTGAGCGCGCCGGGGTTGATGACGATGCCGTCGATGCCGTTGGGGATCTCGGACTGAAGAAAATCGACAATGGCTCCCTCGTGGTTCGACTGAAAGCAGACGCATTCTGCGCCGCGCTCCTTGACGCGCGCAGTGAAAGCCTCCTCGATCTCGGCGAGGGTTGTCGTGCCGTAGACGGCAGGGTCTCTGTGGCCCAGTCGATTCAGGTTCGGGCCGTTAATCAGCAATATGCGCATGCCGCCATTTTATCAGTCGGAAACAGTGTTTCGTTGAGATTCACTATCATCGTCGCGGTTCATGCCGGGGTGGGCGCGGGCATACGCTTGCGCCATCTGCGCCTGCGAGACGTGCGTATAGATTTCCGTGGTGGCGACGGAGGCGTGCCCAAGCATCTCCTGCACCAGCCGCAGATCCGCGCCCCCGTCCAGCATATGAGTGGCGAATGAGTGGCGCAGGGTGTGGGGGTGGATGTCCTCGGGCAAGCCCTCTGTACGTGCCCACTTCTTGAGGGAGAGCTCAATGCCGCGCGTGGTCAGACGTCCGCCGCGACTGTTGAGGAAGACGGCGGCGCGCGTCCTGATGCCGCGGGCAAGCAAGGGACGAGCATCGTTGAGATACATGGCGAGAGCCTCCCGGCAGGGTTCCCCGAAGAGAGTCTCGCGCTGCTTGGAGCGCTTGCCCCATACGCGGGCGACGCGGTTGCGGAGATCAAGTCCCGCCAGGTCCAGCGAGGCGATCTCCGCCACGCGCAATCCCGCGCCATAGGCGAGTTCCAGGACGGCATGGTCTCGCAGGGCAAGGGCGCGCTGCAGGACCTCCTGCTTGTCCACGGTTGCGGCATCGATGCGGGTCGCGAACCGGAGAGGCGCGTGGACGAGCCGCTCGGCGTCACGCTCCGAGAGGAGATCAGGCAGGCGGCGGCCGATCTTGGGAGATGGCGTCTTTGTGATGGTCTCCGGGTTTTCGATGACGCCCTCGCGCGCGAGAAAGCGCCAGAAGGAGCGGAGAGCGGAAAGACGGCGGGCGATGGAGGTGCGGGCAGAGCCGTCCATCGTGAGGTCATAGACCCATCGCTGGGCGTGGTCGCGCGTGGTGTGCGGCAGCTCTTTGATTCCCTCCTCGGCCAGGAATTGCAGGAAAAGGCCGACATCGCCCATGTAGTTGCGGAGGGTGTAGCGTGACGCGCCGCGTTCGTATTCAAGGAACGCGGCAAAATCGTCGAGCCGGGCCGCCCACTCCCGGGGAATCGTCGCGGCGTCCGACGGCTGATCCGGGGCGGGGGCGTGTTTGAGTGCCATGCCTCTATTTTAGACCAGGTTCAAAAATAGAGGGCGGGCGGGGTGGCGGCTAGACTTCGACGAGTTGGGGTTCCTCTTTCGGCTGTTCAGCGGTGAGTTCCTCGCGGGAGCCTTGCCAGCCGCATTCCTTGTCGTTGCACACAGCGTTCGTTCGACTCGACGCAACAACGAGGCCGTTGCAGTCCGGGCAGGGCTGGGGAAGCGGCTCCTGGTTGGTGAGGAAGTTGCAGTTGGGGTAGTTGGAGCAGCCGTAGAAGGGGCGGCGCGACTTGCGGGATGACCGCTGCACCAGTTCGCCGCTGCACTCCGGGCAATGGGCGCCGGTGCTCTTCTGGATGCGCTTCATGCCGCGGCAATCGGGGAATCGCGAACAGGAGAGGAACGGGCCGAAGCGGCCGCGCTTGATGACCATATTCGCGTCGCACTCCGGGCACGCCTCATCGGTTTCCTCGTCGATGTTGCGAACACGCTCGATCTTTTCCTGCGCCGTGTCGATGCGTTCATTGAACGGCCCGTAGAAATCGCGGAGCACGGGCACCCACTCACGCTCTCCGCGGGCAACATCGTCCAGCTCCTCCTCGATCTGAGAGGTGAAGTCGAGGCTGGACACCTGCGGGAAATACTCCGCAAGGAGACCGGACACCGCCGTGCCGAGCTTGAGAGGGCGGAAGCGGTTATCCGCCTTGTCCACGTAGCCGCGATCCTGGATGGTGCTGAGGATGGCAGCGTAGGTGCTTGGACGGCCGATGCCGCGCTCTTCCAACGCCCTGATCAGCGTGGCTTCCGTATAGCGGGGCGGGGGCTGTGTGAAGCGTTGGGTTGGGACAACGGGGAGGGAGGCGTCACGCGCATCCTGCCGGTTGAGGAGAAGCGCCTGCCCTTCGTTTAGATCCGGGAGCACGCGCCCCTCGTCGGACTCCGCGTCCGGCTCATCGAGGCCCTCTCGATAGACCGCGAGATAGCCCGAAAATGTCATGATCGAGCCGCTGACGCGGAGGGTATGGCTGACGCCGGACGGCGCGCCGGATGCCGTGATGTCCACCGTCGTCTGGTCGAACTTTGCGTCGGCCATCTGGGATGCCAACGCGCGCTGCCAGATGAGCTGGTAGAGGTTGAATTGTTCACGGCTCAGGGAGTTCCGCAGCGACTCCGGGTCGCGCATGAACGACGTGGGGCGGATGGCCTCGTGAGCTTCCTGCGCTCCCTTGACGCGGCGCGAGAAAGACCTGGGAGAGGCGGGGACGTGGTCCTTGCCGTAGCGATTGCCGATGACGGCTCTCGCCTCTTGCACGGCCTCGTTTGCCATGTTGGTCGAGTCCGTCCGCATGTAGGTGATGAGGCCGATGGGGCCCTCGTTGCCGATGGGCAGGCCCTCATAGAGCTGCTGCGCGATGGTCATTGTCCGGCGGGCGGTGAACCGCAGCTTGCGGAATGCCTCCTGCTGGAGGGTGGACGTGATGAATGGCGGGCCGGGGCGGCGCGTTGTCTCGCGGCGGCGGACGGAGGCTACTTGATATGAACTCGCGTCCAGGTCGGCGACGATTCTGTCTGCCGTCTCCTGGTTCGGAATAACCGCTGCGCGGCTCGCGCCAAGCTCCGACCGGTACCGGGCAGAGAATTCTTCGGGCACAGGCGTCTGTGTGGCGAGGTTGGCTTCGATTTCCCAGTACTCCTGCGGCACGAACGCGTCTATCTCAGCCTCGCGTTCAACGACCAGTCGCAGGGCCGCGGATTGCACGCGTCCGGCGGACAGTCCCTTGCGCACCTTGCTCCAGAGAACCGGGCTGAGGCGGTATCCGACGAGGCGGTCAAGGACACGGCGCGCCTGGTAGGCGTTGACGAGGTCTTCATCGATGCCGCGCGGCTCGTCAAAGGCACGGCGGACGGCATTCTCCGTCACCTCGTGGAAGACGACGCGCCGCATTCGCTCTTGCGGGATGCCGGCAGCTTCCATCAGGTGCCATGAGATGGCCTCGCCCTCACGGTCAGGGTCTGTTGCGAGGTAGACGGTATCCGCTGCGCTCGCGGCGGCCTTGATCTCCTTGACGACGGAGGACTTGTCACGCGGGACAACGTAATCCGGCGCAAAGTCACGTTCGACATCTATTGCCAGCTTGCTCTTGGGCAGATCCCGCACGTGGCCGACGGATGCAAGAACGTTGTAGCTGTTGCCAAGGATGCGAGAGAGCGTTCGCGCTTTTGCGGGCGACTCGACAATGACGACGTCGCCGCCGGGAACAACGTTGTTGCGGCTTGCCGCACTCGTTCGCCGTCGTGTCGTTGAACGACCTCCCGCCTTCTTTGTCTTGCGCGTGGTCGTCGACTTTTTTCGACCTGTTGTCATTCGGTTACTGCCTCTTATGTGATCTGATTCCCGGCGGTTCTGGTCTCGGTCTGTTCCCCGCCGTCGCTGTTTCCTCTATGAGATTCGTAAAGCGCATGTGCCTCTCGTGTCAAGATGTAGTGCATTCCGCCTACCTGCCGAACGAGGTCATTCAGTTCCAACATGGTAAGGGTACTGGACACGTCAGGCATCGACATTCCGGAGGCGCGGTAGATCTCATCGATGTGGACGGGAGAGCGGCTGAGAACCCTGAGAACAGCGGCCTGCTCTTCGTCAACCGGCTCCGGCGTTGAGGGTAGATTGAGCTGGCGATCCTCCTGAGACAGGTTGAGTTCCTGCAGGATGTCCTCCGCGGTCAGCACGAGTTTTGCCTCGCCGTTCTGGATAAGCAGGTTGGGGCCGCGGCTCCGTTCGCTGAGGGCGCTGCCGGGAACGGCAAAGACCTCGCGGTTCTGTTCAAGCGCCTGCCGGGCAGTGATCAGCGCGCCGCTCTTCTCGTTCCCCTCAATAACCAGGCAGCCCAGGCTGATGCCGCTCATGATGCGGTTGCGGCGGGGGAAGTTCTCTTTCATGGGGGGCGTGCCGATCGGGTAGTCGCTGATGAGAGCGCCGTTCTCCGTGATCTCTGCCGCCATCTTGCGATTCTGCGAGGGATAGATGATGTCTACGCCGCTGCCGAGAACGGCAATCGTCCTGCCCTTGTTCTGGAGCGTGGCGTAGTGAGCCGTTGAGTCTATGCCGGCTGCGAGCCCGCTGGCGATGGTGAGTCCCGCTTGCACCAGGTCCCTGACGAATTCACGCGTGACCTCACGTCCGTACGGCGTGGCCTTGCGGGTTCCAACAACGGCCAGTGAAAGTTCATCCTCCGGTTTCAGCTCTCCCTTGACGTACAGGACGGGCGGCATGTCATGGATCTGCCGGAGGCGGGCAGGGTAGCGTTCATCGTGCCATGTGTAGGCGCTGACGCGGTGACGGTGCAGCCGCTCAAGCTCATCCTCGGGATCGACGTCGGCACGCGTCTTGAGGATTTCCTCCACCGTTCGCCCATCGAGACGGGTGGCGCGGAGTTCCGACTCTGATGCGTGCCAGGCGTCTTTCAGAGTCGGGAAATGCGACTCAAGATGTCCAAACCTGACCCGGCCGAGCCTGCTGACGCGCTGAAACGCTATCCAATATGGTAGATCGTCATTCACGGTTCAAAGCTATCGATTTACCTGACTCCGGTCAAGGCACGTTTGTACTGGTTGGCGGGCAAGGGAAGAAAATGGCGGAGAGAGCGGGATTCGAACCCGCGAGGGCCCGGTAAGACCCTACACGCTTTCCAGGCGTGCCTGTTCGGCCACTCCAGCACCTCTCCGTCTTCTGTGATGGCGGAGAGGGTGGGATTCGAACCCACGGTACCCGTGAGGATACTCCGCTTTTCGAGAGCGACGCCTTAAACCGCTCGGCCACCTCTCCGTGAGGCCTCTCCGCTTGTCATTATACGCAGGACGGGCGAAGACCGTACCGGATAATCGGGCTGAACGGCCGTGCGCGGATGGGAGGACAATCCACGTGGACGGGGCTGTTTGAGGGCGGTTCTTCTTGACAGTTCCCTACCTGCGCCAATATGATTAAGTGTCTATCAGCCGTTTGGCGCGCGTATTTCGGCCAATTTACACAGCGCCGGACGGGGATGGCAGGAGGGAGCAGCGCGTGTTTAAAGGGAAAGCATTTTGGATGCCCCTTGTTCTGATTACCGCCTTTATTCTCGTTTTAGCAGCATGCACGGGTCCGCAAGGCGCGCAGGGTGAGCGAGGCCCGGCCGGTCCTGCGGGAGCGCCCGGCTCGGATGGCATTGACGGTCAAGCAGGGCCGCCCGGCCAGGCAGGAGAAGCGGGAACACCCGGTGAAGCGGGGGCCGCCGGCGCGCCCGGACCAGGCGCCATCAATCCGGAAGCCAATATCAACACCCTTGACCCGAACGTGATTCTCATTCCGGGAACCACACGGGTGACGTTCAGGCTGTCCGGTTTCCCGCGGCGCGATGACGTGACGCTCTATATCCGTGAGGCGCTCGGCGCGGCCATGGATTATGAGATGGGGAGCGCCCAGGTGAATTCATCCGGCGCGCTTGAGATGGTTGTCGGCAGCGATCTGTTGCCCGCGATACCCGAGAACCTGCCGCCCGGCATCTGGACGGTTGTCGCAGTGGGGAGCAGGACGCCCGAAGGAGCGGCCAGCCCCGCGGCTGCGAGCACCGCGATCCGCGTGTACGGCCCGGGCGAGGCTCCGGCGCTTGGCGTCAAGTAACTAACGGCTGACAAACACGACCACATTTCGCGGGGGCGCCATTGGCGCCCCCGTAGCTGTTTTGGATGAGGTAATGACAGCGTAGGTGCTCGGAGCGACGGCAGGCCGTGTCCCGCTCACCCTGAGCCTGTCGAAGGGTGAGCGGAGGGCGAGAGGTTACGCAGAGGCGGCGGTGGGTGTTTGATCCCCGGAGTCCGTTCCGGTGGGTGACTCCCCGTGCAGGAGCCGTACTTGCCGGACACGGCGGCCCGTGGTGGACAGGATGGTCATGGTCAAACCGTCGTCGCTGACGGTCTCTCCGGGATGGGGAATGCGCCCCAGGGCGTAGAGGATCAGCCCGCCAACGGTGTCAACACCCTCCGCGTGCAGTTCCACGTTGAACATCTCGTTGATGTACTTGAGAGGCGCGCGGGCGTCCACGATGGCCTCTTGCTCGCTCACCCGGCGCACCAGTGGTTCGCTGACGGTGAACTCATCGTCGATGTCGCCCACAATTTCTTCCAGCAGGTCTTCATTGGTAACAAGGCCAACCAGGCTGCCGTATTCATCCACAACAAGTGCGATGTGAACCCGCCGCGACTGGAACTCGCGCAGCAGGTCGCCCACGCGCTTGGTTTCCGGAACGTGAAGCGGCGGGCGGACGATGGATTCAAGGGTTGAATCTCCGTCCTTGTTCTGGAACGCCGCAAGCAGGTCCTTGGCGTAGACGATTCCGACTGCTTCATCAAGGGTGCCGCGGTAGAGAGGCAGGCGGCTGTATCCCTCCTGCATGACGATCTGGACGGCATCTTCAAGAGATGATCCGGCCTCAATGCCCACGATGTCCGGTCGCGGCACCATGACCTCTCGCACGGCCAGCGACTCCAGTCGCACAAGGCCGCGCATGACGTTTCGCTCCCATTCCTCGTCAAGTGTCACGGCGGCGTCCACGCCGTTCGTGTGGTCGCCGTTGGCGATTCGTTGGTCGGATCGTTCCACGGGCGCGTTATCCGACCGTTTCTGTCCCAGTGCGCGGGCAAGCGGACGAAACAGGCTGCGCAGTGCCGAGGCGGGCATGGAGAGAGCGGCGTTGACGAATGCGGCGGGCGGCGCGGAGACCAGTGCGAGACGATCGGCGTCATGGCCGCCCCACACACGTCCGGCGGCCTGCGCAAGTATGACGCCCGCGATGGTGAGCACGATGCCAAGCAGAACGTCCAACGAGGGCCAAGGGACGTACATGGATACGAGAGCAAAGCTGATGATTGCAAACAGAACCGTTGCGGTGGCGCGGATCATCAGGGCAGCCATTGTGAGCGAATCGTGAGATTCCTGCAGTTGGGCGAGGCGGCGCGCGCCGGGCCTGCGCCGTTGCACAAGGCGCTCCAGACGCTCTCCCCGTGTCTGGAAGAACGCGTCCTCTACCGCCACCACCAGCGTCAGCAGGACGAGGGCGAATAGATACGCCGGCAGAAGGATTGCTGACACTGGCGTCTATGCCCCGGCGACGTTAATCATGCGTCGACCCGGCGCAATGTGTGTGTTCCCCGTACTTGGGGGTTCTAAATCGGTTGCCATATCTGAACGACGCCATGCTAGGGGGCGAATGGATGCCCTGTCAAGATGCCTCCGCCGCATTTTCAACGTTGCGGAACGTGCGGCGGTGGATTTGGGAGGGGCCAATCGTGCGCAATGCCGCCAGGTGTTTCGCTGTTCCGTACCCCTTGTTGTCGGCCAGCCCGTAGCCGGGATGTTGGCCGTCCAGCCGCCGCATGACGTCGTCTCGGGCGACCTTTGCGATGATGGACGCTGCCGATACGGAGATGGAGACCTGATCGCCGCGCGTCAGCGCCAGCTGCCGGATACCATCCGGGATGGGGAGCGGGGCGCCGTCCACGAGAACGCCGTCCACTCGACTCCCCAGCGCGTTGAGGGCGGCCAGCATGGCCTCACGGGTTGCGGCGGCGATGCCTGCGTCATCGATACGGCTTGCGGGCGTCATGGCAAGGCCGACGGAGGCGTCCTGCAGGATGAGCTTTGCCAGGCGTTCTCTCTCGGAAGCAGTGAGTTTCTTGGAATCGTCAACGTCATCGAACCACGCCAGCGGTTGGGCCGGGAGGATGACGGCGGCTGCGGCGACGGGGCCTGCGAGCGCTCCGCGCCCCGCCTCGTCGATGCCGGCGATTGTGCGAGCGCCCTTCAAGAGCAGCTCACGCTCGTAGGAGAGGCCGGGGCGCGTGACGGGAGGGACGATGGGACGGCGCGACGGAGAAGCGCCGCCGTCCGGAGGATCAGTTTTCAGCGGGAACCTCTCTCGAGGCAGTGAGGACTTCCCTGATGTGGTTGATTGCGCCGGCGTGCAGGTTGGCGTGGGTGGTCAGGGTGATGAGGTAGCGGATACGCCGCATCCCGCTGTCCGTCTCAATGTTCAGATCCTCCGGCCCGAGTTCCTCGATGGTGCGCAAAACGGCCTCGAACGTGAGCCCAAGGTATTCCAGCAGCGACTTCTTGGGCGGCTCCTGGAAGTGGGCGCGCTGTGTTGACGTGTACGACTGTCCCGTGTCCTCAAGGGGCAGGCCGAACTCCCGGGCGTAGCCGTGTGTCTCATTGATCTCGGGGCGGTTGAGTATCTGCTTGTGGAGGAGGGCGTCCTGCACGCGGGCGACGTGCCACAGGTAGTAGCCCGCGGACGGCGTCTCCGGGAACGGTCGCCATGCCATGTCCTCCTCGGACATCGTTTCGACAGCCTGCGTCAGGGTGCGTTGGCACGCCTTGAACACGCCCGCAAGCGCGTCGCCGGAGGGATAACCGTTCTGCATATGAGCGGCGGTATCCCCGCGATTGAGAAGGTCACGCAGACCATGCGAAAGGGCGATGATGGACATGATTTTCCCTTGTTCCCTTTATCCCAAAGAACGATTCTACACCGCTTGGGCAGCCACTGTAGAGTCGTGCGATTCCTGGACGGCTGCTGCGCGCTCTATCACGCCTCCGCCCACCATGCGCCCGCCATCGTAGAGAACGACGGCCTGCCCGGGGGTCACGGCGCGCTGCGGATCGTCAAACTCAAGGGTGAAGCCGTCGCCGCCGTCCGCATCAGGGATGAGGAGGGCGGGCGCTTCCGGCGACTTGTAGCGCACCTTGGCGGTGACGCGCATTGGTTCTCCTCCGGCAGGAACGCTGCCGTCGATGAACGTTGCTTGCGCCGCGTGCAATCCGCTCGCAAGGAGGTGGTCCTCCGGCCCGATGATGATGGTGTTCTCAGCGGTATCGATGTCGATGACGTACATGCGGCGGCCGGCGGGGGACGGCGGGAGGCCCTTGCGCTGTCCCACCGTGTAGCCCGCGGTTCCCATGTGCGAGCCGACGTGCTTGCCGTCAACGTCAAGGATGGGGCCGGGCGTCAGCGCCATGTGCTCCGCGAGAAATGCGCGGTAATCCCCGGACGGCACAAAGCAGATCTCCTGGCTGTCCGGCTTGTCCGCGACGGGCAATTCAAGCTCATGCGCTATCCGCCGCACGTCCTGCTTTGGCAGGTCGCCGATGGGGAACATGGAGCGGCACAGTTCGTCCTGTCCAAGTCCGTAGAGCACGTAGGTCTGGTCCTTGGAAGCGTCGACGGCCTTGTGCAGTTCAATGCCGCCGCCAGGCGTTTCTCGCCGCCGCACGTAATGTCCCGTGGCGATCCAATCTGCCTCAAGGGCCAGCGCGCGCTGAAGGAAGAACGCGAACTTGATCTTGTCGTTGCAGGCGATGCACGGGTGGGGCGTTCGGCCGTTCTTGTACTCGCGGATGAAGTACTCGATGACGTGCTTGCGGAACTCTTCCTCCATGTTGAGGACGTAGTGCGGGATGTTGAGCTTCTGGCAGACGCGCTTGGCGTCGAAAACGTCCTCCACTGAGCAGCACGCGCGGTTGTGGCGTGACGCGCCCTCCACGTCGTCGCTCCACAGGCGCATCGTGACGCCGATGACATCGTAGCCCTGCTCCGTGAGCAGGTACGCGGCGACGGAGGAATCCACGCCGCCGCTCATCGCGACAATAACTCTTTCTGAAGTACTCATAGCTCTATCTACGATACGGAGTTGGGGAAGGCTACGCAAAGCGTCGTCAACCGGCGAGGCCGAGGATGACGACAGCAATGATGGCCAGCACCAAACCGCCGCCCTTGCTCCAGTTCATCTCCTCGCGCAGGAAGACCACGGCGAGGATTGCGGTTATCACGAAACTCATTTGAACGATGGGATAGCTGATGCTGGCGTCGCCGATGCGGAGGGACTCGAATAGGAGAACGGCCCACGTGACCTGCAACACCGCGATGCCCGGGGCGAAGTTGACGACGGTGCGGGTGATGCCGAAGTTGCGGCTTCTCAACAGCGTGATGATGGCGGCCTGCTGGAAACCGACGGTCTGGGTGAGAACCATAGGGACCGCGCCGATGTCGCCCGTATCAAGGCCCGCCTTGGAGATCAGGCCGGCGACACCAAAGAAGCCGGACGCCGCGAGCGCAAAGAGGATAGAACGGATGTCGGAGCGGATGGTCGTAATCTGGGTGACGTTCAGGAGAACGAGCACGGCAAGAACGGCCAGCAGAATGCCGCCAAGCTTCAAAGGATCGGCGGACTCGCCAAGGATGAGAATCGCCCCCAGCGCCGTCACGACGAAGTTGAGCCTGAAGATGGGCGCGTTGACGCTTGCGTCTCCCGTGCGCAGGCTCGCCACAAACAGCGTCAAACCCAGGTACCCGAACACCCCTGCGGGCAAGCCGTAGAACCACGTGCTGCTGTGGATAAAGTCGATGGGGCCGTCGTCGCCGAAGAGAATCCAGCTCGCAACGGACACCGCCCAGATGATGGCCGTGAAGACGGTGGACTGCCAGAAGATGAAGTTGGGGGCCTCGATGCCTCTGTTCTGGGCGACGCGGTACAGAAGATCGGCAACCGCTCCGATGAGGAGGGCGATGACGGCAAGGGTGACGGAAAGAGAGTCCATCAGCGGGCTACCATTCGACTGGTCTCAGAGTGAACGGGGCGACGGGCGGCGTTGTTGGGCATTGCACGGTGGCGTAGTATGGCCTCATGACGGAACAGGTTACGACCACAGACGCTGATTCGACTGTCGACGGCATCGAACTTGCCCGCAAGGCCGTCGAAATCGCGGAGGACCGGCAGGCCGGCGACATCCTCCTGCTCGACGTGCGGAACATCTGCGGGTACGCGGACGCCTTTGTGCTGATGACCGTGGAGTCCAAGCGGCAGGGGCAAGCGATCCGGGAGGCGATGCACAAGGGGCTGAAAGAGTCCGGTCAGCCTGTGCTGCGGACGGAGGGCGACGCGGACTCCGGCTGGCTCCTGATGGACTTCAATGACGTGATTGTCCACATCTTTGCCGGGGAGCAGCGCGAGCTCTATGGGCTGGAGCAGTTGTGGCGCAGCGCGGTGCCGCTGGTCAGGATTCAATGAGCCACTGCTCCGTGGCCTGCTGATAATCGATCAACTCGGACTCGTCGAACCAGAGCGCGACCTCACGCGCGGCGGATTCCGGGCCGTCCGAGCCATGCACCAGGTTCAGCCCAACTGACAAGCCAAGATCGGCGCGAATACTGCCGGGGGCTGCCTTGCCGGGATCCGTTGCGCCCATGGTCTGACGGGCAAGCTCGATGGCCCGCTCTCCCTCCAGCACCATCGCCAGCAGCGGCGACGACGTGATGAAATCCAGCAGCCCCGGGAGGAACGGTTTGCCAACGTGCTCGGCATAATGCTGTTCCGCCAGCGCGCGCTCAACACGCATGAGTTTCGCGCCGACGATCTTGAGGCCGCGCTTCTCAAAACGTCCGAGGATTTCGCCCGCCAGGCCGCGCTGAACGGCGTCCGGCTTGATCAGGATAAGGGTGCGTTCTGCTGCCATCGTGTATTCGTGTCTCCTGTGTGACGTAGTCAG
This sequence comes from Dehalococcoidia bacterium, assembly GCA_965220565.1. Classification (GTDB taxonomy): domain Bacteria; phylum Chloroflexota; class Dehalococcoidia; order UBA6926; family UBA6926; genus VXMO01. The sequence goes on along the minus strand of CBDCQG010000001.1, from coordinate 1,252,215 downwards.
GATAATGACGCCCCACTAGCGTAGCAGACGGGGACTGTTGACACGCGCGGTTGGGTCAAATACTTTGGGTGAGTGAAAGTATCCGAAACCAGTGGGCATTCGGCTGTGGGACAACGATCAGGACACACACAAGTAGCGTCACCCCCACGCAAGCGCGCCACGGATAAAACTACCCAACACCTCATTGCTGATCTGGAGGTTATCCTCCGGCTTTTGAGGCCGTCCGTCCATGACGATTGGTTCACGGTGGAACTCACCATGCCGCAGCTGCGGGCGCTCTTTGCGCTGCGCCGGCACGGCGACTGCCGGATGGGAATCGTGGCCAACCAACTGGGCACCTCCCTTTCAACTGCCACGGGCGTCATCGACCGCCTTGTCGAACGAGGGCTGGTGGAGCGTTGGCAGGACCCGGCAGACCGCCGCTCGAACGTGTGCCGCCTGACACTGGAGGGTGTGGACCTTGCGGAGCGGCTCCTGACGCTGCGCCGCCGTCAGTGGGAGGAGCGTCTTGGCGGCCTGACGAGTGAGGAGGCCGGAGAGGCCCAACGTGGTCTGACCGTCCTCCTTGAAGGACTGGAGCGCCTGGCGGAACAGGACGACGCCGTCGAATCCGAGCATGAGGGGGAACGCTCCTCATGATGGGCGGAGGGCCGGAGGGCGGCCCGGGCGGGATGCGGGGCGGCCCCGGACTGCGGCAGGGCCCCGGCCCCATTACCGAGAAGCGCAGCGTCGGTTTCCGCGCCATCGCGTCGCTGACCGTCCCTGCCTACCGCCTGTATTTCGTTTTTGTTCTCGCCCAGATGGGCGCATTGAACATGCAGATGATGGCGCGCTCCTGGTACGTCTACGAGTTGTCCAAGACGCCCGGCACGAACGACGGCAGCGTGACGATGCTGGGAGCCGTGGCGCTGGCGAACGCGGTGCCGATGCTGGCTCTCTCCCTATTCGGCGGGGTGCTGGCCGATCGCTTGCCGAAGAAGCAGGTGCTCATCATCGGGCAGATCCTCTCCACGGTCATCACCATCGGCGTCGCAATGTCCATCACGCTCGGTTCGATCACCGTCTGGCACCTGCTCATCGCGTCGTTCCTGCAGGGAATCGTGATGGCGCTGATGATGCCGGCGCGGCAGGCGATCATCCCGGAGCTTGTGGGCGCGAACATGATCACGAACGCCGTGGCGCTGAACGGCGCGGCGATGAACCTGCTCCGCCTCATGGGCCCCGCGCTGGCCGGATTCCTGATCGCCTTGTGGGATATCGAGGGCGTGTACTACATCATGGCGGTGCTGTACGGCTCCGGCGTCATCATGCTGATGGGCGTTCCGCTGACGGGCGCGGTAGCGCTGCGCGGCTCCGGCATGTTGAAGCAGGTGGGCGAGGGTTTCACCTACATCAGGCACAATACCGCCGTTCTCACGCTGCTGATATTCGCGCTGTTTTCATTCGTGCTGTCGATGCCGTACATGTTCCTGCTCCCTGCCTTCACGGACACCATCCTCACGGTCGATCCTTCCCGCCTCACCGTCTTCACGTCGCTCCCGTTGGTGGGAACGTTATTTGAAACGCTGGATGAATCCTCCGCCCGGCAGGGTTTGCTCATCAGCATCTCCGGCATCGGGGCGCTCATCGGCTCCATCTTTGTCGCCACGATGGAGGACAAGAAGCGCGGCCTGTGGCTGTTGATCAGCATGTTCGTGATGGCGGCGTCGCTGATCGTGTTCAGCTTTACGAGTTCGTATCTCATCGCATTCATCGTTTTCATTCCGCTGGGATTCGCGCAGGCAGGACGGATGGCGCTGAGCAACACACTCGCGCAGGTGTATTCGGACGACGAGCACCGCGGCCGCGTGATGAGCATCTACATGCTCAACTGGGGAATGACGAACTTCGGCGTCTTCTTTGTTGGTGTTCTGGCGGATGTCATCGGCACGCAGGGCGGCTTCTCCGGCGCGCAATGGGCGGTCGGCGGCGCGGCCATCCTGCTCATGGCCGTCACGATCTTCTTCACCGTCTTCGTCAAGCGCCTCCGTCAACTGGACTAGGCCGGACTCCCGACGGTGCGCCCCCGCAACACACCCAATGAGACAGAGCAGGGGACGAGCGCGCCCGACGACCCCGTAGAAGGACGCCGCGCCCCCAGGGGCCGCGCCTCCCTGAGAGAGGCCGTCTCCGCGTTCGCCGTCCGCGATTACCGCATCCTGTGGGTGGGCGTGAGCATGCACGCGCTCACCCTGTGGATGGAGATCGTCGCGCGCAGCTGGCTGGTGTGGGAGATCACGGAGGACCCCATCGCTGTCGGTTGGGTCAACTTCTGGCGCACGATTCCGGTCCTTTTCCTCGCGATTCCTGCGGGCGTGCTGGCGGATCGGGTCAACCGCAAAACCATCCTTGTGGTCACGCAGATCGGCATCCTCGGCATCTACGTCGTGCTCCTGTTGCTCCTGATCGAGGACCAACTGGAATTGTGGCACGCATACGCGCTTTTCGCCGGACGAGGGGCGATGATCGCGTTCAATCAGCCCGGGAGGCAGGCGCTCATACCGGCCATCGTCGGCAGGGAGCGCGTGGCGAACGCCGTCGCCTTGCAGCAGTTCTCGTTCAACGGCACACGGATCGTCGCGCCCCTGTTGACCGGCGTTCTCATCGTGGTTTCCGGCTTTGAGATGGTCTTCATCATCATCATCCTGCTGGAATTCGGCATCATCGCCGCTTGGCTGTGGATGAAGACCTATCCGCTCATGCAGCGGGGCGCAAAGAGCATGGGCATATCGGGCGCGTTCCGGGATACGTGGGAGGGTCTGCTGTACGTCCGCCAACACGTCAATATCCTGATCCTGCTGCTGCTCGGACTCCTGTCGCTCATGTTCCTGCAGCCGTTCATGGTGCTGCTGCCGGAGGTGGCGGACGAACGGTTCGCGTCCAACGCGGAGTGGCTGTTGACGATTGCCGACGCGTTCAACCTGAGCCAGAACGCAGGGGCGACGCTGTTCGGCGGGATGCTGACGTTCATGGGGATCGGGTCGATCATCGGGCCGTCCATCCTGGCCTACCTTGGCAACGTGCGGAACAAGGGCATGTTGATCGTGGTCACGATGGCGTTGAGCGGCGTTGTTCTTTCCGCGCTCGGCGCAGCGCCATGGCTCATCCTCGCGTTGGTCCTCATGATTCTGCTGGGACTGTTGGACTCAAGCCAACGCGTGCTGACGAACGGGATGCTGCTCACGCAGACGGAGAGCGAGTTTCATGGCCGCGTCATCAGCCTGTACCTGCTGGATCGCGGCTTCGTTCCCATCGGGAGCCTCGTTGCCGGGTACATGGGGTCTGCATACGGAGCGGGCTGGGCGCTCGCCATTCTTGGCGGCGCGCTGGCCGTTACGGTCGTCATCGTGGCGGCAATCAGGCCCGGATTCCTCCGCGCGGGGTAGGGTCCCGCAGCAATGCGCTACGCTATCTGTATGACGGAACATGAATGGAGCGGCGTTTCACGCTCCGCGGATGAAACCAAAGACATCGGGCGGGCAATCGGCGGGGCCGTGGAGGCCGGGACGCTCGTGCTGCTCGTCGGGCAGCTTGGCGCGGGCAAGACGACACTGACGCAGGGCCTCGCCGACGGGCTGGGCGTGACGGCGTACACAAAAAGCCCCTCGTTCGTGCTGGTCAACGAATACCAGGGACGATTGCCGCTCTTTCACATGGACCTGTATCGCATCGACGATCCCGCGGAGGCGTGGGAGTTGGGGCTGGACGACTACCTGGGCAGAGACGGCGTGCTGGCCGTGGAATGGGCGGACCGGGCGACGTCTATCTTCCCGGACGACCGGTTGGAGATTCACATCGAGTACCTTTCGGACTCCGAGCGGCAGTTGACATTGAGGGCGAGCGGCCCTGTGTCCGCACAGGCACTGAGTGCACTACCCGAAGGCATTGGGGCGACGGAATGATCATCGCCATCGACACGGCCACCGAGACGGCAAGCGTCGCCGTTGCTCACCCCGAAGGGACCATCGCCGCTGAACTCACATGGCGCGCGGGCCGCAACCACACCATGCACGTGCATCCCACACTTCGACACCTGATGACGTTGGCGGGAATCACAACGAACGATCTTACCGGCGTTGTCGCCACACGCGGGCCGGGCAGCTTTACGGGAATTCGTATCGGACTCGCCACCGCCAAGGGCCTCGCGCAGGGGCTTGACGCGCCGATTGTCGGCGTGGGAACGCTGGCCGCGGCGGCGTTGGGAGCCACGCACCTGGGCAGGACTGTGTGGTCGGTCGTGAATGCGGGGCGCGGGCAGTATGCCGCCGCCGCGTATATGGCGTCGAACGAGGATGGCGTCGAGCAACTCATTGAAGAGGCCATCGTCTCGCCGGAGGAGCTTGTCTCGAATATGACCGAGCGCGGCGAGGATTGCATCCTGACGGGGGAGTTCGACGAGGCATTGGCGGATGGGGCGCGGAGCGGCCTCGGAAACGCGCTGACAATCGCGCCGGATGTTGTTCGGACGAGGACGGCGGCCAATGCGGCACGGCTGGGTCTGCTGCGGTTGAGTCGCGGCGACGTTGATGATGTTGCGACGTTGGAGCCGCTCTATCTGAGGCCGCCGGCTGCCGTGGAGCGCGCGGAGGCGCAGGCGGCGGCTAATCGGTAGCGTCTTGCCGATTCTGCTCCTCTTCGCGGAGTCTCTTGCGCCGGCCAAGACGGGACATCAGCACCAGGATGGCAATGATGGCGATGATGAATCCAAAGCTGATGATCTCGTCGGCCCATCCGCCCGCGCCGGTAAGGGCATGGGCGGGCGGCGGAATCGTGAGCGGCGACAATGAGATGGCCATAGGTCAGGATAACGTGTAGAGGTGGGGTCAAGGTGACTGACGTTCCGCGCGACCGCTATACGCACGGGCACCATGAGTCGGTGGTGCAGAACCACGCGCGCCGTCGCGCAGAGGGCGAGGCATGGTTCCTGCTCCCGCGCCTGGAGGCCGGAATGCGGCTGCTTGACACAGGTTGCGGGCCGGGGACAATCACCGCAGGGCTGGCGCGGGCGGTTGCGCCCGGCGAGGTCATCGGCATCGATCTGTCTGAGGAGATATTGGTGCAGGCGCGGGAACATGCCGCGTCCGAAGGCGTGGACAACGTGACGTTCACGTATGGCGACGTGTACCAACTCGGCTACGAAGACGGCGCGTTCGATGTCGTCTACGCGAATCAGCTCTTGCAGCACCTGACCGATCAGCCGCTAGCACTGCGAGAGATGCGGCGGGTGCTCAAGCCGGGCGGTCTTTTGTGCGTGCGAGAAACGGACTACGCCACCATGTGCCCGTCGCCCAAGTTCCCGGAATTTGACGACTGGAGCAGCCTCTATCATCGGGTCGCGTACCACAACGGCGCAGAGCCGGACGCGGGGCGTCATCTCACCCGTTGGGTGCGAGACGCGGGGTTTTCGGACTATGAGATTCACTCCAACGTTGTGGTGATGGACGGCGACGAGGCGCGCTTCTGGGGCAATATGTGGTCGCAGCGGATCCTGCACTCCAACGTGGGGGCCGACGCCCTTGCATACGGGCTGGCGGAACAGGCCGATCTGGACAGGATTTCGGCGGCATGGACGCGGTTTGCCGAGTCTGAATGGCCTTTCTACATGTACGCGCAACTGGGCGTGTTGGCGCGGAAGTAGGGGGAAGAGGTGAGGGCCGCAATCCTCAACGAGATCAATCAGCCGATGACGGTGGAGGATCTGCCGACGCCGTCGCCGCGTGCCGGTGAAGTGCTGCTCAGGATTGCCGCCACCGGCGTGTGCCACACGGACCTCCACGTGATGAAAGGGGAGGTTGCTTTCCCCACGCCGTGTGTGCTCGGCCATGAGACATCCGGCGTCGTGGAGGCTGTCGGGGACGGCGTGACGAACGTACAGGTTGGGGATCGCGTCGTTTGCAGCTTCATCATGCCGTGCGGCTCGTGCGCGTTCTGCCGCCGCGGGCGGGATGACATGTGCGAGACGTTCTTTGCCTACAACCGTCTAAAGGGGCAGCTCTACGACGGCACAACACGACTGGCGCGGCCTGACGGTTCGCCTGTGTGGATGTACAGCATGGGGGCGCTGGCCGAATATGCGGTCACGCCCGCATCCTCCGTCTTTCGACTGCCGGACAGCATCCCCTTGCGAGAGGCAGCAATCATCGGCTGCAGCGTGTTCACGGCATACGGCGCGGTGCGCAACCAGGCGGAGTTGCGTATGGGAGAGAGCGCGGCGGTTGTCGGCGTGGGCGGCGTTGGAACCAACGTCATCCAGATTGCCGCCGCGGTGGGAGCGTCGCCCCTCATTGCCGTGGATATCGACGACGCCAAGCTCGAACTCGCGCAGTCGTTTGGCGCGACGCACTCCGTGAACGCTGCCCATGAGAACGTGCCCGCCCGCATCAGGGAAATCACCGGCGGAAACGGTGTCGACGCGGCGTTTGAGGCCCTCGGCAAACCTGACACCGTCCAGCAGGCCTTCCAGTCCGTAGCGGATGGCGGACGTGTCGTTATGATCGGTATCGCGTCCGCCGGGGAGACGGTGCCGCTGGAGATCACCCGCATCGTGCGGCGTGGGGTGCGCATCATTGGGTCGTATGGCGCACGAGCGGGAACCGACATGCCGCAGATCCTGGACCTCGTGGAGCGCGGCGTGGTGGACGTGGGTCGCCGCATCATCACACGCCGCTATCCCATCGAGCAGGTCAATGATGCCTATGACGCTCTGGGCCGCGGCGAAATCGTCGGGCGCTCCATCATCGAGTTCTAGGTCTGTTTGACTTCGAACGCGCGTTCTGTTACCGTGCCTCACAGTCGAAGGAGGCGCGGGCCATGCTGCGACGGCTGACCATTGAGAATATCGGCGTTATCGACCGTCTGACCATCCCGTTCGAAGACGGTTTCACGGTGTTGACCGGCGAGACGGGCGCGGGTAAGTCGATCATTGTCAATTGCATATCTCTTGCGCTGGGAGCAAAGTCTGACGCCTCGCTTGTGAGATCCGGCGCTGAGACGGGACGGGTTGAGGCGGTATTTGAGACGGATGCAGGCGTCACTATCCACGTTGCGCGTGAGATGCGCCCGGATGGCAGCAGCACGTGTACGGTGAACGGGCGCAAGGCGGGACTCAAGACACTTCAACAGATGGGACGCCAACTTACCGAAACACACGGACAGCGGCAGACGCTGTCACTGCTGGGGCCCGGTGAAGAACGCGACACCCTGGATCGCTACGGCGGCCTGAATGAGATGCGTGGACGCGTTGCGGATGGCGTCAAGCAGTTGCGGCAGGTTCGGTCTGAACTCAAACGCCTGAGGCGCAAGGACGCCGAGCGAACTGCGCGGCGCGACGAACTGGAGCACGATTTCCGCGCTTTCCGGGACATCGCCCCCGTGCCTGGTGAAGATGATCTTCTGCAGCGCGAGCGGTCACGGCTTGCCCATGCCGAGCAGCTTGGCGTGTTGGCCGGGGCTGCGCGGGCGCTCCTGGTTGAGCCGCCGCGCGGTGAGGTTGGCGCAACTGACGCGCTGGCCGAGATCGCCCACCATCTGCGTGAGGCCACGGACCTGGACCCCGACCTGCGCACATCGTGGGAAGAAGCAGAAGCGCTCGCCGAACAGGCGCAGGAACTGGCGCTCTCGCTGGGTCGGTATGTTGAGTCGCTGGAGACGAACCCCAATCGACTGGATGCCGTCGAGGAGCGCATCGTGGCGCTTGATGATCTCAAGCGCAGGCATGGCGGATCGTTGCAGGATGTCATTGCGTGGAACGAAAACGCCGAGCACGAGTTGGCGAGCCTGGACAGGGCGTCGGAGCAGATTGCGGAACTGGCCGCCCGGGAAAGCCGTCTAAACGGTGAGGTCATCGAACACGCAAAGGCGCTGTCCGAGGCGCGTTCTGCTGCCGCGGCGCGCTTTGGCCGCGCGCTGGAGAGCGAGATTGAGGCTCTTGCCATGGCGGGCACGCGCATCGATGTTGACGTGCGTTCAACGTTGGAGAGGGTCTCCGGCGATTCCGCAGACGCGCTCGAAATCTGTGATGAGGCGGGCTGCGACGAAGTTGAGATTCTGATCGCGCCTAATCAGGGAGAACCGCCGCGTCCGCTGTCAAAGATCGCGTCCGGCGGCGAGATGGCGCGCGTCACGCTGGCCATCAAAACCGTCCTGGCGCATTCAGATGCGCGCAGCCTCGTGCTGGATGAGGTCGATGTTGGCGTGGGAGGGCACGTCGGCGGGACGATCGGCAGCAAGCTCGCCGATCTTGCGCGTCGTCAGCAGGTTATCTGCGTAACGCATCTGCCCCAGGTCGCGGCGCACGCCGACCATCACCTGCGCGTGTTCAAGGAAACACGGGATGGGCGCGCCGCCACAGGAATTGAGGACCTGGTGGATGACGACTCTCGAATCGGAGAGCTAACGGCAATGATCGGCTCCGATTCCGCGGCGGGGCGGCGGAGCATGGGAGAGCTTTTGGACGCGGCGCGGGGCTATGAGATGGGCAGGGAACCCGGTGTCACATTGCGGTTGTTGGAAGCTGCCGGTTAGCCGCGTGAATTGACAAGAGCGGCGCTGATGCCAATCATGGGTACGTTTGCGCGGAGGGGTGGAGGTCTGCGCGCAACCGACCGGCAGGTAATCCAGGATCAGGGGAACGATGTCTTCATACCCAACACGAGTAGAGCGCAGTGTGTCTGCGCGCATCCCGACGGCCCACGGTGAATTCCGGCTCGATTATTTCTCAAATGATGTCGATGGCAAAGAGCATCTCGCGCTTGTCTACGGTGACGTGGATGGGCGCGAAGATGTGCTCACTCGCGTCCATTCCGAGTGCCTGACAGGCGAAGTGTTCGGCTCCCGGCGCTGCGACTGCGCGGCGCAGCTGGATTCAGCCATCGAGGCCATGGCGAGAGAAAACGCCGGTGTCGTCATCTACCTGCGTCAGGAGGGACGCGGCATCGGCCTGCTGGAAAAGCTCCGGGCGTACAACCTGCAGGACCAGGGGCTCGATACCGTCGATGCCAATCTGCAGTTGGGGCATCAAGCGGATGAGCGCAGTTACGGCATAGCCGGACTGATGCTGCAAGAACTGGGCGTGCGATCCATCAGGCTGATGACCAATAACCCCAGGAAGGTTGAGGAACTGCGCGGGCTTGGCATACGGGTTGCGGGGCGGGTGCCCGTGCCCGCCCCCGTCACCACGCAGAATGTCGACTATCTGACAACCAAGGTCAACCGCATGGGGCACATGCTGGATATTGCGCCGCCGGAGTCGGACGAGGTCGCAAGCCCGTTCGTGCCCGCCGATGAGAAACGCGCGGCAGCAGACGCGAACCGCCGGCCGTTCGTGACGCTGACGTACGCGCAGAGCCTCGACGGATCGATCGCCGGCGCAGATTCCCTGCCGCTCCACCTCAGCGGCTCCGAATCCTCCGAGATGACGCATCTTCTCCGCTCGTCCAACGACGCAATTCTCGTTGGCATCGGTACGGTCATTGCGGACGATCCGCGCCTGACGGTTCGGCTGGCGGACGGCAAGGACCCGCAGCCGATCATCCTGGACAGCCGACTCCGCTTTCCGTTGAGCGCGAGTCTGTTGGAGAGCTATCGAACGATGCCATGGCTGGCGACACGAGAGGACGCGCCGCTTGATAGGCAGGTGGAGCTTGAGGCGGCGGGCGCGCGCGTGCTTCGGCTGCCAGCGAGAGAGTCGGATGGCCTCGTGGACCTGCGGGCGCTGATGGCAACCCTCTATGAGGATGGCGTGCGGAGCCTGATGGTCGAGGGCGGCGCGCGCGTCATCACGGAGCTGCTGGAAGCCCGGTTTGTCGACCACATTGTGGTCACGGTTGCGCCCACGCTCGTCGGCGGTCTGCACGCGGTATCAAGCAAGAACGGCGCAGGCAGCGCCGCATTCCCGCGACTACAAGGTATTGGCTACAAGCGCGAGGGTGACGACCTGGTTGTGTGGGGCAGGCCGGCATGGCCGCCGGACTAGCCAGGAACGCGGTGACGTTTGTCGGCCCGCGCCGTGTCGAGGTTGAGCACGACGAGGTGAGCGGCCCGGGGCCGGGCCGCGTGTTGGTCCGCGCTCGTCTGTCCGCGATCAGCGCGGGGACGGAACTGCTTGTGTACCGCGGCGAAGCGCCGTCTGAGATGGCGGCGGATGAGTCCATTGCCGCGCTGCAGGGCGGGCTGTCATTTCCGATCCGGTATGGCTACGCGGCGGTTGGCGACGTGGCGCAGGTTGGAGAGGGAGTTGACGCCGACCTAACCGGACGGCGCATTTTTGTCTTCAATCCGCATGAGTCGCTGTTCGAGGCCGAGCCGGAGTCATTGATGGAGATTCCGGAAGGAGTCTCGTATGAGGACGCGGCGATGCTGCCCTCGATGGAAACCGCGTTGAACTTTGCCATGGACGGCGCGCCGCTGGTGGGAGAAAACGTGCTGCTCATCGGGCAGGGCGTCATCGGTCTGCTGACGACAGCAATGGTGGCGCAGATGCCCCTCGCGTCTCTTGTCACGCTGGACACCGTTGACGCGCGGCGAGCGATGTCATTGAGACTCGGCGCGACTGCATCGTATGACCCCTCCGTGCCGGGCGTGACGGATGAAATCGCCGCGGTGTTCGGCGGGCATGGCGCAGACCTCGTCTACGAGTTGTCCGGCAGGCCGGAGGCGCTGGACACGGCGATTGCTCTGACCGGCTACGGCGGCCGCATCGTCGTCGGCTCATGGTATGGAACCAAGCGTGCGCCGATTGACCTGGGCGGCAGCTTTCATCGCAGCCGCATTAAGGTAATCAGCAGCCAGGTGACGACAATCGCGCCGGAACTGTCCGGTCGATGGGATAAGCGGCGGCGGTTTGCGACGGCATGGCGAATGATCGGGCGCCTCAAGCCGTCACAACTCGTCACACACCGATTTCCGGTTGAGGAAGCGGCAGACGCCTATCGGCTGCTGGATGACTCTCCCGGCGATGCGCTCCAGGTCCTGCTGGCGTACGATAATACGTAGCTACCGAATAACTGCGTGCCACAATGGGAGAAGCGCATGTACACCGTCTCCGTTTCCCATGAATTCACCGCCTGGCACTACCTCATCGGCGGCGATTGGGGCCCCGAGAATGAACTCAACGCCCATCCGTACAAGGTGGAGGCGCTGCTCGAGGGCCCGGGTCTGGACAGGCACGGCTACCTGGTGGACATCATCGCGGTAGAACAGGCCCTGGCCGCTGTCGATGCCCGGTACGCCGGCAATACGCTCAACGAGCTTCCCGAATTCGAAGAACTGAATCCCAGCGTGGAACACTTTGCCCGCATCCTCTGGGGATTCATCGAGGAGCGCATCCCGACCGAGCCGCTTGCCTCTATGACAATCCGTGTTTGGGAAGGGGAGAATGCCTGGGCGTCCTATCGCCGGGAGATTCGCCGTTGAGGGTGGGCCTGGTCATCTATGGCAACCTGGACACCCTGTCCGGCGGCTATCTGTATGACCGAAGGCTGGTTGAGACACTGGAACGCGCGGGCGATACCGTCCGGATCATCGGGATTCCGTGGCGCAACTATGGCCGCCATCTCACGGACGGGTTCTCGCGCGGGCTGCGGCGGGCTCTAAAGGGCGCAGACGTTGACGTGATGCTGCAGGATGAGTTGAATCATCCGTCACTCTGGTGTGCCAATGGCTCGATTCGCGGGCGCCGGCCGATCATCTCTATCGTTCACCACCTGCGCATGAGCGAGAAGCGCGCCGGTTGGAAGAACCGTGCCTATGCCATGATCGAGCGCCGCTATCTCCGCTCCGTTGACGGGTTCGTGTTCAACAGCGAAACGACGCGAAAGGCCGTTCATGATCAGATCGGGGCGGACAAGCCGAACGTTCTGGCATACCCTGCCGGAGACCGCTTTGATGTGTCCATGACTGAAAAGGACGTCGAGGAACGAGCCAACGCGGATGGCCCGTTGCGGGTTCTCTTTCTGGGCAACGTGATTGAGCGCAAGCAGCTGCACGTACTCATCGAAGCCCTTGGCTTTACGGGAAGTGCGCGTATCCGGGTGGATGTGGTCGGTGGCCTTGAGGTGGAGCCGGAGTACACTAACAGGGTGCGTCAACAGGTTGAAAGCGAGGGTCTCGGCGATAGAGTGACATTCCATGGTCCTCTGTCGGATGATGCGCTTCGCACGCATTTCGAGGAGTCGCACGTCCTCGTCGTTCCGTCCTCGTATGAGGGATTCGGCATCGTCTACCTGGAGGGGATGGCATTCGGGATGCCGGCCATCGCCTCGGATTCAGGCGCAGCGCATGAGATCATCACCAACAGGCGCGACGGGTTCCTCGTGCCCATGGGCTCAGCGCCGGAACTCTCCATACGACTGCGTGACCTCGCAACTGACCGACAGCGTCTTGCGCGCATGGGGGCGCAGGCGCTCAAGCGATTCGCCCGCCACCCAACGTGGGAGCAGTCCATGACATCCGTCCGTGAATTCCTGCTGGATATTGTGGAGAAAGCCAATGCCAGGACCTGAGAGCTACAGCACCATCCGTTACCTTGAGGCGAAGGCCGCCGTCGATGATAACGCGCTGAACACGCGCGTGTACGACGCGCTGGCGCAGGGCATCAACGACATGGGGGAGCGGCCTTTACGTGTCATCGAGCTTGGTGCGGGCGTTGGCAGCACGTTCAGGCGGCTTCTTGAACGGAGGCTGCTAACACGCGGCGAGTACGTGATGGTTGATCACGAGAGTGAAAGCCTTGCGGAGGCCTCACGCGCCGCGGAAGCAATTCTCGGTTCAGACAGTCAAGCAGAATTGTCGGTGGACGCGGTCGTTGCCGATGCCGTTGCGTATCTGTGGGATCAGGCTGAGGCGGGCCGATTGGCCGACGTGATTATCGCGCAGGCGCTCGTTGACCTGCTGAATGTGCCGGAGTTCCTCGAAGCCGCCGCCAACGCGCTCCGTCCGGGCGGCCTGCTGTATCTGCCAATTACGATTGACGGGGAAAATGTTTTCGAGCCGATCACCAATGCGGTGCTCAACGCGCGTGTTGTCGACACCTACCACCGCACGATGGATGAACGACGGACGCCGAACGGCCTGCCAACCGGCGGTCGCAGAGCGGGCAGGGCGCTCCTCAATGAGATACCGCAGGCAGGCCTTGAAATAGCTGCGGCCGGCTCATCGGATTGGGTGGTGTATCCGCAGAACGGCGACTATCCGGACGACACAGCCTATTTCCTTCATCACATCATCAACTTCGTCTGGGAGGCTCTCAACGAGCACGGCATCGTGTTCAACGTGGGGCTTGAGGAGTGGGTCGCGGAACGGCACATGCAGATCGAGCACGGTGAACTGGTCTATATTGCCCGTCAGCTTGATGTGCTGGCCCGTAAACCCGGCTAGCGGCAGCGTCTAATCGTCGTCCGGGGCCGGCTCGTCGTCCAGGATGATGAAGTCCCCCGCGCCGCGCGCATACAACGCATCGAGGAGCCGTCTGCCGATGTCATCCGGCGGTGTAGCGATTCCTGTCGTCAGGGACTCTCGGAGCACGATTGCGCCGTCCGGCGTCGCAGCCATCGCCTCCACAGTTAGCGTGTCGTCCTGGACCGTTGCGTAACAGGCGAGCGGCGTACGGCAGAACCCTCCCACTGCCCGGAGGAATGCGCGCTCGGCATCGGCGGTGAGTCTATCGTCGTGTTCTTCGGTGAGCGCGGCGACGGCGCAGGCTTCCGCATTGCTCTCAAGACACTCAATGGCGATGGCGCCCTGTCCGACAGCGGGGAGCATGACGTCCGGCTCAAGGAACTCCGTTATCACACCGTCCATGCCGAGACGCTGGAGACCGACGGCGGCAAGCACGGCGGCTTCGGCCTCGATCTCCCGACCCTCGCCAGTTACCTTGCGCACACGGGTATCAACGTTGCCACGGAGCAGCACGATTTCAAGATCAGGCCGTTGAGCGCGAACCTGCGCGGCGCGGCGGATGCTGCCTGTCCCGACACGCGCGCCTGCAGGCAGATCATTGAGCCTGTGGCCATCCCGTGAAACGAGAACGTCTCGCGGATCGTTGCGCGGCATGACGGCGGCCAGCGTATGGCCGGGCGGTAGTCGTGTCGGCAGATCCTTGAGGCTGTGGACCGCGAAATCGATCTCGCCGTTGGCGAGCGCTATCTGGATCTCCTTGACGAACACGCCCTGCCCCAGGTCGGGAATCGGCGTCGTTGGCCGCCTCTCGGCCGCCGTGTCGATACCGACGATCTCAAACTCGACCTCGGGCTGCTTTGCATGCACGGCCTCCATGAACAGGTCGACTTGAATCAGTGCAAGCGGGCTTCTCCGTGTGCCTATGCGCAGCACGCGGCGATCCTCTGTGGCAGTCATCAGTCGCTCCCCGCCCACGCGCGGGTGGCGTCGACAAGGCCCGCCGCCGTGTGCTCGGTTGCTTCCTCTGCAACGCGCAGGCCAACGTCCTCCGCGCCGTGTGACGTGGTCGGCCCGGCGGAGATGACGGGAATCCCGTCCAGCAGTGAACGATCGTCTCCGAGCGCCTCAACAAGGTTGCGCGCCGTTGATGGGCTCGTGAGGAGCACGGCATCGATGCCCCGCTCGATGGCGGCCTGTGCCCGCTCTGCAAGATTCGGCCCGGGCAGCGTCCTGTAGACCACGATGGGCGCCGGCGCAAGACCGTGCTCCCTGAGGGCGTTGGGCAGGGCATCATCGGCGAGGTTGCCGCGCGGCAGCAGAACGGCGTCCCCCTGTTCGCACTCCGCCGCTATTGCGTCCGCAAGCGCGCCGGTATTGAATCTGCCAGGCACAAGATCGGCTCTCAGGCCGTGGCGGTTCAGAGCAGCCGCCGTGGCCGGGCCGATGGCCGCGAGTCGCGCCGTTGCCAAAGACCGCGCATCCCGTCCGGTCTCAAGCAGCCGCTCCATGAAATAGTCGACGCCGTTGACGCTCGTAAACGCGACCCACCGGTACGTTGGCAGTCTCGCGATGTCTGAATCCGCCTCAGTCCAATCCTCCGCGCCGTCGAATGCGACGGCGGGCACGTGGACAACCTCCGCCCCGGCGTCATCCAGCAGCGTGATCAACTCTGCCGCCCGCGTCTCTCCGCGCAGCACCATCAGGCGGTGGCCAAAGAGCGGCCTCTTCTCCAACCAGGCGATGTTGTCGCGAAGCCCGACGACGTTGCCGCAGATGAAAACGGCGGGCGCGCGGATCCCGACCTCCGCCGACGCGGCCACGATCGTCTCAAGCGTGGCGGTCGTTGTGCGCTGGCGCGATGTTGTTGCGTGTTCGATGATTGCCGCGGGCGTGTCCTCGGGCCAGCCGGCCATTAGCATCGCCCTCACCGTGTGAGCGAGGGTGCGGACGCCCATGAGTACGATCGAGGTCTGGCTTGTTGGGGTCAGTGGCTGAGCGTTGCGTGCTTGCTGCCCCGTGTAGATACGCACGGCGGACGCAAGGTTGCGGTCCGTCGCTGGGATTCCGGCATACGCGGGCCCGGCCAACGCGGACGTGACGCCGGGCACAACGTCAAAATCGACGCCCGCCTCCGCAAGCGCCGCTGCCTCCTCGCCGCCGCGTCCAAACAGGAACGGGTCGCCCCCCTTGAGCCGCACAACCCGCTGCCCGGCCTGAGCGCGCGAGACGAGCAGCTCATTGATCTCCTCTTGCAGGTGCTCGCCTCCGCGTGACGGATGCTTGCCCACGTCGATCATTTCCGCGTCTGCGCGCGCCTCTGCAAGCAACGATGAATTCACAAGCCTGTCATAGATGATGACATCGGCGCGGCGCACCAGCCTTGCTCCCCGCACCGTGATAAGTCCGGGATCGCCGGGCCCGGCGCCCACAAGGTGGACGATGCCGCCGCTAGCCACCACTCCCGTCCGTCAACAGCGCCACGAGATGATCTCGCAGACCTGCCTCATCGCCGGCCGTTATCATGGCGCGCGTCTCGTGGTCATTCAGCGCGTTCTGCCAGCGGCCCGACGGCGGCCTCTTGCCATCCCGCCGCAGCCCCTCCCGAACGTCCGCAAGAACGTCCAGCAGCATGCCGTATTCCACAGGCAATGCCTCGTCGATCTCACGCCGCAGGAACGACGCCATCGCAGGGCTGCGCCCGTTCGTTGAGATAGCAACTGTTGCGTCGCCGCGCCGCACAAGCGCCGGGTAGATCCACGTGCAGAGATCCGTGATGTCCACGACGTTCAGCAGGCACTTTTCCCGTTCCGCCTCGGTCTTTATTGCCTCGCTGAGTACGCGGTCATGCGTTGTGGCTGATATTGCCAGGAACGCGTCTTTGAGGTCGCCCGGCTCGTAGCCGCGAGAGTGCAGGGTAATCTCTTCACGCTCCGCCATCTCGGTGAATCGAGGCCGCTCCTCCGGGGAGATGACGGTCACGACCGCGCCCGCCTCAACAAGCGCGCCGGCCTTCATCTGGGCCTCCTGATCGTCGCCGATGACCACGCAGCGCCTGCCGCGCAGGTCAAGGTAGACGGGGAAATAGCCCATTTGCGCCCTCGCTGTTGGCAGGCCGACGGCCCCTAGGGCCTCGTGGCGGCTGCCACAGGGGATTCAGCGGGTATGGTGTCGAAATGGTCGGCTAACGCAAGCACAAGGGGGCCCATCTTGGGGTTTTGCGGTTCCACATCAGGCTCTACGCCGTGCTCGCGCAACGCCCGTGTGCAGACAGGTCCGACGGACGCCACGACGACTCCCGAGGACAACGCCTCGCGAAGCTCGTCGGCAAGCCCCACCTGCTCCGCGATGCGGAACAGGTTATGCGCCTGCGACTGTGTGGTCAGCATGACGGCATCCACGTTCCGGGCGAGCATAAGCGCGATCGCGTCGATGACTGGGCGCGTGTCTTCAGGGAGCTGCCATGAATAGAGTGATACTTCCAGAACGTCCGCGCCCAGCGCCTCAAGCTCCCCGCGCAGCCATGCGTTCACCTCGCCGTAGTGCTGCAACGAAACGCGCTTGCCGCTCAGGTCGATGTCGGACTCCTTGAGCGCCGCCAACAAGTCTTCAGAGGTGTAGGGAGACGGCGAAACCAGTGCTATCGGCACATCGAGCGGCTTGAGGACGGCGACGGGTTTCGGGCCGCGGCAGATGACCGTCGTTTCACGCAGGGCGTCCAGGAACTCATCCTTGCGGCCAAGTTGATCCGCGGCGTTGATCAGGGCGCGCGCGCCGACTCCCGTCAGGAAGACCGCCGCCTGGATCGTGTGGGCGCAGATGCCGTCGATGACGTCACGCACATCCTGCCGCATCGGCAGCGCCGCCTCGCGAAGGGCAGGGGCGCTGACGGCCTCTCCGCCGTGGCGGGCCACAAGGTTGCCGAGTTCAGAGGGCATTCGCGCCTCAAGGACCACGATTCGCCGTCCCTTAAGGTCCGCCACGTCCGCCCCTCTTTCTCAGTCGATTCCGATCACTCAGCAGCCTGCGCGTCCGGCTCTACGTCGCGCACTCGCCCTCGCCGCGCTCCATGACGTACAGCACGGACTTGTCGTAGTCGATGTAGTGCTCGAGATTCGCCTTGTTGAGCGGGCCGACGTCCGCGTATTCCTTGATGATGTCCTCGAACGGCTCACGTCCCAGCCGGTGCGCGAAGTCCTTGAACAACTCGCCGTCCTCACGGTTGTCCCTGTAGTACCGCAGGAGGTGGAACACCGCTTCCGTGACCTTCTTGGCGGGAATCTTGCCGCGAGGGCGCACGCCGAAGCGCATGTCCGCGTTCTCGTGGCTCCCGCCCAGGAAGACCTCATACGCCGGAATCTGTCCACCGCCGGGCCCCTTGATGAACGCGCCATGGAAGCCGATATCGGAGACGTGGTGGCGTCCGCAGCCGTTCGGGCAGCCGCTCATCTTGATGTGCATCTGCTTGATGAGCGGGTCTTCCAGCAGGCTCGTGTGGCCGTTCGGATTGCGGACTGCATCGGCGACGGCCTTGTTCAGGCCCATCGACGACGTGATGCCCAGCTTGCAGCTGTCAGTGCCCGGGCACGACGTCACGTCCGTGATCTGGTTCATGCCGCCTTCCTGCAGATCCAGCGCCACAAGCTCCTGGTACACGTCGTAGAGATACGCGTTGGGCACCCACCGGATCATCATGTTCTGCTCCGGCGTGGTGCGGATGCGGTAGCTGCCGTACTTGCGGGAAATCTCCGCGGTGCCGTAGTACTGCTCCGGCGAGAGGTCGCCGCGCGTCACCGTAACGCCGACGACGCTGTACCCCTCCGCCTCTTGCGGGATGACGTTCGTCTCTTTCCATGCCTGGAACGCCGCGTCGTCCTCGCCACGTGGCTCGACGCCGGTTGGCAGGGCGGGGATGTCCATCTCTTCGTCATCGTGGAAGAGCAGGTAGTCCTTGTCCTCGTAGTCCTGCGCCCAGTCCTGCTGCAACTCCTCCTCCACCTGCTGGCGGAAAGAGTCGATGCCCTCGGTGTGGATCAGGACCTTGATGCGGGCCTTCATCTTGTTGCGGCGCAGCCACGCCGTGCGGTTGAACACGCGCAGCATCGCCTCGGACACACGAAGGAATTCATCGACGGGCACAAACTCATAGATGGTCTCTGCAATCAGGGGCTGGATCGACGTGCCGCCGCCGACCGTAATCTTGAAGCCCTTGACCTGTTCGCCGTCAATCTCGCGGACGCGGGCGACGAAGCCGATGTCATGCATCCCCACGGTCGCGCAGTCACTCTCGCCGCAGGAGAACGCCGGCTTGACCTTGCGCGGCATGTGGAACGTGAAATCGCGCCGCACGAAGTTGCGCGCGAACGCGCCCATGTAGGGCATGATGTCAAATGCCTGGTCCGGGCAGATTCCGACCATCGGGCAGGCCGTGATGTTGCGAACGGAGTTGCCGCAGGCCTCCTTGGTGCTGAGGCCGACGCTCTGGAGCAGGTGCATGGCCAGCGCCGCATCCTCCAGCTTGAGGTGGTGCAACTGCACATTCTCACGCGTCGTGATATGGCCTTTGCGGAGCGGCGCCCACCGCTCGGCAATCTGGCCGATGGCGTCCCACTGGTCTGCGTGGGCAAGGCCGCCGGGAATCTTGACGCGGAACATCTGAGAATCCGGCTGCCTTTGGCCATACACGCCAAGACGCAGCCGGAAGGACATGAACTCGTCCTCCGGTATCTCTCCCGCGCGAAACTCCTTGACCTTGCCCTCGTAGTCGGCGATCTCCTCATCCAGGTACTGGATGATTGAGGGTCGGGCGGAACGCTGTCCCGTTTCCGTTGTCGTAACCACGTGATCCTCCCTCCGGGTAACCCCCTACAGGGTACGCCGCCACCCATCCAAACTCAAATCGCCGACTAGTTCCGGGCGGCCTCGATGAGAATCTTCGCTACCTCAGGCCGCGTGAACTCCATCGGAGGGACCTCGCCGCGCGCGAGCATGTCACGCACCTGCGTGCCGCTCAGGAAAACGCGCTCTTCAGGCCCGCACGGGCACGTCTTCATGGAGGCCATGCCCTCGCACCGCTTGCAGTAGAAGGAGTGGTCGAAGTAGAGCGGCGTGATGCCGAGATCGCCGGAGGGGATGCTGCGGAGGAGGTCCTGCGCATCATATGTGCCGTAGTAGTTCCCGACGCCCGCGTGGTCGCGCCCCACGATGAAATGCGTGCAGCCATAGTTCTTGCGAACAAGGGCGTGGAAAACCGCCTCCCGCGGGCCCGCGTAACGCATGGCCGCAGGCAGCACGGTCAGATGCACCCGATCCTCCGGGAAATACCCCTTTATCAGCGCCTCGTAGCACCGCATGCGAACGTCCGCGGGGATGTCATCCGGCTTGGTCTCTCCCACCAGCGGGTGGAGGAGCAGGCCATCGACGATCTCCAGCGCGGCCTTTTGGATGTACTCGTGCGCGCGGTGGACGGGGTTGCGGGTCTGGAATCCCACCACTGTGCGCCAATGCCGCTCGGCGAATGCGGCGCGCGTTTGCGCCGGATCCTCACGGTACGGGCGGAGGGTGGACTCAAGCGTCTCGCGCTCGATGACCGTGACGGAGCCGCCGATGAGCATCTCATGTTGACCGTAGACGGATGCGACGCCGGGGTGCGCCTCATCCGTCGTCCTGAAGACGTTCTCCGCCTCGATCTCCTTGTCGTACTCGTACACCTCATCGACTTCAAGGACTGCGAGGTGCCTGCCCGTGTCATCGACAAGGACGACTTCCTGACCCTGCTTGACGCCGCGCGCGGTCTCCGCCGGGGCGGACAGCGTGATGGGCAGGCTCCAGAGCGTTCCGTCCGCGAGACGCATCTCATGCACCGTGCGCTCGTAGTCGGCCCGGTTCATGAATCCCGTCAGCGGGCTCATCGCGCCCACGGCGATGAGATCGAGATCGGCGGTTTCCCGCGTGCTCAGTGTGATATGCGTCAGCTCCGGCGCGCGCTCACGGATCTCCGTCGCCTGGTCCGGCGACGCAAATCGATCAACAAGCGTGCCGCCGTGCGGGGTGATTGTCTCCTCCACGTCCGCGTGGGGAGAGGTGGTGTGTTTATTCAGCGTCGTCGTTGTCATGATCTAGGTCGCCGCCCCCGCCAACTCTCTGCTCGCGCCGGACGGGATGATGCCCCGCTCCTCCAGCGCGCCCAGCACCTTGCCGAGGCTCTCCTCGACCTCTTCGTCTTCGGTATTGACCAGAACCTCGGGCGTCAGCGGCTCCTCGTAGGGGTCGGAGACGCCCGTGAAGTTGGGGATCTCGCCCTTGAGCGCCTTCTCATAGAGGCCCTTCACGTCGCGCTTGACGAGTTCATCCAGCGAGGCATGAACGTGAACCTCGATGAAATCGCCGATCTGCTCACGTACTTCATCACGGACGTCGCGGTAAGGGGAGATGGCGGACACGATGCTGACGACGCCGTTGCGCGTCAGCAGGTCGCTGACGAACCCGATGCGGCGGATGTTGGTGTCACGGTCTTCCTTGCTGAATCCGAGCCCCTTGCTGAGGTTGGTGCGAACAACATCGCCGTCCAGCAGCTCGGACTTGATGCCCTGGTCTCGCAACACCGCCAGCAGTCGCTCTGCGATGGTGCTCTTGCCGGCGCCTGAAAGGCCGGTGAACCAAACTGTCACTCCGTTGTGGTTGGTGGTCACTCTCAAATCCCTCCTGGTTTCTCTTTGCCGTTATCGGCGTTCTCGCGTGTTGTTGTGGGCGGGGCGGCGCCTGCGTCAGTTCGCCGCCGTCGTTGACACGACCTTCCCCGTCTCCGGGTCGATGTGGATGCCGCATTCCACCTTGTCCTCGAAATCGGACCAGCGGCCTGCGCGGGGGTCCTCGCCCGGCTCAACGGCCCGTGTGCAATTCGTGCAGCCGATGCTCGGATAGCCGTGGTCATGCAGGTCGTTGTATGGGATGTTGTTCTCGCGGATGTAGTTCCAAACGTCATCCTCCGTCCAGTTGGCGAGAGGATTGATCTTGATGAGGTCGAACTTGGAGTCCCACGCGACGATTGCCACGTCCTTGCGCGTATCGCCCTGGTCGCGTCGCAGGCCGGCAATCCATGCGCGCTGTCCCGCGAGCGCCCGCTGGTTCGGCTCAACCTTGCGGATCTCGCAGCACAGGTCGGGGTCCACTTTCCACAGCTCCGGTCCGTGCAACTCAGCCTGCCGCGCCACGCTCACGTCCGTCTTGAACGCGATTGGGTGGATGCCGTAGCGGCGCGCCGTCCTGTCCTTGAGGTTATGCGTCTCCGGGAACAGGAAATCCGTGTCCACGTAGAAGACGGACACGTCCGGGTTGATGTTCATCGCCATATCAAGCAGGACCATGCCGGACACGCCGCCAAAGCTGCACGCCAGCGTGATGTCCGGGAAGAAGTTGTCTATCGCCCAGCGGACGATCTCACGCGGGTGAGCGTTCTCAAGCTCCGCGCTGACTTCCGCCAGCCGCTCCTCCGTCCAGTCTGATCGTACCGACTCGATGGTGGCCATCTCGTTAGCTCCCCTCGATTCCCCTTGTGTCCGTGTGATGTGCGCGTGCTTTCGCTCAGAGATAAGAAAACCGCCCCGATGGTGGTGGGGCGGTTGATGCGCTTGTTCCTGCAATCAGGATCTGGCGCTCGTGTCCTTGAGGCCTGCTATTGCTAGCGCGCAGCCTCCCGCCCCGGGACGGGCATGTAACACGAGCAGGTCACCGCGGCGCTCAACGCCACCGCGACGACTGAAGGGCTGTATGTAGTTGCGTAACTATTCATCGTTCGCACGATTTACTTATGGGAACTATAAGCGTAACCCAATAGGCTGTCAATAGGCTTGTGATAGATGTCACGAAGTGCGTCCCTACAGATCAGGCTCGCTCACGTTGGCCCGCATGGCCTCCGCCTCCTCAAGCAGGCGGGCAAACAACGGCCAGATGTCCTCATCCGTCGGATCCATCGTTGAGATGGACATGACGCGGTGGAGGACGCCGCTGCTCACGCCCACCGTCTCGGAGCCGCCGACATCCGGCAGCGCGATGCCCAGCGCTCGCGCTACCAGCTCCGCCTGCGTCCGACCCACCTCGTCGTTGGCGCAGATGACCATCGCGTTGCCGTCGTGGAGGAGCGTTGTTTCAGCCTCGCCGCGTGACAGCGTTACCTCGATGTTGCGCTGCGGCCGCTCAAGGAGTTTCTCCGCGTAGTCCCAGGCTTCGTCTTGGGGAGTGGTCATGAGGTTATTCGGTGGGGGTGTACGGCGTGGTCTTGTCCAGCAGGAGGCACGGCTCGCCGGTCTGCGTGGGGTCATCGAGGCTCCATTCGCTGTCCGATCCGATGGGGCGGGTGCGGATGCCGTCATCGCCGCCGAAGATGAGCAGTGCGTGCCCCTCGCCTGAATCCTCAACGATGGCGGCGTAGGCGGGGCAGGGGCCGTCCTCGCTCCAGCCGATAACCTCCACCATCGCCAGCTCGCCGCGGATGCCGGGCGCTTCCACGCGCACAACCTCCTGCGGATCGTCCACGACGCTGAACACGCGGTGCAGCGAATAATCGCAGTTGTTGCCCGCCTCGACCTCTACCTCGATGAACCTGGCCTTGGCCACGAGTACCTCCTGACGCCTTTCCTATTGTAGTTGGCATAGAGGAAACGATGAACAGCCGCCCACGCCGGAACGCGGATTGCGAACCCCATGGGCCACGCAACGCTGATCGCGAAGTTCAAAAAATTGGTGGAGGCGGGGGGGAGTTGAACCCCCCGTCCAAAGGCGGCTCCAGGTGCGGCGCTACAGGCTTAGTCGGTCTTTAGGTTCTCGTCGCTCGCGACCCCGTCCGACAGGGATCGCAAGCAACCAGCCGGCGATGGTCTTTCGCCGCGCGTCACCGGCTGACGCGTAGCGGCACCCCGCTGAAATGTCGCTCCGAACCGTCCGCAGGGATAACGCCTCGGAACGTCGCTACCTAATGTTTAGGCTGCGAGTGCGAGTTGCTTGTCGTTGCCAGCTACTCTTTGTGCCGCGGGATTAACGAGGTCACGGCGCCTCGGCCTGCTCACGCACCCTCGCAGACCCCTGTCGAATCCGCGCGCCCCCACGATGTGGCTCATGCGTTGCGGCGACCGCTCCCTGCGAGTGTTGGCCGCTGCACCACCAAGTATACGCGCGTACGCGCGGGAGAGGGGGGCTAGCGTCGAGGGGCGAGCGCCCGCGCCATCTCAAGATCCGCGTCACGTTTGGCGAGGACCTGGCGCTTATCATAGGACTTGCGCCCGCGCGCGAGGCCGAGTTGGAGCTTGGCCTTGTGGCGTGTGATGTAGAGCCGCAGCGGGATGAGGGTGTAACCGCTGGACGTGACGCGCTGGTTGAGAGTCATGATCTGCCGGCGGTGCAGCAGCAGCTTGCGGGGCCGTGTCGGCTCGTGATTGTAGATGTTGCCCTGCGCATACGGCGGGATGTGCATGCCGTGGATCCATACCTCGCCGTTCGTGACACGCGCAAAGGAGTGAGCCAGCGTGACGCGGCCTGACCGAATGGACTTGATCTCCGTCCCGGTCAGGACGATGCCCGCCTCCATGCTCTCCAAAATGTCGTAATCGAAACGGGCGCGACGGTTATCGGAGACCAGTCGATCCCCGCCGGCGGCATTCTTGCCGGATTCGGCCTTTGCCCCGTTTCTTCTCGCCTTTGATTTCGCCATAATCAAACATTATAGGAATCTCATTTTCTCGGGGGTGGGGTGAGATGGCGGGTGGACGCGAAGTTTCCGCGTCACGACGCAATTAAATCTTTTGAAGCCCCCTCGAAATAGCGGCGATTTCTATTGGGAGGACAACGCGGATAAGCTTGACAGGCAACTCACTAGGGGTGACAATTTTCTGCGTTAACCACTATATGTGGCGTTTCTCCCGGCATAACGGGAGAAAATAGTGGCGGAGAAGGGGACGAGGAGGATACGACAAGCCAGCGTCTCGCCCGAGACGGCAGGACTGAGAGATGCGGTGCTCGCTCTGTGGCAATGACGATACGAAGGTTCTGGACACCCGTCACAGCGATCAGGGAGTTAGGCGTCGTCGTGAGTGCAAAAGGTGTGGAGCGCGGTTCAGCACGATGGAGCGGATGCTCACGACCTCACTTTCCGTTGTCAAGCGAGATGGCCGAACCGAAGAGTTCAACCGCGACAAGCTGACGGCAGCCCTTCGCACGGCCGCTATCAAGCGGAGCCTCCGGGCTGGAACCATAGAAAAACTGGTCGATGAGATAGAAGAGGAATTGCAGAAACAGGGGCGGGCGGAAGTGAGTACCAGGACGATAGGCGAGTTGGCGATGGATAAGCTGAGCAAGACCGACAGGGTTGCCTACATCCGCTTTGCCAGCGTGTACCGCGATTTCACGGACGAGCGGGATTTCCAGCAGGCCCTGGATCTTCTGACGGACGGCGGAACTCCTGACTCAGCCGGGCAGCTTTCCCTGATTCCGCCTGAGAGAAGTGGCGGACGGCCCAGGGGGCGACCCCGTAAGAGAGCATAGGCGGGCGGTGACCGCCGGGTTTCCACGCCGCCCATCCCGTGACCCACTTTGAGCGAATGAACTGACACAGGAAGAAAGAAACCACATAGACCAGGATTTACGAATGTCTTCTTCAACCAATGAATTCAACAGAGCGGTTGTCGCCGTCAATCGGAACGCGCTACGAGATGTGGTCTCCGCCCAGCTTGAGGGCGAAAGCGCGGAACAGATTGACGCGATTACGGATTTCATTGTTCGCATGGCGGACGCGCCGCCGCTTGGCCCGGACGGCGCGCTCCATCAGCTGAATGGGGCGGGAAACGGCGATGCCGCGGGTGCTATCGCCACGGTTATTGAGGCAGCGCAGCGCAACCTGACGAACGGCCATCATGTGAACGGCGTGAACGGGGCAACCGCGTCGCCGGATTCCGGCTCACAATGGGATGCGAGCGGGGAGGCGGAGCCGGTCATGTCTCCCAACTCTCGCGCCATCCTGGAGAATCGCTACCTGGCGCGCAACGCCGACAATGAGGTGATTGAGGACCCGCGCGGACTGTTTGAGCGCGTGTCCCGCGCCGTTTCACAGGGTGAGGTGTCTGCAGGCGGGACTGAAGCGGAGTCCGCCGAGTGGGCGGGCAAGTTCTACCGGGTGATGTCCACGTTCAAGTTCCTGCCCAACTCCCCCACGCTGGTCAACGCCGGCAAGGACGGCCGCGGATCGCTGAGCGCCTGCTTCGTCGTTTCTCCGAAGGACGACATGGGCTCAATCATGAAGGTCGCTTCAGACGCGGCGATGATTGAGAAATGGGGCGGCGGCATCGGGTTTGGATTCTCCAATCTTCGTCCCAAGGGCGACCCCATCGCCACGACGCACGGTATGGCGTGCGGGCCGGTGGCCGTGATGAAGCTGTATTCCGCCGTGGGCGGGACGCTGACGCAGGGCGCGTTCAGGCTTGGCGCGCACATGGGGCAGTTGAGCGTCCGGCACCCGGATGTGCTGGAGTTCATCCACGCCAAGGATGACGATGTATCGCTCCAGAACTTCAATATTTCCGTGCAGGTCACGGATGATTTCATGCAGGCTGTGGAGGCGGACGCGGATTGGGACCTCATCAGCCCCAAGGACGGACGCGTGACGGACACCGTCAAGGCGCGCGACCTCTGGAGCGATATCTGCAACTCTGCGTGGAAGACGGGTGATCCGGGGCTGGTGTTCATGGATCGCGTGTGGGGAACACAGCCGAATCCGCAGCTCGGCCTCATCGAGACATCCAACCCCTGCGGCGAGGAGTTCCTGGAGAACTACGGCAACTGCTGCCTCGGCTCCATCGATCTCGCCAAGCATCTGACACCGGACAAGACGGGATTCGACTGGACGGCGCTGGAGGATACCGTGCGCACGGCGGTCCGTTTCCTGGATGACGTCATCGAAATCAATACCTTCCCGCTGGCGGAACTGCGGGAGATGAACCTCAAAACGCGCCGCATCGGCCTCGGCATCATGGGCTGGGCGGACGCGTTGGTGGACCTGACAACCCCCTACGACTCGCAACAGGCGCTTGATCTCGCGCGGAAAGTCGGCCGCTTCATCCGCGAGACGGCGTGGTCGGAGTCTGAGAAATTGGCAGCGCAGCGCGGGCCCTTCCCGGAGTATGAGAATTCCCGGCTCAAGGAGCAGGGGATGCCGCCGGTGCGGCACTCGAGCGTGACGACAATCGCGCCGACAGGAACAATCTCACGGCTGGCGGACTGCTCGTCCGGCATCGAGCCGCATTTCGCCCTGGCGTGGTGGTCGAACATCCTCTGGGAGGACCACGACGGCACGAGCACGCGATTCCTCGATGCCCCGCTGCCCGTTCGCCGCGCGCTCATCAACGACGTGGGAGAGGACACGGCGGAGGAAACGCTGGCGCAGCTGGCCAATGATCCGGCGTGGCGCGATGACGTTGTCACTGATCTGATCGACAATCACGGCGTACGCACGGCGATGGCCATCGATCCTGACTGGCACGTGCAGATGCAGGCGGCGTGGCAGGAGAACACAACCAACTCCGTGTCCAAGACCATCAACCTGGCGAATGACGCCACGGTTGAGGACATCGCCAAGGCGTTCTGGGATGCGTGGACAACGCAGTGCAAGGCCATCACCGTCTACCGTGACGGCTCCAAGAGCATGCAGGTGCTGGAGACGGGCACGTCGGGCAACGAGGAAGAGGCGGAGCCGGGTGAGGTCCACCGCGTGCCGCGGCAGCGTCCGCAGACCCTGCGCAGCATTACCGACCGTGTCCGCACCGGGCACGGCAACCTGTACGTCACCATCACATTCGAGAATGACAAGCCCTTTGAAGTCTTCACGAACCTGGGCAAGGCGGGTTCCAGTGACGCAGCATACCTGGAGGCCGTGAGTCGCCTCGCGTCGCTGGCGCTGCGCTCCGGCGTGGGCGTGGAGCAGGTGATCGACCAGTTGCGCGGCATCACGGACGCCCCAACGTGGGACGAGGGCCAGCAGGTCCTCAGCGCGCCGGACGCGGTGGCGTTGGCGCTGCTGCGGCACGCCCGCCCCGTCGACGAGGAGCGCGACGAGATGGCACGGCGGGCGCGGGAGACCTTCGGTGAGAAGTTTGATCTGGACGAACTGGGGGAGATCCACCCGGACGCGGTGGTGCAGAGCCCGCTGTTCTCGGGGGCGCAGGCGTCAACGCCGCGCGCCGGGACACAACCGCAATGCCCCGACTGCTACGGAAATCTGATCTTCACTGAGGGCTGCATGATGTGCCTCTCGTGCGGCTACTCCAAGTGCTAGGAGCGGTAATTCCACTCAACAATTGCTCCACACGAAATCACGACAATCCCTCATCCTCCTTTATCCCTGGTCATCGGGCCGGCCCCCACCCCGGCCCGATGGCTTTTTTGCGGCTGTGCGGGCATGGTCCCCACCGGACCCGCCGAAAGAGTGTATCACTATCGCTCTGCGGCTTTGATGCTCTTCAAAACACCGATCAGCCAGAGGCGAAAGTCGCGCTGCTTCACGTCAAAGAGACGACCGTAGATGTTCATCGGCGGATGGCCTGACTCGCTGCGTCCTCCGATCTCCTCACGCGCCAGCTGCTGCGCCAATGGCATGTTCTGTTCTCGCAGCGCTTCCTGGCGTCGGGCGACGATCTCATCCACGGGCAGGTAGCGGACATTGGTCCTGACCCCAAGGTATTCCTGGAAAAGCGCCCAGTATTCCGCGCGCGTCAGGTTGCCGGGCCCACCAAGTTCAAAGATGTTGTTGTATGCGCGCCGCTCCAGGTGCGCGTGGATCAGGTAATCGGCAAGTTCATCCAGGAAGATGAAAACCATCGGCTGATCGGGCGTGCCGTAGATGGTTATCGATCCGCCGGTGGTGACGTTATACGCCTGCCTGCGGACGAGGTCGCCGGAGGTGTCGATCATGCCGCCGGGGCGAAAGACGGTTCCGGCGACACGCGCATCGATGAGATGTTGATCCGAGCGAGCCTTGGCGGTGTAGACAGGGTAGAATTCCCAGCGCGTGTCGGCTCCGCGGACGGAGATGATGGCCATGTGTTTGACGCCGTTTTCGCTTGCAGCGTCAGTTAGGTTCACGGTGCCCTGGTACTCAACGGCTTCAATCAGATGAGCGCCGCGCGTCGCGGATTGAGCGCCGACGCAGGCGATCACCCAGTCGATGCCCTGCGTTGCGGCGAGAAGCGAGTCCTTGTCCTGGTAATCACCCTCCACGTAGTCAACGCCATCCACAGGATTCTCCGGGATGGTCGAGTGGATCAAAGCGCGGACAGTCGCGCCGGCGTCGCGGAGCTTTTGCACGACGATGCTGCCCGTGCGTCCGGACGCGCCGGTGACAAGGTAGTTGCCCTGGGCAATGTCATCTCGCGTAAACGCCATCAATCCTCCTAACCGTTAGCCGTCGCTCAGCATGTCTTCGACGAGACGAACGAGGGTGCGCACCGGCTGGCCCGTTGCCCCCCGCACCTGCCAGCCCCTGTCGCGATCCGTCGCCGCGACGGACGCGATATCCAGGTGCGCCCAGGGTGTTGTCCCGGCAAACTCCTCCAGGAACTTGGCGGCGGTGATTGAGCCTGCGGGCTGTCCGCCCGTGTTCTTGACCGTGGCGACGCTGCTCTTGATCTGCTCCTTGTAGTCGTCCCACAGAGGCATCCGCCACATCTTCTCGCCCGTCGCCTCAGACGCATCCTGCAACCGGCGGGCAACGTCATCATCATTGGCGAACATGCCCATGGCAACGGTTCCGAGAGCCACGCGGATCGCCCCGGTGAGCGTGGCCACGTCGACGAGCGGCGTCATCCCCTTGCTGTTGGCGTAGGAGAGGGCGTCGGCGAGGATAAGACGGCCCTCGGCGTCCGTATTCTCGACCTCCATGGTCTTGCCGTTCATGGCGGTGAGAACATCGCCGGGCTTCGTCGCGGAGCCGCCGGGGAGATTCTCCGTGGCGGGCACGAGGCCGGTGACGTTGATGGGGAGATTGAGGCGTCCGATGGCCTGCATCGCGCCGATGACCGCCGCGCCGCCCGCCATATCGCCCTTCATGGCGCTCATGTTGGCCGCCGGTTTGATGGAGATGCCGCCGGAATCGAACGTGACGCCCTTGCCGAGCAGCCCAACGGTGGGGCGCGTGTTGTCAGGGTCGCCCCGGTGCTCGAGGATGATGAAAGCGGGCGGCTCATGGGAACCGGCGGCGACGCCAAGCAGGCCGCCCATGCCCATCTCCGTGATCTCGCCAACACTGAGGTTTGAGAACGTCATGCCCGCAACGTCCGCAGCGTCCTTTGCCCGTTGGGCGAGGATGGTGGGCGTCATGCGGTTGGCGGGCTCATTGGCGAGGTCACGCGCAAGCGCGACGGCCTCCGCGATGATCGCCCCGCGATCCAGCCCGCGGTCCAATTCAGGCAGGTCGGCATCGTCTTCAGCGACGAACGTGACGGACTCCGGCCCGCGCCCACTGTCGTCATCCTGGTCATTGGCATTGGCGGTGATGCGGTAGGAGCCAAGCAGCGCGCCCTCCGCCGACGCCTGTGCGGCCTCCACGGTGCTGAGATAGTGCGCGGCGGGCCGAAAGGCGGTCATTCGCTTGTAGCCGTTTGCGCGGGCGCGGCGCGCCACGTCCGCGGCCAGACGTCGGAGGAGATTCGCGTCCGCCTCATCCGCTTTGCCGCCGCCCACGACCATTACCCGGCGGGGGGCGATGCGACCGGTGGTATGGATGATGGTGATCTCGCCCGGCTTGCCGCGAATCTCACCGTCCTCGATCAGCGCCGAGATCTGCCCGTCCAGCGCCTCATCCACTTGTCCCGCCGCACCCGGCAGCGGGCTTTCCATCATCCCCTGGTAGACCCCGACGACGGCGCAATCCGCCTCTATGTCAATCAGGCTCCCTGTAGCGGTTTTCAGTTCCATTTTCTTTTCTCCTTAAGTGACATACATGCTCCTATACACACTCTTGGTGGGGAGGAGCTTAAAAGACCCCTGTAATGCCTTGTTTGGCGATTATAGCGGGTTGGGGGTGGAGTTCTTGAGACTGGGCCGGAGTTCGGCGGCGATTTGGTGGATGGCTGGAGCGATGTCCTGAGACGTATCCACCGTGATGTGGTCGCGGCGTATGCGCTGCGCTGAACGGAGCATGCGGTCATACACGTCGTTTCCGGCGGTGGAGATGTCATCGGTACGGCGCGCGGCGGCGATGTCCGCTTCTCGTTGAGACAGCCGCTGCCGGATCACCTCCTCCGGCGCGGTCGTCTCGATGATCAACAACGGAGCGCCAACCCGCACTGCGATGTCGTACAGCATCCTTCGATTCCGTCTCCGTAGATTGGTGGCGTCCACGACCACGTGATGCTCGTTCCGAAGCAGCCGCTCAAGGAGACGGTGAACGGCGGGGAAGAGCCGCGCGTTCTCTGACCCGCTGTGGGTGGGCTCAGGAAACAGGATTGCTCTCAGCGCGTCGCTCTCCAACACGATGAGCGATGGCACAACCGTGACCAACTCCCGGCAGAAATGAGACTTGCCGCTCCCGGGCAGTCCTGAAAGCAGGATGAGGGCAGGGCGTCCGGGTGGTGCCGGGAGGGTGCCTAGGCCCCGGTAAAGAGCTTCGGCGTCCTGATCGCGGCGCGAGATTGGGAGAACCCGGCGTGGGTCGGGGGCCTCAGTCACTGGCCGGAGTTTGGCCGATCGTAGATCAGGATTGCGAACAGCGAACGCTCAGGCGCCTCGCCCGTCTCCGGGTCGGGCGGCCAGGGGGCGGTCAACCTGCGCACAAAGGTCAACAGCAGCACGATGAGACCCGCAGCGGCGGTTGCATAACCGTTGTCCGTTTCAAAGAACGCCCCCGCGATGATACCGACGAGGGTGTAGACGGTCATCCCGCCGATGACGGCGACCGGAATGATGCGGCTCGGCGGCGCCGACGCGACTTTGGGCAGAATGTTTCGAATGATCTTGCGGGCTCCGAAGAGGAGGAAGACGCCGAAACCGAATATGAAAACGATCGGATCAATCGCCACCAGCGCGCCCGCCGCCGTGCCGTTGCCGCGTCCACCCTGGAAACGCAGCGTCACGGGCCACATCTGCCCCACGACGGCTCCAACGCCCCCTGCCACGAAGAGCCATTGCGTGTCATCGCCCGGAAGAAGATTAGCGGCGAGCAGGGCAGCGACCGTGCCCTTGCCCACCTCGATCATGACGGACAGCATGCCGATGGCCATGCCGGAGTGCCGCCAGAGGTTGCCCGCGCCGATGTTGCCTGTGCCGACGGAATGCAGGTCGATCCCGCGCGCCCGCGCCACAAAGTAGATGATGGGCGCCGCGCCGATGGCGTACCCGAGAATGAACGCCGCGATGTATGTCACAGGTTGGTCGGCCACGGCATCACGTCAGTATTGCCGTGGATCTATCGCGGCCACGCGCTGTGCTCAAGCCGTTCATCCGTGTTCGATTCGCGTGGGGTGACGACATAGGGAGCGATGATGAGAAGCAGTGTGGGCAATGAGAGAGCCGCCGTCACGATGACGCGGAAACCCATGTCGATACCGCCGGAGATCAAGAGGAAGCCAAGCGGGAGAGAGGCGGCCAACAGCCCCACCTTGAACAGGCGGTCCGTCATCCTCACGGCGGCGGCGACAACGACGGCAAACGCGCCGAACAGCACCGCGTTCTGGGCCTGCGCCTGTTCGATAGTCGTGTAGACACCTCGATCAAATGCGAGGATGGCGACGGACAACAGCGCCATGGGCAGCACGACGAGAATCCCGTGGATCCAGTCCTTGCGGCTAAGCCACGCCATCAACGCGCCAATCACGCCAAGCCCGGCGATGCCCAGACCGATTCCCAATACCCAAGTCAACGGATCACGCGCTTCATAGCCGCCGCCCAGCACGCTCCACGCGGCGTAGGCAGTGGTTCCGAGGCTGACCATGCTGATGAGCAGGACAGGGAAGAGGGCGTATCCAAGCCACGAGAAGACCCACGCGCGGCGGCCGAATCGGTAGACCCCCAGCGCGCTGATCACAATTGCGACGACGGCCGTGCCCAGGATCCATTCCCGGTCCAGCCACAGGTTTGTCGCGAAAAGGAAGGCGACGAACAGGCTTGGGAACGCGGACAGCACCACGTCCGGCCAGGACCCCTGGTTACGGATGCGCTCCAGTTGCGCGGCAACAGTTCGCGTATCTCCAAAAGCGCGAACGGCCCGCGCCCGCGCCTCGGCGGGGTCAAGGCCGCGTTGACGCAGGGTGCTGCTGTGGTCTTCGATGTGGTCTGCCAACTCCCGCAGCACGTTGCGGCGAGACCTGATTCTTGTGAGAACCTGGCTCGTCAGCGCCTGGATGGGAGTGGAGATGCTGCTCGGTGAGGGCATGCCCGTATGGGTTGTTACGGCGTGGAGCCGGTTATAACCATGTTGACGGCGCGTGAGAAGTTGAGCCATTCCGTCCGACGCTGTTCAAGGCGTTGGACGCCATGAGTGGAGATCGCGTAATAGCGCCGGTACTGCCCGCCCGGTGACGTGCGCCACAGCCCCTCAATGAGGCCGTCACGCTCAAGGCGGTGGAGGGCGGGATATAACGTGCCCTCCTTCATGGAGAAATACCCCCCGGAGCGGCGTTCCACCTCCCTGAGGATCTCATAGCCGTACATCGGCCGTTCGCTCAGCAGCGCCAGGAACAGGGAATCCGTGCTTCCCTTCAGAAGCTCGCGCTCGCTCATACCACACCCCCCGGCATCGTCATCCCCGCAGTCGATGCCATTTGGCTGACGTACGGCGATGGGTATCGCCGCTCTTTGCAGCCACCGTCAATTCTACCACTTGCGGCGGAAAGTGGCGGCAGTGAACGGCTACTTCGAGCCGCCGCTTGGCGCCGGGGCGGGAGCAGGAGCCTGCATGCCGGCGCTGAAACCCTCGATCATCACGCGCCGCAGCCTGGTGACCATCGTCAGGGCAATGAACACGACTGCAATGAAGACGACCCCGGAGACGATGAGAACGGGGACGGATCCGACGATGTCCGCCAAGAGTCCAAAGACAGCGTTGAGAATGGCCATCAGGCTGAGCGCGGACATGGCGAAGAGGCTGGAGACACGCCCGCGAATGGCGTCCGGCACAACCGTCTGGATGTACGTGATGGACAGGGACATGAACGGCGCCTGCGTCAGGCCCATGACGAATGCGCCGACAAGACCGGACGACTGCGACGGCGCGAATCCAAGGATCAGCACGCCGACGGAACTCCCCGCGGCGGATATGAGCAGGGCAAGGCCCTTGCCTCGGTCGCTGCGGATGCCCGCGATGGTCATGACGCCGATAACCGCGCCGGCCCCGAATGCGGCGAGGAAATACGGCAGCGCCGTCTCCGCCGCCGCCCACTTCACCTTCCCGTGCAGCGGCAGAATCGATTCAAAGCCCATCGTCAGGCCGCAGTGGAAGGCGACGAGGACGAGCATGAGACCCACGGTGGGCGTTTTCCATGCGTACACCACGCCCGCCGTGAAGACCGTCCAGATTGAGTCCCCCTGCTGGATCGCGCCGGAGGACGCCGTCCGGATGGTCAGCACCATGATGGTTGCGACCGTGTAGCCTCCTGCCGCGAGCGCAAAGGCGATGCCGATGCTCGCCTCGCTGAACACAGCGAGCGCTCCGACAGCCGCCCCGCCGATCAAGCGCGATCCCTGCAGCGAAATGTTGTTCAGGGCTATCGCATTGAGCAGATCGTCTCTGCTGACCAGGTTGGGCACGAGGGCATTCTGCGTCGGCATCTGCACGCCACGCGCTATTCCGCTCAAGAGTGACACCACGGGCAGGTGCCAAAGCTCAATCGAATCTGAGAAGTAGAGCTGCACGAGCAGCAGCGCCAACAGCACGTTGAACGTATGCGCCACGGCGATGAGATAGCGTCTGTCGAACTTGTCCGCCAGCACGCCGCTGAACGGAGGCACCACAACGAAGGGGATCAGCGCGGCGAACGTTGTCACCCCGACCCAGAACGACGAATCATCGGAGATATCGAATGCAAGGACGCCGCGGGCGGCGATGAGGCCCCAGACGCCGGCGGCGGAAAAGGTGGCGGAGAGCCAGAATCGGCGGTAATCGCTGTATTTGAGCGCCGCGCCATAGCGTCGGAAAAGCCCTATTTCCTGCGCCGCGGCGCTCTCAGTCATCAGCTCCCCTTGGTTGCGAAAGAACCATTCGGTAGTTGACGCATGATAGCAATTTGAAGGTGCTATTGCTAGACGAGGCCCGGCGTCTAGAGCCGGCTGAAGATGTTGGCGATGATCTGGAGCGTGATGATTGCCACCAGCGGCGTGATGTCAATCATCCCAACGAGCGGGATGACGCTGCGCAGGGGAGCCAAGATAGGCTCGGTTATCTGGTAGACCAGCGCCACCAGCGGATTGTCATTGCTGACGTTTGGAAACCACGAGAGGATCGCCCGCACAAAGATAGCGAGGGTCAGCGCCTGGCAAAGGAAATAGACAAAGGTGATGATGAGGTCCATGCATCAAGCATACCCTGAAATCCCGCTCGCCCTGAGCAATACCGTTCGCCCTGAGCTTGTCGAAGGGCGTGAGCGGTGGAGGGTTATGAAAGCTGCCGCGCCTTGTTGTAGGCGGCGGTGACCGCCTGTGTGACCGCCGCCCGCAGTCCGCCGTCCTCAAGCGCCGCGATGCCCTCCGCGGTTGTGCCGCCGGGGGACGTGACCATATTCCGGAGCGTGGCGGGATGCAGGCCCGATTGGTCGGCCAATGCGGCGGAGCCCAGCAGCGTCTGCCGCGCAAGGAGCTCCGCCTGGTCGCGCGGGAGGCCAACGTGGACGCCCGCATCGATCATCGCCTCAAGGAAGAGGAACACGTATCCGGGCCCGCTGCCGCTCAGCGCCGTCGCCATGTCGATGTAGTGCTCATCGTGGACTTCCAGTTCGCGCCCCATCGCGCCAAGGATCCGCCGCGCCATGTCCCGCTGGGGATGGGTCACGTCCGTTGTCGCCGTCCACACGCTCATGCCGTGGCCGATCTGCGCGGGAGTGTTGGGCATGACGCGGACAATCTGCTCGCAGCCCGTCAGTTCCCGCAGCCTGTCGATGCGAACGCCCGCGGCGATGGAGAGATACGGGCCGGGAACAAAGTTGCCCCTCTTGAGATTTGAAAGAGCATCGATGTGCTGTGGTTTGAGCGCGATGACGGCAAACCCGTTGGAGACGATCTTGGCCGCGTCATAGTTGTCGGAGACGACGTTCACGCCATGTTCCTGCGCCAGGTAATCGCGGCGCGCGCCGTCGATCTCGCCGACGGTGATGTCCGTGGGCGCGGCGACCTCGTTCCGGATGATGGCGGTGATCATGGCCTCCGCCATGACGCCGCCGCCGATGAATGCAATCTGGGGCACGCGCGTTAACCTCTGTTACCCCAAAGTATAACGGGCATCCATCCCCTATACTGGAACAGTGCCCGTAACGCCTTGCGCTATTGGCGGCGGGGCAGGGCGCGATTCACCAGCGCTCCGCGGTAGCTCAGTAGGTAGAGCGGTCGGCTGTTAACCGATTGGTCGTAGGTTCGAGTCCTACCCGCGGAGCCATCTCAACACGGGGAGACGGGGAT
Source organism: Dehalococcoidia bacterium (assembly GCA_965220565.1). Lineage (GTDB taxonomy): Bacteria > Chloroflexota > Dehalococcoidia > UBA6926 > UBA6926 > VXMO01. The sequence goes on along the minus strand of CBDCQG010000001.1, from coordinate 1,216,143 downwards.
GACAACTGCGTATCGTGAACTCGGCAAGTCGACTGCCCGCAAGGACGGCCCGGAAAAGGTCACCGGCGGCGCGGAATACACGGTGGACGTGGCGCTCCCCGGGATGCTGTGGGGCAGGGCGCTCCGCAGCCCGTACCCCCACGCCCGCATCGTCAGCATTGACACCACGCAGGCGGAGGCCCTCCCCGGCGTTCACGCCGTCCTGACCGGAGACCACCCCCTCATCACGGGAGTGCGGATCGGTCGACGCCTCTACGACGTGCCCGTTCTCGCGCAGGGAACGGCGCTCTTCATCGGCGACAAGATCGCCGCTGTGGCAGCCGAGACGAAAGACCTGGCCGATGTCGCGCTCGACTTGATCGAGGTCGAGTACGAGGAACTGCCGGTCGTGGCGGACGTGCGCTCGGCACGCGCCGATGACGCGCCCGTCCTGCATCCCGGCCTCAACTCTTACGAGGGCCTGCCCGCGCAGGTTGAGGATCGCCATCTCAATCTCTTTGCGCATCAACAGTGGACAAAGGGCGACGTCGAGGCCGGTTTCACGGAGGCGGACGTCATCATCGAGGCGGACTACTCGCTCTCCAAGGGACACCAGGCCTATCTTGAATCGCACAACTGCGTCGTCAGAGCCGAACCGGACGGCCGCGCGGAGATCTGGGCCAGCAACAAGGCCCCCTTCAACATGCGCGCGCAGATGTCGCAGGCATACGGCATCGAGGCCGACTCCATGAAGGTCAATCCCACGTACATCGGCGGCGATTTCGGCGGCAAGGGCAGTTCCATGGACGTGCCGCTGGCCTACGCGCTGTCCAGGGCCGCGGGCGGGCGTCCCGTCAAGATGGTGATGGACTACACGGAGGAGCTGCAGGCGGCCAATCCGCGCCACGGCGGCGAGGTCAGGATTCGCGCGGGCGTCAAGCAAGACGGCACGCTGGTTGCATGGCACGCGGAGGCCTTCTGGAACAGCGGCGCGTACGGCGGATTCAAGCCGGTGCCCACCGCCAACCTCGTTGGCGCGCAGCACCTGGCGGGCGGGCCGTATCGCATCCCGCACGTCCGCATCGATTCATGGCAGGTGTACACGAACTCCGTGCCCGGCGGCCACTACCGCGCCCCCGGCGAGCCGCAGTCGATCTTCGCGGCGGAATCACACATGGACTCCCTCGCCCGCGCCATCGACATGGACCCGCTGGATTTCCGCCTGATCAACATGATCGGCGAGGGAGAGGAAACGCCCACGGGCCACCACTTCGTTGACCTGCGGGCGCGCGAAACGCTGGAGGCAGCCGTCGCTGAGGCCAACTACCATGAGGCGCGACCGCAGCACGTCGGACGCGGGATGGCGATGGCCGACCATGGCGCGCCGGGCGGCGAAACGCACGCCACCGTGACCGTTCTCGATTCCGGCGACGTGACCGTTGAAACGCCACTGTTCGAGCAGGGCGCGGGACAGTACACGATTCTGGCGCAGGTTGTCAGCGAGGAGATCGGCGTGCCCGTTGAGCGAATCAGCGTCGTGCCGCGCGACACGGACAGCGTCACGTTTGACTCCGGCATCGGCGGCAGCCACACCACGCGGCTCATCACCGTCGCGGGGCATGAGGCGGGGTCGTTGGCGCGGCAGCGCCTGCAGCAGCTTGCGGCGGAACTCCTTGGCTGGAACGAGGAATCCATTGCGGCCCGGGACGGCAAGCTCATCCACCGTCATTCCCGCGAAAGCGGGAATCCAGAAGAATCCATCGACATTGCCGATCTCGTGTCACGCGCCGGGTCGCCCGTCGTCGCACGCGGCCACGTCCAGGACACCTCGCCGTCGCCCATGACATCGTTCGGGGCGCAGATTGCGGAAGTGCGCGTCGACCCGGACACAGGGCAGGTGACGTTGGAAAAATTCACGACGGCGCATGACGTGGGGACGATCATCAATCCGGTCGGACACCAGGGCCAGCTTGAGGGCGGCGTGGTGCAGGCCATCGGCTTCACGCTGATGGAGGCGCTGGAGGTGGATGAGAGCGGACGCGTGGCCAACCCGTCGCTGGCGGAGTTCAAGATTCCGACGGTTAGTGATCTCCCTGAGCTGCGGACGGTGCTTGTGGAAGCGCCGAGCGGCTCCGGGCCCTACAACATCAAGTCCGCCGGCGAGAGTTCCAACACCCCCACCGCCGCTGCCATCGCCAACGCCATCGAGGACGCCATCGGCGTACGGATACGTGATCTGCCGATTACGGCAGAGGCGGTGTACCGGGCGCTGAAGGATAGGGAGTAGTAGCGCCCCCGCTCACCCTTCGACAGGCTCAGGGCGAGCGGCTGCCACCTCCGTCGTTCCGAGCGGAGCGCAGCGGAGTCGAGGAATCCAAGAACCCATCTGCTGAGCAACGGCGTCTTTAGATTCTTCGCTTCGCTCAGAATGACATGCGGGCGCGCGGCTCTATCTGTGGTAGGTGGTAGCCAGCCGTGTCCTGGATTCCCGCTTTCGCGGGAATGACGGAGGGGTGCGGGAATGACGGAGGTGGGGGAGCCGCGTTCCTTTAACGAGAAAGGGTGGGTGCGCCGTTCGGCGCACCCACCCTTTGATTCTCTAGCTAGGCGAGGCTACTGGCGGTTCTCTTCCTCGTCTCCGCCATCGCCATTGCCATCATCATCGCCGGCGTCATCACCACCGTCATCCATGTCGCCGCCGTTGTCATCATCGCCGCCCATGTCAGCCATCGTCGGGCCGCCCTCGGGGCCTCCGTCTCCCTGCCCGCGCATCCGCAGCAGGTAGTACGCGCCCGCGCCGAGCAGTGCCAGGATGATCAGTCCGATGATGATCCCGAGGATGCCGATTCCGCCCTCGTCGTCATCAGGCTCCGGCGTGGCCGTTGGCGGCGCCGGTGGCGTGGTGGCCGTCGGCTCCGGCGGAGCGGTCGGCTCCGGTGTTGGCGGCTCCGGTGTCGGCGTGGGTGTATTGGTCGGGACAGGCGGCGTTGGTGTTGGCGGCACCCGTGTCGCTGTCGGTGGGACCGTTGCAACGGCAATTGGTGTAGCCGTTGGCGGGATAGGTGTTGCCGTGGCTGTTGGCTGCGGCTCTCCGGACACAATCACCGGTATGATCGCGGTGCGAATATTATCACTGCCCGTTGCTGTAACAGTGACGTCCGTGCTGCCCTCGCCAATGCCGGTCAATCTCAGATTGGAACCGCTGACGTTGACTCTAACGATACCGGGGCGATCAGCTCTCGCCGTATAAGAGCTGCCTTCGTCGGGTACCATGTCAAACATGTCATCCGTAAGGGTCACAGTCTTGATTTGGTCGTAGCCCACTCTGACAGTCTCATTGTCATTCTGCGCTGCCGCAGGGGTGACTGTCTGAACCATAAGAAATGCGGCGAAGATGGCCGCGATGCCGAGGATGAGATAGCGAGTGGCCGAGTGTGTCAGATACGTGCGCGTGCTTGAGCCGAGCCACGAAACTGAGCGATAAAGTTCATTCTTCATGGACGCTGTACTTTCCTTTCCGCAGCCGCGCTTTATGCGGTCTTTCCCGCCGGGCCCTTCCCGGCAGTCCGCCTTCCCGCGTAGTGGGCGCGCAAGCACCCACGCGCAACCATGACGGGTTGCATGACCCTTGTCCGTCAGATTGTAGCAAGTGTGAACGGTACTCGCAACACTACTGCGTCATTCCCGCTGCCCTCAGAATGACATAGTAGTCGTACACTTGCGAGAACGTCCGTGGAAACAACCCGGCAGGAGGGCAGCGATGGCAGGGCTTGACCGCGCAACACTTGAATCAACCTTTAATCGACTCGTCTATGAACACAACACGGCCTGGGTGAACGCGCTGAACCCGGAGCATCCCGACTACAACCCCGTCCTCCGCCTGTCCGACCAAAACGAGCGAAAGAAGCACGGCGACACGCACGCGGACATGGAGGCGCGGATCAAGATCATCTGCTCCGCCATGCTGGACGTGATCGCGGAGAACAACCGCTCATTGTCATTCTGAGCGGAGCGCAGCGGAGTCGAAGAATCCAGGAACTCGTCTGCTGAGCAAATGGAGGCTTTAGATTCCTCGACTGCGCTCGGAATGACAGGCCCGATGGATTCCCGCTTTCGCGGGAATGACGGAGGTTTATAGAACCTGCCAGGAGCGCCTGCCGTTGAGGCGCACGACGCGCCCGATGTTGGACCCCACGGGCATGTGCCCCGAGGCAACCGCGAGCCCCTCATCCTCAAGACGCTGAACCAGCGAGGCCCGCGTCTGCGCGGCCAGCGGCTTATCCACGTCAAACCCGACGTTCCACGATGTCTCCGTCAACTGCGCGACGGTGTGGAAGGCGTCGCCGATGAAGATGGCCCTCTCGCCGCCGGAACTGATGAGGAAACACTGGTGGCCGGGCGTGTGCCCCGGGGTGACGACCGTGGTGATCTCATCCGTGATGGCCGCATTGTCGCCCACCAGCTCCATCGCGTTGAGGTCGTGCAGGGGGATGACGCAGTTCTCCATGTGGGGCGCGTTGGGCAGCACGTCCGCGGAGGTGAAATAGTCCCAGTCGCCCTGCGGGACGGAGTAGGTGGCGTTGGGGAAGGTGGCGCGGGGCGTGTCGCCGTCCCACGTGACGTTCCAGCCAACGTGGTCGCCGTGCAGATGCGTGATGAGGACGCGGGAGACGTCGTCGGCGCTGATGCCCGCGCCGCTGAGCTGGTCGATGAGCTTGCCGCCGATGCCGCCCATCGCCTCGAACGGCCCCTGCCCGAGGCCCGTGTCCACCAGCATGGTCTTGCCCCCGGAGCGAACGGCAAAGAAGCCCATCTGGAAGGGGAGCTGGCCGTCCGGCGTCATGGTGTCCTTGTAGGCGTCCCAGGACTCCGCCGGGACGTCCGGGAAGACCATGGCGGGATCGCGCGGGGCGGGCCCGATATCCACAAACGCCAAAATCTCAACGTTTCCAACCGTGATGCGATCCCCCATGGTGTGCTCCTCCCACTATTCGCTTGCCGCACTCACAATACTATTGACGCGCCACCCGATGCTATACTGCGGCACATGACGCATGTGTGGGCTGGCTGATGCGCCGAATCTATCTGGGCTCCACTGAGCCGCGCGCCGGAAAAACCGTGATCGCATCGGCGCTCGCGCGTCTCGCAGGCGACGGCGCGGCCTTCCGCGCGACAGCCCCACGCGGCACTGACGCAGAACCTGACGATACCCGACTCTTTCCCGCCGATCCGGCAGATGATGTGTCCCAGCGCTTTCACTCCAATGTCGACGCCGCGCGAACCACGCTGTCAAACGCGGAATCCGGCGCGCAACTCTCCATCATCGACGGCACGGGCCTCGACGGCGGCAGCGTGGATGCCGCGCTGGCCGAGGCGCTGGATGCCGAGGTCTTTCTCGTGCTGTGGTACGACGAGCATTCGATGGGCGAGGGAGACGTGTCCGGCATCCGCGCGGCGGCGGGACAGTTCGGCGATCGACTCTCGCACATCATCATCAACGCCGTGCCCGAACTGCGGATGCACTACGTGGAAACCACTCTATTGCCGGCCGTCGCGGACGCCGGACTTCCTGCGGCGAGCGCCCTGACGCAGGATCGAACGCTCAGCGCGCCAACGATGCGTGAGATCGTGGAGCATCTCGAGGCGGACGTGGTGGCGTATCCGGATGGGCTGGATGTCCTTGTGCCGCGCATCATGGTGGGCGCGCTGGCGCTGGACGGCGGCATCTACTACTACGGGCAGGCCGACGAGAAGATCGTGCTGACGCGGTGGGACCGCCCCGACCTCCAGATGCCCGCAATGGCCACCGGCTGCCAGGGACTTATCCTGACGGGCGGGCAGGGGCCCATTCCGTATGTGCAGAATCGCGTCGACGAGCTGCGGATACCCGTTGCCGTTGTGCCCGGCGGCACGATAGCAACGGCGACGCGCCTGAGCGACGGCGCGCTCGGCGGACGCGGTCAGATGCACCCGGACAAGGTGGCGGTGATGGCCGCCTGCCTCGAAGACTCATCACTGGCGACGGAGCTCGTGGCGGTCTCTGCATGACGGAAGCCGACGACGCTCATATCCTTGGGCCCGCCGATCAATTTGCGATCGAAGCCGTGGGACAACCGGGCGATCGGCGGTTCAGAATCCTCGTGCAGGGCCCGGGCGGCAACGCGACAATCTGGCTTGAGAAAGAGGACATGAGCCGCCTCGCCCTGTCTGTCGAGCGACTGCTCCAGATGGTGCAGCGCAACATCGAGGAGGCCTCATCGCGCGGAACCAACGTTGAGGAACTGCCAACGGAGTCGCCGTCGCAGTCTTTTGAGTTTCAGTCCGGCTCGTGGGCCGTCGGCTACCTGGAATCGGCACACGTTATCGAGTTCCAGGCGCACGATATCGAGGATGAGGACGATTCCCAGCCCCGCCTGCGCTTCTGGGCGACCATGGCGCAGAGCCAGGATTGGTCGAGCAGGGCGCTGGAGGTCTACTCAGCCGGCCGTCCCCGCTGCCCGTTGTGCCACGGCCCCATGAATCCGGGAATGAACCACGTCTGCCCGATGACCAACGGACACCACACCGTCACCGCGGGCGGCCAGTAGCAGGCCCGCCGCGGCAGGGCAGCCTTTCTCCGTCGGACATGACCGCGTCCGGGAATCACAACTACGCGAATCCTGAACCGGATGTCGTCGCGGCGATTCGGGAGGGCGAATTCGTCGACATGCGCCCCCATCCGTATGGCTCAAACGCCGTCTTTACCGGGTTGATCGAGGGGGAGGCGGGGCAGGTCAGAGTTATCTATAAGCCGCAGCGAGGCGAGGCGCCGCTGTGGGATTTTCCGCCGGGAACGCTGTATCTGAGGGAATGCGCGGCATTTGAGTTGAGCCGGGCGCTCGGCTGGGAGATGGTCCCGTTCACCATCGCGCGGGACGGGCCGTACGGCGTCGGCGCGGTGCAGATCTTCGTTGAGCACAACCCGGCGGAGACGTATTTCACGCTGCGGAACGAACACCGTGCAGATCTGCAGCGCATGGCCTTGTTCGACGCGCTGGCCAACAATGCCGACCGCAAGGGGAGCCATTGCCTGCGCGATGAATCAGGTCGGCTCTGGGGAATCGACCACGGCCTGATGTTCAACGAGGACTACAAGCTGCGCACGGTGATCTGGGACTTTGAAGGGGAGCAGATACCCGACGATATGCTCGATGATCTGCAGGACCTGCGCCCCCGCATCGAGGATGGCGCGGACTGCGCCGTCCTGCTGGCCGCCTTCCTCTTTAAAGAAGAACTGGACGCCCTGCGAGACCGGCTGGACGTGCTGCTTGAGGAGAAAATATTCCCCGTCGCCGGCCTGGGCCGCAACGTCCCCTGGCCGCCGCTGTAGCACCCAGCTGTCCTCGCATCCCTCCGTCATTCCCGCGAAAGCGGGAATCTGAATCTCATTGCCCCTTATTGCGCCGCTCCGCCCACCAACGGCGCAGGCGGAAGATATAGCGGGAGCGAAGGTGGATGCGGCGTCCCGCGTGATCAGCCACGTCCACATTTCCCGCAAGTATCGCCGCCCGCCAGCCGTGCAGGTCATCCAGTGAGACGGACTCATCGCCGAACGCGCTAAACGGCGACCATGGCGTGCGCCGCGCCCGTTTCTCCAGCACCCGCCCGCCTGCCTCCTGGATGAGGAGTACACCGGCGGCCACGTCCCAGATCTTTGGTGTCGCAAAGAGGCACAACTGCATCGATCCCCGCGCAACCAGCGTCATCTCATAGGCGATCGAGCCGAGAGACCGAACCTCGCCCAACCGCATCCGCAGGCCGTCCTTGAAGCCCCACATGCGCCAGTAATAGGACGGCATTCCTGTCAGCCGGCCGCGTTCCGGCTCGGCGTTGGGAGTGACGGCGATGGGCCTGTCGTCCTGGAACGCTCCCCCTCCCCGCCGCGCGTGGATGACGGAGCCGCCGTCAGGACCGGGGACGAAGATCGCGGCGACGGCAGGGCGGCCCTTGTGCAGCACGCCGATGGATGACGCGAAGACGGGCAGGCCGTTCAGGAAATTCGTCGTGCCGTCCAGTGGATCAAGCACCCAGACGAATTCGGCGGAGCCGTGTTCCGAGTTCGGGTTCTCCTCGCCGACGATGCCGTGATCGGGAAACGCCTCGGCAATCGCTGAGCGCAGCCAATCCTCTGATTCGCGGTCGGCCTGCGTGACGGGGTCCCGACGCCCGTCGGACTTGTATTCGATGTCCAGGGGCTTGCGGAAGTGGCTGAGGAGTATTTCGCCGGCCTTGCGGGCGAACTCCACGGCGCGGCGCTCAATATCCTCGAATTGAGCCGTGTCGCGTGACTCGACAGTCTCCTGCATCATGGAGCGTTTACGCCGCAGCAGCGTGCCTGTGCGTGTCGTCTGGCATCATCGAAATCCGTCACGTGCCCACCATATCCACGCCCCCACCACCCCGTCAAACGCCCCCACTGTCATTCTGAGCGCAGCGAAGAATCTAGAACGCCCGGCGCTTGTACGCCGCCGTGAGAGCGAACACGCCGGTGGCAATGAGCGCCATCGCGGGGCCGGACGGGATGTTCATGTAATAGGAGAGATAGAGTCCTGCCACGGCGGACAGGGCGCCGATGACCGCGCCGGTGATCATGCCGCCCACGAATCGACGCGCCAGCAGATGCCCCGCCGCCGCAGGCGTGATGAGCATGGCCATTACAAGGACGATGCCCGCGGCCTGGATTCCGATCACGATGACCAATGCGAGCAGAGTCAGCAGGGCGTAGTCCACCTTGGTGACGGGGATGCCGACCACCTCCGCGCTGACGGGATCAAACGTGGAGTAGACCGCTATGCGGTGAATGGCGTACAGCCCCGCAATGACCATGGCGGCAAGTCCAAGCGACACGTAGACGTCGGTGGTGGTCACGCCAAGCACCTGGCCGAGCAGAAGGTCTTCCACGTTCACGGTGAGACCCTCCGCCGTCGCCAGCATCGTCAGGCCGAGCGCGAACATCCCCGCGAAGACGATGCCGACGGACGTGTCCTCGCTGACGCCTGTCTTGCGGCTGATGAACCCCATGAGGGCGGCGATGCCGACACCGGCCGGCACGGCTGCCGCCAGCGGGCTGAATCCCAGCATGAACGCCACCACCATGCCCGGTAGAACGGAGTGGGCGAGCGCGTCTCCCATGAACGAGCGCCCGCGCGCGATCACGTATGCGCCGATGGTTGGACACATGACCCCAACAAGCACGGACACGACGAGCGCCCGAACCATGAAGTTGTATTGGAAAGGGTCGACGAGGTACTCAATCATGAGCAGGGTGCGTTTCGTCGTGCTGTTCCCGGACGGATGTGCGCCCGGGCTCCTCATGCATGTGCGTCCTGCCGTCCGTGGCGAAGACGACGCCGTGGGAGCCGTACAGCTCTTCCAACACCTGGGGTGTAAACGCCTCCGCGGGCGGTCCGCACGCGCAGACGTGCTTGTTGATGCAGAGACAGATATCGAATCGGTCGGCGAGATTTGTCAGGTCATGGGTGGCGAGGAGGATGATCTTGCCGTCATCACGCAGGCCGCGCAGTACTCGAATGATGTCCTCCTGCGCGCCGACATCCACGCCGCTGAACGATTCATCGAGCAGCAGAACGGACGCCTCCTGGCAGAGCGCGCGGGCGATGAATGCCCGCTGCCGCTGCCCGCCGGAGAGCTCCGTCATGAGCACGGAGCGTTGATCCCAGAGGTTGACACGCTCAAGGCTCTGCTTGCACAGATCCCTGTCCTCCCGGCCATAGCGCCGCCACCACCCTCTCGCATTGGTGCGGCCCATCATGACGACATCCTCGACGGTGACGGGGATTCTCCAATTGATGCTGTCCCGCTGGGGAACATATGCCACGCCGCCCTGGTTGAGGGGCCGCTCTGCGCGAATGGAGGCTGAGCCGTGATGGATGGGAATGCGCCCGGAGATCGCCTCAAACAACGTGCTCTTGCCCGCGCCGTTTGGCCCAACCACGCCAACCAGCGTGCCGGGTCCGAATTCAAATGAGACATCGGTAAGAACCCGGATGCCGGATCGCTCAACGGTCAGGTCGTTAACGACAATGCTGGGCGGGCCGCTCCCGGAGCCGTTCGGTGTGGCCATCATCATATTCCTTAAGAGGAAGTATGAGAGAAAGTGTAGCTGAGTTTAGGAGACGTGTGTGTGGGCGCCGGATGGAATCGGCCGGTTTTCGCGCGTGCATTTCGCGCAGCTGATGTAGAGCTCTATCCGGTGTCCGATGATAGTGCCGCCAACCTCGTTGGCGATGAGGCGGAGAACACGCTCAACCGTGCCTGCGTGAAACTCGCCGATGGTGCCGCACGTGACGCAAACGGTGTGATGGTGGTGCTCCGCGTGGGCGAGTGAATAGCGCGGCTCTCCGTTCATGAGGCTCAACTTGCAGATGATGCCGGATTCCAGCAGGAGCTTGATGGTGCGGAAGACGGTGGCGCGGCCGATATGCGGCAGGTCGCGCACCAGGTCTTCAGCCGTGAAACCGTCATTCCTCTTCTCGAGATTCTCGATGATCTCCCTGCGCGGCAGAGTGGATCGGTAGCCCTGATTCTCAAGGGCCGCAAGAATATTGGAACCCCGCACCTCGACTGTCATGACGCTCGGTCTCACTTTCACCCGGTATCTTTACGCCCTTCAATTCGCCTATGATAAAGATACCTTGTCTCAATATACGTGTCAAGGTTCCCCCGCCCACAGCCGCCCTTCGCCACCGGAGAGAGCAGGCCTAATTCCTGATCAGCAGCCCCGGTTGGCAGGTCATGCAATAGTCCGTGATGCGCCGGTTCGCGCTGAGTCGGCTGATCCGCCCTCCGCAGCGAGGACATTCCTGGTTCGCCTTGCCATGAACGGACAACCACTCGCGCCGCTCCAGGTGAATATCCTCACCCATCAAATCGTGCAGCATGACAACGGCGCGGCGTGGAACGGCGTACACGGCGGCGTGCAGGCGGGCGATTTCGTCCGGCGACAGGTCCGCCCGCCGACGGAACGGCGAGATGCCGGCCTCCCACACAATCTCGTCTGAGTATGCGTTGCCGATGCCTGCGACAAGCGTGCCCCGCGTCAGGATTCCCTTGATCTCGCCTGTGAATCGCCGCAGCCGTGTCGCGAAATCCTCAAGGCTCAGCGGCTCGTCGAGAACATCCGGCCCGGTTTCCTCCAGGCGGGGAATCTCTGTAAGTCGCTCCGTCGGCGCGTAGTACAGCATGCCCATCTGGCGGTCATCCAGGTATCGCAGATCGATGCCGTTGGAGAGGCTGAGGCTGAGACTCACGGTCTTGGTGAGCCTGTCCTTGGGCGCTGACAGGCGCAGTCGTCCCGTCAGCATCGGAAAGATGACGAGCGCCATCTCGCCGGAAAGCGAAAGCGTCACACTCTTGCCATACCGCGAGATGTCCGTGATCGACCGCCCGGTGATGTCCGCGGCCACGTCAATCTCGGACATCGTCCGCAGCACCGTCGGTCGTATCACCCGCGCCGACTCCACAGCCGCGCCCATGACGCGACGCTGAAGAACCTCCCGCACAATGGTCAGCTCCGGCGCCTCCGGCATCACCTCTCCGTCATTCCCGTGCTTGACACGGGAATCCAGTCCTCATTGCCTAAATCACACGCAGTATCGCACGCCCCCCGCTCATCCTGAGCCTGTCGAAGGGTGAGGGGAAGCTTTGACACGCTCGCCCCGCCAAATTAAGCTGGATTGCACGTTTCGCACCGAGCCGAGGTAGCTCAGGTGGTAGAGCACGCGACTGAAAATCGCGGTGTCGGCAGTTCAACTCTGCCCCTCGGCACTTGCGAGCGAAGCACGACCGGCGGGCGACTCCTGTCACTCCGAGCGTAGTCAGCAATCCGGGGAGTTGTAACGCAAGCCGTCGTACGATGGTTGGACAGGCGGAAGTGGCGCAGTGGTAGCGCGTCTCCTTGCCAAGGAGAAGGTCGCGGGTTCAAATCCCGTCTTCCGCTCCAGTTTCCCAGATAGTAACGAAGCAATGCCGACGATACTCCGCCAGGGGCCGTACAGATTTCAATTCTTCGCTCTCGATTACGAAGAGCCGCCGCACATTCATGTCCGGCGAGACAACTTCGTGGCCAAGTTCTGGCTGAGGCCAGTACAATTACAGAGTGATGGCGGGTTTCGCGGTGTTGAAATAAGGCGCATTCAGAGGATTGTCGAGCAGCATCAGGCAGCGTTCCTGGAGGCTTGGAATGGCTACTTTGACCGTTGAGGTGGAGGTTCCCGGCGCCGCCTCTCTTGAGGTGACCGGTGAAGCCCTTAGCGCCAACTTGTTCGATGGACGGACGATCACCGTGCCTCTCGAATGGTACCCGCGCCTGACTCATGCGACGCCCGCTGAACGCGAAAACTATGAACTCTATGGCGATGGCCAATACATCCGCTGGCCTGACCTGGACGAGGATCTCACCATCAAGGGCCTGATTGCCGGTAAGAGATCCGGCGAAAGCCCGCGCTCATTCCAACGATGGCTCGCGGCCAGACAAACAGGTCAGCCGGTAACGATTCACGACATCACGCCGCCCCAAACGGACTAGGCGCGTAGCTACTCCGGCCGGAACACCGGCAAACTGATCGTCTCGCTTGCGTCCTCAAACTCGATCTGGCCCTTTGCGCCGATGCTCACCGCGTCCGGCACGGGCTCTACGCCGACAATCTTTGTCGGCAGGATCGGCCCCTCCTCCAGCTTGATCAGCGCCGTGATGAACGGCACCTCCTGCGCAAAGGCGGGCGTCGGCGGCCGCTCAACGACGGCATACGCATGCACCTCGCCGCGTCCGCTCGCCTGCACCCACGTGGTATCACGGGAGTGGCATATCGGGCACAGATCCCGCGGGTAGAAGTACGTCTCATCGCAGGTGTTGCAGCTTCGCAGCCACAACTCGTGCTCGTGGCATTTCTCCCAGTAGAAGTCGTTTTCCTGCGTCGGCGTCGGCAGGGGCTTCGGCATTCCCGTCGGTGGTTGAGTTGTCATGGTGGTTCTCCTATTAGTTGCCCAAGACCAGCGTCGCGGTGGAGGAAAGCTCGCCGCCGGTGCCATGCACCAGCGACAGGTTGCAGTCTTCAACCTGCCGATCCCCGCTTTCGCCGCGCAGCTGCCGCGTCGCCTCAATCAGCAGGAACATGCCGTACATGCCCGTGTGGGCATAGGACAGGCCGCCGCCGCTGGTGTTCATCGGGAAGTCGCCGCCCGGCCCGGTGCGCAGGTTCGCCACGAAATCCGGCGCCTCGCCCGGCCCGCAGAACCCCAGGCTCTCCAGCGTTGTCAGCACCGTGTAGGTGAACGAGTCGTAGATCATCGCGAGGTCGATATCGTCGTGTGTGACGCCCGCCATTTCCAACGCGCGCGGTCCGGTCTCATGCGCGATGGTGCGCGTGAGGTCCGGCATCTGGCTGATGATCTGGTGGTCGTGCCCCTCCGCGGAGCCAAGGATCCACGCAGGCTTCTTCTTCGCGTTGCGGGCAACGTCCGCCGACACCACCACGCATGCCCCGCCGCCGTCCGTCACCAGGCAGCAGTCCATGATGTGGAACGGCCACGCGATCCAGCGGGAATCGTGGTATTCCTCATAGCCCACGTCTGCGGGGCCGATCCAGGAGGGATGATTGACGAACGATTTTTCATTCTTGAGGGCCCACTTGCGCGTGGCGATGGACACGTCCGCCATGCCCTGCCGCACACGCTCTGCGCCGTACATGTGCATGTAGCGGCTGCATGCCATGGCATACGCAACCGGCGCGCCGATCATGCCGTAGGGCGCCTCAAATTGTGAGCCTGCCGCCGTTGGGTCGCGGCCCGCGCGAGCACGGGATGAACGCCCCGCCTCGCCGTGCGTGATCAGCGCGACATCGATGAGCCCCGCGTTGATGGCGGCCATCGCATGCTCCACGTGCGCAAGGAACGACGAGCCGCCGATGGACGTGGTGTCCGTGTACTTGGGAACGATGCCGAGATACTCAGCGACGGAGACCGTTCCGACGCCGGCGCAGAACAGCGCATCGACGTCATCCAGCGTCAGGCCCGCGTCGCGCAGCGCGTTATCTGCTGCCTCCGCGTGATGCTGCATCGACGATTTGTGCGGCACGTGCCCCATCTCATCGGACTCATCCACCCCGATAATCGCCGCCACGCGCGATAGATCACTTGCAGTTGTCATAGACTGTTCCCCCTCCCCCACGTGGGCGCTTGTCACCCGCTGCGCACACAGTGACATAGGAAGGGCAGGGTTGTCACGCGGGCGGTGGGCGGAGAAGGGAAGCATCTTGACAGCATGGATGCAAGGCATCATGATGTCTACATGAGAACGACATTGACGCTTGATGAGGATGTTGCGCATAGCCTGCGTGAGCAGGCTGCGCTGTACAACGTGTCTTTCAAGGAGGTTGTGAATGACGCGTTGCGGCGAGGCCTTTCGCCTACGCAAGCGGAGAAACGCAAGCCCTTTAGGGTTCGTCCCATAGGCGGCGGATTCCGCCCGGATATTGATCCCTTCCGCCTCAATCAACTCTACGATGAACTTGAGATACAGTCGTTCCTCGAGAAGCATCCCGAGGGACAGCACACTGAGGAAAAACCCGCTGAGTGATTATTCCTGACACCAATCTGCTCATCTACGCCTACAACCCCCACGCGCCCCGCCACGATACTGCCAGCCGTTGGTGGGAAGGCGTGGTGGATGGGGACGAGCGAGTTGGGATTCCGTGGATTGTTGCTGCGGGATTTATCCGACTGATGACGAGTAGAGCCGTCCTCACACGGCCCGCAACGCTTGGGGAAGCCGTGGATGCTGTGGATGAGTGGTTCAGCTATCCACATGTCATGCCGCTAAACCCCGGCGCGCGGCACATGATCTTCTTGCGACAGGCCCTTCTGGCAGCGGCCGTTGGGGGAAACCTGACGACTGACGCGCACATCGCGGCGCTGGCCATGGAGCACCAGGCTGAGGTTCATTCCGGTGACAACGACTTTGGCCGCTTTTCCGGCCTCCGCTGGCATAACCCGCTGACAGTAAGCCGGTAGTGGTTAGCCCCTGCTCGGCAGCGCCACCGTCGCGTTGCCCGGCGTGACTGCCTCGCCGCGCTGATTGGTGATGGCGAGGTCCACGTCCACGAGATGGCGGCCGTTCTCCTCACGCTTGCCGGTCACGCGGCCTGAGACGGTCAAGGTGTCGCCCTTGTAGTTGATGCCGCGGTACTGCGCGTTGACGAACACGATGTCCCCGTCGTCGCCGATCCACTCGCGCAGCGCGCTGTGCAGGTATGAATACCGCAGCGGCCCCTCGCCGAACGCGGCCTGCTGGCCGTTCGCGCGGGCATCGTCGTCGTCCATGTGCATCGGCACGAACTCATCGTTCACGGATGCCCACCGGTTCCAGTTCATCAGGGTCGTCGTGCGTGAGAACGCCGGAATCTCCGCGCCCTCGTCAACGTCTTGCCAGTAGAGTGTCATCGTCTCTCTCCTCTCCGTCATCCCCGCCACCCGTCATTCCCGACTCCCACCCGTCATTCCCGCGAAAGCGGGAATCCAGAACTCATTGCCCAACCAAACCCCCGTACCGCAAATCCCACACCCTAGTACAGGATGTTATTGGTGCGAAACACGCGAACCAGCTCGCCGTTCTGGTTCGTCATGCGCTCCTCAACGACGTAGAACAGCATCAGCCCCAGCCCGCCCTGCCGCTCATACACCTCCGTCAGTTTCAGGATGGACGTGATGACGTCGCCGGGGCGGATGGGCGCGTGGTACTCGGACGATGACCCTGCATAGAGATACCGCTCCGGCGCGCCGGGCGGCCGCAGGTTGCGCGCCTCCTCAAGCTCTCCCTGGGCATCGTCGATGTGCGTAGGCTGCGGGCCGATGTGCGCCCGCCCGACCATCCACCCGAACGGGTTGAACTCATCCGGCGCGACGATCCCGCCGAAGCGGGTTTCCCTGGCGTACTCCTCGTCCCAGAAGCGGCGCGGCGGCACCTCCGGCCAATACGCGGCGATGGCGAACCGGCGGATCTCGCTCTCGGACACCGGCGGCGAGACAAGCGGCGGACTCTCCGTCCCGATATACACCTCCACCTCCGGCGTGATATACGTCTCAGGCTCAGATGCCATAGCGATGCCCCCTCTCAACCCCCATGTTGCGGACACAGTGACATAAGCAGGGCATGTTGTCACCATCAACGGTTACGGATCGTATGTTGCAGGTGGGTCGATTTGGTAGAACAGTGAATACTGTGAAATAACGACTGATTCATCATGACCGGCCAAATCACCCCAAACAATGATGGAATAAACGCCTGGTCCATACCGATTCAGCACATCCTGTATCGATGCCCGTGCCTCAAAACCCTGCCCGCGTGCTTGTAGCCTGCTGGCAGTAATCCAGGGAACGGTTACAGGAACAGTGCCCAGTCTTTCACTTTCGGCCTTGGCGCTCGCCCAAAAGCGGTGGGACTCCTCTCCCTAGCGTGGAGCTTGAGCCGTGGATGGAACATCATAGGGGCTTGGGCAGAATTGCTGGTTCGTCGTGAACGAGTGCGTTGGATAGTAGAATCCGCCGGATAGTGGTGGACGCAGAGCGGCGACCTGCCGGCCATTGTCGTAGCAGTACGTCCGTGAAACCTGGCCGCGTGTCAGGTTATGGGGAGGCGGGTCATAGTAGATCTGAAGACCGAGCGCATCATCACCCGTAAAACGGAAATCCGAAGCCAGGCTCCCTTTCACTTGCAGGACCCCGTTTGAAATCTCAGGCAACTGCTCATATTCAACGTGGCCGCCTTCAAAATGTTGGGCCAGGTAGAGGTTGTAACGATCCCATGCCAGTCCGATATTCACCTTGCGATGAGTCTCGCGCAGGATATTGGCTCGATGTCCCGGGCTGCCCATCAAACCCTGATGAGCCTGCAAGATTTTCTGGCGTACGCTTCCTATAGTTGCCACCCGGTCTCTTGCGCTGTAGCAATAGTCCAACCCGGACACATTTTCTCCATTGGACTGATATCCGCCTGCGAGGCTGTAGCGCATGCCGGGCTTTAAGCCGTCCAAACCCCAATGTGATGAGACACAGTTCTTGAGGGCGCTTTCGGCATGCAGTTGCGCGGCGATATTGTCTCCGAGTTCCAGCTCTGTAAGCCCATTTGCTCTGCGCACATTGTTGATCAGTTCCAACATATATTTCTTCTCATCCAGATGGAGGAGATGAGCTCCGGGTGTTGGCTTCGGCGTTGCTGTCGGCTTGGGCGTTGGCTCCGGTTCTACTGTTGGCTTGGGCGCCTCCGTCGGCTCAGGCGTTGGTTCCGGGTTGACTGTTGGCTCGGGCGTCGGCGCCAACGTCGGATCATGAAATACCGCAATCGCCCAATCGAGATGCTGAGCGCTTTCGGATGTCAGGCAGTCAAACAGTTCCGGCAGGTCGGTGGCATCGCGGACGGGTGGGTTAGTGTCGATTCGAATCCCCAGTGGATAAGTTGCAAAGTGATGCGGATGTACAAATGTATTTGCCAATTGCAGACAGGCAACCTCATCGTCTGACAGGCGGTCCAGGACCTCCTTGCCCAAGGTGGCCGACGTTATCGTGAAACCTGCCCACGGACCCACGGGCACAACGGTAGGTGTTGGCGCGGGTGTGGCGGTGGGAATTGAGGTTGCGGTCGCAGTTGGCGTGGGTGTATCGGGCGGCGCCGCCGCTGGGAGACTGCCACCCCCGCTGCCGGAGCCGCCGTCGTCAGGCGATCCTGCGGAATTTCCTCCGCCGCTTGTCCAATCCTGGAAAGTGTCCATCGCCCGATCAAGGAGATCGTTTCCGGCCGGCGTTGCGGCAAGGTAAGCGCCGCCGCCAAGCAGGCCCAGCGCGAGAATGAACATTAGGAACTTGGTGGGGAACCGCTTGCGGGACCGCGAACGCGCAGCCCCAATTTCATCTATTTGCTGTGAGCTCATGCCGGGGGCGAAAATGGGCCGCCTGGCTGCCTCACCCCATATCTCGGCAGGGTCAGTCTGTGGATTATTCGGAGACGGCCTCTCACCCCGTCTCCTTCGCTTGCTGTATGACAAGTGCCTCTGAAGTCTGCGCTTCTCGGCACAAGCCTCGCACTGGCAGATGGACGAATGTCGCCATGTTCGCTCCTCCAATTCCCGTGCCTTTTGCTCCATCGTCATCTCTTGCCGGGGCTCGGGTACTGTGCGTCTTTCTTCCGCTCGGCGCTCTTGCCTTTCTGTTTGCTTTCGCTCGCGCGCTAATCGTCTTTCTTCCGCTCGACGCTCTTGCTCCTCTATGCGCTCATGTAAGCGTGCCAGCCGTTCCTCTTCTGCTTCTTTTTCCGCATCGGACGCGACTTGCTCCACCTCTTCCATCAGCCGTTCGCGGCCCGACGGTGATAGGTCCAGATCCGGGTTGGGCTTGAGGAACGATATGCCTCCGCGAGGTGACGGGCGAGCGGTATACGTGGCACGTACCCATCCATGACCGCCACAGCGCGTGCACCGTAGGACTCGACCGCCCAGATAGTGGGCTTGGCCGCCTTGTATCAGGCCGGTACCGTGACAGCCGGTGCAGCGTTCTGAATTATCCGGGACGGGCTTTCGGCGGGAGTTGTGCTCGTGATAGTCGTACGCATAGTTGTGCATGCTGACTCTGCATACACTGCATGTGATGTATCGGGCACGGGCCATATGTCGGTCTGTGGGGAGTAGATGCGAATTAGGATAGAACCTCGGTAATCGCTACCGCGGCAAACCCAACCCCCGTTGCGCGATGATATTCAGCTCGATCTCCCGGCCGCCGCCGGCGAAGCGGTTCATCCAGCTCAGGTAGGAGTTCACCTGTGGGTAGCCGTTCATCGGCGCGCGCGGGTCACCCACGTTGAAGATGCCGGACTCCCGCAGCAGGCGGTTCAGCGACCCGAACACGGTGGGCGTCATCTCGTCGTGGAACAACTTGGAGAACGCCGACTCCATCGCCGGAACCTCGCCCTTGCTCTGGATCCACGCCACCTGGTACGAGATCATCCGCCCAAGCTCGATCAGCACCCGCGCGTCCGCCAGAACGTGCCGCGCGATGGGATCGTCAAGGATAAGACTGCCGTCCGACAGGCGCGTCTCACGGGCATAGTCCAAAAAATTTTCGAGGTCGCGGAGGCGGTACGACGGGGCCTCGACGTTCGACCGCTCAAACGACATGTTCGTCATGGCGGCATACCAGCCGCGATTCAGTTCACCAACCAGGTTGCGTGAGGGCACGCGCGCGCCGTCCAGGAACACCTCAACCCATCGCTGTTTTCCGAGAGCATCGAACAACGGCCTGAGCGTGATTCCGGGGTCGTGCATATCAACAATGAAATAGGAGATGCCGCGGTGCTTGGGCGCCTGTGGGTCGGTGCGCACGAGGTAGTGGCCGATGTCCGCCATGTGCCCGCCGGTGTTCCAGATCTTCTGGCCGGTGATGACCCAATCGTCGCCGTCCTGCACGGCGCGCGTCTGCAGGCTGCCGAGGTCCGCCCCGGCGTTCGGCTCGCTGAACCCCTGCGAGAAGTTGATCAGCTCGCCGCTCGCGATCTTGCCGAGTATCTCTTCCTTCTGCCAGTCCTGCCCGTAGTACATGAGCGTGTGGGCAAAGAAGGTTGGCGTGGTGACGGGCGAGCCGCGATAGGCGGCCTCCTCGCGGTAGGCCAGCACGCGGCTCAGCGGCGCGTTCTGCCCGCCGAACTCCTCCGGCCAGTGCATGGTGTACCAGCCGCGGTCGGCAAGCTTCTTCGTGTACTCATGGATGCGCCGGTCGTCCTCGACGTGGTGGACGTCATAGGAATAGACGGAGTTGCTGAACGAGTCGATGCCTTGCGCGTCCCACTCGCTCTCGACGAAGTTCTTTACCTCGTCGCGCAACTGCTGATCCTCGGCAGTGAATCTGAAATCCATCGCTCCCCCAATCTCCCCTAGACCAGCACGCCGGCCTTTGTCAGTTCCTCTGCCTCATCGCTCGTGATGCCGAGCACGTGCTCCAGCACCTCCGCCGTGTGTTGGCCCGTGAGCGGCGCGGGCAGGCGCACCTGCCCCGGCGTCTGCGTCAGCCGCACGGTCATGCCCGGGTGCTGGAGCTTGCCCGGCCACGGATGGTCGATCTCCACGACGTACCCCCGCGACCGCAGGTGCGGGTCGTGATAAAGATCCTCGCCGGACGCGACGATGGCTGCCTTGACGCCAATCTTCTGGCAGGCCTGCATCACCTGCCCCGGCGTACAGACGGACGTCCACTCGCCGATGGCGTCGTCGATTTCATCATGCAGTTCGCGGCGCGACTGCACAGTTGCGGTCTTCTCACGGAGCTCGGACGGCAGCGCCATGCCCATGAGTTTTGCCAGCGCCTGCCATTCCTCGTCCGACTCGCATGAGATGGCCACCCACTTGTCATCGCCCCTGCACGCATACACGCCCTGCGGCGCGGCATGCGGGCTGCGATTGCCGATGGGCTGCGGCGTCTCTCCATTAATGGTGTGTTCAAGGATGGCTGTGCCCATCATGGCCGCGGCGGAGTCGATCTGCGTGAGTTCGATGTGCTGCCCCTCGCCGGACTGCTCGCGCTCATGAAGCGCGGCCATCACGGACAGGGCGAGATGACCTGCCGTCACGTAGTCCGTGTAGGCCTGCTTGGGCCGCTCATTCACGGCGGAACCCGCATGTCCCCACAGCGTTGAGATGCCCGCGAACGCGCCGATGCACCCGCCGTAGGCAAAGTAGTCGCGGATCGGCCCCTCGTAGCCGTAGCCGGGGGCGCTCAGCACGATGATGCGCGGGTTGAATTCTTTAAGGTCGTCGTATGCCATGCCCCATCGGGGCAGGGTGGCATAGTGGAAATTCTCGAGCACGATGTCGCTCTCGGCGACCAGTTTCCTGAAGATGTCCTTGCCCTCATCCGAGTGCAGATCGAGCGCGATGGAATACTTGTTGCGGTTGATCTCCGCATACATGGTGTTGGAGCGGAGCCAGGCGTCATAGTCGTCCTGCTCGAGGATGCGTCCCTCGGGGAACTTGGTGGACTCGATGCGGATGACCTCCGCGCCGAAATCGGCCAAATAACGCGCTCCGTACGGCCCCGCCCACGACTTCGTCAGATCGACGATGCGGATCCCCTCAAGCGGCAGCGCGCGTTCAGCGGCGCCGGAGTTTGCGGGCGAAACATGGCCGTTCTCGTGCGGGTGGGCAGAGATAGCTGCCAGATCGTCGTTGTGCTGGCCGATGGTTGGGGCAGGGCCCTTGATCTCCCACGGCGTGCGGCTCAGTCTGAACGGCGCGCCCTGTGATGCGTACGCGCCGATGACGGGGTCGTCAACCTCCGTCATGACGTTGCGCGCGATGGTGTGCGGGTGGTTGATGAGTCCGACGATGTCATTCACCGGCCCGGCGGGAATCCGGCGCGGGATGGAACCCTCAAGGAATTGCTGCACGGTCATCGACCGCGTGAACTCGGACATGCGCTCATCGAGAAACTCAACCGACTCCGCCCGAAGCGCCTGATCCTCAAACATCTCGTCCATGATCAGCGGGTCCTCAGTCCATTCCGCGAACGCCTTCCACTGGTGCGGCAGGATGAGGGACATCAGTATCCAGCCGTCGGAGCAGGGGAAGTAGTTGGTGGGGCGTCCGCCGCTCAGCCCGCCGACGCGCTGGACGATCTCGCCGTACGAACCGTAATAGACCAGGTTGAAATACTCGTGCGCCACAACGTCCTGCAGAGAGACATCCACCTCTTGCCCGCGTCCGCCGTTTCGCACGTGCCACCACGCCAGGAGCGTGCCGTATGCCGCGTGCAGCGCCGTCATCTGCACACCCTGGTAGTGCGGCTGCGCGGCGGGGAGGCCGTCGCGTTCTCCTTCCATGAATGTCATGCCGCCTGCCGCCCCGGCAGTGAAATCGTTGCCCGCGAATCCTGAGTGGATTCCCGTACGGCCGTATGGCGTGACGGTGGTCAGGATCAGGTTGGGATTGATGGCCGTGAGAGAGGCGTGGTCGAGGCCGCGCGACTCCAGTTCCTGCTGGTTGAATGATGTCATCAGGACATCAGCGTTCGGAAGCAGCGATTCCCGGAGGACGGTCAGGCCCTCTTCCGTGTCGAGGTCGAGGACGACGCTGCGCTTGCCGAGGTTGAACCGCAGGAAATAGAGGCTGCGCGGCTCGGTTGTTGGGTGAGTCGGGTGTGGCGCGATGTGGCGTGACGGGCTGCCGCCCGGCGGTTCGATAAGGGTCACGTCCGCGCCGAGATCAACGAGATGCCGCCCGACAGGCTCAATGAGTTCGCCCGCGATCTCCAGCACGCGCAGTCCGCTCAACGGCGCAGTATCTGTAGCCATAAGCCTTTACCCCCCAATCGCCGCTACTATGCGCCCGTTTACATTGAGTGGGCAAGTGGCTGTCTAGCGGGGGAGGCCTAGCCCCCGTTGTGCAATGATGTTCAGCTGGATCTCACGCCCGCCGCCGGCGAAACGGTTCATCCAGCTCAGGTAGGAGTTGACGGCGGGGTATCCGCCCAGCGGCGCGCGCGGCTCGCCGACAGTCATGGCGGAGTCCTGTCCGAGTATCCGCGCGATCGTCTCATACACCCGGGGCGTCATCTCGTCGTGGAAGAGCTTGGAGAACGCCGCCTCCATCATCGGGACCTCGCCCTTGCTCTGGATCGACGCCACCTGCAGCGCGAGCATCCGTCCGGTCTCAATCAATATGCGCACCTCTGCCAGCAGATGCCGTGCTCGCGCGTCGTCGATAAGCCGACCCCCGTCGACGCGGGCCTCGCGGGCGTAATCGATGAACCGCTCTAGGTCGCGGAGCCGCCGCGCCGGGGCCTCGATCTGCGAGCGTTCAAAGGAGAGCGTCGTCATGGCGGCGTACCAACCGCGATTCTCCTCGCCGATGACGTTGCGAGACGGAACGCGGACGTTGTCCAGAAAGATCTCGCTCCATCGCCGTCGTCCAAGCGCGTCCATCAAGGGTCGCTTGACGACTCCGGGCGTGTTCATGTCGATGATGAGATACGAAATGCCGCGGTGTTTCGGCGCGTCCGGGTCCGTCCGCACCAGGTAGTGACCCCAGTCGACCCACGGATGGTGCCCCTGGCTGTTCCAGATTTTTTGTCCTGTGACAACCCAGTCATCACCGTCACGCACGGCTCGAGTCTGGAGGTTTGCCAGGTCGGCGCCCGCGTTGGGCTCGCTGAAACCCTGCGACCATGAGATAAGTTCGCCGCTGGCGATCTTTGGCAGGAAGAAGTCTCTCTGCCAGGGCTGCCCGTGGAACATGAGCATGGGCGCTTCAAAGCCGGGCTGGGCGATGGGCGCGCCGCGGTAGGCCATCTCTTCGCGGTAGGCGATCTGCGTCGTGAAGGGAACGGCCTGCCCGCCGTACTCACGGGGCCAGTGCATGGTGTACCAGCCCTTGTCGGCCAGCTTGCGCGTGAACTCCTGGAACAGTACCTCATCCTCCGGCGTATCGACGTCGTAGGAATAGACGGAATTGATGTGTGACTCGTAGGGGGAGTGCCAGTTTGCCTCCACGAACTCCTGCACCTCTCGCTTGAGAGCCTCATCCTGCTCGGAGTAACTGAAATCCATGATGCTATCCTCCGTCATTCCCGCGTGCCCGCGCCGCCACTATGCGCCCGATTCTGCCTGCCAATCAAGGTCATGCCCGGACCAAAATGGAACAAATCATCCAAAAAGGGTTGACAAGCGAACGTGCGTTCGCTAAAGTGGGTTCACTCCTCCTTCTCCCATAGCCATCTCCCCGCGCAAAAGGATGGATGGGGGAAAGGCGCTTCCCGAGGGTAGGGGAAAGTGCCAAAGAGATGCGGCGGAACGCCCAAGCGTTCCGCCGCAGTCTTATTAGAGGAGCCCTTGCCTCAGGACGCGTGTTTTTCCTATTGATTCGGCGTGAACGCCGCCCGTATAATGGCGCTTGCGCCAAAAATCTTGATGTGGGGGAAGGTGAGATTGAATGCTCTAGGGACGCATGTGCTGGTGGAACTCCGCGATTGTGATGCCAATGCGCTTGATGATCTGCAGATCGTTGAATCCACGCTCATAGACACGGCAAAACGTATTGGCGCCACCATTATCGGGCACGCATTTCACCAGTTCAGCCCCCAGGGCGTCACCGGCGTCGTCATCATCGCCGAATCTCACATCTGTATCCACACGTGGCCGGAGCACGGTTACGCCGCTGTTGACATCTTCACCTGCGGCGACACGTCACGCCTCGATGAGGCTACCCGGCACATCGCCGAGGCTTTCCGTTCTCAAGATCGGTCGGTTGTCACGTTGCAGCGCGGCCAGTTGGATCCGTCCCTGAGCGCCGTGGCTCGCTCGGAGCACGACTTCGCCGGTGTCGCGGGCGCCTGATCAACCGGCTGCGGACAACGGTCCGGCCAGCCAAAACGCGCTTCCGTATTCCAGCAATGAGTGGACGACGGAAGCCGTCACACCTGCCCTCCATCAACTGACTCGCATCAGCAGCATCGTCTATTCAGGCCGCACCAGGTACCAGCAGGTTGAGATTTTCGACACGGAGCCGTTTGGCCGTGTCCTGCGCCTCGATGGCAAAACGCAGTCCAGCCAGTCGGATGAGTACGTCTATCACGAGGCTCTTGTTCATCCGGTGATGCTCCATCACCCCGCGCCGCGCCGCGTGTTCATCGGCGGCGGCGGAGAAGGGGCCACATTAAGGGAAGTGCTGCGGCATCGTTCCGTTGAGCATGTTGTGATGGTCGACCTCGATGAAGAGGTCGTGGACCTCTGCAAACACTATCTGCCCACGTGGCACCAGGGGGCGTTTGACGATCCGCGCGTCGAACTGCGTCATGAGGATGCGCTTGCCTACCTTGAAAACGCCGAGGAACCGTTCGACGTGATGATTCTCGACCTCGTGGACCCGATGGAGGCCGGCCCTGCCTACCGCCTCTATACGCAGGAGTTCTATCGCATGGCGAGTGAACGCCTGACGGACCACGGCGCGCTCGTTGTGCAGTCCGGCCCGGCCATCGCGGGCATGACGGCGGGACCGGCCACGGACGCCAACAGCCATGAGCCCGAGGCGCTCACTGACCTCGTGCGGGGATTCACGGCCCTCTATCACACACTGGACTCCGTCTTCCCGATCGTCACCGGCTACAGCCCGGTGATCATGGACTTTGGCGGCGCGTGGAGCTTTGTGCTGGCGTCGAAGAGTGGCGAGGATCCTGCCGGACTCGCACCGGAGCGGGTTGACACGCTCATCGCGGATCGCATCACTGTGAGCCTCCGCTATTACGACGGGATGACGCATCGCCACATCTTCTCGCTGCCAAAGCCGCTGCGAGACGCGTTGGCTGCGGAGACGTGGATCGTCACCGAGGAACATCCGCTCCTCGTTCCTTAAATGGATGCGCGGCATCAAGCGATGTGCGTCATAATGACACTCACGATCACTATGGTGCGACAGGCGCACGGGAGGTAGGTGGATCATGCCGCGTCTAACCGGAGGACAGGCTCTTGTGCAAGCGCTCAAGCGCGAGGGTGTGGAGGTGGTCTTCGGACTGCCGGGCGTGCAGCTCGATTGGGCGTTCGATGCGCTGTATGACGAACAAGACTCCATCCGCGTGATTCACACCCGGCATGAGCAGGGCACGTCATACATGGCGGACGGCTACGCGCGCTCAACCGGCAAGATCGGCGTCTGCCTCGTTGTTCCGGGCCCGGGGCTCTTGAACGCGGCGGCGGGGCTGTCAACCGCGTACGCCACCAACTCCCGCGTGCTCTGCATTGCCGGACAGATTCCCACGCACCATCTCGGCAAGGGCAGGGGCGCGCTGCATGAGATCAAGAACCAGCTTGAGACCATTGACGCCGTCACCAAGTGGGCCGGACGCGCCATGGATGCTGCCGATGTGCCGGGGCTGGTCAATGAGGCCTTTTATCAACTCAAGTCCGGCAGGCCGCGCCCGGTGGAGATTGAAGTGCCGGTGGATGTCCTGATGACAGAGACCGACGTTGAGTTCTATGAACCCGGCATGCCCCGCGCGATCGAGGGAGACCCGGAGCTGCTGGAAAAGGCGGCGCAGGCGCTCGGAAACGCCGAGCGGCCATTGATCTTCGTCGGCGGGGGGATCATCACGAGCGAAGCGACTGCGGAAGTGCAGGAGCTGGCGGAGATGCTCGGCGCGCCGGTGATTGTTTCCCAGAACGGACGGGGCGCGCTTTCAGACCGCCACCCTCTGGCCCTGCCGTCCATCGCTGCCTATGACCTGCTGCCCAACGCAGACGTCGTGCTGGCGGTGGGAACGCGATTCGTGATGCCCGGCCCCAATCCGTATCCAACGGACGAGGATCAGACAGTCATCCACGTTGATATTGATGAGTCCGAACTGGACAGGAATGTCGCGCCGGATCTTGGCATCGTTTCCGATGCGAAGGTGGCGCTTGCCGATCTCATTCGGCGTGTGCCACGCCACAACAAGTCGCGTGAATCACGTGATGACGAGATGGCCGCAGCCCGCGCCACGGTGCAGGAAAAGCTGGCGTCCATGTCGCCCGTTTCCGAGTTCGCAGGTGCGATTCGAACGGCGTTGCCGGAGGAGGGCATCTTCGTGACGGAGGTCACGCAGGTCGGGTACTTCTCCAACCAGGGCTTTCCGGTCTATTCACCGCGCAGCTACATCGGCGCGGGCTACCAGGGCACGCTCGGATACGGTTTCAACACGGCGCTCGGCGTCAAGGTCGGCAACCCGGATCGACCCGTCGTCGCAATCTCCGGAGACGGCGGTTTCCTGTACGGCGCGCAAGAGCTGTCAACAGCCGTCCGGTATGGCATCAACCTCGTGACAGTGGTGTTCAATGATGGCGCGTACGGCAACGTCCGCCGCACCCAGGACACCGCATTCAACCACCGCCTCATCGCGTCCGACCTGCATAACCCGGACTTTGTGAAGTTCGCGGAGGCGTTCGGCGCGCAGGGCAGGCGGGCCGAGACGCCGGAACAGTTGACGACGCAGGTGGAAGAAGCCCTCAAGGCGGATGCGCCGGCGCTCATCGAGGTGCCGTTGGGCGTCATGCCCAACCCGTTCCAGATCTTCGGGCCACCGCCGGACATGATGGAGCGCGCAGCGGCGCTGGCCAAGCAGAGTTAGGTTCCTCCCACTGAGGGTGACCCAAGCGAGTCGGGGCGGTTCGAGAACCGCCCCGACTGCTGTTTTCGGCAACATTGCCGGACGCGCCGCTGGTATGCTTAACGGAGATTGGTTTCTCCTATGACTACCGCAGCGCGCGATATTCTCGAAAACCTGAACAAAGAACAAAGTGAGGCAGTTGAGACTGTCGAGGGCCCCATTCTGATCATCGCCGGGCCCGGTTCCGGTAAGACCCGCGTTATCACCCACCGCATCGCCTACCTTGTGCGAACACTCGGCGTTAATCCGCGGCGCATCCTTGCAGTCACGTTCACAAACAGGGCAGCGCGAGAGATGCGCTCCCGCATTGAAGGACTCATCGGTGAGCAGGCGAATCAATTGACGATGGGCACCTTTCACGCTTTTGGAGCGCGCATCCTGCGGCAGTATGGCGAGGAGATACACGTTCCCGACGATTTCGTTATCTACGACCAGGATGATCAGACAAACCTGATGCGGCGTGTTGTTGAGGCTGAGGGACTTGATCCGCGGATGTATCGACCGGCAGCCATCCTTAATGCGGTGAGTGGGGCGAAGAACATGATGCTCACCGTCGGCGACTACACGTCGCAGGCGGGAAACCGGTACGAGAAGATCGTGGCCGCCTGTTATGACCGCTATGAGCAACTCTTGCAGGCTGCGCATGCGGTTGACTTCGATGATTTGCTGATGAAGCTGGTTCTTCTGCTGCGTTCAAATCCTGAAGTACGAGACAAACTCCAGAATCGCTATAGCCACATGATGGTTGATGAGTGGCAGGACACGAACCGCGCGCAGTATGAGTTAACTCATCTCGTTGCCGGAAAGCACCACAATCTCTGTGTCGTCGGCGACCCCGACCAGTCCATTTACTCGTGGCGACAGGCAGACATTCAGAATATCCTGCGATTCGAAAAGGACTTCCCGGAAGGGAAGACCGTGTCACTGGGGCGCAACTACCGCTCCACGTCCACCATTGTTGATGCCGCCCATGCGCTTGTGAAGACAAATAAGGACCGCAAAGAGATTGAACTGGTCGCGAATAAAGGCGCTGGCTCCAGGGTCACTATTGAGCCGACTGACGATGAGGAGTACGAGGCCCTCTACGTCGCGGAGGAGATCGAGCGGCTGGTCAACGAGGATTCTGCCCGGTACGGCGACTGCGCCATCATGTACCGCACAAACGCCCAATCTCGCGCGTTTGAGGACGCCTTCAACCGGGCGGGTATCCGTTACCGCATCATCGGCGGACTGCGCTTCTGGGAACGGCGTGAGATCAAGGATGTCGTCGCATACCTGCGCGTCCTGCGGAATCCGTTCGACGACATCAGCTTGCTGCGCATCGTCAATGTTCCCACGCGCGGCATCGGAAAACGGTCACTGGACCTCCTGCAGCAATGGGCGGAGGCCAGCGGCTTGCCACTGTACGCGGCCATGCAGGTCGCGGCGGACGGGCAAGAGGCAAATGCCCCGAATCTGCCATCGCAGTCGCAAGGCCCGGTCCGCGCATTCGTCCAAATGATGACGGAACTCCTTGAGGCCCTGCAGGGTGAGAACATTCTGGAGTTCTTTGACCAGGTTCTGACCAAGACCGGCTATAGAGATTTCCTTGAGGCGGACGAGAACGCGGAGGATCGGCTAGACAATGTTGAAGAGCTGCGCAACGTCGCGGCCCAATACCAGGCGCTCGCGCCGGAGGAGGCGTTCGCGGCATTCCTTGACCAGGTGGCGCTGTCCACCGACCTTGATGCCGCGATACGCGAGGAGGGCTCAGAGCGGCAGGATGCAGTGACCCTCATCACTTTGCACCAGGCCAAGGGGCTGGAGTTTCCCGTTGGCTTCATCGTGGGCTGCGAGGAAGAACTGCTGCCGCATATCCGATCCAT
Organism: Dehalococcoidia bacterium; assembly: GCA_965220565.1. Classification (GTDB taxonomy): domain Bacteria; phylum Chloroflexota; class Dehalococcoidia; order UBA6926; family UBA6926; genus VXMO01. The sequence goes on along the minus strand of CBDCQG010000001.1, from coordinate 1,187,074 downwards.
CGATTCGGATGATCCGGCTGAGATGGAGGAGGAGCGGCGCCTGTGCTACGTCGGCATGACGCGGGCGATGGAGCGTCTCTACATGACATACGCGCTGCGGCGCAACACCCGCGGGCAATACGGCCCGCGCAAGGCATCACGCTTTCTCCAGGACCTGCCGGACAACCTGGTCAAGCGGCGGATGCCGTCGATGTTCGGACTCTCCGGCCCGCGGGAGCCGATGCCGGAGCCGCAGTTGGACGTGCCAAAGGCCCCCGCGCCGTTCAGGCCCGGCGACCACGTGGGTCATGCGAAGTTCGGACAGGGTGTCGTCGTCGCATGCCTAGAAACGCCGACGCGGGACGATTTTGAGGTAACAGTCGCGTTCAAGGGCCAGGGCGTCAAGCGCCTGCTGGCCGGACTTGCCGGATTGGAGAAACTGAACTGACCTGGAGCAACCGCCCTGCGCGGGTGGACATTATCGATGATGCCGAGGGGCTGGCTGCGCTCGTTGAGCGTTTGTCCTTGGAGCAGTGCATCGTCATCGACACGGAATCCAACAGCTTCCATCGCTTTCCCGATCGGGTCTGCCTGGTGCAGATAGCCACGGGGGGCAGGGCATGGGTCCTTGACCCGCTTGAGATGACGGCGGATGACATCGCGCCGCTGGGCGCGCTGATGGCCAATCCGAACGTCGAAAAAGTCATCCACGCCGCCTCCAATGACATCCGTGTCCTGGACAAGGAATGGTCGTTCCGCGTTGCCAACGTCTTTGATACGAGCATCGCGGCGCAATTCTGCGGCATGCGGCGTGTGGGGCTGGACTCCGTCCTGCTGGATGCGCTCGGCGTCGCCATCGTCAAGTCCAAGAGCCTTCAGCGCGCGGACTGGACGGTGAGGCCGCTGCCTGATGAGGCGCTCCAATACGCCGTCGACGATGTGCTGCATCTGCAGGACCTGCGCGCCGAACTGGGACGCCGGCTTGAAGACCTGGGGCGGCTTGAGTGGGTTGAAGAGGAATTCCGGCGTCTGGAAAGCGTGCGCTATCGCGTGCCTGATCCGCCCGATATCGCCTTCCTGAACGCCAAGGGCAGCCGGGCGCTGGGGCCGCAGGAACTGGCTGTGCTTCGCGAGCTGTACGTCTTTCGTCACAACGAAGGAGTGCGGCGCGATATGCCACCGTTCAAGATCATGAGCGACGCGGTTCTGACCACCATCGCAGCCGCGGGACGTGATCATCTGACCGAGATCGAGGGCATACCGCCGAACTCGCTGCGTCGGTACGGCAAACGGCTGCAGCGAGCGCGAGAACGCGGCCTTGCCTCCCCGCCGGTTACACGACCGCGAAACGGCAATGCAAACTCCGGCGGTGCTGAGGGTCGACCAACCCGGGAGCAGATTGACCGCCTCCGTGACCTCAAGGCATGGCGGAACGATCGGGGCGAAGAATTGGAACTCGATCCCGCTCTCATCTGGCCGATGCCGAGCCTGGAACGGCTGGCGCGTGATCCGTCGCTGCTGAATGATGAGATGGGAGAAGGGGCATCCGTCGTGCGAGAATGGCAAGCGCGCGAGTTCGGGGAATCTATCGCCGCTGCCCTCAGAATGACGCAGAATTGAATAGGGGAAGGGGAAACATCATGGCTATCGAGCGACTACAACCGGACGGGCTGAGCAAACCGGCGGCCTACACGCAGGTCGTGAAGGTTGGCAACTTCATCCACATTGCCGGCCAGACATCCCAGAATGCGGCCGGCGAGATTGTCGGTGTCGGCAGCATTGAAGAGCAGGCGGAGCAGGTGTTCAGCAACCTTGAGGTCGCGCTTGGGTCTGTCGGCGCAACGTGGGCGAATGTGATCAAGGTCACGACGTTTCTCACGCGGCGAGAGGACCTCGAGGGCTATCGGGCGGCGCGCCAGCGCCATATCCCTCACGACCCGCCCGCGAGCACGCTGCTATTCATCAGCGGCCTCGCCCACCCGGACTACCTCATAGAAATAGAAGCCACGGCGGTTTTGGAGTAGCCCCCTCCGTCATTCCCGTGCTGCCCATCGCATCAGGGGCGTATAGTGGATTCATGCTGAGACACGATCAGAGGATGGACGACGTGAGATGACAACGGTCAGTGTGAGCGATCTGGGCCCGATAGGACGGGCCTCGGTGGACATCAAGCCTTTGACTGTGTTCGTCGGCCCGAACAATTCGGGCAAGTCGTACATGGCTCTCGCAATCTACTGCCTGTCCAGGACGCTTGCCGAAAGAAGGCTTGGCGGCAGGATGCCTTGGAGGGAATTCGACCTGAATTTCGGCGATTTCATAAACCCTGAACTCCTCCTAAAGGCCAAGGAAGATGTCGAGAGGATCTTCCCAGATGGTCGTTCGATCGGAGGAGGCCGGCTTCCTGACAATCCGAAGATTGAGCAACTGCCACAGAGCATCCAAGCTCTCTTTGAAGGAGCGTCCCAAGCGTTTGCTGCAGGATTAGCACAAATGCTCTCATCTGAAATCAAGCGGGTTTACGGCACTGACATAGAGAGGGTTCGACGGCGCGCCAATGGGAAGCAGCGTCCAAAGCTGACTATCGAAATTGAGCAGCACGCCAGGGCGTTCAAATGGGAGACGAGGGCGGCAGGTGGTGATCTCGGCACGGAAATCTGGCAGAACAGTCTGGCAGATCAGACATTTAACTCGCGCTTGCCTCAATTCGAAGACATTTCCGAGAACCTTTTGATGGGCATGCTGTTCTCCAACTTGGGGATATTCCCTCCCCCCAAAGTCTTGGATCATGCGCACTATATGCCAGCGAGCAGATCCGGCATTCTGCTTGGACACAAGACGTTCTCCAGCCTCATCGTTGGTCAAGCTTCGCGGGCATGGATACGCTCGCTGGAGATTCCGCGCCTTCCCGGCTTCGTGACGGACCTGATCCAGGATCTTTTGTTGATGACGCCAGACGCACCTCATGGAACGCAATTGGACGAGATTATTGATTATCTTGAGGACAAGATGGCCCACGGCTCAATCAGGCTGGATGATTCTTCTGAATACCCATCCGTCTATTTTGAAGGCGAAGCGGGCAGACTCCAGCTCCATGAGGCCTCGTCGATGGTTTCCGAAATCGCACCCATCGTCTTGTATTTGAAACACATGGTTGAGCCTGGGGATATGTTCATCATCGAGGAGCCGGAGTCGCATATCGATGCGGGCAACCAGCGTCGTCTTGCACGGGCGATTGCCATGTTGGTCAACGCTGGCGTGAAGGTGCTTATCACGACACACAGCGATTTTCTCGTCTCGCAGTTGGGCAACCTTGTCATGCTGAGCGGAATATCGAAGCGGCGACGGGCGGCGAGGCGGTACAAGGCCGAAGAGGTCCTTCAACCGGACGATGTCGGAGCGTATATGTTTGAGCCCGGCCCAGACGGGTCAGTCGCGCGTCCACTGGCGGTGGATGCGGAGCGTGGAATTCCGCTGGACTCGTTCACGGAGGTTCACACCGAAATCTACGACGAGGCGATAGACCTCGAATACGCGGGACGGTAAGGGTGGACGTTCCCGCGAGGTTGAACAACTGTCTGACTGATAGGTGTGAAGAAGAGGGTTGCAGCCTCAGCCTGCGAGGGATGCAGGGCTCGATTAGCGTTCTCTCAATGGACTGCGCGAAGAGAGTGCTCAGGGCCCCGGGTCGGACGGCAGACTTTGCCGTGTTGTCCAACGACAGTCGTTGGATCGCGATGATTGAACTCAAAGGTGGGCAGCAACTGAGAACCAAACAGATCGTAGAGCAGATTCAGAATGGCTTGGATATGCTCGTCAATAGTTTGGATGGTCAGATCGTCGACCATTTCTTTCCCATTCTTGTGCATCGTAGCGAAAAGGATCCCCGCAGAGCACTTCGAGGACGAACTGTGACGCTAGGAGAATCCGAGAGCAGGATAATCGTCGCGGAATGCGGTGACAGGCTTTCGTCCCTCATCCCGACCTAGGGAATGTGGCGGTTTAGCCTTCGTCCCCCTGCATGTCCTCCCAAACGTCCCGCTTGATGTCCATCAGCATGAAGCGGTAGCGGCCCTGGTCACGGAAACCGGTCTGTGTGAATCCCGCTTTCCCGAACGCGCGTTGGGCGCGGACGTTCCAGTCCAGCGTCTTGAGGTAGACGCGATTCAGTTCCAGCTTGTTGAACATCCAGCTTGTCAGGAGTCTTACGGCATCCGTGCCGTACCCGCCGTTCCAATAGGCGCGGTCGCCGATCATGATGCCGAGTTCAGCCTCCTTGGCGCGCCGGTCAAGGTCGTAATACATGCAGTTGCCGATGTGCTTGCCCTCAGACAACTCAACGATGGCGAAGCGGTGGCTGCGCTTTGAGATGTAATTCAGGTCGTCCTTGTGAATGGGAGCGTATTGTTCATAGGACATCTTGAGCGGGTAGGTGGCGTCCAGCTCGGCCAGCTCATCGTCCGAGCGCCACAGGAAATCGTTCCACGCGTCAAACTCGGCCTTGTCTCTCAGGCCGACGCGCTGTCCGGTGACGATGAGCGGCTTAGTCCGTGCGACCATCGGCTCTGTCCGGGTTGTTCGCCATCGCGAGAATGGCCCTGTTAAGAATCTCCACATCCGTATCGTACGTCATCCTGGCCAGCGTAACGGGTTCAAGGGGCAGCCACTCAACGCTATCAAACTCACTGTCATGGTCGTCAACGCTGCCGCTGATCGGCTCCATCAGGTAATGGTAGACCCGTTTGTCGTGCAGCACTCCCTCTGCCATGAATGTATAGCGCACGCTGCCGAGTTCCCCGATGATGGCGACGCTCAGTCCGGTCTCCTCACGGACCTCGCGCAGCGCCGTCTCCTCCCGCGTCTCGCCGGGCTCCGGCGTGCCCTTCGGCAGTGCCAGGAGGCCGGTGGCGGCGCGGCGGCAGATAACGACCTCAAGCCGCGCGTCCGCTGTGCATCGGACGACCGCTCCGCCTGCCGAGACATCGTACTGGACGCCGCGCCCATCTTCTGCATGTTTCTCAGCCATGAGGCTTACCACTCGTCCTCGAACTCGTCGTCGTCAAGGTCCTCATTGATGCCGAGATCGTCATCGAAGTTCTCGAAGGCATCATCCCCCGGGTCGTCGGTGAGCGGAGAAACGGCGTCCGCCGCGCCGCCGGCGGACTTTCGCAGGATCTCGGCGTTGGTCTCGAAACTCTGCATGCTTTCCAACGCGTCCAGGGCGAGTTCGCGAAAGTTCTCGTCCGAATGCTGGAGGAAGCGGCGCAGCACGCGTTGCGCCGCGGGGCCGCCGATGGCGCTCAGGGCCGTGACGACGGCGCCCTGGATCTCCGTGTTCTCCTCCATGCCCATGCGGGCGAGGGCCGGGATCAGCCGCTCATCGCCGATGCGCCCGGCTGCGCCTGCGGCCTCAAACCGCACCTCCTCGGACTCGCTTTCCATCTCCTCGCGGATATAAGTCAGCCAGGACGTGTCCGCGTTCTGTCCCATGGAATAGAGGGCGGACGCGCGCAGGGTTTCACTGGCGCTGTCATAGGTTTCCAGGATGAGTTCCCGCACCTCCTCGGAGGTGAAGGCGGAGACTGCCTCAATCACGCGGCGACGCACCTCGAATGACGGCTCCTGCTCGTTGCGAATCACGTCAAGCAGGCCCTCACGGACGCGGTTTATATCACGTTCCAGGAGGTCGCCAAGTTCGGCAAGGACGGCGAAGCGGCCGAGCGATTGGGCGGCGACGGCCCGTACACGCTCTTCGCCGTCAAAGAGAAGCCGCTCAAAGAGCGGTTCAATCAACGAGCGATCCTCGCTCTCCCACAGCCCCAGGATTGCGGCTTCCCGCACCTCCTCGTCCTCATCCTCCATCAGGATTATGAAGATGCGGTCAAAGCTGTAATCGACGTTCTCCTCTGCGAGTTCCACCAACTGACCGACGATGGAGCGCCGGTATTCAAAATCAATGTCGCGCAGGGTGTCGATGACCTGGCCCAACTCGTCACGGTCTGGGTCGGACAGCTCAGCGAGAGCAGCGGCTGTGACGCCGCCGGGGTCTTGTCGTATTGCGTTGATAACGCTTTCGACACCGTCCGACTGCATGAAGAGTGTTCCCCGCGCGGCTAGTCGGAGTCCGTCTTTGGGGCGATTGAAACGCCGTCGCAGAGGATCGCGGGTGTGGATAGCGACCCGCCCAACTCCGTCGTTTCGGCCCCGATGGCTGTGATGTCTTTGAGGATGTCATAGATGTTGCAGTGGAGCATGGTGTCCTTGACGCGGCCCACCACCTCGCCGCCCTGCACGCGGTAGCCGAGAAGGATGTTGCCGCCCGCGTCGCCGCCCAACACGTTGCCCTGTCCCATGCCGATGAGACGTTCGACGATCACACCGTCGCCCATCGTGCGGAGCATGTCATCGAACGAGGCGTCACCGGGTTCGATGGTGAGATGGCTTGTGCCCGCGCCCGGCATCGCGCCGAGTCCGCGCGAGGCGCTGCCCGTCGGCTCAACGCCCGCCTTTGACGCCGATTGGAGTTCGTACAGGATGGTGCGGAGCACGCCGTCCTCCACAAGGAATTGGCGGCGGCTCGGCACGCCCTCGTCGTCGTAGGAGCGTGACGGCGGCTTGAGCGGGATGGTAGGGTCATCGACGATGGACAGCCGCGAGTCAAAGACCTGCTCGCCGATGCGACCACCAAGCGGTGATGATCCCTGCAGCACCGTCTTGCCGTTGATGCCGGAGAGGAACGGGCCAAGCAGGACGGATGCGACGGCGCGCGGCATGAAGAGGACGGGCATGTGGCCGGCGGGGGTGGGGGCGATCTCCTTGCCCCACTCGATCTGCTGGCGCATGCCGTCAATGTGCCGCTGCATATCCCAATCCGGGCTGCAGCCGCGGTCGCCCTCACCGATGAAGAACATATCCGTGCCGCGGATCAGCGTTCCGGAAACGAACAGCCCAAAGCCGCTCTTGCGATGGCCGAAGCTGACGCCGTTGGAATTGAGGAATGCGAAGCTGCTTGTGCTGTGGGTCAGACTTGCGCCGTACAGCGCCTCCGGCTCCAGCGGCTTGGCGTCACCCAGCAACCGCCGTCCCGCCTCCACCATCGCCTCCGTCGTGACCTCCTCGATGGCGGGGTCATACGTTTCGATGGCGGGAGTGCCCGGCGACGGCTTGGGGAGGTTCAGTTCTGATTCAGGGCCGTAGCGGGCGAGTTCGATGGCGCGATCGACAAGTTCATCCAGCTTGTCGGGGTCGTTCGTGGATGAGACGCCCATGCGCCCATCGACGAAGACGCGGATGCCGAGTCCCCACGTCTGGCGGGTTGAAATCTCCTTCAGCTTTTCGGCTTCGAAGCTGACGGGCGTGGACGCGCCTTCGCTGACAAACACCTCGGCGGCGGTTGTCTTTCCGCGCGCATAGGCAAGCGCCCGCTCCAGCAGCGCCAGATCCTCGTCGGTTGGCCTCTGCGTCATGGCCTAGGCACCCCCGACGAGGCAGTTCTGTATGCGGATATGCGGACTGCCGTTGGAGACGGGCAGGGGGGATTGTCCCGCCTTGCCGCATCCTCCGCCCTGGTTCATGTCGAGATCATTCGCGACGGCATCGAGGTTCTCAAGGGTGGTGAAGACGTTGCCGGACAGCACGACAGGCCGCAGCAGTTCCTCGATGCGCCCGTTGCGGATGCGATACGCCTCGCCGGCGGAGAACGTGAACATCTCCATGGACGTCATGCCGCCGTACCAGTTCTTGCAGTACACGCCGTCCTTGACCTCGGAGATCAACTCCTCCGCCGTGGCCGTGCCCGGCTCGATGAACGTGTTGGTCATGCGGACGATGGGCGCGAATCGATAGTCCATGGCGCGCGCGTTGCCCGTCACGCCCTCGCCCATCTTGCCCGCCGTCTCACGCGAATGCAGACGTCCCACCAGCACGCCCTCGCGGATCAGGTCGGACTTTCGCGCTGCGATGCCCTCGTCGTCGTAGTCAAAGGAGCCGCGCAGGCCGGGGACTGACGCGCCGTCCACGATATTCAGGTGCTGCCCGCCGAATCGCCGTCCCAGCACCATGATCTCCTTCATACGGTCGTTTTCATACACGAAATCCGACTCCGAGAGGTGCCCGAACGCCTCATGCGCGAACACACCGCCGAGGATGGGGTCGCAAATCACCGTGTACTCGCGCCCCTCAACCTGCGGCGCGTCCAGCAGCGCGACGGCCTTTTCCGCGATCTCGCGCATCTCGTCGTGACGGCCCTCAAGAACGGCATAGTCGCCGAGGCTGCCCACGCTGACGCCGTACTGCTGGACATCGTTGTCCCTGCGGGCCATGGCGCGCGCATTGAAGGTCACGTCCACGCGCTCCTGCCGGATGTACGAACCCTCCGAGTTGGCGAAATGCGTTACGCGGCGGCGGTTGCCGGAGCCGATGGCCGTGCTCTGGATGTTCGGCACGGCCCACATCGCCTCGACGTATTCCTGCAGCAAGCCGACTCTCTTGTCGAGAGGGACAAGGAACGGGTCGTTGTCCAGGACGGGGGCGGGTTCAGCGATGACCGGCTCGCCGCGCACAAGCTCTCCACCCTCGCCGGAGGCAAGGTGCGCTTGCCGGACGGCCGTCGCAACGCGCTCCCGGAGATTGTCCGACTGCGTGAACGTCACAAAACCCCATGCGCCGTTCACGTATGCCCGCGCTGCGCCGCCTCTGCTCGATGAGCCACCGATGTCGTCGATCTCATGTCCCCGCATGGAGATATGATTCGTGGCCAGTTCTTCCAGCCGCAGTTCGATGTAGTCCGCGCTGTGGCCGCTGAGGGCCTGCGTCATCTCGTCACGCATGGGCGTCTACCGTGGTGAAGGTCTGCAACTGCCGGAATGGCGGCGAATAATCGAGAGCCATGCCTAGAATGAACGGGAAACTCATAGGGAGAGTCTAGCACGCGATGACCACGAAACGCCGCCGTCCAACCGTCCGCGCACAGCGGGCGCAGGATGTCTTTGCGCTGCTGTATGAGCAGAACGGAGAGCGTCCGTGGTTCAGGCGCGCCGAGCCGATGGACGAGCTGATCTATACCGTTCTCTCGCAGCACACATCCGACCTGAATACCGACCGCACATTCGCGGATCTGCGCGAAACGTTCCCCACATGGCAGGACGTTGTCGACGCGCCGACGGAGGCGATCCAAGAGACGATCAAGCATGGCGGGCTATCGAAGATCAAGGCCCCGCGCGTCCAGGCCATATTGCAAGAGATTCATCGCCAGCGTGGCGAGTTCAGTATCGACTTTCTAGCAGAAATGCCGTTTGATGAGGCGCGCAAGTGGCTGTTGAGCCTGCCGGGGGTGGGAGAGAAGACGGCGGCGTGTGTGCTGCTGTTTAGCCTCGGCCGCCCGGCGCTGCCCGTCGATACGCACGTTCACCGTGTCTCGGGCCGCCTCGGCCTCATCCCAAAGAAGATGAACGCGGATAAGGCCCACTACATGCTTGAGTCGCACCTCGATGAGTCACAGGTCTACCAATTTCATGTGGACCTCATCGAACATGGCCGCAAAGTCTGCCACGCCCGCCGCCCCAACTGCCCGGATTGCATCCTCTCAAACCTCTGCCCAAGCAGCACGGAGAAGAGGTAGGGGCAGTCTCAACGCACGGCGTGAACTTCCAGATGAACGCCCTCGTGCTCTTGGAGACATCCGATCACGTCAAAGAGGTTGCGAGCGTTGGGGTTGCCTTTCGGCCCAAACATCCGCATCAGGCTCTTTGAGGGTTTCTCCGTACGCGCCGCCAGTTCTTCGAAGCCAATCGTGGCGTTGATATAATCACGGAGAAGAATCTTGCCGGTTTCGATCTCGCCGGTGAGCAGACATTCAATAGCTTCTCTTAGCAGGCCCTCGCGAAACGCGGCATCACGCTGTGCCCGCGCTTGAACCGTCTCTTTGAAACTTCGCGTCAATGCCATGACTAGCCTCCATTCGGGCAAGCGCGGTGCTCACTCTTGCTGCCGCTAGTGAATCCAGGCGGTCAAACCATCGACCGAACGGACTTCGGCCTGACTCGTCAAGGTACTCTTGGAGTTCTATCACGATTATATGGTAACAAATACGGTACCTCCGTGTGTGCGATTTGCTCTTCTACCACGTATGGTTCCGCTCCGTCCTGCTAGAATGGGTATTCACCAATCACGGTAGATAGCGTCGCAATACGGCAAGGAACACGCACCATGACCATCAAGGCGGGGATCATCAATGTGACGGGGTATGCGGGGATGGAGCTCGCGCGGATTCTGCGCGGTCATTCCGATGTCGAACTGACCGCCGTCACGGGGCGATCCGCCGCCGGTGAGCAGCTGGACGAATACCTGCCGCACCTGGACAAGATGGGTCTGCCCATCGTCGAGCAGGATGAACTCGATGACGTGGACGTCGCGTTCTCCGCGCTGCCGCACAAGGCGTCCGCGGAGGCATGCGTCGCCATGCTCGGCAAGAATGCCCGCGTGGTAGATATCGCCGCCGATTTCCGTCTCCACAACGTGGAGGAATACGAGGCGTGGTATCAGCCGCACCCCGTGCCATCCTACCTTGAAGAGGCGGTCTACGGCCTGCCGGAGCTGCACCGCGACCAGATCAAGGAGGCGCGGTTGGTCGCCAACCCGGGCTGCTATCCGACGGGCGCGCTGCTCGGACTCGCTCCCCTTGTTAAGGAAAAGCTCATCGAACCGAACGTCATTGTCGATTCAAAATCGGGCGTGTCCGGCGCGGGCCGCTCGCTGAGCCAGACCGTCCATTTTTCCGAGGTGAATGAGAACGTGTCCGCCTACGGGCTGTCCGGCCATCGCCACCTGCCGGAGATCACGCAGGAACTCCACGAGATCGACCCGTCCCAGAAGTGGAGCGTCACGTTCACGCCGCACCTGATTCCGATGACGCGCGGCATCCTGAGCACCATCTACGTGACGCCGTCTGACGGCCGCATTCCCGCGAGCCCCGAGGGGGCGCAGCGCTTGCGCGACCTGTACGAGGACTATTACGCCGGTGAGCCGTTCGTGCGGGTGACGCAGAAGCCGCCGCAGACCAAGCAGACGTCCGGAAGCAACATGACGCAGGTTTACCCGGTGATTGATCAGCGGACGGGGCGGATCATCATTGTCACGGCGTTGGACAACCTTGTTAAAGGGGCGGCGGGGCAAGCGATCCAGAACATGAACCTGATGTTTGGCGCGCCTGAAACCGAGGGCCTGGAAGAGTTCGCGCTGTTCCCCTAAACCGCGGTTGCCACCCAGAGGTATTGGCTGATGGGGCCGTCCGCGACGGGGTAGTTCAGCCGCTCAACGCTGAAACCGGCCTCCTCGATCAGCCGCCGCCACGTATCAACCGGAAACAGCCCGGTCGTGTGGTGGTCGAGTTCCATGCGCCGCTCTCCGTTCTCCGTGATGACAAACAGGAACGATGATTGCAGCAGAGACGGGTCATTCACGTCCGGCGCTGAGTATTCGATGTAGGTGAGTTCCCTGTCATCTCGCGCGTGCGTCCGATGGTTGATGTACGGCCAGACGGGGCGGTCGATGTAGTGGTCCGGCATCGTGATGAACAGCCCACCCGGCTCAAGGTGCGCGCGGGCGGTGGCGAACGTGGCGGCCAGGTCATCCTCTGATGTCATATAGGCGATGGCGTCGTGGATCAGGACAACGTCAAATGTCCGATCAAGGCGGATCGACCGCATATCCCCAACGATATGTTCAACGTTCGGATTGAGTTGCCGCGCATTCTCCAGCATTGCCTCCGATAGATCGACGGCAGTCACGCTCAGGATGTCGGTCAGGTGAGAGATGAAATGGCCGCCGCCGGTGCCGAGTTCCAGGGCGCGTATGGGGCGCCTATCGAAACGTGTCAGGATCTGGTTGCGCCAGTGCGGGGATTCGTCCACGTACTCGTCCGGCGGGCTCATCAGCGGCCAGAGCCAGGCGAGATCGCCGTAGAGGCGGTTGCGCCCACTCGTGTTGAAGAACGTCATTCGTTGGTTTGCGCGGCCAGGTGGTTGGCGAGGGCGCGGTAGTCCCTATGGACTTCCACGTTGAACTCGATTGCCATGACGCTACTCCCCGCCTCGTTTGCACCCGTCAAAGTTCCGGGCTCAATCAGTATTGTAGTGCGGCGTGTCACGGGTCGCCGCGCTACAATCCGAGCGTGGGCCGTTACGAACACAAGACACAGGACAGGGGATTGGGGGGAGTATGGCGGCGCAGATGATCACGGCAAACGGCATCGAACAGTGCTATGAGACGAGAGGCTCGGAGGGCGCGCCGTGGGTGACGCTTATCCACGGCTCCGGGGACAACCGCAACGGCTGGTGGCTGCAGGTTCCGGCGCTGGCGGAGTCCTTCCGCGTCCTGACCTATGACGTGCGCGGGCACGGGGACACCGAGACCCCGGAGGACGACTCGCTCAGCCAGAAGACGTTCATCGATGACCTTGCCGCCTTGCTGGACGGTTTGGGCATCGAGCGCACGGCGCTTATCGGCTATTCGATGGGCGGCGGCATCGTACGCAACTTTGCCGCGACGCATCCCGATCGGGTATGGGGCGCGGTGATATCCAACGGCGGACGGCTCGATCCGCCTCCTCCCGCAAACGAGGAGGAAGCAAAAGCCGCGCAGGCAATGCGAGACGAGCGAATGGCGGGCATTCGCGCAGGCGGGATGGAATTCGTGTGGAACGGATGGCTTGAACAGGTCTATACGCCGGAGTTCCGGGAGGCGCGCCCCCAGATCGTGATGGCGCACCACGCCATCACAACGTCCAACGACGCGGAGAAATATGTTCGTGTCATGGCGGGCATGGGCGGTCCGTCCGGCGTGGATGTGGCCAATATCACGTCCCCCACGTTGATCATCGTTGGGGCAGGGGATCAGTACACCGGCCCTGAGGCTGCGCACGACCTTGCGGCTGCGATGACGGGCACGCAGGCCGGTGTCGAGGTGTTTCCCACCCGGCACGGCACGCCGTTCGAGCGCCACGAGGAATACAACAGAACCCTCCTGGCTTTTCTGAGCGAGAACAAGCCGACAACCTAATAGGAAGCCACTGTCAGATGAGAGGGCGGCTCACGGGCCGCCCTCTCGTTTGTGAGTGAAACCGCACGAAGTGGTGCCGGTTTTTGCCTCAAACAGCCCTGCCCCTTGACACCCCTTGACGCTATTTTTCCGCGTCGATTCGTACAAAACGGCCTTTTCGCCGGCGTTCGCCTTGACCCTTGTAATCCGATGGTTAGACTGGCCTGAATATCCGGAGCGATGAAGGACGACACCGCTCCGTGGCAGGCATGCGCAGAAGGTGAATCGCACGGGGAGGGCGTGAACCATGTGGGCATATATTGTGCGCCGGCTGTTGCTGGCAGTACCGACACTCCTGGGCGTTACGGTCGTTGTCTTTCTGATCATGCGGGTTGCGCCGGGCGACCTGGCGTTGATGATAGTTTGTCCTACGGGTGAAGGCTGTAGTTTCGATCAGCCTACCCTTGATCGGATCCGCGAGGAACTCGGGCTGAATAGGCCGCTCTACGTTCAGTACTTCGACTGGCTGTTCGGGATACTCACGCTGGACTTCGGGCGGTCGTTCTTCTACAACGCTGAGATGTCCACGCTGCTTGCGCGCAAGGCCCCGCTAAGCCTGCAAGTTGGGCTGATGGGGCTGCTGTTCGGCAGTTTCCTCGGCATTGCGGGCGGGGTCATCGCGGCTCTCAAGCAGGACACCTTCACCGACTACGTGATTCGCGGCACGGCAATCCTCGGCATCTCCGTTCCGACGTTCTGGAGCGGCATGATGCTCATCCTGATCTTCGTGCGGATGTTTGACTGGATTCCGCGGCAGGGCTACATCCCCATCTGGGAGGACCCGGTCGCCAACCTGACGCAGTTGATGTGGCCGGCGCTCATCATCGGCCTCGGCTTCCTCATGGGTGTGCCGCTTCGCATGATGCGGGCGACCATGCTGGAGGTCATGCGCGAGGACTACGTCCGCACAGCGCGATCCAAGGGGCTCAAGGAACGAGTCATCATCGTCCGCCACGCCATGCGCAACGCCCTGATCCCCGTGCTCACCCTGATCGGAATATTCTTGCCGATCACGGTGACGGGACTCGTGGTGACGGAGCAGGTGTTTGGCCTGCCCGGCATCGGCCGCATGATGGTGGATGCCATCAATCAGCGGGACTACCCCGTTGTCCAGCTCGTGGTCACGATGACGGGATTCGCGGTGGTGCTGGCGAATCTCGGCGTGGACATGCTCTACGGCTGGCTTGACCCGCGCATCCGGTATTAGGAGTGAGGAACTTCCCGGCATCCGGACCTCAAAAAAGGTCGTCCCGACGCTGATCACTGTCGGGACGACCTGCCGTCAATCCCGTAAGGCGAGCACTAAAATGCTTGACACGGTAGGGGGGCATCCATAGCATGGTGCGAAACACGGGAAACAAGCCGTGGCGCAAGCAACGGCCCGTTTACCAGTGACGCAGACTGGCTTGTAGCCTAACGGGGAGGGGCGAAAGCAGATGTGGGCATATGTAATACGCCGTATTTTGTTGGCAGTGCCAACAATCCTTGGCGTGACCATCGTGGTCTTTTTGATCATGCGCATCGCGCCGGGAGACGTGGCCATTATGATGCTTGGCGGCGGCGAAGGCGGCGGAGGCATTGACCCTGAGGCGCTCGAGCGGATTCGCACCGAGTTAGGCCTGAACAAACCGCTCTATGAACAGTACCTGGGGTGGATCTACGGACTGTTCACTCTCGACTTTGGCAAGTCCTTCTTCTACAACGCCGACATGTCCCAGTTGATTGGACGTAAAGCTCCCCTAAGCCTGCAAGTCGGCCTGATGGGCCTCATCATCGGCAGCATCCTGGGTATCGCCGGTGGCGTCGTTGCCGCGCTCAAGCAGGACACGTTCTTCGACTACCTCATTCGCGGCATCGCGATCCTCGGCATCTCCGTCCCGACCTTCTGGAGCGGCATGATGCTGATCCTCATCTTCGTCCGGCTGTTTGACTGGATTCCCCGGCAGGGATACATCCCCATCTGGGAAGACCCGGTTGCCAACCTCGCGCAGCTGATCTGGCCGGCTCTGATCATCGGCCTTGGGTTCCTGATGGGCGTGCCGCTGCGCATGATGAGAGCAACCATGCTTGAGGTCATGCGTGAGGACTACATCCGCACGGCGCGCGCGAAAGGCCTCAAGGAGCGCGTGATCATCGTCCGCCACGCAATGCGGAACGCCCTGATCCCGGTGCTTACCCTGATCGGCATCTTCCTGCCCATCACCGTGACCGGCCTCGTCGTCACGGAACAGGTCTTCGGCCTTCCGGGCATTGGCCGCATGATGGTGGACTCCATCAACCAGCGAGATTTCCCTGTCGTTCAGCTCGTCGTGACGCTTACCGGCTTTGCCGTCGTCGCTGCGAATCTGGGCGTGGACCTGCTGTACGGTTGGCTTGATCCAAGGATCAGGTACTAGGCCGTCCGGCAGGTGTGTGAGAACGGAACCAGCCACGGTCAGGCTGCAAATCGAGTAGACGGCACTCAGAGGGAGCAAAGAGATGGCGGCACAGACTGAAGCGGTCGCAGAGATTATCGGCCAGCGGCGACGGCGCAATATCCTGCAGCGTAACTGGCTGCTCTGGAAGAGCCGACCGCTTGGATTAGTGGGATTAGGATTGGTCTTCCTCCTGATTCTCATGGCGGCAACCGCGTCGCTATGGGAGATCGTGACCGCCGCCACCGCCAGTTATGACGGTTTTATCGAATACCGCTATGCGTCACAGATTTCGGCGCAGTTGGTTCCGCCGAATGCGGAGCACTGGTTGGGCGGTGACCGGTACGGACGCGACCTGTTTACCCGGATTGTGTTCGGGGCCCAGATCTCCCTGTATGTTGGCTTCGCAGTAGCGATGGGAGCGGGGACCGTTGCCGGTATCCTCGGAATCACAAGCGCCTACTTCGGCGGCTGGGTTGACCTGCTGGGCCAGCGCCTCGTTGACGTGCTCCAGGCATTCCCGGGCCTGATTCTTGCGATGGCCATTGTCGCCATCCTTCAGACCTTCAGCATTGAAGTCACGATCATTGCGATTTCGATTCCGGCGTTGCCCGCCATGATTCGCGTTGTACGCGGGCAAGCATTGTCCGTCACGAAGACGGACTATGTGCTGGCCGGCCGAACCATCGGCGCCAGCCACCTCCGCCTCATCTTCAGATACATCATGCCCAACTCCATGGCGCCGTGGATCATCGTTGTGACGGGCCGGCTGGGCTCTGCAATCACGACTGAGGCCTCGCTGAGCTTCCTGGGTCTGGGAGTTCCGGAACCGCACCCGTCATGGGGCGGCATGCTTAATGCCAGCGCGCTCGACTTTGCCGAGCTTGCTCCGCACATCATTGTGTTCCCCGGCCTTGCTCTCAGCATGGCGGTGTTTGGATTCAATGTGTTTGGAGACGCGCTGCGGGACGTCCTGGATCCGCGCCTGCGTGGACGCTGATCCCTAAGAGGATGTTTCGATACCGGATCGATCATCCACAAGACCGGTGAAAGAATGACCCCGGCGCTCCAGCCGGGGTCATTTGGTGCTAAGGTGGAAGCACAGAGAGTGCCTGTTTTAGCGGTTAATGCAGTGAGGCGCTTGAACCCATGAAATGGTCATTTGCCTTTGTGGCGGCGTTCCTTCTGGGAGCAGTTATCGTGTCCGGTTGCAACGGGGAAGATACGTACACGATCTATTTCCAGTCCGATCGCGGCGGAAACTGGGACATCTATTCCATAGAGCATGACGGCACCCTGGAGACACAGGTTACCGATCACCCTCTTGATGACATTTATCCTGCCGTCAGCCCTGATGGGACCAAGCTGGCGTTTATCAGGCGTTCAGGCAATGCGACTGACATCATCCTGATGGATGCGGGTGACGAGGAAGAACGGAACCTGACGAACGGTCTCGTGAGCGGGACGGTTGAGTCATTGACCTGGTATCCGGATGGAGATCGGCTGCTCGTTACTCTTTGGAGTATGACCCTCGCGTCCGGTCGCCCCCAGCTCTACTGGATGAGCGCGGACGGCATGGCCGCGGATGGAACGGGAATGAACCTGCTCGGTCAGGACACAGCCTATTCCTACTGGAACCCCCGCATGAATGCAGCCGGTGAAGAGATTGCGGTGTCGGCCGGTCTTTCCCCGGAAGCCGTTGACGTTCACGTACTTGACAGCGAAGGACGGTTTATTCGCGTTATCCC
Source organism: Dehalococcoidia bacterium (assembly GCA_965220565.1). Lineage (GTDB taxonomy): Bacteria > Chloroflexota > Dehalococcoidia > UBA6926 > UBA6926 > VXMO01. The sequence continues at coordinate 1,169,841 of CBDCQG010000001.1, read as the reverse complement.
ACAGGAGACCTTCTTGAGGCCAACCGGAGAATTCAGGGCGCCGGACTCCATGGAGGATTACCCGGACTACACGCCAAACGGTCGGGACGTCATCATGCAATCAAACGCATCTGCGATCACCAATCCCGGAAACACCATTCACCTCTGGTATGTTTCGTCCCAGGGGCGGAGGAGCGCAGATCGCACGCCGGATGCGCCCTACAACAGCATCCAGCCGTCATCGTCCAACGTGCTGGACGGCCAGACCATCGTCTTTGTGAGCGATCGTGAAGGCAATAACGAGATCTACCTGTGGAGCCTGAGCGACGAGGCTGAGCCGGTTCGCCTGACGAACAATCCCGCCAATGACTCGAATCCCAGCTGGCTCAGGAATGATCCGGACGCGGAATAGCCGTCCACCGATGCCGGGCTATCGATCATCCCGATTCCAGCGAGTCAGACGGCGTTCGAGTCCATCCACGGCGTAGTAGATGCCGAGCCCAAGCAGGGCCATTGCAATCACACCTGCGTACATCTCTTCATAGGCAAGCCGTTGCCATGACTCGGAATAGATGAAGTAGCCCAGCCCCTGCCGCGCGCCTATCGTCTCCACGAAGAACAGCACTGCTATCGAGACACCGGTGCTGACGCGGAGCGCGGTGAAGAGGCCCGGCAGTGAGGCGGGTACATACACATAGCGCAGCAGCTGAAGACGGTTTGCGCCAAGCGAGCGCAGGGAAAGAACCAGTTCCGGCCGCACGGTGCGGACCTCGTCGCGCACGAGGATGAGAATCTGGAAGAACAGGATGAGAGCAATCATGGTGATCTTGCTTGCGTCGCCCAGACCGAGAACAACGAGGACGATTGGCAGCAGAACGATCTTGGGGATCGGGTAGCTCAGGTAGATGATGGGCGCGGAAAGCGTGTAGAACCGGCTGCTTGTGCCGAAGATAAGCCCCAGTGGGGCAGCGATTGCAGTTGACACTGCGATGGCGACAAGGATTCGATATGCGCTCACCGCCGCATGTCCCAGGAGACCCTCGTCGAGCTGGTCAACGAAGGTAAAGGCCACCGCGATGGGGCTGGGTAGAATTCTGGAGTCCAGAACCCAGGAGCCCACAAGCCAAACAAGCAGCCCGCACAGGACTGCCAGGCTGCCAATGCCGGCGCCCGTGAGGGCCTTGGCTCGATTCGGAATTGCCCCGAACGCCGATTGTCTCATCAGGCCGCTGTCGTTTCAGACGTGACGTTGAGATGTGCCCTCACGTCGTTGGCCAGAGCGCGAAACTCGTCGGAGTCGATGTAACCGTCCCGTCCCGCGCCCGGGTTGTCGATGATGGTAGACGGCTCATCCGGCCCCCGGCCCATGATCAGGATCCTGTTGCCGAGTGTTACCGCTTCATTGATGTCATGCGTGATGAGGACGGCGCTGCGACCCTGCGCGATTCCAAGATCAAGGGCAAGCAGCTGCAGCGTCCCTCGTGTAAGCGCGTCAAGCGCGCTGAACGGCTCATCCATGAGCAGTAACGTTGGAGACAGCGCGAGTGTGCGGGCGATGGCCACACGCTGCTTCTGCCCCCCGGACAACTGCCCCGGATAACGGCGAGCCAGGTCCCCGAGGCCCAGCCGGTCAAGCCACGACTGCGCCTCGGCGCGCCACTCGCGGCCGCGCACGCCCCGCAGGCGCAATCCCATCCCCACGTTATTGAGGGCGGTCTCCCACGGCAGGAGGCCGTGATCCTGGAGGATAAGGCCGATGTCCCGGCGTGGGCCGACGATAGGCTCTCCCGCGACGGTTATCGCGCCTGCGTCAGGAACCCGCAGGCCGGCCAGGATATAGAGCAGCGTGGTCTTGCCGCATCCTGACGGCCCGATGATTGCCAACGATTCACCGTCCGACACCTCCAACGAGAAGTCCCGAAGCACCGCAGTGCCCCCGGGGTACGCGAATGTCACGCCCCCGAGGACTGCGATTGGCTTCCGGTCAGACATGTCAGGCCGCCGACCATTCAGACTCGTCTCTACGGGATGAATCGCGGATGCACCCAGTGGCCGTACTCCCGTGCCTGGTCGATCAACTCCTTTTCAAGGAGCCAATCTGAGGCCTGCTGTATCTCAGCGGCAGTCGGAACATCGTTGCTGGGGAACGGTGGAACATTGAAGATTCCGACAAGGAATTCAGGCAGGCGTGCCTTCGCCGGCAGGAGGTAGGCATACTCGTCAGGGTTCGCGTTGATTCGCTGAACCGCCTCCTCGTGAACTGCGAGGAACTTCTTCACGTTTTCCTCGTGGTCCGCCAGGTAATCCACGTTGAATTCAAGCACGCTCATGCCGAGGCGGCTCTGGCGGTCATCGAGGATGACTGTCCCGCCCGCGTTGACGGCGAGCGTGATGAGTGGCTCAGGCAGTACGGCCGCGTCGAGTTGCCCTTGTGACAGCAGTTCCATGCGTACCGGGATCGCGGCGACCTCCGTCTTCTCAACGGCATCGCGATCGAGACCTGCCTCGTCAAGGTACAGATCGAGGTGGTATTCAATCAGGGAGTTGGTGGAGATGCCAACGCTCCTGCCCTCCAGGTCGGCGGGCGACTCGATACCGCTGTCCGCCCCGGCAACCAGGGCGATCATCGCCACGTCGCCGGTGGCGCGGTACGTCGTTTTCACGATCGAAACGTTGTGTTGCTCGCCATTGATCAACCCCGTAGCGATCAGGTCTGCAAGCTGGCCGTCTATCGCGCCGGATTCGAGCGCAGCGTTGCGGTCAAGAGCGCTGTTGAACGTTTCAAAAGTGACGTTGAGCCCGGCAGCCTCGAACAGGCCCTCTTCCTCAGCAAGGTAGAACGGCACGCTGTCGATGATTGGCAGCAGCCCCACCCGGATCGGCGTGTCGTCAACTTCGGGTGTTGGTGTGGGGGGCACCGGCGTTGGCTCAGGCGTCGGCGTATCTTCCGCAAAGGCATCGCACGCCATTCCAAGAACGGTAATGGCCGCCACTGCAAGAATGGCAAGAACCCAACTCAAGCGACTTGGTTTCACAACTAGTCCTCCTCAAAGTCCATGTCTTCGGCTTCTTTGTCCGCAAAATGAGTGAGTGCCCCGTTGCCGCCCATCCCCTCGTATTGCAGGGAAGCGGGCAGCGGGAATGTTGCAGGGTCAATGCTGTTGAGCGCCCGCGCCGTGAAGTAATCGACAATGTCATCGACTGTGCGCGGCTTCAGATAGAAGGCGGGGGCGGGCATCAGGATCGTCGCGCCCAGTTCCGCCAGTCGCTTCATGTTGTCCAGGTGAATGGCGGACAAGGGCGATTCACGGGGGATGAGCACCAGCGGCCGACGCTCCTTGATGGTCACGTCCGCTGCGCGTCGCAGCAGATTGTCGCCAAGCCCGTGCGAGATGGCTGCAACCGTGGCCATGCTGCACGCCGCGACGATCATTCCCCGCGTCGGGATTCCGCCGCTCGCTATCGGCGCGCCAAGTTGTTTGGACGTGTAGTACGAGAAGCACTCATTGGTCGACCACTCATCGAGTGCCCGCGAGAACGGCTCATCCATCTCCTGCGCCCACACCTGCCGTCCGCCGGACGTGATGGTGCAGATGACGGGCACGTGCCGCTCCAACAGGGAGTCGATGATCCGCTTGGCGATGGCCGCTCCGCTGCCGCCGGAGATGCCGACGACCACCGGGTGTTGATCTGATACGTGTCGTGTCTGCATCCGCGCCTTACCCCATCAGGACGGCGACTGCCGTGAAGACAAAGACGATGATCGCGATGACGCCGTTGATGTTGAAGAAAGCAATGGTGACGCGAGAGAAATCGTCCGCCTTGACGAGCGAATGCTCCCATGCGAGCAGAGCAGCTGCGATGGCGACGCCGATGTAGTACGGCCACGCAAGGCTCATCATCACTCCCAACGCGACAAGGAACACGATTGTCAGGAGATGGGTCACGCGCGCCCAACGGAGCGCCGCGGCGATGCCCCATTTGACGGGGATCGTGTGGATCTTGCGAGGAATATCGAAGTCGTAATCCATGCATTGGTAGATGAGATCGAATCCGGCCACCCACGTTGTGACGGCCAGCGCCAGAACCACAGCCTCAAGCGGCAGATCTCCCGAGACGCCGATCCATCCGCCCGCCGGTGCGATGCCGTCCGCGAATCCCAGCCAATAGTGCCCCGTCCATGTGAATCGCTTGGCGTAGGAATACGTGATGACAATGATGGCCGCGACGGGCGCAAGTATGAGCGCAAGAGTGTTCAGCATGTATGCGGCAAAGAAGAAGATCACCAGGCTGACAAGCAGCATGCCGAGCATGTCGGACGGGCGGAGGAGTTTCTGGGGCAGGGCGCGCATGGCCGTGCGGGGATTCTCCGCGTCCATTTCGCGGTCGATGAGGCGGTTCGCGCTCATGGCGACTGTGCGCGCAGCGACCATCGCCACGGTGATCCAGATGAATTGTGAGAGCGTCGGCCAGCCGCCCGCAGCGAGAATCATGCCCAGATAGGCGAAGGGCAGGGCGAAGATGGAGTGCTCGAACCGGATGGAATCGAGCATGACGCCAAGCCGGCCCATGAACGACCACGGCCGGGGGAGAGGGGGGCGTCCGATGGAATCCATCAGATTCCGTACTCCGTCCACCGCCGCGTGACCTGCTCAACCATGGCCGGGTCCATGATGATGTCCGGCATCCATTGACGCTCGCCCATCTCGCCCTCGCCGGACTTGCGCGTGGCGTCGATGCCGATCTTGCTGCCGACGCGCGCCGTGGGTGAGGCAACGTCGAGGTCGTCAATCGGCCCGTCGGCGAAGAAGATGTCCCGCCGCGGGTCAACGTTGTTGGACAGCCGCCATACCACCTCGGAGGGGTCATGGATATCCACGTCATCATCAAAAACCGCGATAGCACGCGCCAGGGACATCAGTCCCAGTCCCCACATGCCGCTCACCGTCTTCTGCACGTGGCCCGGATACTCCTTCTTGATGGAGACGAGCACGAGGTTGTGGAACACGCCCTCTGCGGGCATGTGAACGTCCACGATCTCCGGCAGCATCAGCCGCATGAGGGGCAGGAAGAGCCGCTCCGTCGCGACGCCCATCCAATAGTCCTCCTGCGGCGGCCGTCCGACGACAATGGTCGGGTAGATCGGATTGCGGCGATGCGTGATGGCCGTCACGTGAAAGACCGGATACGCATCCTGGATGGAGTAGTAGCCGGTGTGGTCGCCGAATGGGCCCTCCGGACGGCGCTCAGACGGATCGACGTATCCCTCGAGGATGTACTCCGCCTGCGCGGGCACGTCGAGATCGACCGTGACGCCCTTGGCAACGGGGACGGGTTGGCCGCGCAGGAATCCCGCCAGCACATACTCGCTCACGTCTGCGGGCAGCGGGGCGGACCCGGCCCAAATGAGAGCCGGATCGCCGCCCAGCGCCACCGCGACCTCCATGCGTCCCGCGCCGCGCTCTGCCGACGCTCGCTCATGTTGCGTGCCGACCTTGTGTGTCTGCCAATGCATCCCGGTGGTGTTCTTGTCATAGACCTGCATGCGATACATGCCGAGATTGTGGGTGCCCGTGTCGGGGTCTTTCGTGATGACGAGCGGGAGGGTGATGTAGCGTCCGGCGTCCTGCGGCCACGTCTTGAGAATGGGCAGGGAGAGGAGATCGACGTCATCGCCCTGCATGATGACTTCCTGCGCCGGCGCGTCCTCACGCTCCACGGTGCGTGGGCCGATCCGGCCAAGCTTCACCAGGTCGCCCAGCATGCGCAGCTTGCCCATCAGGCCTTCGGGGGGCCCGCCCTGCGCCATTGCCATCATCTTCTCGATCTGCGCGGGGAGCTCATCCAGATTCTCCACGCCAAGCGCCCACGCCGCGCGCTGCTCCGTGCCGTACATGTTGATGAGCACCGGCGTGCCCTCGTACCCCTCGACGTTCTCGAAGAGGAGGGCGGGGCCGCCCTCACGCAGGACTCGCTGCGTAATCTCCGTGATCTCAAGGTCCCACGTGACGGGCGCTTTGATGCGCTTGAGTTCGCCGCGCCCCTCCAGGAACGTGATGAACTCGTCGAGATTTCGATACGCCTGTGGCATGGTCAGTTAGCTCCCGCGCCGGTGGATGTCATGCTCGCCGTGTTCACGCCCACGCTTGAAAGCAGGATCGACTTCAGCTGCGGCGCTGCCGATGTGAGCGGAGAAGGCTCGCCTGTGTACAGCCACCGGAGGATGATCTCGTTCAGCGCCCCCATCCACGCGTAAGATGCCAGGGTTGTATCGAGCGCCGGGATTGAGCCGTCTTCCACGGCGGCGTCCAGCCGCTCGCGAATCAGGCCGGCAAACCGGTCATGCAGCCGCAGCAGCGATTCATCGAACGCGGGCCCCAGCCCCACGCCGCTGGCCAGCAGAACCTTGGCGAGTTTCGCGTGGTTGGCGAACGTCTCCAGTGTCGATTCGATAACCGCCCCCGCCTTATGCGCGCCGCTCTGCGTGCTTTCTATTGACTCGCGCGCATCGGACAGGAGCCGATCGGCGAAGCGATTAACGAGCGCAAAGAAGATCTCGCGCTTGCCGGGGAAATGGAAATAGATGCCGCCCTTGGAGCCGCCGGAGGCGGTGGCGATGTCATCCACGCTTGCGCCGTGGTAGCCGGACTCGGCGAAAACCTGCGCCGCCGCCTCGAGGATGCGCTCCCGCGTGGAGGCCTTTCCCGCGTCCACGGGGCCGCCGGACACGCCATCAGCGCGCCCCCTGGAATCTTCAGAAACGGTCGATGAGATGATCGTCCTCCGGGCACAACCGACTGACCAGTCGGTCGGTAGCTCATACCACTCTATGAGAGGCCGCGCAGACGGTCAATGGGGAAGGGTGCAATGGACAGTGTGAAACACACGTGCTAGTGTAGACTGACGAAAGCGGGGAGGGGAAATGAGCATAGAGGTTAGGCGCCCGTTGACTGGAACTGGGAAGAGCGAGAAAACCCCTAAGTTCAACACCATTCTCGAGGGCGATTGTCAGGATGTCTTGCTTGCCTACCCACCTAATTCGGTTGACCTCATAGTTACTTCTCCACCGTATGCTGACCAAAGAAAGAACAGCTATGGCGGTATCAGTCCGGACGAGTATGTCGAATGGTTCTTGCCAAAGGCTGACCAGTTCTTTCGAGTGCTCAAACCTGAAGGAACGTTCATCCTGAATATCAAGGAACCTGCCGTGAATGGAGAGCGCCATACCTACGTATTGGAGCTGATTCTGGAGATGCGGCGTCGGGGATGGTTATGGACCGAAGAATTCATCTGGCATAAGAAGAACTCTTACCCCGGCAAGTGGCCGAACCGCTTCCGAAACAATTGGGAGAGGCTGCTCCAGTTCAATAGGCAGCGCCAATTCAAAATGTTTCAAGAATCAGTGATGGCACCGGTTGGTGGTTGGGCCAAGCATCGACTCGCAAATCTGAGCGAAACTGACAAGATCAGGGATGAGTCGAAGGTTGGCAGTGGTTTCGGTAAGCGGGTTGCAAACTGGATTGATCGTGACATGGTTTATCCGACCAATGTTCTGCACTTGGCAACCGAATCGTCGAACCAGAATCATAGCGCAGCATTCCCAGTCGCCTTGCCAAGCTGGTTCATAAAGCTGTTTACAGAACCGGGTGATGTTGTGCTTGATCCCTTTATCGGTTCGGGGAGCACTGCAGTGGCTGCCGTCGAGCTTGGCCGACAATATTTGGGTATCGATACCAATAACGATTTCGTGGAACTCAGCAGGCGCAGGACCGATGAGACACAAGTCAAGATACCGGCATTGGCCGAAAGGCCGACTAGAGAGTATGGAGAGGTGGAGAGCCGGACATGAGGCCCCTCAGCTTGGACGCAGTCCGTGCGTATGTCAACGACAACATTGGAGCATTCCACGCTGGCCGCGTACAGAAGCTTGAGGGACTCAAGTTGAATGAGCTGCTTAAGCGCAAGAACCCATACCTTTTCCGTGCCAGGAACATCGGGTCAAGCCAAGAGCTAGTCGAGAGTTTCCTCGACGCCTCTCTATCGTCTTCAGAAGAGGAGAGATTTGGTGAGTTCCTTGAAGGCCTGGCGATCTTTGTCTCAGGTCAAACGTCCGATGGACGAAAATCGGCAGTACCGGGTGTTGACCTTGAATTCACTGAGGGCGGCACGCACTATCTGGTATCCATCAAGTCTGGCCCGAATTGGGGCAACAATTCGCAGCATGAGCGCTTGGCTCAGAACCTGAACAGTGCCGTAACGCGAATCCGACAGAATGATCGCAACGCCAGTGTCCGAACCGTTCTTGGTTGTTGTTATGGCCGATCGAGGACAGTTGAACAGACAAATCACGGTTGGAAGAAGGTTGTAGGTCAGAGCTTTTGGCATTTCATCAGCGACGATGTGAATCTCTACAAGGACATCGTGGAGCCCATTGGTCATCGCGCAAAGGAGCGCAATGATGAGTTTCGCGAACTCAGGAAGGGGCTGGTGAATAAGTTGGCTGCTGAATTGACTGATAGATTCTGCAATGACCGTGGCCTGATTGATTGGCCCAAGCTCGTTGAGTTCAACAGCGGAAACATGAACGGATAGGGGATGATGGCATGAGCTTTGCCTCTCAAGGGCCAGAGCAACAGGGGCCGGTAATAACACTGCCAGGCCTCTACGGGGTTGAATTCGATAACGTCGTCGAGATCGATACGGATCCCGCCTTCATGAGGCATCTGGCTAAGTGCGAGGAATGTGATTGGAGGCCGCCTGACCTCGGCAGCCGCCCCGAAGTGGCATGTCAGGCGCACACCGCCCAAACCGGGCATATGACGGTCGCTGTTTTGGCTGAGTACGTTTACTACACACGCGAGGAAGAACCAGAAGATGACGACGCGTAAACCGCGTCCTGAAGCCTCGCCGGAGGCTGTGGTTAAGGCCACCGGCAAGACGCCGGAGGAGTGGAACTCCATCCTGGACGCGGCGGGGGCGCGGGACCTGACGCACAAGGAGATCGCGACGATGCTCCGGGAGCAGCACGGCGTCTCTCCGTGGTGGAGCCAGCACGTGACCGTCGACTATGAGCGGTCGCGCGGGATGCGGGAGCGTTACCAGACCACGCGTGGCTACCAGGTCAGCGTGAGCAAGACACTCCCGGTGCCGCTCTCGGAACTCTATGGCGCGTTCGCCGATCTCTCCCGACGCGGCCAATGGCTGCCGGAAGCACCGATCACGGTTCGCAAGGACACACCCGAGAAAACGACTCGCGCGACGTGGACGGACGGCGACGGCGCCGAAACGAGCCTCGATGTCAGCTATTACGCGAGCGGCGACAGTAAGAGTCGCATCACGGTGATGCAGTCGAAGCTCGTCGACACGGAGGATGTTGAGGCGCGGCGAACCTACTGGAAAGCAGCGCTGCAACGTCTGGCGGAGTACCTGGCGGGATAGGGTGCAGCCCTACTCCTCCTCTGCGCCGCCTGCGGGGGCGGGGAGAGGGGCTGTTGGCGCGGCGTGGCCGTTCAGGGACTCCCCGGCGCCGTAGGAGATCGCGTTGAGGCGCGCATAGATGCCGTCATTGGCCAGCAGTTGATTGTGCGTGCCGATCTCCACGATCGCGCCGTTGTCCATCACCACGATGCGTGACGCCTCACGGATGGTGGAGAGCCGGTGGGCAATGACGAATGACGTGCGACCCGGCAACAGCCGCCGCAGCGCGTCCTGGATGCGGGCCTCCGTGCGTGTATCGATGTTGGCCGTCGCCTCATCCAGGATCAGGATGCGCGGGTCGGCGAGGATGGCGCGGGCGAAGCTGACGAGCTGCCGGTGGCCCACGCTGAGGTTGGCGCCGCGCTCCTGCAACTCCGTGTCGTAGCCGTTGTCCATGTGCATGATGATCTCGTGCAGGCCGGCCCCGCGCGCCGCCGCCTCCACCTCCGCGCGTGTCGCGTCAGGCTTTCCGAAGCGTATATTGGCTTCGATGGTGTCGGAGAACAGGAACGGTTCCTGCGGCACGATGCCCATCTGGTGCGCGAGGCTCTCATGCTGCACATCCCTTACGTCATGGCCGTCGATGGTGAGGCGTCCGCTCGTCACGTCGTAGAAACGCGCGATGAGGCTGACGAACGTGGTCTTGCCTGCGCCCGTCTCGCCCACAAGCGCGACAGTCTCGCCGGGCTGGGCGTCGAGCGAGACGTTTCGCAGCACCGGGATGTCGTCTTCATAGGAGAATGAAACGTTCTCGAAGGTGACGCGTCCGGTGATGCGGGGTATCGGCTGCGCGCCGTCCTTGTCGGCAACCTGCGGCTGTGTGTCCATCAACTCAAAGATGCGTTGGCCGGACGCCATGGCGCGCTGCAGCTCCGTGTATTGCATGGTGATGTTGCGGATGGGATCAAAGAAACGCTGCACCCACAACGTGAACGCCACGAGGAATCCAACCGTCAACGCGCCCTGCAGAACCTGCCATCCGCCGTAGATGATCACCACGGCCATGGAGATGCCGACCATGATCTCCACCGCCGGGAACATGCCGGCGGTCAGGCGGGACGCGCGCAGGTTGGCGTCAAGGTGGTCGTAGTTGATCCGGTCAAAGCGGCGCATGTTCTCGTCTTCGCGGTTCATGCTCTGGACAACCCGTACGCCGGAAACGTTCTCCTGCAAACTTCCGTTCACGACGGAAATGGCGCGGCGCACGCGGAGGAACGCCACCCGGGCACGCCTCTGCCAGAAGATCGCAATGATGATCAGGGCAGGGACGACGCTGAGCGTCACTGTCGCTAGCGACCAGTCCATCACGAACATGATGACGACGATGCCGACCAGGGTCAGAACGTCACTGAGCGTTCCGATGACGCCGCCCGTCATAACCTGCTGGATCTGCTCAACGTCACTCACCACGCGGGACATGAGCCGTCCCACCTGCTGCTTGTCATAGAAGCCCAGCGATTGTTTCTGCAGGTGTCCAAAGAGCTGCGTGCGGATGTTGACGAGCATCGCGTGCGCCACCTTCGCCATGTAGCGCGATTGGAGCCAGAGACCGATGGCGTTGATGACAACGAGCCCGAAGAAAACGCCCGCCATCCACGCCAGGCGCGTTGTGTTGCCGGTGGCGATGGCAGTATCGACGGTGAGGCCGATGAACAGCGGCATGGCGACGCTGCTGAACGTTGCGGCCAACATGCCCACGACGGCAATCGCCGCCCACAGCTTGAATTGGGCGATGTACGGGATCAGCCTGACGGCAACGCGCTTGTCGTAAACCGCGCCGAGGGTCTCGTCGTCCCAGCCGTCGTAGCTGCTGTAGCCTCCGCCGCCGCCCATCATGGCCGCGTCCCCCCGGCTGTCATCGGGTTCGGAGCGGTCTCATATGCCTCTTCCTGGTGGCGCAGCTGCAGCTCGTAAATCTGGCGGTAGGGCCCCGGATACGCGACAAGTTCCGCGTGCGTCCCGCGCTGGACGATGCGGCCCTCATCCAACACGAGTATCTGGTCGGCTCGCAGAACGCTGGCCAACCGCTGTGCAACGACGATGGTCGTGCGCCCTTCCATCACGCGGTCGAGCGCCTGCTGGATCAACCTCTCCGTTTCCGCGTCCACGCTGGAGAGGGAATCATCCAGGATCAGGATGCGCGGGTCCAGCAGCAGGGTGCGGGCGATGGCGAGTCGCTGCCGCTGTCCGCCGGAGAGGTTGATGCCGCGCTCGCCCACCCACGTGTCGTATTGGTCGGGCAGGCTGCGGATGAAGCTGTCCAGGCGTGCGGCGCTTGCGGCGGCGATGATCTCCTCCTCCGGCGCACCGGGCACTCCATACGCGATGTTGTCGCGGATCGTTGCTGAGAAGAGGAACACGTCCTGCTGGACAAGGCCGATTGAACCGCGCAGGTGGTCCAGCGTCATGTTCCGCACGTCCTCGCCGTCGATGACGACTGCCCCGCGCGTCGGGTCGTAGAACCGCGGAATGAGGCTGACGAGGGTTGTCTTGCCGCTGCCCGTCGCCCCAACCACGGCGATGACCTGCCCCGGCTCCGCCACGAAGGTCACGTCCTTCAGCACGTCATCGCGCCCGCCGTAGCCGAACGAGACGGTATTGAATGCGATGCGGCCGGCGACGACGGCGTTGTCCGTGGCATCCGGCTTCTCACGCACCTCCGGACGGGCGTCCAGGATCTCAAAGATGCGTTCGCCGGACGCGACAGCGCGGGAAAGCTGGTTGCCGAGCCAGCCGATCATGCGGACGTAGACCGTAATCGTCAGCAAATAGAACAGGAAGGCGGTGAGGTCGCCGGGTGTGAGATTGCCCTGCATAACCAGGTACCCGCCGTACAGCAGCTGGATGCCCGCGGCAAAGTAGACGGAGAACGTCATCAGCGACGTGTTGAGGGCCTGCTCGTCATTGGCAGTGATGTTGCGCTCGTAGAGTACGTGCGCCTGCTTGTTGAAACGCTCCGTCTCCTCTTTCTCGCGTCCGAACGCTTTCACAACGCGCATGCCGGACAGGCTTTCCTGAAGAACTGTGCTCAGGGCCGCCATTTCCTGCTGCACGGAGAGCCAGACGGGACGCAGGCGGCGGCTTGTTCGCGTCGTGCGATAGGCGATGAACGGCAGGACCACCAGCGTTACCAATGCCAACTGCCAATTGGATTGGAGCAGCACGACGGTCACCATCAAGAGCATCACCGCGACCTGCACGATGCGGACCAGCGCGAAGCTGATGAGCATGCGAACGGACTCCACGTCCGCCGTCGCCCGTGACATCAACTCCGCTGTCCGCGACGTATCGAAGAATGAGAAACTCTGCCGCTGGAAACGGTCATACATGGCGTTGCGCAGGTCATACGCAACGAGCTGTGAGACGGCCTGGCTGAAGTAGCTTTGACCGTACGACGTGACTCCGCGGATGATGGCCGCAACCAGGATCCACCCGGCCACCGTTAGGATCGTGCCGATGGATGCCTGCTCAACGAGTCGATCGACTGCTCGTCCGAAGAGCCACGGAATCACCAGGGCGCTGGCGCTGGAGACGAACAACAGGACGTAGGTGAGTGTTGCCCGACGCCAATACGGCAGGAGAAAAGTCTGCAGGCGCAGAAAGATACGAACGTTATACCAAACGCCCGACTTTTGGGCGGGACGGTTCATAACATCCAAGTATAGCGCGAGTTACGTTGGGTTTGCCCGCCTAACGCCAAGCGAAAGCCCTACGGGTGCGGGAACAGAATGGGGCCTTGCCCAAGCAGTTGAATGTCTTCCCCGTCAACTTGGCCGTAGTCGCTCACTGTTCCTTGTATGTAGACCCAGGGGCCTCGGTCGCTTGCCGCGTTCCCCACGTGCGACCAATCGTCCACTGAAACGTTGAACCCGGGGATGAAGAGGAATTCCTCGTTCCCTCCAAGCGCTTCAGACTGCAGCCAGATCTGATCTGCAGCCACACCCTCCGCCTCAAAGGCGTACAGGCGCAGCACAAGCAGGACCCCGTCATCCCGCACATAGCCTCCGACCGCAACCATGTCTCCGTCTCGCGGCGGCCGATTCCACAGAGCATCGTGAGAGATCTCGAATCGCAGGCCGCCGCCGATCGTCATGTCTCTGCCATTGATGCGCGCAATTCCCTGCGCGAAGAGCGTCCGTGAGAGCGGAGCGGGCTCGGTGGCGTAGCGCGTCTGACGATAGCGTTGTTCCGCGAGGGTCAGTGCGTTAAGGGTATGCACCTGCATATGGGGCGGCGCGATCTGGTGAGCGATCAGCAGCATTGCATAGGCTCGGGCGGCCGTCGCGCGTTCGGCTTCAAGATAGGCGCGGAGCCGGATATCGCGTGGTGTCGGTCGCGCCGCCTCCGGACTCACGCCCGGATCGTCTCTGACTGCGGTCAGCTCCACCTGCTCCTGGGATTCGGGCGCCGATTCCGACATGACGGCCTGCTGGCTCGAAGCCGCCTGGTGAAGGGTTTCATCGTCGTGCGTGTATCCCGCCTCCACGCGCGCGAATTCGATATTCTTGAGCACGTCACGACTGAGCTGTTCCGCCTTTTGCTGGTCGCCGCTCTCTGCGACGGCCGCAAGCTCCAACGTGCGTCGTTCAATGAGTTCCAGGTGATAGATGGCGCGGCTCTCGTCCGAGAACGTGATCGCCAGCCGCGCGTGCTCCGTGGCGCGCTTCACGGGATAGAGCGGGCTATCGGGCATTGCGTCCGTTGAGGCATACGCCGCGCCCGTGCTCAGGATGGCGAAAAACGCCATCGTGGCGAATCCAACGACCCACACGCGCGACCACCCGGAGGCGCGGCTGTTCCACCATTCCCGGATGGAGAATCGCCCGGATGTCGTGCGCCGGTTTGTGGAAAAGTGATGCCGCACGGCGCCCTCAAAGCGTGTATGCGCCATGCGGCGCGTTGTGTCATCACGCGTGGGAGCAACGCCGGCCAGCGCCATGGCGGCGGTCAGCAGGGGCCGCAGCTCGTCCGCGATGTCCGGATGACGGCTCAGGCAGTCGTCAATGGACTCACCGTTTCGGAGCGCCTCAAGGCACTCATCCACGATATCCGAAAGGGCGGGGTCGTCAGGCGGCAGCATCGTCATGGCGTTGCACCGCCGTGCGCATTTCCGGGCAGCATGAGCCGGCGCAATGCGCGGATCGCGCTGTGCTGCAGCGCCTTCACCGCGCCTTCATTGCGGTTCATCACATGAGCTGTCTCGGCGATTGACAAGTCTGAGCCGAACCTGAGAGATATCACCTGCCGCTGCAGGTCCGTCAGGCCGGCCATCGCCACGCGCAGGTCCTGGAGGTCTGAGAATATGTCAACCCTGTCTTGCGGGTCTCGCTCACGAGAGGGAAGGGGGGGCGCATCATCAAGCGGCGTTGCCGTACGGAGACGGCTGCGGCGGTAGTGGTCAATGACGCGGTTGTGCGCGATGCGCATGAGCCACGCCGAGAACGGCGCCTGCCTCCACTTGAATGATCCGATTGCCTCTAACATTCGAATGAACACATCCTCTGTGATGTCCTCCGCGTCCGCGTCACTGTCTACGCGATAGGCGACGTATCGAAAGACCCTGTCGGAATAGATTTCATAGAGTTGACCAAACGCAGCTGCCTCCCCGTTCTGCGCCTGCTGAACAATGGCTGCGATGTCATCATCAGTCAGTGATGTTCCCGCCCCCGAGTGAATGCGTCGTGGCTCGTGGTTCATTCACTACATCCAGATAACGTTTGGGTTCCTCTTCGGGTTAGCTGTCCGTTAACGACTGTTTCAATTTATCCTCTTTGCAGGCAACGAGAGGTCAATGGTGGACAACGACGCGTTTGACGCGATGCCCTGGCTGCTGCGCCCCATGCATGAGGGCGATATCACTCAGGCTGCCCAGATAGACCGTGACGCGTTTCCCGAGAACAGGTACGCGCCGCCGTTCCGGCGTGATCTGCGTGAACGCAAGTATGCGCATTATCTGGTTGCCGTTTCTCATGATGCGCCCTATAACGATTATGCCCGCAAGAATGATCTTCCACCTACTGATAAACCGGGAGGAAACGGGCGGGGGCGCGGCGGACGGATCACGACCACCGTCAAGCGGCTCCTCGGGGTCGACGGAGACGCGCCGCCCCCAACCGAGGAACTGATCGCCGGTTATCTCGGTCTGTGGGCGGTCATCGATGAGGGCCATGTGACGAGCGTGGGCGTGCGCGCGTCGCACCGGGGACAGGGGATCGGTGAACTGCTCATCATCGGCGCGGTGGAGGCGAGCAAGCTGCTCAATTGCCGGGCCGTGACGCTGGAGGTTCGGGTATCAAACGAAATCGCCCAGAATCTCTACCGGAAATACGGCTTCAAGATCGTCGGGCGACGCAAGCGCTACTACTCGGACAACGGCGAGGACGCCTACGTCATGACGACTGATCCCATCGATACGCCGCAATTCTCCGGGCTATTTGAGGATCTCACGTACAAGCATTCAGACCGGTGGGGCGCAACATTCCGCACCTATGGAATGGACGACGAGGACGACTAACCTCAAAATCCCCTTCCCCCTTGTGAGGGAGGGTTAGGGTGAGGGAGATGCTCACGCGTCCGGCGTCGGGGGAGGCGCATACCCCACGAGCTCCACGTACGCAGAACCACCGACAGGCGCGCCACGGAAAGTGATGTCCGTTGCCGTCAGCCCCTCCCAGTAGATCGTGTTCGGCGGAAAGGCGAGCGTGAATTCCTGGTCGTCCAGCAAGGGTGTGAGCGTCATGGAGATTTCGTGCGCGGGGATAGTGATCCGCCATCCCGCGGGGTATTCCCCTCCGGTGTGCGGGCTTGTCCATGTGTCAAGAACGTCGATCGTGATGTCCTCGCCGTCGATGTGCGTTGCTGCGCCGGACGGGTCGACCAACGTGCTGTACGTGATGACCTGCCCGTCGGACTCACGGGCCTCGGCCACCATCAACTCATAGTTGTTGTCCATGGAGACGGCGAACCATTGCCAACCGCTCGGGTATCCGCTGACGACAAAGTCGCCCCACTGGTGGTCCATCCACGCTTCGCCGGTAACGGCCAACTCCTGCCCATTGACCGTGAGTGTGCCGTGCAGGTCCATATCGGTCCAGCTGTAGTAATACGTCCAACCGTTCAGTGCCTCCAGGTAGCCGGTCTCGTTATGGAGAACGGCAGGCTTGGTGGCCTCCACGGTGAGATTGAATCCAAACGTGTCCGTCGTTGCGGCGAATGAGTGTGTTCCATCGTTGCCGCTGAGTGTCCAGTCCGCCAGGGAGAAATCAAATCCCGCAGCCGGTTGCGGTTGGGCGTCCACCCCGAAGCGCACCGACTGTTCCCGGCGCTCTCCGCCGACGTCAAACACGGATGCGTGGGACATATAGCCCGCAACGCCGGTCTCCGGGCTCGTCGCCTGGAATATGACGAAGTGGAACCCGTAGGCGTCGTTGCTCTCATCCTCCATGATGCCGCTGTAATACCACCACTCCACCGGATCCGTGTGGGACGCCTCATCCCCGGGCAGGCTGATTGGGCGGGGTGTGTGCGCGGCCCTTGGGCGCGGGGTCGCGGTCGGGGCCGGTGTCACCGTCGGCGTGCTCGTTGCGGTGGGTTCAGCAGTGGGAGTCGGTGTTGGCTCGCCGGCGCAGGCTGTTGCGAATGCGACTGCAATGACCGTGACAAACAGGAGGACACGACCCAAAGAAGTCAGGGAATGTCGATTGTGCGTAACAGGTGACGTCGGCGTGCGCATCTGCGTTCAATTGTACTGACGGACTCCGGCTATGACATACGATATAGTTAATCAGTCCATGCTATGTGAGGAGCGCCGTATGCGCCCCCGGGAATGGGCCGGCTAGACCAAATGGACGAACAGGGATTGGACGGACTCACACAATGAACGCAATGCACGTCATGAGCCTCACGCCGACCGGACCTATGGTTCTCGCGCCATCGAGCGCAGAAGCAACGGCGCGATTCTTCCGAGGCCTTGGAGACCCCACCCGGCTCCGCATCCTCCACATCCTGCTGGAGTCAGAGCGCAGCGTTTCGGAGCTTGTGGAGATGTTGGGAGCGCCGCAAGGCCGTGTCTCAAGCCATCTGTCCTGCCTCCGGTGGTGCGGTTTCGTTGACGCGGACCGACGCGGCCGCAACGTCTTCTATTCGGTAACGGATCAGCGTGTGAGGGATATCCTGGTTCTCGGTGATGCCATGCTCACTGAGACGGCCGAGCGCCTGATGTCCTGCGCCGTCATTGACGAAGAGACCGTCAACGCCTAGCAAAGCCGCCCCGGCCTCGACAGCGCCAGTGGCTCCGCCGACAGGGATGATGTTCCCTCCGTATACTTTTGGTATATGAGGGTCGTCTAATGTTCAATCTCCCCTTCGCGTTCGCGTTTAGCGCCGGATTTGTCGCCCTGGCCAGCCCGTGCGGGGTTGCGATGCTGCCCGCGTACATCGGCTACTACATCGGTTCACGCGAGGAGGGCTATGAAGAGCGGCCCATTGTGCTCCGCCTTGGGCAGGCAATGCTTGTCGGCGGCACGGCGGCCCTTGCGTTCCTGTTCTTATTCGGCGCGTTTGGCGTCGTGTGGAGCGCCGTGGGAACCGTCTTGCGCGACATTATTCCCTATATCGCAATCATCGTCGGCGTCGCGCTCGTGCTCCTGGGCGCGTACATGATCGTTTTCATGCTGGTCAACAAGCGCTCTATCGCACTCATTCCGACCATCGGCGTCAACTGGGGAACGGGAAGCCGGGGACTGACGTCCGTTTTCCTGTTCGGACTGGCCTATGCGCTTGCCACATTGAGCTGCACGTTTCCCATCTTCCTGGCCATTCTTGCGCAGGGGCAGGTCATCGGCGGCTATGCGGCATTCATCATGTTCCTGATCTACGGCGCGGGGATGGGCGTCGGCCTGATTGGGTTGACGCTGGGAGCGGCGGTCTTCAAAGACCTGATTCGCGTTGTCATTCGCCAGGCGATGCCGATTGTGGAGTGGGCGAGCCCGGTCATGCTCATCGGCGCGGGCGCCTACATCACCTACTACTGGTGGGTCAACTGGTTCGCCTTTAACGCGGATCTTTAGCGCCGCTTTTCCGTGATCCTGGGAACCTCGATCGGCAGCTCGCCCGGCGTCTCCGGCAGCAGGTAACGGCGGACGTACTTGCGGGCAGACTGGGGAAGAATGTACGTGTCTTCAATCTGTCCGATGCCCCGAGATACCAGCAGGAAATGACGCCGATAAAGCGAACGCATCGCCTCGCGCAGGCCCTCCGCGGAGGTCTCAAGACCGGCTGACAATTCCCGCAGCGTCATGGACCGTTCCGCCTGTGCCAGGAAGAGCATCACACGCTCCTCGTCAGCATCGAATGGGCTGACGGTATTTTTCGTGCGCTGCGGTTTGCTCGCCTGCGTCATAGTGGTTCGTCCGCTCACATCAGATCAGAGACGTTCACGTTGCCCAGCCGCTCCAGCGCGCGGTCAAGGGCGTCATCCCCAACGGTCAGCGAGCAGCGGATGTATCCCTCGCCCGCCTCGCCGTAGCCGCGGCCCGGCGTCACAACGACATTCGCTTCCTCGATGAGGCGCGAGGCAAAGTCGCCGGACAACACTCCGTCCGGCAGCTTGGCCCAAACATACAGGCTTGCCTTGGGCGGATCGACCTCAAGCCCCATCTTACGCAGGGCAGGGATGAGCTTGTCTCGCCTCGCCTGGTAGACGGCGTTGTGGTGGTCGATGGTGTCCTGCGGCCCTTCCAGCGCGGCGATGCCCGCCAACTGCACCGCCTGGAACACGCCGGAGTCCACGTTCGACTTGATCCGCATCAGCGCGTTGGTGACCTCAGCGTTGCCGACGGTCATGCCGATTCGCCAGCCGGTCATGTTGTACGACTTGGACAGGGAGTGGAACTCGATGCCCACGTCCTTCGCCCCGTCCACCTGCATGAAGCTCACGGGCTGGTACCCGTCAAACGCAACCTCTGTGTAGGGGCCGTCGTGGCAGACCACGATGTCGTACTTCCTGGCGAACTCGACGACGCGCTCGTAGAAATCCAGTTCCGCGACAGCCGCCGTGGGGTTGTTGGGGTAGTTGATCCACAACAGCTTGGCCTTTCGGGCCACATCCTCCGGAATCGCATCGAGGTCCGGCAGGAAACCGGTCTCGCGATGGAGCGGCATGTAATACGATTCGCCGCCTGCCAGCATCGTGCCAACGCTGTAGACGGGATAGCCGGGGTCAGGCACCAACGCGATGTCGCCCTGGTCGATGTAGCACCACGCGATGTGGGCGATGCCCTCCTTCGAGCCGATGGTCGGGAGGACTTCCGTGTCGGGGTCGAACTCCACGCCGAACCGCTTCTTGTACCAGTCGGCGACTGAACGCCTGAACGCCGGCAGGCCGTCGGATTCCGGGTAGCGGTGATTGGCGACATCCTCCAACGATGTGACGAGCGCGCTGATGATGTGAGGCGCGGAGGGCAGGTCGGGGTCGCCGATGGCGAGGGAGATGACATCCTCGCCGCGGGCGCGCTTCTCGTTGATCTTGCGCGTGACCTCCACAAAGAGATACGGGGGCAACTGCGCGACGCGGCGTGCCTGCTCTGGTAGTGGCATTCGGCTGGGTCTCCTCTGCTATTTGAAATGACGTGTGTCCTGCGCGCTGAAACCTATTGTAGCAACCCGCCTGCCGCCTGGACTTACGTTTGTGTTTGCATCACCCACGCGCCTAGCATGGGGCATGTCTGCCGATGTACAAGTGACTCGCCGCCGTCCGCGCCTTTTCTATGGCTGGTGGATGGCGCTGTCCGGCCTGTACCTGATGTTCTACACGACTGGCGTCAGTTTCTTCGGGTTCAGCGCGTTCTTTGACAGCATCCGACTCGATCTGAACTGGACGCGGGAGCAGGTCTCGCGCGGACCCGCAATGATGGCTGTGTTCACGGCGATCCTGAGTCCGACCATCGGAGCGCTCACGGACCGATTCGGCCCTCGCTTCGTGACGGCGGTGGCGATGTTCAGCGGCGGGGCGGGATTTATCGTGCTGAGCCACGTCGAGCACGCATGGCAGTACTACGTCGCGTTCATCCTCATCGGCAGCGGCATGGGCGCGACATCCTACGTGATGGTGGCGACCGCCGTCAGCAACTGGTTCCTGCGCAACCGCGGCAAGGCGCTTGGCCTGACGTTCATCGGCCCGGGTTTCGGGGGCATCATGACGGCGCTTCTGGTTGTCCTGATACGGGAATACGGTTGGCGTGATGCTGCCCTGTTCACCGGCATCGGCACCTGGGTAACATGCATCCCGCTCGCGATGGTTCTGAGGAGGCGACCGGAGCATTACGGCCTCCGCATGGACGGCGATCCGCCGGAGCCGGACGACGCGAACTCGGGGCAAGCCGGAGATCTGGCCGACGCTGAGCCGTCGCCCGGCGCGGTGCGTTCCATCCTTTTGAGTCGTTCATATCTGCTCTATGTCGGCGCTCTCTCCATGCAGCAGGTGGCCATCACCGCGATGGTCGTCCACCACATTCCCGCGCTGGTCAGCTACGGCTTCTCCATGGAGACGGCGGGCGCGATGGTCGTTGTGTTCACCGTCGCCAGCATCCCGATGCGTTTCTTCTCCGGCGCGCTCGCCGACAGGTTCAACAAGAAATTGGTCGTTGCGACGATGCTGAGCTTCCAGTTGGCCGGAGGAATCCTCTTCATCTTCATCGCCAACATCTGGGTGGCGATCATCTTTGAGGTCATCTATGGCACTGGCTGGGGAGGCAGCAACGCCGCGCGGCTGTCATTGCAGGGCGACTACTGGGGGCGCGGCATCTTCGGCTCGCTGATGGGCCTGCAGGTTGGGGCAGGGGCGGTAGGCGGCCTCATCTCGCCTGTGCTGGTGGGTTGGCTCGCAGACATATACGATTACCGCATAGCCTTTATGACCGTCGTGATTCCTCTTGCTCTAGCGGTGATTATGGTTCTTCTGATGACCCGCCCACAGAGGGGTGCTGCTGATACTGTGAGACTCGCCGCGTGAGAACCGAAAAGGTCGTCATGACGGCGTGGATGTTCGTGCGGCATCCCCGGCAGGTCTTCTACGGCTGGTGGGTGACGCTGGCGGGAACTGGGCTTGCCGCCTACACGGACGGCATCGGCTTTTGGGGCTTCTCAAACTTCTTCGCCGCGATGGTCCGACACTTTGGGTGGTCGCAGGCACTGGCAGGAATTGGCCCGTCACTGCAGCGGCTGGAGTCCGGCATCACCGCGCCCTTGACCGGCTACCTCGTTGATCGATATGGCGCGCGCAAGGTGCTCATCGTTGGGTACTTCGTTTCGGGCGGCGGCTGCATGTTGATGAGCCAGGTCGAGAATATCTGGCAATACTACGGCGTCTTCATCGTCTTTGCGTTCGGCCTCAGCGCGGGCGCGTTCACCGTCACTGCAGCGGCAATCAATGCGTGGTTCCGGCGATTCCGGGGACGCGCCAACGGCATCATGCTCGTCGGGCCGGGAATGTCCGGCCTGCTGGCGGGAGTCTGGGCTTGGATCATCCCGGAGTTCGGCTGGCGGTCAGTGCTTTTCGGCGCGGGGGTCGGCTTCTGGGTTGTGGGGATGATCCTGATTCCCCTCATCCGCAACAGGCCGCAGGACTACGGTATGGAGCCGGACGGCGGCGAGGCGCCGGACAGTGAGATTGCAGAATCGTCCCGGCTCAACGTTTTGCCGGAGGCCAATTTCACCCTGAGAGAGGTCCTGCGCAGCAGGGGCTATTGGCAATATGTCATCGCGAGCGCGCTGTTGGGCGCGTCATGGTCGATCATCACGTTCGAGGCGCTCATCCTGCAGAAGAACGGGTTCTCCAGGGAATTCATCGCCTTTATGTTTGCGTGGCAGACCGGCTCAAGCATTCCCATTCGCGTCATCGCCGGAACGGTGGCCGACTACGTGGACAAGCGCGTGGTGCTTGCCGTGGGGATCACGGTGCAGGGCATCGCAATCGTGCTGATACCCATGTCGACCGTGCCCTGGTTGACGATTCTTGCCGGGTTCCTGCTGGGCAGCGCCATCGGCTCACAATCATCGGTGAGGCTGGCGCTCCAGGCGGAGTATTGGGGACTGGCGATATTCGGACGAGTGGCCGGCATACAGCAGGGGCTGGCCTCACTGCCCGCGATCCTGTCGCCGGTTGCCATCGGCTGGCTCTACGACCAAACGGAAAGCTACGTTATCGGGTTCGTGATAATCGCGGCGATCCTGAGCATCTCCATACCGCTGACGCTCACGGTCACGCGACCGAGACAACCTTCAGCGCCGTCACCGGCATCCGAATAATCAGACTGCCTCCGGGGGGAATGCGCCGCCGGGTAGTGTAGCGGGGCTATACTTATTCAATCCGCCCGTTCGCGGGCTTTGGCTTTTATTGGGAGGTCGCCGTCAACGCTGCATTATCGGTTCTTGTTCACCCCAACCGCGTTTTCTACGGCTGGTGGTTGGCGATTGCGAGTTTCGGCGTCCTCTTTTACACGGCCGGTGTGTTCTTCTACGGATTCTCGCCGTTCTTTGCGGAGATCCTGGATGAGTTCGGGTGGCCGGCGGGCGTGGCCTCCTTTGCATTCGCCTTTCAGAGGATGGAGCAGGGCATCTTCGGGCCACTGGTTGGTTACGTCGTCGATCGATTCGGACCCAGAAAATCCGTCCTTGGCGGGATGTTCATCCTTGGGTGTGGATTCATCGGCTTGAGCATGGTTCAGGAGCTCTGGCAATTCTTCGCCGCCTTCGCGGTGATGGCCCTTGGCCTCGCATTCGGCTCCTTCCTCACCGTCAACACCGCTGTCAACGCCTGGTTCATCCGACGGCGTGGCACGGCCATGGCCATCGTGTCCTACGGAGCGGGGGTGAGTGCCCTGATTGTGCCGCTCATCGTGGGCCTGATCGCCCTCTTTGCGTGGAGGGAGGCTCTGCTGTACCTGGGCATCGCAACGTTCATTGTCGGGCTGCCGCTCGGCCTCATGATGCGCGATGCTCCCGAGAAATACGGACTGAGGCCGGATGGAGTGAGCGACGAAGAGGCGGCTCGATATGCAGAAACGGATCAGGACGCGCGCTATGCCGATACAACGTTCACAGTGAAGGAGGCCATCCGAACCACGACGTACTGGAAGTACGTTGTGGCGAACATCTTCGGGTTCATTTTCTTCGGCTCGTTCATCATTCACCAGTTTGTGTTGTGGGAGTCGTTTGGTTTTTCCACATGGTGGGTGACGTTCCTGGTGACGCTCCTCCCGCTTTCCAGTTTCCCGGCCCGCATCCTGGGCGGCATCCTTGCCGATATGTATGACAAGCGCAAGATTGTCTCGATATCGTTCACGATGCAGATAATCGGCGCGGTGTTGCTCTTCTTTGCGCGAGACCCGATTACAGCCGTGCTCTTTGCTGTGTTCTTCGGATTCGGTTTCGGCCTCGGCAACCCGCCGCGATCCGCTCTCCTTGGCGAACTCTTTGGCCGGCAGGTTTACGGCCAGCTGCTTGGCCTCCAATTCACCTTTACGGCCCTCGGAGGAATCTTTGCGCCAGTCTTTGCCGGATTCATGTATGACGAGTTCGGCGCGGACGGCTACCGCTGGGCGTTCTTCGCGCTCGGAATGATGGCCACAATCTCCCTGTACATGTATATGACAATGAAGCGGCCGGCGCTGCCCGCTCGCCTAGCGCAAAGGTATGTTGAACCGGAGACTGCCGCAGAAACAGGGAGCGGAGAGCGGTCTAGTTCGTGAGCAATTGACCGGCGTACACCGTTGTGGCGGGGCCGGTCATGTAGACCTGGCTGTTCGGGTTGCCGTCCCACTCGATCGTGAGCGCTCCGCCGGGCAACTCCACTGACACGCAATCATCCACGAAGCCCGCGATGCGCGCCGCGACAACGGCGGCGCATGCGCCCGTTCCGCAGGCCATCGTGAGGCCCGCGCCGCGCTCCCACACGCGCATGGTTATCGCCTCACGTGACTGCACATTGACGATTTCAAAGTTGACACGCTCGGGGAACAGGGAGTGATTCTCCACCATCGGCCCAATGGTCTCAAGCGGGAAATCCGCGACCGGCGTGTCGATGAATGCGATGGCGTGCGGATTGCCCATGGAAACAAAGGAAAGGGTAAGGGCATAGCCGCCTACCTCCAGCGGGTGACCCTGCACAGGTCCCGGGCCATCCACGGCGACGGGTATGTCCTGGGGCTCAAGGATCGGCGCGCCCATGCCGACGCGAACGGCCTCGATGGCTCCGCCCACGGTTCCGTTCTGCGGCCACACCGTCATCAGACCGCCGAGGGTCTCGATTGGCAATCCGGCCTCGTTACGGAGCGCTGAACTGTCGACGATGCCGCGCTCGACGGCGTACTTGGTGACACAGCGGATGCCGTTGCCGCACATCTCCGCCTCGGAGCCGTCCGGGTTGAAGATCTGCATGCGCAGGGCGGCGTCATCTGCGGGGCGAATGATGAGGATGCCATCCGCGCCGACGCCGAACCGGCGGCTGCACGCCTCGCGCGCCACATCCGGCCAATTCGTTGAATCGGCCTCGGCGGGACCGCCTTCGACAACGATGAAGTCGTTGCCCGTACCGTGCATCTTCGTGAAGTTCATGTGCCAAGTATACCTTCGTCCGCCGTCACAGTCCCAGCTTGGTTTGTATCTGTTCCGCCAGCCGCTCCGAGTCCTCGCTCGCATCCACCCACGTAATGCGCTCATCATCCGTGCGGAACCACGCGAACTGCGTGCGGGCGAATCGGCGTGTTTTACTGACGATAGCCTGCCGCATGTCATCAAAGGGCATGCGACCCTCAATATGCGCCGCTATTTCCCTGTAGCCGATGCTGCGGAATGACGACAGCGACGGTGAGTAACCGGCTGCCAATAGAGCCCGAACTTCGTCTACCCAGCCGGTCTCCAATTGACGATCAATTCGCTGCTCGATGCGCCCGTCCAGTGCCGCACGCTCCATGCTGATGCCAACGATGCGTATGTCCCAGGGCGGAGCAGTTTGCGTGCGCTGTTCCGAGAAGGGACGGCCTGTCGTCTTGATAACTTCCAGCGCGCGCACGGTGCGGATCAGGTTGTTGGGGTGGATGAGTTCCGCGGCGGCGTGATCCAGACGGCGGAGTTCCTCGTGCAGCGCCTCGCGCCCGTCGGCCTCGGCGCGCTCCATCAACTCCTGCCGTAGATCCGGGTCCGGCGCAACCTCCGGGACGTTCCATCCTTCAACCAAAGCCCACACGTATTGACCCGTGCCGCCCACAACGATTGGCGTCTTTCCCCGCTCATGGATGTCCTTTATGGCGCACGTGGCGGCACTGAGGAACCGTCCCAGCGAGAAATCGTCATCGGGCTCAGATATACCATAGAGATGGTGCGGAACGCCGCCGCGTTGTTCCTCAGAAGGCATGCCCGTACCGATCGCCATGCCGCGGTAGACCTGCCTGCTGTCCGCGTTGATGATCTCGCCGTCAATGCGTCGAGCGAGCGCTACTGCTGCAGCCGATTTTCCAACTGCCGTCGCCCCAACAAGCGCAAGAACCGGAGTGCACATGGGTGAAATCTGGCCTTATTCCATGCGGCGCGCGTACGCGGGAGGAACCTGTTCTACGGCAGTTCCACCCACACGCCGCCCTGCCGCATCGAGGAGACGAACGCTTCCGCAGCGTCAATGGATTGCAGGCCCTGCTGCAGGGTCAAAAGGAGTGGCGTCGGTTCCGCGCCGCCCATGACCCATCCGAGGAACTGCTCCTCGATATTGACGCGTCGCTCCTCCTCATATGCCTGCCGTAGATCGTCCGGCACCGGCACCACCTCAGCCTCGCCATCACCCGAAGCGATGCGCACAGACGAGAACGGATCGGCAGGATACCCCTCAACGATGATTGTGCCCTCCTCGCCGTGCAGGGCAATGTGGGCATTGTGCGCGGCCTTCGGGGCGAGATTGTCATGCACGTATCGGACAGCGATGTCATCGCCGAGGTCGGCGATGATGGCCGAGAAGCCAACGCGCCGGTTGTCCACCTCGTGTTGCTTGCGAACGACCAGCAGGCGCTGATGTCCTCCAAGCCATCGGTTCAGGATGTCAAAGTAGCTGCCAAAGGCGAGGAAAGGCGTGTGCCACCGCATCTCCGCGCTCAGAACACGCCCGATGCGCCCCGCGGCCAACAGTCGCAGGACAAGCGCGTCTTCACGGTCGTATGGGCCGCCGGGGAATGCCGGATATTGCCGCGCCTTTAGCTGCGGACGGGCCTCAAGCGCCGCCACGATCTCACGCCCCTCCACGCCGGTCATGGCCAGGGGGTTCATGGTGAGCAGATGTTTGTCGTTCTCCAACGCGCCAAGCAGGATGTCGCGATGCTGTGGGGCTTGGGTCCCGTTGAAAATGAGGTCGACGTCCGGAGAGGAAACGACATCCTGCCAGGAGGAAGCCTGTGTGGCGACGTTGAATTGCTCGGCGACGCGGGCGGTCGATTCGGCGCTGTTATTCGCAACGGCGACGAACTCGATACCCGGAACCCTGGCGAACTCCGGCACGACGCGGCGGGTAGAGAATCGGCCGACTCCAACCAGACCGATGCGAAGGGTAGAACCTGTGGACATGCTGCTGCTTTCCTCCTGGATTGTTCGTTCAGTATAGACAACGGGGTGTGTGGCTGCGGCGCATGTCGGAAGCGGCGAGCGCTAGTTGCGCTCGCGTTCTTCCGCCGCCCGGACCAGGGCAATGAACTGTTCCGCGTTGAGTGACGCGCCGCCGATCAGCCCTCCGTCAATGCCCGCCTGCGCAAGCAGCGACGCAACGTTCTCGGGATTCATGGAACCGCCGTAAAGGATGCGGACGGAGTTAGAAACCTCTTCTCCACGGGACTCGGCAATTGTGTTGCGGATCACGGCGATTCCCTCACGCGCGTCGTCCGGCGTTGCCGCCACGCCCGTGCCGATAGCCCACACGGGTTCGTAGGCAACAACGACTGCTGACACGTCGTCGACGTCCGCCAGCCCGCCGGACGTTTGGGTTCTCAGGACCTCTGCCGTTTCGCCTGCCTCTCGCTGTTGCAGCGTTTCGCCGACGCACATGATCGGGGTGAGGTCGTATTCCAGGGCAGTGCGGACCTTTGCATTGACGAACTCGTCGGCCTCCGCGAAATAAGCGCGGCGTTCCGAGTGGCCGACAATCACGTACCGGCACAGGCCTTGCAGCATGTTCGGCGCAACCTCTCCCGTGTACGCGCCTGACTCCGCCGGATACAGGTTCTGGGCGCCAAGCGCAACGGGTGATCCGCGCAGCGCCTCGGCAACGATGGGCAGCGAGACGAAGGGCGGGCACACCGCCACGTCCACACCCGTGGGAACGCCGACCATATGGACGACGTTGTAGGCAAGGATCCGCGCTTCCGCAAGCGTGGTGTTCATCTTCCAGTTGCCGGCAATCAGCGGCGTTCGCATCGATGGCATGGGCCGTACCTCTCCGTTGGGATGGCGCTATGCGCCGAATTTGTCCAGCTTCCCGGCATTGGCGAGCGCCAACGGCATGATGTCCGTCGCCGGCATGGTTCCCAGCATTCCTTTCGCGCATTCGCGCTCCGTAAATGCCTCCGCAAAGCCGGCGGCGATCTGCCGCGACCGGATCATCAGGGGAACCGGGTGCCAGCTGTGGGCGGCCATTGCGGTCGGTGTGGAATGGTCGCCCGCCACAACCAGTACGTCCGGGTCCAGATCAAGCAGCGCGGGCAGGGCGCGATCAAGCCGTTCAATGGCGGCCACCTTGGCGTCGTAGTCGCCGTCCTCGCCGGTGCTGTCCGTGTACTTGTAGTGGATGAAAAAGAAATCGTGGTCGTTCCAGGTTTCACGGGCGGTTTCGATCTGGTCGTCGATGGTCTCACCCGTTGGCACCACGCGCATACCCACCAGCTGCGCGAGGCCCCGATACATGGGATAGGCGGCGATTGCGGCGGGATTCAGGCCGTAAACATCCGACATCTGCGGGAGGTCCGGTATCGTTGAAAATCCGCGCAGGACGAGGCCGTTTGCGGGGTGGGCATCAGCAATGACGGGCATCGCAGCCTTGAGGAAGGAATTCACGATGGTGGCGGTGCTATCCGCCCATGGCTCAGTCGGAGTGACTTCCAGCGGGGACAATCCCTCGCGCTGAGGGTCGCTGTCCGTCAGGGCATCACTGAGCTGCGGTCCGCCGTCCTCGGGGCGGAGGAGCAGGGCAAAGCGGTGCTCGCGGCCGGACATAATGATTGGCTGTGCATTGTCGACAGAGATGCCATTCAGCCGCTCCGTCAGTTCACGGTTGAACTCGGTAGCGATGCGGCCGGCGCGGCGGTCGGTTATCGTGCCGTCCTCGCCTAGGGTGCAGAAATTTCCCCGTGCGGCAATGTCGCCGTCACGGACGTCCATGTCCAGTCCAAGGGCTTCAAGGATGCCGCGGCCGATGAGGTACGTGATGGGGTCGTAGCCAAAGAGGGCGAGGTGGCCGGGGCCGCTGCCCGGTGTGATTCCGTGCGCAACGGGAATGGACATGCCGGTCTGTGAGGCGCGTGCCAGTCGATCGAGATTGTCCTTCTGGGCGGACTCAAGCTCGGTGCGCAGGGTTTTCGGGTGCGGGATGCCGCCCAAACCGTCCATGACAAGCAGGACGATCTTCGTGTCCGTCTTGCGGGCGAGGCTCTTGATCAGTTTAAAGTCGGCCATATCAGTGTGGACAGTATAGCGGGGCGGCCCTCCGTTCACCCTGAGCCTGTCAAAGGGTGGACGGAGGTTTAGTCGGCATCCATAAGGGCGGCGATGCCGGGGAGGGTGCGGCCTTCGAGGAATTCAAGGGCTGCTCCGCCGCCCGTGGACACGTGCGTCATTGTGTCCGCATAGCCCAGCGAATCGACGGCCTCGGCAGTTGAGCCGCCGCCAACAACAATGGTCGCGCCCCCGCGCGCGTGCTGCGCCAAACTCTCTCCGACGGCGCGGGTGCCGCCCGCGAATTGCTCGTACTCAAACACGCCCATCGGGCCGTTCCACAGGACGGTCTGACAGAGGCGCATAGCGCGGGTGTAGGTATCACGCGTCTCGGGGCCGATGTCCAGCAGCATCGCATCATCGGGAATGGCGTCGATGCTCACGATGGATGCTTCAGCTTCTGCGGAGAGTTCGGCGGCCACGACAACGTCAGTCGGGATCAACATCTGGATGCCGCGAGCCTTTGCGGCGCTTTCGATGCGCCCCGCCATCTGCGGCCCGTCGTCTTCAAGAAGGCTCTTGCCGGTGCGCAGTCCGCGCGCCTCCAGGAACGCGGCTGCCATGCCCCCGCCAACGATGAGCATGTCCGCGTTCTCGATCAGGCGCTCCATGACCGCCATCTTGTCGCCGACCTTTGCGCCACCCATGAGTGTTGCCAGCGGACGGCGCGGCGACTCCAGAATGCCGCCCAACATTCGGATCTCCTTGTCAAGTAGGAATCCGGCGACGGCGGGCAAGATATGCGCGACGCCCTCCGTTGATGCGTGGGCGCGGTGCGCGGCCCCAAAGGCATCGTTCACGAAGATGTCCGCGAGGCGGGCTAGGGCAGCCGCGTGGTCAGGGTCATTCTTTTCCTCTTCCGGGTGGAACCGTGTGTTTTCAAGCATGAGAACGTCGCCGGGATTGAGAGCCGCGGCCATGTGTCCAGTCTCTTCGCCGATCGAGTCCGGCGCGATGGTGACAGGTGATGCAAGGAGCTCGGATAGCCGGGCGGCGAGGGGTGCGACACGCAGCCCGTCATCTATGCCCTTTGGCCTGCCCACGTGGGTGGCAAGGATGAGGCGCGCGCCGCGTTCACGGAGGTAGTTGATGGTGGGAAGGGCGGCGCGGATGCGTGAATCGTCGGAGATCGTCGTGGTTCCGGGTTCGAACGGAACGTTGAAATCGACGCGCACAAGGCATCGCGCGCCGGACACGTCGATATCGCTGACCGTCTTCTTCATGGCGTCGGCGTTATCCCCCCGCCCTTAGCAACCCTACACGGATGATGATAGCAAAGGGTGAAGGAGGGGCATTAGACATGGCGTCTTTACGGGGCCTTTAATGGTAGGGCGGAGGGCGCGCTGATTGACGCTGAATCGGGGGGTATGCTACCGTGCGCGCATTATCCATGACGCTTGGAGTCGGTGTGGCATCGGTGTCGTGGAGAGGGGGAGGAGAAGAATCCGGGCGTACTGTCGTCATCCGAGCCAAACACGCATACAATAGATATTCACTGCGGCCCGCTAGCTCAATCTGGCAGAGCAGCTGACTCTTAATCAGCGGGTTCCAGGTTCGAATCCTGGGCGGGTCACTCGGTGAATAATAGGGGAAGTGTCGGAACTGGCAGACGAGCATGATTTAGGATCATGTGCCGCAAGGCGTAGGAGTTCGAGTCTCCTCTTCCCCACGAGAACGAAACCGGCGGGTGTGGCAACCGGAACGTCCGGTTCAGGTTGATAAGCAGCGGGCATTCGTGCCCTGGGGGAGTGCAGCGAGGAGGCTCTGTGGCAACCGAGACGTCTCAGACCAAGGTTCTGGAGATCAAGGACCTGGTAACGAGGTTTTATACGACAGACGGCATCGTCAAGGCCGTCGATGGCGTTAGCTACGACGTGCATGAAGGCGAGATCGTCGGCGTCGTGGGCGAGAGTGGTTCCGGCAAGAGCGTGACCGCGCTCTCCGTGATGAGGCTGATTCCGCCGCCCGGTGGTCGCATCGAGGGTGGAGAGGCGCTTCTTGACGGCGAGGACATGCTCAAGATGAGCGAGGAGCGCGTCCTTGAGGTGCGCGGCGCGAAGATGGCCATGATTTTCCAGGAGCCGATGACCTCCCTCAATCCCGTTCTCACCATCGGCCGCCAGTTGACCGAGGCGCTTGAGACCCACTTGGGCATGAGCAGGGAGCAAGCCTCGAACCGCGCCGGCGATCTGCTGGAGATGGTCGGCATCCCGGACGGGCGCAATCGACTCACCGACTATCCGCACCAGTTCAGCGGCGGCATGCGCCAGCGCGTGATGATCGCGATGGGCCTGAGCTGCGAGCCGCGCCTTCTGATCGCGGACGAGCCCACAACGGCGCTGGACGTGACGATTCAGGCGCAGATCCTGGAGTTGATGCAGCGTCTGAACGAGGAGTTGGGAACCGCCGTCATCATCATCACGCACAACCTTGGCGTGGTGGCGCGCTACGCGCACTGGATCAATGTGATGTACGCTGGAAAGATCGTTGAATCCGGTCCGGCTGAAACGATCTTCAAGGACCCCCGGCATCCGTATACGATCGGCTTGCTCTCTTCGGTCCCGCGCCTCGATGAGCCGCGCAGGGCCAAGCTTGATCCGATTCAGGGGATGCCCCCTGACCTTATGAATCTTCCGGGTGGATGCGCTTTCCGCCCGCGGTGCCCGTTCGCAATCGATCGGTGTGCTGAAGAATATCCGCCGTTTGAACTGGTGGACGGAAAGACAGATCAACACAAGGCGTGCTGGGTGGACGTGACGCAGGTGTCCGGCGCGCAGGCAGGGAGCAACTAATGACCCAGACAAGCGTAGAAGCCACCGGACACGGCACCGACCAGTACACCGGTGACTACCTTCTTGAAGTCAACAACCTGAAGATGTACTTCCCCGTCAATTCACGGGGAATCATCCCGCGGCACGTGGCCGACGTGAAGGCCGTGGATGACATCAGCTTCTTCGTCCGCAAGGGCGAGACGCTGGGCGTCGTCGGCGAGTCCGGCTGCGGCAAGACCACCGTCGGGCGCAGCATCATGCAGGTCTACAAGATCACGCAAGGCGAGGTCATCTTTGAGGGTGTCGACCTTGCACAGTTGAGCCCGGGCCGCATGCGCCGCATGCGCCGCCGCCTCCAGATGATCTTCCAGGATCCGTACAGCTCCCTGAATCCCCGCATGACCGCCGGCTCCATCATCGGAGAGCCGATCCGCATCCATAACATGTCGAGCGGGCGCGGCGATTACGTGGACCAGGTGGAAGAGCTCCTGCGCGTTGTGGGACTGAACCCCTACATGCGCGACCGCTATCCACACGAGTTCTCCGGCGGACAGCGGCAGCGCATCGGAATCGCGCGCGCCCTGGCCGTCCGCCCAAGCCTGATCATCTGCGACGAGCCGGTGTCCGCGCTTGACGTGTCCATCCAGGCGCAGGTCATCAACCTGCTGGAGGAGCTGCAGGAGCAGTTCGACCTGACGTACATCTTCATCGCGCACGACCTCTCCGTCGTCCGGCACATCAGCGACCGCGTGGCCGTGATGTACCTGGGCAAGATCGTTGAGATCGCGACGCGTGAGGAGCTGTATGAGAACCCGCTTCACCCATACACGCGGGCGCTCCTCTCCGCAGTGCCGATTCCGGACCCGATCGTGGAGCGTCAGCGTGAGCGCATCGTGCTGACGGGCGACGTGCCGAGTCCGATCCGCCCGCCCTCCGGCTGCCGATTCCACACCCGCTGCCCCATCGCCATCGACGTGTGCAGCGAAGAGGATCCGGAGTTCCGCGAGATGGGCGGCGACCACTGGGTGGCCTGCCACCGGGTGTAGTCGCGAGAATCAACCCTGAACAGGGTAGGGGCCGCAGCCGAAAGGCTGCGGCCCTTTACTTTTAAGTAGCCCTATTGGGAATCAGAACGAAGTGACCTGTTTGCTACGGGGATTGGACAAATGGGGGCGCACCAGTGAGTTATACGTTGGCCTATTGGGATTGGCTGTCCCGCTCCCGCACTTCGATCTCCGCTTTGCGTTTGAGCATGGCGTTGCGGACGGCGTTGACGTAGCTCTTGCCGCTGACGCCCATCTTGCGGGCGCGGCGGCGTTTTTCCTGCCGCTTCTCACCCCTCGTGGGGCGCTCCGAATCGTCTCGACCGGTCATGGCGTTTGAGAGCTATGCCAGCCCGATTCTCTTGAAGGAGTCGTCAACATAGCGGGTGTAGTAGGTGTAGTCGAAGATGGCTTCGAGTTCGTCCGCCGGGAGGTGCTCTCCAACATCTGAGTTCTGGCGCAGCAGGTCGCGGAAATCCTGACCGGTGTTCCACGACTCCATGGAAGCAGCCTGCGTGATCTTGTAGGCCTCGTCACGGGTCAGGCCCTTGTCGATGAGGGAAAGCATGACGCGCTGGGAGAACACGAGGCCGCGCGTCTTCTCCACGTTGGCGAACATCGTCTCCGGGTACACGCGCATCCCGCCGATCACATACGTCGCGAGGTCGAGGATATAGTCGAGGGCCATCGTGGCGTCGGGCAGGATGATGCGCTCCGCGGAGGAGTGAGAGATATCGCGCTCATGCCAGAGGGCCACGTTTTCGAGTGCGGTCACGGCATGGCCGCGGATGAGACGCGCAAGGCCGCATATGCGCTCGGACAGTTCCGGGTTGCGCTTGTGCGGCATGGCGGATGAACCGGTCTGGCCTGCGTGGAACGGCTCTTCCAGCTCGAGGACTTCCGTGCGCTGCAGGCTGCGGATCTCCGTGGCGAATTTCTCAAGGGATGCGGCGCAGAGGGCGAGCGCGGTGACGAATTCGGCGTGTCGGTCACGCGGCACGATCTGGCTGGAGATATTTTCAACGTCAAGGCCGAGGAATCGGCAGGCCGTCTCCTCAACCTCGGGCGGCAGGGTGGCATGCGTGCCGACGGCGCCGGAGAACTTGCCGACGCTGACGCCGCGCGCGGCCTGCTCAAGCCGCTGCTTCATGCGACGCGTCTCCTCCACCCACAGCGCGAGTTTGAGGCCGAGGGTGGTCGGCTCCGCGTGGACGCCGTGCGTGCGCCCCATCATGAGCGTGTCCTTGTGCTCGACGGCGCGGCGCGCGATGGCCTCCTCCAGCTTGTCGATGCCTTCGAGCAGGAGATTGGCGGCGGCGCGGAGCTGCAGGGCAGTGGCCGTATCCCACACGTCGTTGGACGTGAGGCCCTTGTGGATGTGGCGGCTCTCCGGGCCGAGGTCGCGGGAGATGGATGACAAGAACGCGGTCACGTCATGGCGCGTCGTCTTGAACGCCTCCTCCCAATGTGTCATGTCGAACGTGGCGCGTTCCAGCAGGGGAATATCCTCCGCCGGAATCTCGCCGTGCTCCGCCCACGCCTTGCAGACGGCAAGCTCAACCTCAAGCCACGTCTCGAACTTGAATTGGTCCTGCCAAACGGCCTTCATGGCGTCCCGGGCGTAGCGGTCGATCATCGCGTCAACCTCTCGATGTTCTGGGTCTCGTTCCGCTAGCCCTCTGACTGCTTTTGGCGGAACGCGGCGTAGCTTTCACGGACGTGGGGATGCTTGAGAGACAGGATGGCCGCCGCGAGATAGGCGGCGTTGCGCGCGCCCATGGAGCCGACGGCGACGGAGGCCACGGGGACGCCGGGCGGCATCTGGACGATGGAGTAGAGGGCGTCAAGGCCGTTGAGGGCGCTGCCGGTGGCGGGGACGCCGATGACGGGCAGGGTGGTGTAGGCGGACATGACACCGGGTAGATGTGCTGCCGCGCCAGCGACGCCGATGAGGACATCGATGCCTCGATCCTGCGCCGTGCGGGCGTATTCTGCCGTCTTGTCCGGCGTGCGGTGGGCGGAGAGCACGTTGGTCTCGTACTCGATGCCCAGATCCTCGAGGACCTTCTGTGTTGCTTGCACGAGCTCCTCGTCGGAGCGGCTTCCCATGACGATGCCAACGAGTGCGGCCATTCGCGTTACCCCCTTAGACGTGATGCCTATAGAGATTATGGCATTAGTCGGGCTGTGTGACGGCGCGGAGGGCGATGTCTTTGCGGTAGTGAGCGCCCTGGAACTGGACGCGGGCGGCATTCTCGTAGGCCTTGTCACGCGCTTGCGCCATGGTGTCGCCGAGCGCGGTGACGGTGAGAACGCGGCCGCCGGCGGTCAGGAGTTTGCCAGTTGCGGGATCGAGGCGAGTGCCTGCGTGGAATACGGGCACGTCATAGTCGAGCGTGTTGAGGCCGGTGATTTCCAGTCCGGTGGGGTGGTCGCCGGGGTAGCCCTCGGAGGTGATGGCGATGGCGACGGCGGGTTGGGGGCTCCATTCGAGATGCACGTCCGCGAGCTTGCCCGCGGCGGTGGCGGCTGCGAGGTGGAGGAAATCGGACGTGATGCGGGGAAGCACAACCTGCGCCTCCGGGTCGCCCATTCTAGAGTTGAACTCGATGACCTTGGGGCCGTCGTCGGTGAGCATGAGTCCGACGTAGAGGATGCCGCTGAATGGAGCGCCGATCTCAACCATGCGGCGCAGAACGGGTTGAATGATGGTGTCGCGGATATCCGCCATGAGCTTGTCCGTGACGAACTCAGGTGGGCTGTATGATCCCATGCCGCCGGTGTTGGGGCCTTTGTCGTCATCGTAGATGCGCTTGTAGTCGCAGGCGGGGGGAACAAGGACCATCTGCTCGCCGTCGCAGAACGCAAAGACGGACAGCTCGACGCCTGACAGCGCGTCCTCGATGATCACCCTATCGCCGGATTCCCCGAAATCCCGGAGCCGCATGACGTGGTGCAGGAATGTGACGGCATCCTGCTCAGTTTCGCAGACAGCGACACCCTTTCCGGCCGCCAGACCGTCCGCCTTGATGACGTGCGGCGCCGGGTGGCCGCGGACGTATTCCGCAGCCTGCGAGTAGTCGTCGAATTGCGTCCACGCGGCGGTTGGGACACCCGCGTCGTCCATGACCTGCTTGGCGAACGATTTGCTCCATTCGAGTCGTGCTGCCTCGCGTGTCGGACCGAGACAGAGGATGCCGGCGTCACGCACCGCGTCGCCGAGGCCGGCGGCGAGCGGAGCCTCCGGGCCGATGATGACGAGTTCGACGTTTCGTTCCTGTGCCGCCTGCACGATGGCGTCGGTATCGGTGGCCGGGATGGGCAGGTTCTCGGCGATCGATGCCGTGCCGCCGTTGCCGGGAGCCATGTAGAGTTCTTCGAGTCCGTTGCTCTGCCGGAGCTTGACGGCGATAGCGTGTTCGCGCGCGCCGCCGCCCACGACCATGACGCGGGATGGGTTATCGACAGCCGCGGGATGGAGGCGGTGATGGGTATCGGGCATGGCGGGCTCACGCGGGAGGCGGATCACATACGGGTTGAATGCGCCGCCGCGCTGCCGCACGAAAAGGCCGCCGTCGTCCGCATCCGTGAATAGCACGCCATCGGGAGAGCGAACGCGCGTTGAAACGAAACGCGGGGAGCGCGGGAAGAGGATGAGCAGGAGCGCTCCGGGGACGATGCCGATGACGGCCAGCACGATTGCCGTATTGCCGGAGATGCCGCCGCCCCAGTACACCAGCCCACCGTAAGCGGCAATGCCAAAGAGGAACCCGATCATGAGCCGCAGCCAGAGGATGTGGCGTATCGGATTGCGGTTCGCGAGGTATGTGCCGACGCCGAGCAGGGCGAGCATGACGCCAAACAGTCCGAGCAGGATGACGTTCACCTGTTCAAGGCCAAGAAGTTCGGCGATGGGGCGGGGAAAGAGGGCGGAGACGACGCCGATGACGATAAACGCGACGCCAAGCGCCATGAGGGTAACGCGCAGAAGGATGGTTTTCAGCACCGTTTACCCTCCCTCCTCCGCGGGGGAGGGTTAGGGTGGGGGGGCGCCGCCCCGAACGTTATTCCCACTCTATTGTTCCCGGGGGTTTGCTCGTGATGTCGTAGACCACGCGGTTGACGTTTGGGGCCTCGTTTGCGATACGCGATGAGATGCGCGCCAACAGGTCGTACGGCAGCCGTGCCCAATCGGCGGTCATGGCGTCCTCGGAGGTGACGGCGCGGATGGCGATGACGTTCCCATACGTTCGGAAGTCGCCCTGCACGCCAACCGTTCGAGACGCCGTGAGAACGGCGAATGACTGCCAGAGTTCGCGTGTCAGCTTGGCGTTGCGGATCTCCTCGTTGACGATGGCGTCGGCCTCGCGGAGCGTATGCAGACCCTCCCGCGTCACCTCGCCGAGGATGCGGATGGCCAAACCCGGTCCGGGGAACGGCTGCCGCCAGACGATCTCATCCGGCAGGCCGAGCTCCGAGCCGACGGCGCGGACCTCGTCCTTAAAGAGGTAACGCAGCGGCTCAACCAGTTCCAGGCGCATCTCCTCCGGCAGACCACCGACGTTATGGTGCGTCTTGATGACGGCGGAGGCAGTGTTATCCGCCGTCAGGCTCTCGATGACATCGGGGTAGGTGGTGCCCTGCACGAGGAAATCAACCTCGCCGAGCTTGCCTGCCTCCTCCTCGAACACCCAGATGAACTCCTCGCCGATGGTCTTGCGCTTGGTCTCCGGGTCGGTGATTCCCTCCAGGCGCTCAAGGAACCTGTCCGTGGACTCGCTGACGATGAGATTCATGTGGAGATTACGCTCGAACGTCTCGCGCAGGCGTTCCGGTTCATCCTTACGGAGCAGGCCGTTGTTGACGAAGATGCAGGTGAGCCGGTCGCCGATGGCGCGATGAACGAGGGCGGCGGCCACTGCCGAATCGACCCCTCCCGACAACGCGCAGATCGCGTGGCCGTCTCCCACCTGCTCACGGATATGGGCCACCGTTGCCTCGACGAAGTTGGCTGCGGTCCACGTCGGCTCGCACTTGCAGACCCTGAACAGGAAATTCTCAAGCAGCTGCTTGCCGTTGGGTGTGTGCACAACCTCGGGATGGAATTGGATGCCGTAGTAGCCGGAATCATTCGCCATTGCGGCGATGGGGGAATTGTCCGTGAATGCCAGCGTCTGGAAACCCGCCGGAGGGGTGGTTACATGGTCGCCGTGGCTCATCCAGACCGGCATCGTTGGCGGCAGGTCCTCGAGAAGTGGATCGGCAATCGTGGCAGCGCGATGGAGCACGGAGTGGCCGTATTCACGGCGGGTGGTGTTCTCGACGGCGCCGCCAAGCTGGTGGGCAAGAAGCTGCATCCCATAGCAGATGCCGAGGATCGGCACGCCCGCCTCATACACCTCTGCGGGGGCCATGGGCGCATCCGGCTCATAGACGCTGGCCGGGCCGCCGGAGAAGATGAATCCCTTTGGTCGGAGGCGTTGGATATCCGCCCACGGCATCGTTGCGGGCACCACCTCGCAATAGACGTTCAGCTCACGGATACGGCGGGCGATGAGAAGACTGTACTGGGAGCCGAAGTCGATGACGACGATCAGGTCGCGGGCAGGGGGCTGTTCCGTGTCTGTGTCCGGGTGGCGCGCCTCGGCGCGCTGGGCAATCTCAAGGTAGGTCGCGATTTCGCGATCATCGCCTGTGGCGATGCGGTGGCTCACACCAGGTTGCTCATTGCTCACGTGCGCTGCCAGTCCCCCAAGGACATCCCATTGACGCTCAGCCTACTAACCGGTGCTATACTTGGTCAAGGAGTCACAACGTGACCGATCAAACCGTCGTAGACGAGGCAGAAGTCAAGGCAACCGACCCAGAGCTTCAGATTCGCGCAGCAGTCGTGATGCTTCGGGTTGGCGGGATTGTGTGCTTCCCGACGGATACCCTGTTCGCTCTTGGCGCGGACGCATTTAATGCCGAGGCGGTTGAACGGGTCTACCGCGCGAAGGGCCGCGACCATGGGCAGGGACTGCCCGTGCTGCTCGCGGACGCTGAGCAGCTCAACAAGGTGGCCATCGACCTGCCGGACAGCGCCTGGAAGCTGGCTGATCGGTACTGGCCGGGCGCTCTGACGATGGTCGTCAAGCGCTCGCCGGACCTGCCGGATATCGTCAGCGGCGGCGCAACAACCGTTGCTGTTCGCGTTCCTGATCATCCCACCGCGCGTGACCTGATCCGTGAATTCGGACGGCCCGTCATCGGCACAAGCGCCAACCGTTCGGGTTCATCAGATGCCCGCTCCCTTGACGACGTGTTGGAGGAACTCGGCCCGTGGCTGGACTATGCAGTGGGGGAGGGAACTCTGCCCGCCGGTCAGCCGTCCACCATCGTCGATCTGACAACCAGCCGACCGCAGGTGCTGCGCGAGGGCGCAATCCCGTCGGATGAAGTCATTGCCGCCATCGCCGACTCTGATCCCAATGAGGGACAGAATCCGCGCGGCAGGCGCACGCGGGTCAGCTAGAGCGCGGCGGCTAAAAGGCCTCGTTCGGACGTACTAACCGGTGTGGGAGGGACGTTCCGATGGAAGCTCCCGCGTCTCTCGACAGATTCCGTTCCACGATCGATGAGGCCATCGCCCATATCCTGACCGGCCGCCAGGGCCACCTGTTTGGCATGATGCGTCACCACCTTGGGTGGGAGGACGGCCGGCTTGCCCAGGGCGGGAAATACCTTCGGCCCACTCTCGCGCTGGTGACGGCGGAGGCGTGCGGAGGGAACTGGGAGGATGCGCTCCCCGCCGCCGTTGGGCTGGAACTGTTGCATAACTTCTCGTTGATTCACGACGATATCCAGGACGAGAGTTCATACCGGCGCAATCGCCCAACGGTGTGGAGCAAGTGGGGAACGGCGCAGGCCATCAACGCGGGCGACGCGATGCACGCGCTCTCACAGCTTGTCGTTCTCCGTATGGTGGATGACGGCGCGCCGCCGCAAAGCGTTCTCCACGCGATACGGCTGTTGGATGAGACCTGCCTTGCACTGTGCGAGGGGCAGACATCGGATATCGATTTCGAGAGCCGTGCCGACGTGACGGTTGACGATTACAAGACGATGATCGGCAACAAGACGTCTGAGGCGTTCCGGTGCGCGCTGGAGATCGGCTCTGTGTTTGCGAGCGGATCACCGGAGCAGGCCAAACTGCTCGGCGAGGCGGGTTTCGAGATGGGCATCGCGTTCCAGATCCATGACGACGTCCTTGATATCTGGGGCGGGGAGATCATCGGCAAGGAAACCGCGCTGGATATCCGGGACGGCAAGAAGAGCCTGCCCGTCATCTACGGCCTCACGCAGGCAGACTCGCCGGATGCCGAGCGCCTCCGTGATATGTACCGGAGCGGCTTTGGCCCGGATGCCGTGGGCGACATTGTTGCTCTATTGGAATCGGTGGGCGCGTCCGACTTCTGCGCGGCAGAGGCGTCCTCACATTGGGCTAAAGGGCGCGCGCTGATTGAGTCGGCGGAGCTGCCGGAAGATGGCGCAGCGGCGTTGATCGAGATCGGGGATTATCTGATCGGGCGAGAGATGTAGGGGATGGATTCCGGCCTGTACCGGAATGAGGGGATTCACAAAAAAGAAAACGGGGCGGGTCATTGACCTGCCCCGCTCTTTTTGCGGTTTCGTGGCTGTTAGGCCGGGACGTTTGCCTTGAGGAAGGCGATGGTCTTCTCCCATGCGTCGGCGGAGGCCTCGGCGTGGTAGCCCTGCCCGGAGTCGTTGAAGAAGCCGTGCGTCGCGCCGTCGTAGATGTGCTTCTCGACGGACTTGCCGCGCGCGCTCAACTCGCTCTCAAGCTGATTCGCGCGATCCGCCTCGTCGCTGCCGTAGACGGCGAGCACCGGGGAGTTCACGCTGTCCAGCAGGTCGGCAGGATCAGGAATGCCGCCGTAGTAGACGATCGTCGCGGAGACGCTGTCATCCTCCGTCGCGGTCAGCAGAGAAACGCCGCCGCCGAGGCAGTAGCCGATGACGGCAACACTGCCGTTTGAGGACTCGCAGCTCTTGATGTAGTCGATAGCGGCGCGGGTGTCGCGAACTGCGCGGCCGCGGTCGAGGCCCATCGCCAGCTTCTGCGCCTCGGACGGCTCGTTCACGACATCGCCGTGGAACAGGTCAGGCGCGATGGCGGTGTAGCCCAGTCGCGCGAATCGGCGAGTGACGTCCCGGATGTGCTCATCGAGGCCCCACCACTCCTGGATAACGACGATACCCGGGTACTTGCCCTCCGCCATCGGATAAGCGGCATATCCCTTCACCAGGTCAACGTCGTGAGAGACAATCGTGTCCGGCATTTCTTCCTCCCAGAATCTTTTCCACGTTTCTCGTGAGTATCGGACGCCGCGCGTACGCGGACATTCCCCCACCACGCCCCATCCTAGCAGTCAGACA
This sequence comes from Dehalococcoidia bacterium, assembly GCA_965220565.1. Taxonomy (GTDB): domain Bacteria; phylum Chloroflexota; class Dehalococcoidia; order UBA6926; family UBA6926; genus VXMO01. The sequence goes on along the minus strand of CBDCQG010000001.1, from coordinate 1,128,392 downwards.
GGGGGGTGTATAGAGAAACACAGTTCCTTGCCGCTTGGCAGGGCAGCCCGTAGACTTGTGTGAACTAACGGGAGGGGGCGGTGCGATCGCTAACCAGACCTTAACTGTGCAAGAGGCCGCGCAGCGTGTGGCAGAGAGCGTTGCCTCCGTTATCGTCGGCAAGGATGACGTTATCGAGTTGGCCGTCACAGCGTTGCTGTGCCGGGGCCACCTGCTCTTTGAAGATGTGCCGGGCAGCGGCAAGACGACGCTGGCCAAGGCGCTGGCCGCCTCATTGGGCTGCACGTTCAGCCGTGTGCAGTTCACGCCGGACCTGATGCCAGCGGACATCACGGGCATCAACTATTACAATCAGCGTTCCGGAGATTTTGAGCTTCGCAACGGGCCGATCTTCTCCCAAGTCCTCCTGGCTGATGAGGTGAACCGCGCAACACCCCGAACGCAGTCGGCCTTGCTGGAGGCCATGCAGGAAGGGCAGGTGACGATCGAGGGCGAGACCCTGCCGCTGCCCGCGCCGTTCATGGTGATGGCCACCCAGAACCCCATCGAACTCGAAGGAACGTTCCCGCTGCCGGAGGCGCAGCTGGATCGATTCCTGATGCGGCTGAGTCTCGGCTTTCCCTCTGCCGAAGAAGAGATTCGGATGATCCATCGATTCAACGCAGACGACCCCCTGGAACACGTGCGGCCTGTTCTTTCGACTCAGGAACTGCTGTCACTGCAAGACCAGGTTGCGACTGCGCGGGTGGAGCCGGCGCTGGAGGACTACATCATCGGCATCGTTCACTCCACGCGTGACCATCCCTCGCTGGATCTCGGCGCGAGCCCGCGGGCATCGCTGGCGCTTCACCACACGTCGCAGGCGTTGGCGCTGCAGCAGGGGCGGGACTATGTGACGCCGGACGACGTGAAGCGTCTTGCGCCATACGTGCTGACGCATCGCGTCATCCTGAATGCGCAAGCGCGGCTGCGCGGCCTCACGTCCCTTGACGTCGTGGATGATGTTCTCCGCACCGTGCCCGTGCCGATCAGCGGGCAGCCGGAGGACGATGCCGTGGCCGAAGGGGTGGCCGCGGACCACTAGATAGACATGCTCACGCTCACCGGGGGCTGGGTAGCCACATTCGGCCTGCTGATGATCATCGGCCTTGCCACCGGGCAGGGTCTGTTGGTGGGGTTGGGCGCGCTCATTATCCTGACGTACCTGGTCGCATATGGGTGGAACCGCGTGTCGCTGGCTCGCGTAACGTTTGAGCGCTCACTCTCCGAGACGCGCGCGTTTGTGGGCGATGACGTAACCGTTCAGCTGCGGGTGACGAACCGCAAGGCGATTCCCATGCCGTGGGTCACGCTTGAAGACCAATTCCCGTCCGGCCTTGAGGAGGCGGACAAGCCGCGCACGATTCGCGTGGAGCAGGGATCGTACACCACGACGCGCTCCACCTCGCTGGCCCGGTATGAACGGGTGACGTGGCGATTCACGATGGAGTGCAAGAAGCGCGGGCTGTATCGATTCGGCCCGGCAAGCGTGACCAGCGGGGACGTGTTCGGGTTCTTCTTCTCTGAACGCCTTGAGCCGCAATGGGATCACGTCATCGTCTATCCGCAGACGCTTCCTCTGCCTGCGCTGGGGATTCCCGCGCGGCGTCCGTTCGGTGAACAGCGCGGCGGCCAGCCGTACCACGAAGACCCCAGCAGGCTGCGCGGCCTGCGACCGTATGAGCCCGGTGACGCTCTACGGCGCGTGGACTGGAAAGCGACGGCGCGTTCACAAGCGCTGACGGTGCGCCTCTTCTCGCCGTCCGTCTCGGAGACCATGATCCTTGCTCTGAATGCCCAGACGCTGACGGCTGCAGAAGGGCAGTGGGGCTATTCGCCCCTGCTTTTGGAGCGGGGAGTGACGGCTGCGGCGTCCATTGCCGAATGGGCCTATGCGCGAAAGATGTCATTCGGGCTGATGACGAACAGCATCTCACCGCTGACGGACGAGCCGATCCGGGTGATGCCGAATCGGACGCGCGAACAGCTGACAACTGTTTTGGAGAGCCTCGCGGTGATTACGCCGTTGGGGCGGCAGGCGATGGGGCAATTCCTGCTGGAGCAGACGCGGCGACTGCCGGTTGGCGCAACGGTTGTGCTCGTCACAAGCGTGATCGACGAGGAGACCATTGACGCGCTGCACAGCCTGCGGCGGGCGGGTGCACGGCCAAGCGTCGTCTGGACCTCCGAAACGCCGTCGCCACTGGTGTCTGATCCGGATATCATCGTGCATGAAATAGGGCATCAGATGGCGCAGCTGGAGCACGAGGCAGTTTTCAGGCCGGGGGTGACTCGTCGAGTTGAGCACGCCACGCCATCACAGGCGGTGACGCCATGAGATTGGCGCCGCTGGCACTCGAGGGAACGCGCCTCACCATGGAGGTGGCGTGGATCACCATCGCGGGCGCTCTCGCGCTGCTGATGCTCGGGGCCGGTGAGAGCCTCGTTCCCGTCTGGCTGGCGCTGATCGTCACCGTATCCGGCTATACCCTCACGCGGTGGATTGTTCCTGCTGGCGCGACACTGGCGGCGGCGCGAGGCATCGTGGCGGGGGGCGGCGCAATCGTCATCTATCTCGGCATTGCCATGCTGCCGCAAGTGGGGTGGGACTTCTCATGGCCGCTGTGGTTCTGGCAGGACTGGCAGGAAGGCCGCCATCCAATCGTCGGTGGCGTCATGCTCGGTGTGTTCTGGTGGCGCGGCACCCACCTGGGGCAGGAAGTCGTCTGGGTCAGCAACCTTGCGCAGTCGTTCCGCATCGGCGTTGCCGTAGTTGTGGTGGGAGTGGTTGTTGATGTCTTGATTGACGGCTATTCCGGCGCGCCAATCCCCACGTTCCTCTTCTTTGGGATGGGCATCGCGTCGTTTGCCCTGATCCATATCACGTCCATGGACCCGGAGCAGAGCGCCGGTCTGAGGGACTGGCCGCGCATGATGGCGCTGACCGTCGGCGGCATCCTCATCGGCAGCGTTCTGCTGGCGGTTCTGGCGGAGGGCGAACTGGGACGAGTCGCAGCGACGGTGTTCGGGTTCGCGGGGCGGCTGTTCCTGCCGGTTCTGGCTGTTATCGGCTGGGTCTTCGAGATAATCATCCAGGCATTCGTGTGGGCGTTCTTCGAGGTGATTCGCTTCTTTGCCACAGAGGGGGAAAGCGTCGAATTCCAACTGCCGTCGGCGCCGGACTATGAGCGGATTTTCACGCGGGCCGAGGAAGAGAACAGGCTGCTGTATTGGCTGTCTCGCATCCTGGGCTGGGCGGCTGTCACGGCAGCCGTCGTTGGGGTGGCGTGGTTCCTGTGGCGGCTGTTTTCCGGCTTCCGGGGCCGGCGATCCCGGGCGGAGATGGGCGAGGAACGGGAGCGACTGCAGGGCGAGACGACGATTATCGAAGACCTTTCCTCCGCACTGTCAGCGCTGGCCGCGCGATTCCGCCGACCGCCCAAACACGACGAGATCACGGCTGATCTTGACCCGAACAACCCCGTTTCTGTCGCGCTCGGCGCATACCGCGGACTTGTCGCGCTGGCCGACGATCATGGCGTGGCGCGCGAAGGATGGGAGACGCCGCAGGAGTTTCACCCGGAGTTGAGTCGGCTCTTCGTCGGGCAGGATGTCGGCATCTTCACGGATTCCTTTGTTCGGGCGCGTTATGGGGGCATCCCGCCGTCACGGGAAGACGTGGGTCAACTGCGCGCCATCTGGGCCGCCATCCGCGAGCTGTATCCGCCTCCGCGTCACAGGCCCGAGACGAAGGCCGCGCCAACGGCGTCCGAAGAACGGCCCGTCCGCGCGCCATTGCCGCGCTGGATGCGTGTACGCTCAGACCTGCGTCCCCACGAGGAGAGCCCACCGCCCGGTATGGGCCCCGACGACGCCCGCATGATGTAGGCCAAAATCCCCTCTCCCCTTGGGAGAGGGTTAGGGTGAGGGCGTCCGCCTTTAGTTGGGCAGGTTGGTCACGTCCAGGGCGGTGAGGGCGAGGACGCGGGCGACCTGATCCATGTCCGGGATGCGGACGTACTCATCGGGGACGGTGTCCGATTCGGACGCGCCCGCCGCGCCGTAGAGCAGACATGAGACCCCGGCGCGCCAGAGGTGCGTCGTGTCATCGCCGGTGTAAGAGCCCGGCAGAACCGTGCCGAAACCGTCCGGCTCCCGCCCCGTCACGGCACGGAAACTGCGCAGTACGGCATCTACGATGTACTCGTCCTTCGGCAGATCAAACGGCTCCATAACCCGCGTGAACACGCGGTGCTTCGGGTCGGGCGGCATCTCGATCTCATACTGGAAATCGGGGTCGTCACTCTTGATAGCATCCAGCGCCCGCTCGATGTCCGCCCTGACGGATTCGGACGACATGCCGGGCAGGAATCGCACGTCCACGAGGGCGGTGCAGAAGTCCGCGACCCAGTTTGGGCCGCGCAGGTCATAGTCGCGCCCGCGTCCGCCGATGATCGCGCCCACGTTGATGCGCGGCAGGCCGGGGAGGTCTTCACGCGGCGTGTGGGTGAACTGGACGCCGTTGATGGCAGGGATTGCTTTGGCGAGCTTGGCGATGGCGTCGACGGCCTCATCCTTGCGGACGATGTGGCGGGAGTTGCCGATGATGTGGACGGCAAGCTCAACGACGCCCGCGTGCGTGGTCAGGATGTTGTTGGCGCCGTGCGGCTCCGGGATGACAGCCATGTCCGCGAGCGGGCCGTTCTCACAGAGGTAGATCGTGCCCACGCCGCCCTGCAGCTCACCGACAACACATGCGATTACGATGTCGCCGTGCCGCTCCACGCCCGAGGTTCGCAGCGCTTCCGCCGCTGTGATCATAGAGGCAACGCCGGCCTTCATATTGCGGATGCCTGCGCCATAGATGCGGTCATCCTCGACGCTGGGAGTCCACGGGTCGCGTTTCCATCCCATTGCGAGTGGATCGATGTCGGTGTGGCCGTTGAGCATGAACGACTTTCCGCCGCCCGTGCCGCGAAGGGTGGCGATGGTCTGAAAGCGCCCCGGCTCCACTTCCTGCACCTGGACCTCGTAACCGCGGTCGGAGAGGTAGGTCGCCAGGAATCGGGCGATTTCTGTCTCCTCCGTCTTGAAGCTCGGCACGCTGACGAGTTCCTGAGCGAGGCGCACCATTTCTTCAGTGTTAACGGCGTCCAGAACGCGCTGGGCGTCTGCGGAGTTCATATCGTTTGTCATGGCCATTTCCCCCTAGTCGTTTGTCGGGATCACATCAAGGCCAACCTGGTAGTATCTCTTGCCCCCACGGCGTCCTATTCGTCCGAAACCCGGCAGGGGAAAGTGGCAGGAGATGAGCGGCGTACCCTTGTAGGCGGCCTCGTCCAACATCTTGCGCCGCCCCTCCGTCGCCAGCGGCCAATCGACGTCAAAGATGCAATTCCAGTCGTCTTCAACCACCTGTGCCGGGTGGATGAACACGTCGCCCTGGATGATGGCGTCCTGCCCCCCGGAGGCGACGACAACGCTCATGTGACCGGGCGTATGACCCGGGGTGTGGACGGCTCGCACGTCCTGCGTAAGATCCGTGTCCTCGTCGATGGTGTCGAGTATTCCGAGCTTGTCGAGAGGTTCAACATCGCGGTGCATGAAGGGGAACGACATTGATGCTTGCACCTCCGGCTTGCGGAAATGCTCAAGATCAAGCTCATGGACGACGTAGCGGGCGTTGGGGAAGGTCGGCTCCGTGGGAATCTCTTCTCCCCAGACCATGTTCCAGCCCGTGTGATCGGGATGCAGATGAGAAAAGAAGACGGTATCGACGTCCGCAGCCTCAACACCCATGGCGGACAGGTTGTCGATGAGTTGGCCCAACTCTCCCTCGATTGGGCCGGGGCCGTAGCCGGTGTCGATAAGGATGGTCTGCCCCTGCGAGCGCACGACGTAGCACCCAATCTCCAGCCTGATGTGGTTGCCTGCGAACGTTTCGGCAAAATCACCGCGATACTCGTCCCATGCCTCCAGCGGCACCGCTGGGAATAGTTCCGGCAGGGGGCGGGGATAGATGATGTTCATGTCCGTCACTGCGATGATCTCTGCGTCGCCAACCCGCATCGTGAATTCGGACATCCCACCCTCCAACGCGACAGCACAGTTTCAGCGTCGTGTGGCGCAATTGTAGGAACGGCAGGGTTGGGGGGTCAACTTGGGGCAGTGGAGGGACTAGGTCTGCCGCCTGGAACGCTCCTCCGTTGATTGGCGAGAGACCGATGGCCCGTAACCAAGCGCGCCGTCCAACACGGCGCGGGCGACACGCAGGCTGAGCACCTCACTCGTTCCCATGTACAGGCTCAGGTGGCGGGCGTCACGGTACATGCGCTCCAGCGGGTGGACTTCCATGTAGCCGTGGCCGCCGACGGCCTGCATGGCGTGATCGGTCGCGTGGACGGCGGTGCGAGCGGACATGAGCTTGGCGGCGTTCAGGTAGGCGGCGTCGCCCTCGTCGCGGAACCGGTCATCGTCCACCATGCGCGCGGCCCGGTACGTCAGCAGCCGTGTTGCCTCGACGTTGACGGCCATCTCGGCAAGGTGGAGTTGAGTGGTCTGCAGGTCTGCCAGCAGCCCACCGTAGATGCGGCGCGTGTTGGCGTAGTCGCGCGTGAATGCCAGCGCCTCCTCCGCCGCGCCGAGTCCGCGGGCCGCAAGCAAGGGCTGGATGGCGTTCATGCTGAGGCGAGCGATCTCTTCACCCTGTCCGACATCGCCGATTTGATGCGACTCCGGCACGCGGCAGCCGTCAAAGGACCAATCGCAATGCGGCATTCCCTTGAGCCCCATGCCCTCATCGCGTCGGAGGAAAATGACGCCGGGCTGCGGCACGTCCACAAGAAAAGCGGTCATAGAGGAGCGCATGTCTGCGTGCTCGCCTGCGCCGGCGAACACCACAAAGAAATCCGCCTGCGGGGAGCCGCTGATAAAGTCCTTTTCTCCATTGAGGACGTACTCATCACCGTTCTTTTCGGCGCGGGTCACCATGGAGCCGAGATCGGAGGAGGCGTTGGGCTCGGTGAGGGCGAAGGAGCCGCGTTTTGAGCCGTCCGCCACGGCGCGGACATAGTACTGCCGCATCGCGTCCGTGCCGAACAGGCGCATGGGCCACGTGACGAGTGCGGAAAGGATGAGCATCTGCGCCGACGAGGCACAGGCACGCGCAACCTCTTCAACGGCGATGGCGAGTCCTATCGTCCCCGCACCTGTTCCGCCCTCGTTCTCGGAGAGCGCCAATGCGAATAGGCCCTGGTTGCGAAAGGCCTCGAAAACATCTTGCGGATAGTCGCGATCCTGATCGATTTGCCATGCGCGTGGGGCGACCTTATCGCGGACAAGCTCGCGCACGGAATGGCGCAGGAGGCGGAGCTCCTCAGAAAGGGTATCGTCGAGTGTCATCTCTTGGGTTCCTGTAAGAATCCCCTCACCCTAACCCTCTCCCGGCGGGAGAGGGTATTGTCAGTAGACCTGCGCCCCTAGTCGTCCGCGGCGCGGCCGCCGCCGTCGACGCGCAGCGTGATGCCGCTCACGTAGGACGCCGCGTCGCTGGCGAGAAAGACGGCTGCCAGTCCCATGTCACGCGGCGTGGCGAGGCGCTTGGCGGCCATCGTCTGCGACTGCGCCGCGACACGCGCATCGGCCTCGTCGCCGTATCCGGCGCGCATTCCGACTGTGTCCGTAAGTCCTGGGGCAATCGCCACAACGCGGACATGTGGCGCGAACTCGGCGGCCAAAGTCTGTGTCAGGTTCGTGATGCCCGCTTTCGTGGCGGCATAAACCGGCTGGGCGATAGAACCCGCGAAGGCTGCGCCGGATGAGAGGTTGATGATTACGCCTGTCTCACGTTCGCGCATGACGGCTCCCGCGGCCTGGCAGCAGAGGAACGTGCTTTTGAGATTGTTGCGGACGACGGCGTCATAGCCGCCCTCGCTGATGTCCGGGAATCGGGCGTAGAAGCTGCCCCCGGCGTTGTTGACCATGATGTCCAGGCGGCCAAACTCACCCAGCGTTGCGTCGATGAGCGCGCGCACATCCGCGCTGTCGCGGGCGTCTGCGACGACTGGCAGGGCAGAGCGCCCAAGCAGGCGGATCTCATCCGCCGTTGCGTTGAGGTCGGCTTCGGACCGCGAGCGATCGGCGACGGTGATGCCGGCGACGACAACGTCCGCTCCGGCCTCGGCCAACGCGAGCGCGATGCCCTTGCCGATGCCCTGGCCGGCGCCGGTGACGATTGCCGTCTTTCCATCAAGGCTGAATTCATGTAAGCCGGGCATTATTGTTCCTCCCGTTGGCAGTTGCTTCTTTCATAGTAACGGGATTGCGCGGTCAGCCTGTCTGGAATATCTCGATTGCGTTGCCGGAGGGGTCTTCCACGATGACCTGCTTGCCGCCCGGGCCGCTGATGATGTCATTGCGGAAAGCCGCGCCCGCGTTACGCAGCGCGGCGGCAGTGGACTCGATATCGTCGGTTTCAATGACGATGCGCGCCCAGCCGCCGGGTTCAGGCTGGCGGCCGTCCGGCATGGGGCGGGACGCGGACGCGCGCGGGCCTGCCAGCCAAAGGCTCAGATCATCGCGCGTCACAATCGCCATTGCGGGGCCGTATTGTTCGGCCACGGAGAAACCCAGCAGCGACGTATAGAACGCAACGGATTCCTCAACGTCTTTCACGATATAGCGGACTGACGCCACGACCGCCCCCTCCTCTCGACTACATACCTGGCCAAATCATATCGTGAGACCGGCGCGTGATACGGTAGTGGGGCAATAGTATCGTTGCGATTCACGGTTGGGTACGTCAGGAAAGAAGGAAGTGACAGCTCCTCAGCAGGCAGCCATCCCGTCCGGCTTGGCGGGAAAACGAGGAATTCAACTCGCAACCCTCGTCGTCTTCGTCGCATTCCTTGATTTCTTCGCCGGACTGCCACTGGTTCCAACATATGCAAGGGAATTGGGCGCTGCCGAATCACTCGTGGGAGTCATTGTTGCCGCGTACTCGATAACGAACCTGCCGGGCAACGTCGTCGCCGGTTATTTTTTGGATCGGTTTGGTCGCAGATTGCCCATAACGATGGGCTTGGTGGTCACCGCGCTTGCGCTTGCGGGATACGCTGCCGCCACCAGCGCGGAAATGCTGCTTGCCGTGCGTGGGCTACATGGACTCGCCGCCGCTGTTCTGACGCCCGGGGCCTTTGCGATGCTCGGGGACTCCAGCCAGACGGGTTCGCGAGGACGGACGATGGGCAGGAGCGCCGTCGTGATTGCGATCGCTGCCGTGTTGGGACCGGCGTCTGCCGGCATTCTCCAGGGGATATTGGGCTACGAGACTGTTTTCCTCATGATGGCCGGCCTGATGGCAATCACAGCCGTCATCTATATCGTGGTTTCTCGCGACACCCGCGTCTCCGATGCCATTGACACAGGTGCAGAGGCGGAGGCTGAATCGTCCGAAGCGACGACGGAGACGCCTTTCCGTGTCAATTGGCTGGTGCTGGCATCCATCGTCGCGATCTCGTGGACCATCGGAATCGGAACCCTCACCACGTACTTGCCGCTCCATGTGGAAGACCTCGGGGAGGCTGCGCGGACGTCCGGCAATGCCTTCACGCTGTTTGCGTTGACCGCGCTGATTATGATGGTCGGGGTCATTGGAATCATCGGCGACCGCTTTGGACGGCTCACTTTCCTGAGTGTCGGACTCGCCCTTTTCAGCTCCGGATTGTTCCTGATGGCGGCAACCCAGGAACTGTGGGCGGTCTATGCGGGAATGGCCGTCATCGGCTTCGGTTTTGGCCTGCTCCTGCCCACGGCGACGGCACTGGTGGCGGACGCCAGCGGACCGGTCCGCCGAGGACTGGCCTTCGGCATCTTCTATGGCGCCTATTCGCTCGGCATAACCATCGGCGACGTGGTCAGTGGGGTGATCGCTGAATTGGCCGCTACTGCGCCCACCGGCTGGCCGTATGCCGTAGCGGGCATCGTAGCCGCTGCGACCATCCTGTTCACTCTCGCCGCAATGACGCGGGGCATTGGCTCACTTCGAGGGCAGGCGGCCGCCTAGATATTTGGTGACCGCCACCGCCGGAACGCGGAGCGCCGCCTTCTTCTCAGGCGACGATCTGCGCGAACGTGAAGAAAGTCGGGGCGCCCGGATTTGAACCGGGGACTTCCTGCTCCCAAAGCAGGCGCGCTGCCGGGCTGCGCTACGCCCCGTGTGCTCCATTCTAGCGCGGGGCACGGAGTGGGGTAGGGAGTCTGCGCCTAGGACGAGTTGCCGTTGAACGGCGGGCGGCGTCGCAGGAAGTCTTCGAGGTCGTCGACAAGGTCCTGCGCGTCGGGGAACTCCGGTGAGCCGGGCGTGATGATGCCCGTGCTGCTCGGCCGGCCGGTCTGCTGCTCCGCCTCCGTCTCATCGTAGTACTGCTCAAGCTTGCGGACGTACTGCCGCATGGACGGCTCTTCCTCAATGGCCTCTTCGCATTGCTCGTAGAACGCCGCAGACTCGCCCTCCAGTTCACGGAGATCCGCGCCGATGCCCATGGACTGCCGCAGGGTGTCCAGGATGGCGTGGATGATGGTGGGATTCGGAGAGGTCTGGATGTAGTGCGGCACGTGACCCCAGAAGCTGGAGGAACTGATGCCGCGCCGCTGGCATGCGTCTGCAATGACGGACGAGATACCCGTCGGGCCGTTGTAGGAACCGCCGCGCGCGATTCCGAGCCGTTCCATTGTCGCCTTGATCTCCGGCGTCCTGCTGCTGCCGTTGACGTACGGCTTGCGTGTGTGGGGCACGGCGTTGAGCAGCGCGCCGAACGAGATGAGGTGCTCGACGCCGCATTCAAGCAGGAAGTCAACGAACTGGTCGCTGAATCGGTTCCACCGCAGGTGCGGCTCGATGCCGGAGAAGAGGAGAAGCGGCTCCGTGGCGTCCGTGCCCGGCGCGAGATAGAAGCGGTTCTGCGGCCACGTGAGAGACCGCACGCCGGAGTCATCGACGTTGACGATAGGGCGGTAGTCCGTGAAGTTGAAGAACTCGTCCGGATCGAACTCGGCCACGAGTTCGGCATTGCGCGCGCGTCCGAGGAAATCGACGGCGCCCGTGGCGGCATCGCCGGCATCGGACCATCCAAAGAACGCCATGATAACGGTGCGGACGTTTCGAGGAATCTCTCGGTGAAGACGAATGTCTTGCACAGGCCACCTCCGGTGGTATTGGGGCGCGTGAATCGCAAACTATACGGCATAGCCGCTCTCCGCGCCAACTCCACTATAACAACATTGCCCATGCTCCAAGATGAAACTGCGCGTTAGAAAAGGTCGATAGGCTCGGTGTATGATTAGAGCAGTGTAGTTAGTGAGTTCTAACAGACGGGTTGTAAGAGACGATATGGATAAATCACTGTCGATTGAGAGGGTTATTCTCGCGGAGCCGCGCGGCTTCTGCGCCGGCGTGATCCGCGCCATTGAGGCAGTTGAACTGGCCCTGGCAGAGTACGGCCCGCCGATATACGTGCGCCGCCAGATCGTTCATAACCTCTTTGTCGTGCGAGACCTGGAGCGAAAGGGCGCGGTGTTCGTTGAAGAGGTGTCTGAGGCGCCCGTGGGGGCGCGCATGATTTTCAGCGCGCACGGCATCGCCCCCATCGTGCGGGAGATGGCGCAGGGACGTGAACTTGACGTCATCGATGCCACGTGCCCGCTGGTCACAAAGGTGCACGTGGAGGCCGTCCGCTACGTTCGGGACGGCTACAAGGTTCTCCTTGTCGGGCATGCGGGCCATGATGAGATCATCGGCACGATGGGCGAGGCGCCGGACGACATCATCCTGGTCCAGGATATGGATGATGTGGCCACGGTCAGCGTTCCGGACGAAGAGCGGGTGGCGCTCGTTACGCAGACAACCCTGAGCGTGGATGAGACGAAGGACATCGTGGATGCGCTCAAGATGCGCTTTCCCAAGATCCGAATGCCTGCGCGCTCCGATATCTGCTTTGCGACACAGAACCGACAGGACGCCGTGAAGCTGCTGGCGCAGGAGGCGGATGTCGTCCTGGTCCTCGGCGCGGAGAACAGCAGCAACTCGCAGCGGCTTCGCGAGGTGGCGGATACAGGGCAGTGCAGGGCGTATCTGATGGACAGCCTGGTGGACCTTGACGAGTCCTGGCTGCAGGGCGCGCAGTCGGTAGGCATCACCTCGGGGGCGTCCACTCCGGACTCCCTCGTGGAAGAGGTTATCGCGCATTTCATGGCCGCCGGAGTGGAAGACGTTCGGACGCTGAAGGCGCTGGAAGAGAACGTCACGTTCCTGTTGCCGCGGGAACTCACCGGGGCGCGAGCGAGTTAAAGAGCTTAAAAGGAAAACGCAGGCCGAAACTCCGATAGATCGGGTGGCCTGCGCTTCCCTGGGGGTAGGGGAAGACTGGGTGATGGAAGTTCGTGTTTGGAGCCCTAAAGGGGCTTAGCGGGCAACCCTCCTGCTCTTGCGGCGCAGGAACGGCGGGAGATCCAGGTCTCCGTCACCGAGCGCGTCGCGCAGAATCTGATCGACCACTTCGTCATCCTCGAAGGTTTCCTGCTCGGTCTCAAAGCCTGTGGCAATGAGGGTCAGCTGGACCTCACCGTCGCTCGCGCGGTTGGAGACGACGCCGAAGATGATGTTGGCGTTGGGGTCAACGGCCTGGGAAATGATGTCCGAGGCTGCGTGGATCTCCGCCAATGAGAGATCGGAACCGGCCGTGATGTTGTAGAGGACGCCGGTTGCGCCAGTGATGTCGATCTCAAGGAGCGGGTTCTGGATCGCCGCCTTCGCCGCGTCCGTCGCTCGTGTGCTGCCGCGCCCGTTGCCGATGGCCATGAGGGCCTGGCCGGACATGGACATGACAGTTCGCACGTCCGCGAAGTCGAGGTTGATCTCGCCCGGGACGGTGACGAGCTCGGAGATGGCATGGACGCCCTGTCCCAGAACATCGTCAGCCATGCGGAATGCATCGTGCCAGGAGGCTTCCGTTCCTGCGACGGCAAGGAGCCGCTCGTTGGGAACGATGATGAGGCTGTCAACGCAGCCATGCAGGCTGGCAATTCCCTCTTCAGCCTGTCGGGCCCTGTGGGTTCCCTCAAAGGCGAAGGGTCGCGTGACGATTCCGATGGTGAGCGCGCCGGTTTCCCGCGCGACTGAGGCGATAACAGGGGCTGCGCCGGTGCCGGTGCCGCCACCCATGCCGCTGGCGACGAAGACCATGTCAGAGTTCTTGACGGCCTCGTAGATGTCGTCCCGGCTCTCCTCTGCGGCCTGTCGGCCAATCTCAGGGTTGCCGCCCGCGCCGAGGCCGCGGGTGATCTGATCGCCAATGCGCAGGCGATACGGCGCGTCCGAGCGCGCAAGGGCTTGCGCGTCCGTGTTCACGGCGATGTACTCGATACCCGGGACGGCCTCGCGAGCCATCCGGGAGACCGCGTTTCCGCCGCCGCCGCCGATGCCGAACGCCTTGATGCGAACCAACCCATCTACATCTTCAGGCAGTGACATATCTGTATTCCTCCCTTTCTGCCGTTTCCTTTAGACCCGCGCTGCTTCCCGGCGTCTTTCCTGCTTGCCGGTACCCCGAGCAACCGACGCATTCTTCCTGCGCGCGGCGCGCTCTGAGTCGTGGTTCGTTGATGTCATAGATGTCTCAGGTGACGAGGACCTCGCTCCGTTTCGCCCGCCGAATCTACCGGTCAACCGACGGAGAATGCCGCCGGACTTTCTGCTCGGCTCGGAATGGAACGCCGGATGCGTTAGCGGATCCTTGATGGTTCCTGCCCAGACGAGTGCTCCAATGGCCGGAACCCACGTCGTGTTGCCGGATATGGCGAGGGGCAATCCCTCGATGCCGCGCGGCGCTGCCCAGTGAATGGGCATGGAGATCACCGAACGCGCGAGCTGAGAAAGCCCGTCACGCAAGATCGGTTGGCCGGCGATGGCCAGGCCGCCCGGCAACTCGCGATCCCCTGCGATGCGGTCGATGGCGGTCTCAGTCAAAGAGAAGAGCTCTTCGGCTCGGTCACGGAGTGTTGCCACCATCTCCACGCGTTCAATGTCGATGCCCTGATCGGCCACCGTTATTGCGGCGCGTGACGGCCCCACGGTATTGGAAAAGGTTGCAACCTGTTCCAACACGGCTTCGGCAGTCGGGTAGGGCAGATCGAGGGCGATTGAAAGATCGTTGGTGAAATGCTGAGCGCCAATGCCGATCTTCGCCGAACCAAGATACTGGCCGTAATGGATGACGGTAATCGTGCTGATCCGCTCGCCGATGGAAAGAACCGCAGCGCCGCGTTCCCGCTCCGTGTCGGTCAGCGCCGCATGACTCTCCGCAACCGGCCCGGCCATCAGGGCAACCCTGTCGCTTCCCACAAACTCCGCGGCCTCACGGATGTTTGCCGCCGTGTCAGCCTCACATGAGACGGACAGGGAGAGAACGCGGAGGTCCTCTCCCGTTTTGCCAACCGGCAGGCGCTCCGTTTCCTTGCCGTCAAGCAAGTACGCCTGGGGGATGACATGGATCACATGGCGGTCGTTGCGCGGAAAGGCGGGGCGGCTCTTGTCCGCCAGCTGCTCACCGTCCGCCTCGACTACTGTTCCCCGGGGGCCGGATGGCCGAATGCGTGCTTCGGTCTCATGGAATTGGACCTGGCCCGTGGGAACGACAAATACTGCGTTCTCCAGAGGGAAGTCAACGGATGTCCGGAGTTTCCGGGAGATGCCGGCCAGGGCGGCGCCCAACTCTTGCGCATCGACGACTGTCTGGTCTTCGATACCTGCTGAAGGCGCCTCGATCCCCGTGAGCATCCGGGTAGACCCCGGTCGATGCCGTGCGACGGCGACTCGAAGTTTCCTTTCACCGAGTTCGATGCCGGCGACTATCCGATCCATCTCTCGCCACTCCCCACGTTCTCACTGCTTCCCGCGCTGCGCTGCCGCTGTCCTCTTGTACCTGTGCTTTCCCCGTGCTGCGCTGCCTACTGTTCCTCTCGTACCTGTGCTTCCCCGCGCTGTGCTGCCCGCTTGTCCAGATCCTCCGGTCACGCTGCGACGCGCTCAGCGACCCGCAGCCGTGCCGATCGGCTTGCGGGGTTGCGCGCGATCTCCGCGATGGAGGGGGTGATTCCCTGCCGCCGTGGCAGCCTGACCGTTGCCGTGTGTTCACACGTGCAGACCAGTTGGGCAGTAGGGCAGAGGCAGTCCTTTGCCTCCTGGTGGAGGAATCTCTTGGTGATGCGATCCTCCAGACTCTGGTATCCGATGACGGCCAATTTGCCGCCGGGGGCCAACAACTCCAGTGCCTGTGGGAGGGCCGACTCCAGGGCCTGGAGATCTGCGTTGACCACCATGCGAAGCGCCATGAACGCTTTGGTGGCCGGGTGTATTCGCGCTGCGCTGCGCTGCCCGACTGCGAGCTCGATGCATTCAACGAGCTCCCGAGTCGTACTGAGTGGCCTGCGCCCCATGATTGTCCTCGCGATGGACCGGGCCGACCACGCGTCCTCCTCGCCGTACGTTCTGAGGAGGTCGATAAGCTCCTGCTCCGGGAGATCATTCACCAGGTCTGCGGCGGTGACGTCTTGCCGAGGGTCATACCGCATGTCCAATGGCTGATCGTCCTGGAATGTGAAGCCGCGACGTATGGCCTGCAACTGCCGAGAAGACAGACCAACGTCCAGGATGATTCCCTGCGCCTGTGTAAAGCCGTGTGCGACTGCCACCTCTTTAAGGGACGCGAAGTTCGCCTGCACCAGCGTGTATTGCGCATTCGGCAGGTCCCCCAAACGACGCGCCGCCGACGAGAGCATCTCCGGATCAGCATCCATGCCCAGTACATGCGCGCCTGCGGAAAGGAGCGCCTCAGTGACGGATCCCTCTCCGAGCGTGCAGTCGATGTACTTCCCGCCGGCATGCGGCTGAAGCGTTTCGATAACCTCGTCCAATAGGGCAGGGACATGGTAGATATGTGAATTCGCCACCATGACTCCCTCCTTGCTCCCGATCCTTCTCTGTTCAGGGGCGCTCGGTGGGTATTCCCGCGCGTCCCTTTCCCCGTCGCATGAACAATCGTGTACCGAAATGAAAGCAGTCTCAAGAATTTGTCATGCGGTGTCCACTCAGCGAAAAACGGCTCGATTTGTGGACGAAACTGCGATATTGACACCGGGCGAAAAACTGGTGGATGATTGAGTCAACGAAAAAACAGTTTCGGAGCAGTGGACACGTGACAACAAACTCCAGGACGCGCGGGATAGCTCCCCCCTATGGCTCATACAAGAGCTGGGAGACGTTTATCGCTTTCGTGAAAACCGATCTCGATCCACTGCCGGAGCGGCTGGACAGCAGTGTTTGGCGCAGTACGCCGTTCTCAGGCTCAACGCGGTCTGCGATCCAGGGCGCTCTGCTGTTTTTCGGGTTGACGGACCCACAGGGAAAGACCGATCGGCGCCTTGAAATGCTCAGTCGAGCGCCCAACGAAGAGGTAAAGCGGCAGCTTCTTGCAGCCCTGTTTGACGAGAGGTACGGGCCGCTGCTTGAGGGTATCGACCTGCCCCGTGCGACGCGGGGACAGATAAAGTCGGCGTTCCAGGGCGCCGGATCCGGCACTGAGACCTCCGAGAAAGCCGTCAGTTTTTTCGTTTCGTTTGCGAGTGAAGCCGGAAAAGAGTTGCACCCGGGACTTTTCGGACGCAGCCAGGGGACAAGGACAAGACGAAAATCGTCGTCTAATCGAAAAGATTTGGCCGAACAGGCCGAAAAAGAGACTGAAGCGCCGAAAAAAGAAATTGTTCCCGAAAATCCCTTACAGGTAAACGAAAACGCCGTTATTCACCAGGATGGCGTTCATCCGGCCATTCTGGGGGTGCTTGAGGCTCTGCCCAAGAATGGCCAATCGTGGACGAATGCAGACCGGGAGAAGCTCAAAGTGGCCTTTGCCTCCCTCCTAGACCTGGTCTATCCAACCATCGATGACAGCAACGCCCGAATGCTCTGACGGTGGAAACACCGGCTGAGCCGCCCATGAGTTCCGTGCAAGGCATGCCGGACCCGCGCTAGACTGGTGCTATGAGCGATATTCGTCTTGCCATCCTTGTTGCGAGTGATTCAGGCGCTGCCGGCGAGAGGGCAGACCGAAGCGGAAAACTGATCGAAGAACTGGTCACCGCGGCGGGTTGGATCGTATCCGAAAAAGCCATCACGCCGGACGATCGAGCCGTCATCGCTGCTCAACTTCGCTCCTGGGCGGATGGCGGCGACGTTGCGCTCATTGTGACCACGGGCGGAACGGGTGTTGGGCCGAGGGACGTAACTCCGGAAGCGACCCTGGATGTGGTAGATCGTCTCGTGCCCGGCATGGCGGAGCAGATGCGCGCGCAGACTTTTGACAAGACGCCAATGGCGATGGCATCGCGGCAAGTGGTCGGCATCCGCGGGCAGACGCTGATCATCAATCTCCCCGGCAGTCCAAAGGCTGTGCAGGAGTGCCTTGACGTTGTCATGCCCATCCTGCCCCACGTTCTTGAGGTGCTCACGCAGCCTCGCACGGACGAGCATCCGACGCAGCAGGCATAACTGCTCCGGTGAAGGTTCACGTCGTTACCCTCTTCCCTGGCCTTTTCCCAGGCCCGCTGGGAGAGAGCATCATCGGGCGCGCGCTGAACAGCGGCGCCATTGAACTGGTTCTCTACAATCTCCGTGACTACGGCGAGGGGCCGCACAACGTTGTTGATGACGCGGCTTTTGGCGGTGGCCCCGGCATGGTGCTCAAGGCCGGTCCGCTGGCCGCAGCCATCGGCGAAGCCCGGGAGAGCGCAGGCAGGACACAGGGGAATGAGCCGCCCGTCATCCTCATGGACCCGCAGGGCGAGCGCCTGACCCAGACCGTGGTGGATCGATTCGCCGGTCTGGATGACATGATCATCATCTCAGGACGGTATGAGGGAATCGACGAGCGCGTCCGCCAACGTCTCATCACGCATGAGATTTCCATTGGCGACTATGTCCTGACGGGCGGAGAACTGCCCGCGATGGTTTTCATCGAGGCCGTCGCGCGTCGAGTTTCCGGCGTACTTGGAGGCGAGGACTCCGGCAAGGCGGACTCATTCGCGTCCGGCCTGTTGCAGCATCCACAGTACACGCGCCCCGCTGTGTGGGAGGATGAGGCTGTTCCGGAGATTCTTTTGTCCGGCGACCATGCTCGCGTGGATCGATGGCGTCGGGAGCAGTCATTGCTGCGGACCCTGCAGAGAAGGCCGGACCTGTTGGACGGGGCGTCCCTTTCCGATGCTGACGCGCAGTTCTTACGAGAGCAGGGGTGGGAGGGCTGATTTTTTGCTATCGGGCGGGGCTTGGTCGTATACTCACTAATGCTGCCGCCGACTACTGCGTGTGGGCGGCGCTCAAACCATTAGAGCAATCACACATTCGTCATGCGTTTCCGCGTGCGGGAACACTCAGGAAAGGCGCTTGAATCATGGATGTCGGCCATCTGCTGACCACAATTCCCAGGCAGCACCAGTATCAGCATGTTCGCCCGGGCGATACCGTCCGCGTGTACTACCGGGTTGTTGAGGGCGAGCGCGTCCGCACGCAGCAGCTGCAGGGCGTGGTCATGTGGATGACCCGCAGCGGGCCGAACGCGAACATCACCATCCGTCGTGTGATCCAGGAGATCGGGGTTGAGCGCACCTTCCTGCTCAACTCTCCGCGCCTTGAGCGCATCGATGTTGTCCGGCAGGGCAAGGTGCGCCGTGCCCGACTGTACTACCAGCGTGGCCGAACGGGCCGCCGCGCCCGCATCAAGACCGGCACCCGCGCCCGCCGCATCATGGAGGACGACGCTGCGGTTGAGGCCGAGACTCCGATTGCGGTGGCCGAGCCTGACATCGTTGAAGAAGAACCTGACGATGAGGTCGTCGCGGAGGAGGACGTTGTAGCGGAGGCGGAGGAAGCCGAGGCCGTCGCGGAGACCGACGATACTCCTGAGACGTCCGAGACTGCGGACTCCGCAGATTCGGACGATGATACCGATTCCGGGGATTCTGAGGACAAAGAGAACTAGAGTCTCTTGAGCGTCCTGGGTCGATGTTGTGCCGTACGCGCAAGTAGCGGTGAACGCGCCGGGCGCGGGGCGGCGCTCATACAGTTATTCCATACCGGACGAATTCGCTGATCGGGTGCGGGCGGGGCACGGTGTCATCGTCCCGTTCGGTCGGCACACGTTCCAGGGCATCGTGCTTCAAATCACTGACGAGCCCGGGTATTCCCGAACGCGGCCTATTGAGTCGCTTGTCGCCGATGAGCCGGTTATCGCGGAGCTGCTCATTGGGCTGGGCGAGTGGTTGGCAGCCTATTACCACACCGATCTCTATACGGCGTACCGCCCCATGCTGCCGCCGGCCTTCGAGCGACGGCAGACGATCATCGTTCGCGTGACGGAGGCGGGGCAGGACGCAATCGAGACCGTTTCACCGAGACGCGCGGAGATCCTGGATTTCGTTCTGGACGCCGGTGAGACGACCACTGCCGCCATCCGCGACGAGTTTGGAGCGCGTGCGGCCCGCGACGTGACGGCGCTGACGGGCAGGGGCTATCTCGACACATCCGAGGTGTGGGAGGGGCCGCGCATCTCGCCCCGCATGGAAACCTTTGTCGAGGCGACGATTCCGACTGATGCGCTGATGTCCAGGGCGGAGGAGCTGCGGGCGTCCGGCGCGTTTCGGCAAGCGGATGCGCTTGAGGCGCTTGCCGCCAACCGGGGTGAGAGCCTTTCAAACCTGCGCCGCGTGTCCGGAGCGTCACGCAGGTCCTGGGATGCGCTTGTGGATGCCGGTCTCATCACCCTGGAGCAGCGCGAGACGCGGCGTGACCCGCTGGCCGCGCGAGAGGCGGCTCCTCCCGCGGCCGATCTCCAACTCACTCCCCACCAAAAGGACGCGTTGAATCACGTGACGGCGAGCATCAATGATGGTGGGTCCGACGTTTATCTGCTTCACGGCGTGACCGGCAGCGGCAAGACGGAAGTGTACCTGCAGTCGTTTCGCCGGGTCATCGAAAAGGGCAGACGCGGCATCATGCTCGTGCCGGAGATCGCGCTGACGCCACAGACGATCGGCCGGTTCTGGGAGCGATTTCCCGGCCGCGTTGCCGTCCTGCACAGTGGAATGACGCTGCGAGAGCGGTATGACGAATGGCGCAGCATCGCAGAGGGACAGTTCGACATCGTCATCGGTTCCCGGAGCGCCGCGCTGGCGCCGATGCCGGACGTTGGCCTGATTGTCGTGGATGAGGAGCAGGAGTGGACCTATAAGCAGGAGTCGCCCGCCCCTCGCTACCACGCCCGGGATGTGGCCATCGAGCGCGCCCGCCGCGAGAACGCCGTGGTAGTGCTTGGCAGCGCCACGCCGGATGTCGGCACTATGCACGCCGCTCTAAGAACTGAGTTCACCCTGTTGGAACTCCCCGGACGCATCACGGCCGCCGAGGATGGCGGCGACACGGGCTGGACGGAGAGGCCTCTTGCGGACGTGGACATCGTTGATCTGCGGCAAGAGTTGATGGAGGGCAACCGCAGCATCTTCTCCCGGGCGCTGAGAGAGGCGATGACCGACGCGCTGGGGCGAGGCGAGCAGGCGATCCTGTTTGTGAATCGGCGTGGGGCGGGGCAGGCCGTGCAGTGCCGGGCCTGCGGCCATACGATGCGATGCCGCCGCTGTACGACGGTGATGACGTATCACGCCGACGAGCGCATCGTGTGCCACTTATGCGGGGAGAATCGGCGCTCCCCCACCCGCTGCCCACGCTGCCGACGCAATACCATCCGCGCAATCGGCATTGGAACGGAACGTGTCGCGGAGGAGGCAGCTGCGGCGTTTCCGGGCGCGCGTGTCATCCGGTGGGATCGAGATGCGGTGGCCGAGGCGCGGGGGCATGAACCGATCCTCGGGGAGTTCGCGAATGGCCGCGCGGATATTCTTGTCGGCACGCAGATGATCGCCAAGGGACTTGATCTCCCCGGGGTCACGGTCGTCGGTGTGGTGAACGCGGACATCGGGCTGCACGCGCCGGATTTTCGCGCTTCGGAGAGGGTGTTTCAACTACTGTGCCAGGTGGCGGGCAGGGCGGGGAGAGGTCATGCGCCGGGCCGTGTCATCGTCCAGACCTATGAGCCGGAGAACCAGGCGATACAGGCTGCGGCGGCGCAGGATTATCGACAGTTTTACCTGGAGGAAACGCAATTCAGACGACAGCTTCGCTACCCTCCGTACAGTCGCATGGCGCGGCTGACGTGCGCGCGAACATCGCGGCGAGACGCGCAGGAGGCCGCAGCACAGTTGGCGCGGGCGCTGCGTACTGAGATTCGCTCGCGGGGCATGATGAACACCCGGGTTATCGGCCCCGCGCCTGCTGCGTGGGAGCGACTGCGCGGGCGCTATCGCTGGCAGGTTACGATCATTGCCGATGAGCCGACGGAGCTGCTGGAAACGGTCGCTCTGCCCCCCGGCTGGACGGTAGACGTGGATCCGATGTCGGGTGGTTAGCAGTTTGCAGCCCTGAACCACACGGCGATACGCTCACGTGAGCAAAAGAGATTGACGGAGGAAAAGAGTCGGATGGAACCCAGGATCAGCATCGTTACTCTCGGCGTCTCGGACCTGGCGCTCTCGACGGCCTTTTATCGAGACGGCCTGGGCTTTCCCGTGCATGAGGCGGGCGGTGACGAGATCACGTTCTTTGCGTTGAATGACATCATGCTTTCCCTGTACTCACGTGACGACCTTGCTGAGGACATTGGCCGCCCGGAATTGAAGGGAACGCCTCAGCCGGACATGCACGGGTTCACCGTGGCCCACAACGTGGCGTCGCGTGATGAGGTGGATGCTGTCATCGCGCAAGCGGAATCGGCCGGGGCGCAGGTCGTCAAGCCCGCCGCGGACACGTTCTGGGGCGGTTATGCCGGTTACTTTGCCGACCCTGACGGATTCCTGTGGGAAATCGCCACCGGTGCAGGCCTGCCCGTCGACCCGAGTGAGTAAGCCGAGAGGCGCGCTGTAGCATCAACAATTGGGGGTGAATCGTGTTCTATGAATTGAGGCAGTACGAGGCACATACGTCACGCATGAACGATCTGATCGACAGGTTCGCGAACGTGACGACCGGCATGTTTGAGCGGCACGGCTTTCGCGCTGTCGGGTATTGGCGAGAGGACGTGGGAATTCCGCATCGGGTGATCTACCTGCTCGCGTGGGAGAGCTGGGAGGCGCGGGAGGCGGCCTGGGCTGCGTTCTATGCCGACCCTGAGTGGCCCAAGTCGATGGAGAAGTACGGCGAGACGGTCTCCCACATCACGAACCACATCCTGAACCCGCTGCCGTTCTCCCCGCTGCCGTAGGGAGTTCACCCTTCGACAGGCTCAGGGTGAGCGGGCGGTGGTTTAGGAGATGATGGAGCGGCGGCGGTTGGTGTAGTAGTCCACCACGATGTATTCGCCGAGCCGCTCCGGCGACGTGTAGAAGACGCGGCCCTTGTTGATCCTCGTGATCTGGTCCACGAATTCCATCAAATACGGGTTCTGTTCCAGCATGAACGTGTTGATGGAGATGCCCGCCCGCGTGGTGCGCGACACCTCTTTCAGCGTTTCCTGGATGGTGCGCGGGCTTGGCGGGTACTGGAGGAAGATTCGGCCGTTCTCGATGTGCGCCGTCGGCTCCCCGTCTGACACCATGATGATCTGCTTGTTGCCGCCCGCATGCCGCGCCAGCAGTTTCTGGGCCACGACCAGCCCGTGCTGGATGTTCGTGTACGGCTCGAACTCGTCCCAACTGAGGTAGGCCAGCGTCTCCGGCTTCATCTCCCGCGCATAGGTTGAAAACCCCACCACGTAGAGGCTGTCGCGGCTGAACTGCGTCCGGATCAGGGTGTCCAGCGCCAACGCGACCTTCTTTGCCATCACGAAATTGCCGCGCATCGCCATGGACAGGCTGAGGTCGATCAGTAGCACCGTGGATGCCTGCGCCACGTCCTCCGTCTCGCGCACCTGGAAGTCATCCGCCTCAAGGCGCACAGGCACCCCGTTGCCGCTGCGCATGACCGCGGACTGTACAGTGCGGCGCAGGTCAACGTTGAACTCATCGCCGTATTGATAGGGCCGGGTGGCCTCTGTCACCTCTCCACCACGTCCCTGGATGCGCGCATCATGCCGGCCGGTGTACGTGCGCCTGAGGTAGCCGAATATCTCGGCCAGGGCCTTTTCGCCGATCTTGCGGATGCCGCGCGCGGTGAACTCGTGCGAGCCGTCCTCCGATGTCCGCAGCAGCCCCTCTTCGACGGCCCGTTCCGCCAACTGTCGCAACTTCTCCAGCGACTGCTCTGCGTCTTCTCCCAGGATTTCACTGACCTGCTCCGGGTCAACCTGGTCGATGCTGCCGCCGCCGTACAGCGCCCGCTTGAGGTCATCCTCAAGGTTGTCCATGCGGTTCAACTCGTCCATCAGGTTGAGGGCGTCCTGCAGCGCGACGGGTTGATCGCCGCTGAACCGGAATTGCCGACCGAATTCGCCGCCAACGCGCAGCATGTCCAGGTTGGCCTGCAGCTCGGTCATCTGTTGGCCCAGTTCCGGGTTGTCCAACATGCCGGAGATCATGTCCTGTAGCTGCTGGCGCTGATCCGGAGAGAGGCTGCTCATAAGTGACTGCGCCTGCTGGGCCTGGTCCTGGAGTTGATCGATGAGCTGCTCGATGTCCTGCGGCGGCGACTCTCCGAACGCGCCGCCCCACCGCTCCATGAATTCGTCGAAGCCGGTGTCTTCGTCGCCGCGGATATGCCGCTGCAATATGCCGTTTAGTTCCCGCATCATCTGCGCGGCGGCGTCAAGGTCCTGCTGTGTGATGTTTTCAAGGCTTTCGCGGAGGTCAGAGAACTGCCGGTCAACGAACTGTTGCTGGATGAGGCTCTTCAGTTCCTCGAACAGTCGCTGGGCCTCGGGATCCATGAACTCGTAGTCATTGAGTTCCCGGACGGCGTCGCCGAGGTTGTCGGGCAAGGCATTCAGTGTCGCTTCATTCTTCTGCGCCATGTCCTTGACGCGTTCGGCGAGGCGGGCGGCGGTTTCGGGGTCTATGCCGGCCGGGGGATTGTCAATCGCCGACTCAGCGGCCTTCACCCGTTCCGCAATTCCCTGCCGTTCCGTTTCGATGACCTCTTTCAGCCTGTTACGTAGGTCGTCCAACAGGCTGCCAAGGTCGTGTTTGCGGAGGATTTCCTGCCGCTGTTCGCGCAGGCGGCGCAGCATATCGTCCATGCCCTGCACGTCGACGTCGCTGTTGCGCGGGTGCGTGCCCCGCCGCATGATTGATCGGAGGGACGAGTCGATGTCCCCGCGGGCGAGAACATCATCCATCAGCTCGTTCAGCAGGGCTTCATCGGCTGCTTCATCCAGCAGCTGAGTGCCGTCCCAACGAGAGAACCGGTAGACGGGCGCCACGAGCAGCCTCAGCCGCGATAGCGGTAGCCGCCTTCGTGTCGGTCTTTATTGATCTTCCTGCTGAGGTGCAGCCCGTCCAGCACGAACTCCACGACCGACGCCTGCGCCGCTACCGAGCGCTTGACGTCAAGCCGGTTGGCCGCGTCCTTCAACTCCGGCAGGTCCTTGAGCCAGCCGGACAGGTCCTTGGACGGAATCATGTCGCCGGTGTCTATGGATAGACCCTCGTCAAACCGGCGGATGATGGCGTCGAACTCGTTGACGGAGAAATGGCTGTTGAAGGTGTTGAGAACCGCCCGCTTGGTCAGTTCCTCGATGATGCGCGGCTCACGGCCCTCCTCCACGCTTTCAAGCTCAACTTTGCCCGCCGTCGATGTCAGGAAGTAGGCCATGTCGCTGACGCGCGGCACGGCCTCCTTCTCCTTGAGACGGAGGGCGCGGCGTACCGCGTTGGAGGAGATGGTCTCGTAGTTGCCAATGGACACGCGCACGCTGACGCCGGAGCGTTGGTTCACGTCGCCGCTCTTGCGGGCAAGATTCGTAAACTCGGCGACGACTTCTTTCATAAAGCTCGGCATGGTCAGATTCACGCCGACGTCCGCGATCGGCTCACGCTCGGCGTCCATAATCTCAATCTCATGGTCGAGCGTCTTGGGATAGTGAGTGCGAATCTGTGCGCCGAACCGATCCTTGAGCGGGGTGATGATCCGCCCGCGGTTGGTGTAGTCCTCCGGGTTCGCGCTCGCAATCAGGAACAGGTCCAGAGGCAGCTGAACCTTGTACCCCTTAATCTGCACGTCGCGCTCTTCCATGATGTTGAACATGCCGACCTGTATGCGCTCCGAGAGATCGGGCAGCTCATTGATGCAGAAGATGCCGCGGTTGGTCCGCGGGATGAGGCCGTAATGGATGGTGAACTCGTCCGAGAGATAGCGTCCCTCAGCCACCTTGATGGGGTCCACTTCGCCGATGAGGTCTGCAATGGTGATGTCCGGGGTGGCGAGCTTCTCACCGTACCTGCGCTCGCGGGGCAGCCATGAGATTGGCGTATTATCTCCGTCTTCCTTCAGCCGGATCAGGCAGGGACTGCAGGTGACAGCGTAGGGGTTGCAATTGATCTCACACCCCTCGATGGTTGGCACTTCGGGGTCGAGGAGCCCGACGAGTGCGCGGATCAGACGGGTCTTGGCCTGTCCCCGTTCGCCGAGCAGGATGATGTCCTGCCCGGAGAGGATGGCGTTCTCGATCTGGGGCAGAACCGTTTCCTCATAGCCGACGATGCCGGGGAAGAGTTCATCCCCTGAGCGAATCCGCGCCACGAGGTTCTTGCGAAGCTCGTCCTTGACGGTAAGAACCCGGTATTCGCTCTCCCGTAGTTCCCCAATCGTCCGCGCCTGGTCCATTGTCTGCCTCCCCCGCCTTGTGATACGCGCCACCCACTGCTGGGCAGGGCGTTGTCTCATTGTCCGTTTGCCGCTAGAGCGTGTCAATTTGGCGGCCAGTCCGCGTACCATACAGGAAAAGGGCAGATTCTCGCTGTGGTCAGAATGACAAGGGGAGGTGTTGGGTGCCGCTGCTGCTAACTGAACAGGATGTCCGCGATCTTGCGTCGATGGAGGACGCGATCAACGCGCTTGAGAGCGCCCACAAGAGCCAGGGGGCGAGCAGGGCGGTCAATGACCCGCGCCGCCGTCTCCGCGCGCCGCACGGCGCGGTCGCCATCATGCCGGGCGGGGACGCCGAGACCGGCCTCCTCGGATTCAAGACGGCCTTCTACGCGGCAGGGGCGGTCCACGTGCTCCTCTATGACATGGGTGAGCGCAAGCTCGCGGCAATCGTCCAGGCGAACTGGCTCGGCACACTGAGAACGGGCGCGGCCAGCGGTGTCGCGACAAAGTACATGGCACGAGAGGACACGGGGCAGACCGTCGGCATTATCGGAACGGGAACACAGGCGCGGACGCAGGTGTCAGCCGTGTGCGCCGTTCGGGACGTGTCCCGCGTGCTCGCCTACGGGCGGGATGAGAATCGACGTACAACGTTCGCGGAGCGGATGAGTGAGCGGGTTGGCGTGCCGGTGGAGCCCGTGGACAATGCGCAAGCTGCCGGCGAGGCCGACATCGTGATTACGGCGACGAACGCGTCGTCTCCGGTGTTGGAGGGCGCCTGGCTCAGGGCAGGGGCGCACGTGAACGCCATCGGCTCGAACTCGCTGCTCCGCCGGGAGATTGATCTGGAGGCCGTCACACGGGCGGACGCCATCGTCGTCGATGACCGCGAGCAGACTGCGTTGGAGAGCGGCGACCTCCAGGAACCCATCGAGCGGGGAATCGTCGATCTGGCGCGGCTGCCTGAACTTGGAGATGTGGTTGGGCGGGGCCAATCCGTCCGCGGTTCGGACAATGACATCACCCTCTTTGAATCGCATGGCATCGGGCTGTGGGACGTTGCGCTGGCGACGCACGTGTACCGTGCTGCAGTGCAACAGGGCAGAGGAAACGAGGTGGATATCTAACGACCCGCGCCAGGCAAGCCGGCGCATAAACTGGTTAGAGGAAGCACCGAAAAGGAGAAGCTCATATGACGCAAAGCGAAACGGAAATCCTGATGTACGCCACCACGTGGTGCCCGGACTGCGCGCGCTCCAAGCGCCTGCTGGACAAGCACGACGTCAAGTACACGTGGATCAACATCGAGGAAGTGCCGGAGGCGGCGGACACCGTGCGGCATCTCAACAACGGCGCGCAGGTTGTCCCGACAATCGTCCTGCCCGGCGGGCGTGTGTTGGCCGAACCGTCCGACAAGGAGCTCAGCGCCGCTCTCGGCCTGAACTAACGACACCCTGCAGGTGCTATTCGTACCAGCCTGAGCCGAAGATGTAACCGTCCTGCAGCACGGCCCACGTGTGCTTGAGCCGCTCATCACCGCTCGCCGGGTCATTGAAGACATATCGAATCCATCGGCCCTCTTCCGTCGCGGCCAGCAGATCGTCTCCGTAGAAGTACCCGGTTGAATCGACACGCTCGGAAGGGTCTCGCTCCCGTATCTCAGGGCGGAAGTGGCCGATCGTGCGGCCGGTCTCTGCGTTGACAATGAACACGTACCATGGCCCGTCCACGTTTATGGGGTCGTTGTAATAGGCGAGCGCCGCGTCAAGGCCGGAAGAGTTGTATAGGTTCAACCCCTGTTGAACGAGGGCCTGCGTGTATGCGGGCTGTTCCGACTTGCGCGGGCCGTCCTCATACCAGCCTGAACCGAAGATCAGGCCGTCGTGTTCAACCAGCCACGAGTGCTTGATCTGTGAGCGACCGGTGGTCGGGTTATAGAAGACATAGTCAGACCACTCGCCATCCTCATCCGCGTCATCGCTTATGATCCTGCCCGAGGGATAGCCGTTTGCCCCGACGACATCAACAAGGGGGACACCAACGAGGTCCTGGTTCGCGCCATGCGCGATGAGATTCCCGCTCTCATCCGCGACGAAGAGATACCACTGACCGTCAACGCTGACGGGATCGTTGTAATAGTCAACAAGCACATCGCGGCCCGAGGCGTCGTAGAGATTGATTGCCAGCCGGACGTATTCCTGTGTAAATGCCGGCTGGTCCGATCGACGTGGGCCGACTTCGTACCAGCCCGATGAGAATCTCAATCCATCGTGAACGACTGACCACGTGTGCTTTAGCTCAAGGCCCCCAACCGGGTTTTGGAGTACATAGTCAACCCATGCTCCATCCTCGGAAGCAGTGTCAGCGATGGCGCGTCCGAAGGGATAATCGTTCTCCGCAACCGCCTCGATACCGGGCGCTCCGATTCGATCGGGCCTGATGGGGTGCGTCAATACAGATCCGTCACTATCAGCGATGACCATATACCATTGGCCAATAGTGCTCTCCATCGAGTTGTAATAGTCGACAGTTTCATCAAGGCCGTCGGCCTCGTACCGATCAATGGCGGCCTGCACGTATGCCTGCGTGTATGCGGCTGGCTGACTCCTGGGGGCGTCAATGGCCGTGGCGTTGTCGTCTCCGCCGTCCGCGCACCCGGAAAGAAGCGCCATAAGGGCAATAGTTACGGCAATCACGCTTCCGATGCCCAAGCGATTTCGTACAAACCGATGCGGGGTGCGAGCCATCAATGGGAACACGAAACTGTCCTTTCTGTGATCGCTTTCAGCGTAGGGACGGCGTCAAATGATGCCGGGGAATTCGCAATAACAGCCTACCACTCAGCCCAAACCGGTTCGCTGAGCGCAGCGTTATTGAGACTGGCCACAGAAACGAAATCTCAATAGAGTTGACACCCTTAACGTGCATTTGCAATTCTGTGATTTCTACTAAAGAGGTGCTCGAGGGTGCCAGGACAGCGAAGATACTCAGTATCACTTGCTTACGACGTGGGAGATTGATCCAGTGTGAGCGGTGCGCAAGAGGCGCACTGGCTCATTGCGTTGAGTCTCACCATATGAAGCAGATCTCTACATGATACTGAATATCAGAGAATAACGACCTAACGGGATTTTCTCAGGCTGTCCGGTATCACGGTACGGTGCAGTAAGGGGGCACAATGAAGACATTAGCCAGGCTGGGTTCGACGAGAGGGCTCGGCCTTTTATTGCTGACTCTCGCGCTTGCGCTGGTATTGGCCGCTGCGGCGTGTGAAAGCGAGGATGATCCGACAGCGACCTCCGGGTCTGATACAGGCTCGTCCGGTACTGAACAGACGACGCAGACATCAGACACGGAATCCGGCGCTGCCCAGACCGACTCATCAGATTCCGGCATGTCGCAAACGGGTAGTTCAGAGACCGGTTCCTCCGGGGATTCCCAGATGGACGGTGAACCGCTCCAGGTGGTCGCCACGTCCAACATCGTTGCCGATTGGGTCAGGAATGTTGGCGGTGACCGCGTGGAGGTGACGAGCCTGTTGCCCGTTGGCGGCGACCCACATACCTACCAGCCCGGCGCCCGAGACGTGGCGCAGATCGTTGACGCGGATCTCGTTCTGACAGTTGGCCTCGGACTTGAGGGCGCCTGGCTAGAGGAACTCATCCACAACGCCAGCGCGGACGAATCCCGCATCGTCGCCCTCGGCGATTTAATTGATCCGATTCCATTCGCAGAAACCGGCGGTCATCATGAGGATGATCACGACGACCATGACCACGATGAGGACATGGAGGACGACGAGGATCACGACGACCACGAAGAAGATGAGGACCACGAAGAGGACGAGGATCACGAAGAGGACGAGGATCACGAAGACGAGGATCACGAAGACGACGATCACGAAGACGAGGACCACGAAGATGACGACCACGAAGAAGATGAGGACCATGAAGACGAGGATCATGAGGACGAGCACGACCACGGAGCCCTTGACCCTCACTTCTGGTTTGATCCGGTTCGCGTGAGGGAAGCCGTCATAGACATCGCCACGCGGCTGTCCATCATGGATCCGGCCGGCGCGGGAACCTACACGGCTAATGCCACCGCCTACGTGGCCCAGTTGGAGGAGCTGCACGCATGGACCGAGCAGCAGGTTGCCGCAATCCCGGTTGAGAACCGCATCCTCGTCACCTCACACGACAGCCTTAGCTACTTCGCTGTCGTTTATGGGTTCGAGGTGGTTGGCACGGTGATCCCTGGTGGAACGACCGAGACGGAATCATCCGCGGAGCAGCTTGCCGAGCTCATCGAGATCGTTGAGCACGAGGGAGTTCCGGCCATCTTCGGAGAGACAACGGTTTCTGAACGCATCGCGCGGGCGGTTGCCGAGGAGACAGGCGCCGGATTCCACAGCCTCTACTCCGGCTCCCTCGGCGCGGCGGGCAGCGGCGCGGACACGTACCTCACGATGGTTCGCAGCAACGTGGAGATCATTGTGGAGGCGCTGAGTTAGAAACACGGCACATCGCAGCATCCTCCCCGCTGCAAGAGGGGTCGGCGGTCCGCCTGGGCCGGCCGGCCCCTCGTTCGCGTGAACGTTTTTCAGCACAGGCGGTAGAACACCGTTTCCCCGCGTGTCGTCCGTATTTCTACCCGTTCTGCTATACTCGGATGGAAACACGAAGAGAAAGAACAGAGGAACGGCGATAGCCCGCGGCGGAGGCAGTTTGGATCGGCAGACCAAGTCCCAAATCATTGAAGAATACAGGGGACACCCGACTGATACCGGTTCCACAGAGGTGCAGGTTGCAGTCCTGAGCAGACGAATTAGCGATCTGACCGGACATCTGCAAGCCCACCGCCACGACCATGCGACAAGGAGAGGCCTGCTGATGCTCGTTGGCCAGCGGCGCAGGCTGCTCCGATACCTCCGCCGAAAAGACGTAGGACGATACCAGTCCCTTATCGCGTCACTCGGCTTGCGTAGATAGTCGATACGGCTCCGTCTTCCTCCGGCGCGCGAGCGCAGGAGAGTAGAACGGCATGATTCATAAAGTCGAGCGTGAGCTCGCAGGACGCACACTTACCATCGAGACGGGCGAGCTCGCCCAACAGGCAAGCGGAGCGGTTACCGTCCGCTATGGCGACAACATCATCCTCGCCACGGCCGTCATGGCCGCCACCGCCCGCGAGGGCATAGATTTCCTCCCCCTCACCGTGGATATGGAGGAGCGCCATTACGCCATCGGCAAGATTCCCGGCAGCTTCTTCCGGCGGGAGGGCAGGCCGGGGTCGGAGGCCATCCTGGCAGGCCGCATCACGGACCGCACCATCCGCCCCCTGTTTCCCAAGGGATTGCGGAATGAGGTGCAGATCATCCTTACCGTGCTCTCATCGGATCGCGAGTATCCCCTTGATACGCTCGGCGTGATCGGCGCGTCCGCGGCGTTGACCATTTCACACGCGCCATTCGAGGGGCCCGTCAGCGGCTGCCACGTTGGCTACATCAACGGCGAGATTGTCATCAATCCAACCTATGCGGACGGCGACAGCAGTGATCTTGATCTGGTTGTTGCCGGTTCGCAGAACGCTATTGTGATGGTTGAGGCGGGCGCGAACGAGGTTGATGAGTCCGTCTTGCGGCAGGCGCTGCAAGCGGGACAGGAGGCCAATCGCATCGTCATCGAGATGCAGGAGGAACTGCAGGCTCTGTGCGGCAGGCCCAAGGCTGTGATCGATGAGCCCGATGATAATAGCGCCGTCCGCGAGGCCATTGAGTCGCTCGTCGGCGAGCGGCTGCTTGAAGCAGCGTCCGGCCTGGGCAGGCACGAGCGGAACGAGACGACGCAGGCTCTCCTCAATGAGACGCTGGAGCAGCTCTCCGGGCAGCACGATACCGCCGTACTCAACCACGTCTTTGAGGATGTCTTCACGGACGCCGTCCGCTCCAGCATCTTGAATGGCAAGCGCCCGGATGGACGCACGCACGCACAGATCCGCCCGCTGACCAGCAGGGTCGGCGTGCTGCCGCGCGCTCACGGCTCGGCGCTGTTCCAGCGGGGTGAGACGCAGGTGCTCAACGTCACGACGCTCGGTCCGCTCGCGGACGCCCAGAAGATCGACTCGCTCACGCCCGTCGATACCAAGCGTTATCTGCACCATTACAACTTCCCGCCGTACTCCGTCGGTGAGGCGCGCCGTGTGGGCACGCCGGGCCGCCGGGAGATCGGCCATGGCGCGCTCGCGGAGCGGGCGCTGCTGCCCGTGATTCCCGGCGAGATGGAGTTCCCGTACACGCTGAGGCTCGTTTCCGACGTGCTCGGCTCCAACGGCAGCACCTCGATGGCCAGCGTCTGCTCCAGCACCCTCTCGCTGATGGACGCGGGAGTGCCGATCAAGGCGCCGGTGGCGGGCATCGCAATGGGCCTGGTCACAGACAAGACGGGCGCTTACGCAGTTCTGACGGACATCCAGGGCCTTGAGGATCACCTGGGCGACATGGACTTCAAGGTGGCTGGCACCGCCGAGGGCGTGACGGCCCTGCAGATGGACATCAAGCTCACCGGCATCACGGATGAGATTATGGAGCGCGCGCTTGACCAGGCCAAGACTGCCCGGCTTGAGCTGCTTGCCCACATGAGCGAGACAATTGCCGAGACCCGCACAGAGATGAGCCCGTTCGCGCCGCGAATGACACGCATCCAGATCAACCCGGAGCGCATCGGCGCGCTCATCGGCCCCGGCGGCAAGACCATCCGCAGCATCGTTGAAGAGACGGGCGCGACCGTGGACGTGGAGAACGACGGCACGGTATTCGTCGGCGCGTCTGACGGCGACATTGCGGACAGGGCCATCGGCATGATCGAGCGGCTGACCAAGGATATCGAGGTTGGCGAGTCGTTCAAGGGCAAGGTTGTTCGCACGACCGATTTCGGCGCGTTCGTTGAACTCGCGCCGGGACGGGACGGCATGGTGCATATCTCTGAGCTGGCGCACTACCGTGTGGGCAGCGTCGAGGACGTTATCAAGGTTGGCGATGAGGTTGAGGTGCTCGTCACGGACATTGATCCGACGGGCCGCATACGCCTGTCTCGCCGCGCGCTGATCGAGCCGGACGCCGAGACGCCGCCTGAAGGGGCGGAAGTGAATACCGGCGCGCCATTCGATCAGCGGCAGGGCCGCAACGATGGCGGCGGACGGCGCTTTGGCGACCGCGACCGTGGGCCACGCCCCGGCGGCAATGGACGCCCGCCGCGGCGCAGGCCGGACGGCGACCGTGACCGCCCGCGCCGCCCTGAGGGCGATCGACCTCCTCGCCGCCGCATGTAGACAGCCATGGCAGTGCGACCCGGCATAACCGTCGCCGTTCACGGCGCAACCGGCCGTATGGGGCGCGTGCTGCTGAACGCCATCGCCAACGCTGACGATACAACTTTAGTTGCTTCGGTTAGCCGCTCGGCTTTCCGTGCCCACGTGCCAAACGGCGATGTGGCCGAGCACGCGAACCTGGACGATCTCCTGCGTGAAACTGCGCCGGATGTCGTGGTGGATTTCACCATGCGAGAGGCCGTCTTGCCCACTGCGCGGCTCGCAGCCCAACACAGCGCCCACTTCGTCACCGGCACCAGCGGACTGACGCCTGACATCCTTGAGGAACTGAGCGCCATGGCCGCCGAGCACAGTATCGGCGTCATGGTCGGCCCCAACTTCAGTCTCGGAGCGGTGGTCCTTGAGCGTGTGGCGCGAGAAGCGGGACGGCATTTCGACCATGCGGAGATCATCGAGATGCACCACGCGGGCAAGGCGGACGCGCCATCGGGATCAGCAATGGCCACCGCGCGTACGATGGTAGAAGGACGGGATGGCAGGGCGTTCACGAATGCCGAGTCGAAAGCGGTCAATGTGGACGATGTGCGCGGCGGTGACATCGACGGCGTGGCTATCCATTCCGTACGGATGCCGGGCCTGATGGCGCATCAACAGGTTCTTCTCGGCGGGCCGGGCGAGACGCTGACGCTCCGCCATGATGTAATAGATAGAGAAAGCTATATGCCGGGCGTCCTCCTCGCGATCCGTGAAGTGGGCAACCGGCGCGGACAACTGACGCACGGCCTCGGCGCGCTGCTGTGGCCGGAACAGAAAGGGGAATGATGGCGAACAGTGATCGGCCGCGCGTCGCGATTGTCGGCGCAACCGGGCTTGTGGGCGAGACATTCATCAACGTGCTGGAGGAGCGCGACTTTCCCATGTCGTCACTGACGCTCATGGCCTCCGCGCGTTCCGCAGGCAAGCGCCTCAAGGCGATGGGTGACGAGCATGAGGTCATCGAGGCGACGCCGGACGCCTTTGAGGACATCGATATCGCGCTGTTCTCGGCGGGCGGCGGCACGAGCATGCAGCTGGCCCCCGAGGCCGCGAAGAGGGGCGCTGTCGTCGTTGATAACTCGTCTGCGTGGCGCATGGAACCTGGCGTGCCGCTCGTCGTGCCGGAGGTCAACCCGGATGACGCGCTCAAACACAACGGCATCATCGCCAACCCCAATTGTTCCACCATTCAGCTGGTTGTCGCCCTGTGGCCGCTGCACCGCGAGAATCCCATTAAGCGGATCATCGTGGACACGTATCAGTCAGCGTCCGGCGCCGGACGGCTGGCGCTCGAGGAGATGCTGGAGCAGTCGCGCGGCGTGCTGAACGACGAAGAGGCGCAGCCGAGCGCGTTTCCGCACCGCATCGCCTTCAACGCCATTCCGCAGATCGACGTCTTTGAAGAGGACGACTACACCAAGGAAGAGATCAAGATGGTGCGCGAAACGCAGAAGATCATGCATGCGCCGGAGATTGCCGTCTCCGCTACGTGTGTGCGCATCCCTGCCGCATTCGCTCATTCCGAGGCCGTCCACGTTGAGTTCACCAACCCCATCTCTCCGTCGGACGCGAGGGACATCCTGTCCGCTGCGCCGGGCGTCATCGTGACCGACGATCCCGCAACAAGCGCCTACCCCATGGCAATCGATGCGCAGGGCAGGGACGAGGTATTCGTCGGGCGGATTCGCCGCGATACCGCGCTGGACAACGGTCTCTCCATGTGGGTCGTCTCCGACAACATCCGCAAAGGCGCGGCGACGAACACCATCCAGATCGCCGAACTCCTGGCCAGGAACGCTCCCGTCGCCGCCGCGAGGTGACGCGATGCAGACACAGGATGCTCCATCCATCGAGGAGCGCACCGCCGCCATCGGCGACAACATCTCACGGCTGCAACAGCGTATGGCCGAGATTGCAAGCGATGCGGGACGTGATCCGCAGTCGGTTCACTTGCACGGCGCGACAAAAGGGGTAGAGCCCGACCGCGTGATCGCCGCGATTCGCCATGGCCTGACGCATTTCGGCGAGAACTGGGTGCAGGAGGCCGCGCCCAAGATCAATGCCGCCAATTCGTTGGCCGCAGAGAAGGGCGTCGCAACGCCCACCTGGCACATGATCGGCCACCTCCAACGCAACAAAGTGCGGCAAGCGCTGGAGATCTTTCAAGCTATCGACACGGTTGACTCACTCCGTCTCGCTGAGGCACTCGATCAGCGTATCGAGCGGCTGGAGTCGGAACCGATTGACGTGCTGCTTGAAATCGACTTCACCAACACACCCCAGCGGGAGGGATTCAAACTGCCCCTGGAGCGGGACAAGGAGATCGTCGCAGCGTTCATGGATGACGCGCGGCGCATCATCGAGCTGCCGAATCTGAACGTCGTAGGACTGATGACCGTCGGACCGATGGCGGGCGAGAACGAAGCGGCCCGTCCGCCGTTCCGACGCCTGAGAGAGATCCGGGACGAGCTTTCCAACTCCATCTCCGGCGCGGACTTGCCGCACCTTTCGATGGGAATGTCCGGGGACTACGAAGCCGCCATCCAGGAGGGTTCCACCATCGTGCGCCTCGGGACCGCCATCTTCGGCCCCCGCCCAACCGGCCGCACCTACTAGCCCGAAACGTACTACAATCCGTACATCGACCCGGGAGACGGCAAGCCGATACGTGGGGGAGGGGACGATGAGAGACCGCAATGGCGCGCCCTTTGGACGGGTGCTCACGGCAATGGTGACGCCGTTCGACAGCGACGGCAACGTCAACTACGAGCAGGCGGCTAAGCTGGCGCAGGCCCTCATCGACTCCGGCACTGAGGGACTCGTCGTCACGGGCACGACGGGCGAAGGACCGACGCTGACAGCGGAGGAGAAGCTCCGCCTCTATGAGACCACGCTTGAGGTGGCCAACCGCAACGGCGCGCATATCATCGCAGGAACCACCACCTACAACACCGCCGAGAGCATTGAGCTTTCGCAAGAGGCTGAGAAACTCGGCGTGCACGGCATCCTCATGACCGTGCCGTACTACAACAAGCCGCCACAAGACGGGCTCTATCGCCACTTCGTTGCCATCGCGGAGTCCGTCGGCATCCCCGGCATCCTGTACAACGTGCCGAGCCGCACGTCACTCAACATGACCGCCGCCACCACGGTCCGACTCAGCCACGTCGACAACATCGCCGGTGTTAAGGAGGCGAGCGCGGATATCGGCCAGATCGCCCGGATCATTGAAACGGCGGATGACGACTTTTATGTCTGGTCCGGCAATGACGCGGACACAGTGCCCGTGCTGGCGGTGGGCGGCTACGGCGTCGTCAGTGTGGCGGCGCACATGGTGGGCAAGCAGATTTCGAGGAAGATCTATGCGTTCCTTGACGGCGCGCGAGAAGAATCCGCGGCCGCCCATCGGCGGCTCCTACCGCTCATCGACGCGCTGTTCGTGGTGGCGAATCCGATTCCCGTGAAGCACATGCTGAACACGATGGGCATGGACGTTGGCTCACCACGGCTGCCGCTGACGGAGGCGGATGATGCCACCCGCGCCCACATCGAGGACGTTCTTTCGCAGTACGACGTAGACCTGCCGGTCTAGAGCGCGGGCCTCACGATGATGTTCTCGTCGCGGCGGGGGCCGATGGACAGCATGCTCACCTGCGCCTGGATGTGCTCTTCAAGCCGATCGATGTAGGCGCGAGCGTTCTTGGGCAAGTCCTGCACGTGCCGGAAGTCGCTGGTTGGCTCAAGCCAGCCGGGCAGTTCCTCATAGATCGGGACACATTCCGCAAGATCGGCTGCGGAGCTTGGGGGGAAATCGAGTGTCTGCCCGCCAAGCCGGTAGCCGGTGCAGATCCTGATTGTCTCAAGCTGATCCAGAACATCGAGGCGAGTCAGGATGACGGATGAGTAGCCGTTGACCAGGTTGGACAGGCGCGCCATCGGCGCGTCAAACCAGCCGATGCGGCGTGGCCGCCCGGTGGTGACGCCGTATTCGTGCGCGACCTCACGGATATGCTCGCCGTGCTCATCGTTGAGTTCAGTGGGGAACGGGCCGCCGCCAACACGTGTGCAGTACACCTTGAAGACGCCGACAATGTGGTCGATTCGAATCGGCCCGATACCCGCGCCCTGGTAGGCGCTGCTCGCTCCCGGATGGGAGGAGGTGACGTAGGGGTATGTTCCGAAATCGAGGTCGAGCAGAGTGCCCTGCGCCCCTTCCAGGAGCACCTCTCGCTGCTCCAACAGGGCGCGGTTGATGATCAACTCCGTCTGCTGGATGACGCCGCTCAGCCTCTCCGCCCAGTGGCGGCACTGCTCATAGATATCCTCAACCGCGATCGCCGGGTGGCCGTACACGCCCTGCAGGACGAGGTTCACATACTCCATGGCGATTTCCAGCTTGGCGCGCAGCCCCTCGCGGTCGAGCAGGTCCCCCATGCGGAGGCCGCGCCGTGCGGTCTTATCCGTGAAAGCCGGCCCGATGCCGCGCCGTGTCGTTCCGATGGCGTTGGCGTCCAGTCGTCCCTCCTCCAGTTCATCCAGGATTTTGTGATACGGAAAGACGATGTGGGCGCGATCGCTGATCAGCAGGCGCGAGGTATCGATGTTGGCGGCTTCCAGCTGGTCCATTTCGCCAAGCAAGACTTCGGGATCAATGGCGACGCCGTTGCCAATGATGCACGTGGTCTGGGAGTTGAAGATGCCTGCGGGAACGAGGTGCAGCCGGAACTCGCCGAGGTGGTTGATGACGGTGTGGCCTGCGTTGTTGCCGCCGGAGAACCGCACAACGTAGTCGGCCTGCTCCGCGAGCAGATCGATGACCTTGCCCTTGCCCTCGTCTCCCCACTGCGCTCCGATAACCGCGGTTGCGCCCATTTCTTCTCCACGTGTTCGAATCTGCGCGACTCATCAAGTATGGCACAGGGCGGTCTTTCCATAAGGCGGAGCCCATCGGAAAGCGCGTGCCCACGTGACGGGCGCACTTAAGATAGGGCGGCTGCAATGCTATACTGAGGCTGGGTCGGCGCGGCGGATCGGGGTAGGCAAGGGGGCGGGGTGTACCAGAATTCTGACTTGCGGATCTTTTCCGGTAATGCCCACCAAGCCCTTGCGACTGATGTTTGCCAATACCTCGATATCGAGCCCGGAGCGGTTGAGGTCTTCCAGTTCTCCAACGAGAACATCTTTGTGCGGTTCCAGGAGAACATCCGGGGTCGCGACGTCTTTCTAGTCCAGCCGTTCTCGAGCCCCGTGAACCAAAACATCATGGAGCTCCTGATCATGATTGACGCGGCCAAGCGCGCCTCTGCGGGCCGTGTCACGGCTGTCGTCCCGTATTACGCCTATGGCCGCACGGACAAGAAAGACCAGCCGCGCGTTCCCATTACGGGGCGACTGATCGCAGACCTCATCCAGGTGGCGGGCGCAGAGCGCGTTCTCACCATTGACCTGCACGCCGGGCAGATCCAGGGCTTCTTCAACGTCCCCGTCGATGAACTGACCGCTCTGCCGCTGATTGCCGATTATTTCCTTGATACCGATTCCGCAGGCGTGGTTGTCGCGCCCGACGTGGGCAGCACGAAACGCGCGCGTGACGTGGCGGAGCGGTGGGGAGAGCCCCTCGCCATCATCGAGAAGCGCCGACTTGGCAACAGCGATCGCTCGGAGAGCGTCAGCGTGATTGGCGAGGTGAAAGGCCGCAAGGCGATCATCGTTGATGACGAGGTCAATACGGGCGGCTCGCTTGTGGCGGCGGCGGAAACCGTATTAGAGCATGGCGCGACGAGCGTGTCCGCTGCTGTGACGCATCCCGTCCTGTCCACACCAGGCAGCGAAAGCCTGCGGGGGAGTGTCATCGATCAGCTCGTCGTGTCAGACACGCTGCCCATCGACAACAAGAACACGGACGGGATGAACATCAGGGTGGTGTCCGTCGCGCCGCTCCTGGGTGAAGCCATCAGACGCATTCACTTCAACCGATCGGTCGGGGAGATGTTCCAGCAATAGCGGAGGCGTGGCGCGCGCCGCGGCTCTCATCCCGGCGCACTGCCGCGGAGCAGGGAGGCGACCGGGGTGTTAGCCGAGGGCAAATCGTTCATCACCCTGCAGGGCATGTCCTCCGAAGCTCTATTGCTGGCTGTCAGGGAACTCGCCGAAAGACCCACGCCGGACGGTGCGGCGCTCACGGCGCGAGACGGCCGCACCGTCGCCACCGCCTTTTATGAGGCGAGCACGCGCACGCGTTTGGGGTTCCAATTCGCCGCCCGCGTGTTGGGGCTTGATGTCATTCCCCTCGATGTCAGCGCAAGCTCGGTCAGCAAGGGTGAGAGCCTGGCTGACACGATCCGCGTGCTGGCCGACTACGGCATCGCGGCGCTGATTCTCCGCCATCCTGACACCGAATCCATGACCGTGGCGACGGCGGCGAGCGCCTGCCCTGTGATCAATGCCGGCAACGGCGCGGGGGAGCATCCTGTGCAGACGCTCATCGACCTCGCTATGATCTACCAACAGTTCGGCAGGCTGAGCGGCCTGAACGTCACGATGACGGGGGACGCGCTGCATGGGCGCACCATCCACAGCCTGATCATGGCCCTTGCGCTGTTCGACAATCACATCACCGTCGTCACGGATCCGGGTCTGCGCCTGTCATCGGATCTCACGTCACTGGCAGTGAGAAAGACCGCGCCGAAGCTGAAAGAGACCGATTTCCTGAGTCGCGGTATCCTTAAGGAAACCGACGTTTTGTATATGACGCGGGTACAGGCGGAGCGCGGCTCCGCGAACAGGCCAATCATCATGACAGAACAGGCACAGCAAGATTTGAAGCAGGATGCCATCGTGCTGCACCCCATGCCGCGCACGGTGGAGTTGCCGGAATGGTTTGACGCGGACCCCCGCGCAGCCTACCTCCGCCGCAACCGCGTGGGTCTGGGTGTTATGACGTACGTCCTGCAAACGGTGATTGGCGGAGGACGCGTGGCGTGATCAGCAAACTCCGCAAGATTCTCGGTGACGGCAGCGAACGCGCCGTCAAGCGCATGCAGCCCGCCGTGGATGAAGTCAATGCGCTCGAGGGCCGTTTCGCGCGTTTGAGTGATGATGAACTGCGAGGGATGACCGACCAATTCCGCGAGCGCCTGGCGAGTAAGGAAACCCTAGATGATCTGGCGCCGGAGGCGTTCGCCGCCGTGCGTGAGGTCTCGAAGCGCGTGCTTGGAATGCGGCACTTTGACGTGCAGATCATCGGCGGCATCACGCTGCACCAGGGGCGCATCGCAGAAATGCGGACGGGTGAGGGAAAGACGCTCGTCGCCACGCTCCCGGTGTATCTGAACGCGCTGACGGGCAGGGGTGTACACGTCATCACGGTGAACGACTACCTGGCAAGGCGCGACGCTTCATGGATGGGCGCCGTTTACCACGCTCTCGGCATATCCGTTGCCTGCCTGCAGCACGACGCGTCCCTGCTCTATGACCCCGACAATGAGGAGTCGGATGAAGGCATGCGCCCCGTTCATCGGCGGGAGGCGTATGCCGCGGACATCACGTACGGCACGAATTCCGAGTTCGGTTTCGATTATCTTCGGGACAACCTTGCTCTCACGGCAGAGCAGCGCGTGCAGCGTGAGCTTGTCTACGCCATCGTTGACGAGGTTGACTACATCCTCATCGATGAGGCGCGGACGCCACTGATCATCAGCGGTCCGGGGCAGACGCCGACGCAGAGCTACGGGCAGTTCGCGCAACTGGCGCGCCGCCTTACTGAGGAAGATGATTTCGCGATCGATCCCAAGACGCGCGCGGTGTCGCTGACAGAGGGCGGCATCACCAAGGTTGAACGCGCGCTGAACGTCGACAACCTCTATGCGCCGGAGCATTACACGGCGGTGCATTTCCTTGAGAACGCGCTCAAGGCGGAGTTCGTCTATCACCGCGACAAGGAATATGTCGTCAATGATGAGAGTGAAGTGGTCATTGTGGATGAGTTCACGGGCCGCCTGATGCCGGGCCGACGTTATTCCGAGGGTCTCCACCAGGCGCTTGAGGCGAAGGAGGGTGTGTCGATTCGGCGGGAGTCCATGACCCTTGCCACGATCACGCTCCAGAACTATTTCCGCATGTACGAGCGGCTTGCGGGCATGACGGGCACGGCGTCCACAGAGGCCGAAGAGTTCCTCAAGATATACAACCTGGACCCGCTGCCCATCCCCACCAACAAGCCATCCGTGCGTGATGACCAACCCGACCTCATCTATCTGAACGAGGAGGGCAAGTTCAATGCCATCGTCCGCACGCTCCGGGAACTGCATGACGAGGGCAGACCCGTGCTTGTGGGCACGGCCTCCATCGACACGTCGGAACGACTCAGTGCCCTCCTCCGGCGTGAGGGTCTGGAGCACGAGGTTCTCAACGCCAAGCAGCATGACCGCGAGGCGCAGATCGTCGCGCAGGCCGGGCGGCTCGGCGCGATCACCGTGTCCACCAACATGGCCGGTCGCGGCACGGACATCATTCTTGGCGGCAACCCGGATGGCCGCGACGCGGATGACTGGCAGCGAGAGCATGATGAGGTGCTCAACCTGGGCGGCCTGTTCATCCTCGGCACCGAACGGCACGAGGCCCGGCGCATCGACAACCAGCTCCGTGGCCGCGCAGGACGGCAGGGCGATCCGGGCGCGTCGCAATTCTATGTCTCGCTTGAGGACGAGATCATCAAGCGGTTCGGCGGGGATCGGGTCAAGTCGATCATGTCATGGTCCGGTCTCAAGGACGACGATGCCGTCGAGAACCGTATGGTCTCGCGAGCCTTTG
The DNA here is from genome assembly GCA_965220565.1 of Dehalococcoidia bacterium. GTDB lineage: Bacteria > Chloroflexota > Dehalococcoidia > UBA6926 > UBA6926 > VXMO01. Next base: position 1,086,280 of record CBDCQG010000001.1, on the reverse strand, counting down.
AGAACGCGCAGGTTCGCGTCGAGGGCAACAACTTTGAAGTACGGAAACACCTCGTTGAGTACGACGATGTCATCAACCGCCAACGCTCCATCGTCTATTCGGAGCGCGCCAAGGTCCTGCAGTCAGAGGACCTGCGGGAAAACATCCGGCAGATGATCGCGGATGAGTGCGCGGCCATCGCTGACGTGCATCTGGGAGACCGTGATCCGGCCAACTGGGACGTCGAGGGGTTTGTGGCGGCCGTACGCGCCGCCTTTCCGGCCCCGGACTGGCTTGAGGCAGGCCAGATGCTCGACCTGACGCGAACGGAGATTACGGACGAGCTGGTCGAATACACGCTGGCCGTCTATGAGGAGATCGAAGAAGAGGTTGGGGCAGAACGGTTGCGGGACGTGGAAAGCCTCGTCCTGTTGCAGACGCTGGATACTCTCTGGGTTCAGCACCTGACCGCCATGGAGCAGATGCGCATGAGCGCCGGACTGCAGGCGTACGGGCAGCGCAATCCGCTGGTCATGTACCGGCAGGAAAGCCACGGCATGTTCCAGGAGCTGATGGACCGCCTACGCAACGGCATCGTCCGCACCGTGCTCCATCTTGACGTATCCGCCCAACCCACCCGGCGCGTCGCGGCTGCGGCCAATGGTGTCGCGCCAAACGGCGCGGTGGCAGGACGGGGCGGGATGGCCGAAAGCCCGATGGCCTCCCAGCAGCGAGATGCGAGCGGACAGGCGCCGGACGCGCAAGTGGCCCGGGGCACCGTTCGCCGCGCTACTCCCAAGATTCGTCGCAACGATCCCTGCTTCTGCGGCAGCGGCCTCAAGTACAAGAGATGCCATGGAGCCGGTGCCTGATGCGCCGCTTACTGAAAACACCGACGATTCGGCCGGCTGAGTCGCTATGACTCCGCAGTCGCGCGCCTCCGCGCAGACGGTTGTCGACGTTGAGGCCCCACATGCCAATGGGGCGCAAGAACATCGAACCCCGGAGGAGATCATTGAGTCGTTCATTGCCGCCGCGCGTGGCGGCGAGAACTGGTTCCTCGCTCTCCTCAACGCCGTCGCCGAGTGGAGCGCGCCGGGCGAGAAACTGAACGGGCGCGAGTATACCTACGTCATTGCAGGGGAGGCCTTTGACTGGCTGCTCCTCGCGGAGAGGCTGATTGACGCGGCGGGCGACGTGATACCTGAACGGGAAGCGACGCGGCTGCTGTTCGAGGGCAGGGCGCCCGTCCACATCAACGCCGAACTCTTTCGCCGCAGCATCGGCCACGGCAAGCATGCCGCCCACCTGAACTTCCTGTACGGCGTGGTAGTGGAAGAGGCGCTGCAGCAGGCCAACATCGAGGAGGTTGCGAAGGCGCAGCAGAATCTCGCCGCTCGTGAGAACCTCATTGAAGATGAAGCGATGAACCGCCTCTACGGAGCGCCAATCGGCGATCTCCGCACAGAGTTTCGCCTTGCGACAGGCCGGAGGGCCAACGCGCCCGTCCGATCCTCATTGGACGAATACAAGACGTTCACGTACTGGCTGTTCAAGCGGCGCGTCTCAAAGAGCGACCCGGCGCGTCTGGCAAGTGATACGCGCAAGGGCATCCTCATCCTGGAGCGCATCAAGCCCGCCCTCTGGCAGTGGTCGCAGGGCGAGAACGACTAGACAACCGCCGCCATTCGCGGAGGCAACAGGGGACAATGGGCGCGCTCGGGCGCTCGCAAGGGAACGGGGAGGCGCAGCGTGCCGAATCGCCTTATCGATGAGACAAGCCCATATCTGCAGCAGCACGCGCATAACCCTGTGGACTGGTACCCGTGGGGGCAGCAGGCGCTGGCGGCGGCGCAGCAGCGCGACGTGCCCATCTTCCTCAGCATCGGCTACTCGTCCTGCCACTGGTGCCACGTGATGGAGCGCGAATCATTCGAGAACCGGGACACGGCCAGGCTCCTCAACGACAATTTCGTGTCAATCAAGGTGGATCGAGAGGAGCGGCCGGACATCGACTCCGTGTACATGGATGCGGTGCAGGCGCTGTCCGGCCACGGCGGCTGGCCGCTGAGCGTCTTCCTGACGCCGGACGGCTCGCCGTTCTTCGGCGGCACATACTATCCGCCGGAGGACCGCCCCGGGATGCCCGGCTTCCCGCGCGTCCTGACCACCGTGCTGGATGCGTACTCGGCACGTAAGTCGGAGATCAAACAGGCAGGGCAGAACATCGTCGACCATCTCCGCCGCGCCACCGTGGCATCAAGCGGGCAGGACTCGCTGTTGTCCACGGATCTGTTTACCGAGGGATTTACGCGGCTCAGCAGCACGTTTGACGCGGTAAACGGTGGGTTCATGGCCGCGCCCAAGTTCCCCCAGCCCATGCTGCTGGAATACCTGATGCGCTACATCTCCTCCAACGATGACGATTCCAATGCCCGCGCCATCCTTGAGACCACGCTGGAGCACATGGCGGCGGGCGGGCTATACGACCACCTGGGCGGCGGTTTCCATCGCTACAGCACGGACGCCCAATGGCTGGTTCCCCATTTCGAAAAGATGTTGTACGACAATGCGCTGCTCATCGGCGTCTATCTCCATGCGTGGCAGCTCACCAAGCGGGATGACTTCCGGCGCGTCGTGGAGGAAACCGTCGATTTCCTGTTGCGTGAGATGCAGTCTCCGGAGGGCGGATTCTACTCCACGCTGGACGCGGACAGCGAGGGCGAAGAGGGCAAGTTCTATGTGTGGACGCCGGCTGAGATCAGTGCGGCGCTGAGCGATGAGTCCGCCGCCGCCCTGTTCTGCGAGGCCTACGGCGTCACCGGGTCCGGCAACTTTGAGAACAGCGGCTCGTCCGTCCTCAACCGCGCCGCATCCGACGATGAACTGGCTGCGCGCCACAGCACGTCTGTTGAGGACGTCTATGAATCGCTCGCCCACTCGCGTCAGACCCTGCTTGAGGCGCGAGAGGGCAGGATACGGCCGTTCCGCGATGAGAAGGTCCTGACGGGCTGGAACGGGCTGCTGCTGAGGGCGATTGCCGAAACAGCGGGAGCGCTTGGCAGGGCTGACTACCGGGACGCCGCGGAAAAGCAGGCGGCGTTCCTGGTTGAGATGATGCGCACCCCGGAGGGCCGTCTCCTGCGAACCTGGAAGGACGGCGAGGCCCGTATTCCTGCCTACCTGGAAGACTATGCCAACCTCGCCAACGGCCTCATCTCGCTCTTTGAACTCACCTTTGATCGGCGCTGGCTGGATGAGGCCGTGTCATTGGCGGACAGCATCATCGAGCTCTTCTGGGATGACGCGGCATCGATCTTCTACGACATCGGCAGTGACGCGGAGTCGCTCGTGGTTCGCCCCCGTACTGTGCTGGACAACGCCACCCCGTCCGGCGGCGCGGCCGCAACGGAAATCCTGCTGCGCCTCTATGCGCTCACCGGCAACGGAAACTATCACGCCATTGCTGAAAGGGCGCTCCGCAGCGTCCACATGTACATGGAACGCTATCCGACTGCGGTCGGCCACTGGCTCGCCGCGCTCGATTTCGCCATCGGCTCCACCAAGGAGATCGCGCTCATCGGCGACAGGGCGGCGGACGACATGGGCGAACTGCTGGACGCCCTGAATACGCGATTCATGCCGAACAAGATCGTGGTCGCCGCCACGCCGGATGAGGCATTCGAGTGGGGTGATCTGCCCGTGCTGGAAGGGCGCTCCATGATCAATGACACGGCGACGGCCTACGTCTGTGAGAACTACATCTGCATGCTGCCCGTCACAACCGTCGAGGCATTCCTTGAGCAACTCGACGCGCCGCCGCCGACGGTCCAGTTTCTTGCGCCGTAAGGCAGGGATGCCATGGAACGCCTGTGGACTCCATGGAGGGCAGAATTCGTGACCGGCCAGACCGGAGAGCAGGGCGCGCCCACGTGTTTTCTCTGCGAGAATCCGACTCTCGACAAGGACGATGAGGTCTACATTCTCCACCGCGGAGAGCGCTCATTCGTCATCCTGAATCTTTACCCGTACAACACGGGTCACCTGATGGTCGCGCCATACGAGCACATCGGGGCGCTGGACGAGTTGCCTGCGGAGACCGGCGCGGAGATGTGGGCGTTGGCTCAGCGGAGCGCCGGAATCATCAAGGACGAGTACGGGCCGGACGGGTTCAACGTCGGCATGAACATCGGACGTTTGGCGGGCGCGGGCGTGCCGGGGCATCTGCACCTGCACGTGGTCCCACGGTGGGGTGGCGACACGAATTTCATGGCCGTCGTCGGCGAGACGAAGCTGGTCCCGGAGAGTCTCGACCGGACCTACGCGCGGCTGAGGCCGCTGTTTGACGCCTAGCGGTGCTCGGGGACGGGCGGCTCAGGGATGGTTGCGCCCAGGATGCGTTCCAGTGCCATCACGTGACTGCAAGAGCTCCAGCCTGCAAAGAAGTCGCAGTCGCACGTAAAGACGCCATCCTTCAGCTCGACGACGTGCTCGCTGTTGTCGCCGGAAATTCGGGCGCGAAACGACTCAAACCTGATACGGTCGTCCCGCTCCTCGGCGTACTTCCGCGCCTTCTCGATCTTGCTGATCAGGCTGGAATTCATCTGCTGAAACCCCCTTGGTTCTCAATCAACTCAGGCGTTGGATTGCCAATCCCATTTTGTCGATGGGTGAAAGACCCGATTATCCCGTTCCGCGCTGCCATCGGATTGCGTCATGCTACGTTCTGAGCGTGCTTGGGGTCAAGGGTACAGGCGCCGGATTTAGGTACCGCGCTCACGCTGGTCAGAACGCGCCAATGGTACGATGAGAACTGCTATGGCGCGCATTCGGGCAATCTCCCTGGACTTCTACAACACCATCGTCAGGTTCGAGCCACGACGCGAGCAGATACAGGCCGCCGCCTGCGCAGAATTCGACATCACGGTCGATACGAACGCCGTCCTCCGCGCCTATCCCGCCGCCGACCAGTTCCTCTCAGAGGAGAACGGAAAACTCCCGCTGAGCCGTCGCACGCCGGAGCAGGTGAGCGAGTTGTGGGGGCGGTATGAGATGTTGCTGCTCGCCGGCGCAGGAGTGACGGTGGACCTTGAATTGGCGAGCCGCATCTTTGAGCGGGTCTGGGAGACACGGCAGGGCTTCGCGATGTTCCCCGATGTTGTGCCGTCGCTGCAGACGCTCCGGGACAAAGGGTACTCCATCGGCGTTGTCACCAATTTCGAGGGCGGCCTGGCACAGACGCTGCTCGACCTCGGCATCGCTGAGTTCATGTCCTTTGCGGTCACGTCAGAGGAGATCGGCGTCGCCAAGCCCAACGCTCCGATATTTGAGGAAGCGCTCAAGAGGGCAGGGGCAAGCGCCGATGAGGTTGTCCACGTGGGCGATCAGCCGCTTGCGGACGTGCAGGGCCCGGCGGGCATCGGCATCCTGCCCATCCTCCTCGACAGGGATGGCGTGTTCGAGGGCTATCAGGATGCCCGTGTGATCGGCTCACTGGACGAGCTGCCGGACCTCCTTGACCGCATCAACGCTGAATGGACTTCCTGAGTATCTTCATCAGCGTCGTCTTTCCCGTCTTCCTGATGGCGGCGGTCGGGGCGCTTGTTCACAGGTTCAGACCAATCTCACCGGAGCCGCTGAGCCAGGCGATCCTCTTCATCTTCAGCCCCGCGCTCGTGTTCAACGGCCTCGCCACCACGCAGGTCGCCCTTGAGAACCTTGCTCGCATCGCCGCGTTCAGCCTGCTCTTGATGGCGTCCCTCTACGTCATTGCCTATGTCGCCGCCCGCGCGATGAGAGTGCCGCAAGACGCGCAATCGACCTTTGTCATTGGCGCGCTGTTTATGAACGCCGGCAACTACGGCTTACCTGTGGCGCTGTTCGCGTTCGGAGACGAAGGGTTGGCCATCGCCGTGGTGTTCTTTGTGACGCAGGCCATCCTCGCGTGGACGGTTGGCGCGTTCATCGCCTCCCGCGCCCAGTCGAACCTGGTCGGCTCGCTCGTGTCGGTTGCCAAGCTGCCCACAAGCTACGCGGCGGTTCTCGGCCTTGCCGTCAGCATGTTGGCAATTGAACTGCCGGACTTCATCCAGCAGCCTGCCCAGATCATGGGCGACGCGGCGATTCCGGCCATGCTCATCGTCCTGGGAATCCAGCTTGCGTCAACGAGAGAGATGGCGGGAGCGCGAGCGATTGCGGGCGTCGTTGCGATCCGGCTGGTCCTGTCGTCTCTCGTTGCGTATGGACTCGTTCAACTGCTGCAATTCGACGATCTGACCTCGAAGGTGCTCATCGTCGTGGCGGGAATGCCCACCGCCGTCCTGACCATCATCCTGGCGACGCAGTACAAGGGCAGGCCGGAGCTTGCCAGCGGAATCGTCGTGGCAGGAACGCTTGCAAGCCTCATCTCCGTCACCGTCACCTTATCGCTCGTGGGAGCGGTCTAACGGAGATGTGTTAGGAGGACGGGCGGGCGGCCTGTATCTGGGTTCGGAGATTCTCCGCGGCCATGCGGGCGGCGTCTGCGAAATCCGCGCCGGTGGAGGCGTAGAGGATTCCTCGCGATGAATTGACCAGGATGCCGCCGCCGTCTGCATCAAGCGTCGCTGACAGGGCCGACTCAAGCTCGCCGCCCTGCGTGCCAACGCCGGGAACGAGGAAAGGCATGCCAGGGCAAATCTCCCGGATTCTTTTTGCTTCGGACGGGTACGTTGCGCCCGTCACGAGGCCGATGTTGCCGTTTGTGTCCCAGGAGTTGCTCAGGTGGGCAACGGCTTCATACAGCGGCATCGGCACGCCGTCGTAGGAGGCGCTGAGGCCCTGCAGGTCTGCGCCGCCAGGGTTGGAGGTGCGGCACAGGATGAACACACCCTTGTCCTCATAATCAAGGAACGGTTGGAGGCTGTCCCTGCCAAGGAACGGGTTGACGGTGACGGCGTCGAGGCCCATCGTCTCGAACAGCCCCTGTGCGTAGAAGCGTGCTGAGTTGCCGATGTCATTCCGCTTGGCGTCACCTAGCACGGGCACATGCCCGTTGACGTGAGCGACAATTCTCTCAAGCGCGGCGTACCCCACCGAGCCGTGCGCCTCATAGAAGGCGAGATTCGGCTTGTAGGCGCAGACAAGGTCGATCGTGGCGTCGATGATCGCGATGCAGAAATCTGCAATGTCACGACCGTTCATCTCGGCGGGGTCGGGGTCGAGGCCAACACAGAGCAGGGAATTGTTGCGTTCACTCGCCTCGCGCAGCCGCTGCCGGAACGCCGTCGTGGTTGTTGTCATTTCCTCCCCCTGCCCCCTCTTTCCGCCGTGTGTTCCATCGTACCGCACTGCTCGCACCCCTATAATCCGACTGTGACTATTTCAGTGCTTGGAATCGCAGGCGGTACGCGGCGCGGCGGCAACAGTGAGACGCTGTTGGAGCGAGCGCTTGCGGGTGCGCGAGACGCCGGCGCAGACACGGAACTCATTAGCCTCCTCGATCTTTCAATCAACCCTTGCATCTGCCCGCAGTCCGAAGACTGTTTGCTCACCGGCGTCTGCACGGTGCTGGACGATATGCAAGCGCTGTACGCGAAACTGCGGTCCGTGGACCTGATCTATATCGCTTTTCCTATCGCGTTTCGCGGCGTGCCCGCGCAAACAAAGGCGCTCTATGACCGGACGCAGCCGATGTGGGTCCGAAAGTACGTCATGAATCAACAGCTGCGGCGTGACAGCAACCCGGGCAGGGCGCTCATCATCGCTACCGCCGACCGAGACGACCCGACGGAGTTTGACGGCGCGGTGCAGGCCACGCGCTCCTGGCTGGTGAGTATGCACTTCCGTGAGGCGGAGCGTCTGCTGGTTTCCGGCGTCGTGCGCCCAACCGACGTGCAGGGCAGCCCCGATGCTCTGACGAAAGCCTATGAACTTGGCGCGAGGCTCGTTCGTGACAACGAATAAGACGGGTCGCCGCCGTAGGCGGAAGAACCCCCTCGGCTTGCCTGAACTCTACGACCGGCTCTTCGCGGCATACGGCGAGCAGCACTGGTGGCCGGGCGAGACGCCGTTCGAGGTGATGGTCGGGGCGATCCTGACGCAGAACACGGCGTGGACGAACGTGGAGAAGGCGATCTCCGCGCTGCGGGAGGCCGATGCTCTCAACCCGGAGGCGCTGCGGACGCGGCCACTCGAAGACCTTGCCGCCCTGATCCGCTCATCCGGCTATTTCAACGCAAAGGCGCGCAAACTCCGCGCGCTCGGAGAGTACCTTGCCGGCTATGACGATGACATTGAGAGACTGTTCGCCTCCAAACCTCTTGACGAACTGCGTGAGGAACTGTTGGCCCTCCACGGCGTTGGGCCGGAGACGGCGGATTCAATGCTGCTCTACGCGGGAAACCTGCCGTCCTTTGTCATCGACGCCTATACTATCCGCGTGCTGGGCCGGCTGGGCATTATCGATGCAGAGTCCAGGCCCTCATACGAGACCGTGCGCGCTCTCTTTCATGAATCCCTGCCGACGGACGTGCAGTTGTTCAACGAATACCATGCGCTGTTCGTGGCACATGGCAAGGACGTGTGCAAGTCGCGAAAGCCGTTGTGCTCCGAATGCGTGCTGGCGGAGCATTGCCCGGTTGGCAGCGGCATTACGGCCTAAGTGGCGTTTCGGGGATTATGGATTCCCGCGAAGGCGGGAATGACGGAGAGGTTTAGTCGGTGCGGCGTTCGTCGCCGATCGGGTAAACGTCCGTCAGGAACTGATAGAAGTCCGAATCCAGCGGAACCACAAGGGTTGTGCCGTCCGTCAGGGAAAGCTCATAGGCCTCAAGGGTTCTGACGAAGTTGTAGAAATCGCGATCGGTGTCAATGGCCAGACCCTGGATGCTGATAGCCTCTGCCTCACCCTCACCGCGAATAGTCCGCGCCCGCTCATTGGCCTCGGCGAGAATCTGGGCGCGCTCGAGATCGGCCTCAGCCTCGATCTTTGCCTTCTCCTCATCACCTTCCGCGCGGAAGCGGTTGGCGATTCGTGTTCGTTCTGAGCGCATCCGGTCGTAGACGCTGTTGGCAACCTCAGGCGGGAAGTCCGCTCCGACGATGCGGACGTCGACAACCGACATGCCAAACTCTAGCGCCTTGACGTTGCTGCGCTCCGTGACGTTGCGCATCAGAGACTCGCGGTTATCGCGGATGACTTCGATCTGATCATGAGTGGCGACCTCCTCGCGGATTTCCGAGGAGATGATGGCCTCCAACCTGCCGCGAGCGCCCAACTCAGTGCGGACGACCTCAAAGAACTGCCGGGCGTTGATAATGCGGTAGCGGGCGTAGGAGTCGATGATGAGCGCCTTCTTCTCGGCGGTGAGGAATTCGGACGGCTCCGAGTCAAACCGCAGCAGGCGCTTTTCTATCCGGTGCACTGACTCAATGAACGGCGTCTTGAAGCGGAGGCCGGGTTCGGTGGCCTCACGCCGATACTCTCCGAGGCGGGTAATGATGACCTGCTCAGTCTCGTCGACAATATAGACGCTCTGACTGAGAAGAATGAGGAGAGCGCCGCCCAACAAGATCACGGCGATGCTGACCAGTCGCCGTATGTTCGGGAGCCCTTGTTGGCGCTGCTGCATGGCTAGGCCCCCGTCTCCTGGTCAGTCAGGGGCAGGAACGGCAGAACGTTGCCGCCGATTTCATCGTCGACGACGATCACTTCGACCCTCGGGAGGATACGCTCCATCATTTCGATATAGAGGCGGCGACGCGTTGCTTCGGGGTGATTGCGGTACTCACGCAGCCGCTCAAGGAACCGGCTGGCATTACCCGTTGCCTCACGCACGCGCTCCACTTTGAAGGCCTCGGCAGCTTGCACGACGCGAGCGGCCTCACCGCGCGCCTTGGGGACGATGTCCTCTCGATACGCCTCGCCTTCATTGATGAATCGGGCGCGATCCTCGCGCGCGCTGATGACGTCCTTGAATGACTCCTGCACTTCATCCGGCGGCTGGACGTCCTGCAACTGGACGTTGACCACCATGATGCCGGTGCCATAGTCGTCCAACAGCCGCTGCAGGAGTTGCTGCGTTTCAACCTGCACCACTTCCTTGCCCGTTGTCAGCACATCGTCGATGGGACGCTGTCCCACGACTTGTCTCAGCGCGGACGCCGTCGCATCCCGCAACGTGAATCCGTCAGGCCGTCCATCCTCAGACGGATCCTTGACGTTGAAGAGGAACGCGCCGGCGTCACGAATGCGGTACTGAACAACCAGCTGGACGTCAACGAGGTTCTCGTCGCCGGTGATCATCCGTGATTCAGTCGGCCTTTGAACAAGGCCCTCGCCTGAGCCGATTTCGCCGACGCTTCTGAATCCGAGCTCCATGTTCTGGACACGCTGAATGCTCAGGACATCTTGGCGCTCCACAGGCCAGGGGATGTGCCAATGCAGTCCCTCTGTCTGCTGATCGCCGTTCCAGTTGCCGAATGTTCGGACGACGGCGACCTCACCGGGGTTGACGATGTAGATGCCGGAGCCGAGCCACACGAGGACGATGACTGCGGCAATGATGCCTGCGATTGTCCCGATGGGCATGGAAGGACGCGGCCCATTTGTGCCGGTCGGAGGCCTCGGGCCGCCCTGGCCACCGTTGCCTGACCCGCCCCTCAGCCGGCCAAAAAGCTCCCGCACCGGGCGCAAAAGCTCGTCGAGCTCGCTCTCGCCCTCTCTGCGGGGTTGCCGCTGGTAGCCCATGATGCGTGGAAGGCGCAGCACTACAGCGTGTGCCCCGCGCTTGCCGAGAAAAACAGAGTGAACACTTTCACACTCCTAGTATAAGCAGATTGGGAGGGTCGTAGGGGAGTTTGCGCACCCTGAATATTCTGCCTCTTGAGGGATTCGGCGCTAGTCGGACCCGGAGTCTTCCGCGGTGGCATTGGCGGGCTCCGGCTCGTCGATGGTCTGGACGATCATCTCAGAGAGATCGAGAACGCGCATCGTCTCGTCCTGCCCCGTCACCCGGACGCCGTCCTCAAACATCTGGGCGCAGAACGGGCAGGCGACGGCGATGACATCGGCGCCTGCGTCAATGGCGTGGTGGGTGCGCCGATGGTTGATCTTCTCGTGGCCGGGGCCGTCTTCCATCCACATGTGTCCGCCGCCCGCGCCGCAGCAGAACGCGCGGTTGCGGTGCATCCCCATCTCTGTGACCCTCTCGACGCCGGGAATGGCGTCGGCGACCTCGCGCGGCGCGTCATACACGCCGTTGTGCCTGCCGAGATAGCAAGGATCGTGATAGGTGACGGTTCCGAAGGTTGGGCCTTCGCGGGTTCGGTCAAGGGTTAGACGGCCGTCAGCCACGAGGCTCTGCAGGTACTGCGTGTGGTGCATCACCTGGTAGTTGCCGCCGAATTGCGGGTATTCGTTTGAGAGGGTGTTGAAGCAGTGGGGGCAGGTGGTGACGATTGTCTTGACCCCGTAACGGTCCAGCGTCTCGACGTTCTGCATGGCCTGGAGCTGGAACAGGTACTCCATGCCGATACGGCGAGCGGGATCGCCGGTGCAGGATTCCTCATCACCGAGAATGGCGAACTTGATTCCGGCACTGATGAGGATGCGTCCTGTTGCGCGGGCAATGCGCATGGAGCGGTCTTCCATGGACGCGGCGCAGCCGACCCAATACAGGACTTCCAGGTCCTCCGGGTTTTCGACTTCGGATATGAGTGGAACGTCAAGTCCCTCCGCCCATTCCGTGCGGGTGCGGCTCATGCCGCTCCACGGGTGGCCGCGCGTTTCGAGGCTGCGAAGCGCGGCCTCCGCCGTCTCCGGCAAGCGACCCTCGTTCATGACGAGCGCGCGGCGCATCTCAACGATCGTGGGGACGTGTTCGATGAAGACGGGGCAGGCCTCCATGCATGCGCCGCACGTGACGCATGACCAAAGGTCCTCCTCGTCAACGACCTCCCCTGCAGGGGCCATGATGAGCGACTGCTCCACCTTGGATTCATCGCCTCCGGCCTTGTAGAGCGCCTCCCCGTAAGAACCGACGTATCCCTTGAGGTTCTGGATGACCATCATCGGCGAGAGGGTCTTGCCGGTGATGTTGGCAGGGCAGTTGTCCGTGCAGCGGCTGCACCGGGTGCAGGCGTCGCCGTCCATGAGCTGTTTCCACGTGAAATCGGTCAGTGTTGCCGCGCCAAACGTCTCCCGGGTTTCAAGGTTGGGAATGGCCTGCAGCTTGCCGCGCGGCTCAAGGTTGCGGAAGAACCAGTTGGCGGGAGAGATCCACGTGTGGCTGAACTTGGACAGGGTGAAGGCGGCGTACAGCAAAGACCCGAGGACGGTGGCTGAGTGGAACCACCAGAGGCCGCGATAGATCGTTTCCGCCGTGTCGGCGCGGATGCCCGCAAATTCGTAGAAGAATGCGGCGAACGCAAAGCCGCCGGGCGACCAGATCGCCCAATCCGGATGATCGAGATACTCAATGCCGAACGATGTCTGGCCTAGCTGCCTGAGCCCCTCAAGGCCGAATCCCTGGAAGATGAGGATGATGGCGAGCGTGAGGATGATCTTGTCATCGAGGAGACCGGGCGAGTGGGGCTTCTGGATGGCGGAACGGCGGAAGATGGCCATGGTAAGTCCCGCGAGAGCCATGAGTCCGCCGATGTCCCACGCGAGCGAGGAATACAGGTACCAGTTGCCGATGGGCCACTCCAGCACTCCCTGGTGCTTGAGCGGGTAGAGGAACTCTTCTTCGACAGTGCCAACGGCGGTGCCGAGGAAGAGCATGGACGCGCCCCAGAAGATGAGGAGGTGCATGAAGCCGCCGTAGCGGTCTCGCAGGAACTTCTCATGGCCGTAGCCCTGGGTGACGAGGAGACGTGCGAATGCGATGCCGCGTGTGATGGGGTTGCCGAGCCGGTCCGCGGGTTGTCCGAGTTTCCAGAGTTGGGCGCGCTCATAGAGCTTGTAGAAGATGTAGGCGACCGTGAGGCCGGCGAGCGCGAAGAGTATCCACTTGAGGTCGCCGATTGTCCAGAGAAATTCCTTCTCAGGGATCACAATACTGCCTCCCCCCGCCCAGTTTCGGCTGTTCGTGCCGCCGTTCGGGGCAGTATAGCACGAGGTATGGAAATTCAGGGCTGATGAGGGTCGTTTGCGGGATGCCCGCCACGTTTGTGCAATTTGACACTAATCGACGCAGAATGCTATACATTTAGTGCCTCCAGATGCTGGGGGCGTTCCCATGTAAGACGGGTTTTTGGGGGTATGAATGCGCATCATCGTTACCGTTAAACAAGTGCCTGATCCGGAGGCGCCGCAGAGCTCGTTCACGGCGGATCGGGCGGCCAAGAGAGTGGCCGTCGCGTCGAGCGTCCCGGCAGCCGTGAGTGACTATGACAACTACGCCGCAGAAGCGGCGCTTCGTATCAAGGACGCCGATGCCGATACGACGGTCAGCGTCGTAAGCCTTGGAGAGAGCCACGTCTTGGACGTGATCAAGCGGCCGCTGGCGATGGGCGCTGACGACCTCTTCCTCGTTCAGGATCCTGATCTGCCGAACGGCGACCCCGTGACAGTTGCTGCGGCGCTGGCAGCGGCGATCCGAAAGACCGGCGATTTCGATCTCATTCTTTCCGGCAGGCAGTCATCCGATCTTGACCAGGGAATCGTCGCGACGGCCCTGGCAGCCATCCTGGATATTCCCGTCCTCACGAACGCGATTGCCGTTGAAGTGAGCGGGGACGAGGTGCAGATCGACCGCATTGTCGATGACGGCATCGACACTGTGGCTGCGCGGCTGCCGGCCTTGGTGACCGTGTCCAACGAGCTTGGACAGCCGCGGTACGCGACGATGCGCGGCATCATGGCGGCGCGGCGCGTGGATCCAACAGTGTGGGGCAAGGGAGACCTTGAGGCGATGGACGCGGCAGACCCGTTTACGGAGGTCGTTGACCTGTTCGCGCCTGAGAAGTCGTCCAACGTCGAGATGATCGAGGGCGAGACACCGGCAGAGGCGGCCAAGGCGTTGGCGCTGCGGCTGCGTGAGGAACGCCTCATCTAGGCCGGCCTCATACAGAGACGATTCCGAATCACGGAACGAGAAGGAGAACAAGAAATGGCCGGTGAGAACGGCATTCTGATTGTTGCAGAGACGGGCGCGGACGGTTCTTTGGGCTCGATCACGAACGAGTTGATGTCCGCGGCGCAGGGACTGTCGGCGGACCTGGGCGAGCCGATTGCGGCGGCGCTGATTGGCAGCGGTGTCGGAGATCGCGCGCAGGACATCATCGATCTGGGCGCGGACACCGTGTACCTGGTGGATGGTGACCAGTTCGCCAGCTACCTGAACGAGACATACACGCCGGCGGTTATCGCCATCGCCCAGCAGGCAAACCCGCGCATCATCCTGATTGGCCACACGCCCAATGGGCGCGATCTTGGCCCGTATCTTGCGGTGCGCCTGCAGACGGGAATCGCATCTGACACGTCCGGGCTGAGCATTGCGGACGGGCAGCTGCAAGCAGCGCGATCCGTGGCGGGCGGCCTGTTCAGGCAGGTTGTGTCCTTCCCGAAGATGCCCGCAATCGCGACAGTCCACATGAAGGCGTATGACGGCGCGGAGCCGCAGAGCGGCCGCTCCGGCAACGTGGTCAACGTCGATGTCGGCCTGGATGCCGCATCCGTTCGTTCCAGGTTCGTCAAGCATGAGGACGCGCAGGTTGAGGGCATCCGCATGGAGGATGCAACGATTGTCGTGACCGGCGGCCGCGGCATGGGCGACGAAGCGGGCTTCAATGAGCTTTATAAGCTCCAGACGCTGTTGCCGCAGTCCGCGGTTGGCGCAACACGAGCGGCGACCGACTCCGGCTTCTGCGACCAGGACCTGATGATCGGCATCACGGGACGAGTCGTCTCGCCGGACGTGTACTTCGCGATTGCCCTGTCCGGCGCGAGCCAGCACATGGCGGGCTGCTCCGGTTCCAAGAACATCGTGGCCATCAACCGCGATCCTGAGGCCAACATCTTCAGCGAGTCGCGCTTCGGCGTCGTCGGCGACTACAAGCAGGTTCTGCCGGCGCTCATTGAAGAGGTCCAGAAGCTGATGCAGGGCTGAACGGCCAATCGTTTCACAACGACAAAAACGTCGGGGCGGCTTACAAGCCGCCCCGATTTTGTTTTAGCAGCAGATCTGCGCTAGGACTCGGCGCTGTCGTCGATGATCTTTTGGGCCAGGTGTTGCGGCACCTCCTCATAGTGAGAGAAGCGCATGGTGTATGAGGCGCGGCCCTGCGTCATGGAGCGGAGTTCGGTCGAGTAGCGGAGCACCTCAGACATTGGGGCCTCGGCCTGCACCGTCGTCACTTCATTCTCCGTCGTCATGCCCTGCACGTGGGCGCGCTTGGAGTTGAGGTTGCCGATCACGTCACCGGTGAAGTCGTCAGGTGTGACAACTTCAAGCGTCATGACCGGCTCAAGGAGAACGGGCTGCGCCTGCTGGATGCCCTGCTTGAGGGCTGTGGACGCGGCAATCTTGAACGCCATTTCCGAGGAGTCGACGGAGTGGAAGCTGCCGTCAACCAGCACGGCGCGGACGTCCACGATTGGGAAGTGGGCCACCGCGCCCTCCGGCAGGGTGTCGCGGATGCCTTTCTCCACCGCAGGAATGAAATTCTTGGGCACCGCGCCACCGACGACCTTCTCGCCGAATTCAAAACCCTCGCCGCGACTCAACGGCTCCAGTTGCAGCACGACGTGACCGTACTGTCCGTGACCGCCGGTCTGCTTCTTGTGCTTGTACTCTGCGCGGGTGGAGATGCGGATCGTCTCGCGGTAGGGCACTTTGGGGGTGCCGGTCTCCACCTCCACGCCGAACTTTCGCGCCAGCTTGTGAACGGCAACGTCGATGTGAGAATCGCCGAGGCCGGAAACGATGACCTCATGCGTGTCACTCTCGCGGGTCATCGTGAGGCTGGGATCCTCCTCGAGCAGTCGCGCGAGCGCCGGGCCCATCTTGTCCTGATCCGCCTTGGTCTTTGCCTCAACCGCCACGCTGAAGATCGGCTCAGGGAATTGGATGGCCGGCAAGGCGATCCCTGCCTCACGCGTCGACAGAGTGTCACCTGTGCGTGAGACGTTGAGCTTGGCGACCGCGCCGAGGTCTCCCGGCGCGAGGCTGTCGACGTTGGCGTGCTCCTTGCCGATGGGGACGATAATCTGCGCAACCCGCTCCTGCTGGTTCTGCGCAGTGTTCCATGCCTGGCTGTTTGTGTTCATCACGCCCGATTGCACGCGGAAGTAGGACAGCTTGCCGACGAACGGGTCCGCTGTGGTCTTGAAGATGAGGGCGGCGAGCGCGCCGGTCGAGTCCGGGGTGATGGTCGCCTCTTCACCCGAAGCTGTCTGGGCGGTGGGTGCGTCCACGTCCGCGGGACTTGGCGTCAGGTTTGCCAGGACATTCAAGAGGGGATCCGTGCCGGCGCCCGCCTGAGCGGATGCGGCGAGAACCGGAAAGACATCACCCGACGTGACACCCGCCCGCAGCGCGGCAAGCAGCTCCTCGTCCGAGATGTCCTCCCCCTCCAGGTACTTGGTGGCGAGGTCGTCATCCGCCTCTGCGGCGGCCTCGATGACCTGTTCGCGGTACGAGTCCACGTCCACGCCCATGTCATCAGTCACGTCCGATTCCGTGCCGTCCTCGAGGTAGGCCTTCCTGTTGAGGACATCAACAACGCCGCGGAACGAATCGCCCGCGCCGACGGGGACGAGCACGGGGGCGCAACCATTGCCGTAGCGACCTCGCGCCATCGAGAACATGGCATCAAAGTCGGCGTTCTCGCGATCCATCTTGCCGAGGACAAGCAGGCGGGCAAGGCCGCGCTCCGAGGCTCTCCTCCAGGCCGCGTCCGTGCCAACCTGCGGGCCGGTGGAAGCATCGATGACGATGAGGGCTGAATCAGCGACGAGCAGCCCGCTGAGCATCTCGCCGAGGAAATCCATATAACCCGGTGTGTCGAGGACGTTGAGCTTCTTGCCGGTCCATTCGACAGGAAGGATGGAGAGATTGACGGAGCCGCCTCGGCGCTCCTCTTCGGGTTCGAAGTCGGAGGCCGTGGTGCCGTCCTCGATCTTCCCCATTCGGCTCAGCGCGCCCGAGCGAAACAGCAGGCGCTCTGCGAGCGTCGTCTTGCCGTCACCGTTGTGTCCCAAAAGCACGATGTTGCGAATGTCGGATGTCGAGTAATTCTGCATTCCTGTCCCCCCAACTTGCCGGTTCGCCCTCCGGGCGCCGGGTGATGTATCGCACCATTCTACGGCAGGGCGCGCGGCGTCTCAATGCGCCGCGCCTATACTGGCCGCATGGGTTTCGTTCGCGCGTTGCCCCTCCAACTAGCAATTCTCGCGACGGCGGTTCTCGGGGCGTTGATGGCATTGCCAGGCTGCGTCGCGCCTGCCGGGGACATCGTCGCCGGTGTCCGGGCGTCCGCCGCACATGACAGCTTCAATATCGCCGTGTGGGAACTGCGTCATGCCTCGGACATCGTCGCGGCCCTCAATACGCCCCCGGAGAATCCCGGGGCCATCGATGAGTACTTCGAGACAACGGCACGACTGCGAGAGGCGGCGGGCAGGGCAAGGTGGCTGCTGGCGAACCGGCCTCCGGACGATCCTGAGCTGCTTGAGGCTTTGGAAGAAGAAACGGCTATCGAGCAGGAATTGGCCGCGATTCGAGCCCGGGCGACCCTGGCGCTGCGCGGGCTGATGATGAACACGATGCGAGAGGCAGGACTGGTATCGGACCCGCCCGTCTTTGGTGATATCGTCTTCCCCCCGGTTTCGTTCGTTATGGAAGACCTGCCGCGGGCGTTAGTCGTGTCGCCGCGCGACCGGATCACATCCATGGAGTCGCTGCCGCTGCGACCGGACATCTCGACGATAGAGATACTCCGTCTGGAAGAGGTGCTGACGGATAGAGGACTCTCGGCGCTTGTGGTCAACATCGGCGGGATGGGAACGTATCCGGCGCTGGTCAAGGCAACGTCAACACGTGACTCAACCATACGTACGATCCTGCATGAATGGGTCCATCACTACCTGTTCTTCCACCCCCTGGGCCAACGATATGCGGCGAGCGGCGGTATGACGACGATCAACGAAACGGTGGCAAACATGGTGGCGGCGGAGGCGGCGGCAATCGCGTTAGATCAGCCGCCGCCCGTGTTCCGCGTGCCGGAGCCGCCCACAGAGTCGCACCGCGATCCCGGCGTGTTCGACTTTGGGGCGTACATGAGGGAGACGCGAGTGGAGGCGGAGCGGCTGCTTGCGGAGGGACTCATTGAGGAAGCAGAGGCATACATGGAGGCACGGCGTGTCCATCTGAATGAAGAGCATGGCTACGCGATCCGGAAGATCAACCAGGCGTATTTCGCGTTTCACGGGAGCTATGCGGACTCGCCGGCGGGAGGGTCAGTGAGCCCGATCTACGGACAGCTGATAGAGGTTCGGAACCAAACGGGATCCGTGGCCGAGTTTCTGCGTGCGGTTAGGGAGATCAAGAGCCCCTCGGACCTGGAACGCCTGGCGGGGCAGGGGTAGGCCGTCCCGCATCAAAAAGCAAAGCCCCCGCAGCGCTCAGCGCTGCGGGGGCTTTATCTTTCCCTCGATTATGTGGGGCTACGTGACCGTGAACTCGCTCCACATGCCGAGCTGGTAGTGGGTGGCGACGTTGCAGAGGAGCATGTACTCGCCTGCTTCGAGGTCAAGGGTGAGCTCGTCAGAGCCGTCTGCCGGGAGGTCAGCCTCAAGAAGACTGCCGAGAATCGTGCCGACTCCATCAACCATGTTGCCGGTCTCAGAGATCAGCCCGGCATCTGTAGGAAGTTCGGCGAGGTCTGCGGCCATGCCGGCGTCATTGAGCTTGACAACCTTGAACTCGTGAGCAATCAGCCCCACGTTTGAAATGTCAAACGTCACTGAGCCGGCAGCGATCGACGCGGGGCTGGCGTCCATGGTGTATGTACCGCCCTGGTCATCCATAGAGATTGAGACTGTGGCGCCGCTGCCGCTTGATCCGCCATTGTCATCGCCATTCCCGCCGCCGCCGCAGGCAATCACTCCGAGCGAGCCGACGATGAATACAAGTCCAACAAGAAAAACTAGAGACCTGCGCATGTCTTACGGAATCCCCCTTTTGTACGTGCTTTTAGGTGCGTGTCTACACTCGTTAAATGTATCACATATGAATAGAAAAGACGCGCGCCCGAACACGGTTGGGTTGCTTTATCGAGGGGCGGGCATGGCGTAGGATGGGGTGATGCTGATCAATCAGTCGGTCTCAGGTTCGGCGCTTCGCGCAAGCGGGCTTGCGTATTGGGAGTTGCTCAAGCCGCGCGTGACGATTCTCCTGACGTTCCTGGGCGCGGCCGCTGCCGTTGTCGCTTCCGGGGCGGACCCGGCCCAATCCGGCAAAGTAGCCCTCATCACGTTGGCCGTCTTTCTTGGCAGTGGTGGGTCGAACGGGCTGACGAATTATCTCGACAGGGCGCTTGACGCGCGCATGTACCGGACGCGGGGACGAAGTATCCCGAGCGGTCGCATCGTTCCGGCGGAGCGGGGCTTGTACTGGTCGGCGGGTTGGGTGCTGGCAGGCGTTGCGCTCGCGTTCCTCGTTCATCCGCTTGCGGCGCTGGCAGGAGCGACAGGCACGCTGGCCGCGGTGTCCTTCCGGAAGACTGAAGCGACCCATTTCCTGGGTGGCGTCTCAAGCGCCGCGCCGGTGGCAGCAGGATGGCTGGCGATGGAGCCGTCGTTCGGCCCGGTGATTGGGCTGTTGTGCGTGTTTGTGGGTGTGTGGGTGATCCATCACGTGTGGGCGATCATGCTGTTCTACCGGTCGGATTACCTACAGGCTGGAGTGGACATCTTTCCGCTTCGGTCAGCTTGGAAGAGCGCCCGACCGCTATTCCTCTCACTGGCTGCCCTGCTGGTTGTTTTGGTGGCGGCCATGGGATTCGTGGCGGAGCAGGGCATTGTGTACTGGGTCATGGCGGGTGGTTTCGCTTTGTACAACGTCTGGGGGACGATGCAACTGGAGCAAGCCTCCCTGAGCCCGGCAGTTCAGCGTCGGAGATTCAAGACGGCGTCGTACAGCCTCCTGTGCGGAATGTTCACCGCGCTGTTGATTACAACAGCCCTAACTGCCGTTCAGTGAGCCTGTCACCGCAGATGGCCCGCGTCACCGTATGACGACCCCCGTTCCGTATTTTCGAGTGACGAGCCCGGCAGACGGCGCTGCGCCGGGGCCGAGAACTGGCATCCTCGTTACGCCGCATGGTGAGATTCAGACTCCCGCATTCCTGCCCGTGGCCACGCAGGGGAGCGTCAAAGCGCTGTCCCCGTCTGACGTGGCGGCACTGGGCGGGCAGGTTGTGATCTGCAATGCCTATCATCTTGCGTTAAGGCCAGGCGTGGACCTGATTGAACAGGCGGGCGGACTGCACGGATTCATGGGGTGGGATCGTCCCATCGCGACCGACTCCGGTGGTTTCCAGATGACGTCTCTGGCGCATCGTTTACGTATCTCGGACGAGGCGGTCACGTTTCTTTCCCATATCGATGGGACTCAGTTCCACCTGTCACCGGAATCCGCAGTGGGGCTGCAGGAGCGGCTGGGCGCGGATATGATCATGTGCCTGGATCAACCACTGCAATACGGCGTGGAGCGGGATGGGGTGGAGAGGGCGATGGCGCGGACGCATCTGTGGGCGGAACGCTCGGCTCGGGCGCATCGCCCGGAGGCCGGCCTGCTGTACGGCATTGTGCAGGGTGGAATGGAAACGGATCTGCGGGAGGAGTCGTCACGGTTTATCGCCGCGCTTGGTGGAACGCAAGGCATCGCGATTGGCGGCCTGAGCCTCGGCGAGCCGAAGCACGTGATGTGGGAGATGGTGGACGTTTCCATGCCGTTGCTGCCATCACACAAGCCGCGCCACCTGCTGGGCGTGGGGTCGCCGGAAGACATCGTCGAGGGGGTGGCGAGAGGCATCGACACATTCGATTGCGCGCTACCGACGCGCGTCGCGCGCAATGGCGCTCTCTACACGCCGCAGGGACGGGTGGACATCCTCAACGCGCGATACACACGTGAATTGGGGCCCGTGATGGAAAGATGCGATTGCCAAACATGCGCGACACACTCCGCCGCGTATCTCCAGCACCTGTTCAAGGCAAAGGAACTGCTCGCATATCGTCTGGCGAGCATTCACAATCTGCGCTTCATCCATCGCCTGTTTGACGACGCGCGCGCGGCCATCGCCTCGGGCACATATGAGCAGTTCAGACGGGATTTCCATGCCGCGTATACTCCGAGTGACGAGGCGGCGCGGGAGGAACAACGGGGCCTGTGGCTGAGATCACAGCAGGCGCGCGAACAGGCGGCTATGCCGGAAGAATGGGAATCGGATTCGGGGCTGGACTAAATCGGGTGAGGTAGTGAGGATTAGCCGCCGGCAACAGCCGGGACAATGCTGACCTCATCCCCCTCCTTGAGGGGAGTTTCGAGGCCGCTGAGGAAGCGGACATCCTCGCCGTTCACGTAGATATTGACGAAACGGTGGAGCTCGCCCTCGTCGTTGAAGAGGCGCTCCTTGATGCCGGGGAAGCGCTCGTTGAGGATCGCGAGCGCGCCGTCGAGTCGATCACTGCTGGCTTCAATCTCATCGACGCCATCCGTCACGCGCCTCAAGGGCGTGGGAATCTTGACTGTGACCGACATAGACAACTGGCTCCTTTAGTTTGATTTAGTCCTGTTAGTCCAGGATGTGAACCGCCGCGTCTGCGGGGCGTTCCTCTAACTATAACGGAATGAGATAGGCGGGTGGGCGGTTAGCCGTCGATGACGTCGCCGGGAACGGGGTCGACGCGGACGCCCTTTGACTTGACCCAGTCGATGCCGCGATCGATTTCGGCTTGATCGCCATCGAGTTCGAGAACAACCCAGCCCTGGTCCTCTTCCACGTTGGCGCGGCGGATGTTCGTGATCACCTCATATTCGCGGCCAAGCGACCAGATGATGGGTTCCTGGATAAGTTCCGATGCGAATGTGAACCGCACACGAGCCTTGGCCATTGTTACCCCCGTTATTCCCCTGTTGTTCCGGTTGGACGACGAACCCTGCGGGACGCGGTCAGGCGTCCTCAGCCTTGATCGCGTCTTCAAAGTCGCGCAGCGAGGCATTGATGTTGACGGTCTGCGCCACATCCTGCACGGCCTCCTGCGTCTTCAGCCCGTTTCCGGTGATATAGGCGACGGTCACCTCATCCTTTCCGATGAGGCCCTTGGCAGCCAGCTTGCGCAGGACGCCGACAGTGACGCCGCCGGCTGTCTCGGCAAAGATACCCTCCGTCTGGGCGAGGAGCTTCATGGAATCGACGATCTCTGCGTCCGAGACGGCATGGCCGGTGCCGTCGCTGTCCTCGATTACCTTGAGCGCGTAGTAACCGTCGGCGGGGTTGCCGATGGCCAGCGACTTGGCAACGGTGTCGGGCCGGACGGGACGAATGTCCTTGATGCCGGCGTCGTAGGCGGAGACGATGGGTGATGAGCCTTCCGCCTGGGCGATGTGCATCTTCGTTTTTGGCCTGCTGATGATGCCGATGTCGTGAAGCTCGTTGAGGCCCTTCCATATCTTGGTGAACATAGAGCCGGAAGCGGCAGGAACGATTGCGTGGTCCGGCGCGTGCCAGCCGAGTTGCTCAGCCGCCTCATAACCCAGCGTCTTCGATCCCTCGGAATAGTAGGGGCGGACGTTGATGTTGACGAATGCCCAGCCGTAACGGTCCGCGATCTCCGAGCAGAGGCGATTCACGTCGTCGTAGCTGCCGTTGACGGCGACGAGGGTAGGGCCGTAGATGGCCGCGCCCACAACCTTGCCGAGTTCCAGATCGGCGGGAATGAAGACGTAGCACCTGATTCCGGCGCGGGCGGCATGGGCGGCAACGGAGCCGGCGAGGTTGCCCGTTGATGCGCAGGCGAGGGTATCGAAGCCGAAATCACGCGCAGCGGTAGCAGCAACCGAAACAACACGGTCTTTGAAGGAATACGTCGGATTGACGCAGTCGTTCTTGAGATAGAGTTCGTTCAGGCCAAGCGCCTTGCCGAGCCTGTCCGCCTTAACGAGTGGAGTGAGGCCGGCGTTGATGTCGACGCGGTTCTCAGGATCGGCGGGCAGGAGTTCGGCGTAGCGCCACATGGAGGGCGGGCCGTTCTTGATGGACTCACGGGACATGACGCGCGCGATGGCGTCATAGTCGTACTGGACCTCGAGCGGCCCGAAGCAAAAGTCACAGACGTTGACGGGCAGGAGTTCGGTCTCCCGTGAACATTCCTTGCATCTGAGTGATGTTGCGTAGGGCATTAGGGCTGTAGTCCGTTCTGCCTTGAATCCGCTCCAACTTGTTAGCCAATGCGGAATCAGTCGACTGAACCATTGTAGCAATCGTATGGCAGGTTGGAACAAATGAGGCGGGGCGGCACATCGTGCCGCCCCGCCTGTGGGTTCCGTGTGAAACGCGGAAGCTAGCGGTTCTGCCAGTTGGGCGCGCGCTTCTCTGCGAAGGCGAGCGGGCCCTCCTTGGAGTCCTCGGAACCGCCGACGATGCGGTTGACCCAGCCGCTGAACTGGTAATGCTCGTCGATGAACAGGTTGCGCCAGAATTGCGCGGTAGCCTTGACGCCCTGGACGGCGATAGGCGCATTCTCCGAAATCATCTTGGCGATCTCAACAGCGCGCGGCAGAAGCTGATCGGGCTCGACAACCTCGTGCACGAGGCCGATGCGCAGGCATTCCTGCGGGGAGATGCGGTCGGCCGTCAGGCCGATATACATCGCCTCACCCACGGGAACGAGGCGAGGCATCAGGTGCATGCCGGAGCCGGGCATGATTCCGCGCTTCACCTCGAACAGGCCCATGTACGCCTCGGTCGAGATGATGCGGATATCGCAGTCGATGGCGCGCTCAGTGCCGCCGCCGACGGCCAGTCCGTTGATGGCCGCGATGAAGGGCTTGGGTGAGCGGGCGAACTGGAAGAGCGAGCCCGTGGGGCCGGCTCCTCCGCCGCCGGAGATCTGGAACAGGCGTCGCGCGCGCTCCTCTGCGTCGATCTCACCCTTGTCAAAGGCCTCATTCACCTCTGCGGTGCGTGTGTTGCGATCCGACATCTCACGCAGGTCTGCGCCGGCTGAGAACGCGCGGCCATTGCCCGTGACGATGCCGACCCACATGTTGCGGTCGTTGTTGAAATCGTGGAGCGCAATCTGCAGCTCCTCGTTCATGCTGCCGCCCATGGCGTTCAGTCGATCAGGGCGGTTCATGGTGAACGTGGCGTAATGTTCCGCGTCATTCTTCTCATATAGCAGTTCAGGCATTTGCTTCCCCTCCCACCTCTGTGGTTTTTCCTGTGTAAAGCCGACTAAGCCTAGATTTTTGGCGGCTCTGATGTCAAGTTGACGGCGTGGCGGCGCGATAGGATTGCTTTGACACGAATCCCGCGCGACTGGTAGGGTGAATCGGGTTTGGGTGAACCTATCAGGTGGGATATTACGTGCTCCGCAACGGTCGCTTTCCGTGTATCGGAGCAGCGCCGTGCGCAGGAAAATAGCCATAACACACGGGGGGAATGACCATGCGCTTAACGCTTTCAGCCATCAAGGCGGATGTCGGATCCATCGGCGGCCATACGCGACCGACGGAAGAGATGCTGGACAAGGTGCGCTCTGAGGTGCAGGCCGCCATTGATCGGGGGCTGCTCATCGATGGCTACGTGTTCCACGTGGGTGATGACATCGCCATCATCATGTCCCATACCCGGGGCAAGGACGACACGGAGATTCACCAATTCGCGTGGGACAGCTTCCTTGCGGCCACGGCCATCGCGCAAGAGTACGGCCTCTACGGGGCAGGCCAGGATCTGCTGGTGGACGCGCCCTCAGGCAACGTGCGCGGTGCGGGACCCGGCGTGGCCGAGGTCGAATTTGAGCACGAGCCGGTGAGGGGCAACAGCGCGCGCCCCGCGGAGTCGTTCATGATCTTTGCGGCGGACAAGTGTGGGCCGGGCGCCTACAACCTGCCGCTCTTCCTCGGTTTCGCCGATCCGATGTACTGCGCCGGTCTTATGCTGCCGCGCATGATCCAGGGTTTCGACTTCAACATCATCGATATGAACAACACCGATGGGGATAGCCTCCTGACGCTGCATGCGCCGGACGACTACTACCAGATCACGGTGCTGCTGCGTGACAACGAGCGATTCGGCATTGAGAGCATCACATCACGGACGTATGGTGATCAGGACGCCGCCGCGATCTCCGCGCAGCGCCTGCACAACATTGCGGGCACCTATACGGGCAAGGATGATCCCATCGCCATCGTGCGCAACCAGGGAATCTTCCCTGCGCCGGAAGAGGTTCTATCAACGTTTACCAAGGCGCATTACATCGGCGGCGACGCGCGCGGCTCCCACAACATGCCGCTGATGCCTGTGCCGATGAATACGCCGGTCACCGGGCCGTATTGCTTGCCGATCGTCGAGTCGCTCGGCTTCTCGATGAATGCTGCGGGTAAGTTCTCCGCGAACGTCGTTGATTTCTTTGACAATCCGGCGTGGGACCTCGTCCGCAACAAGGCACAGGAGAAGGCGCTCTACATGCGTGACCAGGGATGGTCGGGCCCGGCGATGCTGCCGTACACGGAGTTGGAGTACGGCGGATTCCGCGACATCGTCACGGGTCTGGAGGACAGGTTCGCTATTCGAGCGGAGTAGTTTTCCGGTTCGCGATTGGCGTTGACTGGTGGTGTCAGTGGGATTGCGCGTTCCGACGCTGCGAGAACCTGGTTTTTTCCGGATTCACGCTTTCACGGGAATAACGAGTTCCGCAGGAACGGCGAGGCCTGGTCACGTATGAAACTCCTCGTTGGCACGGGGAATCCCGGCAAGGTGCGAGAGTTCCGTGAGCTGCTGGACGGGCTACCCGTTGAGCTTGTGACCCCCTCAGACATCGGTCTCGATATCGAGGTTGAAGAGACGGGCGACACGCTGGAAGAGAACGCGCTAATCAAGGCGCAGGCGTATGCAAGCGCGGGCGGAATTCTGACACTCGCCGATGATTCAGGCCTCTTTGTGGACGCGCTCGACGGTGCGCCCGGCGTCATCAGCGCGAGATACGGCGCGCCGGATGAAACGACTGACGAGGACCGCGTGGAACTCTTGCTCCGCAACCTTGCGGACGTGCCGGACGGGGAGCGTGACGCGGCTTTCCGCTGCGTAATCGTTATCGCAGAGCCGGGCGTAGACACCGTTCGTATAGCGAAGGGAGAGCTGCGGGGTATAATTGGACAAGCTCCGAGGGGGACGAACGGATTCGGGTATGATCCGATATTCGTCGTGCCGGAGTACGGGAAGACGGTAGCGGAATTGGATTCTGAAATAAAGAACGCACTCAGTCACCGCGGCAGGGCATCCCGCATTGCGCGGGACATCATTGCCGAGATGGTGACTATGAACGAAACCGAGGGAAACGACCAAGCATGACCGTTGCCGCACCCATAAGCGTCAAGGACGTTTTCGGACGTCTGCTGCAGGACCTCCGCATATCCGTCACGGACCGATGTAATTTCCGATGCGCCTACTGCATGCCGGCTGAGATTTTCGGCGAGCGCTACGAGTTCCTGCCGCGTGATCAGATCCTGACATTTGAGGAGATCGAGCGCCTGACACGCATCTTTGCCGGCCTGGGCGTCACGAAGATCCGTGTGACGGGCGGGGAGCCGCTGCTGCGGAAGGACCTCCCTGAGTTGATTCGGATGCTCGCGGCGATTGAAGGCATCGAAGACCTGTCTCTCACGACGAACGGCTATTTGCTGCCGCCGATGGCGAAAGAATTGCGGCAGGCCGGTCTGCGTCGTGTCACCATCAGCCTGGACAGTCTTGACGATGAGACGTTCAAGCGGATGAACGGGCGGGGCTTTGGGGTGGATCGGGTCTTGGAGGCCATCGAGGCGGCAGAGGACGCGGGCCTCGGCCCGATTAAGATCAACAGCGTGGTTCAGCGCGGGATCAACGACAACTTTGTCACAGACCTCGCCAGATACTTCAAGGGCACGGACAAGATTGTGCGGTTCATCGAATACATGGATGTCGGCACCATCAACGGCTGGAAGCTAGAAGAGGTTGTGCCGAGCAGGGAGCTTGCGGCGCGCATCAATGCCGAGACGCCCATCATCCCGATCGACCGTAACTACAAGAGTGAGACATCCTCGCGCTACGCCTACGCCGATGGCACCGGGGAGATCGGGTTCATCTCATCCGTTTCAGAGCCGTTCTGCGACGACTGCAGCCGTGCGCGCCTCTCAACGGACGGCAAGTTGTATACATGCCTGTTCACCGGCGACGGCCACGATCTACGCGAGGGGCTGCGCTCCGGCGCGACCGATGATGAGATCCAGAAACTGATCACCGGCGTCTGGGAACAGCGGACTGATCGTTACTCCGAGGAGCGGACGAGTGAGACTGCCGCGCTCACGGGCAAGAAGCCGGAGCGTGTGGAGATGTACCACATCGGCGGGTAGGCGGATACGCAGCCGAACATTCCGATGGCTGACCAGGAGAACCCCGGGCAACTGTCCCACGTGGATCCAACGGCGGGTCCGCGCATGGTGGACGTTGGCGACAAGGATGTGACGCGCCGGGAAGCCGTTGCTCGGGGCAGGGTGGTCATGTCGCCCGACACGCTCACGGCCATCCGCGAGCAGGCGACGCCTAAGGGTGATGTGCTGTCAGTCGCGCAATTGGCAGGCGTCATGGCCGCCAAGCGCACGTCTGAACTCATTCCACTGTGCCACCCGCTGCCGTTGTCATTCGTGGGCGTTGAACTGACGCCGGGCGCGGACGGAGCAAGCGTCGAGATTGAGGCCACCGTGCGCACAACGGGTCAGACGGGAGCCGAGATGGAGGCGCTGACAGCGGTCAGTGTGGCTGGTCTAACCGTCTACGACATGTGCAAGGCCATCGACCGCACGATGACGGTTGAGGCCGTGCGGCTCGTCGCGAAGTCCGGCGGCCGGAGCGGAGACCTGCGGCTCGAAGAGTAGCAGTCAGCCTGCCCTGATAGTTCGCAAGGGCAGGGACTCAGTTTCCAGGGTAGCTAGGTCCAGACGCTGGGACGCATTGTCGATGTCAAAGCCGACGATCTCACCATCGGAGTCCACGTCGACATTCAGCCCCTGAGTCACTTCAATTGTCTCGGCGCCCGGCCGCGTCTTGAACTCTACGTAGAGGCTGTCGGTCTCAGGATAGTAATGAAGTTTCATTCGTGATCCTCCTTCCGAAAACCTCTATCAAAGAATGCGTTATGGATAGTCTCTCCATCTTCCAAGGTTACCACCCGTAGATAGCGAGGGAGGGATTCACCTTGGGGAACAACCTCTCACCCGTCCATCGGCTTGGCTTTCATGATGTATCGGCGAGGCGATGACCTGTATACACCATTCCAACTCGATGTAGGGCCGCTTCCGACGAACTTGTTCATCAAAGTATCGAGTCGTCTTCATGCGTCACTAGCTCGACGTTTCTTGCAGTCTACTAAAGGCCTCGAAATGGATTCCCGCTTTCGCGGGAATGACAAGGCAGCTAGTCCTTGGCGCCCAGCAGGAAGCGGCGGGCGAT
The DNA here is from genome assembly GCA_965220565.1 of Dehalococcoidia bacterium. GTDB lineage: Bacteria > Chloroflexota > Dehalococcoidia > UBA6926 > UBA6926 > VXMO01. Next base: position 1,057,606 of record CBDCQG010000001.1, on the reverse strand, counting down.
GTTGGCGGTTTCGTCCGGGACTTGCATGTAGATTGCATGACCAACATCCGGCATGACGAGAAACTCGCCGTGGGGCAGGGCCTCGGCCAGCGGCCTTTGGTGTGACTCAAGCAGGTTGTTCTCCTCAGCCACGACGATGAGGATGGGCATTGTCAGCCGGTCTGCGCCGTCGATGAGCATGAACTCATCGGTTGCCATCTCCTCCATGTTGTATGAGTTGAGGCTCCATGCGGCCTCGGCGCGCCCGTCAGGATGGACGATCGTTTCTTCATTGAGCACGTCGTCCAGCGCTTCCGGTGTCCAGACGCTGGTCATGTTATTCGACTCCAGCCGCCGCTTGAGGTCATCAAGGGAGACCCAACTGTTGCGCCGACCGGGGCCGGGCTTCTCCGTCAGGTCTTCATTGAGGACGTTGACGCGCACCCAGTGCGCGGGACCTTCCGGCACCGGCTCGATCATCACCATGCCAAGCACGCGGTCCGGGTGGTTGGTGGCGTAGAGGCCGCTTATCGCGCCGCCGTAGGAGTGGGACATGATGTAGTGCGGCGGGAGGTCCAACTCCTCAACGATGCCCGCCATATCGCGCGCGCCCTCCGTTGCGCGGTAGCCGGTTTCCGGCCCGTCCGACTCTCCATGCCCACGCGTGTCCAGCGCGATAACACGGAAGTCGTTGCGGAGCCGCCGCGCCACGGCGTTCCAGCTGCGTCCGGTGCGGCGTCCGCCGTGGACGAGCAGCAGCGGAGTCCCGTCCCCTCCCCAATCGAGCGCGTGGAATGTCACGCCCTCAACGGTAACGAAAAGGCTTGTGCGATCTTCGGATTGCTCGCGTGTGATGACTTCTGGCACTGGACCTCCCGGTGTGCGTTGTGTGACGTAGTGTGGGGCAGGGGATCAGGCGGGATACCACTGCCGTCGTTCAAGCATCCCTTTGAGATACGACATCTCTCCCGTATGCATTGAGTTGTCATGCATCACGCTGACGAGACGGACTCCGACGGTTGGCATCGGGTTCCACCGTGGCTCGTTGAGGACGCGATCGAGCGCCTCGGGCGTGATTGTCTGAATGTACTCCTGCGTTCGTGCGTAGACGGCGTCATAGTATCCGATGATCACGGACGCCTCCGGCGACTGGAACGCGCGAACCTCGTCCATCGAGTGGCCGGTTCCTGTGTTCTGCGGGTCCGCGGCCATGCCGAACCGCTCATGCCAGCCGTCCACAATCCATGCCTGCTCGCGGTCGGCGAGGCCGGAGATCTCGTGATCCTGGGTGCGCGTCAAGTGCCAGCCGGTCCAGCCAAGCGGGTTCGATTGCTCATCCGGCTGCTTCATCAACTGCTCGATGCTGAGTCCCTCAATGCACCTGGCCAAGAGCTGCCGTACCCGGCCAAAGTGATCAGTGGCCAATTCTCGCATGTCCATCCCGATTCCTCCGTCCCTAACAGCGCGCTGGGCGCTTGGTGCGGCTCAGACTTTTTCGTGCTGGGTCTGGTACCAGGGCAGGCCGTTGACCATTTCAATCTTGTAATCGGAGAAGAGCACGGGGTAGCGATCCTGGACGAGTTCGCCGATCTTGCCGAAGACGACACGGATTTCCTCTTCCGAGCTGGGATCCGTGCGCGCCTCCAGGATATGGCGCAGGGCGCGGATGTTCGTGCTCCAACCGATGCTCGTTGAGACGCCGATCGGGGCGATGCGGCGCATGGCGGACGTAATCTCCTTCTTGCGTGAGAACTGTGCGCCGTCTTCGTCCAACTGGTAGTGCTCCGCCATCATCTTCTGCAACTCTTCCAGCTTCTGGAAGGTATCGACAAAGACCTCCATGATGTGCTCATCCTCGCGGACAGCGGAGGGCGCCCACATGCCGAGGTCATCGAGGCGGACAAAGCGCAGACTCTCCTGCGAGATGGCCGTGCCGGCGCGATGGCGAACCAGCTCATGCGTGAAGACGCGGCTGATGTCGGTGATGGCGAAATTGAGGACGCTGTGCTCCAGGACGGAGCCGTGGCCGGTGGCGATGATGTTCTTGAGGTGGGCGGCGTTGTTGGGGCGGACGCGCGTGACGTTCGGATTGAGGCCGGGTTCAAAGCTCCTGTAGCAGAGACGACCCATGAATTCGGCCAGAGCCTCAACGTCCGTGTATGCGTCCGTCGACCAGTCCGGCGCGCCGATGTGCTCAAGGTAGGCGCTAAGCCCCTCAGGTATTATCCTGGTCTCTCCTAACAGAAAGACCTTCGGCTCCACGCCGTGCATGCGCGTTCCTTTCCCCGCTCCCCGCAATGCTTCGATTCAAATGTAGCACGGTAGGGCGAAAGTGGGGCGTAGGGATGCGGAGGTGGAAACTTTACCGCGGTCATACATGACCTTAATGGTGACTTAACCTCGTTTATCTGATAGTGTGGCAGAGTGGTTATGTGGAAACTGAATACCTTACCTCCACGATGGACTATCCAGGGGCGATAAGGACAGTCGCTCATCGAGGCGCAAAGGCATTGGCGCCCGAGAACTCTATACTCGCATTCACCACAGCCGCTGAACTTGGCGTTGCTGCCATTGAGACCGATGTCCGCCTGACCGCGGACGGCCTGCCCGCCATCATTCACGATCCAACACTGACCAGGACGCACGGCCACAAGGTTCATGTTGGCGCCATGAAGATGGGGGACCTGGAGGCTCTTGGCGTGCCATCCCTCTCCCTCATGCTCGACGGCTTTGCCGCCGACTTTGATGTGATCATCGACCTCAAGGAGAAGAGCAGAGGACTCGCTGAAGCGGTGGGGCGTGTCGTTGCCGAGTCACGCCGGGCGGGGCGCTGTTACGTGACGGGGTCAGACCTCAGCCTCCTGCGCCGCGCGCAGGCTCTTGCGGACGGGCTGCGGCTCAGCTGGACCATTGGAGCGCGTCACGGAACGCTGACTCCGGCGGCCGTGGTTGAGGCGGCAGTTGTCGGGGTCTCGGAGCTGGCCGTGCAAGCCTCTGAGGTGACTGCGGAGTTGGTGGCGCAGGCCGGATCGCTGGGGATCGACATTCGCGCATACGGAATCAGAACGCCGCTAGGGGCCCGGGATCTGGCGGCTATGGGCTGCACGACACTGACACTGGATGACCCGCGCTGGGCAATGATGCCCACGCAACTGAGTCTGCCCCTGGTTTCGGCAGCGGCGTAGGGAATTCTTGGCCGGACAGTCCTCTTGATTCTTCGCTGCGCTCAGAATGACATGGCGCGGCAATGACGGGTAAACGCGGGAACGGTGCTTAGCCAGCGCGCATATACTGGCCTTGATGAGTGCTGTTGGGGATTCCCGGTTCGATTCCACTAGTGCCGGCGCACCGGCATTGGAGGCGCGCCGACTCCGCAAGCAGTTCGGCGGCAGGGATGTCGTGAATGATGTCTCACTGCGCGTCAACAGCGGCGAGGTTGTTGGGCTTGTCGGTCCCAATGGCGCAGGCAAAACGACCACGATTCGCATGATGCTCGGCATACTCACACCCGATGAGGGTGAGGCGCGAGCGTTGGGCGGTCCGCTCACCGAAGAGACGCAGGAACGCATCGGCTACCTGCCCGAGGAACGCGGTCTGTATGAGGGCCTCCGTCTCACCATCGTCCTTTCGTACCTGGGGCAGTTAAAGGGGCTCAGCCGCCGTCAGGCTGCCATTCGCGCCGCCGAAATGCTTGATGCGGTTGGTATGTCAGAGCACGCCCACAAGAAGGTGCGTGAGTTGAGCCGCGGGATGACGCAGCTTGTTCAGTTCGGGGCAACCCTTCTGCATAGGCCGGACATCCTAGTCCTTGATGAGCCGTTCTCGGGCCTTGATCCGGTCAATGCGCGCCGCATGAAAGAGCTTCTGTTGGAGGAAAAGGCACGCGGCGTGGCGGTTATTTTCTCCACCCACCAGATGACGGACGTGGAGGAGCTTTCGGATCGCGTGCTGATGATTGACGACGGAGAGGTGGCTTTGGACGGCGCGCCGTCCGAACTCCGACGGCGGTATCGCGGCGACACCATCCGCGTTGAATCTCCGGACGCCTTACCGGAACGAATCGCCGGGGTAGGGGAAATTGAACGTTCTGCGGAAAGCATCTCGATGCGTCTCGCGGAGGGAGCCACGGCCGAGCAAGTGCTCAAACAGTTGCTCGACGCCGGGATGCGTATAGAGCGATTTGAGGTGGCGTTGCCAACGCTGGAGGAGATATTCATCCGTGAAGTGCAGGGGCGGAGAGGCACGGCATGAATAAGACCATGGTCGTTGCTCGGCATGAGCTGACAACGATGTTGTCGCGGGCCGGTTTCCTTATCATGACCGCGCTTGTTCCCGTTGGCATGCTTCTGCTCGTGGGTGGAATTGGAGCGTATGTGTTCTTCACGTCAGGCGAGGATGATGAACCGGATTCGCAGACTGTCGGCTACGTGGATCTCGCCGGCGTCATCAGCGAGCCGGGAACCCTGAGAACCACCGAATACGTGCCGATTGAGAACGAGGATCAGGCGCGCGCAGCAGTCGCATCCGGCGATCTCGATGCCGCGTATGTGATCGGACACGACTATATCTCCACCGGCAGAGTCGTTGAGATTGTTCTCGCCGAGAGAGGGCTGAACATCACAGGAGGAGGCAGCGGCTCGCTGCGGGAGTTCTTGCGCATCAACCTTGTCGCGGAGGCAGTGGACGACGCTCGGGCTGCGCGCATTCTGTCCCCGGCGTTCATCACCACGCTTGAAGTGGGTGAAGGCGGTCAGCCCGAGGAGGACTCTTTCGACCCCGCAACGCTCATCTTCTTCATGGCGATGGCGTTCGCCGTCATCTTCTCCGTCCTGACCATCACCGGCTATCTGCTCCAGGGCCTTAATGAAGAGAAAGAAAATCGAGTCATGGAAATTCTGCTCTCCACGGTTAGCCCGGACCAGCTGATGTTGGGCAAGCTGTTGGGGCTGGGCGCGGCGGGCATTGTGCAGATAGGCGTGTGGATGGTTTCAGCCGTAGGACTCCTGTTTGGAGCAGCGATTTTCTTGGAGGACATCCCCACTTTCGGGCTGCCTGCTCTGCCGCTCATCCTTGTGGCGTTTGCCTAGTGGCGTTTGCCTACTTCCTGCTTGGCTATGCGTTCTTCGCGGCGCTGATGGCGGCGCTTGGGGCGGTCACAACGTCACAGCGAGAATCACAGCAACTGACGGTCATCGTCATCCTGCCCGCGGTTGCCCCATTCTGGTTCGCGTTTTCGATTATCGAGGACGCAGGCGGCATACTGCCGCAGGTGATGACGTATATCCCGTTCACCGCGCCGACGATGTCATTGGCGAGACTGGCGTTTGATTCCATGGGGCCGCTCGAAATCGCCGCGAGCCTGATCGCGTTAACGATTTCGGTCGTCGTGGCTGTGAAGCTGGCGCAGCGCCTCTTCCGCAGCTACCTGCTCGTTTACGGCCACCGTCCGCCGCTTCTACAGTTGCTGAGAACAGCCGTGACGGGGCGGGTCTAGCGCGCGCCGGCTTGAGTAAAGGTTACTGCTGCGCGCCGTTGCGGAGCAGCCGTTCCCCGATGATCAGGCCAAGAACCACGTAGATGGCATCCATCAGCGGGAAGTAGACGGTATGTGACAGGGCAGCATCGCCCGTCTCAGTGCTCGTATCCAACAGCCAGAAATACTGCCAGAAGAACAGCATGACGAGAACGACCGAACCGTAGAAGAGGCCGTTGACGATGGCGCAGGTATAGTTGTCCGTTGACTCGGGATCGAGCTGCCGTCGATAGAGGAATGTCAGCACAAGCATCAGGGGCGCGCCGAGGGCCATGAAGTAGTTCATGATTGTCCAATACGGATACTCAGGCGAGCCGTCATGGATGAGCGGCGTGATGATGAACAACAGGGCGACGGCTATTGCTGTCAACAGTAGATAGGCCCCCAAAAGGCGGGTGAGAATCTGTGCCATCGTTTTCTCCTTCTCCAATCTCGCTCACCTGCGATGCAGCCTCTAGGGTACTCCAATAACAGCGACCAAGACTGAACCCTTATTATGAACACATTGAAAGGGCAGGATAACTAGCTAAGATACGAATATGACATCTGAACTCTCGCGGGAGGGTGATTCTATGCGATTGCCGTCCGGTTCGCCGATTCCCACCGATTACATTGCGGGGTATCAACACGCCCGGCAAGCCAATCAGGCCGTCGCAGACAATTATCTTACCCACCATCTGATCGCCGATCCTGAGGCGGATGCCGTCATCGCAGAACTGGGCGATATGGATCGTGCGCAATCCGCCATGCTCATTCGGGCGGTGATGGATGATCCGGATGGCAGTGTCCTAAAGGATGCTCCTGCGAGCGTTCAAAATCTGGTTGGCGGACTGGATAATCCCCCGGACTGGGTGAACTACGATGAGTTCATGCCGGGATCGCTCATGTTTCTCCGCAATGCGCGTGTCATCCTCGCGTCGTTTGTGAGCGGAACGCTCATCGAAGGCTTCACGACAAACATCAGCAAGTCGTTCTTCATCACCGGCCGCGTTCGTGATCAGGGTGTGCGACGCCTGATGCAGAACAATCGACACATGCTTGAGTCTTTTCTGCCGGGAGGGTTGGAGCGCGCCGGTGACGGCCTCAAGCTGAGCATGCGCCTTCGTCTGGTCCATGCGCGGGTTCGCAAGCTGCTGTGGGAATCCGATGAGTGGGATGCAGACGCGTGGGGTGTGCCCCTGAGTTCAGCGCACCTGGGGATGGCGATCGCGGGGTTCTCCGGCCGCCTTCTCCATCATATGAAGCGGCTGGGAGCGAAGTATACCGATGAGGAGCGGCGGAGCTTCATGGCCGTGTGGCGCTACACGGGCTACATCATGGGTATTCCGGAATCGATTCTCTTCAAGGATGAAGAGGAGGCGCTGGAGCTCTACCGGATCGCCACCATGTGCGAGCCCAATCCCAGTCAGGAGGGGGTTGTCATGGCTCACGCGTTGATCAATTCCGCGCCTCTGGTCCTCGGTATCCAGGACTCGAAAGAACGGCAAAAGTTGGCCAACTATGTCTTTCGTATTTCCCGTGCCGTAATCGGGCCGGAGATGGCTGACAAGCTAGGCTATCCGAAAACGCCGGTTCTTGGAGTGCTTCCATTCTTCAGGTTCCAGGCCAAATACCATAACTTGCTGTCGAGGTGGGTTCCACGCTTGACCAACCAGAATAATTTCACGCAGTTTACTGGCCTGCTCGATGCAGCAACGGTCCAGGAGACGGATATTCACTACAACATGCCGGATCACGTCTACTCCGAGAATTCCAGCCCCTGGTAGGGACTGGCGCTCATGCCCTTCGACAAGCTCAGGGTGAGCGGGTGAGGGGCGATCAGGGTTCCAGAGTGGATGCGGTGGCAGCGGCGGCGAGGTTTCCGCTGCGAACTGCGGATTCCATCGTTGCGGGCCACCCCGTCTGCGTCCAATCACCCGCGAGAAAGAGGCCGGGGATTGGCGTGTCTTGAGGGGGACGTTGTTCTTGTATGCCGGGCAGGCAGCGGAACGTGGCCTGCGGCTGCTTGACGACACGGAAGAACGTCATGGAGGCATCAGCGGTGTCAGGCAGAACGGGCCGCAGCTCAGCCTCAGCCAGGTCGCGTAGCTCCTCCTCTGTCATGCCTGCCTCGTGCCACGCGGCGCTGATCGACACCGACACGCGCGAGCTCGCTTCGGCTGACTCCTGCATGAGAGAGCGGTTGAAGATCCACTGGACGGGGCTGTCCAGAACGGTCAGAAAAGGCTGATCCATCACCGGGCGGTCGTAGCCGATATGCAGCCCGACGATGGGCGCCCATTCCAGTTGCGGCGGAGTGACGCTCCTCAGGGAAGTGTCCGCATCCTCGTGGGCCAGCAGTCGCTCAACGCCATCCCACGGCACGGTGCTGATCACTGCGTCCGCGTCTATGGTTTCCTCGCCAAGCCTGACCCCCGTCACGCGGCCGTCTGCGACCTGCACGTCACTCACACGGCGGCCCATGAGCAGTCTCCCGCCGCGCGATTCGATGTAACGGCGCGCGCCGTCGCTGACCAGGGTTGAGAGCCCCACGCGCGAATAGCCGAGATCGGCCATCCCCTTGCCCGCAAGCAGGGAGTCCTGGAATGCCATGATGCCCATATAGGCGCTGGCAGCATCGATTGTGTCGTTGAGGATGGGCAGCGTGATGAGTTCCCACAAGGCGGCGATGGTCTTCTCGTTCTGACCGTGCTCCAGAAGCCACTCACGAAAGGACATCGACTCCAACCGCTCGCGGTCGCGTTCCCTGTTCACACGGCGGATGCTCATCATGCCGCGGATGATCCGCAGCCTGTCCATCAGTCCGAGATGCCGGTAGCGCAGCAGCGAAGGAAGGAGGTCCAGCGGCGAGGGGAGAAACCGCGCCGATGACAGGATGCCTTGTTTTCCGTCCCTGTCCGCCACCGTCACGCGGAGCCGCTGTTGAAGCGTTGTTTGGTCGAATGCGCCGATCTTCGTGAGAAAGTCGATGTATTCCGTGCAGCAGCGGAGGAAGACGTGCTGGCCGTTGTCCAACTCCACGCCTGTTTGTGGATCGACAAATGAAAAAGCCCGGCCGCCCAGGTAGTTGCGGCGCTCAATCAGGGTGACGGCAATGCCGCGTTCGGCGAGGGCGCAGGCGGCGGAAAGGCCGGCAAGTCCGCCGCCAATCACCACGCAGTGGCCACTCGCTCCATCGGGACGTAGCTCTGAATCCACAGTCGCACCGCCAACCCGACTTTCTCGCGGGTTGACAGGCCAACCCGACCTTCAAAGACGTTGTAGTTCCTTGCTTCGATTCTATCGAGGACGCGGCCATAAAGTCCGCCGAGGACGGCGGGGAAGGCGCGTGTACGAACAGGGAGGAGCTTGAGCAGCCGCTTTCCCCGCTCGAAATACTCCCTGGCGCGAGCCACCTCGAATTCCATCAGGCTCCGAAACTGATCGTTCACGGCGCCCGCGAGCAGGTCTTCCTCGGTGTAGCCGAATCGCCGCAGGTCCTCCTGTGGAATGTAGATGCGGCCACGCTCGGCGTCCTCGCGGATGTCCCGCAGGATGTTTGTGAGCTGCATGGCGAGGCCGAGGTCGATGGCGTATTCCCGGGCGCGCTGATCCGTATAGCCCATGATCTGGATGCAGATGAGGCCGACGACGGATGCGACGCGGTAACAATACGTCTCCAGGTCCTTGAAGGTTTCATAGCGTGAGATGGTGAGGTCCATCTCCACGCCGCGCGCCACCTCCATGAGGTCTTCGTACGGAATGTCATACTCTGCGGCGGCATGGGCGAGCGCCTCGAACACGGGGCCGTCAGGGTTCCCGGCGCGCGCCTCCTCAAGCAATCCGTCGATGCCCTGGATCCGTCTCGTTTTTTCATCGATTGGCAGGTCATCATCAGACAGATCGTCACAGAGGCGGCAAAAGGCGTAGGCGGCGTACATGGCACGGCGTCGGTGACGGGGCAGGGTGACGAACGCATAGTAGAAGTTGCCCGCCGCATCACGCGTTATCCTGCGGCAGTGCTCGTATGCCTCAAGGGGCGCGGCTAGCGTTGCCATCGCATCCCACTCTCAGATCCGCCTCGTGAGCTTCATGCGAAGCCACGTTTTTGCCAGCAGCCACGTCTTGCGCGCCCTGGTCACGGTTGGCCGCCTGGAGAGCACATCGTAGTTCTGCCTTTCGATGGCGTCCAGCACGCGGAGGCCGCCCAGTGTGAACAGCGTCACGTGCAGCTTGAAGATGCCGTTGAGGGTATCGACAAGCGGCAATCCTTCGTCGAAGAGTCGTCGTGTCCGTTCCACCTGGAATGCCATGAGATCACGAAAGGCTGGGGTGGACTCGCCACGCTCAAGCTCCTCTTCCGTGTACCCAAACCGGCGCATGTCCTCCTGCGGGATGTAGATCCGCCCCATGGCATAGTCGCGCTTGACGTCCTGCCAGAAGTTGGCGAGTTGGAGGGCGGTGCAGGTGGCATCTGACAGCGCGCGCCGCTCCGGGTCGTTCGTGCCGATCAGGGTCAGATACAAGTGGCCGACGGGGTTTGCCGAATGACGACAGTAATGCAGCACGTCTTCGTATGTTTCATAGCGCGTCATGACCTGGTCCATCCGGTTGGCCTCGATAAGGTCGAGAAACGGTTGGCGCTCGATGTCAAAGGCCGAGATGGTGTGTTGCAGCGCGAGAAATCGAGGCTCGGACGGCGACCCGGAGTAGCATTGCTCCAACTGCGCCGCCCATTCGTCCAACAGGGTTAGGCGGTCTCCCTCCGCCTCGTCACCCAGGTCGTCAACGCCGCGGCAGTATGCATAGATGGCGGCGACGTGGGGCAGCATGTCGCGCGGCATGAGGCGCGCCGCGACGGAGAAATTCTCATAATGTGACCGCGCGAGGGTGATGCAGTCACGATAGGCGGACTCCAGGGAGGCCGGAATCTCAGCCGCCTCACGCGTCCGCATTAGTTGTCCCCCTTCACCCCCATGACCTGAACGACCAAACGGCGCGGACGCGGGCGATCCAGTTCAATGAAGAAAATCCGCTGGTACATGCCGAGTCGGAGGCGGGCGTCGAGGATGGGAAGCGTTTCACTGGTTCCCATGACGATCTGCTGGCAGTGGGCATGACCGTTCGGTGGTTCGTCGTCATTCATGTTGACGGTGCGAATCTCGAAGTCGTTGTGCTGATAGCCGCCCTCGCGCGGGGCAAAATGCTCAAGGATATGGCCGATATCCTCAAGAAGCAGCGGCTCCAACTCGTTGATGACGACGGCGGTTGTGGTATGCGTGGAATAGACGACCACCGAACCGTACTGGACGCCGGTTTCCTCCACGATGTCCTGCACCCAATCGGTGACATCCACAAATTCAGGCGCACGGCTTGATTGAATGGAGATTGTATACGAGAAAACCTGGTATTGGCCCTCAGCGACAAGGCCGCCTTCCTGGGCGCCGGACACAAATGCTCGTGCTTCCATAGCGTGCTCCAATCAGTAGACGAACAGGACTGCTATATCGATAAGAATACAGCGCTGTTAACGATTTTCAAATTGGTGGAGCCATAAGAGGAAGGCTCAAGAGGGTTCAGACTCGGCTTCGTCAGCGAGAGAAGAGTCCTCTTGAGCGTCGATATTTTCAGCTTCCGGACCGCCGCTGAGTCCGCGATAGAGGAAGAGCAGGAAACCAGCGAGCAGCACCGTCGCTGAAATCCCAACCGTCGCAACAGTCCACGGCACAAGGCCGGAAACAGTTTCGGCTCGGCCAACGGCTGCCCCGGCCACAACCATGACGGACGCAAGGACGAGAGAGGCGACGATGACGACGGCGACGCTGACGGCCTCGTTGCGTATCACTGCGTCTCGTTCAAGTAGATCGACACCGCGGCTCTCCATCTCGCGAGCCTGCGCGCCCAGCTGGATGATCCTGCGTAGAGCAACAAGGCCCGCAACGGTGAAAAGGAATACCGCCGCGGATACCAGGACCGGAAGAGGCTCGGAGAAGTACAGGTAACGCCCAAAGAACCCGTGCCAGTCAATGCGGTTGTGCGCCCAGAGGTCCGGGATATGGGCGGCCATCAGCAGCGCTGTCAATGCCCAGAATGGAACGTGGCCCGTGTTGGCTCTTCGCAGGACAACGTAAGCGCCGATGATGCCCCCCATTATCAAAACCGACGCCGGAGAAACGATGTCAGCGGCGAACTGAACCACGAATGTGGGCCACTGCGTGCGCTCCAGGTCTGCGTACTGGACTGAGCTTGAGACGATCCACAACGCGGCTGCCGTCAGGATGGCGATGAGCGCGCCTTCCGCCGCGGCCAGCTGAGCACGTATGGATGTCCGGATGCGGCTCATTGGTACCTGTCCATGTGGCGCACGAGGGTGGTGATGAATCGCTCGCGTGACGGGTCCCAGTCCATGACGGCGGCTCCTGCCTGCTGAAGCGCTGCAATTGTGGCCTGCGTTTCCCAGCGGGACATGTCGGACTGTGGATTAGCCAGGTCGCCTGACTCATGTTGTGAGGGCGGGCTGACGTGGATGACGCGCACGCGGCCCCCCCGGCGAGATCGGGCGCGGAGGGAGGTGAGGCGGATCACGGCGGTTGTGAGGCGGTCCAGCTGTTCCGCATCGTCTCCCGGGCGCGGGTAGTGGGCATCGAGGCGGGTGATGATGAACACCTGCGGGCGCAGCCTGAACAGGAACGATTTGCACCATTCAACGGAACGGAGGAGGTCTTGTTCAGGGGGGCCGGGCGTGAGTCCCGTGAACATCTGCGTGAGGCGTCGAAACTGCTTCTGTCCGTTGTCAGGCGAGAGCAATTCTCCGCCGCCCTGTGTGTTGTAGGCGTATGCCCCAAGCGTGGAACCCTGTGAGACGTAGTACTGCGCCAACGTTCCTGCCGCCTCAATGGTGTTCTCCATGGGGCTTGATGCCGCCGTGCCGACGTTCATGTAGTCTGCGGTGTCAAGAAAGATCCAGACGGCTTTCCGTCCGTCCGATTCCAGCTCGTTGACCAGCGGCACGTCATACGCGTCGCCGCTCCGGGCCGTCGCTTTCCAGTTGATGCTTTTGATCGGGTCGCCGGGCTGATATGGACGCAGCTCGCGGAACTCCTCGCCGGAGGAGCGAATACGAGCGATGTCATCCATGAGTAGCGCGCTGCGTGTCATTGCCCGGACCGAGTTGAGGCGGGTGATGTCAGCGGTTCGCGGCGCCACGAGCACGCTCACCTCCGGGCCCACGGCGCCGGACTGCGCGTGTCCCGTGCCAAGCGGCGCCTGCGATTCCCACACTGTCTCCCGCAGCGTGTAGTCGCCCCGCTTTGCAAAGGCGATCGTGTAGGAAAGATCAACGCTCATCTCGCCGGGCCATTTCCAGACCATGCGGAAATTGTTGCCTTCGACGACGGCAGCTTCCTCCGGAAGGGGATCAACGACGCGGATCGGCCCGATGCCGCTGCGGGCGGTCAGACGCCGCTCCACGATCAGGGAATCGCCAACCCAGCAGATGACGCGCGGCAGGCCGCGCTCGATCACCACGTCGTCCGGGGGCCGGATAGCGCCCGCGGCCAGGACTGCCACGAACAGGAAGACTGCGCCTGCCAGCAGGACGATGTTGCCGAGAAAGAGACCGGCTACAAGGAGCGCGAGGCTGAGCCACGTCCAGCTCAGCAGGGCAGGTGAGATCATGGCTACGCGGGCCGCGCCCCCAGCTCCGTCGGCACGGGAACCTGGTCCAGGATTTCGTTGATGATCGACTCCGGTCTCACGCCCTCAAGCGTGTCCTCGATGTTGAGGATGATGCGGTGGGCGAGGACATCCGTGACGATCATCTTGACGTCATCCGGCACGACGAAATCCCGCCCATGGATGAGCGCGATGCTGCGGGATACACGCAGAAGGGCAAGTGAGCCGCGCGGGCTGACACCGACGGCGACACGCGGATGGTCTCGCGTCAGCCTGACGAGCTCGGTGATGTAATCGACGATGACGGTATCGATGTAGACGGCAGTCTCGACCAGCCTCTGGAGTTCAAGAAAGCCCTCAACGGAGATGGCCGGTTCAAGGTCTCCGGTGGGGTCATCCTTCTGCCATGCAATGCGCCGGTTGAGGATGTCGCTTTCAAGCTCCTGGTTGGCGGGATAGCCCGTGCCGAGCTTGAAGAGAAAGCGGTCAAGCTGCGCCTCGGGCAGAGGATACGTGCCCTCCTGTTCGATGGGGTTCTGTGTGGCGATGACGATGAAAGGGCTGCCAAGGCTGAGCGTGTCGCCGTCGATAGTGACCTGCCTCTCCTCCATCGCCTCAAGCAGCGCGGCCTGCGTCTTGGGCGGGGCGCGGTTGATCTCGTCGGCGAGGAGGACGTTGGTGAACACCGGGCCTCGGATGAGTTGAAAGATGCCGTCATTCTGCCGCCAGACGTTGACGCCCAGGATGTCTGACGGCAAGAGGTCCGGCGTGAACTGCACCCGCTTTGTCTCGCTGCCGATTGCGCGAGAGAAGACCTTTGCCAGCAGCGTCTTGCCGAGGCCGGGGTAATCCTCAAACAGGACATGGCCGTTGGCAAGGGCCGCAGCCAACAACTTGCGGAGAAGCAGACGGTTGCCGACAAAAGCTTCACCAACGCGATCGATGATGTGATCGCATGTTTGCCGCACCCGTTCAAGTTCGTGTTCGTTCATGCGGTTATCTCTTCCTCTTCATGTTCGGCCTCACGCTGACCATCCCCGGCTTGGCCGCCATTCCAATCATCACTGATTTCCTGATCAGCCGTCCCCAGCCGTGAAACGCGGTCGGCCCGCAGCACAGCCGCGTCCCTCGGCAACAGGGCGTGCCTGTCAAGCAATTGAGCTGCGATGTAACCCTGCGTGCCGTCCGGCGCGCGTACGGAGAGGGCAGCGCCCGTCTCGGTCAGTATCTCCACCGCCTGTCCGGCAGGGATTGTCCCGACCGGACTGACCATGTTCAGGGCGGCAGCGGGCGTCCGATACATCTCAACGGGCGATGCCAAAACGGCGATTGGCAAAGACAAGATATCCCGTTCTCCGGCAAGGTGCTCCAGCACGGCCCGGACGAGGCGGTCACGACGCTCATGCGCCCGCCTGCGGGTTCGTCCACGTGTCAGGGCGCTGCCCGCGCCGCGCCGCGTGGTTTGATCATGGGCCAAATGGAAACAGAGAGCGACAGCGCGGCCAACGTTCGCGCCGCGCAGCGAATAGGCGGCGGCGACATACACGGCGAAGACGTCGGCATCATCGCCCGATTCCACAAAATCGGCAGCGAGTTCGTTCAGCTCCCGCAGGCTGCCCGTATAGTTTTCTGCGGTGTTGGTCGATCGGGGCGTCACCCTGTTCGCTGCGAATGATGCAGAGAGCGCATCGTACCGGCCGTGCACGCTCTTACGCGTGGAATCGTCACGGAGCGGAGACATGACGTGTCTGACAGAGTTCGGCGACGCGCCCTCCCGGCAGAGCAACCCCATCATGTACATCCAGATACCGCTCGGATCACCAACATGGATCCACGCTTGCCGCACGTTGTACACGGTTGCGGCACGGGGGTCCGGCAGAGTTTCAAGATGCTGTTCGTGGCGGCTCCAGTCGATGGTGGGAGCGGCGCCCGTTTCCACGACGTTGATGTCAGTCTGCAGGCGACTTCTCATTCTGAGGATGACGCCCACGATGGCGGCGAGCATGGCGAGCCATTCCAATACGGCGGCCAAGACCAGGGTGTCGTAGATGATTGGCCGCAGGAGCAGGGCATAGACGGCGATGGCCGCGCCGGGCATGAACGAGCGTGTCTTGGACTCCGCCATCCAACGTATCGCGTCAGCCAGGACGGAGTGTGAGTCGCCTGAAAACTGCATTCCCATCTGCGTGACGGCGATGGAGAAGAACCCCGCTCCCGCAACAGACCCGCCGAGGGCGTAGCCGTAGCCGAGGTCGGCCATGGCGAGTCCGAGAAGCCACGCGAGACAGCCGGCAAATGCGAAGCCGATTGCGGATACAAGCGGCCTCGCCTCCCATCGCGGCAGGCTCCACGCCGCCTGCGGCAGTGTGAGGGCGAGGACAACGACGAAGAACAGGAAAGCGATAAGGCCGCGCGTTTCATAGATGGCGGCCATGTACGGCTGATAGAGCCTGCCGATCTCCACCGTCTCGACGTAGTCCAGCAACAGGGCGTTGATGACAGGCGCGTCGCTCAGGAGAGCCAGAAGCGGCAGTGTTGCGCCAAGCGCGATGAGCACGGATGACACAGGGGCAAGCGCGATGTTCACGGTTCCCCTGAAGCGGAATTCGTACTCCAGTCGGACCGCCCTCCGCAGCACCCACGCTGCGTATGTAAGGACGATGGCGGCAATGGCCGCGGATGCAAGACCTGCAGCCGCGTACTCATAGGTCGTTGTCAATATCCCGGTTTGTCCAAAGAGAGTGATGGAGATGGCGAACACGGCGCTGTGGGCGATGGGCGATGGGAGCAGGTCGGATATGATCGGCCACCTCGTTGCCGCGAACCTGATGACGTACATCGGGACGATGAATACGAGGGACCAGGCCGCGAGCGAGTCGATAATGTTGCCGTAGCCATCCCCGCCGTTCTCCGGGCTGCCGGTCAACGGGGCGGCAAGGACCAGGCCGAACAGCGCGAGCACAGACGGATGCCCTCCGGTTGCGGCCAACACAGCGCGGGCGAACGACCGGGAGCGTGGGGATTCAGATGATTCCACAATGGGCCTGACGGTGTCGGCGATGTAGGTTCCGGCGACGCCAAGAGCAACAGCCAGGAAAAGAGCTGCAGTTGGCTCGTCCAGGGCTGTGCTCAGTACGCCGCCGTTCGCAAGCAAAGGGTATGCAGCGGCCAGCAGGGCAAGGCGCATCCAGGGCAGAGGCAGGCGGGTTGCCAGGTGGGGGTGGAGATAAGTCGTCACGCGAACGGCGGTCACGACGATAACCGCTGCAAGCGACAGCCACGCGAGGGAACCAAAGACGGCCGAGTAGGGCGAAGGTCCCCTGTCTCCGTCGGCAACGCCGATCTCCAGGGTATCCAGGATGCCTGCGGTGGCGGCGAATGCAGCGTACGTGAGTGACGCCATCCCGAGGCCATGCAATGCGATGCCAACGGCGGCCGGATTGGCGCGCAGGGCGTGGAGCAGGCGGGTAGGGCTGATGCGTCGCTCGTCTCCTTCCTGTACGGCCACGTGCCATGCGCGTCCCTGCAGAGACACGAGGATTCTGCCGGCTCCAAGCAGCAGGAGGGATGCGACAAGCCACGGATAGAGCGCGGCCAGTGACAGCGCTGCCACAAAGGAGGCAACCGTTGCGAGGGCTAACAGCGGGGCCGTTAGCGGCGCGAGCTGGGAGTTTACGGAGCTTGCCAAGAAGCCTGGTCTCCAGTGACCGTCTGCCATGCCCGGTACATGGCCTCATAGTGGCGGCGCTCGATATCGTGTTCGCTGTAGTCGGCCTCCTCGAAGCGGGTAATGAGTTCGTCGAGCGCGCGCTGGTCAACCGGCACCCCGGATGAGACAAGGATGGACTCGGTCTCGCGGGGCGACTGCCCGGCAATCCCAACGTCAAGCCGCGCCGCCCATTCCATGAATTCGCCAAAGACGCGCACCATCTCCTCGCGGAACTCCACGACGCGATAGTTGACTGAGGCCGATGCCTCACGGTAGGAGGAATCGCCCCCGAACCCCGCGGACAGCGAGAACTCACCGCGCTCCTCGGCCTTGAGCACAAGCCGGAATTCTCCGGAGGAGTCCGTTTCAAACACGACGAGATCGCCAAGCGGCTCCCGCAGCTCGACCGATCGGCCTGAAACCGGCGCGCCATCCCCATTGATCAGCCTGCCGGTGACAACGATGTCCTCATCAAAGCCGAACACATTTCCCGTCTCCGCGCCCGGGCCGCTGATGTGCAGTTCAAGCGTGGTCACCAGAGGCTCAGCAAGTGGCTCCGATTCTTCACTTTCCGCTTCGGATGGCATCCTCACCGTTTGCAGTGCGCCCGCAGACCAACGCTGCGCGGCAAGTGGTATCCCCGCCGCGCGCAGCCGATACACCCCGTAGCCGCCTGCGCCTGTGAGCAGGAGGAACGCGGGGAGGACAACCCACAAGAGCCAGTTGAATGATGGTGGACTCACGGGGACAACAAGGAAGTGATTGAGCGGCACGTGTCGGGTATCACCGTTGTATGTGAATGTGACGGGGACGGCGAGGAGCGTCTCGGAGTCCGGCACGGTCAGTTTGAAAAACGCGTGGCCGAGTTCATCAGTGACCGGATTGAGACCGGTGCTTGTCTGCAGGTTTGCGCCGCTGATGCCCACGCCGGTGTCGTCGTAGAGACCAACCTGCACGTCTATGACGCGGCCCGGCCGCACGTCATCGAGCGGCATTGCGACCAGATGCGTTCCGGAGCGTATGTCCAGTTCAATGGGAATCTGAGCGCCCAGGCCGTCCAATGATGCGGTCAGTTGCAGCGGACCGATCGGTGTATCCGGCGGGACCTGGTATTCGAACAGGAATTGGCCGGACGGGCCGGTCTCATCGGTGAGTCCACCGGTGAGGGAAACGGCCGTGTTGGGAAGCGGGCGCGTACCTGCGAAAGCCGCGCCGCGAAGCAGGGCAACGCCGCCGCGCGCGATGGGTGCAGTCCGTTCTGTCGTTATATGAGGAACACCGACGATGATTGACCGGCTGCCGGACACAGGGGCGAGGTGGTCTGTCCCCTCGAATTCATAGTGGATGCCGATCTGCTCCTCGATTGTCGCCCCGCCCAGCGTTTCGGGCAGCGTGACAACATGGCTGAACGTGCCGTCGCCCGCGGTGACGACGGGGTTTCCGTCCAGGAGCACCGAGGCGTTACCGACCGGCTGCCCATCGGCCTGCCTAAGCGTTCCGTTGAACTCGATGCGTTGGCCGGCTATGGCGACCGGCGGACCATCGAGGGTCATGACGGTGGAGTGTACGACGGAGTAGACGAGAGTGGCGGCACTCGATGTCAGGAACTGTTGCTCCGGCACCCGCGCGGTCAGCATGTGCGGGCCGGTTTCGGCAAGGCTGCCGGTATTGTAGGAGAACAACCCGTCCTCATCGGTTTGAATGGTGGCGAGGACATCGCTGCCGTTGATGATCTCAACGGTCATCGGTTCGAGAGCCTCATTGGTGGGGGATGTGACAGCGCCGTGGAAAGTTGCCGCCTCACCGGCCAGGAACAGCCCCGGTCCTTCGAGTGACAGAACGGTGACGTCCCGAGCGATGACACTGGCTGACGCCGACGAAGGGAGCACAGACCCCGCTCCCTCGTAGTGTGCGCTCACGGTAATCTGGCCGGAGGAGGGCAGGGTGACCTGGTGGGTGAACGACCCATCGACGCCCGCGACCACTGTGGCGCCGGCGCCGTCACCGACGGTGATCGTGACCTG
The DNA here is from genome assembly GCA_965220565.1 of Dehalococcoidia bacterium. Lineage (GTDB taxonomy): Bacteria > Chloroflexota > Dehalococcoidia > UBA6926 > UBA6926 > VXMO01. Next base: position 1,038,708 of record CBDCQG010000001.1, on the reverse strand, counting down.
CCTGCCATTGAGCGGCGTGTTCCGCCAGTCAGCCAACACGCCGGAAACGGTGAACGGCTCATCCACTCTCGCCTGCACGGGAACGTCCAACGTGAGGTTGGTGGGCATGAAGACCTGCACGTTGATCCGGGCTGAGTTGGCGCGAAGGTGATTGGTATCGGGGAAACGCACTTCGGCCCAGTGACTGCCGGGCAGAAGGAAGGTGTTGGAGAAGGTGAAACTGCCGTCCGCGCTCGTGGTGCGCTGAGGGAACGAGCGGCCATCGATAATCACGGACACCGGTATTCCCGGCACGCCCCTGCCGGTGTCTTCCGTCACCTGGCCACGGTAAACTGCCTCTGTCCCAACGTTCACCTCCTGCGGGCCGGAGAAGACGAGGCCGCTCTGTGAAAAGACGGCGATATCCGGGTCACTCCACGATCCGTAGTAACTGTCATTGGCGATGGCGTGGGCGATGAGCTGGTAGTTCCCGCGCTCCAGCGATGGAGGGATCGTGACTTCGATCGTGTAGCGGCCGTTCCGCGTCGTTCCCGTCCCGATACGCAGGCCGCCAAAGGCCTTGATCTCATTGACGAAGATCTCGACCTCCATATCGTTGACCCTTTGCCCGCGCTCGGTTTGCACGGTGCCGCCGACGATGAATGGCCTGCCACGCTCGATCTGTCGCGGCCACGATGTGATATCCGTGACGGTCGGCAAGATCGTGGGGCGGAGGACGATCTCAAACTCCCCGGTACCGCTCCCGGATCCCGAACCGCCGGAGCCGCCCCTCGCATTTCCCCCTGACGGCCGGTCAGGCGGTCCATCAGAATTGACACGCGATGGGACTCCGCCTGAAGCGGTCGGCTCAAAGGTGATCCAGCCGATGCCCTCGAAAGCAACTTCAGCCCACTGATGGGCCTGAGCGGCCGTAACTATCTGTGTGTCCGGAGTAGACCGAATCATCCAGCCGGACACGACTCGCGCCGGCAACCCCACCGACCGTGCCAGGACGGTAAACGCGCTGCTGAATTGGCCGCACGTTCCTTCCCTTGTCTCAAAGAGGAACCACTCTACCGCATCAAATCCTGCCGGGCGCGGAGGCTTGGTCGAGTCTTTGCCGAATACGTATGCGTAGTTGTTCTTGAGGTGGCTCTCAATGGCCCGGGCCTTGGCGTACGGTGTGCTGTGGCCTGCCGTGATTCGTTGGGCGAGTTCATGGATGCGCCTATCAAGGTCATCAGGCAACTGGGTGTATGTGGGGTCGTCGATGGTTCTTGCCCTGTTGAGGTCGCGTTCGTTCGGGCGCGGGAGTATCGACCACCACTGGTAGCCAAGCACGGACTCGTCCATCTCAAAGGTACCGCTGAAGGGCCGATATTCGCCGTCAAGCTCCACGCTGCTGACGTGGCGCGAAACCGGCACCACTCCGGCGCGGATACTGCCGGAATCGTCAATGGGGGCAACGCGCAGCCTTACGCTGATGTCATCGTCGAAGTCGCTTTCGTCGGGCGCCAAGAGGATCGGTTCTATTCGCGAATCCGGAAGATCGCTCCATGGTTCCCGGCCGTCCTCGAACGAATCGCGAACCAGATCAGGCACGGATTCCGCACTGTTATAGCCGAGGGCCACCGGATCCAACTGGCGCCATCCGTCACCGAGATAGACATCACCGGTCGCCGACACCAGGTATCCGGTTTCCCGCGCTCCGGTAACCGTGAACAAAGGAGTATGTACCAAGCCAAAGCATTGACTTGCTGTTGCTTCTGGAGTTGTGGCAAAGCTGGCCCCGTCACGAGTTATGAGATTGCTCCCATTCTCCAGGGTGCGGACACTTGCGCCGGAATCCTTAAGTTCCTGCAAGATTTCTTCATCGTTAGAACCACCGAGCCCTGATGCCAACTCACTGAGTCGATTGAGTTCGGAGTTCTCTGCCTGAGCGGCCTCAAGGTAGTCCGATGCACGACCGGGCGCGCCCCCATCGCTCGGGGTGGGTTCAAAGGCAACCCATCCCAATCCCTCGAAAGCGACCTCGGCTCTCTGGTGCGCTTGATCGGCATAGATGATCTGTTCATCTCCGGTTGGGGTAACCGCAAAGCCGGCAACGACCCGAGCAGGGAGCCCGATCGATTGCGCAAGCACGGCAAAGGCGCTGCTGAATTGGCCGCAGGTCCCCTCACGACTGTCAAACAGGAACCAGTCAACGGGATCGTGTCCTCTTGGGATGGGCGGCGTGGATTCATCGGCGAGCTTATAGGTGTAGTTTTGGCTCAGATACTGCTCAATCGCCTTGGCCTTGTCGTAAGCCGAGCTGTGGCCGGCGGTAATCCGGGCAGCAAGTTCGTGGACACGATCCGGGACAGAATCCGGCAGCGCAGCGGATACATCCTCGTCCGGGACAGCAGACTGCAATATCCATTGGCGGTATTGAGTCGGACGAGTATAGACTTCAACCTGTGCACGCCGTTCAGCCAAAAAGAACGTCGAACTTTCTGTCCGATAGAATCCGTTTACGCTGGCTGACTGCATCACGTAGCCCAGTGGCATGGCGCCGGTGGGGAGTGATGGAACCTCCGGGGCCGGGCGGAGGATGAGCCGATCCTGTGACATCCAAAAGATGCGCGTCAGGTTGTCGCCGGAGGCGTCCGTCAGATCAAGTCTGCGGCTTGCTATATAAGGAATGGTTTCATCAGGGGTATCCGACCACCCGTGACCCGTGTAGACATCGCCGACGGCTGTACGCAGAAAATCTGTCGACGTCGCTCCTTCGAGTCTATAGAGCGGTATGTGAGGCAAGCCGGATGATTGGCGTGTTGTGGTTCCCGGAATCATGGCCACCCCGCCGCTGTGTGAAAGGAGGGAGCTGCCGTTCTCCAGTTCCTGTAAACTGCCGAATTTTGCCAGGGCGGCAGCCGCTGCGTCCCGGACTATTTGCTCCGGATCACTGAGGGCGAGGATGAGGATCGGAATCGAAACGGTGTTCTTCCGCTCACCAAGCAATTTTGCAGCCGTCGCGCGGTCATCAGCCGCAGCAGCGTGCAGCAGGGCATCGTTCAACTCATCAATCGAATAGCGACTGAGGGCAAGACCCGCCTCCTCACGCACACCCGCCGATAAATCATCCACTCGCGCGGCATCGAGTTCTGCCAAGGGATTGGAGCCGCGTATGCGTCCCAGCGCCTTGGCTCCCGCCTCCCGTACGAGCGCGGCGGTATCGGCCTGCAGTATTTCGAGCAGCGCCTGCCCGGCACGCTCGTCTTCCAGTACGCCGAGCGCGGCCGCCGCCTCGGCCCTGACGGATGAATCGTCGTCCTGCAAAAGGGCCTGGATGAGTGGGCTGACAGCCTCCGGGTCACGAAGACTGCGGAGGGCTTTGGCGGATTCCTGCCGAACCCCGGCGTCGTCGTCTGTCAGCAGGGCAGTGGCGAGCGGTTCGACCGCTCGAGGGTCATCCAGTCGCCCCAGGGCGGCAGCGGCTGCGCGTCGGATAGCGGGCTCCGGGTGCTCCTGCAACAATTCGACAAGCGTCTCAAAATCCCATTCCGAAATGGCGTCGAGGGCCTCGTCTTTCACGAGCAGGGACGGGTCATAAAGCACTGCGTGCGCAAGAGCTTCTAACGCGATATCAGATCTGAATTCGGCCAGCTGCTGCGCGGCCTCCGCGCGGTCATCCGGGCCCGGCGCGCCGTTGAGCCTGGCGATGAGGGCGGCCTCCGTAATCTCTGCCGGGGCATCCTGACCAACATCATTGACGCCTCCGGCGCCATTTGGTTCAGACGAGGGGTCACCCGGCCCCGATATGCCATCGCCATCGATGTTGGGCGAGATTTCCGTCGTTCGGTGTTTTGCCACTTCATCGGCAAAGGCGTCCGGCACGTCGAGGCTGATGACGGGATTGAACAGGTTCAAGCCGGCGATGGCGCTGGAACTGAAGAACCCAAAGAAGAGGCTTGCGGCGAGCCACAGCACGAGAACGGGCAGGACCAGGCGCGGCCTGAGAAATCCGATCAGGATGACAGTAAAGAAGAAGGCGGCCAACATAGCGACGCCTGCTGGCGCCACCCAATCAGTTTCGACTTCATGGCCCCCATCCACCCCGGTCGCGGCGGCGCTTTCTACGCCGGTCTGCTGCTGGAAGAGGGGCGATGCATCGGCGAAGGCCAGGAACAGTCCTGCCGCCACAATGATGAACGCAAGAACCCCGGCGATGCTCATAGAGATCCAGCGCGGGCGGGGGAGTCCGGTCTGCGACCGACGCCAGTTTGACGGCGCAGCAATGATGGCAAGGGCAACGATACTGGCCATTGTCGCGAGGCCGATGGCGAACAGGGAGCCGGAGCTGGGGAGGCTGATTAGGTCGGGCTGGGAGTCAGTCGCTGCGAGTAGCTCGTTCGTGTCCGGCGGCGTTGTTTCTGCAAGCAGGTCGATGAGCGTCATGAAGCCGGCGATGGATGCTGCCAGTAAGAGCAACAGGCCAATGCTGCGTATTACGCGAAGCCTCGTTGGCGACAGATGCACGAGCGTTCTCGCTGTCTTTGCGCCCGACGGCGTTCGTCGTATTACGTAGGCGGCATGCCACAGGGCGCATCTTCCCCGATTGCTTTAGGAAAGTATACGGGCTATTGGGGAAGGCACTACTCTTATAGCGTTGATGTGCCAAATGCCGCTGCTCAAGGAGGCCGGTATGTTGCAGAGAGGAATGGCGCTGGCGGGTATCCTGGCGCTGTCCCTTGCCTTGGCTGCGTGCGGCGGATCAGCCGAAGAAACGCCCGTGCCCACCCCGGCGGCCACCGAAGCGCCCCGAGTCGAGCCTACGCCGACTGAGGAAGCGGCGGAGCAACCCGCCTCCGACGAATCAGCAGACATCGGCGCGCACCTCAGCGAAAAGACCATGCGCCTGTGGGATGTCTACAATATGCATGACCCGGATGCGCTTGAGGTCTTCTACTCGGAAGACTACTGGCAAGAGGAAGTGGAAGTGGTCCGTGCAAACATGGAGCCCTTCAGGAACCTGGGTATCACTTTTACTGCGGAGGAAACGTCTCCGCCCACGGAGATCGCCCCGGGCAGATGGGAAATCAAGCACGCTGCGCGCTACCAGGGGGGCTTGATCAACATGGTGTTTATCTATGAAGAATTCGCGGGGGATTGGCGGCTCACTTACGCAAAACCTGAATAGGGCATAATGACCACGTCATCGGAGAAAGGGGCCTTCCGTCATGATTGAATGGCTTGGTATCGAGCACCTCTTCGAGCTTACAGGCGCCGAGGCGATTGCGGGATTCTTCACGCCCCTCGCCATCTTCGCCGCCTTCTTACTCGCGCAGTTCATTCTGCCCGGCAGAAAAGTTCCCGGGTACGTCACCAATCCCGAGACCGGACAGCCGCGCAACTATCGACTGAACGGCGTCCTCGTCTTCCTCCTGGCAGTCGCTATCTGGGCGACTGAGATCACAGGAATGCCGCGTGACTGGTTCTATCGGTCATCCCTGTACGCCATCGCAGGAGGCACCGTCTTCACGCTGATCATGTCGATCGCGGCGGTGTACAGCCAGCCGCAGGGAGACATCAAGAACCCGCTGCTCGCGCTATGGGAAGGACGGGCGCAGGAGATATCCCTCTTCGGGGAACGCGTTGATATCAAGATGTATTTCTACGTCGTGGGCGGCACCATGTTGTCGCTCAACGCCATGTCCGGCGCGGCGTGGCATTACGACCAATTCGGAAGCGACTTCAATCCCGGTGTCTTCCTTTATGCAGCATTCTTCACGTTCTACGTGTTCGACTACTTCATCTGGGAGCGCGTCCAGCTCTACACCTACGACCTGATCTACGAACGCATGGGATTCAAGATGTTCTGGGGCGGCATCGTCATCTACGGCTGGGTCTTCATCCTGCCGCTGTGGGGCATGGCCGCGCACCCGCACCCCGGCTTCTCCACGTTCTGGACATACGTCTGGCTCATCGGCTCCACTGCGCTCTTCCTCTTCGGCTGGAGCATCGGACGCGGCGCAAATCTCCAGAAATACACGTTCAAGAGATGGCCGGACCGCAAGTTCCTTGGGATCATTGAACCGAAGTACATCGAGGCCGGCGACCGCAAGATTCTCTACACAGGCCTTTGGGGCGTCGCCCGCCACTTCAACTACATGGGTGAAGGGTTCCTGTCCTTTGCCGTCGGCCTGTCATTCGGCCATTTCCTGAATCCGTGGGCGTGGGCATACTTCGTCTTCGTCGTGTCGTTCTTCACGTGGCGTCAGCGCAGCGATGAGACGCATTGCGAGGAGAAGTATGGCGCGGAGAAATGGGCTGAATACAAGTCCCGCGTCAGGTGGCGCATCATGCCCGGAATCTACTGACGACGCGGGGCGCAAAGCCCGGCGCGGGGGTGTCCATGAGGTACGACTACTGGTATTCTGATTGAGAGCGCCTCCGGCAAGCAGGCCATAAGGCTAGGATGAGATGCTATTTGAGAAGGCCGTACGTCTGCACGTCGCGTGAGTCCGCCTCCATTATTGCGAGGTCATGGATGGTCGAGCAGGGTTCTTGACATTCATGGTATTTCGCTTGAGGATTGAAAGAGAGCGTTGGGGTGAGGTGAAAGGAATAGGTATAATGCCAGCCTTGTCTAAGTATGTGAAGTCGATTGAGCCCGTGCGGAGCTGGGCAGTGATCGCGGCTATCTCGGCCTTTGCGGTAGTCACGATCCTTGCAGCCTCTGCATGCGAAGGAACTCAAGGGGTTCAAGGTCCGCAGGGCGACCCCGGAGTGGCAGGAGCAGCGGGACCGGCAGGACCGCAAGGACCCCAAGGCGAGGCAGGACCGGCAGGACCTCAGGGTGTGGCAGGAGCCGCAGGAGCGACGGGACCGCAAGGACCTCAGGGAGATCCTGGTGGACCTCAAGGCCCAAGGGGCGCCACCGGTCCGACAGGCCCGATAGGGCCGCAAGGCGACCTGGGACCGCAAGGTGAGACGGGACCGCAAGGTGAGACGGGACCCCCCGGGCCGATCGGACCGCAAGGACCTCAGGGCGTGCAAGGGCCTCAGGGCATAGCAGGACCTCGGGGACCTGAAGGCGGACCTGAAGGACCTCAGGGCGAGCAAGGCCCAGTCGGACCTCAGGGACCCATTGGCCCTCGTGGCGCACAGGGTGAGGCAGGACCGCAAGGCCCACAAGGCATACAAGGCGATAGGGGTCCGCAAGGACTCATGGGAGCAACCGGGCCTGAGGGACCGGAAGGCCCACAGGGTGGCGCAGGCCCAACCGGACCTGAGGGACCACGGGGTCAGCAGGGCGACCAGGGGCCGGCAGGACCCGAAGGTCCTCAGGGACAAGAAGGGCCCATAGGACCCCAGGGGCCGGAAGGACAACGCGGGCCGCAGGGTGAGGCAGGACAGCGCGGAGCGACGGGAGCGACAGGAGCCCCCGGTCCTCACGGTCCTCAGGGCGAGCAAGGCGAGGCGGGAGTATCCGACCTTCGTATCGCGAGGTCCCAGAGCTCGTCGAACAGTGATGCCGACAAGTCCGAAACCGTGCTTTGCTCATCGGTTGGCGCAGGCTTCTCTGCGATCTCCGGTGGCGCAGTGGTGGACTCCTCTGATGGCGGCGTCGCCATCGTGGAATCCCGCCCGGTTGGCGTGGTTGGCGGAGTTCCCACAGGATGGGAAGCAAGCGCCACAGAGATCAACTCGGTCACCGGCAACTGGACGCTCACCGTCTACGCAGTTTGCGCCCGGGTAGCAGGGTAAAACCGGCGCGGTGACGGACAGAGCAACCGTGAAGAGTGAGGATGCTTAATCGACTGACTCGATGAAGCTCACATAGAGACGTGAAAGGGGCCGCTCCCATCTATCGGGAGCGGCCCCTTCGTTTCGGCTTGATGCGGTGGCGGGTATGCTCTTTCGTCTTCGACTGAGCCCCGTACAGTCTCCTCAGGACAGTTGACTGTCTTTCGATGAGATCAAGCCCCATCCCAGCAGGCCCATGTAGATGAGTCCGGCGATGGACATCGCGGCAAAGACGGGCGCCAATGCCAGCTCCAACGCGTTGGAATGCCACGCTGCGATGAACACCACCATCGATGCCACTGCCAGCGCCGCGACGATGCCGTTCAGCACAGGAGGCAGGCGCACGGGCTCAGGCCTGAAAGCGAGGCCCACCGCCATAGCCGCCGTCCCGGCAAAGCCCGCCACGCTGGAGGTGAAGTGCAAACCAAACACCATCCGCTGCATTGCCAGCGCCGATTGGAGCCATTCTTCCGACTCCGCTGCATCGCCCTCCAGCGCCGCCACGCCCATGCCGACGATCATGTAGTCGAAACCCCGCATCACCATCTGGATAACCAGGGCGATGGCCATCGCCGTAAGGCCGAGCCGCGGCAACGGTGCTGCATAGCGCCGGAGGATCAGGAGGCCGTTCAGCATCAGCAGAGCACCGAAGATAATGACGACGGGAACGGTGTAGGCCAGCGCCTCGTTGCGCGCCATCGCCAGCGTGAGGTCGGTGAGGCTGGTGCTGGGCACAGTGTCCACCGCGCCGCGGCCCGGCGAGAGCGCATAGCCCACTGCTATCGCGGCGGTTCCCGCCAACAGGGACCAGCCGCCGAACTGCTTTTCTGTCAAACGTGTGATGTAGCGCATATCCTTGTCCCAGGCAACTGAGTGTGCGTCTCCGTGGGTGACAACCACTCGTCAATCGTGATCGCGGCCATCCTAACAGAACACCGATGGTTCTGGAATTGGTTGACTCCTGCCCGAATGGACATTCTGTGTTAAGTCCGTTAACATCGGCGGAAGCTTATCTATTGATGACCGGGCCTCGCCTCTGGAACGCGCGGCTTCAGGTGAGAGCAGTTGGGGGAATGGCAGTAACTATGTTGAATAACGGCACGCACGCGAACGGCAATCGGCTTCCGGCGGATGTTGGCAAGGGAGACGTGGTCTGCTTTGGCCTCTTGACTCACTGCCTTCTACTCAAGGTCGACGAACTGCCCGAGCATAACGGCGGGGCGCCAATCCTGGACTCAATGGAATCACTGGGTGATGATGCCGCCATCGCTGCAAGCATCTTGACACGCTGGGACGTTCCAACACGGCTTATCACCTCACCGACCGGAAATGACAGTCGTGGTGAGAAGGTTCGGGAACATCTCGACGCATGGGGCGTGAATGTTCAGGAGAATATCATCAAGGACGGATGGCCGACTCCGTTCGAAGTGTCAATCATCGATCCTGACGGCGGCCGAACGTATTTTCAGCGACGAGACCCCGCCTCCATGGCGGAACTGAGGCCGCCCGATTCTTCCCAGCTCAAGAACGCGGGACTGCTCTATGTTGATTGGTATGACGGCCCAAGCGTCGTTCATGCCGTGCGGGACGCGGTTTCTCAGCACGTGCCCGTGTATCTCAACCTTGAATCCCAGTACAACGGTGAATCATGGATCAAGGACCTGATTGGGGAAGCAAGCATCTGCCAGGTTTCCTTGGATGTGCCCGAAGCATCCGGTGATCCGTCTGAGATCGCTCGCGGCCTGATTGACCGCGGGGTGGAGATGGCAGTCGTGACCCTGGGCGCTGACGGATGCGTGGTCGCACAGGGAGACGAGGCATATCTGGTTAGGCCTCCCCAGGTGGACGTGGTGGACGGCAATGGAGCGGGCGCGGCCTGCTCCGCCGGCATCATGTACGGGTTGTGGGCGGGGTGGTCACTGGAGAAGATTGCCCGATTCGCCGCAGCCTATGCCGGGCTGAAGTGCGGGATATCCGGTTTGGCGGAAGTCCCGGTCAGCGATGTCGAGAAGACTGCCGCATCCGTTGAGGCGCAGCTTCTACAGCTCTGAGTCTGCGGTTCTAGTTCTTCCTCACCCAGAAGACGCAATAGCGCATCGGCTTATGGTCGGTGAAGTACAGCAGGCCGCCAAGCTTTTCGCTGCCTTCCTCCTCAACCAGAGAACAGCCGGATTCGTCAAGGATGCTCAGCAGGTGTTGCTCCTCATAGAGCTGGAATAGCCTGTCCACACCACCGTCCCCGAAAGCATTGTCGCTCACCTCGGCGATGCCGGAGCCAACCTTGAACATCAGCTGCAGGACACCTCCGGGAGCCAGGACCCTGGCAAACTCCGGGAGCGTTGTGGACTCAACGTCCTCCGGTGACAGATGCTGGATAACGGCATTGCACAGGATGAGGTCAAAGAACTCAGACTTGTATGGCAGAGGCTCCCTCAGATCGGCGACGTTGATCTTGTCGGCGATTTCCGGGTGCAGCTTCCTGCCCAGATCGATGTTTTCCTCCACGGCGTCGATGCCGTACGCATCAAAGCCCCGGGAGTGGAGCAGGGCCACGTCTCGAGCCCCGGCGCCGCATCCGGCATCCAGGCTGCGGTTGCCGGATGCCAAGTCCGTTGCGCGATTCAACAGAGCCATGTCGCCGGTCAGCCGCGGATGTGATATCTCGTCGTATTGTGAATGTGAAAATTCATGAGACATCTGGGAATATCTCTTGCCATGCTCCCTGTAAAACTCTAGCGACTCAAACTGCATATACGACCATCCTTTCGGACTTGGCGACTGATTGGGCCAGATCGACGGTATAAGGCCACCGCTTGATTTTACATTGACTTAACATTCTTGTAAAATCGCTTTTCATCCTTACAGGTGTAAATTGATGCCTGTTCCGCAGCGATCAGGCGCGGGTGGTGGGGACGAAAAAATGGTTTTAGTGGAATCTGGCGTGCATCAATTATTTGAAATGCAAGTCGAAAGTACCCCGGATGCCGTGGCAATCGTATTCGGCGATGGGCAGATGACGTATGCAGAATTGGACCGGTCTGCAGATGCCTTGAGCGCATATCTTCGAAGCTGCGGCATTGGAATCGATGAGCCCGTGGGCATCTTCATGGATACGTGCTCGGAATACATCCTCGGCGCCATCGCAACACTGAAGGCCGGCGGGGCATTCATGCCGATGGACGTTGACTCTCCTGAGCCGTTGTTGCGCGGCATCGTGTCCGAGGCTCAGCCGAAAGTCGTGCTCACCAAAGAGCGATTCCTGCCCAAACTGACTGAGTTCACCGAGACTCGCATACTCCTCGTCGACAGCGACCACTCCTGGCACGCTTACGAGATGGGAGACCGCGCGGAGCGTGGCGGCAACGATGATCTGGGGTTCATCCCCTATACCTCCGGCACGACGGGAGACCCGAAAGGCGTGATGCTGACTTTAGGAGCGATGATGTCCTCCTATGACGCCCGGTACACGTACAGTTCCTACAGCGTTGGAGACAGGGTCGGCTGCAATATCTTCTTCCCCTGGGAGTTCCTGCGACCGCTGTTGAAAGGCGGGACGGTCTATGTGATTCCTGATGAGGTCATATTCGTGCCTCGGGCGCTCGCCAGGTTCATCTCGGAACACCGGCTGTCAGAGATCCTGTTCACGCCGTCGCTGCTGCAGAGCGTCCTGAACTCCGCAGATCGTGATCTGCTGCGGCAACAGATGTCGTCTCTGCGAGTGGTCTGGTTGAATGGAGAAGTCGTGCCTGCCAGCCTGCTCAGGCAAGCGCGGGACGTCTTGCCGCCAAACGCCCGCCTGTTCAACACCTACAGCATCAGTGAGACCCATGATGTCTGCACCATTGACCTGACCGATCTATCCCTGGATGGGATTGATACGTGCCCGGTTGGTTTTCCGATGGACGGCGCCGAGCTTCGCGTACGGTCGGAAGACGGCTCCGCCATTGAGACAAGTGGTGTAGGGGAATTGCTCATCGGCGGCAAGGGTGTGGCGCGGGGCTATCTCAAGAGGCCCGATCTGGATGCCGAAAGGTTCATCACGCTGGATGGCGAGCGCTACTACGCCACAGGCGATCTTGCGGAGGTTGCCGCTGACGGAATGACGACCATCGTGGGTCGGACCGATTCCATGGTCAAGATCAGGGGATACACCGTTTACCTCGGCGCGATTGAAGAGATGCTCCGCAGACACTGCGACGCCGCGGATGCCGCAGTTGTGGTTGAAGACCTGGACGAGACGAGCAAGCGGTTGGTGGCCTATGTCGTTCGGGGCCCGAATGCCGCCTGGAAATTGGACGCCCGAAGCGGAGCGAGCAGGGATCTGCGCAATCTCCTGGAGCGGTATCTGCCCCTCTACTCCGTTCCGTCTCATTTCATTGAACTGGACGCCCTTCCGATCAATCAGCAGACCGGCAAGCTGCAACGGAAGGCCTTACCGTCACTGCGCAATGGAACATCGCCGGCCAAGCGACGAACAAAGCTCACCGACCATGCCACGGCAGCGGATAGGCGCGCGGTCTTGCGGGAACTGTGGGCCGACACGCTGGAGCTCAACCTCGACGACCTGGAGGACGACTGGAACTTCTTTGATCTCGGCGGCCATTCTTTGGCGGGCATGGCTCTCACCATCGCCATCGAGGAGACGTTCGGGAAAGAACTGAGCGGCGTCGAGGTGTATGAGTACCCCACCATAGGCGAGTTGGCGGCATACCTGGAAAATGGCGGGGCAGGGGGAGAAGCATCCGGCAATACGCTGATCCAGGACGCACAGCTCGACCCGGAGATCGCGCCCCAAGGCAACGCCAAAGCGACACCGTTGAGCGAAGCCTCCTCCATCTTTGTCACCGGAACCACTGGATTCCTCGGCGCATTCCTGCTTGATCAACTCGTGCAGTCCACGGGACCGGATACGACGTTCTACTGCCTCGCACGCGATGGTGATGCAGGGGAGGGCGCGTCATCCAATCGGGTGCTGGAGACATTGAAATTCTACGGGCTGTCTAGCCAGTCTGCGGGTGATCGGATTATCCCTGTCTCGGGAGATCTCACCAGGCCGCTGATGGGGCTGGCCGGCGACACGTATAACGAGCTTGCGGAAAAGATCGACCTGATATTCCACTGCGCCGCCTCCGTCAACTACGTCTACCCCTATTCGGCGTCCAAACCTCACACCGTCGGCGGCACGACGGAGATACTCAGATTCGCGTGCGCCGGCAAGCCAAAGACACTGCAATACATCTCATCCAACGGCATCTTTCCCGGCGGAGATTCCACTCCATACCTGGAGAACAACGAGATTGACTCCTGGGTGGATCGGATGGAGGGCGGCTACAACCAGTCGAAGTGGGTTGCCGAGCGGCTGGTCTGGCATGCCGTCTCACGGGGACTGCCCGTCTGCATGTATCGGCCCGGCAACATCGGCCACCATAGCCGCACGGGCACGGGTAATCCCAACGACTTCCTCTTGTTGATCCTCAAGGCCTGCGCCCGCATGGGCAGCGCGCCCCATGCGCCGGACTGGTTCTTTGAGATGACCCCTGTCGACTTCCTGGTCTCGGCAATCAGCAAGATCGCCGATGATCCGAATCACTTGGGGAGAGTCTATAACGTGGTTCAGCAGTACCCCGTTCCTGCAGAGCAGGTCTTTGACCTCATGGAACACAACGGGCACATCACGGAGCGTGTGTCTCTAACAGAATGGAAGTCGAGATTGCAGGAAACGGCCGACCGGGATGATGACCTGGAATTGAAGATGCTGTTGCGCTCTTTGGACTCGGTGGAGCCATACCTGGCGGACACCAGCGTCTACGACATCAGCAAGTTCACCGAGGCGCTATCTGGGATCGGTTTCACGATGCCGAACGTCGGCGCCGACTACGTGACCATGTTCCTTGAGAAGTAACCGAGCGAAGTATCCGAGAGATGTAACCGGGCGAAGCTCGGGCAGCATTCCATAGGTGGTGGGCTATACGGGTCAATACTGCGAACTACGTTCGAGTTGGTGGTGAGGTGGTAGGAGGTGGGGGATGGCACAGAGCAGTCACATGCCCAGCCCACCCAGGTCCTTATGGGTGAGGTCTGCGATTTGTCGACCTGGGCGGATACTTCCTTAATGAGCTTGCCGCAATTCACCCTTCACAGCGTCGCAAGTGACTTTGCTGTCTATCGACCCAGAAACTTTGTCCTCATCTCCCAGAACTTGTCAAAGTATGTATATGAGATTTCGACCTCCCTTTGGCGCTCTACACGTTTGTGAGGTGGCGCGACTGCAACCTCAATCGTCTGGGGCCCAGGAATCGGTGAGTCCACGAAGACAGTCTCCTCTTGGCCCGGCATTAGAACCAATTGAGCGTGCTTATTCCTGCGTTCAATGCCATCATCAAACGAGACATTGACGAGGAATTCCCCCTCGACTGTATCGACGTTCTTGAGTCCGACTTGTACTTGGGGAACAGTCACGCGTGGAGGCCATGCTAATTGCCACATCTCGGTCGTTCCTTCCCGCTGGAAAGTCTCTTCATATGCGATGGGTTCCATTGTGTAGTAGGTCTCCATGATCGATTCAGTTCCCATTTCGGAATTCAAGAATATAACTCCCACGACCAAGACGATGACCGATCCAATTCCGTCCTGCGCGTATCCCATTCTCTATCACCACCACTTGAGATTTGTTCAATATACTTAACCCATATCGAGCCATTATACGAGCTAATATGCTATATGCAAGGAGTTTTTTGGGGTGGGTTATTTAAGTCGCCTCATCTGATCTCACTGTAACTGATGGGTGGTGGTGAGATTCGGCGCAAATCGGAAGAGAACCAAAAGGGGAGGACGGACTGTGATGGAATTTGATGCTGACCGCCCAATAGGAACTGAAGAAGAAGACCGTTTGGAGAGGCGGCCCTTTGCCGAGTCGATAGCCAAACAGATCCTCGCGATTCCCGTGGAGCAAGGATTCACTGTTGCAGTCGCCGGCGAGTGGGGATCGGGAAAGACTTCAATCCTCAATATGATCGCGGGGCAACTGGAGAGTGATCCCCAGCCCTTAGTGGTCGTCTGGTTTAATCCATGGTTATTTCGTGGCGCTGAAGACCTGTTACCTCGCTTCTTCGCTGAACTCAGTGCTCAACTTGGCCGGAACAGGAGGGACTCGATTAAGAGGGTAGCCCGGGCGCTAGCCGATATCGGTGAAGCATCATCGCCATTGATTCCGCTGCCTTGGGTTGCTCCGGTCAGCAGCCTCTTGGTTCAAGGCACCAAGCACTGGACAGGACCCTCAAGCTTGCTTGCCCAGCTGGAGCAACTAAAGGCGGCCCTTACCAAGTCCGAGTCTAGAATCGTCATCATCATTGATGATATCGACCGACTAGAGCAGGGCGAGACTCGCGAACTTATGAGATTGATTCGCCTAGTTTCCGATCTGCCGAACGCCGTGTTTTTGCTGGCATTTGACAGAGATAGGGTTGCTCAAAGTCTTGATCGAGAAATTGGCCAAAGCTACTTAGAGAAGATCGTTCAACTAACTTACGATATACCTTCCGTAAGGCGGAATGTTCTACAACGATTCTTCTTAGACGGCCTACAGGAGCTCATTGAAGAGCATCGACTTGACCCACCTGATGAACAGCAGTGGGCACCGGTTCTCTTCGAAATTGTTCAGCCTCTTCTGCGCAACCTACGCGACGTGAAGCGACTCCTCTACTCGCTTCCAGCGACGCTAAGAATAATCGGTAACGAAATTGCGGTATCCGACCTTGTTGGCCTAGAGGCGATTCGCGTCTTTCGCCCAAAGATTTTTGAGACCCTGAGAGTACACTCCTCTGATCTCACAGGGGTAAGTGGAACGATTAGGCGAGACGTTCTGAAGATGAAGAGCCAGGAGGAAATTGGCAATACCATACGAAACATGGTGAAGGAGGCAAAAGAGGATGGAGAGTTGCTCGAATCGGTGATCACGACGCTGTTTCCAGCAGCTAGAGGATTTCTTGAGGGACAACCTCAACGGGCTTTTTCTAGCGGCGCCCTAAGAGCTCGGAGACGGGTTGGAGACGAAGAAGTATTTCGTACCTACCTACAATTTGGGCTAGACAAAGGAGTGATTCCAGCCAAGGAAATCAGAGAATTTGTCGACTCTCTTGAGGACGAACCACGTTTCAAGTCCAAATTGGAATCCCTAGATGAACAACAACTAGAAACTGTGCTCGAACGTCTAGAGGACTTTGGGCGAGATTTCTCCGAGGGAGCCATACTTAGCGCTGTTCCCGTCATTGCCAATCAATTGGGAAGGTTGAGCCCTCACGCCAGACGAATGCTCGAACCCTCACCTCAAATGCAGGCCCGTGGCGTCCTGATAAGGCTCCTGAGGGCGAGTTCTGGGCAAGAGACTCTTGAAGCGATGATGGATGAACTTATCAAAAAGGTCGACTCATTATCTAGTCGTCTCACGTTGATTCACATGGCCGGCTACCGTGAAGACGCGGGCAGGCAGTTGATTACCGAAGGCAAAGCAGAAGACTTGGAGAGGATGGTCGAACGCGACCTTGAGAAAGCAACGTCTGCAAGTTTGTCTGAAGAATGGGATCTAGCGAGCCTAGTTAGGCGGACCCTCTCTCGACTTGATGGAGAAGACAAGACAAATCTAGCCAGCCGTCTCCGACAACATCTTTCCGACAACGCCTTCGTTCTACGCCTCCTCTCGTCCTCAGTAAACGTGGCTTTCATAGACTACGTCCCGGAAAAGCGACTCTTCTGGGATGGACTCGTCACTGACCTTGGCGACGAGTTTCCAGAAGCAGTGGCTAGGGTCGTAGAATCATCAAAGACACTGGAACTTGACGCCGAAAATCACGAGGTTGTGCAACTCGCCCAGAAGTATCTCGATGGATGGCGCCCCAGGGACATTGATGAACAGTAAGCACCGTTCGCTAATGCACCACCGTCACTGGGCCACCTATCTAGAGGGTGGTGGGCGGCGAGGGGCTCGAACCCCCGGCCTTCTGCGTGTAAAGCAGACGCTCTAACCAGCTGAGCTAGCCGCCCACGCTTACCTTATGCCCGTTCGCCCTGAGCCCGTCGAAGGGTGAACAGCAGAAGTGGCGCGCTTGGCGGGACTCGAACCCACGGCCTCAGCCTCCGCAGGGCTGCGCTCTATCCAGACTGAGCTACAAGCGCGTGTCACTCATGGCCGTTTCCGGCCACCGGCGGATCCGTCCGGTGGTGGTGCCGAGGGAGAGATTTGAACTCTCACGCCCGCTAGGGGCACTGCGCCCTGAACGCAGCGCGTCTGCCGTTCCGCCACCTCGGCACGGATTACACCACTCGACGGTTCGCCGTGCGCCATCCATTATGGCACGGCGCGCTGCCACGTGGGGGCATGACAGGGCTATTTGGCCTCGAACAACGATGCCAGCCGTTCCAGCCCGGACTGCGCGTCTGCGCCGAGGCTCACACGCAATACTCGTCGCCCACGCTGAATCAGCGCGCCCGCATCGCCTGCGGCCTGTGCCGTAAGCAGCTGCCCGAATGTGTAGTCGGTTTCCGGCACGGCGACATCGTTTGACATAGCATCATCCACTATCTGCAGGAAAAGGCCATTATTCGCGCCGCCCTTGTGGAGTTGGCCGGTGGAATGCAGGAAGCGGGGACCGTAACCGGCGGTTGTGGCGACACGCGCCTTCCTGCCCAGGGCGCCGCGCAGGTTCCGGATTCCTTCCGAGATTGTGTCACTGGGAGCGAGATAGGCATGCAGGCCGATGTAGTCGCCTGACGATGCCGATTCCAGCCAGTCGGACGCCACGGTTCCCACGTCGGCATCGTCAATGGAGATGACGCGCCCCGAATCCCGGGATGAGCCGCCGCCCGCCATCGCCTCGCGAGCCAGGTCCTTGGCCAACTGCACATCTGGTTGATCGAACGGGTTGATGCCCAGCACGGCTCCCGCGGCGGCGGTGGCGATCTCCCACCACATCATGAGCCTGCTGATCTCGTGCGTGTCTTCGATGACCTGGGACACGTGCGCCCATTCGGGCACAAGTCCCTGCACAGCTTCTCTCTTGTACTGCTCCGGCTCGGTGCGCAGGCCGATATAGACCATCACCCGATCATGGCCGTAGTCGGGGTAGTCCCAGACGGGCTCCTGGTCGATGGGAACAATACCAACGTCGAGCTTGCCGGTGCTCTCGGCAACCAGCTGCTCGATCCACGTTGGCAGGCTGCGCAGGCCCGGCGAGGTTACAAAGGTCAGCTTGTCGCGACCCGCCAGCGCGCACTCGCCGATCGTGGCTCCGAGTCGAAGGGCGAGTTCTATCTGCTCGTCGGGCATGTCTTGCGCCGATTGTGTGGTCGCAAGAAGCTCGCCGACATCAATTCCAATGAGGGCGGCGGGGACGAGGCCGAACTCGCAGAGGGCGGAGTAGCGGCCGCCAACGTCCTCAGGGGAAGAGAAAACCCGGCGGAATCCGCGCTCATTCGCCAGCTTTTCCAGCGGCGTGCCGGGATCAGTCACGGCAACGAAGTGCGGCCCGGGGTCAATTCCAGCTTCGGTTAGCCTGGCCCAGAAGTAGTAGAAGAAGGAGAGCATCTCCGTCGTGGTGCCCGACTTGCTGGACACGACGAATAGCGTTCGCGAGAGATCCAGTGCATCAGCCAGGCTGGTTACGGCGGCCGGATGGGTGCTGTCGAGTACGGTCAGGCGTGGATGGCCGTGGGTGTTGCCGAACGTGGTCTGGAAGACCTCCGGCGCGAGGCTTGAGCCGCCCATGCCGAGAACGACAACGTCGGTGAAACCCTCGCTCGCAACGTCACGCCCGAATTGAACCAGGCCGTCGATCTTGGGCGCCATGGTTGAGGGCAGGTCGAGCCAGCCGAGCCGATTCTCGATCTCCGGCGTGCCGCGCGGCGCCCAGAGCGTCGGGTCATGCGCAAGCATTCGCTCGATGAACCCGTCCGACTCCCATTGCCGCAGCCGCGCTTCGATGCGCTCCGGAACCGCGCTTCCGCTCGCCATTATTCCTCCGTCATTCCCGCGAAAGCGGGAATCCAGAACCCCTAGTGCGTGTCAAATATCTCCTGGTAGCGCCCGATCTCGGCCAGCAGTCTTTCACGCTCCTGTTGAGTCGGGTTGTCCGCATCCGCGAATGGCGTTAACGGCCCCAGTGCCCGAATCGCCAGCGTTAACAGGAGCCGCGCCTTGACCGCCGAGAGGTTATCGCCCGTGATGAAGGTGTCCTGCGTGGGTTCTTTGGGAATCCGCCCGCGCAGTCCCCGGCTGGTCAGGACGACCGGGATACCATGTTTCCTGACCGCCTCCTCAAGTGCGGGGCGCTGGAACCGGTGGGGCACGCCGCTGTAGGCAAAGCCCTCAATGACGATGCCGTGGCCGGGATGGGCTGTGTCCGACTCGCGTTCAGAAATGGCGCGGTCGATCAGCGCCCGCACCTGCACATCATCCGCGCCTGCGTATGTCTTGACGATGTCCACCGTTGGCAAGGTCAAGGGCAGGGGGGCGTCGCCGCGCACGCGGGACTCCGCAGTGTGCAGCCGCGTCGGCGAGAAATAGAACGAGACCTGGTCAGCCTCGATGGAGCCGATGGCAGACGCAGAGCCGCCAAGCGACGCGAACCCACCCGGCCTCTGGTTCGTCTTGGTCACGTCCCGCGCCGGAAAGATCTGCTCATCGAGGATGGCCACGACGCCTTTGCCCACAGCATCCTGCGAGGCTGCTACGCGCACGGCGTCCCACAGATTCCAGTCGCCGTCGTTGCCGATGCTGCCGTGCCTGCGCTGCGAGGCCGCCACAACCACCGGCTTGTGCGAGTTGACGGTGTAGTTAAGGAAGGCGGCGGTTTCTTCCGTCGTGAACGTTCCATGAGTGACGATGCAGGCGTCGACATCAGGCTGCGCGAGCGCCTCATTGACCGTGTTGGCGATGAGGACGAGTTCCCGCATGGAGAACGTCTCACCGCCGCGCCGCAGTTCACCGCCGGTGTCCGGATCAATGACCATCTCCACACGGATCTCCGCGACATCGGACAGCAGCCCGTTGCGGCCGTTCGTGTCCACGCTGAACCGATCGATCTCCTCGATCACCCGCTCGGCGGCGAGATGGAATTGCGAATACGTTTGCGCAGGCTCATGCCCGGTTTCCATGTAGGGCAGGAGATAGAGGCCGTCTTCCGGTGTCAGCGTTACCTCATGGAACTCATCCCCTCCGTCGGCTACAGGGTTGCCGTCCCGATCCTCGCGGCGAATCCGCACCGTGACCGGTTCATGGAGGCGTTGCGCTCGGAGAACATTGAGGGGCCCGCGCGCCTTGCTCGATGTCACAAAAGGCAGGCCGTTCTGGATCGTGCCGCCCGTTGGGACGATGGCGATTGTTGGCTTGCCGGCCATCACGGTGTTATCCGCCCTCAATCCCAAACAGCCGCGCCGCGTTGCCGCCCAGGATGGCGGCGCGATCATCTTCCGGCAAATCGAGTTCCGTCACGTCCGCCTTCATCGGCGGGATCTGCGCGTAGGGATAATCCGTCCCGAACATGATCATGTCGTTGCCCATCAACTCGCGGGCGAACATGATGGCCGGCCTGAGCCGCGAAACGGTGTCGATATGGACCTTCTTGAAATATTCCCAGGGGCCCTTGTCGTTCTCGCCCCAGTGACCGGCGCGCGGGCCGCCGGTGCGATTCAGACGTCCCATGAGGAAGGGCAGGGTGCTGCCGAGGTGGCAGAGGACGAACTGCAGATTCGGGTACTTCTCCATCACGCCGCTGAGGATGATGCGCATCATGGCGGTGGATGAGTCGAAGAGGAACCCCATGTTGACGGCCATCGTCCAACCTTCGAGGTGGTGGGCCATCACCGGCCAGCTTGGGTGGATCATCATCACGACGCCCAACTCTTCTGCCCGCTCGTAGACCGGCCAGAGGTCCGGCTCATGGAGCTGCTTGCCCGCCACGTTCGACGTCAGCATCATGCTGCGCAGGCCGAGGTCGTTCACGGAGCGATCGAGTTCTTTGAGCGCCGCGTCCGGGTTGAGCAGCGGCAGCGTGCCCATTCCGACAAACCTGTCCGGGTTGTCCTTCTGGATCTGCGCGATGCCCTCATTCGCGGCGGCGGCAAGCTCCACGTTCAGCACGGGATCATCGGCCACCTCACCCGCGGGAACGACGCAGCTCATCACGTGCATGTCCACGCCCGCCTCGTCCATGTCATTGACGCGCGTCTCCAGCCGGAACATGCCGGCGGGCATCGTGTAGGTATCCATATCCGAAACGTGGAAGATGATGTCGTCGCCGCTCCGCTCCATATACGGGAACGTCCTGCGGTTCAGCAGCAGGTTGATGTAATCGGGAACGGCGAAATGATTGTGCGTGTCGATGTGCATGCGCGGAAACTCCAGACTCCCCCAATTGCGGCCGGTCGATCAATCGTTATTGTAGCGCCCGCGCCTGAACGGGCGCTGCTTGGCGAATCGAGTACCATTAACGGGATGCCGATGGCGTGATTTGAGGGAACGACGTGGAAAGGAGACCTGTACGTGGCGACTGTGAGCCGGTCGATAGGGCTGTCGCGTGAGCAACGCATCTCGGAGCTTGGCCGCGATCTGCTCAGCGCCGCCTATCTGCGCGGCAGCTTTGTTCTCCGTTCCGGCCGCACCAGCAACTACTACTTCGACAAGTACCTCTTTGAGACGAAGCCGAGCATCCTGCGCCGTCTGGCCGCGTTCATGGCGGAACTTGTGCCGCCCGGCACGGACCGCATCGCAGGCCCGGAGCTTGGCGCAGTGGCGCTTGCGACCGCTCTGAGCCTTGAGATGGGCCTGCCGTTTGTCATCGTCAAGAAAGAGCAGAAGGCATATGCGACGGGCAACGTTGTTGAGGGAGAGCTGTTTGCCGGTGAGCGCGTCCTGCTCGTGGAGGACGTGGTGACGACGGGCAGCCAGGCTATCGAGGCGGGCATCGCCCTCCGGGCCGCGGGCGCAACAGTCTCCGACGTGCTGGTCGTGATCGACCGTGAGGAGGGAGCACAGCAGATGCTCGCCGCTGCGGGCTACCAACTTCGCGCCCTGTTCAGGCGGCGCGACCTCGGAATTTAGACATCACAAAACCTAATCCAATGAATGACACGAACATTGTTGACCTTTTGAAGTCCACCGGCTGCCTTGTTGAGGGACAGATCGAGGATTCCGACGGGCAGGGCGGCTGGGTTGCCGGGGCGATGGAGCCGCTGGCGAATCCCACGGCCGTCTCCGAACTTGCCGGATGCCTGTCTGACGCGCTGCCGTCCCCCGCGCCTGATATCATCGCCGCGTGGCCGGGGCTGTCCAACGTTGTGTTAGCATTCGCCATCGGCGTGCAGGTGGACAAGCCTGTTGTCCTGCTGTCTGATGCAGAAGGACTTGTCACGGCCTCCGGCAACGTTGAGGCAGGGCAGAGAGTGGCCCTGGTGGGCGTAACTCTCAGCGAACGTGACGCCAATCTAGCCAGGGCTTTCGTGGAAAACAGGGGCGGCAGGCTGGCGGTCACCGCGTCTCTGGTGGGGACGGGACAGATTGCCAACGAGCTGTCGCTCGTGTCAGTAGGGGTGGAGGTTGATGTCAACGACTGAGCAGGAGCTCGTGGTTGAATCGGCGGACGCGGCGGAGGAATCCGAGGCGGCTGCTATTGAATTGCGCGCCGATCCCGGCCGTATCGCAGCCGACTTTGAACTCCTCTCCGCGATAGGCGCAGAGGCGGGCGGCGGAATCTCGCGCATCCCGTTCTCGCAGGAAGAGCGCGCCGCCCACAGTCTTGTTTCGGAATGGATGGTGGACCTCGGACTCTCCGTCCGCACGGACAGCTTCGGCAACACCCTTGGCACATTGCCCGGAACCGACCCAACACGCTCCGCGATCGGTTTTGGCTCACATCTTGACTCGGTGCCGCACGGCGGTCGTTTCGACGGAGCGGTTGGCGTGCTCGGCGGGTTGGAAGTCATCCGCATGTTCGCTGAGGCGGACATCAAAACGGCCCACCCGCTCACGGTGGTCGCATTTGCCTCCGAGGAGGGCGCGCGATTCGGCGAGCCGTGCCTTGGCAGCAAGGCCGTCGCCGGCGTACTGCAAGAGGCGGATATGGAACGGCTCCGCGACGCGAACGGAATCACGCTCGCACAGGCGATGCGCGCCGTGGGTTTTGATCCGCTTGCCTTGCCGCAGGCGCGATGGAAGCCGGACACTCTCGCCGCTTTCCTTGAAGTGCATATCGAACAGTCGCGGTCGCTGGATGAGGCCGGAGAGCGCATCGGCCTCGTGGACGCCATCGCGGGAAACACCCGCATCCGTCTTGTGATCAAGGGCCGCCAGGACCACTCCGGCGGCACGCCCATGTCCCAACGCCGGGACGCGTTGGCCGCCGCAGCTGAGGTTATTCTCGCGGCGGAATCCATCGCCAATGAGCCGCGTCGCCGCGCCACCGTTGCGACCGTTGGACGTCTCCACGTCTTTCCCAACAGCATTACCACCATTCCCGGCGACGTGGAGTTCTACCTTGACGTGCGCGACGTGGATAGCGACCGCCAACGGCTGACGACGAATGACATTGTCACGCGCGCGGAGGAGACCGCCGCTCGCCGCGGGCTGCGCTGCGAGTGGGAGGTTGTGTCCGACACGTCGCCCGTGGTGCTGCCCAAATGGCTGCGCGACCTGACGACCGCGGCAACCGACCGTCTTGGTGTGCCGCACCGCGTGACGACGAGCGGGGCGGGGCATGACGCGGGCATCCTCTCGCGCACCATCCCTGCTGCCATGCTCTTTGTGCCGAGCCGCGATGGTCTCAGCCATTGCCCGGAAGAGTGGACGAGCATGGAGGACATCGCGATCGGCGCGCAGGCGCTCGCGGAGAGCATCCGGGACATCGATTCCTTCCTGACGAAAGAGGTTGCCGAATGACAACTGAACTCATGGACGCCAACGGGACGATTCCCGTTTTTGCGGGCACACACGTCCCGCAACTCCGCCTGCCATCCAGCGTGCGGCTTGAGGTCATGCATGCCAACGGGGCGCATACACCGCCTGCGACATTCGTCGAAACCGAGATCATCTCCAACGACGAGATCGCGCCGGAACACTATCTGATGCGCGTGCGCTCCGAGGCATTGGCGAATGGCGAGCCGGGTCAATTCGGCGTGATCCGTCCCGGTTCAGCGACGGACGTCCACCCCATCCTGCCGCGCCCCATGGCCGTTTATCGCTATGACAAGGCGGCGGGCACAGCTGATTTCGTCTACCGGGTTGTGGGGTACGGCACGGCGGCGATGGCGCAGCGCAGGGCAGGCGATATCGTGGAGATTGTCGGCCCCGTCGGGCGCCCATTTCCGATTTCTGAGAAGGCCAACGGCATTCTTATCGTTGGGCGCGGCATCGGCGTGTGCTCCTTGACAACGCTTGTTGACGCAGCGCGACAGTGGAACATCGAGGTCTACGCCGTGTTCAGCGCCCGCAACAAGAATGTCATCCTCGGGCAGGACATCATCAAGAAGGCTCGCGGCCACGCGCTCTATGTTGACGACGCTGACGGGAGCAGCGACGTTAGGAACGTGGAGCCGTGGATCAGCGAAATCATCGACTCGGGCCGCGTCGACCAGGCGTATGTCTGCGGCTCAAACCGCCTGATCGAACTGACAACCCGGCTGGGAGATCCCGCGGACGTTGAGACGTACGTCTCGCTTGAGGCCCACATGGCCTGCGGTCTGGGGTATTGCCATTCATGCGCGACGGGCGCTTTTGGAGAGTCGGCGGAATCCCCGCTGGTGTGCCGGGACGGCCCCGTCTTTCGCTGTCACCCGGCAGGCGTTACTGTATAGGGGATGGCCGTACAGGACACTGAGACCGACAGCAGGCTGGGGGTTGACCTTGGCGCCGGGCTGACCCTCAAGAACCCGGTCATGCCCGCATCCGGCTGTTTCGGGCCGGAGATGGGAACCCTGTTTGACCTTGGCCGGCTTGGCGCGCTCGTTCCCAAGACGATCTTCTACGGCGAGCGCGCGGGCAATCCCGCGCCCCGCACCGCCGAATCTCCCGCCGGAATGCTCAACTCCATCGGCATACCGTCGCGCGGCGTCGAGCACTTCCTCACCGAGCTCCTGCCGGAATACACGAAGTACGATTCGCCCGTCATCGTGAGCATCGGCGGGCTGGGGATCGAGGAATACGACCGCCTTGCCGAGCGACTGAACGGCGAGCCGGGGGTGGCGGGACTTGAGGTCAATATCTCCTGCCCGAACCTTGAGGCGGGCGGCATGGAGATCGGCGCGAGTCCGGCCAATGTTGAACGCGTTGTGCGCGGGGTGTCGGACCGTTTCGATGGCCCCGTCATCGCCAAACTCACGCCGAATATCACCAACATCGCCGACATCGCGCAGGCCTCAGAGCAGGGCGGCGCGACGGCCATCTCCGCCATCAACACGCTGTCCGGGATGGTCATCGACGTGGATAATCAGCGAACTGTCACCGGCACGATGACGGGCGGCGTCTCCGGTCCCGCCATCCGTCCCATTGCCGTTCGCATGGTCTGGCAGGTGTGCGCCGCCGTATCGCTGCCGGTCGTCGGGATTGGCGGCATCACGTCTGCCAAGGATGCGCTGGAATTCATCCTGGCGGGCGCGACAGCCGTTGCGGTCGGCACCGCCAATTTCACGCGCCCCACGACGATGCTGGATGTCATCGAGGGGTTGACGACCTATGTGGAAACGCACCGCCTCGCCGGCATCAGTGATATACGCGGACAGCTTGAAGAGGGGATGCGCGTGGCCATTGAGCCGCCGCGCCCGGCCACTCCAGTCGCAGGGCGCGACGACTAACACGAAACCATGAACATCAGCGGCAGTCATACCGTTCCTGCGACGCGCGAGCGTGTGTGGGAATTGCTGCACGATCCCGATGCCCTGCAGCGGATGGTTCCCGGCTGCCAGAGCCTTGACGCCGAGACGCCCACGCGCTTTTCAGCGACGCTTGCGGTTGGCGTCGGGCCGATCCGTGGCCGATTCAACGGCACGGTGGAGATTGAGGACATTGCCGCCAACGAGTCGTACAAGATGACGCTGAGCGGGCAGGGGCCAACGGGGTTCGTCTCCGGGGATGGAATGATCACACTGAGCGATGACGGCGATGGGACGCTCGTGGGCGTTGAGGCGGACGCGCAGGTGGGCGGAACGCTGGCGCAGATCGGCTCACGCATGATCCAGACCGCCGTGCGAATGTTGATGGGGCAGTTCTTTGAGGCTCTCTCACGGGAGGCTGCTGCGCCTCAATAGACCGCAGGATAGTTGACCGCCCGCGCACAGTGGGAATAGCATCGGCGAGGGTAGCAAACGGAGGGGAGGCTTGCTGCGCTATGTCTGATTTGGTGTCTATTACGTTAACCATCAACAATGCCGAGCATTCCATAGATGTTGAGCCGCGCTTATTGCTGGTTCATGCCATCCGTGACGTCATCGGCCTGACCGGCACGCACGTCGGCTGCGATACGTCCCAGTGCGGCTCATGCACCGTTCTGCTCGATGGCGAAGCGGTCAAGTCATGCTCGATGCTCGCCGTGCAGGCGGACGGCCATCACGTCGAGACCGTGGAGGGCCTTGCCGCAGCGGACGGTGATCTGCATCCCATCCAGCAGGCGTTCGCGGAGAAGCATGGACTCCAGTGCGGTTTCTGCACGCCCGGCATGTTGATGCTCTCCAAGGCGCTTCTCAACGAGAACCCGAACCCGACCCGTGACGAGATACGTCACGCGCTTGCAGGCAATATGTGTCGATGCACGGGGTACCAGAACATCGTCCTGGCGATCGAATTCGCTGCGGAACAACTTTCCAGGTGAGGTGAGAGTCATGACCACAGACAGCCCGCCTCGCCAGGTCGGCCAGTCGCCCCGCCGCAAGGAGGATGATCGCCTGCTGCGCGGGCAGGGCGCGTTCTCCGACGACATCAACATACCCGGCACCGTGTGGGCGCACTTTGTCCGCAGCCCGCATGCCCATGCCCGTATCGTCAGCATCGACTCCTCGGCTGCAATGGCGCACCCGGGAGCGCTGCGCGTTCTTACAGGGGCGGATGTCCATCCGCGCTATCACCCCATTCCGCCGGTTCTTGCCGTGCGGGACGCCGAAAATCGCGACAATGAGGGCGGCGCTCCGGCGTTCACGCTTATCGCCAGGGACAAGGCCAAGTACGCCGGGGAAATCGTCGCCATCGTGGTTGCGGAGACCCGGGAGGCGGCGCGCGACGCGGCTGACCTGGTGATGGTTGGATATGAGCCGTTGCCGGTGGCCAACACGCCGGAGCAGGCGATGGAGCCCGGCGCGCCTGAAGTGCATGACGGCCGCTCCAATGAGCAGGTGCGCTGGCTCAAGAGCACGGAAAACGTATCCCGCACGTTTGAGGACTCCGAGATCATCCTGCGGCACGACTTCAACAACCAGCGTATCCACGCCGTGCCCATGGAGCCGCGCGCAGGCATTGCCCACTGGGATCCCGCCACGCAGTTCCTCACCATCTGGGCGTCCATCCAGGGCGCGCATGAACTGCGAATGCAGATGGCGGAAGTGCTGGGCATTTCACCTGATCAGATTCGTTCCGTCGCGCCCGACGTGGGCGGGGGATTCGGCGCAAAGCATGGTGGTGAAGTGGAGTACTTCCTGCTGGCCATTGCGTCGATGGAACTCGGACTGCCCGTCAAGTGGGCCGCGTCGCGCACGGAGGAGTTCCTTTCACTGAGCCACGCGCGCGGAAAAACCTCGGAGTTTGAGGTGGCCGCAGATCGTGACGGCCGCGTCAAGGCGCTGCGCCTCCGCCACACCACGGACTTGGGCGCGTTCCCCAAGGGCGCAACCCCAATCGTCGCGCAGACGTCGGCCATCATCGCCACCGGCGTCTACGGCATTCGAGAGGCCGCGTTTGAAGTCCATTCCGTCTACACCAACCACACGCCGGAGGGCGCGTACCGCGGGTACGGTCGTCCAGAGGGCATCTACCTCATCGAGCGCGCCATGGACATGCTGGCGCGCGACCTGGACATCGACCCTGCGGAGATCCGCAGACGGAACATGATCCAACCGGAGGAGTTCCCGTATTACCGCACCCCCGGCGGGGATATCTATGACAGCGGCAACTACCCCGAGGCGCTGGAGCGCGCTCTTGAAGTCAGTGATTACGACGGACTGCGCGCCCGTCAACGTGAAATGCGAGAGGACGGGAAATACCTGGGAATCGGGCTCGCGTCCTGGGTCAAGACCGGCGGGTTTGGCCCGTCGTCCCTCGATCCGTCCTCGTCCATGCCGGAGTGGGCGCGCGTGAAGGTGTCTCCCGCGGGCGCAGTGACCATCTACACGGGCTCGTCACCGCACGGGCAGGGCAACTATACGACCTACGCCCAGGTGGCGGCGGATACTCTCCACGTCCCGCTGGACGATATCTCCGTGACGCACGGCGATACGGCGACGGTGACGTATGGCATGGGCACGTTCGCCAGCCGCAACATGGTGGTGGGCGGAATGGCAGTGCTCCAGGCCTCCCAGAAGATTCTCGACAAGATGACCCGATTCGCTGCCCACGCGCTCAGCGCGGAGCCGGACGCCGTGGCGTTTGCAGACGGCGTGTTCGCAGCCAACGGCTCGTCCATCACCTTCCGCGAGGTTGCCGCCCGGATCAACCTGGTGCTGGAGCGGCCTCAAGGCATGGAAATGGGACTGGACGAATCGTCCTTCTACCAGCCGACCCATCTCACTTTCAATTACGGCACATATGTCGCGGTGGTGGAAGTTGATCCTGAAACAGGCGACGTAGATCTGCAGCAGTTGTTCTGCGTGGATGACCAGGGCGTGGTCGTCCATCCGGTCATCGTGGAGGGACAGGTTCACGGCGGCGCAGCGCAGGGAATCGGGCAGGCACTGTATGAAGACATCGTCTACGACGAGAACGGGCAGCTGCTGAGCGGATCCCTGATGGACTACGCGCTGCCGACGGCGGAGATGATGCCGGAGTTCATCTCGGAATTCATCGAAACCCCGTCGCCCACCAACCCGCTCGGCGTCAAGGGCATGGGAGAGGGCCCGACGACGGGCGCGCCTCCTGCCGTGGTCAACGCAGTTGTCGACGCGCTCGCCCCGTTCAACGTTCGTGACATCGCGATGCCGCTGACACCGGAGCGTGTGTGGCGCGCCATCCAGGACGCGCAGAATGGAGACCAGTCATGATTCCCGGAGCATTCGACTACGCCGCCCCTGATTCCGTGGCAGAGGCGATCACCCTCCTCCAACAGCGGCCCGGCCAGGGCAAGATCATTGCCGGCGGCCAGAGCCTCCTTCCGATGATGAAGCTCCGCGTCGCCATGCCCGGCCTCGTGGTTGATCTGCGCAAGACGCGCGGCGAGTTGTCCCACATCAGCTCCGACGGCAACAATCTGCGGATCGGCGCGATGACGAGCCATGCCCACGTCGCCGGGTCTGATGTTGTGCTTGACACGATTCCGGTGCTGGCTGAAACGGCTGCGGAGATTGCGGACGTGCAGGTGCGGAATCTCGGCACGCTCGGCGGCAGCATCGCCCACGCCGATCCTGTTGCCGATTACCCCGCGACGCTGCTTGCGCTCGATGCGCAGGCGGAAATCGCGGGACCGAACGGCATCCGTGTCGTGTCAGTGGATGAACTCATCATGGACGCGTTCATCACGACGCTGGCCGAGGACGAGATCATTACGGAGATCATCATCCCCATCTCAGAGGGCCGGGCCGGCGCGGCGTATCTCAAATTCGCGAACAAGGCGTCCCACTTTGCCATCGTTGGGGTGGCTGCGGCCGTTTCGCTGGACGATAGTGGTTACCTGTCCCGCGTCGCAGTCGGCATCACCGGCGCGGCGTCGCGCGCAGCCCGGGCAACGGCCGTCGAAGAGACGCTGAGAGGGCACGTGCCGACAGCGGACGCCATCGCGTCGGCATCCGCCATGGCGGCGGACGGCCTTGAGTGCATTGCAGACCTGCACGGCTCCCCGGAGTACCGGCAGAACCTGTGCCGTGTGCTGACCAAGCGCGCGCTCACGCAGGCGGTGGCGCGCGCCCGGGAATAGCCGCGAGAAAGGACGGGGGGTTTGTTGCATTTCGGGGGAGAGGAATGACTGAGCGAAAGATACCCTTTGAGCGAGTCGCTGATGATATGTGGGACGTGCCGCTCGCACAAGGCAATTCATGGCAAGAGGACGATGTCAGACGAGCGGCATGGGAAGCGGCGGAGAAGATACAACTTTCGATGGAGAAGCACGGCCGTTCTAGCCAAGAGGCCGAGCGTGACGCAAGACGTTGGGTTGAGGGGAACTTGCCTATCGGCAATCTCATCTGGGAAGAGGGGATAGCCACCCTCTGGTGGAACGACATTAACGATCAAGTATGCATGTGGTTCCCGAAGGACTGGTCATTCGATTTCGAGGCCTCGGACGGTACAGAGATAATCTCTATAAGCATCGCCCCACACACAATCCGCAACCTCGCCGCTGCCCTACTATCAGTCGCACAAGAGGTGGAAGAAGCGGGGGAGCAGGGATGGTAGACCCAAAAAATGCAACAGAACCGGATGGAGCCATGGCCACGGAAACGAAACTCGTTGGTCAGTCGGTCGCACGCCGTGAGGATGAAAAGCTGCTGCGCGGCCGTGGCGCGTTCGTCGAGGACATCAAGGTTCCCGGCATCCAATGGGCGAGCCTTGTCCGAAGTCCGCATGCCCATGCGCGCATCCGCAGCATTGACACCGCGGCAGCCCTGCAGACGCCCGGCGTCACCGCAGTGCTGACAGGGAAAGACATTCACCCAAGCTTTGACACCAATCCGACCGTCTCTCTGAAGTTCTTCGACGCCGAATCGGCTCCGTATGACCTGATTGCCGTCGACAAGGCGCGGCATGTGGGCGAGGTTGTGGCCGTGGTGGTTGCTGATACCCGCTACGGCGCGCGGGACGCGGCGGACCTCATCTTCGTCGATTACGAGCCGCTGGAGGCAGTGGTGGATATTGAGAGGGCGCTCCGGGATGACGCCCCTCGCGTCCATGATGATCGACCGAACGGGATCGTTGACTGGCGCTATCAACTCGGCAACGTCTCGCAGGCCTTCGAGGAGGCAGCGGTTATCGTCCGTGAGCGGATCGTGAACCAGAAGATCAATGGCGTGCCGATGGAACCCCGCGCCGGCCTTGCGCACTGGGACGCCGTGCAGGAGACGATGAGCCTGTGGGCAACGGTTCAGACGCCGCACGCGCTGCGTGATCATCTTGCCGAGATTCTGCACCTGCCGAATGACAGCGTTCGTGTGGTTGCGCCGGATGTTGGGGGCGGTTTCGGCGTGAAGCATGAGGATCCCGAGTATGCGCTCATCTGCATCGCCTCGATGCGGCTTGGCGTGCCCGTCAAATGGGTTGCCACGCGCACAGAAGACTTTTTGGCGATGCACCAGGCGCGCGGCAAGACATCCTACCTTGAGGTGTCCGCGGACGCGGATGGCAAGTTGACCGGTCTCCGTGTGCGCCATCTGCATGATCTCGGCGCGTATGCGAAAGGCCCGGAACCGCTGCACTCGGCCTCATCCGCCATGATCTCAACGGGCGTCTACCACGTCCCGAACGTGGAGTTTGAGGTTCACAACGCCTACACGAACAAGACC
The DNA here is from genome assembly GCA_965220565.1 of Dehalococcoidia bacterium. GTDB lineage: Bacteria > Chloroflexota > Dehalococcoidia > UBA6926 > UBA6926 > VXMO01. The sequence continues at coordinate 1,007,271 of CBDCQG010000001.1, read as the reverse complement.
CCGCAGGGGCCGTACCGGGGCGCGGGCAGGCCGGAAGGCATTCACCTCATCGAGCGCGGCATGGACCGCCTTGCCGGAGAGCTTGGCCTCGATCCGACGGAAATCCGACGCCGCAATTACCTGCCGCCTTTCGATCAACCGACGCGCTCCGGCGGTGGCGATGTGTTTGACAGCGGCAACTATGAGGCGTCGCTCGACCAGGTCATGGAACTCAGCGACTACCAACAGCTGCGGGAACAGCAGGAACAGGCGCGGTCTGAGGGACGCCACATGGGCGTCGGTGTGGCGTCGTGGGTCAAGACGGGCGGTTCCGGCCCCAGCCCGCTCGATCCCAGCAGCAGCCGCTACGAATGGGGCAGGGTACGTGTTAACCGCGGCGGCAAGGTGACCCTGTTCACCGGCTCGTCGCCGCACGGGCAGGGCGGCGAAACCGTCTTCTCCCAGATCGTCGCCGACGTTTTCGGCATTTCCGATGATGACGTGACCGTTCTCCACGGCGACACGGCTACCGTGGCGCACGGAGTCGGAACATACGGCAGCCGCGCGCTGGTGACGGGCGGCATGTCCGCCAAGATCGCCGCTGAGAAGGTGCGCGACAAGATGCTGAAGCTCGCCGCCCACATGATGGACTGCCAGCCCGAACAGGTAACGCTGGAAGGCGGCGTGTTCATCTGCACCACGGACGGGGGACGCCGACTCCCGTTCGCCGAGGTGGGGGACGCATCATTCCAGGTGCTTGCCCGCCCGGCGGACATGGAATTCGGGCTGGATGAGGACTCGTTCTACCAACCCAGCGGCCTGACGTATAACTTCGGCACGTATATCGCCGTTGTCGAGGTCGACGCGGAGACGGGCGACGTGGACCTGCAGCGCCTGTTCACCGTCGATGATCAGGGCGTCATCGTGAACCCCATGACGGTGGTGGGGCAGGTGCATGGCGGCGCGACGCAGGGCATCGGCCAGGCGCTCTATGAGATCTCCGAGTACGATCAGGCCGGACAGCTCCTGAACGCCTCGCTGATGGACTATGCGATACCGACGGCTGAGATGACGCCGGAATTCGTCGTGGCGTTCTCGGAGACGCCCTCACCGCTGAACTCGCTGGGAGTGAAGGGAATGGGGGAGGGCCCAACGACGGGCGCGCCGTCCGCCGTTGTGAACGCGGTCGTCGACGCGCTTTCTCCACTCGGTGTCAGCCACATCGAGATGCCGCTAACGCCGGAACGCGTCTGGCGCGCCATCCAGGACGCGCAGGGGTAGTTACCGCCCCGACACGTTGAACAGGAACGTGACGACGTCCCCGTCCTGGATGAGGTAGGTCTTGCCCTCCTGCCGGAGCGTGCCGCGGCGGCGCGCCTCGGCAAACTTGCCCTCTACCGCGATGAAATCGTCATAGGACGTAACCTCGGCGCGTATGAAACCACGTTCCATGTCCGTGTGAATCTTCCTGCCCGCTGCCCGGGGCGCAGGAGTATCCGTCTCAAGCTGCCAGGCGCGTGTCTCGTTCGGCCCAACGGTATAGAACGTAATCAGGCCCGCCACGTTCTGGGCAAGCCGCGACAACTCGCCGATGGCATCATGCGGCGCTCCCATCTCCTCCCGGAACGCTGCGGCCTCATCCGCTTCAAGCTGCGATAATTCCTCTTCGAGACGGGCCGAGAGCGCGATGCAGCCCGTTGTCGAACCGCCGTGACTGGCATTCCACGCCGCCGACAATTCATCGCTGCGCGCCAGGTCATCCTCCGAAATGTTCAGCACGATGATGAGCGGTTTGGTGGTCAGGAATGTGAACCCGGAAATCATCCGCTCCTCGTCAGGTGTCATTTCTACGCTTCGAATAGCCTCGCCATTTTCGAGCGCGGCATGGAGTCGGCGCAGCAGATCAGCCTCGGCCACCAGCCCCTCCCGTTCTGCGACACGAGCGCCTTTCAGGGAATCCTCGATGCGTTCCAGCCGCCGTGTGACGATGGCCATGTCCGCGAATACCATCTCCATGAGCATCGTTTCGATGTCGGTGTCCGGCGTCGGATCGGGCAGGGACGGGGAGCGGAAACCGCGAACGACCAGCAGCAGCGCCTCGGCCTGGCTGACCTCCAGCAGATACTGTCCCTGGATGCCGCGCGATTTGCCCAGCTCCGGCGGCTGCCCGGGAATATCGATGAACGAAAGCTCCGCCTGCACGACGCGTTTCGGCTCAACCAGCTCGGTGATGCGGTTCAGCCGGGGATCAGGGATGCGGACGACGCCAAGGTTGGGTTGCTGGGCGGCGCTGAATGCCCCTGTCTCCGCGTGCGCATGTGTGAGCGCATTGAGCAGTGTGGTTTTGCCGCTTGCGGGCAGGCCGATGATGCCGACGTCCATTGCGGGGCTAGTCGAAGGCTATCAACGTGCCGTTATCGGTCAGGACAAAGAGGCTGCCGTCCGCGTAGGCCGGCGCTGAGGACACGGAGTCCCCGAGGTCACGGCTCCACACGTGGTTGCCTGAGACGATGTCAAGGGCATAGACCTGTCCGTCTTCCGATCCGATGTACAGCACGTCATTCACGACTGTGGGCGAGCCGGTCCAGGCGGGCTCGTCGCTCAGCGCCGTCTTCCAGAGTTCCTGGCCGCCGGTGAGGGTGAATGCGTAGACGTTCCCCTCTCGCGTTGCAAAGAATGCGCGATTGCCGGCGATGGCCGCATCCGCCCAGACCTGTTCCCGAATGCTCTGCGTCCACACCGTACCGCTCTGCGCGGGCGGGAACGGCGCGAGGCCCCAGATGGCGAACTGGGCCCAGAACCTGAGAACCGTCTTTTCGAGCGGAAGATTCTGGGAGCGGATGTTGATGGCGTGAATGAAGCCGCGCACGTCGCCAAACGCGGCCGTGCCGTGGCTCACCGCGGCGGCTCCCTCAACCGTGCCGGGAACAACATAGCTGAGCCGTGTCTGCCCCGTCTCGCCGACAAAAACAAGGACCTGGTTGCCCCGTGTTGGGATGATGACCATGCCCTCGCTGATGGATGGGGGCGCGAACATACCATCCCCGGTTTCTATCTCCCATCGCTTCTCGCCCGTTCCCGCGTCAAATGCCTGGATCACGCCGTCCTGGGACGACAGGTACACGCTGCCGTCAGCGACATTGACCCAGGAAAAAAGCGGATTGGAGATCACGGATTCCCAGATCGTTTGCCCGGTGTCGGTTTCAAGGGCGGCCAATCTCGAATTCCTGTATGCGACGTAGAGCCGATCGTCCGCGACTATTGGCGACGCATCCATTGGGCCGGGCCCCTGCCGTTCCCAGATCAGCGAGCCGTCCTCAGTCGAAAACGCGAGGATTCGGGCATCGAGAGTCGTGACGAATACACGGCCATCGTGGATCGTTGGCGACGACGTGATCTCAGACCCGATTTCCGTGCGCCAGCGCTCAACTCCCTGCGGCACAACGTCCACGTTGCCGGCGCTGCCTATGCTGGCGGCCCCGCCTCGCGGAGTCGTCCACAAGCCGTCGCCGACTTGCGCGGTTAGCGTGGTTGTTGGTGGGCCGGTCAAAAGGCCGGGCGGAGCGCCGCGGTCATAGATGAACAGGACGAGCAGGGCGAGTACGGCAAAAACGATTGCGCCGCGGCGCACCCATTTGCGCCTGGTTCGGCGGCGTTGTGTGTCCTGCGCAAACGCCTCTCCCTCGATGCGGTTCCGCACAGGGGCATCTCGAATATCCCGCCAGCACACGGCGCAGCGGGTCACGCTTGCAAGATTGATGGTCAGGCAGTCAGCGCACACGCGGAACTCGCCTGCTCCGTCCCCGTCCACGCTCACGCGCGTTGGCTCGAATTGAGCGATGTCGTCCAGGATCTCCTGCCGCGCGGCCTCAGCAGGCACCACGATCTGCGCGTCCGGCATGGAGAGGTTGTTCCGAAACTCCAGCAGGGTTTCCCGCATCTCCCGGGCGGACGTGAAGCGCTCATTCGGATCCCATGCGAGCGCCCTGCCGACAATCTCATCCAGCGCTGCGGGCAGCGCTGGGTTGAGGGCGGTGATCGGCGCGATGCGCCCCTCCTGCTGCTTCACGCGGACGGTGTCGCGGTTGTTGCCGGTGAAGGGCAGATGGCCGGTCAGCGTCTCGTACAGCACCATCCCGAGTGAGAAGATGTCCGCCTTTGGCCCCGGCTCGGAACCGCGGAGGATCTCCGGCGCCATGAACGCCGGCAGGGGAATCTGCAGGGACGACTGCAGGCCGCTCATACTGATAGACAACTCGGACAGGCCGGCGTTTCGGAGCTGCGCGCCGGCCACGGGCGTGACGAAGACATCGCGAGAATTAACGTCGCCGTGGATGAGGCCTGCATCATGCAGCGCCTGGAGTCCCGAGGCTGCCTGTGCGATGAGCTGCAGGGCCTCATCAAGCTGCAGCCCTCGTGTGAGCCATCCGCGGAGCTGCTCGCCGCGCGCAGGCTCAAACACCATCCAGAATGTCTCGCCGTCCGGGTGGATCTCCAGCAACCTGCAGAGATGCGCATGGTGGACATCCAGATGCCGCTCCATGAGCGAGCGAAACGGCCCGAGCGTGGTCGTGTTCTCAAGGGCGCGAACCCGCGGCTCGCGGATCTCTACTGCATCGCCGCTTTCACGTTCGATTGCGGAATAGACTGAATACAGTGATGTCCCGGGCAGGGCGGCAATAATGTCGTATCGCTCTTGCAGCGACGAGGGCGATGCTGTCATGGGTATTGCGGCATATTGTACGGAGGCACGCGCCGCGCGGCAACAGGACAATGTAGGGAACCGTCATGCTCGAGATCTACTATGGGGAAGACGACTATTCCCGCAAGCGCGCCATCGATGCGCTGCGGGAGCAGTTGGGCGACCCGGAGATGGCGTCTCTCAATTCCGTGACGCTGAATGCAGCCGAGACGACTCCGGCGGAAGTCGTGGCGCAGGCGGGTGCGGTTCCGTTTCTTGCCAATGGCCGCCTCGTGGTTGTTGAGGGGCTGCTGGGCATGTTCTCCCGCTCACAGGGCGGCGGGGGCGGCAGAGCGCGTGGGCGTTCTTCACGTTCCCGGCAGGCCGGTCTTGAGGATTCCGAGCCGCAATCGGCAGACTCGTTCCGTGGCTGGGGCCAACTGAAAGACATCGCCCCCGGGTTGCCGGAATCGAACATCCTTGTACTCTCCGATGAGGCCGCGGCGGACTCCAATCCGCTGCTGAAGCACCTCGCGCCCGTTGCCAACGTTCGCGTATTCGCGCCGCTGCGGGGCAACGATCTGACCGGATGGATCGGCCAAAGCGTCCAGGAACGGGGAGGGCGAATGGATGCTGCCGCCCAGCGCGCGCTCGCCGACGCACATGGCAGCAATCTCTGGGCGCTCTCCAACGAGATCGACAAGCTGCTGCTCTATGCGGGCCCTGACAGGCCGATCACGGCTGAGGACGTTAGCTCGATGACAGGAGCAACGCGTGAGGAAAACATCTTCGCGATGGTCGATGACGTGATCGAGCGCCGCTATCCCCGGGCCCGGGAGCGAATCGAGAGGCTGCGGGCGGACACCGGGGCAGCCGTGCCGCAGATCATGGCCATGCTCGGCACGCAGGTGCGGCGGCTTCTGGCCGCCAAGGACGCGACGGATCGCCGCGTGTCACAGTCCGAGCTGCAGGATGCTATCGGCACGCGCTCCGATTTCGCCATACGCAAGACGGTTAACCAGAGCCGCAGTTTCACGATGCCCCGCCTTCGTGAGATGCACCGCGCCATTTTGGACTACGACATTGCCCTCAAGACCGGCCAGCTCAACGAGGACACGGCGATGGAACTGCTCATCGCAGACCTCTGCGGCATCGGTGCGTCGGGGCGGCGCTGAAGAGGCAGGTCAGCCTGTCCGGGACTCCGTGAGGGGGTTGTAGCAGGCGAGGGTGTGCCCCTCATCGATGGTTACCAGCGGCGGCATCGGGTTTGTGCGGCAGACGACGGTTGCCTTGTTGCAGCGAGGCAGGAACGGACACTCGTCCGGCGCATCGAGGAGGTCCGGCGGCGCTCCCGGGATGCCGCGCAGTGGCCGGGCATCCCTGTCCAGGCGAGGCATGGCGTTCAACAATGCCGCGGTATAGGGGTGCCTGGGTTTGTGGAACAGCGTGACCGTATCGGCGGATTCCACGATGCGCCCGCCGTACATCACCAGGACCTTGTCCGCCGCCCGCGCGATGACGCCCATATCGTGAGTGATGAGGATGATTGCCGTTCCGGAGTCTTTTGCCAGCCCCATGAGTCGCTCCAGGATCTCAGCTTGCAGGGTTACGTCGAGCGCAGAGGTTGGCTCATCCGCGATGAGCAGTTCCGGTTCCAGCACCAGCATCATCGCCAACATCACCCGCTGGCACATGCCGCCGCTCATCTCCCACGGATAGCTTTGCATGACGTACTCGGGGTCCGGCAGGCCAAGCGAGGCCAGGGCGGCCATCGTCTGCTCACGCACCTCATCCGCGTCGATGCGTCCGTGCGCGTTGAATATCTCCGCAATCTGGTCGCCGATGGTGATGAGCGGATTCAACGCGGCCTGCGGGTCCTGGAAGATCATGGCCATCGCCTCGCCCCGCAGAATGCGGCGGTCGTCGTCATCCATCTCATCCAGGTCGGTTCCCCGGAAGGTGATGCGCCCGTCCACCACACGGCCGGGGTAGGGTACGAGCCCCATCACGGAGAGGCCGGCCGTTGTCTTTCCGCAGCCGCTCTCGCCAACAATGCCCAGGATTTCGCCGCGTCGCACGGCAAAGCTCGTCTCCTGCACGGCTTTCACGGCGCCGTCCTGTGTGAAGAAGGACGTGTGGAGATTCTCGACGCTCAACAGCGGCTCGGCAGGAATTGTCATGCGATTAGGATACGGCACGTTTCGCCCCCCGCCATTTGACATGTACGCGCGCGCCTACATAGAGTGAGCTATGGCGGCAAGCGGAACCCAACCTGCCTGAAGGAGCCACCCGCGTGGTTGAGAGTGGCAAGTATTGGATCATCGCGGCTATGGGTGTCGCCGCCGTTCTCGTTCCGCTGAGTCTCATGATCTTCTCCGGGATGCTTCAGCGCATCCGTATCCGGCCCTCCACCCCCGCCGACCAGGAGCCCCGGTTCATGCGCATGACCTATGAGTCCGGCATGGTTCCGACGGGCGATGCGAATGTCCAATTCAATTTCCGCTTCTATCTGTTCGCCCTGCTCTTTGTCATTTTCGACGTTGAGGTGATTTTCCTACTGCCGTGGGCGGCGCGATTCCTCTCGCTGGGGTGGGTGGCGTTCATCGGCATGGCCATCTTCCTCATACTTGTGCTAGTAGGATTCCTCTATGAATGGAAAAAGGAGGCGCTTGAGTGGCAGAAATGACCCCCACGCCGCGCGGGCCTGAGCAGTTGCCCTCGCCCTATGGCATCCCCCTGACCGTCACGACAAACCAGTTGGACAACGAAGAGGGGGAGGTCATCGAGCGGCTGCGCGCCCTCGCGACGGAGCAGCACGTCGATGAGCCGATAGAGGTTCCCGAGTCGCTCAAGCGCTCGGTTCTCGTCACGTCCCTCGATGCGTTGCTGGATTGGGGCCGCTCCAACTCTGTATGGCCCGTGACGCTTGGCCTTGCCTGCTGCGCCTTTGAGATGATCGCCGCCGTGATGCCGCGATTCGACCAGGCGCGATTCGGCATGGAGATCTTCCGCGCCTCGCCGCGACAGGCTGATCTGATGATCGTCTCCGGCACCGTGACGTGGAAGATGGCGCCCGTCGTCCGCCGCATCTATGAGCAGATGCCGAATCCCAAGTGGGTCATCTCCATGGGAGTCTGCGCAACAAGCGGCGGCCCGTATTACCAGGGCTACAGCGTCGTCCCGGGCGTCAATCGGCTCGTGCCGGTCGATGTCTACGTGCCCGGCTGCCCGCCGCGGCCCGATGCCTTGCTGCACGGCCTGCTCAAACTCCAGGAAAAGATCAAGCGCGATTCCCTCGTGAAAGAGCGGGAGCCGCGCCTGAGAAAACTCATCTCCTGAGGCCGTATGACCACCACCCTTTCAGGTCACGACATTGCCGAGAAACTCCGCGCCGCGCTGCCGGACGCAGTTGAGGAGGAGCGCGAGGAGTGGGTCGTGGTCTCTTCTGAGTCCATCGCGGACGTGTGCCGCCTTCTCCGCGACGATGATGAGACCGATTTCCGCATGCTCCGTTCCATCGATGCCGTCGATTTCATTGACCGGTTCGAGCTGCGCTACGGCCTGCTTTCCATCCGCCGCAACCAGGAAGCCACTCTCAAGGTTCGGGTGTGGGGCAGGGATGAGCTACTCCTGCCGTCGGTGACGCCGGTGTGGGAGGGCGCGAACCTGCAAGAGCGCGAGATCTATGACCTGTTCGGCATTGAATTCGACGGCCACCCGAATATGAAGCGGATCCTGCTGTGGGAGGGCTTCCCGGGCCATCCCCTCCGCAAGGACTTTGCGTAGGATTCCCATGCAGTCGCCACAACAACCCAACACGGTCGATTCACCCGGCTACGATATTGAGCCGGTGCTGCTCAACCTGGGGCCGCAGCATCCGTCAACGCACGGCGTGTTCCGCATCCGGGCACTGTTGGACGGCGAGGAGGTTGTGGACGTTGAGCCGGTGTTCGGCTATCTGCACCGGGGCAGTTCCAAGCTTGCGGAGGAGCGCAGCTACACGCAGGTCATCACCCTGACGGACCGCCTCGATTATCTCTCCGGCATGACCAACAACCTGGCCTACGTCCGCGCCGTGGAGGCCTTGGCGGGTGTGGAGGTTCCTGAGCGGGCGCAATATCTCCGCGTGATGACCGCTGAGTTGATGCGGATTGCCAGCCATCTCATGGCGCTCGGCTTCCTCATCAACGACCTCGGCGCGTGGGTCACGCCGCTCATGCACATGTTCCGCGAGCGCGAGAAGGTGCTGGACCTCTTTGAGATGATCTGTGGCGCGCGCATCACGTTCAGCTATATGAGAATCGGCGGCGTCTCACACGACCTGCCGCCCGGATTCGACGTTGCCGTCAACGGTTTCCTGGACGATTTCGAGGAGCGCGTGGCGGAATACGAGAAGCTGCTGCTGGAGAACGAGATTCTCGTCTCCCGCATGAAGGGCATCGCGTCGTTGACGGGCGAGCGCGCCATCGAATGCTCCGTCACCGGCCCCAACCTGCGAGCATCCGGCGTCAATTTTGACCTTCGCAAGCAGGCGCCCTACGAAGTGTACGACCGCATGAACTTTGACGTTCCCGTGATGCAGAACGGCGATAACTGGGATCGGATGTGGGTGCGCCTGCAGGAGATGAAAGAGTCCGCGAAGATGGTGCGGCAGTGCATGGCCGATCTGCCGGAGGGCATCACGCGCACTCCCGCCGACTTCTTCATCCGGCCCCCCGCCGGCGAGGTCTACAGCGCCATCGAGGCCACCAAGGGCGAGCTCGGCTTCTATCTTGTGAGCGACGGCACCATCGCGCCCTATCGCTGCGGCATCCGCGCCCCGTCGTTCATCAACCTGACTGTTCTGCGCGAACTCTGCATCGGCTGGAAACTCGCGGATCTCATCGTCAGTTTCGGCACCCTGGACATCAACGTGGGCGAGGTTGACCGATGATTGCCGATCTTACCCGCGACATCCTTGAGGGATACCTGCCGGTTGAGTGGGTTGATATCCTCATGCCGCTGCTGGGCCTGTTCATTGTTGTCAACGTCCTGCTTGGCAGCGCCGTGATGCTGACCTATGCCGAGCGGCGCATTGTCGCACGGATGCAGAACCGCATCGGCCCCAACCGCGTCGGTCCGTTCGGCCTGCTGCAAGGAGTGGCCGACCTCATGAAGCTGGTGCTCAAGGAGGACCTGACGCCGCGTGCTGCGGACCGGCTCGTCTTTCTTATAGCGCCCATCCTCTTCTTTGCCCCCGCGATCGCGCTCTTCGCCGTGGTGCCGTTCTTTGACGGATGGACGGTGGCGGACCTGGACGCGGGAATCGTGTACGTCATCGCCGTCACGTCCATATCGTCGCTGGCGGCGTTTGCGGCGGGGTGGGCGTCCAACAACAAGTACTCGCTATACGGCGCGGTGCGCGGCGTGGCGCAGTTGGTCAGCTATGAGGTTCCGCTGATCCTGGCGGTCACGTCCGTCGTTGTGCTGGCGGGTTCCCTGAACCTGCAGGAGATCGTGGAGGCGCAGGGCATCCCGTTCGTCCTCGTTCAGCCGCTTGGATTCCTCATCATGTTGATCGCCGTGACCGCGGAGTTGAACCGCACGCCGTTCGATATCAACGAGGCCGAGTCGGAGATCGTGGCCGGATTCCACACGGAGTACACCGGCACCAAGTTCGCGCTGATCTACGGCGCGGAGTACGTGGCCGCGCTCGGCTGGTCTGCCGTCATCGTCACCCTGTTCTTTGCGGGCTGGAAACCGGACATCGGAGGCATCATCTGGTTCGGCCTCAAGACGTCCGCCATTGTTTTCCTCTTCTTCTGGTTCCGGGGCACGTGGCCGCGCGTGCGCATCGACCAGATGCTGGCGCTGGCGTGGAAACTGCTTTTCCCGCTGGCGACAGTCAACATCCTTGTCACAGCGGGCGAGGTTCTGGCGATGCAGGCGCTGTTCTCACTGGAGCCGGGCGAGGCGCTGCCAGTGGCCGCGCTGGCCATCATCGCAGCCATCAATATCGGCCTGACCGTGGTTGTGTTGGCGCTGTTGGCGCGTGTACCGGGCCTTGCGAAATTCGACCAACAACTGGCTGCGCCGGCAGGGGCGCGGGTGTAGGAGGGAGCTATGGCTCTATTCGGCACAGGGGCGATCAAGGGACTGATGGTGACACTTGGCTACATCCGCCGCAAGCCGTTCACCACGCAATATCCGGAGGACAAGCTGGAGCAGTCCCCCCGATTCCGCGGCAACACCTTCGTCTGGTACGAGGAGCGCTGCACGGGCTGCGCCACCTGTGCCAAGGGCTGCCCGCTTGGCATCATTCGCATCGTCACGCACCCGGAACCGCACTCGCAGGTCGGCAGCGACTACCACGTTGATGTTTTCGACATCGATACGGGCCGCTGCATGTTCTGCGCCCTCTGTGTTGAGGTCTGCCCCTACGACGCGCTCCATATGGGCGGTGACTTTGAGCAGGCATCGTATGGGCGTGAGGACATGGTCATCAGCGTTGAGGACCTGAAGGCGATGCCCAAGAAGCCGCGCACGCAGTTCCGCCCGCAGATGGAGATGATCGGCCACGACGGCAAGGACGAGCTTGAGGAACACGAGGCGGGGCGGTGGTCACTCTAGCGTTCTTCTTTCTCGCCACCGCCGCCATGATCGGCGCGCTCGCCGTGGTGACGGCGCGCAATCTCTTTTACGCCGCGCTGGGCCTGCTTGTCAGCCTCGCAGCGGTGGCGGGCATCTATGTCACGCTGGACGCCGATTTCCTCGCGCTCGCGCAGTTCCTCATCTACGTGGGTGGCATTGCCGTGCTCATCGTCTTCGCGGTGATGATGACGGCGCAGATCAATAGGGCGAGCAGTTCTCATCGCCTGTGGCCGCTTGGCGTGCTGACCGGAGCGGCGACGCTCGCCGGGTTGGCGTACATCATGATCAACACGGAATGGCGCAGCGAGGACAGGGGAGAGACGATCTCACCCATGGTCGGCGATGCGGCGTCGGCAGGCATCCACCTGCCTGACCTGTTGTTCAGCACGTATCTCCTGCCGTTCGAATTGGCAGGACTGCTGCTGCTTGTGGCGACGATCGGCGCGCTCGTGATCGCACGGGAGCGGTGAGGCGACGGACAGCGATATGGATACGCTCGCGCTTGAACACTATCTCCTGCTTTCTGCCGGGCTATTCGCAGTTGGGCTGGTCGGCGTCCTCGCCAAGCGCAACGTCGTAGTGATTCTCATGGCCATCGAACTGATGCTGAACGGCGTGAACGTGGCGCTCGTGGCGTTTTCACGCTACTCCCCGGTGGACGAGCTGGCAGGGCATATCTTCGCGATCTTCATCATCACCGTGGCGGCGGCGGAGGTTGCCATCGGCCTGGCGATTCTGCTGACCATCTTTGCGCGGCGGAACACCGTGGACGCCGCCGAGATCAATTTACTGAAGTGATGAACAGGAAAGTGACATGTGGGTTGAGTTCAAGCGAGTAAAGGGACTGAAGGCCGCGGAGATGTGGAAGACCCTCTACGAGGGTGAGGGCCTGCCTACGCGCATCATGCCCGACCGCGTGGAGCAGTGGGGCGACGAGTTCGCCGAGTTCAAGGTCTGCATCCCCCGCGCCCGTGAGCACGTCGCCGAAGAGATTGAGCGGAAGGTTTAGTGAACCCATGCTCAACACACAGCGGAATCTTCACCGCCGAACACTGAAACTAATGCAAGAGGACCAAGTTTAAAAAATGCCCGAGGCAGCAGTCTGGTTGATCATTGCCGCGCCGCTCGCGGCGGCCGTTGTCAACGGCCTGATCATCCGTCCACTGTACGGGCCGGTGTCGCGGGTCGGCTTCGATGTGACCGTCGGCGCCATCGGCATATCGTTCATTCTCTCTCTCTGGGCGCTGTCCACCGTCTGGACGGACCAGGAGGTCGTGCTTCCCCTGCACGAGATTATCCGCGTTGATGAATTCTCGCTTCGAATAGGATTACTCCTGGACGGCCTGACCGCCATCATGCTGGTGGTCGTCACGTCCGTGAGCCTCCTTGTCCAGATCTATTCGCATGGCTACATGCGCGACGACAGGAGCTATGTCCGCTACTACACGTACATGGCCCTGTTCACGTCGGCCATGCTGACGCTGGTGCTTGCCAACAACCTGATCCTGCTGTTCGTCGGGTGGGAGCTTGTCGGCCTGTGCTCGTATCTGTTGATCGGGTTCTGGTTCACGCGGCCAAGCGCCGCGGCGGCAGCCAAGAAGGCCTTTATCATCACCCGCTTCGGAGACCTGTTCTTCCTCCTTGCCATCCTGGGCATCTTCCTGCTCTGGCCGGATGACCAACCCGTCACGTTCGCCCTCAGCGACCCGAACGCATCCATGGACCTGCTCAGCGCGGGCGGGGCGGCGCTGACGGGAACGGGACTGACGCTTATCTGTTTGGGCATCATGGCCGGCGCGGCGGGCAAGAGCGCGCAATTCCCGCTGCACACGTGGCTGCCGGACGCGATGGAGGGCCCCACGCCCGTCAGCGCGCTCATCCACGCCGCCACGATGGTTGCCGCGGGCGTGTTCCTCGTGGCGCGGTTCCTGCCGCTCTTTGAAGAGGCGGAGACTGCGCGGACCATCGTTGCTCTCATCGGCGGATTCACGGTGGTGTTCGCCGCATCGATGGGCCTTGTGATGAACGACATCAAACGTGTGCTGGCGTACTCGACGGTCAGCCAGCTGGGGTATATGTTCCTCGCGCTCGGCCTCGGCGCGCTCGGCCCCGCGCTGTTCCACCTGTTCAACCACGCCTTCTTCAAGGCGCTGCTGTTCCTCGGTTCCGGCTCCGTCAACCACGCCACCGGCACGTTCGATATGCGCCTGATGGGCGGGCTGCGGCGTGTCATGCCGTGGACGTACGGCGTCTTTCTCATCGGTTCGCTGAGCCTGGCAGGCATCCCGCCGTTCTCCGGCTTCTGGAGCAAGGACGAGATTCTCGGCATCGCGTGGTCGTATGGCGGCACGCTCGGGATGATTCTCTTCGTGCTGGCCATCGTGGGCGCGTTCATGACTGCCGCCTACATCTTCCGCGCGCTATACATGACGTTCCACGGCCAATATCGGGGCGGAGAAGCGCAGGAGGCGCACGACTCCGCTGACGCCCATGAGACGCACGACGAGGGGCATGGCCCAACTCCGCACGAATCGCCGTGGGTCATGGTCATTCCGATGGCGATCCTCGCGGTGCTGGCCATCGGCTCCTGGTTCATCAATTTCCCGGTCACGCACTGGTTCACTGATCTGCTGAAGCCGCTGGGCGCGCACGTGGAGGAGATCCAGATTGTGCCTGCGGCAATCGGTTTGCTGGCAGGACTGCTCGGCATCGGCGTGGCGACGGCCCTCTACCGGGGCGGCAGGACAAGCGCCCCGTCCGTCAGCGGCCCGCTCGCTCCACTAACGAACCTGCTCACGCGCAAGTACTACATGGACGAGCTGTACGAGAACCTGTTTGTCGGCAAGGCGTTGTACGGCTGGATGTGGCGGTTCCTTGCGTGGTTCGACAGCGACAAGGGAGTCGTGGACAGGGCGGTCAACACGCTTGGCCTGTTGGGGCGCAACGTGGGCAGGAGCATCCGCGTTGTCGAGAACGGGCAACTGCAGACGTCCATCACGGTGCTGTCTATCGGCGCGGTGATCATCGTTGCCGCATACATCGCGTGGGGAGGCGTGGGCTAGAGACATGCAAGCCTTCGACGGCCTCATAACACTCATCGTCTTCCTGCCGGTCATCGGCGCGGCGGCCGTTGCGATCGCGGGACGAGAGCAGATGCTCGTGCGGCGCATCGCGCTTGGAGCGATGATTTTCGACCTGCTTCTGGCCACCTACGCCTGGCTCTCCTATAGCGCCAACGGCCCGATCATCGAGCAGCTTGGACAATACGGAACAGATCCGTGGATTCCGGGCGTCAACGCTTCGTATCTGCTCACCATCGACGGCCTGTCCATGCCGCTTGTTTTCCTGACGGCGCTGTTGGGCGTCGTGGCCGTGCTCGGATCGTGGCACGTCAGGGAGCGAGTGCGCGAGTACCACGTCTGGCTGTTGCTGCTCCTGACCGGCGTGCAGGGAGTGTTCGTGGCGGGCGACCTGCTCCTCTTCTTCCTGTTCTGGGAGGTGGAGTTGGTGCCGATGTATTTCCTCATCGCGATGTGGGGCACCGGCCACCGCGAATACTCCGCCATGAAGTTTGTTCTCTACACGCTCTTCGGGAGCGCGTTCATGTTGGTGGGCGTCCTTGCGCTGAGATTCGCCATCGGCTCTTTTGATATGAGCGCGATGACGCTGGCGGGGCAGGAGGGCACGCTGCACGTCGCCTTCCTCGGACTGGACGCCATCTTCCTGATGTTCCTGGCCGCCTTTGCCATCAAGCTGCCGGTCTGGCCGCTGCATACATGGCTGCCGGACGCGCACACGGACGCGCCGACCGCGGTGAGCGTGCTCCTTGCAGGCGTGCTGCTCAAGATGGGCGGCTACGGCCTGATCCGCATCAACGTTGGCATGTTCCCCAGCGAGATGGAACAGTGGGCGCCCGTGCTGGTCATCTTCTCCGTCATCAGCGTCCTCTACGGCGCAGCGGTTGTGTTCAGACAAACCGACCTAAAACGACTTGTCGCGTACTCAAGCGTGAGCCATATGGGTCTGGTGTTATTGGGCGTCGCTTCACTGGGAGCGGTCAGCGTGACGGGCGCGGCCTTGCAGATGTTCGCGCACGGCACCATCACCGGCCTCCTGTTCCTTGTGGTCGGCATCATCTATGAGAACGCTCACACGCGACACATCCCGGACCTTGGCGGCCTTATCGCGCGGATGCCGATTGTGGGCGCGGTATTTGTCTTTGCCGGACTTGCGAGCCTCGGCCTGCCGTTGTTGAGCGGATTCGCGGCGGAGTTGATGGTCTTCCTCGGCAGCTTCGACGCCTACCCATGGCAAACGGGTTTTGCCGTTCTGGGCATCGTCCTGACTGCCGGGTACATCCTCTGGACTGTTGAGCGCGTGCTGCTTGGCCCGTTGAAGGAGCGGTGGCAGTCCGTTAAAGATGCCTCGCCCGCCGATTTCGTTGCGATGGCTCTGCTTGTGTTGCCGATCATCATTGTTGGCGTCTATCCCGCGCTCGTGGCCGACGTGTTCCGCGACGGCGTGACCCTGCTGGTGGGCGGAGGCTAGGCGGCCATGCCAACACAGATTGACGCCGCCTCGCTGGGCATCGACTTTGGGCATCTCGCGCCGGAGATCATCCTGACGCTTGCCGCCATCACCGTTGTGCTGGTTGACCTGGTCGCGCGAGACAAGCGGGTTCTCGCATGGCTGAGCGCATTGGGCGTTGCGATGGCAGGCGGCGCTGCCGTCTGGCTGTGGACATCCGACGTGTCCGGCACAAGCTACTCCGGCATCGTCATCACCGACCTCTTCGGCACGATGTTCAAGCTCATCGTGCTTGGCGGGACGCTGCTGGCCATTCTCTTCTCGCCCGCCTACGTTGAACGCCGCCTTGCCCGATTCCACGGCGAATACTACGGCCTCCTTCTGCTGGCGACCGTCGGCATGATGCTGCTCGTCTCGATGGGCGAACTGATCTCCATCGTGCTGGCGCTTGAGATCCAGACGTTCGCGCTCGTGGCATTGATCGCGCTGCTCAAGGACGCGCGCTCCACGGAGTCCGCGCTGAAGTTCCTGCTTCTCAGCGCAGTGGCGACGGCCGTCATGTTGTACGGCATGGCGATCCTGTTTGGCCTGACCGGCACAACGTTCATCGCGGATATGCCGGGCGTCGTGGCGGAGCGGGTTGCCGAGGGCGGAGTGGCCAACAATCTGGCGCTGATCATGGCCGCCGTGCTGATCATCGTTGGGTTCGGCTTCAAGATCTCCAGCGTGCCGTTCCAGATGTGGGTTCCAGCGGTCTATGAGGGCGCGCCGACGCCCATCGTCGGCTACCTTTCCGTCGCGTCCAAGGCCGCCGGATTTGCCGTCCTCGTGCGCCTGTTCATCGTCGTGTTCGAGCAGGCCGGGCTTGATGCGCTTGATTGGCCGCTGCTGATCGGCGGGCTTGCCGTTGCCTCCATGACCATTGGCAACATCGTCGCCATCGTTCAAACGAACATCAAGCGGCTGCTTGCGTACAGCACAATAGCGCAGGCCGGTTACATCCTGATCGGCGTCGCGGTGATGGGCAACGGCACGGCGAACGTTTACGAGTTGGCGACGAGCGGCGTTATCTTCTATCTCGCCGCGTACACATTCTCCAACCTGGCCGCCTTCGGCGCGCTCATCGCCCTCAGCCCGCCCAACGGCAATGATTCTATCGAGGAATTGACGGGCGGATTCGCCCGGTCGCCGTTCGCCGCAGTTGTCCTGACCGTGGCGCTCATCTCGCTTGTCGGATTGCCGCCCACCGGGCTCTTTGTCGGCAAGATCTATCTCTTCTATGGAGCGGTGCAGGGCGACCTGTGGTGGTTGGCGCTGGCGGGCGCGCTCAACAGCTTCGTTTCCGCGTACTACTATCTGCGCCCCGTGCGCCGACTCTGGCAGTCCGGCGGCCCCGCCGCGACGGAGATCGAGTCCGCGCGCTCCCTCTCGCTGCGAGCATCCATGGCCGTCAGCCTTATCGGCGTTATCATTCTGGGCATTGTGCCGTTCTGGCTCATATCGCGTGCCACGGAGGCCGCCGCGTCCTTCATGCCTTGAGTTGGATTCCTCAATCACGGGGTAGGGCGCGATACGTTATGATTTCCTAACAAGTGACGGCAACAGCGCCATCGCGGCATGAGGCCTGACCACAAAACCTATCGGAGGTACGCAACATGTTTGACCGTGTCCACCACGCCGGAATCGCCGTTGGCGATCTCCAGGGAGCTACGGACATCTTTGCAGACGCGCTTGGTCTTCGCGTTGACGGGATTCGCTCTCCACGTCCCCAGGGACGGGCGCAGCGAGGGGCTGACCCGACAGACATCATCGATATTCCCATCGGGCACTCAGAACTTGAACTGAACGCCGCTGCCGCAGAGGGCACGGGCGTTCATCGGTTTGTGGAGTCACGCGGCGGGCTGGGCGCGCTTCACCACGTTTGCCTGCATACGACCAACATGGCGGATGACGTTGGCCATCTGCGGGCCTCCGGCCTCCAGCAGGTGGCCGCGCCGCCGGAGGTGCTTGCCGAGAACGAGCCGTGGACGGATGTTGCATTCTTCCATCCGCGGGACTGCATGGGCATCCTGTTTGAGATATGGCCCACTGAGAATCACCGTGTTGATATGCGCTACCAGGGCGAGGGCCTGTTCACACGGTTGGCGCACATCGGCGTCGTCGCAACGGACATCGAGAAGTCCCGTCACTTCTGGACGAATATCATTGGCTTCCGTGTCGATATGTTCAGGTCGAACGTCCTCAAGGGCGGTCAGCACGTGGACTCCGATAACGTGACCGTCCTTGATCTGCCGATGGGAGACTCCGGCATATCGTGTGTCCACCCCAACGACAGCGAGAGCGGTACGGCGCGTTTCCTTGAGAAGTACGGCGCGCGGGCAGGGGGTACGATGCACCACATCGCGCTGGCCACTGCCGACGTCAAGACTGCCGCGGACGTAGTGCAGTCGCGTGGCCTCAAGCTCATCGGTCCCGCAACCGACGACAGCGCATGGATTCACCCGAAGAGCGCCGCCGGCGTCCTGATCGAGATCGTCAAGGACGATTTTGGCAAACCCAGGCCGCTCAGCCCCTCGGAGCGTGCGCGCGCAATCCGGCAAGGCAAGACGGTAGGCCGAACAAATAGGGAGCTTGCGAGCGAATACGGTGTGACTGAAGCTGAGGTCGCCGAGATAGTGGGCGAGTAGGGCAACCGGAACTGACGACAACACACAATCCATAAGGAAGTACTACATTGTTTGACAGAATCCACCATGCAGGAATCGCCATCGCCGACCTTGTAACGGCCAAGAACGTCTTTGCGGACGGGCTTGGCCTGAACGTCGACCAGACCCGTTCGCCGCTGCCGGAGGGCAGCAAGCAGCGCGGCCCTGATCCGACGGACATCCTCGACATCCCCATCGGCAACGCAGAGCTTGAGATGAATGCCCCGCCCGCGGACGGCACCCCGCCCGGCGGCACACACACGTTCATTGAGCGGCGCGGCGGCGTTGGCGCTCTGCATCACGTGTGCCTGCACTCCACCAACGTCCCGGATGATGTCGCGCACCTGCGCGCCTCCGGCATCCAGCAGATTGCCGCCTCACCGGAGGAGCTCGCCAGGAACGAGCCTTTCGACAGCGTTGCGTTCTTCCATCCGCGCGACTGCATGGGAATCCTTCTGGAGATCTGGTTCACGGACGACCACCACGTCGGCCAGCGCTACCAGGGCAAGGGCGTGTTCACGCGGATGAACCACATCGGCGTTGTTGCGGGCGATATGGAGAAGGCCCGCCACTTCTGGTGCAACGTCATCGGTATGCGAGCCGACATGCTCAAGACGAACGTCCTCAAGGGCGGTCGTAATATCGAATCGGACAACGTACGCGTGCTGAGCATTCCCGTGGGTGACGGCGGCGGCGGAATCCTTGCGGTTTCGCCGGACGACGGCACCAGCGGTACGGCGCGTTTCCTGGAGAAGTACGGTGGAAGCGCAAGCGGCACCATGCACCACATCGCTTTTGCGACGAAGGACGTCAAGGCCGCGGCCGATTTCGTGCAGGGCAACGGCCTGAAGCTCATCGGCAAGCCGAATGACGAGTTCGCGTGGATCCACCCCAAGAGCGCGGGCGGAGTGCTCATTCAGATAGTGAAGGACGAGGCATAGCGGCGGGGCAGGGGCGCGAGACGGTTTTCGCCTGATCCGGAGACGAGACCGCGCCGACCGTCTGACGCCGCCGCGCAATCCCGGCATAATGGCGTTCTCATGAAACGAGTCGGCATCCTCTACCAGACACGAACGGCGGAACCGGAAGCGGTTGCGTCGATGCTGGCCGACCAGGCGCGGGCGCTGGGCCGTGATGTGTGGCTCCAATCGTCCTGGGATGACGGCATCGACCGGATCAACGGCGATACCGATCTGATTATCAGCGTGGGTGGTGACGGGACCCTCCTGCGGGTTGCCCGTGTCGTCGCCCCGTCCGGCATCCCCATCCTCGGCGTCAACGCCGGCAGGCTCGGTTTCCTCACGGAGATTGACGCATCCACCGCCTCTGACCTGTTGCCACGCGCCCTGGACGGCGAGGGACGAATCGAGGAAAGGACGATGTTGGCAGTGGATCATGACGGCGCAACATCCTATGCGCTCAATGACGCCATCATCAGCCGTGGCGGCCCTGCCCGCACCGTGCAGGTCGGCGTCACCGTGAATGGCGTTGAACTGCTTGCCTTTCGCGGGGACGGCGTCATTGTCGCCACTGCCACCGGCAGCACGGCCTACAACCTTGCCGCCGGCGGCCCTGTGCTGCCGCCCACGACGGCAGAGTTGGTCATCAATCCCGTTTCTGCCCATCCCGCGTCTGAGTCTCCCGTCCTCATTGAGCCTGACGCAGAGATTATCATTCGCATCAGGACGGATCACGGAGCGGTCCTCAGCCTGGACGGGCAGGACGATTTCGATGTCAGCGACGACGCCATTGTGACCGTCCGCCGAAGCCCGTATCATGCGCGTTTCCTGCGGTTCCGCGATTCCGGCTACTTCTATCGCAGCCTTGGCGATCTGCTTAACCGCCGCCGCCGTCACCCGGATCTGCCGGACATGGACGGCTCCGGTGATGACGTTGTCGCGCGGCAGGAGGTGACGGCGCCATGACCACTCTTGCCCAAGCGCTTGCCGTCAGGGAAGCCGCGCTTGCGCAACGTGGGTTCCGCGTCCGGGCGGCCCGACTCAGTGATGTGCCCCGGATGGCAGAGATGATCAACAACTTCGCCGGCCAGGGCGAGATGCTGCCGCGCAGCGCGTCCGAACTCTATGAGAATATCCGCGACTTTCTCATCATCGCGGACGAGAACGACGAGGTCGCCGCCACTGCGTCGCTCCACATCCTGTGGGACGACCTGGCAGAGATAAAGTCTGTCGCCGTCAGCGAGGCGCTGCATGGGCAGGGCATAGGCGCGTACCTCGTTGAGAAGTGCGTTGAAGAAGCGGCGCGGATGGAACTGCCAACCGTCTTTGTCCTGACGCATAAGCCCGGCTTCTATGAAAAGCTGCAATTCGAGCGCGCCGACGTTCTCGCGTTTCCACGCAAGGTGTGGTCGGAGTGCATCCGCTGCCCCAAGTTTTCCAACTGCAACGAGATCGCGATGAGCAGGCCGGTGGCGCGGGAGTTCACGGCTGACCTGCCAGACGACGATGATCTGTTAGACCCGATTCCGCACTAATCGGCTATCCGTTCCGCCCGCGAAAGCGGGAATCTATACCGCTCAACCAGCAGCCAATTCTCGGAGGACATGATGGAACGCCTTTCACGCCGCGCCGTCCATGAGGGCCGCATCGTCACCGTCTATGAGGACCACATGCGCCTGGACGGCGGGCGTGAGCAGATGTGGACGACCATTCAACATCCGGGCGCCGTTGTCATGGTGCCCGTCGATTCTGACGGCAACATCCTGCTTGTGCGGCAACCCCGCCCATCAGCTCGTGATGTCTTGCTTGAACTCCCCGCCGGGACGCGCGAGGAGGGCGAAGAGCCTGTTGTTACGGCGCAGCGTGAGCTGCAGGAGGAGATTGCACACGATCCGGGAACGATGACGCCGCTTGGTGGTTTCTACAGCGCTCCCGGCTTCTGCGA
Organism: Dehalococcoidia bacterium; assembly: GCA_965220565.1. Lineage (GTDB taxonomy): Bacteria > Chloroflexota > Dehalococcoidia > UBA6926 > UBA6926 > VXMO01. The sequence continues at coordinate 985,845 of CBDCQG010000001.1, read as the reverse complement.
CGAGTTTCTGCATCTCTTTCTCGCCACCGACCTGACTCCTGTGGAGGGTGTCGAGCCGGACGTGGACGAGGAGATCACCGTCGTGCCAACGTCCCCTACCGCCATCCCGGACCTCATCCGCAGCGGCGAGATTCGAGACGCCAAGTCCATCGCCGGCCTCTTGCGTTATCTCTACATGGAGGGCGGACTGACCTAAAGTTCCGACTGGAGAAGGCGTCACCTTCTCCCAGCAACCGTCCCCGTTGCGTTACTATGTCAATGATTACCATGGGAGGGCGGAATGCTCTACATATTCCTGTGTACCGTCACGGAAGAGGGTCAGCAGGCGATGCTGCGCGACCCGGAGATGTTTTCTCATGTCGCGGACGATGTTAACGTGGAGGGCACGCAATTACTGGCTCGCTACGCCGTCCTTGGACAGTACGACTACGTTGCCATGGTTGAGGCCCGCACGCATGAGGACGCCGCCCGCCTGTCGCTCGAACTCGGCGCTCGCGCCCATGTCCATATAGAAACACTCGTCACCATTGCCGTCCGCCAACTGGCCGACGGGTCAGATGAGGCGCTTGAGACGCTGACCTCCGTGCAACGGCCTGTTCTTGCCACTGATGAAGGCGATAATCCGCCGGACTTCGCGGGGCCGATTTCTACGTGATAGCCGGGGAACGCCCCACGCCAACCCTCCGCCGCCACGGGCGGGGGTATATGAACGTCGCACTTTCATGCAAATGATGGGGTAGCCTATACTTTGTTACAAGAATCACACAGTCAACGGAGGTCGCACGGCCTCCCTTTTGACGCGGTAAACGGGCAGGGGAGATACACGCAATGGCAACAGCACAGCAGCCTGCCGTGGGAGCGCCCATCGGTCGGTCGGACGGCCCGGACAAGGTCACCGGACTCGGTCAGTACGCACTTGACGTGACGCTGCCGGGGATGTTGTGGTGCAAGATTCTCCGCTCTCCGTACCCCCATGCCCGCATCGCGTCCATCGACACCTCCGCCGCGCTTGCGCTGCCGGGCGTGCATGCGGTTCTCACGCCGGAGGACGTGCAGGGACTGCGTTTCGGCAAACGGATCATGGATGAGCACGTTTTGGCGTACGACGCAGCACGCTACATCGGGGACGCGATCGCAGCCGTCGCCGCCGAGGATGAGGACATCGCCGAGCGGGCGCTGGAACTCCTCGACGTTCAATACGAAGAACTGCCCGGCGCCGTCACAATGGACGAGGCGCTGGCGGACGGCGCGCCGATCCTGCACCCGGAATTCAATTCGTACTTCGGCATCCCGGACGAACAGGAAACGCCGTCCAATATCTTCGCGAAAGGAACATGGGGCAAGGGAGACGTTTCCCAGGGCTTCGCCGAGGCCGACCTCATTGTTGAGCACAACTACACCACCCCCCGTACGCACCAGGGGTATCTTGAGGTCCACAACACTATTGTCTGGATAGATGAGACCGGCCACGTGCAGGTCTGGCTGGGATCAAAGTCGCCATTCGCCAACCGCCGCGCGATCGCGCTTGTTATCGGCGAGGAGCCGGACAACATCACTGTGAATTACGCGTACGTAGGCGGGGATTTCGGCGGCAAGGGAGATATCAACGGCGCGCCAATCTGCTATTTCCTTGCAAAGAAGACGGGCAGACCCGTCAAGCTGGCGTTCGACTATTCGGAAGAGTTCTCAGCGATGAACCCCCGCCATGAGAGCACCATGCGCGTCAAGGCGGGCGTCAAGCGTGACGGCACTCTCACGGCGTGGGAGGCTGAGGTCTATTTCAACTCCGGCGCGTACGGCAGCTACAAACCCGTGCCCGGCTCCAATCTCCCCGGCATCGCCGAGATCGCGGGGCCGTATATCATTCCGCACGTGCAGATCGATGCCTACCAGGTTTATACCAACACGGTTCCGTGCGGATTCCATCGATCACCCGGCGAGGTGCAGGGCATCTTTGCCGGCGAGTCCCATATGGACCTCATCGCGCAGGAACTCGGCATGGATCCGCTGGAGCTGCGAATCAGGAACGTTCTTCATGACGGTGACGAGACCCCGGTTGGCCGCGTCTTCCTTGACGTGAAGGCCGAAGAGGTCCTGCGTGAGGCCGGGCGGCTGTCCGGCTGGGAAACACCCAAGGCTGAAAATGTTGGGCGGGGCATCGCCTTTGGGCACCGCACGCAAGGTGGCGGCCAGACCACCATCAACATCACGGTGAATGCGGACGGCAGCGTTCTTGCCGCCAGTTCCATCTATGACCCCGGCATGGGCAACCACACCATGATGCAGCAGGTCACGGCGGATGAGCTGGGCATCGATATCTCGCGCGTGTCCGTTGTTCCGCTCAACACGGATCAGGCGGACTTTGACACGGGCGTTGGCGGCAGCCGTGGCAGCTTCATCATCACGGAATCGGCTTTCATGGCCGCAGACGATGTTCGTGGGAAACTCAAGCGGCTTGCGGCGGAGTTCAACGGCTGGGATGAGGAGATCGTCGAGTTTAGGGCGGGCGCTCTCACCAACACGCGAACCGGCGAGTCGGTGCCGATGGAGCGAATCGCCGAAAGATCGGGCGAGCCGGTGTCGGGTCTGGGACGGCTGGAAGAGGCCGCTCAAAGTCCCTATACGTCCTTTGTAGCACAGGTTGCAGAGGTGGAGGTCGACCGCGAGACGGGCGAGCTCCAGGTGAAGGTCATCACGGCTGTCCATGACACCTCCCGCATCATCAACCCCGTCGGGTTCTACGGGCAGATCGAGGGTGGAATGATCAACGCCTACGGCTTCGCCATGATGGAGGAGTTGACGGTGGATGAGGGTGGCCGCGTGACGAATCCGTCGTTCGCCGATTTCAAGATGCCCACCGAGCCGGACATTCCCGAACTCCGCGTGGGGATTGTCGAGACCAGCGAGGGCAGGGGCGCGTATCGCGTCAAGGCCGTCGGCGAACACTCCAACATCACGACCCTTCCGGCCATCGCCAACGCCATCGATGATGCCGTCGGCATCAGGCTGGACAGCGCGCCATTCACCGCGGAGAAACTCCACCGCGCACTGAACGAGTAATCGGGGGGGGGGGGCGGCTCTGCCGGAGCGGGGCGCATGTCTGTCACGGTTGAATCCATCCTGCGTTCGCTTGCAGAGAGCGAACAGCCTCTCCGCACGCCCGCGCTGCGATCCATTGCGACTGCCGCTGCCAGGCAACTCAAAGCCGGTGGCGCGGATACGGAGTCGGTGTTAGCTCTGTGCGACGCGCTGATTGAAACGGACGAACTCCATGACGCGGCGCGAACGGTTGCGTTTGAGATTGCTTACCGACATCGCGGGCTGCGCGACGCGCTGGACCGGCGCAAACTGGAGCGCCTCGGACGGACGCTGGACGGGTGGGCATCGGTCGATCATTTCGCCCGCAAGCTGAGCGGGCCGGCCTGGCAGCGGGGACAAATCAGCGATGACCGCGTCATGCAATGGGCACGGTCAAAAAACTTCTGGTGGCAGAGGGTCGGGCTGGTCTCAACGATTGCCCTGAATGAACGGCATCTTGGCACGGGCGATGCCGCGCGTACGCTGGTGATCTGTGAGTTGTTCATCGATGAACGCGCGGACCTGCACATCAAGGCTCTGAGCTGGGCATTGCGTGAACTCGGCCAACGTGATCCTGAGGCCGTTCTGGCGTTCACTGAACGGCACGCAGACAGACTTGCGCCCAGGATCATGCGTGAGGTTCGGAACAAGCTGACGACCGGCCACAAGATGGCAAGACCGTCTGAGGCGATGCAGCGGCGGATGCAGGCTCGCGCCCGTACGTGACACAATACCGGCATGACGGAGCCTACAGAAGATCGGCTGGTCGCGCCGGAACCACAGAACGAGGACACCGCGCTTGAGAGCGGCCTGCGCCCTCGTCGCCTGCCGGACTATGTTGGCCAAAGCCGCGTCATCGACAATCTCAAGGTCTCCATCCAGGCCGCCCTGCAGCGCAATGAGCCGCTGGATCACGTTCTCCTGCACGGGCCTCCCGGCCTTGGCAAGACGACGCTGGCCTTCATCATCGCGGCGGAGATGGGCGTCAGCGTTCGCGTCACCGCCGGGCCGTCATTCACCCGTGCGGGAGATCTCGCGCAGATGCTCACCCAGCTCCGCCCGCATGATGTCCTTTTTGTCGATGAGTTCCACCGTCTACCCCGCTCCGTGGAAGAGGTGCTCTATCCCGTGATGGAGGACCACGTGCTGGACATCATGATCGGCAAGGGGCCGGGCGCACATTCCGTGCGTGTGAGCCTGCCGCCGTTCACGCTCGTCGGCGCGACCACGCGCTACGCTCTCCTCAGCAATCCTCTCCGCGACCGTTTCGGCGCAACGTACCGGCTGGACTTCTACTCACCGGAGGAGATCGAGAGGATTCTCGTTCGCTCCGCCAAGGTGTTGAATGTTGATGCGACGGAGGGCGGTCTATCCGAAATAGCAGAGAGATCGCGCGGAACTCCGCGTGTGGCAAATCGACTGCTGCGCCGCGTCCGCGACTATGCCCAGGTCAAAGGCGACGGTGTCGTGACGGGCGAGGCCGCGCGCGAGGCGCTGAACAGCCTCGGAATCGATTCGCTGGGCCTCGATGACACGGACCATCGTGTGTTGGACAGCCTCATCAATACGTTTAGCGGGGGGCCGGTGGGGTTGGAGACGCTGGCGTCGTCCATTGCGGAGGAGCCGGATACCGTGATGGATGTGTATGAGCCGTACCTGCTGCAGCTGGGCTTCTTGGACAGGACGCCGCGAGGCCGCCGCGCCACGCGCCGCGCCTATGAACACCTGGGAGTCGAGCCTCCCGTGCAGGACGGCGGCCCGGACCCGAACCGCCCGCAGTTGTTGTAGATGGCGGCTCAGCTATAATCGAAGTTGCCGCCTATGAGTGTCATTCCCGTTCGTCACATACCTGACCCCGTCCTGCGCGAAAAGACGAAGCGCGTGCCAAGCATCACACCCGCACTGCGTTCGCTTGTCGATGACATGATCGAGACCATGTACAAGGAGCACGGCGTCGGCATCGCCGCCAACCAGGTTGGGCGCAGCCTGCGTATGACGTACATCGAGATTCCGGAGGAACGCGATGAGGATGGCAATGTTGTGCAGGAGCACTCCTCGCACGTCCTGATCAATCCGGAGATCATCCGGCGCGTGGGCGAGCGGGAGGTTGAGGAGGGCTGCCTGAGCATCCCGGGCTGGCGCGGCAAGCTGATTCGCTCGGAGCGCGTGACCGTCAAGGCGCTTGACCTGGACGGACGAGAGATCAGGATCAAGGCGGACGGCCTGTTGGCGCAGGCGTTGGAGCACGAGACCGACCACCTCAACGGAATCGTGTATATCGATCGCATGGAGAATATTGAGGACTTGTACCCTCTTGATTTGCGGGCTGATGTAGACGCTGACGGGCAGACCACCGACACCGAGGAACCAAAGCCGCCGCCCGATCCCAACCTCATCTGGCGACTGCGTCAACCCGTCGCGCCGGTCGTGCGCCGACGGTGAGCGTGATGACATCTCCCGCCGACGCTCGCGGGACGGCTATCGGCGAGATGCTTGAACGCGCCCGCGTCTTTCTTGCCGGGCGGCAGGCTGCGGCGTGGGTGGTCGGCGGCTCTGTCCGCGATATGCTCCTTGGCGTTCCAACCGCGGATGCCGACCTGGTGGTGGATGCTCCGAACGTTCCGCAATTGGGCAGACAGTTCGCGGACGAGATAGGCGGCGCGTTCTATCAACTTGACCAGGACCGGAACTATGTGCGCGTGCTTTCCGCGGCGGATGGGGCAGGGGACCGCGCCCGTTTGGACATCACGCCGCTTGGTGAACGGGATATTGCCTCTGAACTTGAACGGCGTGACTTCACGGTCAACGCGATGGCACAGACGCTGGACAACTGGCATACGACGGACGATCTCATCGATCCCCTCAACGGCTGCGCCGATCTCAGGGAGCGTGTTCTCCGCGCTGTTAAACCCACCATCTACATCGATGACGGGATTCGACTCATGCGCCTGGCGAGGCTGGCAGGGCAGTTGGGGTTTGCTGTCGACGAGGAGACGGCGGCCCTGGCAAAGCGCGACGCCGCCCACATCGCGGATGTTTCATCGGATCGGCTGCGTGACGAATTCTGCAAGGTGTTGGGGCTGAGCGATGCGAAATCCGCCCTGCGCCTTCTTGATGACATCGGTGTGCTCAGCCGGATTCTGCCGGAGCTTGATGCCACGCGCGGCGTGACACAGCCGATTGAACATTACTGGGACGTGTTCGACCATCTCGTGGAGACCGTCGGATTCATGGACGGCCTGCTTGACGGAGACAGGCGAACCACTGACCCCATGCTGTCGCAGATGCCATGGAGCGAGCATGCTGCCGACTATTTCGCAGAGGAGGTGTCCGGCGGCGTTGACCGCGCCATGCTGACCAAACTCGCCTGCCTGCTGCATGACATCGCCAAGCCGCAGACAAAGACCGTCGAAGAATCCGGCAAAACGCGCTTTCTGGGCCACCCGGAGCAGGGAGCGGACGTGACGGAGGCGGTGATGGAGCGGCTGCATTTCAGCCGTCGCGCCAACGCCTACGTCACGCTCGTCGTGCGGCAGCACCTGCGGCCCATGCAGCTCAGCAACAATCTTGAGACGCCGACGCGCCGCGCTCTCTATCGCTTTAAGCGTGATCTCGGCGATGCGGCAATCGGGGCGCTGTGGCTGAGCATGGCTGATTTTCTGGCTGCAAAAGGCCCCATGCTCGACCCAAATGAGTGGCGAAGGCGGGTCAGCCACTGTAGCCTAGTGATGGAGTCGATTCTCGCCGAGCCCGCTGAAGACATGGCCGCACCGCAATTGGTGAACGGCCACATGCTGATGAAAGCGCTTGGCGTTGGCCCCGGCCCGCAGTTGGGGCAGATACTTGAAGCGGTCAGGGAGGCGTTGGCCGCAGACGAGGTGTCGACTCACGAGGAGGCGCTTGAGTTTGCCCGCCGGGAATGGGAGGCGCGGTTCGGCCCCCCGGCAGGTGAGCGCGGGGAGACAATGCAGTGAGGAGAAGGAACTGAGTTGGAGCGAGTGAGCGGCTTACTGGGCGCAGTCGGCCTTCGGCTGCGCAGATGGATTATCCCCGGTTTCATCATTCTTTTTGTCCTTTTTGCGGCGCTCAGCCTCGTGCGAGATGAGTGGCGCATCCCCTTCACGGACATCGAACGCGGCCAGCAGGATACACCGCTTGGCCTCACACTTGGTCTTGATCTGCAGGGCGGCGTCCACCTCGTCTATGAAACCGTCGATCCGAATCCCACCCTGGAGCAACTGGAGGGCGTCGTGCAGATCATCCGCACGCGCGTCGACCAGTTCGGCGTGGCGGAGCCTCTCATTCAGACGCTCGGCGCAAATCGCATCGTCGTTCAGCTGCCGGGCGTGCAGGACGTGCAGGCGGCCAAGGATCTCATCGGCGCTCCCGCCGTCCTCGATTTCCGTGAGCTTATTCCGATTCCCATCGAACCCGGTGAGGAGACAGCCACAGAGAACGTAACGGAACCTGACGACGCGACTGATGCGGAGGCAACTCCTGAAACGGAACCAACCATTGGTGAAGGCGCGGAATCGACACCTGCGCCGGCTGACCAAACATCGTCCGACGTCTCAGAGTCAACCGCAGGGCCGTCGGATGGAACGACGGCGGCGCCCAAGCTGGCGAATGTCTCTCAATCCATAGCGGCTCAGACGACCCCTGAACCAACCGTCGTTGCCGAAACGACCCCGGAAACGACTCCTGAAACGACGGCGACGGATGAGCAAACCGAAGCGGCAGAGGAGACGCCGACGCCTGAACCTGAGGCGGAGTTCCGACTGGAATGGGAGATTGCGACGGCGGTTGTTGACGGAGAAGAGGTTGAACTGACGGGAGACCGCCTTGAGCCGGGCTCCGCGCAGGTGGGATTCAACCCGACAACGGGCGCGCCGGAAGTGTATTTCCAGATGGACAGCCAGGGCCGCGAGGCGTTCAGATTGGTGTCACGGCGTATGGTCGGCCAGCTGCTGGGCATCTTTCTTGACGGCGAACCGGTGTTGACCCCGCGCATCCAGTCCGAGATCCCGACAAGCCCCCGCATCACCGGACTCGATCTCGAAGAAGCCAACATTCTCGCCATCCAGCTCAACGCAGGCGCGTTCCCGATACCGCTTGAGAAGGAGCCGATCTTGGAGCGTGACGTTGATGCATTCCTCGGCGCGGACGCGCTTGAGCGCGGCCTCCGCGCCGGCATGGTCGGCATCCTGCTGGTCGCGCTGTTCATGGTGCTCTACTACCGGATGAACGGCGTCGTGGCGGCAATTGCGCTTATCATCTACGCCCTCCTCGTGCTCGGAGTGTTCAAGTCGATTCCCGTCGTGCTGACCCTCTCCGGCCTCGCGGCATTCGTTCTCTCATTCGGCTTGGCCGTCGACGCGAACGTCCTGATATTCGAGCGGATGAAGGAAGAACTGCGGGCAGGCCGCAGCATTGGCTCGGCTATCGATATCGGATTCAACCGCGCGTGGCCCGCCATCAGGGACGGCAACTTCACGACACTGATTATCGCCGCCATCCTCTTCTGGTTCGGCGAACGGCTCGGCGCGAGCCTCGTGCAGGGCTTTGCGCTCACACTCGCCATCGGCGTCGTGCTCAGCATGTTCAGCGCCCTGGTCATCACACGCCGCCTGCTGCGCCTTGTAACCGGCTTTGAGCCGCTCCGCAAGACGAGGCTCTATATTCCGTAAAAGGAAACCACGAATGATCAACTTTGCCAAATACCGTGCCACGTACTTCCTCTTTTCCCTTGTGCTCATCGCCGCCGGGCTGGCCGCGTTGTTCCTGGGCCCCGGCCTGAGCTTCAGCATCGAGTTCAGCAGCGGCGCAGCCGTTGACGCGACGTTCGTCAATGCGACTGAGCAGGAGGACGTGGACCTCGCAATCGAGTCACTCGGATACGAAGGAGCGGTGGTGCAGGGGTTCGGCGACCGCGAGTACTTCCTGCGACTGCCGTTGGCGGAGGCGTCCGAGCGGCAGCAGCTGGACGTGCGCAACGCGTTGGAGGAATACGCCGGGCCGCTGCAGGGCTACAGCTTTGACCTCGTCTCACCCGCCGTCGCCCGCGAGACGGTGCGGAACGGGTTGATTGCCGTCCTCATCGCGGTTGTTGGCATCCTCGGATATATCGTCTATGCCTTCCGCAGCATTCGGCACCCGTTCCGGTACGGAATCGCGGCCATCATCGCCCTTGTGCATGACATCGCCGTTGCCTTTGCCATGGCCGGACTGTTCATGCTCATTGGCTCGCAGTGGCTGCACCTTGAAATCAGCAGCATGTTCCTCGTCGGCGTGTTGACCCTGCTCGGCTACAGCATCAACGACACCATCGTGGTCTTTGACCGCATCCGCGAGAACATCCTGCGGGATACGAACCGCGACATCGTCGCCACCACCAACTACTCGATCATGGAAAGCATGGGGCGTTCCATCAACACGAGCTTCACGACGCTCGTCGTGCTCTTGGCGCTGTTCCTGCTTGGGCCGGCGACGATCCGCGATTTCCTCTTTGTGATGATCATCGGCGTCGTGTCCGGGACGTACAGCTCCATCTTCACGGCCTCGCAGGTGATCGTGTCATGGGAGACGCGGAGCTTCGGCAGCCTGCCGTTCATCGGCGGCGGACGCGGCGGTTCGGCTCAACCGGCAGCCCCATCGACCAGCGCGCCATAGGGTAGGGCGTTCGGGGAGGCAAGACATGCCCGTCACGACTGAACGCATAACGATCGACAGCGACGGCATCGAGCTGGTCGGCGCGATCTCCTTACCGGAGGGGCAGGGGCCGCATCCGGCAGTGGTCCTCTGCCATGGGATGCCCGCCGCGCGCCCCACGCCAACGGCGGATATCACACTGTCCGCGCCAACCGACGAGGGTCTGACGTACGCCGAGATTGCAGAATTATGTGCCCACCGCGGGCTGGCGGCAGTGATCTTCAACTTCCGTGGCACGGGTGAGAGCGGCGGCAATTTCCACCCGCTGGGATGGGCGCTGGACCTGGAGGCCGTGCTGTCATGGGTGTGGGAGCGTCCCGAGGTGGACATCGACCGCATCGGCGTTCTCGGCTCAAGCATGGGCGCCCGCGTGGCGATTCACGTTGCAGCACGCAGGCCGGAGGTTGCGGCTGTGCTCTCGTTTGCGTCACCAGCGCGCTCACGCTGGAGCCGCTCACCGGAGGAGATGGTGCAGAACGCGCGGGAGGTTGGCATCATCCGTGACCCTGACTTTCCGCCGTCCGCAGAAAAATGGGCCAATGAGTACGGGGAGATGGACGTGACGCAGTCGGTTGCGCGTGTCGCGCCGCGGCCTTTGCTGCTCATGCACGGCGACGCAGATGACGTTGTGCCGCCGGAGGACGCGCATGCCTTGTTGGCGGCGGCCGATGAATCCGCGACGGAGTTGATGATGCTGCCGGGGGCAGGGCATCGATTCCGCAGCAACGTGGAGGCCGTGGACATCGCCGTCAACTGGCTGGTGGAGACTCTCAGGGCGTAAGCCGTGACCGGCATCATCGAGACCCTGGGCGGCTGGATCCAGGAAGTCATCCTCGCCATTGGCTACCCCGGAATCGTCTTTCTCATGGCTGCGGAGAATATCTTTCCTCCCGTGCCATCCGAATTCGTTCTTCCATTCGCCGGCGCGCTCTCCGCACGGGATGAGCTGAACTTCTGGGGCGTGGTTGCCGCCGGCACGGCGGGTTCCGTCATTGGCGCGTTGGTTCTCTATGGCGTCGGATATTTCGCCCGGGAAGCCGGTGTGCGCCGGCTTGTTGTGGCGTACGGCAAATACGCTTTCATTTCCGAGAACGACCTCGACCGCGCAACGACGTGGTTCGAGCGGTACGGGGAGGCCGCCATCGTCTTTGGACGGCTTATCCCCATCATCCGCAGTGTGATTTCAATCCCGGCGGGCTATACCCGCATGAACCTCCTGAAGTTCCTCCTGTATACAACCCTCGGAACATTCATCTGGAGCCTCATCCAGGTCTATATGGGCTGGGTGCTGGGTGAGAATTGGGAGAGGATCACGGAGATCACGGAGCCCTATCAGAACGCTACGCTGATACTGATTGCGGTGGCTGTTGTGGCTTTCTTCGGCTGGCGCGCCTACAAGTGGAGAAGGAACAGACGTGGTTAGACTAACGCTCATCCCCATCTTCGGCATGCTCATCGGCATCGTCCTGGCGTCGTCGATATGGCCCAAGAACCGCAGTCCTCTCATCCAGTTCAACGCGAGGGGGATTGTGCGGATCATCATCAATCGACCGGAGAGGGAAGAGTAAGGAAACCGGCATCATCACCCTCGGCGACCGCCGCAGTATCGACTATCTGCCGGAGTTGCTGTTCTAACGACGCTAATGCGCCAGCGGAGATAGATCGGGCATGTGCTCGCCGGTGTGGCTTCGCGAGCGGCGCGCGACGCCGGTTCGAAGCGCCGCCTTGCTCACGGCGCGTGAGACCGCCGTCACCACGCGTGAATTGAAGAGGCTGGGGATGATATTCTCCTCGCTCAATTCACGGTTGGACACAACGGCGGCGAGAGCCTGCGCCGCTGCCAGCTTCATGTCCTCATTGATACTGCGTGCGCGGACATCGAGCACCCCCCGAAAGAGGCCGGGGAAGCACAGGGCATTATTGATCTGATTCGGGTAGTCCGAGCGCCCCGTTGCCACCACGCGCACGTATCGATGCGCCTCTTCCGGCGACACTTCGGGATCGGGGTTGGCCAGCGCGAAGACAATGCCGTCGCTGTTCATGCGCGCCAGGTCTTCAGGCTCGATAACCCCCGGCCCGGAAAGGCCGATGAAAAGGTCTGCGTCGTTCAGACCGGCGCGGATGTCACCGGCGAAATTACGCGGGTTTGTGTTCTCCGCAAGCCACATCTTGCCTGCATTGCCTTCTATGTCGCCGCGGTCGCGGTGGATCGCTCCCTGCCGGTCAAAGACGATGATGTCGCGGAGACCCGCAGCGACAAGCATCCGCGTCGTCGCCACGCCGCTCGCCCCGGCGCCGGTCATGACGGCGCGAAGCTGGCTGATGTCTTTGTCGACAATCTTGAGCGCGTTGAGTAGAGCCGCCGTCACAACAACCGCCGTCCCGTGCTGGTCGTCATGGAAGACGGGAATATCCAGCTCCTCCTTCAGCCGTTCCTCGATCTCAAAGCAGCGCGGCGCGGAGATGTCCTCCAGGTTGATGCCGCCGAATCCGACAGCCATGGCCTTGACCGTCTCCACGATCTGGTCCGGGTTACTGGTGTCCAGGCAGATCGGCCATGCGTCCACGTCAGCGAGTTCCTTGAAGAGGATGGCCTTGCCCTCCATGACGGGCAGGGCGGCCTCAGGCCCAATGTTGCCGAGGCCCAGCACGGCTGTCCCGTCCGAGACGACGGCCACCGTGTTGGCCTTGGACGTGAGGGACCACACGGACTCCGGGTTCGCGCCGATGTAGGAGGCCACGCGGCCAACACCGGGTGTGTACACCTGCGAGAGGTCACGGTGATTCTCCACGGGCGTCCGCGTATGCATCTCAATCTTGCCGCCCGTGTGAACGAGGAAGGAGGGGTCTGTAAAAGCGATGATCCGCGCGCCGGCTTTGCGCAGCGCACGCGCAACGCGCTGTCCGTGCTCCATGTTCATCACGCCGATGGTGAGATCACGGACGATGCGCTTGCCGCGGGTGCGAACGAGATCGACGGCGGTGATGTCGGCCTCGTGCTCGCCAACGGTGGTCGTGATCATGCCGAGCATTCCGATCTTGTTCGGATACTCAAGGCGTATGGTGACGGTGTAACCGTATTCGGGATAGTCGGATGAGACCACTGGCACCTCCCCCCCGGCGCTTCGCGCTTGAGAAAGTCAGTATAGCCGTCGTAGCCCTACGGCGTCATTGCCAGATGACACAGTCTAGGTCTTGTTAGGGCTGGCGCTCGGTTCACGCCCCTCATTCCCCGAACGTTACTGTCTGTGCCGCGTCCGCGCTCATCCTGACCAACTCGTCCACGTCCAGCGCGTTCTCCATGCGCTCCGCCTCGCTCACTGAAGACCGCAGAACCGGATGTTTCGGCACAAAGAGGGAGCAGCAGTCCTCATCCGGCAGGATTGAAATGTCGAACGTTTGCAGCCGCTGAGCCTCAGTGATGATCTCCTGCTTGTCCATGCCGATCAACGGCCGGAGCACGGGCATCCCGGCCACGGCGTCAATCGCCGCGACATTTTCGACGGTCTGGCTGGCCACCTGCCCGATGCTCTCACCCGTGACGAGCGCCAGCGCGCCCACTCGCCGCGCCAGTTCTTCCGCCACACGCACCATGAATCGCCGATAGGCAACCACGCGATACGCCGGATTGACCGCTGCGACGATCTGCCGCTGCGCGTCCGCGAACGGAACGAGATGCAGCCGTGATCCGAACTGCGACTCATCCAGCACGCGAACGAGGTCTCGCGCCTTGTCCCGAGATGAACCGTCGACGAGCGGGAAACTGTGGAAATGGACAAAGTCCACCGTGCATCCGCGTCTGAACATGCGCGCCGCCGCGACCGGCGAATCGATGCCGCCCGACAACAGCGCCATGACGTGGCCGGAACTGCCAACCGGCAGACCGCCTGCGCCGGGAACGGACTCCACGTAAACGAACGCGTCTTTCTCCCGCACGTCCACGCGTAGGTCGATGTCCGCTCCGCGCAGCTTGACCGCCGCGCCGGTCTCTTCTTCCACCAGTGAGCCGATCTGCCTGTTCAGGTCGACGGAGGTCAGCGGGTAGCGTTTGTCTGAACGCGATGCGGACACGCGAAAGGTCTCCGCGCCATCCCACTCTGCGTGAATAATGTCCCTGACGCCGTCGATAATCTCGTCAAACGCCAGGCCCGTGCGGAGCGCCGGAGCGATGCGGGCGATGCCATAGACGCGCGAAAGGGCGCTCAGGGCAGGGGAGGCATCCGCCTCATCCGGCAAGTCCACACGAATCTGGCTGCGTTCCTGCCGAACAGGATGATCCATCCCGGCCCGCGCCAGCGCCTTGCGCACGTTGGCGGCCAACGCGCCGACGAACACGCTGCGGTTCTTGCCCTTGAGCGCCACCTCGTGGTAGCGAATCAGGAGGTGTCGTGTTGACATTCTTCTTGCGCCATTCCATTTTGCGACTGCCCATCAATACTAACGCGGTCGGCCCAGGAGACGCCCCTCTTCTTGACACGCAATTGAAGGGCGGCGTACAGTCGGCATGAATTATTGCCTTGAACACGAAGAAAGTGGGGGAGTGGGGATGGCTGAGACTGATCCTGTTACCGGGTACGAGTTTTCCGACAGCGAAGTGACGGAGATCGACAACGGCAACAACCGCGTCGGCACCAAGTTCCGGCATGATGGCAAGTGGTACTACTTCAGGAGCCTGTCTGAGCGGCAGAAGTTCATCGGCAACCCCGAGGCGTATCTCGGCGGCGGCGAGGGTTCCGACAGCAACGACTAGGCGTGCTCACGCCGCGGGCGCAGGCGCAAGTTCATCAAGAAGGTCCCAGTAGGCTGTCGCCAGCGACGGATCCCGATCATTGATGTAGTCCCCAAGCGTTGGGACGATCTCGACGTTCGGCGCGATTCCTGTTTCCTGGATCTGACGTCCTGACGGCGTGTGCCAATTTGAGACGGTCACGTATAGAGCCGAACCGTCACTCAACTCCTGGAATGCCTGCACGCTGCCCTTGCCGTATGTTTGGGACCCGTACACCACGGCGCGGCCATGATCCTGCAACGCTCCGGCCACGACCTCAGACGCGCTCGCCGAGAATCCATTGACGAGCACCGCCAGGGGTAGTTCATAGGCCTGTCCGTCCTCGTCGACCTCCCATTCGATGCGGCGGCCCTCGCGCGTCACCTCGTACATCGCGAGTCCCTCCGGGACAAACTCCCCGACGATGCTGACTGCGCCGGACAGTGAGCCGCCGGGATTGGAGCGAACGTCCAGGATCAGCGCCTCGATGTCCCGTTCGAGCAGGGTGCCGAGCGCCACATGGAAATCGTCACCCGTCTCCCGATGGAAGCGCTCAACCCGTATGTAGCCGATGGGCGGCCGTTCTGAGCCCTCGCCAAAGATACGTGTCTCAAGGGATGTCGCAACTACACCGCGCACGATCGTGACGCTCATGCTGGCATCGGGATCGTCCCATGGCCGACGGATCTCAAGAACGACCTCAGTGCCGCTCTCGCCCTTGACGATTTCCACCAGCTCGTCGACGGGCATTCCCGTCACATCCATGCCGTCCACGGAGATGATGCCGTCACCCTCCTGCAGTCCTGCCGCTTCCGCCGGACCGCCGATGAAAACGTCGGAAATGACGTTGATCTCACCCGTGTTCCCAACCCGCGCCCCGATGCCCTCGTACGCGCTTTCGGCGAAGAATTCCTGGGCATCCTCATACTGTCCGGCATCCAAGAACGTCAGGGCAGGGTCTTCACCGCGCACGAACAGTCCTCGCCGGGCGGCCTCCGTGACTGCCTCAAGCGGCGCGTCGGGGTAATTTCGGCGGAGGACCTGCATCGCGCGCCAGACATCCTCGAGTCCGGACGGCACAGAGGACGGTACGTCTTCGCTGAAGTTCTCCACTTCGGACAGGATGCGGTCGGCTGTATTGAAGCCCCGCTCGCCCGAGGCCGCAATGGTCATGAAATAGATGGTGCGGTCGATGTCGTCCTGGTCGGGACGAAGTGGAATGCCGGTGGTCTCTTCGAAGACGCGCATCGCCTCAGTGAGGATGCCAAAATTCCCCGGACCGCCGAATGATGATCGTTCAACTCCCGGCGCAACGAAGGTCTCACGCACGCCGGCAACCAGAATGATGAATGTCAGGAGCAAGGACAGCCCAACCGTGAACGACAACGCACGGCCCGGGTTCTGTCGAGTCTCAGGGCGATGTTCGGATTCAGGCTGATACAGATTCATGACCTGACTTCATTCTACGCGCGCCGCATACGGCCACACGCGCACGGCGGGTTCGGCGCTGTTGCATCGTATACTTGAACGCACAACGACTCTTGAGGGTAGTCGGCACCGGTGGCATACGTGGAGGCAGATGAGCAAGCGACGCAACGGCAGCAGGCCGGGATCAAACGGTCATGCGACGGCCCGTCCGGGCGAACGTGCGCTCCTCATCGGCACGGCGGTCAAGGGCAGGGGAGCGTCCTGGTCGCTCGACGAGTCCCTTGAAGAACTCAATGCCCTCGCCCAGAGCGCCGGGGCCACGGTTGTTGCGGTGGAGCGCCAACGGCTGGACCGTTTCACGCCGCACTACATGGGCAGCGGCAAACTGGAGCAAATGCTCCACCTCGCGCGTGACGAAGAGGTCTCCACTGTCATTCTCGATGACGAGCTAACGCCAACGCAGCAGCGCAATCTGGAAGAGTCCTTCAAGGTCAAGGTGCTGGACAGAACGGCGCTGATCCTGGACATCTTCGCGCAGCGCGCCCAGTCCATGGAAGGGCGGCTGCAGGTTGAATTGGCGCAGCATGAATACCTTTTGCCGCGCATTCGCGGGCAGTGGAGCCACCTAGAGCGTCTTGGCGGCGGCATCGGGACGCGAGGCCCCGGCGAGTCCCAGTTGGAAACGGATCGCCGCCTTGTCCGCAACCGCATCCATCGCCTCAAAGGGCAGCTTGAGGACGTACGCCGCCGCCGCGCGCAACACCGCGAATCCCGCAAGAACAAGGGCCTGCCCACCGTCTCACTGATTGGCTATACGAACGCCGGCAAGAGCACCCTGATGAACGCGCTGACGCGTGCCGACGTGCTTGCGGAGGACAAACCGTTCGCCACGCTTGATCCCGTGACCCGTATGATGCGGCTCCCGGCGGGGGGCGAAGGGCTGCTGACGGACACGGTCGGTTTCATCCAGAAGCTCCCCCACAGCCTTGTTGCAGCGTTCAGGGCAACGCTTGAGGAGCTGCAGGATGCCGACCTGCTGCTCCACGTAGCGGACGCCAACGCGCCTGCCGCGTCCATGCACTACACGTCTGTGCTCTCGCTGCTGAACGAGCTTGAGGTGGCGGACAAGCCGCGCATTCTCGTCATGAACAAGATGGACCTTGTTGATGCCGAGTCATCGCCGGAGTACCGCGCGCTTGTGGATCAGGCTCTTGGCAAGACACCCGACCTCACCATCATTCCCGCATCGGCGCTTTCAGGCCGTGGCCTCGATGACCTCCGCAGCGCCATCGAGTTCAACCTGGCCTCCACTGTCCGCGTTTAGCCGTTCCCGCGACCCCTACCGGATTCCCAGCCACTCCAGGTAGAGGCTCGTACACAGCGACCCCTGCTTCGCTGCATCATGTAGTTCCTCCGGAGCGGCCCAACGCCAGTCCTTGTAGAGCGTCACCGGTTCCTCGGATTCGGCCGAACGCGCAGGCAGTGAGATCGGCAGGGGAGAGTTTTCGTCCCATTCGATGCAGTAGACCGTCATTGATTGCGGATTCGCGTCATTGCGGCGCCGCCCCTCGTTGATCCGTGTAAGGCGTCCGGCGGGAACCTCAAGTCCCAACTTGTCAGTGAGGACGCGCGAAACGGCTTCGTCCAGTGATTCGCCGTCCTGTGCAGTCGCCGCAGGCAATCCCCACAGTCCGCCGAGCGGGTCATCCGGGACACGCGGCCGCAGAACGGCGACCACGCGCTCAGCGCCGTCTCCCTGTACGGAGCGAATCGCCACTGAGACGGAACGCTTCACCTGTTACGCCTTTCGCTATGCCCGGGGCCAAAAACTGTCGGGCAGTGGACTAATGGCCTGTTTCCGCCGTGCCGTATCTTACTTCGCACAATAGATATTATGTTGTTTTCAAATAGGCGCCGATACGCATGGGCCAAACTGAACCTGACGTTCTCACCGTTGACATCCCCTAACCCGTGACGCCACGATAATCCTTTGGAGCCCCGCTCCGGCATCATCATGAACAAAGTCTATCGAAACTACATCATCGGCCTCGTGGCCGTGGGCTTCATCGTCCTCAACCCGCTGCACCTGCCATGGACGATGCAATGGGTCATCGAGAATCGGGCCGGCACTCCGCTGGGTGATTTCGTCGCCACGTATGAATCACAGATCATCGTGGGCGCGACGGTTTACTTCACGGCGGTAATGATTCCCGTCTACATCTGGCTGTGGCGTCGGAGGCGCAACGCCGGGCAGACTCCGCGACGAGAGGCTCCAGCGCCGATTGAGAACCCGGAGCCCGGGGAGCCGTCCTACCGTGGTCCCGGCGGCGGCAAGCGCCTGCCGCCGAGTATGAGGCCAAAGGCCAACCGCCGCCGTCGCAGGCGCTGATCGTGCACGCGCCATGAGGCGTTACGAGCCGGAGACCGTCAAGGACGTCGTTCTCGGCTACCTTGGACGCGGCGGCTACATGCTGCCGACCAATGAGTCCGGAGAAGAGCCGCCTATCGGCGATCTGGTTATCCTTCATGGTCGCGGCCACCGGGCAGTCGCGCGATTCGAGTTCGGCGTGTCGCCCGGGAAACTCGATGCGTCCGTGGTGGAGGAATTCAGCAACCAAAAGGAGTCGCTCCAGGCGACGGCCGCTTTTCTGATCACTGACGGAGAACTTTCGGACGCTGCGCGGGAGCGCGTGGAAGAGTCCGGCGCCACTGTTATCGCCGGCCAGTCGTTGGAGAACCTGATCCTTGCCTATCGAGGCTCGACGTGGCCGCCGCTGCGGAAGCCGGAAGAGCCGCTGCCGTTCCAGAAGTACATCCCGTGGTTCGTTGGAATCTCGCTGGTGCTGATCGTGGCCATTGTTTTGGCCCTGATTTCCGCCGAACTGACCCTACGGCCGCCGAACCTTGGCGGTTAGGCGCGTCTCGCCCGCTGCCTGTCCTCGCTGTCGATGATGATCGTTACGGGGCCGTCGTTGACGAGCTCCACGTCCATCAGCGCCCCGAAACGCCCCGTCTCGACGGTCAATCCCCGGTTCCGCAGCTCGCTGACCAGCAGTTCATAGAGCCGCTCTGCCTCCGCGGGCTGCGCCGCCTCCACGAAACTCGGCCTGCGTCCCTTGCGCGTATCTGCATAAAGGGTGAACTGGCTGACGACAAGGACCGAGCCGTCCGTCTCGGTCACGGAGTCCTGGAAATGGCTTTCGCCGTCGGGAAAGATGCGGAGGCCGGGTATCTTCCCTGCGAGGTAGCGGACGTCATCCTCGGTGTCGCCGTCCTTCACACCGGCCAGGATGAGCAACCCGTGTTCGATCTGCCCGATGGTCTCGCCGTCAACACGCACGCTTGCGCGTGAGACCCGCTGAATAACGACTCTCATGGGGAGAGCTTGTGGTGTACTGCCGGCTAATGCGGATGGGGATGCGGGTGTGGATGGGAGTGGTCCGATGCGCCGGCGGAGGCATGGTCATCGCCGCCGCCGTCCCCGCCGGAGTCGCCGCCGTCATCGGAGTCCCTGGCAGGCGGCTGACCGGTCTTCCTGCCGCCGTAATCATTCACATAGAAGCCGCTTCCCTTGAACACGACGGCGGGCATGGAGATGCGCTGCTTCGCCTCGTCGCCGCACTCCGGGCACGTGGCTTTCCGAGCGTCGTGATACCCCTGCCGCACGGTAAAGCGATGCGGGCATGATGGGCACTCATAGTCGTACATCGGCATGACTGATATTCCCGTTGACTGGTGATTGAATCGCAAAGGCCTGAGAGAGATGGGCCTCGCAATCTAGTAGGCGCCGACTCCCGTATCCGGATCCATCTTGCCCTGGTCTTCGGCCTCCGCCTTGCGGTTCCAATAGCTGCCAAAGCCGGTCTTCTTCTGATCGCTCGTATAGAATCCGTCCGCGTTATAGACAACCTGCGGAACGTGGAGCACGCGCTTGCTCTCCGCCTGGCAGGTTGGACACGGCGCGACGGGTTCTGCATCGAAACTCTGTCGAAGCTCAAAGCGCAGGTCGCACTCTGGGCAATCGTAGTCGTATCGTGGCGCCATTATTTCCCCGTTCCCTCGTGGCCGAACTGACTCCGTTTCGTGTCAACCGCCATCGGCCATACGGGCATATTTCCTATTCCAATTCGTATTCGGCGGCACATAAGATTGTATGTGTGGTCGTATGTGCGGTCAACCTAAGCATCTCACGCTCCGCATGCTATACTGAGCCGACTACACATTGCGGATTCAAAGGGGTGGCTCTTGACGACTGACGGTGGGGCAACAACGGCCAGCGAGGAAGCGGCGACGATTCAGGCCGCGGCGGAAACGCCGCCGACGTCGGAAAACGGCGATAAGCCTGAAATCACGATGAAGACGCTGTTGGAGGCCGGAGTTCATTTTGGACATCCCACTCGCCGTTGGCACCCCAAGATGAAGCCGTTTGTGTTCACGCAGCGCAACGGCATCCACATCATCGATCTCCAGAAGACCCTCAATCGGCTTGAGGCGGCTGCTGAGTTCGTTCGTGAGGTGGCCATGTCCGGCAAGAAGGTGCTCTTCGTCGGCACCAAGAAGCAGGCGCAGGACGCAATCTCGTCCGAGGCCACGCGCGCCGATCAGCCATGGGTCAACCAGCGTTGGCTGGGCGGCACTCTCACCAATTTCCGCACCATTCAGTCGCGTATTGACTACCTTGTTCGACAGGAGGACCGCCGTTCCAAGGGAGAGTTCGCCTTTCTGCCCAAGAAGGAGGCCGGCCGCCTTGAGGACCGCATCGCCAAGCTGAACAGGTATCTCGGCGGCATCAAGGAGATGACGGAGATGCCCGGAGCGATCTACGTCATCGATGCGGCCCGCGAGAAGATCGCGATTGCCGAGGGGCGAAAGATGGGGATTCCGATCGTCGCCATCGCGGACACGGACTGCAACGTTGACCTCATCGACTACCCGATTCCCGGCAATGATGATGCCATCCGCGCCCTTCGCCTGATGACCGGCCACATCGCCGATGCCATCATCGAGGGCGTCACCGAGGGACAGAACATGAGACAGGAGGGCGAGGCCGCCTCAGCGACCGCCTGACACCCCCCTGCCCTGATTCCAACGAGATTACGCACATGCAAGCCTGCAATCGCAGGTTCCGGCAAGAAACAGGCGCTAGCCACGCCCCCGGGATGGGCGGCGTGCGAAAAATAACGACAGGAGTGTGGAGTGACGACAATCTCGGCTGATGCCATCAAGGAACTGCGAGAGCGCACCGGCGCGGGCATCATGGACTGCAAGCGCGCCCTGGAGGACGCGCAGGGTGACATGGACAAGGCGAGCGACTTGCTCAAGGAGCGTGGCATCGCCACCGTTGCCAAGAAGGCCTCACGCGCGGCAAACGAGGGACTCATCGAGACCTACGTCCACGCAGGCGGGCGCATCGGCGTCATCGTTGAGCTCAACTGCGAGACGGATTTCGTCGCCCGCACGGAGGATTTCAGGGAGCTTGCCCATAATATCGCCCTGCAGGTTGCCGCGATGAATCCGCAGGCCATCGATGATGAAGTCCCCCTCGATGATCTTGACTCGTCCTCCGGAGAGCCCCGCCTGCTTCATCAACCATTCGTCAAGGACGCAAGCCTGACAATCAGCAACCTTCTCACCGATACCGTCGCCAAGGTGGGCGAGAACATCGTCATCAGGCGATTCGCCCGCTACGGCATCGGCGAGGAGTAGCCGGGTACCTCCCTCCATTACCCGTCATTCCCGCGATAGCAGGAACCCGGAATCCCTCTCCCGCCGGAGAGGGTAGGATGAGGGCAAAAGAGAAAGGAACGGGGCGCTGGACGGCGACGAACCGCGGCGAGTCCTCCTGAAGCTCAGCGGCGAGGCGCTGATGGGCCCTCGCGCGTCCGGCATTGACTTTGATACCGTCCGCGTCGTCGCATCCGAGATCTATGACGTTCTCCAGACCGGCGTGCAGATGGGCATCGTTGTGGGGGGCGGCAACATCTGGCGGGGCAGGATCGCCGAGGAGTCCGGGATGGACCGCGCCACGGCCGATTACTCCGGCATGTTGGCCACCGTCATCAACGCCCTCGCGCTCCAGACCACCCTTGAAAGCCTCGGAGCGGATGTCCGCACCCTCTCCGCCATCGCCATCCAGGCCGTCGCGGAGCCGTACATCCGCCGCCGCGCCATCCGTCACATGGAGAAGGGCCGTATCGTCATCTTCGCGGCAGGAACCGGCAACCCGTATATGACGACGGACACGGCGGCCTCCCTGCGCGCCGTGGAAGTGGGCGCGAACATCCTGCTCATGTCCAAGAATAAGGTGGACGGAATCTATGACGCAGATCCCAATGAGAAGCCGGACGCGAAGCGGTATTCCGCCATCAGCTACATGGAGGCGCTCAATCTGCGGCTTGGCGTCATGGACAGCACGGCGCTGACCCTCTGCATGGACAACAGCCTGCCCATCGTGGTCTTTGACATCTTTGACACGGGAAGTCTTGGCAGAATATTGAAAGGGGAGACGGTCGGCACGCTCGTCAACTCAAACGGTACACGGTGAGCGCGCCCGCCGGGGGAGGACAAGCCATGACACAAGAGATTCTCGATGATGCCGAGCACCGGATGCAGGTCACCTGCGAGGTTCTTGACCGGGAACTGGCAGGCATCCGCACCGGCCGCGCCTCCCCTACCCTGATCGAAGAGCTCCGGGTCGATTACTACGGAACGCCCACTCCGCTCAAGCAGCTGGCGACCATCACCGCGCCGGAACCGCGCCTTCTCGTTGTCCAGCCCTATGATCGCTCCGCCATGACTGCCATCGAGCGCGCCATCCTTCAGACGGACCTGGGACTGTCTCCCGCTGCGGACGGCCAACTGCTCCGCATCCCGATTCCGCAGATGACCGAGGAACGCCGCAAGGAGATGACTCGCCTGGTTCGCTCCAAGGCCGAAGACGAGCGTGTGGCCATACGCAACGTTCGACGTGACGCCATGGATCACCTGCGGCGCCTGCAGCGCGACAAGGAAATCTCCGAGGACGACGAACGCCGCGCGGAAGACCAACTCCAGAAGATCACCGACCGTTACACGGGACAGGTCGATGAGATGGGAGCGGCCAAGGAAGCCGCGGTCATGGAAGTCTAACGTCGACGTCGAGTGGCATGACACCATCGGACGAATCCCGCCTGCCCACTGCCGCCCCGCAGCATGTTGCCATCGTCATGGATGGCAACGGACGATGGGCGCGGGAACGGGAACTGCCACGCGAGCAAGGGCATCAGCATGGCCGCATCAAGCTCCATGATGTCGTCCGCGCGTTCTCTGAGCGGGGTGTCCGTTTTCTGACGCTCTACGCCTTCTCCACGGAGAATTGGCGGCGTCCCTCCGAAGAGGTCCAGGGCTTGATGACGCTCGCCGCGGAGGCCATCAAGCAGGACGCTCCGCGCCTGCATGAGGAAAGCGCGCGGCTGGTCCACCTTGGTCGCAAAGACCGCATCAGCCCGGACATTGCCGACGCTATCGACCGCGTCGTTGACATGACGAAGAACAACACCGGCATCACGCTCAGTGTCGCGTTCGACTACGGAGGCCGTGAAGAGATCCTTGAAGCGGCCAGAGCGCTGTTGCGGGACGATGTTGCGCCCGATGACCTGGACGAATCCGCATTCGCACGCCGCCTGTTCACCAACGGCTTGCCGGATCCGGACCTGATCATCCGCACCGGCGGCGAACTGCGCATCAGCAATTTCCTGCTATGGCAGGCCGCCTACACGGAACTCTATTTCACACCCACTCTGTGGCCGGACTTCGGCCCCGAAGAAGTCACCAAAGCCCTGGACGCCTATGCCGCCCGCAAACGCCGTTTCGGAGGCGTCGAGGGGGAATAGGCGACCACACCGCTTTCCTCTCCCCCATAATCTCTCTATGGGTATGAACCGGGAGGACTTCGCGGGAGGGCGGGATTCTCTGCTGCTCCGTCTGATCACGGCAGCCGTCGGTATTCCATTGCTGGCCGCCGCCGTCTGGCTGGGCGGCATTCCCCTGCTGCTTGTGACAGGGGCGGCGGCGCTGGTGGCGATCTGGGAACTGCGCGCCATGCTACGGCGATTCAGCCTTGTCCTCTGGCTCCTGGCATCCCTCATTGTGACTATTGCTCTCGCGTCAGGCCTCGCGCTCCGGGAATTGGATGACGGCCTTGCGTGGCTTGGGTATGCAATCCTCATCACATTCGCCTCCGATACCGCCGCTTATGCCGTCGGCAGCCTGATTGGCCGCCATCGGCTCGCCCCGTCGATCAGCCCGAGCAAGACGTGGGAGGGCGCGGTGGGTGGAGTCATCGGCGCGACGGCGGTCAGCGCCGCGTTTGCCCTGTTCATCGAGTTGGAAACTCTCCCGCTTGCCGCGGCCATCCTTCTGGGAGCGGCGCTCTCCATGCTTGGTCAGCTGGGAGACCTGGGGGAGTCATGGCTCAAGCGAAAGGCAGGTGTCAAGGATTCCGGCAACCTGCTCCCCGGGCATGGCGGCGTCCTTGACCGGCTTGATTCCTTGCTGCCGATTCTTCCCGCCGTCCTTGTCTATGTGACCATCGTCACTACTATGGAATGACATGAACCAGCAACAGAAGCGCATCGCCGTCCTTGGATCAACCGGCTCCATCGGCACGCAGACGTTGGATGTTGTCCGACGGAATGCCGACCGATTCCACGTTGTCGGCCTCGCCGCCGGCCATGACAGCGACGCCTTTCGCGCGCAGGTGGCGGAGTTCCATCCTGCCCTCTCCGTTTCAGGCGCGGCGTCCACACCTGAGAGGCTCGCGGATATGGCCCGCAGTTCCGAGGTTGACACCGTCGTTGTCGCCATTCCCGGGCTGGGCGCTCTCATCCCCACCCTTGCGGCTATCGAGGCGGGCAAGACGATCGCGTTTGCGAGCAAGGAGGTGCTCGTCGTGGCTGGCGAACTCGTGATGAGCGAGGTTGCCAGAACCGGCGCGGCGCTTCTGCCCGTTGACAGTGAGCACAACGCCCTGTGGCAATGCCTGGCCGGTGAGCCGAAGGATTCGGTCAGCCGCCTGATCCTGACCGCCTCCGGGGGACCGTTCTTTACCCGCAGTGATGAGGAGCTTGAATCCGTCACGCCGGAGGAGGCTCTGGCGCACCCAACGTGGCGCATGGGGCCCAAAGTCACCATCGACTCCGCCACCCTGATGAACAAGGCGTTCGAGGTTATAGAGGCGCGTTGGCTCTACGACATCGATTACGACCACATCGACGTGATGATCCATCGGCAAAGCATCAACCATTCGATGGTTGAGTTCACCAACGGCACGCTCAAGGCGCAGCTCTCCATGCCGGACATGCGCCTCCCCATCCAATACGCGCTTGCCTACCCTGAGCGCATCGAGCGTCCCTCCGATTGGCGCGAGATGGACTACTCGATCGATCAGACATTCGAGGCGCTGAACCGTGGTCGATTCCCGTGTTTCTGGCTCGCCGTCGATGCTGCCCGAAGCGGCAAGACATACCCGGCCGTCCTCAATGCCGCCGACGAGATCGCCGTCGAACTCTTCCTCTCCGGTGCTATCCCCTTCACCTCCATACCGTCCCTAATCAAGGACGCGCTTGACGCCCACACGCCCACAAATCAGCCAACTCTTGACGACTTGCTTGCGGTGGATGCCTGGGCGCGCGACCACGTCAGAAGCTCGGCAAAGGCGCGCTGACAATGTCGATCCTCGTCACCATCGCGGCGTTTGCCGTTGTCCTGAGTTTCTTGGTGCTCATCCATGAGCTCGGCCATTTCTGGGCGGCGCGCTTGCTCGGCATTCGCGTGCGGGAGCTCGGCATCGGCTTTCCGCCCCGCCTCAAGGGCATCTGGCGCAACGGCATCGTCTATTCCCTGAACTGGATTCCGGTCGGCGGGTTTGTACGGCTGGAGGGCGAAAGCGATCCAACCGTGCCCGACGGCTACGCGGGCAAGCCCGTCTGGGCGCGCTTCATCGTGCTGGTGGCCGGCTCCGCCATGAACATCCTGCTCGCGTGGTTCATCTTCAGCGCTCTCGCTTCCCTCCCCGTGGATCGGCTCGTTGACAGCGAGATCGTGATTCAAGAAGTCGTTCCCGGCTCTCCGGCGGACGAAGCCGACCTGCGTGTCGGCGATGTCATCCGCGCCGTGGACGGCCAGGACGTGCTCACGCTTGGGCAGCTCTCCGACCGCACCAACCGCGCGGACGGCGATGACGTGGAGTTGCGGGTTCTGCGCGGGTCTGTCCCGCTTGCCGTTTACCTTGCGCCCCGCGCGAATCCCCCGCCCGGCGAGGGGCCAATGGGCGTGTCGATCCGCCTGCTCAATCCTGTCTTTGAACGCCGCGCCGCCCCGGTGTGGCAAGCGCCGTGGAACGGCATCGTGCTCATGGGCAACGTGATTACAAGCACTGCGACCGAGATTCAACGCGCTGTCGGCTCCTCCACCAACCCCGGCATCGCGGGGCCGGTGGGCATCGCGCAGGCGACGGGTGAGGCGGCGCAGGAGGGGCCGATCTCCCTGCTGATCATTGTCGCTCTGCTGAGCCTCAACCTGGGCATCCTGAACCTGCTGCCCATCCCTGCCCTGGACGGCGGCCGCATCCCGTTCCTCATCCTGGAAGTGATCCGACGCGGACGACGCCTCTCGCCTCAACGCGAGAACCTTGTCCACCTCGTCGGCTTCGTCTTCCTGCTCTCCGTCGTCTTCTTCGTCACCGTCGGCATCGATCTGCCACGCCTCCTCCAGGGAGACTCAATCCTGCCGTAAGGCAGACTTGGGCCAGCCTCCATCAGCCCGAATTAAATGATGCAAGGACTCTGAATAGCCACGAATGGCATTAATCTGGACTATACTGGACTAGTATTCTGTGTGAGGAGGCATTATGGCCGTTCAACAGTCCGGTTCCGAGCGTGTCTGGACCGTCGCTGAGGCAAAGGCCCGGCTGTCTGAGATTCTGCGATTGGCAGAGGAAGAGGGGCCGCAGCGCATCGGTGCGCGTAAGCCGTTCGTCGTCGTACCCGCGGCAGTGTGGGATGAAAAGACGGAACCGCGCATGCCCTTAGGTAAATGGCTAGTCGAGAATATGCCCAGGGGAACCAATCTCGAAATCCCGGAACGCAGTCGAGAGTCTCATCGGGAGATTCCCTTCCAGGACTTGGAAGAGGATGAAGACAGTGCCCAATGACTGGGTTTCTCCTCGACACAAACGTCGTGTCTGAGACCACAAAGGATTACCCGGACTCCTCTGTAATTCGCTTCTTGTCTCAGCAAACTGACCTATGGCTTTCATCCGTGGTAATCCATGAACTGGAATTCGGATTACACCTTGCGCCTCAAGGCCGGCGGCGAGAACGGCTTGCGGCGAGCCTGTCACGTTTTCTCATGGACTATACGGATCGCATTCTCTCCGTTGATCGTGAAATTGCCGAGCGATCTGCTCGATTCCGAGCCGCTGTAGTTCGTTCCGGTCGTTCACCCGCTATTGTCGACCTATTGATCGCGGGAACGGCAAGCGTCAATGACATGGTCATCGTCACGCGCAATGTACGAGACTTCACCGGTCTGGGCATCGACGTCATCAATCCCTGGGAAACCTCATAGCGCCTGACAAACCCGTCCCGCCCAGCCTGTCGCTTAGGCTCTCTGTGGTATCGTGTAGGTAGGTTTAGAGTCGCCTAACTGATAGGAGAAAGACCATGCCGGAGCGACGCGTTTCTCGGCAAATCCATGTTGGAAAGGTCCCCGTGGGCGGCGATGCTCCTGTCGCCGTGCAGTCGATGACCAAGACTGATACCCGGGATGTGGAGGCAACGGTCAATCAGATCTATGAGGTTGCTGCCGCCGGATGTGATATCATCCGCTGCGCCGTCCCGAACATGGACGCCGCACAGGCCCTCAAATGGATCTGCAGCCGCGCCCCCATCCCCGTTATCGCGGACATCCACTTCCATCACCTGCTCGCGCTTGAGGCGATCAGGAGCGGCGTCAGCGGCATCCGGCTGAACCCCGGCAACATCCGCGACGCGGACAAGGTTCGCGAAGTCGTCACGCTTGCCAAGGAATACGATATTCCCATCCGCATCGGCGTCAACTTCGGTTCCCTGCCCCCCATCGGCGGCATTGGCAAGACCGGTGATTTCCACCGACTCGCCGACGGCGTCAACAAGCTCGCCAAGGCCAGCCAGGAGGGTGAGGGCGACTACACCGTCGTTGACCACATGGTGGCGACTGCGCTCTGGGAGGTTGGAATCCTCGAGGAGATGGACTTCGACCAGATCAAGATCTCCGTCAAGGGATTCGATGTGCCCATGACCGTTGAGGCGTACCGCCGCGTCGCTGAGCAGGTCGACTATCCCCTGCACCTGGGAATCACGGAGGCGGGCACGCCGTTCGGCGGCTCGATCCGCAGCGCTGTTGGCCTCGGACACCTCCTGTATGAGGGCATCGGCGACACCATTCGCGTCTCCCTCGCCGGAGACCCTGTGAAAGAAGTCGAAGCTGGTTGGGAGATCCTCAAGTCGCTCAACATGCGCAACAAGGGCGTCACGCTCATCGCCTGCCCCTCCTGCGGACGCGCCGACGTGGACATCATCAAGTACTCCGAGATGGTGGACGAAGCGCTCAAGCAGGTGGACAAGCCGGTGCGCGTGGCTGTCATGGGCTGTGAGGTCAACGGCCCCGGCGAGGCAAAGGACGCCGACGTGGGAATCGCCGCAGGCAATGGCCGCGGCATCATCTTCCGCAAGGGCCAGAAGGTTCGCGTCGTTCCCGAGTCCGAGTTCGTTTCCGCTCTCATGGAAGAGATCGAACAGATCGAACTCGACCCCGAGGCCACCACCTAACGTCCTATTGGTTCCGCAGACATAGTGAGGGCGCCTCAAGGCGCCCTCACTACTTAACGCCATTCTTGCCCCAACTGACAACGGCGGCATCGCCGCTGTATCCTGTTGTGAGCAAATTCGCGCGTAGGCCGCAGCGCCTGCACGCGACCAATGGGAGGATCAGCCCGTGACAAACGGTTCAGACATGTCCAAGCAAGACTGGCTTGAAGGCGTCTATGGCCCCGCCGTCGCCCGCAACAAGGAGCGGCAGGAGCGATTCGAGACCACCTCCGAGATCGAGATCGAGCCGCTCTACGACGCCAGCGACGTTTCAGACTCGGAGTACGCGAGCAAGGTTGGCTACCCCGCCCGCTTCCCATTCACGCGTGGCGTCCAGCCCACCATGTATCGCGGCCGCCTGTGGACCATGCGCCAGTACGCCGGTTTCGCCTCTGCCGAAGAGACCAACCGCCGCTACCAGTACCTGTTGGAGCAGGGCCAGACCGGCCTCTCGATGGCATTCGATCTGCCGACGCAGACAGGCTATGACTCCGATGCGCCGCTCGCCCTTGGTGAGGTCGGCAAGGTGGGAGTGCCCGTCTCGCACGTTGAGGACATGGCAATCGTCTTTGACGGCATCGACCTCGCCAAGGTCTCAACGTCGATGACCATCAACGCCACCGCCAGCATCCTCCTTGCCTATTACATCGCGGTCGCGCGACGCGAAGGTGTTCCCACAAAGGAACTGCGCGGCACGGTGCAGAACGACATCCTCAAGGAGTACATCGCTCGGGGCACCTACATCTATCCCCCTGCCCCGTCCATGCGCCTCATCACCGATCTTTTCGAGTACTGCGCCACGGAGACGCCCGCGTGGAACACCATCTCCATCAGCGGCTACCACATGCGCGAGGCCGGATGCACGGCGGCGCAGGAGATCGCCTTCACGATCGCCGACGCCATCGCATACGTCGAAGCCGCCATCGAGGCCGGTCTCAAGGTCGACGACTTTGGGCCGCAGCTCTCGTTCTTCTTCGTTGCTCAGTCCAACCTGCTTGAAGAGGTCGCCAAGTACCGCGCGGCCCGGCGTCTCTGGGCGAAGATCATGGTTGAGCGGTTCGGTTCAGAGAATCCCCGCTCCCAGATGCTCCGATTCCACACGCAGACCGCCGGCGTCACCCTGACGGCCCAGCAGCCGGACAACAACGTCGTCCGCTCCACGCTGCAGGCGTTGGCCGCCGTGCTCGGCGGAACGCAGTCACTGCACGTGAACTCCAAGGACGAGGCCCTTGCCCTGCCCTCGGAGGACGCAGTGACGCTCTCACTCCGCACGCAGCAGGTTCTGGCCTATGAGTCCGGCGTCACGGACACGGTCGACCCGCTCGCAGGCTCCTACTTCGTGGAGGCCATGACGGACAAGTTGGAGCAAGAGGCTCGCGCCTACATCGAGCGGATTGACAAGGCGGGAGGCGCCGTCCGCGCCATCGAGAACGGCTTTCAGCAACAGGAGATCGGCGACGCCTCATACAAGTACCAGACGCAGGTTGAAAGCCGTGAGCGAACCGTTGTCGGCGTCAATTCCTTCACGTCCGGCGACGAAACGCCCATGGAGATTCTCCGCATCAACCCGGAGGAGACCAAGCGGCAAGTCGACCGACTTGAAAGCGTGCGCCGGAATCGCGATGGCCACAAGGCGCAGGCGGCTCTTGAGAAGCTGGAGGTGGTCGCGAAGAGCAACGAGAACACCATGCCCGCCATCATCGACTGCGTTGAGGCAAGCGCCACGACCGGCGAGATCTGCGACGTGCTCCGTGGCGTTTTCGGCATGCACAAGGAGCTCCTCGTCGTCTAACGCCCACGCCCCCCCTCATTCCGGCGAAAGCCGGAATCCATCGGGAATCCGAACTACAAAACACAGGAGGCCAACTTTAAGAGATGTTCAAGCGCATAGACCACATCGGTGTCGTTGTCCGCGACCTCAAGGAGGCGACGGACGCTTTTGAGAATCTCTATGGCCTCAAAGTCGCCGCGCAGGAGACGATCGAGGAGCGCGGCCTCATCGCCGCCCTCGTGCCGACATCCAACGTGCGGTTCGAACTGATGCAGCCGATCAACCCTGAGAGCGCCGTGGGCCGGTTCATCGAACGCCGTGGCGAGGGCATCCAGCATATCTGCTTCGAGGTTGAAGATATCCGCTCCACCATCGCAACGCTCAAGGAGCGCGAAGTACAGCTCATCCAGGGCGAGCCGGAGGGTGGATTTGTCGGCGAGGTGGAGTTCATCCACCCCCGCGCCGCCAACGGCGTCCTCACCGAGATTGCGCAGGTCACGCGCCACACTCCCACGGAACACGATCTCCGCGTTCACCACATCACCATCGCAGCGGCGGATCGCGACGCCGCGGTCGAGAACTGGTCAAAGAGCTTTGACATGAAGCTCAATCGGAACTCGGAGCGAGAGAGCGCTGGAATCATCGCCGCCTGGCTGGACGCGGGAGACGCCGAAGTGGAATTTGCCCAGCAGACCTCGGACGAGGGCCCACTGGCCAGCTTCATCGCCGAGCGCGGTCCGGGCGTCTTTGGCATCGTTCTTGAGTCGGACGATGCCGCCGGCTTGGCCGAGCACGTCAGGTCTCAAGGTCTCCGAGTCATCGAGGACCCGGAGGGCGACGGCGTTATCCGCGTCGTCCACCCGCAGGACTTCTTCGGCACCCTCATCATGATCAACCAGCGCGCCTAAACCCTCGGAAAGGCAACCATGATGACAGACCAACAGCAAGACCTCCTCCTACAGCGATTTGATCAGGTCGGCCTCCTTGTACGAGACATCGATGAGGCGGCACAGAAATTCGAAGACGTTCTCGGCTTGACCGCAACGGTCAAGAGAGAAGCGCAGGACGAGGGTTACCGCGCCGCCATCATCCCCCTCCGCGTTGGCCGCATCCTGCTCCTCCAGCCCACCACCGACGATTCTCCGCTTGCCAAACAACTTGAAGCGCGCGGCGAGGGCATGCACCACGTGAGTTTCCACGTCGATGACGTCGAGCAGGCCACTGCGGAGATACAAGGGCGCGGCGGCGAGTTCATCGTCCATGAGGCCCAGCAGGGCATCACCGGCAAGAACACGATCATCTCGCCTGCCAGCACCGGCGGCGTTCCCGTGGAGATCAAGGAAACAACCCTGTTCACACCCGGCACGTCACGGGACATCGGCCTCCACCACGTCACCATTCGCACCGCAGATGTCGGAACTGCGTCGGCCACCTGGCAGCACCTGTTCCGGATGCCGCTCAAGCGCCGCGCCGTTTCCGAGGGGTTCGGCATGGACACCGCGTGGCTCGACGCAGGAGATGCAGAGGTCGAGTTCGCCCAGGACCTGCGGGAAGACGGCCCCGTTGCCCGCGCCCTCAAGCTGATGGGCGAGGGTCTGCACGCCGTCGTGCTTGAAACCGACGACCCGGTGGCCGTTGAAGAGCGTGTGCGCGCCGCGGGCGTCCGTATGATCGTCGATGACGGCGAGCCCACGAACGTTCTCCGGGCCGTCCACCCTCTTGATTTTCTCGGTACTCTGGTATTGATAGCGCAGCGTGACGCGGCACACGCGGGAATGAACCGCACGCAGCCCGCGGACAACGCAGCGCACTGAGGCCACCGGATGAGACGGACGGCCAAAGAGAGGAGCAACAACGATGACAACGGCAACTGCCCCCGCGCGAGTTCTTATCGCCAAGCCCGGCCTTGACGGCCACGACCGCGGCGCAAAGGTCGTCGCCCGAGCGCTGCGCGACGCCGGCTTTGAAGTCATCTACACCGGCATACGGCAAACCCCGGAGATGATCGTTCAGGCCGCCGTGCAGGAGGACGTGGACGCCATCGGCCTCAGCATCCTCTCCGGCGCGCATCTCGATCTTCTGCCCGCCATCGTCAACGGCCTGCGCGAGAATGGCCTTGAGATTCCCGTGTTCTCCGGCGGCATCATTCCCAAGGAGGACTACGACGCCCTCACACAGATGGGCATCGCGGGCATCTTCGGCCCCGGCACCAGCCTTAAGGAAATCGTCGACTTCACCCGCGAAGTGACGGGCACCCCGGCCCCCGACGAATAGCCCCCTCAGTCATTCCCGCGAAAGCGGAAACCTAGGAACGTGTACACCCACCGAAAAGGAGCCAGACTTCGATGACAACCCTCTCTGAGGAAGTTAGAGCATATCTGGAGGCAGATGGTTACACCATAGCCGACCGGTCGCCTGAAGTTGCGGATCGTGAAGTCCATGCTTGGCGCCCAGGACCTGGGGGCACCCGACAGCACATGAATGTCTGGATGCCCGACATTGACCTTGCTCGTGGAGGTACCTTAGAGACTCAGGAGGGTGCCTATAGAAGTAGATTTGAGAGAGCACGCCAAGCCGCCGCCACCAACATAATGCTGGTTCCATCCCGACAAGGCATAAGGCCTGCATTCATCCGCGAAGCTCGGGCCAATTATGGCGTGGCGTTCAGTACGCCAATAGAATTCTTTGATACCGCCTTTAGATGGGATGGGAATGATGCAGCAGCGACGATAGCCAAGAGAATCAGGGACGAGGGCAACCGTCTCGATCGGGAAAGAATAAGCCAGCCATTCGCTTCTGAGGGCAGTTCCTCGATCAAAGGTGATGATCTCGTTGATGAACTCTTCACCCGATTCAGGAATCCCGACCAAGCAACAGGTATCCATATCGTCCAAGGCCCTGCCGGCATAGGAAAGAGTTGGCTGTTTTCATCTCTGTTCGCCCGTCTGTATGATGCTTTCATTCAAGACAAACGAGAACGTCGCACGCGAGGGGCCCGCCCCTTGCCTCTTCTTCCCGAATATGATCCTACCGGACGCAGACTCAGCGATCTCCTATCCTCCTTTATCCGCACAGAAGTAGATAGGCCCATGCGCCGGGATGTTCTTGACTGGATGGTGGCAACCGGACGCGGCATTTTGATGCTCGATGGTCTTGAAGAAGTGATGGCTCTAGATGAGGAGTTCACGGATCAGATACTGAATTACTTTACACTCCCGTTCGCGGAAGGACGCCCCGCGGTTCTCATATGCCTCCGCGACTCGCTCATGAACCGGAATCAGGCGGTCATTGACTTCTGTACAGAATACGATGACCGCACTACGGTCTATACCCTCGAAAGGTGGGATGACAAATCAATCGGTATGTTCGCGTCGCGAAAGATTCTAGGTCAGGAGGAGGGGCGCCAGTTCATCACCAAGGTTCGCTCTGACCATGCGTTACACGACATAGCCTCGCTACCTTACTTGTGCGATTTGTTGGTCAGGGAGTTCAACGAGAGTCGACTGACAGACACACTCTCGCCTGCGCAGCTAATTGCCAGTGCCGCCGAGTCAATCGTACGCAGAGAATACAGCAAGAGACTGGCGCTGGCCGAAGATGTAATGCCCCTGGATGATGTTCTTACGTTCGCTCAGGATCTGGCCCAGAAGGACATGGAGGGAGGCTTTCGAGGTATAGCGCCTAGCGAAGTGATTGAATGGGCGAGTGACTGGGCTGAGCTGGTATGGCCTGAAGATATCGATAAGCGTAGCGGCTTCGAGGTACAGATGTCTCAGATTGCCTTCTTTGAGCAAGGCGCGGCAGGTCGACTAAAGTTTGTTCATGAGATTCTGGAGCTCTATCTAATAGGAACGAAATACATCGACTATCTGAAGGGAAGTGAGACAGGGTACTTCGTCGATGCCCTCAATCGCTGGGAATTCCCCTCGGATTCAATCACCCTCGATCTGCTTTCTCAGTATTTCTCTGAGCAAATGCGGCGAGAAGATGTCGAGAGAATCACTTGGGAATCCTTCGGAAAGCCCAAGGCTCTGAAGAATATGCTTCAACTGCTCAACAATAGTAAATACGGGTTCGGCTTTTTGGGTCGGAGCTTGGAGAAGCAGGACTTGTCGGGGCTCAAGTTTGCGGATGTCGACTTCAGCGATGTCTCTTTCGCAGGTTGCAACCTCGACACCACTGAATTTCGCGCTTGCAACTTGCGGAACACGGAGTTTTCCGGGGCAATCATTTCCAACACGGGTTTCTTCGACATGACCTCAGAACTGCTGGAGGGAGCTCGTTTCGGGGATATGAACACGGTCCACTCAATTCGCGTGGATGCTAGAGGCGGCACGAGGAATCTCGGTGAACCAAGGGCCGCAAGCGAGTGGCTGCGTGAACGCGTTCACGTCACCTCTACTGATTCGGCGAGCGAATTGCCCTGCCCGGCGGCGCTACAATTGAAACATCTTTTTAGCAAATTCGTCAGACCTGATGGGATGTCGAGGCGTACATGGGTTAGTTCAAGCGCCATCAGTAGAGGTGCCAAATATGTTCAGGGATCGGTGCAGGACGTGGTAAAGTCGGCCGTTAGGGCGGAATACTTGGCCTTTGATTCAGGGTTTGGCAGGTATCATCGGGCTGACGGCGTGAAGTACGCCGAGATGCAACAGTACGTCAAGAGATTGGAAGCCTCTACTGACATACGCTTCCTGCTGGATGAGATTTGCGATGACGCAAATTGTCGTTGTATCACAGCCTGAACAGCGACGGGCAAACGTAGCGCGGGCCAACCTTCGGGAGGGCGAAGCCGCGCCCCAAATCCCGCTCACCCTGAGCCTGTCGAAGGGTGAACCCTACGTGTCATTCTGAGCGCAGCGAAGAATCCGGAACACATGCCGCCATGCTCATAAACGTCAGCGGCCTCATGAAAGAACCAATCGGCGCGCGCCGATCATACGGCTTCATCGGTGAAGACGTTGGCGCTGCGCTGGTCAACTGCCAGGCCGAACTCATGCGCACGGACGCCGGCATCCTTGTGTCCGCGACGTGCGACGTGGAGAATCAGCAGACGTGCTCCCTCTGCCTCAAGCGGTATACGCACACGCTGCATTTCTCCTTCGATGAGGAGTTCTTTCCGCTGATCGATATCGCCACCGGCCACAAGATGCCGGAGCGTGATTCCTTCGAGGACCTGCAGATCAACGAGCAGCATCATCTTGATGTCGGGGATGCCGTTCGCCAGTACCTGATCATGCATGAGCCGCAGACCCCCGTCTGCAAGGCTGATTGCCTCGGCCTCTGCCCGCAGTGCGGAGCCGACCGCAATACGGTATCCTGCAAGTGTCCGCCCGTGCCCGCTCGCAGTGAGTGGGCCAAGCTGCAGGAGTTGTGGGCGGCCAAATCTGACGACTGACCTGAAGACGACACCGAATAAGAACCGAACATAGACAGGCTTTCAAAGCTGGAAAGGCCCCTAAAGCCCTTCGTTGCGGATGGCCGAATAAGAACCGAACACAGATAAGCTCTCAAAGCTGGAAAGGTCTTTAAAACATGCCGCCACTTCCGAAGAGGCGACGCTCCCGCGCTCGCCAGAACAAGCGCATGGCGCACACCGCCAAATCCACAATCCTCACCTCACTGTGCCCCGACTGCGGCAACCGGAGAGTTTCCCACCGCGTCTGCCCGTCCTGTGGCATCTATAACGGCAGGCAGGTCACCACGCCGCGCCGCGCCGCCGAATAGCGAACGGGTCGCACCTATTTGAGGCAGCCTGCCGCAAGCGCTCCCGGCAGGCGAGGAAATGAAACAAAGCGGGCGCATAGCGCGAGGACAAAGGACACAGAGGGAGTAGCCGAAAATGACAGTCGCATATCTCTTTCCGGGGCAGGGCGCGCAGGCAGTCGGCATGGGCAAGGATCTCTATGACGCCGTTCCCGCCGCAAAGGCCATCTTTGACGAGGCCGATGAGGCCCTTGGGTTCTCACTTTCCCAGCTCTGCTTTGAAGGCCCCATGGAGGACCTGACGCAGACCATCAACACCCAGCCCGCCATCCTCACCGCATCGGTCGCCACCTTTGAGGCGGCTCGAGAGATCCTTGGCGACAAAGGTCTTACACCCGCCTACACCGCGGGCCACAGCCTCGGCGAGTATTCGTCTCTCGTCGCCGCCGGCTCCATGACGTTCAGCGACGCCGTCAAGCTCGTCCGTGAGCGGGGCCGCCTCATGCAGGCCGCCGGTGATGCTCAACCGGGAGCCATGGCCGCCGTCATGGGAATGCCCGAAGACCAGCTGCAGGCAATCTGCGAGGCCAATGGCATCGATATGGCCAACCTGAACTCTGCCGAGCAGATCGTCATCAGCGGCTCCAAGGAAGGGGTTGAGGCGGCGCAGAAGGCAGCTGAAGAGGGTGGCGCGCGACGCGTTGTCCCTTTGCCCGTAAGCGCGGCTTTCCACTCCTCCCTCATGGATCCCGCTGTCCCCGGCATGCGGACCGCCCTCGAGGGCGCAGCCATCTCCGCCCCCACCTACCCTGTCGTCGGCAACGTCACCGCCCAGCCGCTCGAGACGGCAGACGAGGTGATCGATGAGCTTGCCCGCCAGATCCGCAGCTCCGTCCAGTGGTTCCGCACGGTGGAGTACCTGCGTGACAACAGCGTCACGACGTTCATTGAGATGGGCCCCGGCAAGGTTCTCACCGGACTCGTCAAGCGCACCTTCGCGGAAGCGGAGATCATCAACGTCGGCAACCTCGAGGAACTTGAGGCTCTCAAGGCCTGAGCGCTAGACGACCGTGTCACCGTCCCAAACGAACGGCGCCGCCGCCGATCAATTCGTAGAGTCCCGGCGCAGCGCCCGCGCCATTGCGCTGCAGGCGCTCTATGAATGGGACGCGGTCAGGCACCCGCCCGCCGACTCCGTCGGGCGGATTGCTGACGACTTCATTGAGGATGGGGTTCGTGAGCCGATTCTGTCATATGCAGCTGCCCTCGTGACGGACGTTCAGCAGGACGAGGCGCGCCTTGACGGACTGATCCAGGCGCATGCAACCGCCTACCCCGTGAGCCAACTCGCCACCGTTGACCGCAACGCTTTGCGCCTAGCCCTTTCCGAGATAACGAACGAGCGCGTGCCGCCTGCGATTGCCATCGATGAGGCCGTGGAACTTGCCCGGACGTACGGCGCGGAATCGTCTGCGCGTTTCGTTCACGGTGTCTTGGGCGGCGTGCTTGCGGAACTCTCGATTGCCCCCTAATGTGTAAAACAAGAAGAAATACTCAGCGCAGGGAGGGATTGTCACGTGGCTACCGTTGAAGAGAGAGTCAGAGAGGTCATCGTCGCACAACTCGGCGTCGAGGCGGAGAACGTTACCCCCGGAGCGTCATTCACGGAAGATCTCAACGTCGATTCGCTTGATATGGTTGAACTCGTGATGGCGTTTGAAGAGGAATTCGAGAAGAGCGCCGAGTTCTCCATCTCGGACGAAGATGCAGAGAAGATTCTCACGGTTCAGGATGCGGTCAACTACTTCAGGGATGAGGTTGGGATCGCTGACGAGTAGACTAGGAATTCAGCGCAAGACCTGGGACGTGGTTCGTGACTAGATTCGAACCCGTCCCACTCTCTATTGGTCATGGCCTCGCCCGCTGCTGACGCCGCGGAGGCGCTGCGCGCCATCGCCGGTGAAATCGCAGTCTGTAGAGAGTGCCGCCTCGCCGAAGGCCGCACCAACGCCGTCCCCGGTGAGGGCGCGCCGGACGCCGACGTGATGTTCATCGGCGAAGGGCCGGGTTTCTACGAGGATCAACAGGCGCGCCCGTTCGTCGGCGCCGCCGGAAAGTTCCTCGATGAGCTCCTCGCCGGCATCGGCTGGGCGCGCAAGGACGTCTACATCACCAATACCGTCAAGTGCCGCCCGCCCGAGAACCGCGACCCGCGCGATGATGAACTGGACATCTGCGAGTCCCTCTACCTGAGGCGGCAGCTTCAGCTCATCAACCCCACGCTGCTCGTCACTCTCGGGCGTTTTTCACTGACCCGTCTCTTTCCCGGCCAGGCCATCTCGCGCGCTCGCGGCCAACTCCTGTACAAGGACGGCCTCGCAGTCTACCCCATCTATCACCCCGCAGCCGCCCTGCACCAGCAGCGCCTGCGGGACATCATCATAGAGGACTTTCGGAATCTCCCCGCTGCCCTTGAGACTGCACGCCGCCGACTGGAGGGCGCCGTGGCCGACCAGCAGGCCGGCTACGGCGCCGACGACGCGGACACAAGCGAAGGCTCCGGGGAACAGCTAAGCCTTCTCTAGGCCCACGCAACCCACGATGTCACCCGTACGTCCATCACTCCGCATCATCCCGCTCGGGGGGCTGGGCGAGATAGGCAAGAACATGATGGCCATCGAGTACGGCGATGACATCCTGATCATCGACTGCGGCCTGATGTTTCCGGATGAGGCGCATCATGGGGTCGATATCGTCCTGCCGGACGCCCAATATGTCATCGACCGCGCCGAGAATGTCGTCGGCATCGTCATCACGCACGGCCATGAGGACCACATTGGCGCACTACCCCATATCCTCCCGGAGATTCGCTCGCCGGTCTACGGCACTGCCCTCACCATCGGCCTCGTCTCGGTCAAGCTCCGCGAGTCACGCCGGCTGCGCGGCATCAGTCTTGAGACCGTCGAACCCGGCGACACGTTCAGTCTTGGCGTGTTCGACGTCACGCTGTTCCGCGTCAACCACTCCATCCCGGACGCGACCGGCGTCATCGTTGACACGCCGGTCGGCACGATTGTCCACACGGGTGATTTCAAGCTGGATCACACGCCGGTGGACGGCAAGCCGACGGATTTCCAGCGACTCGCGCAGGCCGGAGAGGACGGCGTGCTCCTGCTGCTGTCCGATTCCACGTATGCCGATGTCTCCGGCCACACTCCCTCGGAAGCCGTGGTCGGCAAGGCGCTCACCCGCTACATCGGCGAGGCAGAGGGACGTGTCATCGTCGCCAGCTTTGCCTCTCTCATCTCACGCATCCAACAGGTGGCGGACGCTGCCGCCGTCCACGGGCGACGGCTTGGCATCATCGGACGCAGCATGGTCGATAACGTCCGCCTCGCCACGGAACTCGGTTACCTCCGCATCCCGGACGGCATGATGATCCCTGCCAACCAGCTTGATTCGAGCGTGCCGGAGGAAACAGTCATCATGACCACCGGCGCGCAGGGCGAGCCAACGTCCGCTCTCGTCCGCATGGCGCGCGGCACGCATCAACAGGTTCACATTGAGCCCGGCGACACCGTCATCCTCTCCTCCAACCCCATCCCCGGCAACGAGGCTGTTGTCGGCCAGACCATTGACGGGCTGTTCCGCCTTGGCGCGAACGTTCTCTACAGCCGCACGGAGCAGGTCCACGTGCGCGGCCACGCGGGCCAGGAAGACCTCAAGCTCATGATGCGCCTCACCAAGCCGCGCTACTTCGTGCCTGTCCACGGCGACTTTCGCCATCTCGTCCACCACACCCGCCTCGCCGAGTCCGTCGGCATCCCGGACGACAACATCTTTCTCATGACGGACGGCGACGTGCTTGAAATCGACGATGTGGGCGATGCGCAGATCGTGGAGAATCTGGACCTGCGCGACAGGTTCGTCTCCGGCATCCACGTCGGCAGCGTCGACAACGAGGTTCTGCGCGAACGCGCCGCCCTTTCCCGCGACGGCATCGTCACCGTTTCCGTGCCGATCGACTCCGAGACCTATGACCTCGTGGGGGATCCGGTGATCGCCATGATTGGATTTCTGGACCAGGAGCGTGCCGATGACCTCTGCGCCCGCCTTATGGAGGTTGTGGAGGACGCCGTCGCCAAGGCGCAAGATGCCGCCGTCTCCAGGCCGGCCTCCGGTCTCCACACAATTGAGTCCAGTGTTCGCGAAGAGCTCAACAACGTCATCTACAAGGACACCCGCCGCCGCCCCCGCCTCCTCATCCAGACCACGCCGCTCTAACGGGCGACGTCATTCCCGCTCCCACCTAGTCATTCCCGTGAAAGCGGAGAGCCATCGGGCCTGTCATTATGAACGCAGTCGAGGAATCTAATCCTCCCCTTCGATGGGGAAGAGCCAGGGGAGGATGGAAATTGGCCTACACCTCAATCCGTCAAACGAACTACCGGAGTGGATTCACCCAATTAGATCGTCGATGATGCTCTCAATATGGATACGGTTTTGATCTGTGATTTCCCCTCCGATCCTCTCGTCGTTGAGGACATCGTCAATCGTGTACTCGGAAGAATCCCTGGTGGCGTACAGATAGTTCGCAATTGGCACCAGAACCATGACATCCTCTCTGTCCAGGTCGTCCAGGAATTCCATTTCAATGAGACGTATCCCAACGTCCTCCTGGAGCATTCTGAGCCGATTAAGGGCTTCCGCTTCGTCGTACGTCAATTGGTCCCTGATCCAATCCTTCTCGATAACTCCGCCAAAAAGTGGATCATTGTTAATGCCCGAGGCCAACAAATGGCCGAGCGCCCTCTCTTCGTAGCTGCTGATCCACCTTGGCCCCAAGTCATACTCTGCAACTCTTCCGAGGTCCAGACCGTCTTTCACCCATTCAAGTGCCCGAATCTCATTGACGGCGTCCGGTTCAGTAATAGCGGCGGCATCAATCAGAAAAAGGGACATTTCAGGATGCTCCACTCCTCCCTGCGTCCCATATTTCTGCACCAGCTCCTGAGCGGCCACCTGATCCGTATACACGGCTTTGTACATGACATACCAGATGAAATCACCGGAACCACCACTAATGGAATTGAATGGCATTTCCGCCAACCTTCGCGCTACGTCTTCGTCGAGCATTGCGAGCCTTATGACATTCAATACCAGATTGATGTTGTCGTACCCGCCAACAAAGTGTTCAGTAGTAGCCTCATATGCCGTGGGATACCCTGTATACAGGACAACCAGCTGGTGCAGTAAGTGTTCGTGGTGCCCGCCGCTGGCATCCGGCCTCCTCTCGCCAAATATCCTAAAGATGCTCGGCTCATCATTTGCCTTCATGTACCAGTAATAGACGTCGAGTTTGGTGTCGCCGTCACTCAAGCCGTCATTCGCAATGACGTAATCCAGAAAAACGCCTAGAGGCTCCTCGTCGGTACCCACAAGGTAGCTAATCCCGTGCAGAAGAGTCGCCTCATCACCTTCCAGGTCATCAAGGAACGGCATGGCCAGAACCCTGACCACCGATTCCTCGCTGCCGCCCCCTTCCCTGACGGCCAGGATCGAATGCACCACATTGCTAATGGGACGCAGGCTTTCCGGAACGTCCCCCGGGTTCAGCCAGGCCTTCTCAATCAGCGCATCGAAGATAAGCGGGTATGCCACGGACGCATCGATAAGCAACCGGATCAAGTTCGCCTTGGCATCCTGATCCGTGTCCTGGTCTGCATACCAGCCCAACTCCCGAATCTGCAGTTCTGCAGCGGTCGGCGTCGGTGTCGGCGTTGGCGGCACCGGCGCCGGCGTTGGGATTGGAGTCGCTGTTCACGTTGGCGGAACAGGAGTGAACGTTGGAGACGGAGTTGGCGCTTCCTGTTGAGCAGACGGCGAAGGCTCCGGAGCGGCGGTACCGGTTGCCGGGGCCTCTCTCTCGCACCCTGCGGCCACTATCAGTACGAGAATAGTCGCAAGCGCCATGAATGTCGCCAATTTCCCAGGTATCATTCCGCCCCCCCCCCTCCCCCCACACCAGTTCGAATGACTGTCCATTGTGGCACACTTCCCCTGATGTCCCTGAAGATCATATAGAGCCTCACGCACTCCCCCAAACCCCGTACAATCAAGCGAGGGGGGACGGAAAAATGACAAGCAACGAGGCATCCGGGGATCAGCAAGGCGCGCTCAACCACCTGAGAATCATCGAGTACGGCGATATTCCCGCGTCATATGCCGCCCGCTGGCTGGGCGACCTGGGCGCGGATGTCATAAAGGTGGAGCCGCCCGGTGGCGACCCCAACCGCCAGTTGCCGCCCTTCGCCGGGAACGTCCAGGACCCGGAGCGCAGCCTCACGTTCATCAACGCCAACCTCAACAAGCGCTCCATCGTCCTCGACATCATGGACTCCGATGCCGACCGCCAGACGTTGGTCGATCTGCTCGCAGGAGCGGACGCTCTCATCGAGGCCACACGACCTGGCACGCTCGAATCCCTCGGCCTCACGCAGGAATCCCTGCTTGAACGCAACACCTACCTCGTCACCACCTCCATGACCCCGTTCGGCCAATGGGGTCCCTATTCCGACTACAAGGGCAGCCACGCTGTCATTGAGGCTCTCTCCGGGTTCATGAGCGCGCACGGCGATGACACGATGCCGCCGGTGGCCACCCCCGCCCACCAGACCTACCAGGTCGCCGCCGTCCACGCTGCCTATCTCACGCTGGCCGGCATCCGCCACGCCCGCCTCACCGGGACGGGACAGCGCATCGATCTCTCCATCGCAGAGGCCACAACCTACATGGGCTCCAGCGCCATCGCCCGCTACACCCAGCGGAGCGAGATCGTGGAGCGCAACGGCGCAAAGCCGCAGGGCGGCGCATCCAATATCTTCCGCTGCAGGGACGGCAAGTACGTCTATCTCGCCATCTACATCCTTCCTCATTGGCATTTGCTCACCCGTGAGTGGATGGAGGACGCCGTTCTCTCCGCGCCGGAGTGGGACGACCAGGAGTACCGCGGGGCGAATGACGATGTGATCAACGCCATCTTCCAGTCGTTCATCGAGCAGTTCGACGCCGACGAGTTCGTTGAGGAATGCCAACGCCGCGGCCTGCCCTGCGCTCCTGTCAACACGCCTGGCGATTTCCTCACAAGCCCGCAGCTCACTCACCGTCAATGGATCCAGGAGCTTGAACACCCCGCCATCGGCACGTATCGCGCCCCGGGCTTCCTCTTCAAGATGTATGAGACGCCCATGCAGGCATGGCGACACTCTCCGAGGTTGGGCGAGCATCAGCAGGAAATCCTGACCGAAGCGCAAAACGGACGCCGGCCCGTCGCCTCCTCCGCCTCTCGCAACGGCCACGCGCAGGACGATTCCATGCTCAGCGGCGTCCGCGTCGCGGACCTCACACGCTTCTTTGCCGGCCCCATCGGCACCATGTTCCTCGGCTTCTACGGCGCAGAGGTCATCAAGGTTGAGTCGGATCTGCTCGTCGCGAATCGTGACGCCAACAGCCCTCTCTACCCTGACATGAACCGCAACAAGCTCAGCGCGACCATTGATCTGCGGCACGAGGACGGCAAAAAGCTCATGGACAGGCTACTCAAGGAGAGCGATGTCTTCGTTGACAATTTCTCTCCACGGGTGATCGACCGCCTCGGGTTTGGATGGGAGCACAATCGGGAGGTCAACCCCGGTGTCGTGCAGATCACCGCGCCCGGCATGGGTCTGGACGGCCCGCTCACCTCATGGGTCACGTGGGGCAATCAGCTTGTGGCCTACACCGGCCTTTCCTCCATGTGGGGCTATGCCGAGTCGGAGATGGCCGCGCACGGCAAGCTCGTCATCCCGGACTATCTCGGCGCGAGCCTCGTTGCCCTCTCGTCCATCGCTGCGCTTGAGTACCGTGATCTCACAGGCAAGGGGCAGTTCATCGAACTTGCACAGGTGGAGGCGCAGGGCGCGATCATGGGCCCCGCCATCCTGGACTCCACCGTCAACGGCAATGAGTGGGAGGCGATGGGCTACAACGAGATTCTTGGGAGGCACTACGCGCCATACGGCGCATATCCGTGCAAGGGCGACGATGAATGGGTGGTGGTCGCCGTTGAAACGGACGAGGAGTGGCAGGGATTCGTGAACGCGATGGGCTCGCCCGCGTGGGCGCAGGCCCCCGCCTACGCCACCCACTCCGGCCGCGTCGCCGCCAAAGATGAACTCGATGCGCAGCTTGGCGAATGGACGCGCGGCTTCACCAAACGGCAGGCCATGCAGATACTCCAGAGGAACGGCGTCCCCGCCGCCGCCAAGTACACGGGCGAGGACCTCTATTCAGATATCCATTTCCGACAGCGTGGCCACATCGTGGATGTGCATGAGCCGCCGTGGGGCGATCTCTCCCACCAGGGCCTGCCGGGCATTCCCTCGCTGGCCGAGGCGCACGGCGACGGC
The DNA here is from genome assembly GCA_965220565.1 of Dehalococcoidia bacterium. GTDB lineage: Bacteria > Chloroflexota > Dehalococcoidia > UBA6926 > UBA6926 > VXMO01. Next base: position 941,052 of record CBDCQG010000001.1, on the reverse strand, counting down.
CCTCCGCCGTGGATCGGCGTCCACAACGACTACGTCTTCAAGACCCTGCTGGGCCTCACGGACGAGGACTACGCCGCAGGCCAAGAGTCCGGCGCAATACGGTAGCCCTCGTTCACCCTGAGCCTGTCGAAGGGGCCCCACTTCGTCATTCCCGCGAAAGCGGGAATCCAGAATCCCGTTCGCTTGTTATACTGGTCAACAATCTGTCCGATTAACTCGTCCCAATTCCCGTCGGAACAGGCAGGAGAAGTGAGATGGTGAGAACCACTCGTGTACGTTTGATCATTCTCTTGATTACCGTGTCGCTCATTCCGCTCGCCTTTGCTTGTGAAACACTCAGGGTCACACCCACTCCCACCCCAACGCCGCCTCCGACGCCTACTCCAACTCCTGAGCCAACACCCGAACCAACCGCGATGGAGCGTCTTGCCTGGTTCGATGCCCGGCCGGATGCTGCGCATTGGATCGCATGGAGCGCGCTTCGTCGAATGGCCGTCGATGACGAACCACTCACTCAACAGATCGCGTCGCTTGACTGGGTCGTTGACGGCATAACCGCCGACGAGGCCGGCGCCCTCGATGATGTATCGTGGCTCCTTCGAGAGAATCCTGCCATCGCCGACACTGCCCTGAGCTTGCCGTGGATGGCGACGAACGGCGTCATTGCCCCGAATGATCGGCGCGCGCTCCGTGTTATTCGCGCAGCAGCGTCCACCGACGAGAACCTTGGGACAACCTTCGCCGGATATGAGTGGCTGATGGACGGAGTTTCCCAACATGAAAGCGCGGCGCTGGAAACCATCGGGGAAATCGTCACTCCGGGCTACGCCACGCAGACTGCGACGGGAATCGGCGCGATCCGGTTGGACCGCGCCGGTATCGGAACACCCCCATCGCCTTCCCCACGGCAGCTTCAGCTCGCCACGTCATACTCTCAATTGTCCTGGATGCAAGACGACGTCACCTTGGTTGAGACGGCGTTCATTGCCAACCTCAATGATCTAATGGAAACGGCAGGCAGCATCCATGCAGGCGCAGCGGACACCGTCCTGTCCTATGGCTGGGTGCAGGACGGGATAGAACTGCATGAGCCTCGTTCGCTGCTTCTCTACGAGCCGCTCTTCAAGGCGGCAGGTGTAGAGGATGTCGATATCCTGCCAATCATGCTGGACTATGAGTGGATTGCAGACGGATTGGGTTCTAACGAAGCGGCTTCTGCCAGCAGTCTCACGTCCCTCCTCAGCGCCAGTACTTCCGATGATGTCGACATTATCCAAACGATGGTGAGCTACCAATGGCTCACAGACTCAATCGACGGCTCTGAAGATGCGCTGCTGGAGGAGTTTGCCTACGTCCTGCGCCTTGAAAACTCCACAGGCGCGGAGCAGCGCCAGGCTATTCTGGGCTATGACTGGCTCGCAGACGACATCACCCGTGAGGAAACCGTCGCTTTTGAAACATTGACTGCCATCACCTTGCAACACGATGCCAATACAGACGAGTTCATCACCACACTGATCGCCAGCCCCTGGCTGCGGGATGAGGTGCACGAGAAGGAAAACCAACTTCTGGACGAATACGAAGGATACCTGGAATACGGGCATGTTCCCGGCACAACCGTGCCATCGCGCCTTGCCACATACCCATGGCTCGATGATGGCGTAAGCGATATAGAGTTCAGGTACGTGGTCGAGACCCTCGCCCTTCTTCGCGATCTCTCCCCAACCGCCCCTGGAGCGGTCACCGACCTCATCCAGAATTCAGGACTGGATACTGCTTCCCTTGAAGACGTTATGAACGCCTTCTCGGGGTTCAGGCATGCCGTGAGCGTATCCGAGTCGGTGTATGACGGCAGCCTCACTCAGGATGTTACTGGCATGCCCTGGCTGCGTGACGGCATTGAACGGCTCGAGGGGTGGTGGTTGTCAGAGTACGCCTGGCTTCTGGGTGAGCTCGATGGAGAGAACGAGGAGCTGGCCCGTTCCCTGCTCGCCCGCCCCTGGATCCGCGACGGGATCACAACTCATGAGAGGGAATGGACGCATCAGTATCGTCGTTTGTTGGAAGAGACGAGCGGAACAGCTCGAGAGAATGCTCTCAAAGTCGCTGACCTGGCCTGGTTCGAGAAGAAGATCGATTTCCTCGCAGCCGGCGTCATGGGCCGATTAGCCCTGTCCGCGTTGAATCAGGATCCGATAATCAGTGATGACGTTTGGTCAGGTGAGGGAATCAAAGAGTCGGACCTGGTGCTAATGATCGCGCTCCTTGACGCGCAGGCGCGTTCCGAGCACCAATATGAAGACCTCCTGCGGAGGAACAACATTCTGCAACGAACACTCAATCTCCCACTCGCCGGGGACATTGAGATGTACGTCGTCCGGCACACGCCGTTCCCGGATGACGATCCTACGCTTGACCTGATGGAGCTAATCATCATTCAACTTGAAGAGTTCATGGGCGTGCCGTTTCCCCGCAACCCAACCATCGTGCAGATCATGGAACCCAGCACCCGCGCGGGCGAAACCCCGCAATACGGCGTGGCGTACGCTACCTCAGCGCACATAGTTTCCTCCGCTCCCCGCCATAACCCCGGCTTCCACCTGGCCATTTTCCATGAGGCCAGCCACATGTATTGGGGCGGACACAACGGCGCGCCCCCATGGTGGAATGAAGGAGCGGCCGGCTTCCTGCCGGACATCGCGCGGGATGCGCTGGGGCATGAAACCCTGGAAGAGCGACACCATGAACTGTTGTGGGACACGCGGAATGAATGTTGGCATCTGGGCATCAGGAATATCTCCGCGTATTACCATCGGCAGGCGACGGAGCCGCAGGTTGCGCGAGATCGGGGAATCTGCATATACGCCTTTGGCGAGCTTTTCCTGATGGAGATGTATCTCCTGCTCGGCCATGACGCCACGTCCGCCGCCATGCGACAGATCTACGTGGACGCCCGCGATTCACATTGGTTCAATCCCATTACCGATCAGCAAATCTATGACGCATTTCGGGCCAACACGCCGGACGACATGTTTGACGAGTTCCGCAAACTGTTCCTGCGCCTCCACGGCGGCGCCCGCGTCGACCTCTCCCAATCAGCCCCATAGTGCCTCCGTTCGCCCTTCGACAGGCTCAGGGTGAACGGCCCCCGCCTCTACCCCGCTCCGCGCAGTTCCTTGTCCAGGTGGCGGAGGTATTGGAAGGTGAAGATGCCGGTTTCGTGGGCGTCCGACCAGAGGAACTGGACGGCGTACCGCCCCACCTGCATCCAGTCCAGCGCAATCACGTCCTCCGGCACGTCGTCCTCGAACACGACGCGCTGATTCGTCCCCTCCAGCACGCACATGGCGCACGGGCAGTTGCCGCGCAGGAACCGATATGGATAATGGCTGCCGTGCCCGTCTTCCCAGACGGCATGGATACCGTCCGGCTCAAGCCGCAGGATCGTGATGCCCGGAACGCGCTCCGGGTTTTGGCTGATCGTCATGCGCTCAGTGTACGTCACGCCGTACACTAGACGCATCGACGGGTTTTGGCGACGCCGGGGCATGGGGGAAAACAGTGACGACAGCAAACAGGCCAATCGGAGAGCCGGGCATCACGGAGCTGCCGGAGCAGCGCATCGCCTATATCAACATGCGCGGCCCCTATGAGCAGTACCCGGAGGCGATACAACGCCTCCTTGAATGGATTGAGTCCGTGGGCGCAGAGATTGTCGCGCCGCCCGGCGGCACCTACAAGGACGACCCTTCCACTACCCCGCCCGACCAGCTTGATTGGGACGCGTGGGCGCCCATCGCCCCGTCAACCCCCGAACAGGACAAGAACGCCGATGGCATCGGCGTCATCACTGTCCCCGCAGGCCGCTACGCGAGCGTTCTCCACAAGGGACCCTACGACGGCATACCCGCGTCATACGGCCTGCTCTTCACATGGCTTGCCCAGCAGCAGATCCAACCTGCGGCCCCGCCCATGGAGGTCTATCTCTCAGACCCGTCCGAGACCGCTGAGGCAGACCTCATCACGGAAGTCCGCGTCCAGATCATGTAACGCCGCCCACCCGTCATTCCCGCGAAAGCGGGAATCCAGAATCCCCTGCCTGTTCCCTATGCCAGCCCCGGGGCTAATGACGGCGGCCTGCGGTAGTGCGTGCCCTGCTCAAAAGCATAGGCGTAGTTGAGAAGCGCCGCCTCCGTCCACGGCGCTGAGATCATCTCCAGGCCGACAGGGTGTCCATCGACTGTATATCCGGCCGGAACCGTGATTGCGGGATAGCCGCTCCACGCCGAGAGATGGCAGTTGCTCCCCTCCTGGCGTTGGCCGATCGGCGCAGGCGGCAAGCTGAGCGTCGGGTACACCAAGGCATCAAGGTTGTGCTCTGCCATGGCGGACTGAACCGCCTCTCGCGTGTATTCCGTGCTCTCGCGGAGCGCTTTCAGGTGCTCGGGCGAGTTCGTTCCTCCTATCGGCGCGTACGGCAAGATGAGGGGCGCGCCTGATCCGATGTCCCGCAACTCTTCATAGGAAACGGGTGCGAGACCGCCCAGTCCCGTGAGGTACTCATCGAGGGCGTCGGCATTCTCATAGAGCCAGCGCCCCCACGTCGTGCTCCCCTGCGAGAGGATGGTCTCCGCATGCAGGATCTCAACGGGGTCGATGACCGTCGCCCCAAGGCGTTCCAGGTCCGCTATCGCGGCATTCATCACGGCCGTGACCTTATCGGCCTCTTCGCCTGTCCCGAAGAATGCGCGTATCACGCCGAGTCGAGCGCCTTGCAGAGCCGTTGCATTTAATCCCTCCGTATAGGACGCGGGAACATGGCCCTCTGCATTGGCCGTCACCGGGTCTTTGGGATCAGGGCCCGCGATCACATCGAGAACGATAGCGGAATCCCGCACGGTGCGTGTCATCGGCCCCACGGTATCGGACGTGGGCGCGTCAGGGAGAATTCCCGCGTTGCTGTTCAGCCCGTACGTTGGCCGGAGACCGACGAGTGACCCATACGCCGATGGGTTCCTGATGGAGCCTCAAGTATCAGTGCCGATGCCGACCACGCCAAAGTTGGCCGCGATGCTGACACCGGAGCCGGCGCTTGACCCCGATGGATTCACGCTGGTGTCATACGCATTGCGTGTCTGGCCGCCCAGGCCGCTCGCGCCGTTGATGCCCCGCGCCATCTCGTCAAGATTCGCTTTCGCCAGGATGATTGCGCCCTGCTCACGCATCCGGGCAACGATCGTCGCGTCGTCCGGCGTGATCATCCCGTTGAGCGCGAGGTTGCCGCCCGTTGTCGGCATGCGGTCTGCCGTATGCATCAGGTCCTTGATGATGACGGGAATGCCGTGCAGCGCCCCCCATTGGCTGCGGGGGAGATTCTGTGCGTCGAGCGCCTCTGCCAGCCTCAGAGCGTCCGGATTGATGGAGATGATGGAATTGAAGGCCGGGCCGGACTTGTCATACGTGCTGATGCGCTGGATATAGGTCTTGACCAGTTCCCGGCAGGTGATGGCACCGCTAGTCAGCGCGTTGTGGATGTCGGCAATCGTTGCCTCCATCACATCGAACCCGCCGCCGGTTTGCGCATCGGTGCTCATTGAAATCGCCCCCTCACCAATAGCCGAGGGTCATCATGGTTCACCTTCAGTACGTCACGGCGCCCCGTGACGCCGACGATACCAGCCGCGCGTACTTAGCGAGCGCGCCCGTCGAGTGCTTGGGGGGCGGCGCTTGCCACCGCGCCTGCCGATCAGCCCACTCGGTCTCCGAGAGCTCGACGTTGATCTCGCGACTCTCCACGTCAAGCACGATGATGTCGCCGTCCTCAAGCAGCCCCATTGGCCCACCGGTCATGGCCTCCGGCGCGACGTGTCCCACCGCCAGCCCATGCGTGCCGCCGGAGAATCGCCCGTCCGTGAGCAGCGCGACCTTCTCTCCGAGCCCCTGCCCTGTGATGGCCGCCGTCACCGCGAGCATCTCTCGCATCCCCGGCCCGCCCTGGGGGCCCTCGTAGCGGATCACGACAACATCGCCCTCAACGATTTCCCGCGCCTGCACGGCGTCAAAGGCGTCCTCTTCGCGGTCAAAGACACGCGCAGGGCCGCGGTGGTGACGGATTGGCGTTCCCGCAATCTTGATGACCGCGCCCTCCGGCGCGAGATTGCCCTTGAGAATCGCGATGCCGCCCGTCGGCCCGAGAGGTTCAGAGGGCTCATGCAGGATTCCCGAGCCGCCACCGGGCTTGACCGGCTCAAGCGTTTCAGCAAGTGTCTTGCCCGTCACTGTCAGGCAGTCGCCGTGGAGATAGCCCGAGTCAATCAACCGCTTGAGCACGACAGGCACGCCGCCCGCCTTGTCAAGGTCTGACATGACATACCGCCCGCCCGGCTTCATGTCCGTGATGTACGGAGTTCTGTCGCTGATCTCACCGAAGTCCTCGATATCAAGATCAACATCCGCCTCATGCGCGATGGCCAGCAGGTGCAATACGACGTTTGTCGACCCGCCCATCGCCATGGCCGCAGTGATGCCGTTTTCAAGCGATTCCCGCGTGATGATGTCACGCGGGCGGCGGTTGTCTCGAACCATGTCGACGACCTGCTCGCCACTGCGGAACGCGAGTTGTTCACGGCGCGCGGACACCGCAGGCACGGACGCCGAGCCGGGCAGGCACACGCCCATCGCCTCGAACACCGACGCCATCGTATTCGCCGTGAACAGGCCGCCGCACGAACCCTCGCCGGGGCACGCGCACTCTTCGAGCGCCGTGACGGCCTCCAGGGGGATTGTGCCCGCTGCGTACGCCCCGACGGCTTCAAAGACATCAACAATCGTCACGTCCTGGCCCTCGTAGTTGCCGGGCAGAATCGTGCCGCCGTAGAGAAAGATCGAGGGGATATTGGTCCGCGCCATCGCCATGACGGAGCCGGGCAGCGACTTGTCGCACCCCGCGAGCGTCACCATGCCGTCCAGCGCCTCCGCCATCGCGACGAGTTCAAAGGAGTCGGCGATAACATCGCGGCTCACCAGAGACGCCTTCATGCCCTCATGACCCATGGCGATGGCATCGGAGACTGCGATAGCCGTGAACTCGATGGGTGTGCCACCGGCGGCGCGGATGCCCTGCTTCACATACTCGGCCAGACGACCAAGGTTGAGGTTGCAGGGTGTTACTTCGTTGGCCGTACTGGCAACGCCGATGAGCGGCTTGCGCAGGTCTTCCGGCGTGAATCCCATCGCATAGAACATGGAACGGTGCGGCGCGCGCTCCACCCCGTCCGTCACCTGCCACGAATTCGGCTTTGGCGCCGGTTCCTGTGTCATTCTTTCTCCTCCCCCATGTCATTCTGAGCGTAGCGAAGAATCTAAAGCCTCAATTGCGCTGCCTACTCTCCAGCTTCAAATAGCCTGTCTGTCTTTGCCGCCATGATGAAATCGTTGACGTGCAGGCCCTTGATCTTGTGCGTCCACCACCACACCGTCGCCCTGCCCCATTCCGTGGATAACAGCGGATGATGCCCCTCATCCTCCGCGATCTCGCCGATGCGGTTCGTAAAGGCGAGAGCTCCGGCGAAATCCTTGAAGCGATACACCCTCCGCAGCTTGAGGATGCCGCCGTCATCCAGCAGCTCCCATCCAGGAACCTGCGGCTTGAACGACGCGAGTTGCTCCTCCGTCACGCGCGGCGAGTCCGCGCGGCACGCCACGCATTTCTGGCCTGTCAACTCAACTGCCTGCGCCATATCAGTGACTCCCTACCCTGGCTGCTGCATCAGTTGCAGGGTATTTCCGTCCGGGTCCTTGAACGTCGCGATCCAGCCGCCCCACGCTTCCTGCTCCGGCGGACGGATGAACTCTGTCCCATTATCGACCATTCGCGCATGGGCGGCATGGATATCATCAACCCCCAGATTGATCATGATGCGAAACGGGTCCAGCGCCTCCTCCGTCCAGATCTGGCTGTGCCGGCCGATATTCAGCCGCAGCCCCGGGCGCACGTCGAACGTGATCAACTCCCCGTGATCCGAGTGCTGCTCCAGTCCCACCACATCCCGGTAGAACGCAGCCATCTCCTGTAGCTGCGTGGTAAAGATATTCACCCCGATAATGTCCTGGATCACCCTCGCGCCCCCTCAACGAATGACTGCGCCGCGCGGCCTGCCAGCCCGGCGAAATTCGTCGCAATATACTGAAAACCCCGGCCCTGCCACTCCAATGCCTGCTCCGGCGTGCCGACAATCGTCCCCGCCACGAGACCGGCGTCAATAACCGCCTTGCCCGCATCCGCAATGGCATTCACAACGCGTTCGTCTCGCGTCTGCCCCGGAATTCCCATCGACGACGAAAGGTCGGTTGCCCCGAAGAACACAACGTCGATTCCGGGCACGCCGATGATCGCGTCCCGATTCACAAGCGCCTCCATCGTCTCGATCTGCACGATGACGAGCATCTCGTCGTTTGCCGTGGCAGCGTAGTCCGCCACCGGCTCTCGCAGACCGAATCCGGCTGCTCGCACTCCGGCCAGCCCCCGCCTTCCATGCGGGGGATACAGCGCAGCTGCCACGGCGCGCTGCGCGTCCGTCGGCCCGTTCACCATCGGAACCTGCAGACCTTGCGCGCCTGTATCGAGGTACCTGAGGATATTCTGCGGTTCATTGGTCGCGACACGAACGAGGGGCGTCGTTCCTGACGCCTCCGCCCCCCTCACCATATTCGCAACCGTTTCCGGTCCCTGCGGCCCGTGCTCTGCGTCGATAATCACGAAATCAAAGCCTGCCCAGCCCAGCAATTCCACTGCCTCCGGGCTCGGCAGATTGCAGAACGACCCAATAACGGCCTCGCCTTTTCTGAGCCGCCGCTTGAGTTCATTAGCCCGCGCCATACCCCTATCCGTTCACCCTGAGCCTGTCGAAGGGTGGGCCTTAATCCTCTCCCAGTTTCAGCAGCGCCAGGAATGCCTCCTGCGGCACCTCGACGCGTCCCACGCGCTTCATCCGGCGCTTCCCTTCCGCCTGCTTCTCCAGCAGCTTGCGTTTTCGCGTCACGTCGCCGCCGTAGCACTTGGCCAGCACGTTCTTCCGGAGTGCTCGCACTGTCTCGCGTGAGACGATCCGCCCACAAATCGCCGCCTGAATCGGCACATCAAACATCTGACGTGGAATCGTCTCTCTCAGCCGTGAGACCAGCGCTCGACCCCGGTGATACGCGACCTCACGCGGGTAGATCGCGCTCAGCGCGTCCACCGGTTCCTCGTTGACCAGGATGTCCAGCTTCACAAGGTTCGCCTCACGAGGTTCGATTATCTCGTAGTCCAGTGACGCATATCCCTGCGTTCGCGACTTCAACTGGTCGAAGAAATCAATAAGCATCTCCGCCAAGGGCATCTTGTAGCGCATCGAGACGCGCGCCTGCCCGCTGACGGCCCCTGCGCCGTGCTGGATATACTCCATCTCCTCATACTCGGCGCGCCGCTCAGACATCAACTCCATGACCGCGCCGACAACCTCGTTCGGGCACAGGATTGTCGCGCGAATCCAGGGTTCATACATCGTGTCGATGGTGGTCGCATTTGGCAGTTCGGCAGGGTTGTGAATGGTCAGAGTTGAGCCGTCGGTGCGCAGAATCTCGTACGCCACGCTTGGAGCGGTGATCAAGATCTCCAGACCGTACTCCCGCTCCAGCCGCTCCTGCACGATCTCCATGTGCAGCAGTCCGAGGAATCCGCACCGGAAACCGAAGCCGAGCGCCATGCTGTTCTCCGGCTCATATGTGAGCGCAGCATCATTCAACTGCAGCTTCGCCAACGCGTCCCGCAGATCCCCGTACTCAGAGTCCCCTGCCGGATACAACCCCGCGAAGATCATCGGCTTCAGCGGGCGATACCCCGGGAGCGGTTTCGTGGCAGGCCTTTCGGCCAGCGTGATTGTGTCACCGACCCGGCACTCCCGCACGTCCTTCAGTCCGGTGGCGATGTACCCCACCTCGCCCATAGAAAGCCCGTCCCGGGTTGAAATTAGCCACGGCGTGAACACCCCAACGTCCAGCGGCTCTATCTCCGTGCCATTGGACATCAGTTGCAGTTGCGCGCCCGCCGGCACTGAGCCATCAAACACGCGCACGTATGCGACGACACCGCGGTACTGATCGTACTTCGAATCAAAAACCAGGGCGCGCAGCGGCGCATTCGGGCTCCCGCCGGGGGCCGGAATCCCGTGCACGATAGACTCCAGCACATCCTCCATGCCCAGACCCTCTTTGGCCGACGCCAGCACAACATCTTCGCCGGGAATCGCCAGCATGTCCTCCAGCTCGGCCGTCACCTCGTCAGGCCGGGCTCCGGGCAGGTCAATCTTGTTCAGCACGGGTGACAGGCTCAGCCCCAACTGTATGGAAAGCATGGCGTGCGCCAACGTCTGGGCCTGTATGCCCTGCGATGCGTCAACCACCAAAAGCGCGCCCTCGCACGCAGACAGGCTCCGCGACACCTCGTAGCTAAAATCGACATGCCCCGGCGTGTCGATTAGATTCAGTTGGTACGTATTGCCGTCTCTGGCCTCATACATCATGCGGACGGCCTGCGACTTTATCGTGATGCCCCGCTCACGCTCCAGGTCTAACTGATCCAGCAGTTGGTCCTGCATCTCCCGCTGAGAGACTGTCCGCGTGCGTTCCAGCAAACGGTCGGCAAGCGTCGACTTCCCATGATCGATATGGGCGATAATCGAAAAGTTGCGAATCAACTGAGGGTCGGCGCCAGTCATCCCCCGTATTATAAAGTCCAGTTTGATCCGCCATAACTCCCCGCTCGCCCTGAGCTTGTCGCAAAGTATGAGGGGATGCTATTGTACGACTGTTTACGTACGTGGATGTACGTAGTACACTGTCCGTATGAATATTGCCGTACAGGAGTAATCATGGCAACCAGGCTGGAAGTGCGCCTCGATCCCGAACACCGTTTGCGCCTGGAAGAAATCGCACGCGAAAAGCACGCCCCCATCTCTGAGGTCGTGCGTGAACTCATTGATGATGCCTATGAACAACTTGACCGTAGCCGGCGCCTAAAGGCCGCGGAGCATCTGGCGTCCTACACGGTTGACGTTCCGGAAGACCCCCAGGAACTCTCCCGGATTATCAGTGATGCCCACAACCCGCGCATTGTTAATTGATGCCCATGACCCGCACATTGCATGGTGATGTACACAACCCCGACATTGTTTATTGATACCAACGTCCCGATCTATGCGGCAGGACGGGAGCACCGGTACAAACGATCCTGCCAACACGTCATCATGCTCGCGGCAGAGCGGCCCCACAACTTCGTGACCAGTTCGGCAGTGCTCCAGGAGATCATCCACTACTACTTGTCCACCCGGCGATGGTCGGAAGGGCGCGAGATATTCCGCGATTTCGTCACTACGCTCAACGGGCGCATAGAGCCGGTTCTTCCGGACGATGCGGCACTGGCAGCGCAACTGGCTGACCAGCGGCTCGATGTAAACTCGCACGATCTCGTTCACGCGGCCGTCATGCAGCGCCTCGGTGTCAGCCGCATCATCACGGCCGACAAGGACTTTGATCGGATCGACGGTATTGAGCGGCTCGACCCCGACTACCTCGGTAATTGGCAACGATCCCACACGTGAAAAAGCAGTAGCATGACAACCCCTGCCCTCCGCGTCCTCGCCCTCCAGCACGCCGACCCCGAGCACCCCGGCCTCATCGCCGACGCCGTGCGCGGAGTCGGCGGAATACTCGAAACTATCCGTGGGGATATCGGACAGGCCGTACCTGAGTCACTTGACGGCTATTCCGGCCTCATTATCATGGGCGGCCCTCAGTCGGTCTACGAAGAGGACAATTTCCCCTACCTCCGCGACGAAAAGCAGCTCGCTCTCGAGGCCATCGACAACAGCATTCCCCTCATCGGCGTCTGCCTCGGCAGCCAGGTCATCGCGGACGTTCTTGGATCAGAGGTGCATCCGAGCGGGGGCGTTGAGATCGGCTGGAAAAACGTAACCCGCTCACCTGAGATTGCCGGCGACCCTGTCCTGGCACCGTTGCCCCAGACGTTCACGCCACTGCACTGGCACGGCGACGTCTATGACTTGCCGAATGGCGCGAGGCCTATCGGTTCCTCTGAAATGACTCCCGTGCAGGGTTTCACCTATGGCGAGACAACGTATGCCCTACTCTTTCATCTTGAGATGACCGGGCAGCAGATCACAGAGATGGCTACGCTCTTTCCTGAGGATATTCGACGTGGCGGCCTCGAACCCGAGAATCTGCTCTCAGAGACCCCCGCCCACGTTGCCGCACTCAAACCCGCCGCCAATGAAATCTTCACCCGTTGGGCGAAACTGCTCACCCTGTAAGCAGCCGAACCCCCTCATCTCCCACCGCATCCCGCAACTCCCCCACCGTCTGTCCCAGTACCGGATGAACCACATCCGGCGCAATCTCCCCAAGCGGAACCAAGACGAAACCCCGTTCATGCAGGCGGGGATGAGGAATCGTCAACCGCTCCAACTCCATCACCACATGCTCTTCGCCATCGTCCATATACAGCAAAATATCGATGTCCAATGGCCGCGGGGCGTTCCGGAAACTCTCAACCCGACCTGCCCGCGCCTCCATTCCCTTAAGGGTGTCCAGCAACGACTCAGGCGACAGTTCCGTCTGTAAAGCTACGCACGCATTAAGGAAAGCCGGCTGATCCGCATAACCCACGGGGTCCGTCTCATACAGCGACGAAACCGTGACGACCTCCCCAACCGATGCTAATTCCTTGATTGCGTCGCGCAGAGTCCTCTCCCGGTCCCCCAGATTCCCTCCAAGTCCCAGGTAGGCTGTCCTCAAGGACGCACCACCGCATCCGTCATCCGCGCCACCCGCGCCATTTCCTTCACATCGTGAACTCGTACAATATCTGCCCCATTCGCGATCCCCAACGCAATCGTCGCCGCCGTCCCCTCCACGCGCTCATCCGCGGGCAGGCCCAACACCTGCCCGATGGTCGATTTCCGGCTCGTTCCCAGCAGCAGCGGAAGCCTCAGCGTCGACTTGATCTCCCCAAGCCGCCGCAGCGCCTCAAGGTTGTGCGCAACAGTTTTGCCAAAGCCGAAACCCGGATCGACGATGATTCGATCCCGGCTCACGCCCGCCCCCGTCGCAACTGCTACGCTCTTGCGCAGGCTCGCCACGATGTCCGGAATCAGCCGCGTGTAGTCCGGCTCCGGTTGATTGTGCATCAGGATCAGCGGCGCGCGGTGCTTTGCCGCCACTTCTGCAAGCGCCGCATCCTTCTTCAACCCCCACACGTCATTGATGATTCGCGCGCCTGCATCAATCGCAGCCTCCGCAACAGGAACCTTGTATGTATCGATGCTGATCGGCACATCACAGACGCGGGCGATGCCCTTGATAACCGGCAGGACGCGCGCAAGCTCCTCTTCAACGGAAAGTTCCTCGTACCCGCTTGCCGCACCGCCCGCCTCAACACTCGCCGAATAGCGCGGCCGCGTCGACTGCCCGCCAACATCGAGGATGTCCGCCCCGTCCTCCACGAAGCGAAGAGCCTGCGCGACAGCCGCCTCCACGTCCGTCACGCCATCCCCGGAAAAAGACTCCGGCGAAACGTTGACTATCCCCATCACAAACGTCCGCCGTCCCCACTCAAACACCCGACAGTACCCCCACCAAACTCCAATACTGTACGGAACAGACTTGCTCTGCTAGCATAAACCCCACGCTTGAATTGGAATTCGGGGGTGGATTCACACAGCCCATGACCGCTCAGAATAAGCCCGCTGACCTTACGGAAGGCAGCGAAGAACCTCGTGCCGATGCAGGCTCGATGGACAAAAAGCTCGAAGAGCTTGCCCAGCGCCACGAGGCCTCCCGTGCCGGTGGCGGCGCAGCAGCCGTTGAGCGGCAGCACGCGCGCAACAAACTTACTGCGCATGAGCGCGTCGAAAAGCTGTTTGACCCCGACTCCTTTGTTGAGCTTGACGCCCTTGCCACTCACAACGTCCTTGAATTCGGCCTCGCCGATCGGCGCGTTCCCGGCGATTCCGTTGTTACCGGCTATGGCACAGTCGATGGCCGGACGGTCTTCATCTATGCCTTTGACTTCACCGTCCTCGGCGGCACCCTCTCTCTGACTGCTGCCCGCAAGATCAACAAGGTGCAGGACATGGCGACCAAGACCGGCGCGCCCATCGTCGGCATCATGGACTCCGGCGGCGCACGGATACAGGAGGGTGTGGACAGCCTCGCGGGCTACGGCAACGTCTTCGTCCGCAACGTCCTGGCCTCCGGCGTCGTGCCACAGATCAGCCTCATCATGGGGCCGTCCGCCGGCGGCGCGGTCTACAGCCCCGCCATCACGGACTTCATCATCATGGAGGAAGGCGTCGGCCAGATGTACATCACCGGGCCGGACGTCATCCGAGCCGTCACCGGTGAGGTTGTCACCCATGAGCAGCTCGGCGGCGCGACGCCCCATACCACACAGAGCGGCGTTGCTCATTTCGCCGCCCCCGGCGAGGATGAATGCCTTGAACTCGCCCGCCAGCTTTTGAGTTTCATGCCCTCCAACAACGAGGACGATCCTCCTGAATTCGGCACGGACGATCCTCCCGACCGCCTCTGCCCGGAACTCCGTGACATGGTGCCGGTCAATCCCAACGAGCCTTATGACGTGAGGGACGTTATCCAGTGCATCGTCGACCACGGCGAATTCCTTGAGGTCCATTCCCGATGGGCCGCCAATATCGTCGTCGGTTTCGCGCGATTCAACGGTCGCTCTGTTGGCATCGTCTCCCAGCAGCCGATGGTTCTCGCCGGAACCCTGGACATCAACGCCGCCATCAAGGCTGCTCGATTCGTTCGCTTCTGCGACGCGTTCAACATCCCCATCGTCACCCTGACCGACGTACCGGGCTACCTACCGGGCGTCGAACAGGAGCACAGCGGCATCATCACTCACGGCGCGAAACTCCTGTATGCGTACGCCGAGGCCACGGTGCCCAAGGTCAGCGTCGTCACGCGCAAGTCCTACGGCGGCGCATTCCTCGTCATGTCCTCGCAGATGCTGCGCGGCGACATCGGCTACGCATGGCCCGGGGCGGAGATGGCCGTCATGGGATCCGAGGGCGCGGCAGACATCATCTTCCGCGACCGTATCCGCAGCGCGGAGAATCCCGATGAGGAGCGCCAGCGGGCCATCGCGGAATACAATGACCAGTTCCTGAATCCCTACATCGCCGCGGCCCGCGGCTACATCGAGGACGTGATCGATCCTGCTGATACGCGCAATCTCATCATTCGCGCTCTTGATATGCTGCGCAATAAACGCGATACTATGCCGCCACGCAAGCACGGCAACATTCCTCTCTAATGTGCGTGCGGCGCGGAGTGAATCTAAAGAAATATGACCAGTAACGGCATAAGCGAAAGCCTGCGCGCCGCAATCATCGCGGCCATCGAAGCCTATGAGCAGGACGAAATGCCCAGACACAACCTTGCGTCCTCATCCACGGACGCATGGCGCTTGCGCGGCCGCCGCATGAACATGAACATGCGCTACGCTACTGCGCGAACGCGGCCTGCCCTGCCTTTCCGCAAACGCCTTTCAGTTGACAACCATGGGAGAACGTCCTGATGACATCCAGCGGCGCCAGTCCGTTCGCCGCCGACGCGGCCCCTGTCCGCATCGCGGACATCACTCTTCGTGACGGCCACCAGTCCATTCTGGCCACACGGATGCGGACGCCCGACATCCTTGAGATCATCCGCATGTTGGATGATGTCGGCTTCCACGCATTCGAGGTCTGGGGCGGCGCAACCTTTGACGTCATGACGCGGTTCCTTAACGAGGATCCCTGGGAGCGTGTCCGGCTGCTCAAGTCCGTCGCGCCCAGGACGCCATTCATGATGCTGCTCCGCGGCCAGAATCTCGTCGGCTACCGCAACTACCCGGATGACGTCGTCCACGCATTCGTCCAGCAGGCGGCGGAGGTGGGCGTTGATATCTTCCGCGTCTTTGACGCCCTCAATGACACCCGCAACTTTGAGACTGCCTTTGAAGCGATCGCAAACAGCGGCAAACACATCCAGGGAACTGTCTGCTATTCCGTCACGGAACGTCACATGGGAGGCCCCGTCTTCACCCGCGACTACTTCGTCGACAAGGCGAAAGAGATCGAGAAGATGGGCGCCCATTCCCTGTGCGTCAAGGACATGGCCGCCCTTCTTGCTCCCTATGACGCGTATGACCTCATAAGCGCCCTGAAGGACGCAATCTCCATCCCCATCCATCTGCACACCCACTACACGTCCGGCCTCGGCCAGATGACGCAGCTCAAGGCCATCGAGGCCGGTGTGGATATCGTTGACACGGACCTTTCACCACTCGCGCTCCGCACTGCCCACCCGGCCACCGAGCCGCTGGTCGTCGCGCTCGAGGGCACACCGCGCGATCCCGGCATCGATCTCAACCGCCTCATCGAGGCCAGCGACCGGCTTGAGCAGATCCTGCAAGAGAAATACATGCACCTGCTGGATACCAAGAAGTTCAGCATCATCGACACCAGCGTCCTGACACACCAGGTTCCGGGCGGGATGACCTCCAATCTCATGTCACAGCTTGCAGAGGCCGATGCCCTCGACCGCTTGCCGGAGGTCCTCGAAGAACTGCCGCAGACGCGCAAGGACCTTGGCTATCCGCCGCTGGTCACCCCGACCAGCCAGATCGTCGGCATCCAGGCCGTACAGAACGTCCTCTTTGGTCGATATGAACTGGTCAGCCAGCAGGTCAAGGACTACGCCTACGGCCTCTATGGCCAGCCGCCCCTACCCATGGACAAGGCCGTCCAACGGACTGCCCTGAAGGGTTATGAGCGGGGCAGCAGGCCTACGAAGGGGCGGCCCGCGGATGTTCTCGAACCGGAAATGGACGCCGCTCGTGAAGCGACGGCGGACGTCGCCAGGAACGATGGCGACGTCCTGATCTATGCCCTCTACCCTGTCACCGGCCTCCGATTCCTCCGCTGGAAATACGGCCTTGAAGAGCCGCCGCCGGAGGTCAGCCCGGACTATAGGCCGCCCGACGAGAACGCTCCCGCGACCGGCACGCCGCCAGCCGACCTCAGCGCGGCTGCGCGCGCCTTCAACGTGCACGTCGGCACGGAACGGTTCCAGGTCATCGTCGATCCTGCGGACGGCCAGGCGAATCCCCGCATTCGTCCCATGGCCCCGCGCCCGGGCGCAGTCCGGGCTGCTCAGCCGCCTCCGCCGGCCCCGGACACCCCTGCCCCGTCAACGCAGAACGCGCCCGAAGGCGGCGCGCTGCTCACGTCGCCGATGCCCGGCCTCGTCATTCGCCACGAGGTTGAAGTCGGACAAGAAGTCAAGGCAGGCGACACCGTCATCGTCATCGAGGCGATGAAGATGCAGAACATGCTGCCATCCCCCGTGGATGGGGTCATCCTTGAACTGCCGCGCGCCGCCGGCGACCGTGTTGCCCGCGGCGATATCCTTGCCGTTATTGGCCCGCCGCAGGGCACATAGGGCTATGGCACATGATGACCCCCAACCTTCTCTTGGCCAAACGCCTGATACTCGGCGGATCAAGAGTGAGCCCCGGGAATCTGCAGTGGCCGGGGTTGGTAATGGTTTCGTTAGCAACGCTGATACTAGCGTGCGGAGACCCTTCCGCCGACAGTTCGACAGCAACGCCGGATCCGACTCTCGCGCCTGTCGTCCACACGGTGCTCGAAAAGGATGCCTGGCTTAGGAGCTCCGATGGATATGCCATATTGGGGCAAGACGATGCTGGCGGCTTCTGGGTGGCTAATGTGCATTGCGCTCCATCAGGACTTGAAATAACGATGGCAAGGCTTGGTGGGATTTTCGCACCCGGTGGCTCGAGGCAAGAAATTCAAATTAATGTGCGAGCTGATGGGCGTGTAATGGAGGAGGCTTGGATATACGTTCCCTGGCAACAAGAGCAAGGAGCTCAGCTAACCGACTATATGTTTGCCAGTGATTCCGCTAGAGTAGTTAGCCACCTGTCCGAGAGTGATGCGGTGGAATACAGAATCCTTACAGGAACTGACCCCTACCTTGTGAACTTCAGCACTTCCGGGCTAGATGAGCATGTTCCCGATCCCGAGAGTTTTTGTTTCATAGGCACGTAATGCTGCTGGAACACCTGAAAGAAGCATGCCATGGATTCCTGCCGGGATTGGTTCGCCCAGTTACCGCCGGTGAGCATCGGCACTATGTGAATTATGTCGCAGAGTATTTCAATATGAGCAATCATCAACTCCGACAATATCGCGCAATTTCCAGCCGCAGTGCCGCGAAGGTGAATTGAGAGGGGGAGGATCGACAATGGCGTATGACGTCACGTTCATTCCGGGCGATGGGATTGGGCCTGAAGTCTCAGGCGCAATGCGCCGGGTTATCGAAGCCACGGGCATCGAATTCAATTGGGATGTCCAGGAGGCCGGCGAGGCCGTCCTCGAACGCGAAGGAGAGTTGATCCCCGACCGCGTTCTTGAGTCCATTCGCAAGAACGGGGTTGGCATCAAGGGGCCGCTCACAACACCTGTCGGAACCGGATTCCGCAGCGCCAACGTCGCGCTTCGCAAGGCGCTTGACCTTTATGCCAACCTGCGGCCGTCGAAGAGCTATCCGGGCGTCCGCTCCCGGTACACGAACGTTGACATCGTCGTCGTTCGTGAAAACACGGAAGACCTCTACGCGGGCGTTGAGTTCGAGAAGGACGCCGAGGGCACCTCTGACGTCATTGAATTCCTGCGCAACGCCTCAGGTCAGCCCATCCGTGATGACTCCGCCATCTCCATCAAGCCCATCTCGGTTACCGGCAGCGAGCGCATCGTCAGGTTCGCTTTCGAATACGCCAAGGCGAACGGCCGCAAACTCGTCACCGCCGTGCACAAGGCCAACATCATGAAGTTCTCAGACGGCCTCTTCCTTGAGGTTGCCCAGGACGTCGCCAAGGACTATCCGGATATCGAATTCAACGACCGCATCGTGGATAACCTCAGCATGCAGATGGTTTCCCGCCCGGAGGAGTACGACGTTCTCGTGCTGCCGAACCTTTACGGCGACATCATCTCCGACCTCTGCGCCGGTCTGGTCGGCGGACTCGGCCTCGCCCCCGGCGGCAACATCGGTGAGAACGGCGCGGTGTTTGAGCCGGTTCACGGCTCCGCCCCACGCTACACCGGCCAGAACCGCGTCAATCCGACGGCCACGATCCTCACAGGTGCGCTCATGCTGCGCCACCTTGGTGAACAGGATGCCGCGGAGCGTGTGGAGGGCGCGGTTGCCGAAGTCATACGCGAGGGCAAGGACGTCACCTACGACTTCAAGACGGACCGCAACGATCCGTCCGCTGTCGGAACGCAGGAGATGGCAGACGCCATCATCAGCAAGATGCAGGCCGGCAAGCGCTCCTAAACCGCACGCAGAAAAGCAAACCGAACACTAAAACCCCGGAAACGAAAGGACGATCATGCGCAAGAAGGTAACTGTTGTTGGCGGCGGAAATGTGGGCGCGATGGCGGCGCAGCGGATCGCCGAGCGCGACTATGCGGACGTCGTACTCGTTGACGTTGTTGAGGGGATGCCGCAGGGCAAGGCCCTCGATCTCGCCCAGAGCGGCCCTGTTCTCGGATACGATTCCGCCGTCACGGGCGCGAATTCCTATGAGACGACCGCCAACTCCGATATCGTCGTCATCACCGCCGGCATCGCCCGCCGACCCGGCATGACCCGCGATGATCTCCTCCGCACGAATATGGGAATCATGGACAGCGTGGTCAGCGAGGTTGTTGCCAGTTCGCCCGATTCGATCCTCCTTGTCGTTTCCAACCCATTGGATGCAATGGTCTACCACGCGCATAAGCTCTCCGGATTCCCAAAGGAGCGCGTCGTTGGCATGGCGGGCGTGCTGGATACTGCCCGGATGCGGACCTTCATCGCGCAGGAGTTGAACGTGTCCGTCGAGGACGTGCAGGCGTATGTGCTTGGCGGCCATGGCGACACGATGGTTCCGCTGGTGCGCTACACCACCGTTGGCGGGATTCCGCTGGAGAATTGGCTGCCGCAGGACCGCGTGGAGGCAATCGTGCAGCGCACGCGCGACGGCGGAGGTGAGATCGTCAGCCTGCTCAAGACCGGCTCCGCTTTCTATGCGCCCTCCGCAGCCGTCCTGCAGATGGTGGATTCGATTTTGCTGGACAAGCGCCGCATCGTGCCTGCAGCCGCCTACCTTGAGGGCGAATACGGCGTGAACGGCGTCTTCATCGGGGTGCCGGTGATCCTTGGCGCGAACGGCGTTGAAAAGGTCATCGAACTGGAACTCACTGATGAGGAGCAAGCGGGCTTCAACAAATCCGTCGAAGCCGTGGAAGAGCTCAAGGAGGCCATGGCCAACCTGGGCTAGTCGTCAGCGTTCTTGACCTGCGTATACGGCTCCCGTTCGTAGATCCGCGCTTCCCATAGGCCCGCCGGGCGCTGATAGACCTTGCGCAGGCCCGCATTGTGCAGGGTCTCGTCGATGAGAGTCGGCGAATGGTCATGGACGCGGAACTTCTTGCGCGTCACAGCCAGCAGGAAATTGATAACTCGCATAGCCGTCCGCATCCAGATGGTGCGGCGCGGCATCGTCAACGCCAGGTATTCGCGGGAGTGCGCGCCGGATGCGGCCAGCAACTGCTGGACGGAGGGGTAGCATCAAATGGCGCGGTCAAGCGTCACGATATCGGCTTGCGGCACTGAGTCCTGCAAGTCGACAAAATCACCTTGCCGCTCCTCTACCCTGTCCGCCAAACCCATCTCGCCCGCCAGTTCCTGTGCCGCAGCGATATTTGTCGGTGAGGCGTCAACTCCGGTGGCCCGCTCCGCCCCGGCAAGCAGCAGTTCCATGTGGAGCGCTCCGATCCCGCTGCCGATGTCCAGAACTGACTTTCCCTCCAGTCCGCGCTCTTGCAGGAACTCGATAACCGCCAGCGCGCGCTGGCCAAGCCCGTTCTTCCGATAGCCCGAGAGCTGGCCAGACGAATACCCTTTGCCGAACTGCTCGCTCAGTCCGTTGATATTGACAGGCTCATGGGGATCGCTGCCGTCGTTGTCTCGCATCGACATAGTTTAAGTCTAGGCGAATTGCTTGACGCCGTTTCGGGCCTCATAAATCGGTACTATGGGTTCAGCACCCGTACCCAATCCAATCTTTGCCCACACATATCCGCAGGAGACTGAGAGATGCCTAATGAACTCATAGCAGAACTGGATGCCTTCGAGGGCCACGCCTATGCCGTCACGTTCGCGCCGGACGGCAAACGGCTGCTCGTCGGCGGATTCGGCGGTCTCATCCGCGTGTACGACACCGGTTCCTGGGACGAAGTCGGCCAGCACGTACACCATGAGAAGAGCACCAATCACATCGCCTTTGCCCCGGACAATGAGACCTTTGCCGTCTCATCATCCGACCGCACTATCAGCATCTGGAGAGGCGAGGCAGAACCCGCCATCCTCAAGGGGCACCGCAACACCGTCATGGGCCTCTCATGGTCGCCGGACGGTGCCCGTCTCGCCTCCGCCGCAACCGACACCACCATCCGCATCTGGGATCCCAGCAACCCGGACGCCAAGCCCGTCACGCTAAAGTCCCCCTACCGCATCAGCGCCGCTGTTGAATTCCTGCCGGACGGTGAAACACTGATTTCCGCGGGAGGCGGCGATGAGGCTCTTGTCTGGTCTTTAGAGTCCGGGGAGGTCGCCGCAACACTGCCCGGCCATGGTCAGTCTGCCCGTGCGATGCAGTTGACCCAGGACGGCTCCGCAGTGATGACGCAGGAATTCGACGGTCGGATTCATATGTGGTCGACCGCCGACTGGTCTCTACAGGAGACATTCGACATCGGCTCAAAGGCGCCACGCTCCGTCAGGCTCTCACCGGACGGCTCTCGACTGGCCGTCATGGAAGAAAAGCGGGTACGAGTTCTTGCCCTGCCCTCCCTGGAGCAGATCGCTGAGTTCCCTCTCTCAATCAAGGGCGTGCACTTGGCGTCGTTCAGTCCCGATGGCAACCTGCTTGCCGTCACCGCCGCCGACGGCAAGGCCCGCGTGTGGAACGTGTCAGGCTGAACCCTTCACGCTGAACCGAGAGCCCCACCTAATGTCATTCCGAGCGTAGTCGAGGAATCTAACGACGCGGCATCCTCGAAAGCTCGATGAACGGCTCCGTTGAGACGATGTGGCGCTGCAGGCCCATGTCCCGGACGCTGAACCCCAGCGCCGTCCCGATCATCTGCGGCAGGTGCAGCACCGGCATATTGATGGGCTTGCCTGCGCTCTTGGCCGCCTTGGGCTGGAACTCGTCGAGGTTCAGGTGGCACAGGGGGCACGGCGTCACCAGCGCGTGCGCGCCCATGTCCTTCGCCTCCAGCGTGTGATTGCTCACCATCTTGAGGCCGTTGGGTTCGTTGATGGTCATGATTGGGAAGCCGCAGCACCGCAGCTTGCCTTCGTAGTCGATCGGCTCCCCGCCGAGCGCCTCGATGATGTACTCAAGATACTGATCGCGATGCGCGTGTTCCTCGTTCATGCCGAGCACATAGCGGGGCCGGAGGATGTAGCAGCCATAGAACGGCGCGATCTTGAGGCCGTTCAGAGGCCGCACAACCATCTCCTTGAGGTTGCTGAGCCCAAGCTCCTCAACCACTGCCCACATCATGTGCGTGACACGGAGGGTGCCCTTGTATTCCAGGCCCTCCTCGGCAAGGTTCTCGTTGATCTTGGCAAGATAGTCCGGCTTCTCGCGCAGCTTGTAATTCACGCTGCTCATCACGCCCTGGCAGGTGGAGCAGATCGTCAGCAACGTATCCAGCCCCATCTGCTCCGCGAGCGCGAAATTCCGGGCATTGAGGGTATCGACAAGCTCTTCGTTCCGCTCGCCCAGCACGCCTGCGCCCGTGCAGCTTGCCTGCTCAATCTCGATCAGTTCCATGCCGATCTTGTCGGCAACCGCCGTCGCGGCAGGATACAGCTCAGGCGTGCCCGCGCGGGACACGCAGCCGGGCCAAAAGGCGTAACGCATCGTTCTCTATACCCCCAGCTTGTTGAATAGTCGGGTGATGTTCCTCGCCGTTGCGATCTTCTTGTGCATCAGCGGCGGCATCCGCCGTTTGAACAGCCTGCGGATGCCCATCGGCGCAAGCTCGATTCCCGCCCTGATGAAGCCGAATGTCTTCATCGCAAGGCGAAGCTCATCGAGGCGGCCGCTGTGCTTCACGCTTGACGCGAATGCGTCGACGTGCCGCGCACCGCGCGTATTCGTCAGCCCGGCCTCCATCGCCATCGCGCGAACGTCCATGATGCGTTCCATCGGCGCAACATCCTTCGGGCACGCGGACACACACATGAAGCAGCGCGTGCAGTCCCACACCCCGTTCGGCTCCGTGTACAACTGAAGCCGTTCCTGCTTGTGGCCGTCGCGCGGGTCACCGGCAAAGCGGAACGCCTTAGCCAGGGCGGCAGGCCCCAGGAATCCTTTATCCACCTCCAGCACCGTGCAGTCGGACACGCACGCGCCGCACATGATGCAGTTCATGGCGACGGCGAGTTCCATCATGGACTCGTTCGAGACGAGATACTCCTTCTCCGGCACGGGGCCCTCGGGACGCAGGTACGGCTGTACCGCGTTGACCTTGTCCCAGAACATGTCCATGTTGACGACGAGGTCCTTGATGACGGGCTGATTGCCCATCGGCTCAATGGAGATAACGTCGCCTTCAAGCTCCTTGAGCTGGGAGACCATTGTCTTGCAGGCGAGGCGCGACTTGCCATTGATCTTCATGGCGCAGGAACCGCAGATGGCACTGCGGCATGAGCAGCGCATGGACAGCGAGCCGTCCTGCTCGTCACGAATCGCCAGCAAGCCGTCGAGGACCGCACCGTACTCCGGCAGATCTACCTGATATTCCTCGAAATGCGCCGCCTCGTCCGTCTCCGGATCGTATCGCTTGACCTTCAGAGTTACATCCATCAGTAGGACCTCACCTGTGGTTCCCATTTCGTCATCGTTACCGGCAGATAGTCCAGGGCGGGGTCGCCGTCCCCGCCGCGGTGAACGATGGTGTGCTTCAGATATTCCTCGTCGTTGCGATCCGGGTAGTCCTCACGCGCATGCGCCCCGCGACTCTCCTTGCGGTTGATCGCGCTGACCGCGATGACCTCCGCCACGTCCAGCATGTAGCCAAGCTCCAGCACGGAAAGCAGATCCGTGTTGAACACGCGCCCCTTGTTCTGCACGGACACGTTCGGGAAACGTCCCTTGATGTCGCGCACCGTGTTGAGTGCCTGCGTCATCCCCTCCTCGGTGCGGAAAACCGCGATGCCGTCATTCATCGCGCTGCCCATTTCAAACCGCAGCGCCGATGAGCGAAGGCCGTCCGCCGGCCGGCCAAATAGCGACTTGATGTCGGATTCCTGGTCCGCAAGCGCGGCGTCCTCGTTGATTGGCGCCCAGTTGTTGGCGTTGGCATACTCGGTCGCCCCCGCCCCGGACCGCTTGCCGAAAACGATGGTGTCCAGCAGTGAATTGCCGCCCAGGCGATTGCCGCCGTGAACGCTCACGTTGGCGCACTCGCCCGCCGCGAACAGGCCCTCGACACCCGCCCAACGGTTCTCGCCCGTGATGTCCCACGTGCGGCCGTCAACATCGGTCTTGATGCCGCCCATGATGTAGTGGTGGCCGGGCTGAATCGGCACCGGCGCTTCGAGGATGTTCGTGCTTGCATAGTCACGCGCCAGCTCATAGATCTGAGCCAGCTTGGTCATGATTAGGTCGCGGCCAAGATGCCGCAGATCGAGCAGCACGCAGCCGTCCACGCCGCGCCCCTCGCGGATCTCCATCGTCTCCGCGCGAGACACCACGTCCCGTGACGCAAGCTCCTTCATGTTCGGAGCGTACTTCTCCATGAAGCGCTCGCCGTTGGAGTTCAGCAGATACGCGCCCTCGCCGCGCGCGCCCTCGGTAATGAGCACGCCGTTCGCCTTCATCGTCGTTGGATGGTGCTGCACGGCTTCCATGTCCATCAGCGTCGCTCCGGCCTGATACGCCAGCGCCTGCCCGTCCGCCGTCACAACGAGGCCGTTTGTCGTGGGGTTATAGACCTGTCCGATGCCGCCCGTTGCAAGAACGATGGCCTTTGCTCGGAAGACCTCCACGCGCCCCGTGGGAATCTCAATCGCAACGCAGCCGGCGATCTTGTTGTCCTCAACGAGCAGCCTGGTTACAAACCACTCCGAATATGTGGTCAGGCCGCTCTTGAGCAGCTGCTCCCACATGACGTGAAGAAGGACCTGTCCCGTCTGGTCTGCAACAAAGCACGTCCGATTGACGGACGTGCCGCCGAACGCGCGGGCATCGATGGTGCCGTCGTCATTGCGGTTGAAGATGACGCCCATGCGCTCAAGCGCGTAGATATCACCGGGCGCTTCTGAACAGAGGATTTCGATGGCGTCCTGGTCACCGAGGTAGTCGCTGCCCTTGACGGTGTCGTAGGCGTGGGATTCCCAGGAATCGTTCTCACTCACGGCTGCCTGCACGCCGCCCTGCGCGGCTGCGGAGTGGCTCCGGGTTGGGTAGATCTTGGAGATCATGGCGACATCCGCGCCCATCTCCTGCGCCTTTTGCGCGGCCCGCATTCCCGCAAGACCGCCGCCGATGATGATGATCTGGTGTTGGCGCATCCCCTCCCCGCCTGCCTCCGGTTTCACTAAGGATAAGTGAATCTGAGTGTAGCATGGCCTAAGAATGGCGCTCAACAGCGGGGGGGCACCGGACACGACGTCCTTCACTCAGGCAGCTATGCTGCGCCGCGGCGCGGACAAGCTGGATTTAGGGCCTGTCGAAGATGTTGCCGCGATGACCAACCCGCACAACAAGAACAGTCATGACGTTGTCCCGAATTTCAGCGAGGATTCGATAATCCCCCACTCTGTACGACCAAAGGCCGCTGAGTGGACCGGCCAAAGCCTTTCCGTAATCTCGCGGGTTGCCCGTAGAGATGACGCGGCCATGCAGAAAGTCCCGAATACGGCGCGCCGTATTCCGATCAAGTTTCCTGATCTCTGTCCTGGCGGCGCCGGTATACTCAATCGTCCAGGCCAAGATCGCCAAATACCTCTTCAGCCGAATACACGGGTTCCTCGCCCTTGCGGACGCGCTCAAGGACCTCCATGGCCAGGTAGTAGTCCTCAAGATCATCGAGACCGTTTTCGATGAGTTCGCGCAGGTAGTACGACTTTGTCCGTCCGGTCTGTTGAGAAAGGCGGTTGAGCCGCTCTGTCGTCTCTGCATCCAAACGAACGGAAATTGTCATGCCTGCTCCCCTGTCACCGGAAGATGGAGATTCATTGGCGCTATTGTAAACATGTAGTACATGTCATACAAGTATTCGCTGTATGACAGATTCCCCATTACTATCGATGGATGACTGAAGAAGTGCGGATCGCCCACACACTTGACGAACGGCACGTCAACCGGGCGTTGGATATCTTCTATGAGGCATTCGCCGAGAAATTCCGCATCGGCTTCAGCAACGAAGGTCAAGTTCGCCGCCTCTTCCATGATTCGATAAATCGCGACAACTGCATCGTTGCGCTGCGTGACGATGAGTTGCTCGGCATCCTCACGCATCAAACAATAACTCAGGGTGAGTTCTTTCAGCTGCGCCTGGGCGCGGTCTTTGGCCGGTTCTGGCCATGGCGAGCCTTGCGCATGTTGCTGAACCTGCTCTTGCTGAACGAATCAGCCAAGCCTGACGAGTTCATCGTCTCCACGATCTCGGTAAGTTCGGATGCGCGCGGTCTGGGAGTCGGAACCAGGTTGATGAACGCCGCGGAAGACCTTGCCAGGCAGAGAGACAAGAACCTGATGTCGCTGGGCGTGATTGGCAAGAACGAGGCGGCCCGCCGTCTCTATGAGAGGCTCGGTTACCGTGTAGCCGCATCCCAGCAGGGGCGCCTGATCCGTTGGATAACAGGTGACGATGTTGTACACCACATGGAGAAGGCCCTCTCAGATCAGGAATGAACGGCGGCGCCCCCGCCCTTCTCGCACTGCCTGCCACGCGCTACCATTGACCCATGCGCATGTCCCAGATGTTCGGCAAAACCCTGCGGGATGACCCGTCCGATGCTGACACCGCCGGACACCGGCTCCTCATCCGCGCTGGACTTGTCGCGCAGGTCGCGGCAGGCGTCTATTCCTATCTCCCAATGGCTCTGCGCTCCATGCGCAAGATTGAGAACATCATCCGCGAGGAGATGAACGCCGCGGGCGCGCAGGAAGTGCTGATGCCCGTCATCCAACCCGTTGAGCTCTGGCAGCAGAGCGGGCGCGAGGAAGCGTTCGGATCCACCCTGTTCCATCTCCAGGACCGACGTGAGCGCCTGATGGTTCTTGGCCCAACGCATGAGGAGGCCGTGACCGACCTCGCCCGCCGCCACGTCCGTTCGTACCGAGACCTGCCGATCAATCTCTACCAGATCCAGACGAAACTCCGTGATGAGGCCCGCCCGCGCGCCGGCCTCATCCGCGTCCGTGAATTCCACATGAAAGACGCCTACTCCTTCGACGTTGACCAGGACGGTTTGGACGTTGCCTACGCCAAGATGGTGCAGGCGTATTGGAACATCTTCCGCCGCTGCGGACTGGATGTTGTTGCTGTCGAGGCTGACAGCGGCGCAATGGGCGGCAGCGATTCGCAAGAGTACATGCTGCTTGCCGAGACCGGCGAGGATGAGCTGGTGAACTGCTCCGGCTGCAGCTATGCAGCCAACGTCGAACGCGCGCTTTCCCGCTATGCGTCCGCCCCGGACACCGGCGAGCCTCTCGACATGGAAGTTATCGACACACCCAACATGACAACCATCGCCGAACTCGCCGAGTTTCTCTCCATTGAGGAGAACCAGACACTCAAGGCGGTTTTCTATGTTCACAACGGCGAGTTCATATTCGTCGCCATTCGAGGCGACCTCGATGTCAACGAGGTGAAACTTGCCAACGCATTGGGCGGCGGCGAACTGCGGCTGGCAACCGATGAGGAGGTCAAGGCGGCAGGCATCGTGGCCGGTTCCGCCTCACCTGTTGGCATCACCGGCGTCCGAAAGGTCGGAGATGTGTCCGCCACGCAGGGCGTGAACTACGTGGCCGGGGCGAACGCCGCCCACAAACACCTCAGGAACGTCAACTATGGCCGCGATTTCGATCTTGATGACGTTATAGACATCGCGAAAGCGGAAGAGGGGCACGGCTGCGTACGCTGTGACGACGGCATGCTCACCTTCTCACGCGGCATCGAGGTTGGCCACGTGTTCAAGCTGGGCACGAAATTCAGCGAGGCGTTCGAGGCGAATTACGTAACGCAGGACGGCGAGGAGAAGCCCATGTTCATGGGTTGCTACGGCATCGGCGTCGGTCGCCTACTCGGCGCGGCCATCGAGAGCAGCCATGATGACGACGGCATCATCTTTCCCGCGAGCATTGCGCCCTATGACATTCATCTCGTTTCCCTGAACCCCGGCGACGCGGAGATATCCGGCGCTGCCGACGACCTGTACGAGCAGCTAACATCTGCCGGTCTCGACGTTCTCTACGACGACCGCGACGAGTCCGCCGGGATCAAGTTCAGCGATGCGGACTTGCTCGGAATGCCCCTGCGCGCCACCGTCAGCCGCCGGTCCATGCGTGATGGGCGTAACGCCGAACTGAAACTCCGCAGCGGCGACCGTGACTCCGCGACCATCGTGCCGATCGAGAACGCCGCGCAGGAGGCGCGTGGTCTTCTCTCGTAGCCACACCCCCACACACTAACCCTCTCCCTCATTCCGGCGAAAGCCGGAATCCATCGGGATTCCTCCTTGCCCTCACTCCGTTATCCTGAATAGGTTAGAATCGCCGCAGAGGCACAGCGAGGCGTCATGACGGCATCGTCCGAAACACAGTCCAGGAACTCCCCAATGTGGGGACTTGTGCAGCCCGCCGTTCTCCTGGTCTTGTCAGAAGGGCCGCAGCACGGGTATGCGCTCCTTGAGGCGTTGCAAGCTCGCGGCTATCTCCCCGGCAAGGCGGACGTGGGCAATCTCTATCGTGGTCTGAGACGGCTTGAGAAAGCAGGCGCGGTCACGTCTGAATGGGTGCGCCAGAGCGGCCCCGGCCCCTCCCGCCGCACATACCAGATCACGGATCAGGGCCGTCAACTCCTTTACCAGGAGGCTCTCGCCCTTGCCGACCGCGCCGGTGTGATCGCCAAACTCCTCAACGAGTACCGCCGCCTCTACCCCACCGGACCGGATGGGCGCTGAGCCGCATGGCCCAGCCGCCAAGCTGTTACGTCCACCACGCTTACCCATTCCCCGTAACGGCGGCATCAGCCTCAAGAGCGTGTGATAACCGTGCTGTTTAGGCCACTCCTGTTGCTCCTTCGCATCATCCCGAGGTGGCTTATCGTGCTGCTCTTTCCCATTGCAGTAGTCGTCGTGGCGGTTCGCTACATGTCTAAACGATTTGTCGCCGAGCAGCCCCGGACGACTCCCCAGCCTGAAACACCCCAACCCACTCAACTGCCGAGGAAACCGGCTTGGCAAGGGCAACCCGGTCCTTTGTCCGAACACGCGGCGCGGTACGCAGTGCCGCGCCCACGGCCCGCTGCGCCTTCCGTGCCCTGGACAACACGGCAGGTCCTGATCTCACTGGCCGCAATCGCCGTCGCATTCCTGGTGGTCATCGGGAGCATCTTTGGCCTCGTGGAGGTCATCGACGTCAGCGGGTGGGGCGAGCACGTCGTCCTTCTTGGGGCGACCCTTATCTTGCAGGGCATCATGCTGCTCAGCGTCTGGCACTTTGCCATTCGGCCGGAAGGAAGGCGTTGGGCCTTGGTGGGATTTCGCCGGATCAGGCCGATCTCCACCACACTCATCGCCATTGCGGGCATCACCATCTGCCAGGCGCTCGTCGTCGGCTATGTACAATTCGTCGACTGGCTCGGCGTCGATTTCCTTGTGCCCGATGACCCGTTCGAATCGTGGGACATCGATCCGGTGTCGTTCGTCATCATCGCCCTTTCTGCCGTCATCATCGCCCCGCTTGTCGAGGAGATATTCTTCCGTGGATTCATGTACCAGGCTTTCCGGAAGACAATGTCCGTCTGGCCCGCCGCCATTCTTGCCTCGCTCGTCTTTGGCATCGCCCACATTGACCCCGCCATCATCTTCCCCATTGCGCTTATCGGTATGATTCTGTTGGGCATCTATCGTTGGACAGGTAATCTTTGGAGCAGCATCATCACACACGCGGGCTACAACGCAATTGCAGTGACGGCGCTGGCAGTGCGGACGTGGGGCGGATAGATCAGGCCTTTCGGCACGCCCGCGAGGAGGGCCGCGCCGTGGTCGCCCCCTACTTCACCGTCGGCTACCCGGACGTTCCCGCCACGGTTGAAGGCGTTAGCGCCGCCATCCGTGCCGGCGCGGACCTGATTGAGCTCGGCGTCCCGTTCAGCGATCCACTTGCAGACGGCGCGACCATCCAGAAAAGCTCAACCGCCGCTCTCAACAATGAGGTCACGCTGGAAAGCTGCCTGGAAGCAACACGCGAGATACGGGTGCAGTTTCAGGACACCGCTATCTTCCTGATGGGTTACTACAACCCCTTCTTGCAGTACGGGATCGAGAAACTGGCCGATGAGGCCGCAGCCGCAGGAATTGACGGCCTCATCGTGCCCGACCTGCCGCCTGAGGAGTCAGGCCCCTTGGATGACGTTATCAGTCGCCACGGCCTTGACCTGATCTACATGATCGCCCCGACAAGCCCCGATGAACGCATCGAGGCCATTGCGCAGCGCGCCCGTGGATTCATCTATTGCGTGAGCCTGACTGGGGTCACCGGCGCGCGCGATGCCGTCTCCGCCGGCGTCCCCGCCCTCATCCAACGGGTGCGGGCGCATACGGATATCCCGCTCGCGCTGGGGTTCGGCATCTCCCGCCCTGATCACGTCACGTCCGTTGCGCAAATTGTGGACGGCGTCGTGATTGGCAGCGCCATGGTGAACCTGATGGGAGATACCCCCGCTGCGGAACGGACGCAAGTTGTGGAAAACTATGTGCGGAGCCTTGCGGACGCCGGACGCCGCTGAGACTCATGAATCTCGTTTCATTCGGAGGAGAACAATGACTGCGGTACGGGGCATCAGGGGAGCGACGACGGCGGATTCCGATACGCGGGAGGACATTCTCGAGGCAACGGAGGAGCTTCTCCGTGAGATCTGCGCCGTCAACGAGGTTAACCCCGACGACATCGCGTCGATTTTCTTCACCACCACCCGCGACATCACGGCGGAGTTCCCGCAGGTTGCCGCCCGTGTGGGGATGGACTGGCCGCATCTCGCCCTCATCGGCGCCACCGAGATGAACGTTGTCAACGACGCCGAACGCTGCATCCGTGTCCTGATCCACATCAATACGGACAAGCGGCAGGACGAGATGAATTTCGTTTACATGCGCGGCGCAATCCACCTGCGCGCTCGCGGCAGAACCCAGACCGGATAACTCTAACCCTTGTCCATGAAAGCCTTTGAGGAAATCGAACGAGCGCGGACATCCTCCGGCTCCGCTCTCACGATCGGCACATTTGACGGTGTCCACCGCGGTCACCGCTACATCATTTCCCGCGTGGCGCAGGAAGCACACGCGAACGGGCTGCAGGCGGGTGTCGTCACGTTCACAACCACACCCCGTGAGGTGTTTCAACCCGACGCTCCGATCTCGAATCTCTCAAGCATCGACGAGCGAATCACCCTGCTGAGAGAGGCCGGCGCGGACTATGTTGTCCCCGTCACCTTTGACCGCGACCTGGCCGGGGTCAGCGCGCGCGACTTTGCGCAGGAACTCGTTGACGTTCTTTCGATGCGCCGGCTTGTGGTCGGCCCCGACTTTGCAATGGGCCGGCGGCGGGAGGGAACGATACCCGTCCTGACGGAAATCGGCACAGAACTGGGATTCTCCGTGCTGCCGATGGACGAGCTGCAGGATGGCGGCCAACGCATCGGCAGCTCCGTGATTCGCCGCCTGATCATCGAGGAGGGCGA
Organism: Dehalococcoidia bacterium; assembly: GCA_965220565.1. Classification (GTDB taxonomy): domain Bacteria; phylum Chloroflexota; class Dehalococcoidia; order UBA6926; family UBA6926; genus VXMO01. The sequence goes on along the minus strand of CBDCQG010000001.1, from coordinate 908,869 downwards.
CGTGGCTGCAGCGAATGATATGCTTGCCCGCCCCTACTCCCTATCCGGAACCGTGCAGGAGGGGCACAAGCGCGGCAAGGACCTTGGGTTCCCCACCGCGAACATCTCGGTCCCCGCTCGCCGTGCCGTTCCGGCGGACGGCATCTACGTCACGCGCGCCCATCTCGGGAGTCGCGTCCTGGAATCCGTCACAAACATTGGTGATAATCCGACGTTCCATGATGAAGAGCGCATGATCGAGACCTGCATCCTCGACTTTGACGAGGACATCTACGGCCAGACGATCGGCGTTGATTTCCTTGAGAGGCTGCGCGGCGAGGTCGAATTCACAACCGTCGAAGCCCTTGTTGAACAGATGCATATCGATGTCCAGCAAACCCGCGCCTACTTCGCCCACAACCCCTGACTCATTCACTCCCCCGTACCGCCGCCCCACTCATTCCCCTATACTTGAAGGCAAGCAAATCCACTGTCATAGGAGCTTCTACGTGAACCTACGCACACCCGGCCCCACCCCCATCCCGCAAGACATCCTCAACACCCTTTCCAGCCCCATGATCGACCACCGCGGCCCCTTCTTCCGAGACATCTACGACCGCGTGAGCGCCAACCTCAAGCAGCTATTCGAAACACAAAACGATGTCCTCATGCTCACGTCCTCCGGCTCCGGCGGACTTGAGGCGGCAGTGGTCAACACTCTCTCTCCCGGCGAACCGGTTCTGGCCGTCGAAATCGGCGCGTTCGGCGTCCGGCTTGGACGGATGGCGGAGACGTTCGGCGCGGATGTCCGATGGCAACGCGTGGAATGGGGACAGGCCGCTACGCCGGAATCGGTCGCCGAAGCCCTTGACGCAAACCCGGACGTGACCTCCGTCCTCATCACCCACAACGAGACCTCAACGGGCGTGACCAACCCCATCGGAGAGATCGCGCAGGTCGTCAAGCAGCGCGACAAGCTGCTCATCGTGGATGCCGTCTCCAGCCTCGGCTCGCTGCCCTGCCCGGTGGACGACTGGGGCATCGATGTCGTCGTCACCGGCTCCCAGAAGGGATGGATGGTCCCTCCCGGCCTCGCCATGGTCAGTCTCAGCCCCCGCGCATGGGAGGCTGTCGAAAAGTCCACCATGCCCAAGTTCTATTTCGACCTGAAACAGGCTCGTGACTATGCCGCCCGCAGCCAGACGCCGTGGACGCCCGCCATACCCATCTTCTACGCCCTCGACGCCTCACTCACCCAGCTGCTCGACGGCGGTCTCCAGGCCATCCACGCCAGCCACCAGGCCGCAGGCGACCGCATCCGCTCAGGTGTCAAGGCGCTTGGCCTTTCCCTCTTCCCCGAGGACGAGGCATATGCCTCAAACACCGTCACTGCCATCAAGTGCCCGGACGGCATCGCCGTTGCGGATATTCGCAAGGCCGCCGCAGACATGGGCGTCGTCCTCGCGGGCGGTCAGGCGCGACTTTCAGACTCCATCTTCCGCATCGGCCACCTTGGATACATGCCTGACGAGGAGCTCGATGAGGCGCTCGATGTTCTTGGCAAGGCATTGGAACAGGTCGGGTTCGCGCCCGCGGCGGCAACTGCGTAAATGCCCATGCGCGTGCTCATCGCAGACCCCATCGCGGCGGATGGCGCGGAGATACTCGCCGAGCAGGGCGTCGATGCAGACACGCGTCTCGGACTCAAGGAAGATGAGTTGATCGCCGCCATCGGCGAGTACGACGGTCTTATCGTCCGCAGCGAGACAAGGGTGACGCCCGGCGTGTTGGCGGCAGCCGGCAAACTCCAGGTTGTGGGGCGCGCCGGCGTGGGCTACGACAACATCGATATTGACGCCGCCACCGGCCACGGCGTCGTCGTCGTCAACGCCCCTTCTTCCAACACTATCTCCGCCGCCGAGCACACGCTTGCGATGATGCTCTCCGTCGCCCGCCACGTCCCGCAAGCCCATTCATCCCTTGCGGGCGGCGAGTGGAATCGACGCAAGTTCCTCGGTACGGAACTGCGCGGCAAGACACTGGGCATCGTCGGGCTGGGCCGCATCGGGTCCGAAGTTGCCCGGCGCGCCGCCGCGTTTGAGATGCGCATCCTCGGGTACGACCCGTTCGTTGCCGAGGAGCACGGACGCCATCTCGGCGCGGAGATCGTCACCTTGCCCGCGCTCTTTGAACAATCGGATATCATTACGCTCCACACGCCCATGACGGATTCCACGCGCCGCCTCATCGGTGAGCCTGAACTTTCCCAGATGAAGAGTGGGGCGATTCTCATCAACTGCGCGCGCGGCGGACTCGTGGACGAAGACGCCCTGCGGAGCGCCATCGAGGACGGACAAATCGGCGGGGCGGCGCTGGACGTGTTCATCACGGAGCCGCCGGAGGACAGCCCGCTCTTTCAACATCCCAACGTCGTCGTGACGCCGCATCTCGGCGCATCCACCGAAGAGGCGCAGTCCAACGTGGCCCGCGAGGTGGCGGAGCAGATGATCGACGTGTTTGAGGGACGCACGCCCCGCTACGCTGTCAACGCTCCGCTCGTTCCGCCGGAGACCGCCGCCGAACTCGCCCCCTATGTTCCCCTCGCGCTCGTCGTGGGACGTTTGGCCTCACAGCTAACGGACGGCCAGCCGGAGCGGCTGTCGATCTCCTTCCGCGGCGCGGTCGGAGAACTCGCCACGGACATCCTTGCCGCCACCGTGCTCAGCGGATTCCTGCAGACCGGCACGGAAACACGGATCAACATCATCAACGCCGGGACGGAGGCGCAGCGGCGCGGCATTCACGTTCAGCAGAGCAAGGACGCCGGCCAGACGCCGCCGTACACCAACCTCGTCAGCCTTGACGTATCAACGACGGGGGGAGAAACGACCGTCGGCGCGACGCTCACCGAGCGCGGTCAGACGGAGATTGTCCAGGTCAACGGCTACCAGGTCGGCATCATCCCCACCGGCGGCCATTGGATGATCATCAGGCACACGGACCGCCCCGGTATGTTGGGAAGGATCGGCACGGTCACGGGCGAGAACAACATCAATATTGCCTCTCTCCACGTCAGCCGTGAGTCCATGCGCGGCCCTGCCCTGACCGTCGTCAACGTTGATGAGTCCCCGGAGGAGCGGCACATCGCCGCCATTCTCGGCATCGATGGTGTTGACGCCGTCCGCGTGGTGAACCTCTAGATCCGTAACCCGTCCTACCTGTCCACGTGGCAGCTGATGATGTCCAGGCCGTAGTACTTGCGGTGGTGTACGGATGAGGCGTAGTGGCGGAGGATGCGGAGCGACAATTCCTGTTCGTCCTCCTGCGTCTGCTCCTGTCCCAGGTATGCGATGCGGTTCTCGATATTGCCCTGGATGGCGTCATCCGACGCGACCACGATTTCAAGCTCGGCCGAGCCGCTGTCAGGCCGAATCGTAGCGACCAGCCTGCGATTGCGCTTGGCGGGATCGTCTTTCTCCTCTCCGAGGAGGCTCACGACGACTTCCTCCCCTACCAGGCGCAGGCGGTTCTTCGCCTCCTCCGGCCAGGAATGTTTGTCGGCGAATTGGGAGAGAAATTCATCGATGGCAGGCACCGAAGACTCAGACAAGGTAATCCGCAGCTTCCTGGCGCGAAGCCCCGATATTTCGGTATATGCGGTCATGACGACAGCTATCAGGCCTCCGCTGACAATGGTATTGCCCACAAGATAACCGGAGGCCCCTTCAAAGAATCCACCGAAAATGCTGGAGGAGAGCCCCATAACCATGGACACCCCGATGATTGCAGCTTTCTTCTGGTCAACCTGTCCGGCGAATGCCGTCCTGGCGCCCTCGATGAAAAGCATGCCAAAGATGATCACGTAGACCGCGCCGACCACCGGGCTGGGGATAGCAACCACAATGGCAAGCAGCTTGGAGAATGGGGCGACCAGCAGGGTCAACAGTCCGAGGTATATGCCGACAGTCCTCGCGGCGACGCCGGTAAAGCCAATGTAGACTGCGGTGGCCGACCACGGCGCGGCAACAGGCACGGTTCCCAGGAATCCCGAAACAAGCGTGCCCGCCCCGTACACATTCAAGCCGCCCTGCACCGTGCGGTAGTCTATGGCCGCTTCATTCCGGTACGAGGCGCGATGAATGACGGAGAGGTCCCCCACCACCTTCAGGAAGGCGGTGAGATTCACCAACACGAAGACCGGCAGCAACGCCCAGAAATCCACGCCAAAGGTCAGGTCCACTCCCGGCCATCCGATTTCCGGCAGGCGTACCCACGGAGTGGCGAGCACCATGTCTGTGTCGTAATAGCCCAGTGGCACGGCCCCAATGAGGCCGACAGCCACGGTTGCCGGCAAGATCCACATGCGCCAGAGGGGTTTATTCTGCAGGGACATCAGGAGACCGGCGACCAGCGCAATCATGCCCGGCGCCAGGAACAGCAGAATCGGCTCGCCCTCCGGCGCAACGACCGCCCTGCTGACGATGAACGGCACAGCGGAAACTGCCACCAGCATGATGATCACGCCGTTGACTGTCGGGGTGAATATGCGCCGGAGCGAGGCGAGGCGCAGCGTCAATACAGTCTGCACAAGTGTGGACGCCACGACGAGGGCAGCCAGCAAACCGGGGCCGCCGACGTAGAGCGCCAGGGCGGAAACTGCCAGGAACGGAACATTGAAGTTTGCGACAACGAGGCGGCCCGAACCCAGATACCGCAGCCGGAGAGTCTGGACGATCATACCGGCTCCGGTGACGACCAGGATGGTAAACGTCACCCATGACAAATAGGCTTCCGATTCGCCGGATGCGCGCACAACCAGCGCTGCCAGCATGATCAGGCTGATAGTATTGGGAATGAAAATCTGTAAGGCGGATGTGATCGCCACCAGAGGCGGACACTTCTCATCCGGCTCATAATCGATTGCAGATCGCCCCTGGGTTTTTCTGAACATATAAGTAGATGAAACTCAGTCGCATCGTAATTCTTGTGCATTGTACCCCGCCAACGTAAAATCAAGTAAGAGAAAACGAAGGAGCGCAGAGCATGTTGCGAACCGGGAAGCAAAACAAAAGGACAGTTTTGATGGGCCAGCGAATGACGGACATTACCCGCGCACTGTTCTTGTTGCTGATCGTGGCTTCCCTCACAGTCTTCGCGGTTGCCTGCGGCGATGACGCCACCCCAACGCCGGACTCCGTCGCCACCCCAATACAGGAGGCGACGCTTGAACCCGTTTCCACCGCAGCCCCGGATACGGTCGGCATGATGGATGACGACGCCCTAACGCAAGCCTATGTCGCGAAGGCAATCGAGTACTACAGAGAGAACGGGCTGGACGCCACGGTCGAGTTCTACCGATCCCAAGCGAGCACGGAGAACGGGCGGACGCTGATCCTCATCGACACAGCCGAAGGCGATCTATTGGTCTACCGCAATATACCTACCCTGGAAGGTCAATACGTTGGCCCAGGGTCGGCATATTCCTCCTTCACCCGGATGATGGACGACGCTGTCGAACAGGGTCAATGGGGCATCACCCAGGGCATCAACCCGCTCACCATGCAGGAGGAGCCAAGGCGAGTCCTTGTTGTCCTCCATGACGGCCTGGTGTTCTCCGCCAGCCATTCGGCCCTGGTGGAAGACGTGGCAGATTCCGTCAAGGATTATGTGGATAAGGCTGTCGCCACATACGAAGACGAAGGGTTGGAGGCCGTCATAGAGCGCTATAACGACGTAGCCAGCCTGGACGGACAGCTGTATTTGTTCCTCATTGGCGCGGACGACATGTACCTGGCGCATCCCATCTTCCCGCACCTCATCGGCACCGACATCAAAGACGTTGTGGGCTCCGACGGGCAGAGGCTCGGCGAGGAGATAGCCCAGGCCACCGTGGACGGCGTATGGGTGGAATACCTGTGGCCGCATCCCGTTTCCCGCAAGGAACAGCAAAAGGTGACGTGGGCGCTCCGCCATGATGGACTGATCTTCGCCTCCGGCTACTACGCCGGGGAGCCTGAGACCGGACCGCCGGCGTGGCGGGACGCCGACCCACAGGACTACACAGTCACGTTCGTGAATGCGGCGATCGAACGGTACGAGCGAGACGGCCTTGAGTCGATGCTCAACTACTACAACAGCGTCGCCAGCTTCGAGGGCGAATGGTATCTCTTCGCCACTGACGCCAACGACATCTATCACGTCCACCCGCTGCTGCCGCAGCTGATCGGGACGGACATCAAGGATGTCACGGGTTCTGACGGCTACGAACTGGGCCTGGAACTGGCCAAGGCCACCGAGGAGGGAGTCTGGGTGGAATACCTGTGGCCCCATCCGGTCACGTTGAAGGAAGTCCCCAAGATTTCCTACGCGGTGCGGCGCGACGGAATGCTCTTCGCCTCAGGCTACTACGCGCGCGTTGACGACCCCGCGGCCCGGACCATCTCGTACGTGCAGGAGGCCATCGAGTACTACGACAACAATGGACTGGAGGCTACAGTCGCCCGGTACAACGATCCTGAGAGCATTGACGGTCAATGGGGACTGACCCTGGCCGATGCGAATGACATTCTCCAGGTCGCTCCTCTTGCGCAACATCTCGTCGGCGTCGACCTGAATAATGTGGCGATTCAAAACCGGAATATTGGATCAGAGATGGCGGCGGCCACGGACGAGGGAATCTGGGTCAATTACATCTTCCCCAACGTCCGATCCTCAGAGACCCTGTACGCGCATACCTGGGCAGTACGCCATGACGGGCTGCTGTTCATGTCGCGCTACTACGACGACAAGCCTGGCGACCCCGGTTCCTAGACGCTCACACAGACCGCACCACAATGGACAACGCGCAGGAACAGGCCGGAAGGCTGCGCGTTGTCATTCGTCGCCACGACCATCTCTACTACGTCCTCGACAGCCCGGAGATCTCGGACGGGGAATACGACGGCTTGCTGCGTGAGCTCCGCCGGCTTGAGGAGCAGCACCCCGAACTCGTAACGCCGGATTCCCCCACGCAGCGCGTCTCCGGCGAGCCGTCCGAGAGGTTTCAGACAGTCCGCCACCCCGTGCCTCTCCTGAGCCTCGGCAACGTCTTCAACGATGAGGAACTTGAGGCGTGGGAGCGACGCGCCATGAATCTCATCCCCGGCGAACCTCTCGATTACTACTGCGAACTGAAATACGACGGCCTGGCAGTGGCGCTGACATATGAGAACGGCCTGCTGGTCCGCGGCGCGACACGCGGCACCGGTGTCGATGGCGAGGACGTCACCACGAATCTCCGCACCGTCCGCAGCATTCCCCTGCGCGTGAGCGGAGAGAATGTCCCTGCCCGCTTTGAGGTGCGCGGCGAGATCCTCTTCCCTATCGACAAATTCGAGGAACTTAACCGCGAACGCGAGGAACGCGGCGAGCGCACCTACGCCAACCCGCGCAACACCGCCGCAGGCTCCGTTCGGCAACTCGACCCGCAGATCACCGCGTCTCGCCCGCTGGATATGTACGTCTACTCGCTCGGCTGGGCGGACGGCGACGTGCCTGAAACACAGTCCGCAACTCTTGAATGGCTCAGCCAACTGGGGTTCAAGGTCAACCCCGACAATCGAAAGGCCGCAACACTTTCTGAGGCCATGCGGTTCTATCACGACGCCCTGGAGCAGCGGGAATCTCTCAACTACGGCACGGACGGCGTCGTGATAAAGGTCGACTCGTTCCGCGTCCAGCGCCTGCTCGGCGTCGTGGGGCGGGAACCGCGCTGGGCCATCGCCTACAAGTACCCCGCGGAGCAGGCCACAACCCGCCTCAATGAGATCGGCATCAACGTTGGACGCACGGGCGCGTTGAACCCCTATGCCGTTCTTGAACCTGTCCAGGTCAGCGGCGTGACCGTCAAGATGGCGACCCTCCACAACGAGGACTTCATCCGTGAGCGCGATATCCGCATCGGCGACATCGTCACCGTGCAGCGCGCCGGGGAGGTCATCCCGCAGGTGCTCGGCCCCGTCATCGAGGCCCGCACCGGATCCGAGAAGATATTCACCATGCCTGAAAAATGCCCTGAATGCGACGATGACGTTGTGCGGCGCGAGGGCGAGGCCATCCATCGCTGCCTCAACCCGGCCTGCCCCGCCCAGAGCTACGAACTCATCAGGCACTACGTCAGCCGCCCCGCCATGGACATCGACGGCGTTGGTGAATCGCTCGTCAAACAGTTTCTGGAGGCCGGTCTTATCCGCGACTCCGCCGATCTTTACACGCTGACTGTTGAGCAGGTTGCCGGGCTTGAGCGTATGGCCGAGAAGTCGGCGCAGAACGCCATCGATGCCATTGAGCAATCGAAAGAGCGCCCTCTTGGCAACGTGATCTTCGCGCTCGGCATCCGCCACGTCGGCGCGGAAACCGCCCGCATCCTTGCGGAACGCTACGGCGACATGGACGCCCTCGCCGCCGCCACGCAGGAGGAACTCACAGACATCTACACCATTGGCAGCGTCGTTGCGGACAGCGTCTACACATGGTTCCGCGACGACGAGAATCTGCGCCTTGTTGAGAAACTCCGGGATGCCGGTGTGCACATGCGGGAAGAGATCGTTCGTCCCGTCGGCGACCTGCCGTGGACCGGACAGGAGATCGTGCTCACGGGCCGACTCACGGAGTTGTCTCGTCCGCAGGCGGAGGAAATCGTGCGTAGTTTGGGGGGCAAGGCGGGGCGCAGCGTGACAAAGAAGACGACGCTTGTCGTGGCGGGCGAGGAGGCCGGTTCCAAGCTGGAAAAGGCACAGCGGCTCGAAACACCCATCATCGATGAGGACGAATTCCTGCGGCGCGTGGAAGTTGCCCGGCAGGGCGTCGGCGAAACGGCGAGCTAAGGCGCCGCATGAGTTCCTCCGACCGCCCGGTTCCGCCTCTGCTCATCTTTGGTCTGCGAAACCCCACGGCGCGATACGCCAACACTCGCCACAACGCGGGCGCGATGGCCGTGCAGTTGTTGGCGAAACGCCACAATATCGAGTTCCAGCAGCGATCCAACGGCACGGTCGTCGGGCGCGGCGAGCTATCAGGACGCGATGTGCGGCTCATCTTGCCCGGGACTTATATGAACGTCAGCGGCGACGCCGTTGGCCTGATGGTGCGCCGGTTTGGCAAACGGCTTGACTCGGTCCTCATCGTCATCGATGAGATGGACCTGCCGCTCGGGACCATCCGGCTGCGCCCGTATGGCAGCGCGGGCGGTCACAACGGGATGCGTTCGATCATCAGCGCGCTGGGCACACAGGATTTTCCGCGCCTGCGTATCGGCGTGGGCAGGCCGGCTGACGCCGGTTCCGATCCCATCCGGCACGTGCTGTCACGCTTTCGGCCGGACGAGAAGAAACCCCTCGATGCCGCGCTGAACCGCGCTGCGGACTGCATGGAACTGCTCATTAGAGACGGCATCGACGAGGCCATGAACGAGTTCAACGGCAGGCAGGCCGAGTGACGCATGCTGCGCGGTTCCGTCGACTGATCCCGCTCGGACTTCTTGCAGTCCTTGTCTTTGCCGTCGCGTGCGAGGCGCAGCCCGATACACCTGTTCCCAGCGCCACACCCACACCACTGCCAACACCAATCGGAGGCATTGGCCTCACGCCAACTGCCACGTCTACCCCGCTACCACCGGAAACCGTGCGACTCACCCCAATCAATGACGGCCAGACCCTGACCCTCGACACACAGCCTGAACCAACCCCGTTGGACGTCTACACTCTTGCGCGGGAGTTCCTTCCGAGCGCCGATCTCTCCCCGCCCAGCGCGCCACGTGATGCAGTCGGTGATACACGGTCATTCTTCGTGTACAACCTCAGCGGTCATTCGCGGGTTGCCGTCGATGCCCACCTCTGTGTCTCGACAGAGCACATTGACTTCTACCTAGCCGGAAATCTCGGTCTGACATGCGCTGCTTTCAGCAACGACGTGACGCGGCGGATCGAGGAGATCATTCGCCCGTCGGTCATCGCCAACTTTGCCGGTGACCCGACTGCCGCACGGGAACTCAGGATTGCCATCGTACACGCAGACCTGCCCGGTTTCGGCGGCTATTTCGACGCCTCAGACCTCTATCCCACGGACATCAATCCCTACGCCAGCGGACGAACAACAATCTACCTCAACGCGGCAGACAGCAGGGCCGGCAACCCGCGAGACGAAACCTATGCCGCCCTTGTCGCGCATGAACTCCAGCACGCCATCCATGAACTCTCTGACCCGGATGAATCGACGTGGGTGAACGAGGGGTTGTCCGTACTTGCCGAGGACATCGCCGGCGCATTTTCCCGCGCCACCGCCTTCGTAGTCGCCTGCCCGCCAACGCAGATCATTGCATGGCCCCCCACTCCCGGCGCCGCCGGCTGCAACTACGCCGGAGCGGGGCTCTTCATGCGCTATCTCTATGACAACCATCCCGGACCCGACGGCGCCCTGCGGCAGCTCGTTGCCCAACCTGCCAACGGCCTCCGTGGCGTCAACTCCTACCTCGCCGAAATCGGCGCAAACATAGACGTTCTCCGACTGATGGCCGACTGGGGGGTCGCCAACTATCTCGATGATCGCTTCGGACTCGCATTCCCCGGGAACGTGGATGTCCGACCATCCCTCACATCGCAGCTCAACCCGAGCGGCAAACTGCTCAAATTCTTCACTCAATTCGCCGCCGAATATGCCCTCCTCCCCCTCGAACCCGGCACGTACACCGTCGAGTTCCAGGGCGACACAACTACTCCCTTGCTCTCGCGCTTTGAACAATCTAGCGGCTCCTTCTGGCATGCCGGCAGCGAGGACTCTGCTGCCTACAGCCTTACCCGCGAGTTCGATCTCCGCTCTGCCGATCAGAGCGACGATACGACGTTGACCCTACTCCTCCGATACCACACCGAAGAGAACTGGGACTACGTTTACACGACCGTCTCCACGGACGGCGGGCAAACATGGCAGGTTCTCGATTCGCCCGGAATGCAGGACACGTCGGAGATTGCCGTCGGCAGCGCGATGTTCCCTGCGGGGTTCTCCGGCATAAGCGGCAACACCTCTCAACCGCAGTGGGTCATCGAAGAACTGGACCTCTCTGACTTTGTGGGCGAGCAGGTCCTGTTCCGTCTGCTCTACATCACGGACCAATCCATCAGCCTTGACGGCGTCTCACTGGCGGGCGCCTGGCTCCCTGCCGCTGGTTACGGCTGGGCGGCCATCGACCACCCAATACCCATACCTCTTGCAGAAATGACCATGAACTCCCAGCGTGACGGCGGCTGGACGCCGGACGGATTCGTCTTTTCCAACAACCTCGCCCAACAGGACTACGCCGTCCGCCTCATAGCCGTCTCCGCAACAGGCGAAGCTACCGTCACTCCGATGCAGATCGACGAGAACGGCCACGGAACCCTGACATTCGATAACTCCGCCGGTGACATTACAGACGCCGCCGTGATGGTCATGCCTTTCGCGCCTCAGACCCGCCAACCTGCCGACGCGACGCTCACCGCTCGCCCTGTCGTCGAAACGTGATAGCGTTAGTGAAAAAGGGAACAAACGCGAGATGGACAGAGCCAAACTGATAGCCGTCATCGGCGGCGCGGCCCCGCCTCCTTCGGCCCTCACAGCCGCGGAGGAGGTCGGAAAGCTGCTGGCTGAACGCGGCATGGGTGTTGTTTGCGGAGGCCTCTCCGGCGTCATGGAGGCGGTCTGCAAGGGCGCCTACAACGCGGGCGGCCTAACCGTCGGCCTCCTCCCCTCCTACCGTGCCGCGGACGCCAATCAATACGTCAAAATCTCGATTCCCACCGGCATCGGCTATGTCAGGAACTCGATGGTCGTGCGCGCAGGTCGCGCCGTCATCGCCATCGACGGCTCATACGGCACTTTGAACGAGATGTCTTTCGCCCTCGCGGAGGGCATTCCCGTTGTCGGTCTCGATAGCTGGGAATTCTCCACGGGCGGCAAACCGGATACCGGGGTTCACCGCGCCAGCACGCCGCAAGAGGCAGTCGATATGGCAATCGCACTCGCCGAGCAGAGAGGTGACGAATGAGCGCCATCGAGAGCATCCACGCCCGCGAGATTCTCGATTCTCGCGGCAATCCCACTCTCTCCGTCGCCGTAACCCTCGCAGACGGCTCGCGCGGCATAGCAGCCGTCCCATCCGGCGCGTCCACCGGCACATACGAGGCCGTCGAACTCCGCGACGGCGACGCAAACCGTTACGGCGGACGCGGTGTTCTGCAGGCCGTCACCAACGCGAACACTGTCATCGCCGACGCCGTTCGTGGGATGGACGCCAGCGAACAGGCCGCAATCGACCGCGCGATGATCGATCTGGACGGCACACCCAACAAGGGACGGCTTGGCGCGAACGCGATTCTCGGCGTCTCTCTCGCCGTCGCCCATGCAGCCGCCGCTTCTCAGGGGCTTCCGCTCTATCGCTACCTCGGCGGCGACGATGCCGCCCGCCTGCCCGTCCCGTTCTTCAACATCCTGAACGGCGGCGCGCATGCAGCGGACTCGACGGATTTCCAGGAATTCATGGTCGCCCCGCTCGGCGCAGAGACGTTCGCAGAGGCCCTGCGGATGGGGTCCGAGGTCTATCACCGGCTCCGCGCCCTGCTCCGCGCGGAGGGGCACAACGTGAACATCGGCGACGAGGGCGGTTTCGCTCCGTCTCTTGGCTCCAACCGCGCCGCGCCTGACCTCATCATCCGGGCCATCGAGAACGCCGGTCTCAGGCCGGGCGTGGACTGCCACCTTGCTTTGGATGTGGCCGCAACCGAGCTCTATCAAGATGGCGGCATGTACAACCTTGAGCGGGAGGGGCGTGTCGCAACCGCTCAACAGTTGAGCGAAGCGTACCGTGAGTGGGCGGATGCCTACCCTCTCGTGAGCATCGAAGACGGTCTTGGCGAAAGCGATTGGGACGGCTGGGCAACGCTGACGGAGTCGCTCGGCGGCCGGATGCAGCTTGTTGGTGATGATCTCTTCGTCACCAATCGCGAGTTCCTGGAGCGCGGCATCCGCGAAAACGTCGCCAACGCCATCCTCATCAAGGTCAACCAGATCGGCACACTCACCGAGACGCTGGACGTGATCGAGATTGCGCGGCAGGCGGGCTATGCCGCCATGATCAGCCATCGCTCCGGTGAAACCGAGGACACGACAATTGCCGACCTTGCCGTCGCCACCGGCGCGGGTCAGATTAAGTCCGGTGCCCCCGCCCGCGGCGAGCGTACGGCCAAGTACAACCGCCTGCTTGCCATCGAGGACGAGCTTGGCGACCGCGCCGTCTACGGCGCCACAGACCTGCCACGCGGCGGCGGTTAATGCCGTCCATAGGCAGCGATTCGCCTGCATCCTGTAGAATCAGCGAAGGGGTACGGGAAGACATCGGGATTCGTAACGGAGGGGACATGACCACTCGCATTGGCATCAACGGCTTTGGCCGCATCGGCCGGCAGGTTCTCAAGGCAACGCTGGAACGACACCCCGACGACCTTGAGGTGGTGGCGGTCAATGACCTGACCGACCCCGAGACCAACGCGCATCTACTCAAGTACGACAGCACCTACGGCCGTTTCCCCGGCACGGTGGAGGCGCTTGAAGACGGCCTTGCCATCAACGGCAAGCAGGTCAAGGTTGTTGCCGAACGCGACCCCGCCCGCATCCCGTGGGGCGACCACGGCGTTGATATCGTCGTTGAATCCACCGGCATCTTCACGGACGCCACCAAGGCCGCCGGCCACCTTGAGGGCGGCGCAAAGAAAGTCATCATCTCCGCTCCTGCCAAGAGCGAAGACCTGACCGTCGTTCTCGGCGTCAACGATGATACCTACGACCCCAGCGCGCATCGCATCGTCTCTAACGCATCCTGCACCACCAACTGCATCGCCCCCGTTGCCAAGGTTCTCCACGACCGCTTCAACGTCAAAAAGGGCCTCATGTCCACCATCCACTCCTACACCAACGACCAGAAGATTCTCGACCAGGTCCACGACGATCTGCGGCGTTCCCGTGCCGCCGCCGCCAATATCGTTCCCACGTCCACGGGCGCGGCGCGTGCCGTCGGCCTTGCCCTGCCGGAACTGAATGGACGCATCCACGGCCTCGCCTACCGCGTGCCGACCACAACTGTGTCCATCGTGGACTTCACGGCAGAGATCGACGGCGACGTGACGGCTGAAGAGGTCAACGACGCCTACCGCGAGGCAGCGGCAACGTCCATGCAGGGCATTCTCGATGTCTCCGACGAGCCTTTGGTGAGTTCGGATTTCCGCGGTGACCCTCACAGCGCCATACTGGATTCGCTCTCGACCATTGTCATCGGGGGCAATATGGTGAAGGTGCTCGCGTGGTATGACAACGAATGGGGATACAGCTGCCGGGTCTCGGACCTGGCGCAATTCATGGCGAGCAAGGGACTCTAGCAGAGGCTCAATCCGCACTGTGTGTCGGCGTGGGCCGCTGAAGAATCCCGCGTCGAACATTGCCTGATATCCGCCTCCGTCAACTCGCTCCGTATGCGGGGCTGATTGCGCTCGCGCTCAGCCTGCGCTGGTACGGCCTTGATTGGGGCGGTTACCACCCGGATGAGTGGCCCATCAGCGGGTTCGCGTCCGGGCTCGGCATGCCCGGCTCCATCGGCGAGTTCTTCTCCACCGAAAGCCCGCTCAACCCCGGCTGGTTCAACTACGGCACGCTGCCGCTCATCCTCCTCGCCGCCATCGGCTGGATCGGAGACCAGCTGCGCGAGTTCGCGGGCTTCGTTCCCCAGCGCGATGTCCTCTGGCGGGGCGCAACGGGCCTTGCCGACGCCGCAACCGTCATTCTCATAGTCCACATTGGCCGGGAGATGTACGGCCGCACCGTCGGGTTCCTTGCCGCCGCTCTCTATGCGCTCGCTGTCCTGCCCATCCAGCTAAGCCATTACTACGCCGTCGACCCGCTGATGACTGCCCTGCTCATGGGCAGCCTCCTGGCCTCTATCCGATTCTTGCGATCTCGCAGCCCGGGCACAGGCTACATGGCCGCCGCCCTCCTGGGTCTCGCCATCTCAACCAAGGCGACGGCCGTGGTCTTTGCTATTCCGGTGGTATTTACCTGGCTGGCTTATCTATGGCTTCCCATACGGGATAACGGCAGCGCCGATGACTTCCGCCGTGTGCTGCGGCGGACCATCTTCGCAGCGCTTGTCGCCTTTGCCGCATTTGCCGTGGCACAGCCGTATGCGCTCATCGATTTCTCCACCTATGTGAACGACGTGCTCACGCAGGCCGACATGGCGCGGGGCAATCTCGAGCTGCCCTTCACGATCCAGTACGAGAACACGACGCCCTGGCTCTATCATCTCCGCAACCTTGTCGTATGGGGACTGGGAATCCCGCTTGGAATTGCGGCCCTGGCGGGCACGGCACTCATAGCATGGCGAGCGGCCCGCCATCGCACCGCGCTTGAGGTGCTTTTCATTGCCGCGCTGCTCATCCCGTTCCTGTGGCTCGGCGCGCAGCAGGTCAAGTTCATGCGCTACCTATTGCCGCTCTATCCCCTGCTCTGCATCGCCGCCGCTCTCGCCATCCCCTCCGCCATGGCATGGCTGACGCGGTTCGGCAGAAAGGGAGCGTGGGCAGGGGCGTCTCTCGCAGGCATTGTCATCGTCCCGACGGCTTTCTACGCCATCGCGTTCACCACTGTCTTTGGGGGCACACACTCCGTCGATCGCATGAGTGCGTGGATCGAGGACAACGTCCCGCCCGGCTCCGTCATCACCACCGAAACATGGGACCAGCGTTTCCACGGCGAGCACCGCTACGACATCGAATCCATCGAGGTCTACTGGCCTGATAACCGCCTCAAGGCCGAGACGTTAGCCGCCCAACTTGACCGCGCCGACTACATCTACATGTTCAGCAACCGCGGATATGGTTCCGTCTCCCGCCTGCCCGAACGATTCCCCGTCATGCGCGACTACTATGATGCACTCTTTGACGGTGAACTCGGCTTTGAATTGGCCCATGTCGAGGCCACGTACCCGTCCCTGCTCGGCGTCACACTCGCCGAGGATACGGTCCGCTACCTGGACTTTGAGCCGATCTCACCCGACGTCATTCACGGCGGCGCGTCCGGCCTGGTTATCGACCTGGGCATGGCCGATGAGAGTTTCACCGTCTATGAGCGTCCCAAGCCCATGCTCTTCCGTAAAGCGACCGCTCTCTCTGAATCGGCCTATGCACAGATTCTCTCGGCCAGCCTGCCACCACCGGGGAGACGACTTGCCACGTCTGAATCACCCGGGTTGCTGATGAGTCCCCAATTGGCAGAAGCGCAGGATGAGGGCGGCACGTGGACGGACATCATGCCCGTCACGGGTCGCGGCTCCGGCACGGAGTTCGTGCTCTGGCTGCTGGCCGTACAGGGCATCGCGCTGGCCGGTTTCCCCCTGATGGCACGCCTCTTCCGTCCACTGCCAGACAGCGGCTACCTGCTTGGCAAAGCCCTTTCGCTGCTGATCGTCGCCTACCTGGCGTGGCTGGGCGCGGCGCTGCAGATCATTCCGTTCTCACGCATGAGCGTGGTCGGCGCAATACTCATCCTCACAGCCGCATCCGCATTCGTCGCGTATAAATCCCGGCGTGAACTACTGAACCTCATCCGCCAGCGATGGCGGTGGCTGCTTACGGCGGAGGCGCTCTTCATCACGGTTTTCATTACCCTCGTCGTTCTTCGGGCTGCTAACCCGGATCTCTGGCACCCGTTCCGCGGCGGAGAGAAACCGATGGACGTGTCCTACCTCACCGCCGTCACGCGCTCATCGCTCATGCCGCCCTACGATCCGTGGTTCGCGGGCGGCCATCTCAACTACTACTACTTCGGTCACTTCATCGTGGCGGCAGTCATCAAGCTCACCGGAACCGTGCCGGAATTCGCCGTCAACCTTGCCATCCCCACGTTCTGGACGATGACGTTCTGCGCCGCCTTTTCCATCGGCGTGAACCTTGTCGAAGCAACAATGCAGCGGCTGCGAACCCGAACGTTTCCCTCCATCGGCGCGCTAACTGTCGGTCTGCTCGCCGCCCTGATGGTCGCCATCGCAGGCAATCTCGACGGGCTTGTTCAGGTGACGGAGCGTATCGGCCCTGCGGCATGGGACGCGATAACGCTCTCGGGTTCAGGCAGCGTCGGTAATTTCCTGAGCGTGTCAGCCTCCGCCCTTGGCGGCGAGGGATTCGACTTCTGGCGATCCAGCCGCATGGTTGCCGTTCCCGGGACAATCAGCATCACGGAGTTCCCGTTCTTCTCCTACCTCTTTGCCGATCCGCACGCCCATATCTTTGCCATGCCGTTCGCGTTGGTGGCCATCGGCCTCAGCCTTGCCGTGGCTCTTGCGCTGTATGACCGACGCACGCTCATATCCGTAGCCCTGCCCTTTGGCGCTCTGGCTCTCACGCTGGGCGCGTTGTTCGCGGCCCATTCCTGGGACTACCCCACCTACCTGTTCATCGCCGTCGCCGCCATTACAGTGGCCCTGCTGGCGCGGCGAACCGCCCCCAAGACGACGATCAAGATGACTCTTTTGGCTGCCGCCCTGCTTGTCGCCATCAGCTTTGCTCTCTTCGCTCCGTACCACGCGTCCAATGCCACGTTCTATACGGAGATCGTTGCCAGCAACGAGCAGACGCCCGTCCGCTCCCTGATCGCAATATTCGGCCTGCCCCTGCTGATCATCGCCGTCTCTCTCCGCCCCGCCGCATCCATCGCGCTCGGTCTTCCCGGCGCCGGAATTCGCGGCCTGCTGAGAGAGGTCCGCCTGCGCCTATGGCCTCCCAATGACACAGGCATCGCGTTCCTGCACCGGTTTGCCGGCGTGGTCGGCGGCCTAATCCTTGTCGCGGGAATCGTGACCCTGACCGTTATGGGATTCGGCAACGTGGCGCTCACCGGCGCGTTGGCCGCCCTGACGCTTGCACTCACGTTCTCAACGCGTCTGCCGCTCCCGGTGCGGCTGTCGTATGGCGCGGCATCCCTCGCCTTCGGACTCATCGCCGCGGTGGATGTCCTCGCAATCCAGGATCACCTGGTGCGTATGAACACCATCTTCCGCGTGTACTTGCAGGCGTGGCTGCTGCTCGGACTCTCGGCGGCGTTCCTGCTGTGGTGGATGCTCCGCTCCGGCGGCGCTGTGAGGATGCCCGGCATCGGCCGCATCTACCGCGCCTCGTTCTACGCAGTGTTGGCCGTCGCCGTTCTTGGCGTGGCCATCTACCCCGTTCTCGGCACGAGGGCGCGACTCGCCGACCGCATCGACACCACCATCCCCCTGACACTGGACGGCTCGGCCTACATGCAAGACGGGACGTATATCGACGTGGACGATACGGAGATCGTCCTGCGTCATGAGCTGGACGTTCTCCTGTGGTTGCGAGAGAACGCTGACGGCGTCCCTGTTGTCGCCGAGGCCGGACTGCCGTCCGTGCAGAACGACACTCCCTACTACCGCATCCAGTCGCGCGCCGCGATGTACGCGGGGCTGCCGATGATCGTCGGCTGGCCCTGGCACCAGAGACAGCAGCGCGGCATCGGCATCTCGGAGCCGGAGATCGACCGGAGGCAAGCAGACGTGAGAACCCTCTATTCGTCCGGCTCCCCTAGGGTCATCCAGCGCATCCTGGATGAATACGATGTCGGTTATGTTCTTGTTGGCCAGACGGAACGCGCCTACTATCCCGAAGAAGGTGTCGCCGCCCTTGAGCGGCATCCACGACTTGGACTTGCGTATGAGAACGAGGCAGTTCGCGTGTACGAGGTGCTCGAAGGCTGAGCCGGGTCGGTTTGGCAATTCGGGCATTGATGCCCAATACTAACCACAGTCGTTTAGCTAGCGAGGTACTTTCTTGGCCGACGTCATCGCGATCATCCGGGATATCGTCATCATCGTCTGGGGTGTGCTTGGCATCCTGGTGTTTCTCGTTGTCATCCTTGTCGCCCTCAGCATCTTCCGAGCGCTGAAACCCATCCTCAGCAACGTTCGCGGGACGACGGGAGAGGTCCGCACGGCCACGCGTCTTGTGACTGACGCCATCATCCGCCCTGCCGTCCCCGTCATCAGCTTTTACACCGGCATCCGCCAGGGTTTCCGCGTCCTGCGCCGGTTCGGTCGGCGCGGCCAAGGCTGACCAAATCTCACCATTGGGCAACATTTTGAAACTGTCTTATAATCGTTTCGAGAAGCCCGGGGCGCGGCATAAAGACAGCCCGGCGAGGGAGCAGCGCGATGGTTGAACGTGAAGACAGTGGCAATGCCCTGACATTCCTGCTGGGCATCGTTTCAGGTGTAATCGTTGGCGTCGTTCTTGGCGTGCTTTTCACGCCGCAGTCCGGCTCGGAATCCCGCGCCGACATCCGTACGCGAACACTCGGTTTGCGGGAGCGGGCGCGCAACCTTGGCGAGACGGGGAATGACGCTCTTCGCGACGCCATCTCCGAGGGCCGTGATGCCGCAATGCGCGCCGGCCAAGAGATGCAGGACTGGATCCAGCACAACCGCGGAGACGGTTCGGCAACCTAGATTCCCAAACCATCACGTGATCTGAACTGAAAGCGCCCCGTTCGTTGAACGGGGCGCAGTTTTTTGCGGTGCGCTTGCCTATTCGGGCGCGATGCCCGTCAGCGCCTCTCTCAGCGCCGGCTCCTGCTCCTCTTGCGTAACCGCAAGAACAACCTGCCCCGCCTCAAGCTGCAAACCGTTCGCAGGAGTTCTAACGGTTTGGTCGGCGCACACAACCAGGATAATCTGGCTGTCGCCGGGCAGGCGCAGCAAGCTGACCTCTTCTCCAAGCAGCGGTGAGTCAGCCGTCACCTCCACCTGGCACAACTCCCGCCCCGTCCCGCGCAACGACAATACCTGTGTCAACGGGCGCGACGGCATCTCTTGCGCGATCTGAGACATGATCACGTCCGTTGAGTTCACGGTCGCGTCCACGCCAAGAATGCTGAATATCTCCCTGTTCCGCGGATCGTTGATGCGCGCGACCGTTCTTGGCACGCGGAAACGCGCCTTGGCCACCTGGCAGGCGATGAGGTTGTCCGCGTCATCGCCCGTCACGGCCACAAACACGTCGGCTCTACCTGTCCCCGCGTCTTCAAGGACACTCACCTCACAGCAGTCTCCCTGGTAGCTTGCGCTGCCGAGGTCCTCGGCGATGACGGCACAGCGATGGGCGTCCTTCTCAACGCACAGGACTTCGTCTCCGTTGGCCAGCAGGGCCTGTGACAGACTGAAGCCCACTTTGCCCCCGCCCGCGACGATGACATACATATCCCTATTGGTCCTCCGGCGTCTCGGCTAATTCATCGAAGATCATTTCACGCATGAGCCCCGTCACGAACCGCGGCGAACTGAGCGTCTGAAGGCCCAGTTCCCGAAAGATGTCCGCGCGGCTATCGTCATAGACGCGCGCGATGACGCGGGGCACCTTGAAGATGTGCTTGGCGACCTGCGCGGCCATCAGGTTTCGGTTATCGCCCTGCGTCACGGAGACAAACACGTCCGCGTTCTCTATTCCGGCTCGTTGCAGCGCCGCCGAATCAAGTCCGTCCCCGATGATGGCGTTCCCCCGGAATCGTGCCGTGAGGCGGCGGAAAGCGTCCTGCCGCACGTCCATGATCGTCACGTCATGACCCTCGTCCGTCAGGCTGCGAGCCAACCCGGACCCTACCCGCCCGCAGCCCATGATCAGGAATCTCATTGTCGGCTTATCCCTCGTCATGTCACCCGCTCAGCGAACGCCGTTCCGGTTGATGGGCGCGCGCAGGACCCACACGGTAGACGGCACGTACTGCAACACGTGAGCAGTAGCGGACCCCAGGCTGTAGTCTCCGAAGCGCCTCTCATGGTCGATGCCCATGATCACGAGGTCCGCGCCGCGCTCAACAACTTCCGTCACGATCGCCGGCCCGGCCTGCCGCGCCTGCAGCAGTTCCGTGACCACACTCGTCTTCTTATGCGGCCAGTACGCCTCAACGTCCTTGAGGATGCGCTCGCCGTTGCGGACTTGCTCATCCATGGGATCATCCAGCGGCACTGCCCGTGGAACCTCGATGATGTACACCACGTGTACGCGTCCGGATGATTCTCGCGCCACCTCGCCCGCCACTTTCAGGGCAGACTCATCCATGGACGATCCGACCAGCGGCACAAGAACCGTTTTCGCAGCGGGCAGGCCGCCCTTTCCGCCAAACATGCCCGTGAATGATCCAACCCATGAGCCGGAACCCGTTTGCCGCCGTAAGTTCCTCATTACCGCCTCAGCTTACCCCTCCGGGCCAAGTGAGCGGCCGCCGATCAGGTGCAAATGAAGATGTGGCACGCTCATGTGCGCGTCCGGGCCGTTGTTGATGACCAGTCGATAACCCGTTTCCGCTATCCCCTCCGAAACGGCCAGGCGGTTGGCGATGTCGAAGAGGGTTCCCATGATTGGAAGCTGTGATTCCGTCAACGCCGCCGCGCATGGGATGCACTCTGTCGGAATGATCAGGATGTGGACGGGCGCGCGGGGACTGATGTCACGGATAGCGAAAGCCTTGTCATCCTTGTGCAGGAATTCGCTCGGTATCTGCCCGTCACGAATCCGACAGAATATACAGTCTTCTGACTCTGTCACCGGCCGGCCTCCACGCCTACCCTGTCAGGCTGTACGTCGCCTCGGCCTCCGCCACACGTTCGTCTTTCTTGAGTTTGTCCAGGTGGGTGCGCACGTTGCCGGCCGCCGCGCGGCGAAGCTGTTTCTTCAGGTTCCGCGGATAGATGTCCTTGACCATCTCATCGACCTTTTCAATGCCCTTTTCCAGCGAGGAAACCACCTGGTTCTCGCGCTCTTGCCGATGGGACATATACCACGCGACAAGGCGACGCCCTCGCGGCGGCATCACCACCCCGCCATGCGCCGGAGCAATCGTGTCCACGCGCAACTTGGACAGTTTGCCAAGAGTCTTCATGTACTCGTACAAATCGTGAACAGACGAGGACGAGGAGCCCAGGATCGTGTCGCCTGTAAACAGGACCCGCTCAGCCGCCAGGTGGAAGCAGACGTGGTCGACGGCGTGGCCCGGCGTGAACAGCGCCCGCACGGCAGTACCCCCGCCCGTCCGCACCATTTCCCGTGATTTCAGCGGAATGACGAGTTCGTCCGCGTGTCCAAGCACACTCCGCATCGGCTTCACCAGTTTGGGGTGGCAGCGCACAGGCGCCCCAGTAGCCTCCTGGATCCGGTCGACACCACCGGTGTGGTCACCGTGCCCGTGAGATAGCAGGATGCTTGTGATCTTGGGGGAGCCGAGGCCCTCCCAGTATTCGAGAATCTGCTTTGTCCAGGAGCGATCATGCTCGCCGGTATCCAGTATCAGCATCTCCTCGGACGGATCACCGATGAAATAGATGGTGGTTCCCCCCGGATGCATGTAGTGCGTATCCGCGATGTGGCACCCGTACACGTGGTCACTGATCTGTGTCATCTCAACTCCTCACGACTGTCCACCGCCCGCTTCACCGTGCAGGCAACGCGAATGACTGTAGCGCGGCAGACAGCGGCGGTCAACGTCCATCCCGCCCTTTCCCGTCAAACTGCTCAAGGCGCAGTTCTTCAAATTCCTTGTCCAATCCTGCCAACACAATCACGTCACCCCCGGAGACCTTTTCAAATCTATCCGGGTGGATCACGGCCTCATTGCGGTTGCGGATAATGAGCACCACGCTCAGTTCATTCGCCTGGCGAGGATGCACCAGGCCAAGTTCCTCGATGGTTCTGCCCGCCATGCCGTCATTGACGACCACTGTGCTGATGCCGTAGTCGCGGCCCAACTCAAAGTAGTCCTGAACGCCCTTGAAAGACAGGCTGTGGGCAAGCCGCTCAGCCGTATCAAGCTCAGGGAATACGACCCGATCCGCGCCCAGCTGCCGGAGCGCGTTTCCATGCAGCTCATCCCGGGCGCGCGCGACCACAACCGGCGTGCCGAGTGTCTTCAGCAAGACCGTGGTCAACAGGCTGACCTGGATATCGCCGCCGACCGCGACAATGACGGATTCGGATTCCGGCACACCGAGCTCGATTAGCGCCCCGCGGTCGCTCACGTCCGCGACCATGACGTGTTGAAGCAGCGCGGCTGACTCGCGCACCCGGTTGGGGTCCTTATCGATGGCGAGCACGTCGATACCTTTCAATTGAAGGTCTCGCGCAACTCGCTGGCCGAACCGGCCGAGTCCCAAAACGGCTACCTGTCCTTTTGCCACGTCAGTACTCTCCGCTGAGTTGATTCTGTACTAGCCTATCCTAACTTCCGCCTCCGGGTAGCGGAATCGCGTAAATCTCTCTCGATGAGCCAGCTCGAGCGCAAGGAAGAACGGCGCAAAGCGGCCAACAAACATCGAGAGGATTATCAGAAGTTTCCCCAACTCTGACATGCCCGGAATCGCACCCGTTGAAAGCCCCACGAGCCCGAACGCAGAAACCACGTCGAAAAGGAGATACGCGAAGTGTTCCTGTTCAATAAGGTCCAGCAGGAACGCAATCCCATTGACCCACACAAACGCGAAACTCGCGATTGTGATGGCGCGCCGCACCTGCACGTCTGCTATCTCTCGACCAAAGATGGCCGCGTGCGCAAGGCCTCGTACGCTCGACATCACGGATGTGAACATGACCATGAAGGAATTGATCTTGATACCGCCCGTCATTGACCCCGCCGCCCCGCCAATCACCATCAACCAGATCAACAGGAAAAGCGTGTGCTCATGCGTTGCGTTCACCGCAAAGGTGCTGAAACCCGACGTTCGATTCCCCACCGCCATCACCAGGCTGTCCCAGATGCGATTCGGTATTGGCTGCGATCCCAGCGTTTCCGGGTTGGACCATTCCGTGATGAGGATGCCGAGGAAACCGGCAACCGCCACCCCCACCATGCCCGCGATAACGATCTTTACGTCCAGGGGCAGCGTCAGCCACCGCTTCTTCCGGTAAATGACGATGAGGATCGCCGCGCCCGTTGCTCCGACGAACGAGAGCAGCGTTATTGGCCCGGCCACCAGCAACGAGTAACGGTATTCAAAGAGGCTCGGCGCGCCACCCGTAATGTCGAACCCGGCGTTGTGGAACGCGGATACCGAGTGGAAGATGGCGAACCAGCCGGCCTCGCGCAGACCATGCCCGGCCACCATGAAACCCACTATCAGGACGAAGAATCCTATCAGTTGCAGCATCAGTGAGACTCGGATGACTTCCTTCGCCTCCTGGCTGACGCTCCCCAGTGTGCCGCCTCCAAGCGTTGCGCGCAGAGACTGCCTGACTGATAGCGATGCCTGCCGCTCCCGGCCAAAGATGATGATTGCGAGACCGGCAACATAGCCCAATCCCCCAACCTCTATCAGGAACAGGATGATGAGGTGTCCGTAGATCGACCAGTATTCACCGGTGTCAACGAGGATGAGTCCCGTGACGAAAGAGGCGGACGTCGCCGTGAAGAGTGCCGTGATGAAATCGGTCGCCGTGCCGTCCGCGGTCGCCCACGGCATCAACAAGAGAGTCGTACCGAGAGCGATAAGCAGGCCGAAGAAGAGTGTTATTCGTGCGTACGGCGTGCCCAGGAATCGCGGAAGCTTCGGCGCGCGCGGACGGCCTATGACGAGCCGACGAGATTGGGCGCCAACGGAGCGGCGCACAAGCCGCTCTCGGGGGCGCCGTCGATTATCGACCCCCATGCCAGGCTACCCGTCAGCCTCAGTGAAAACTATCACGCAACGATTGTACGCCCTGCCCGCAACTCCTCCACCCGCCTCCGTCATTCCCGCGAAAGCGGGAATCTGAATCATATTGTGCAGCCAGACCTATGCCGCTTGGTCAACATGTCATTCTGAGCGCAGCGAAGAATCCAAAGACCCCATAGTGCTGCCCAAATGAAAGAGGCGCCCCAACGGGACGCCCCTTCATCATCCGGTTTCAGAAAGACCCTAGCTCTTGAATCCCGGGTCCTCTCCCTCTTCCATCATCGTGATCGCGCGCTCCGCAACCTGCTTGAACACGTCATACGGCTGCGCGCCCACAAAGAAGAACCGCCCGATGACGTAGGCAGGAATACCGGTGACGCCGATATTCAGCGCGTCCTGGTACTGCCGCTCAACCTCTTCTTTATAGGTGCGGTCCTCAATGTGCTTGTGCATCGTGGGCCAATCAAGACCGACTTCCTCGGCGATGGGCTTGAGATTCTCAACCACGCCGAGATCGACTCCATCGCCCCAATAGGCGCGGTACGCGGCCTCATGGAACTGCTCGCCAGCGCCCGCCTGCTTGGCGGCCTCGGTCGCCTCGAGGGCGAGCCGCGTGTACGGAACACGATCAGGCCTGTTCATGACGATGCCCGCCGCCTCGGCAGCCTGCTGCACTGGGGAGTTCGGGTTGTTATACCGCTCCGGACGGGGGATGCCCTCCGGCGGCAAATCAGGGCGCAGGAAGAACGCGCGATAGTCAATCTCGACGTTGAAGTCCTGCTTCAGCTTATCGACCCGATCCTGGCCGATGTAGCACCACGGTCAAATGTAGTCGTACCAGACCGTGACCGGTAGAGTGATTCCGCTCGCCGTGGTCGCCATGTCAAACTCCCATGGATTCTCCGGGGGATGTGGCTATGATACTCCACCGTTGCCGAACGTGTCCGTATCTGCGCCCCTATCGCGCCCTGCTCTCTATACGGGTACAATGGCAGTGACTGACTGACATGATCGTTGCTAGCCAGGGAGAGTTGAAACTCCGCGTTCGTCCATCGAGCAGCAATTGAGGCAGGTGAGACTTAGTGACCACAGTTGACGAGACGATACAGGATGTTGCTTCTGAGTCCAATCAGGAACTCAAGAGCATAGCCCAGCAGGAATACAAGTACGGGTTCATCACTGAGATCGAAACGGATACCGTTCCGCCGGGCCTCACGGAGGACACCATCCGCCTCATCTCCTCCAAGAAGAATGAGCCGGAGTGGATGCTGGAGTGGCGGCTGAAGGCGTTTCGGCACTGGGAGACCCTGCTGGACAAGGAGCAGCTCCCGGACTGGGCGCACATCAAGCATCCGCCCATCGATTTCCAGGACATGATCTATTACTCCGCTCCCAAGCCAAAGGAGCAGCTCAACAGCCTCGATGAGGTTGACCCTGAGGTTCTCTCAACTTTTGAGAAGCTGGGCATCCCGCTGGAAGAGCAGAAGCGTCTTGCCGGCGTTGCGGTGGACGCCGTCTTTGACAGCGTCTCCGTCGCAACAACCTTCAAGGAGAAGCTCGCCGAACTCGGCATCATCTTCTCCTCGTTCTCGGAGGCCATCCAGGACCACCCGGACCTCGTACGCAAGTACCTCGGCTCGGTGGTTCCCTACACTGATAATTTCTACGCCGCTCTCAACGCCGCCGTCTTCTCTGACGGCTCCTTCTGCTACATCCCCAAGGGTGTCCGCTGCCCCATGGAGCTGACCACCTACTTCCGCATCAACACGGAGAATAGCGGCCAGTTCGAGCGCACGTTGATCGTGGCGGACGAGAGTTCCTACGTCAGCTACCTCGAGGGTTGCAGCGCCCCGATCCGCGACACCAACCAGCTCCACGCCGCCGTGGTTGAGCTTGTCGCGATGGACGACGCAGAGATCAAATACTCCACCATCCAGAACTGGTACCCCGGCGACGAAAACGGGAACGGCGGCATCTATAACTTCGTCACCAAGCGCGGCAAGTGCCTGGGCGCGCGCTCCAAGATCTCATGGACGCAGGTAGAGACCGGCTCCGCAATCACCTGGAAATACCCCAGCGTCCTGCTCCAGGGCGACGACTCCATCGGCGAGTTCTACTCCGTGGCGCTCGTCAAGGGCCGCCAGCAGGCGGACACCGGCTCCAAGATGACCCACATCGGCAAGCGCACCAAGAGCACCATCATCGCCAAGGGCGTGAGCGCCGGGCAGGCCGAGAACACCTATCGCGGCCTCGTCCGCGTCAACCCCGGTGCGGATGACGCATGGAACTTCACCCAGTGCGACTCTCTGCTGATTGGCGATCAGTGCGGCGCGCACACCACGCCGTACGTCGAGGTCAAGAACAAGTCGGCCCACCTTGAGCACGAGGCCTTCACGTCCCGCGTCAGCGAGGACCAGCTTTTCTACTGCAACTCACGTGGCATCTCCGTTGAAAAGGCCCACTCCATGATCATCAACGGGTTCTGCGAAGAGGTCTTCAAGAAGCTGCCGTTTGAATTCGCCGTTGAGGCCACGCGGCTCCTTGAGCTGAATCTTGAGGGCACCGTCGGCTAGACAGTCCGCCACACGGCAGACCCGGCAAGGACTACATGACCACCACAAGTCCGCTCGAAACGTATCTCACGGATTTTGCAGACGCCGCGAGGGAATACCAGGCTGCCCGCGCCGGCAGAGACCCTGAGTGGATTGTCACCGTTCGCGAAGAGGCGCTGGAGAGTTTCCGGGAACTCGGCCTCCCCATCACCCGCCGCGGGAACGAGGAATGGAAGTACACGGACATCCGTCCGCTCGTCCGCCAGGGATTCTCGGCTCCCACGTTCTCAGAAGACGATGCCCCTGCCGCACTCGATCTTGAATCCCTCAGTGTTGGAGATGCGGAATGGCGCCGCGTCGTGGTCGTAGACGGACGGTACTCGGCTGAGCTTTCCAGTGTGGACAGCCTGCCGGACGGCGTTGTCGTTGGCAGCCTTGCCGAGGGTGTTCATTCCAACACGGATGCCGTGCGGGCCCATCTTGCCCGCCTGGCAGACTACACGGAACACGGCTTCACTGCCCTGAACACCGCCCTCGCCGCGGACGGCGCGTTCATCCTCCTCCCGCGCATGACCGCGATCGAACAACCCATCCAGGTTGTCTACGTCTCCACGGAGCGAACACAGGGAACGGCCTCCATGCCTCGCACCCTGGTCATCGCCGGAGAGGACAGCTCCGCCTCTATCGTTGAGACGCACGTCTCCCTGTCTGACGACTCCCATCTCACCAACGCCGTCACAGAGATCGTCGTCGGCGCGGGCGCAAGCATCTCCTACTGCAAGGTCCAGCAGGAGAGCGAGGCCACCTACAACGTTTCCACCACGCTGGTGGAGGTCGGTGAAAACGCGACCTTCCGTGCAATGGCCATCGACATCGGCGGGCGGCTTACCCGCAACAACCTCACCATCATCATGGCGGGCGAGGGATCGAACAGTGATGTCCGCGGCGCATATATCATCACGCGCGATCAGCACGTGGACAACCAGGTCATCGTGGACCACCTCGTCGGCCACAATGATATGAACGAGATCTACAAGGGCATCCTCGATGGCCACGCCCGCTCCGTCTTTCACGGCAGCATCATCGTCCGCCCCAACGCCGCCAAGGTGAACGCGATGCAGGTGGACAAGAATCTGCTGCTGTCCAATGACGCGGAGGCGGACACCAAGCCCGCGTTCTGGATCTATTGCGACGACGTGCGCTGCGGACACGGCGCGGCCTGCGGCAACCTTGACGAGGACGCCATGTTCTACCTGCGGAGCCGGGGCATCGAGGAGGAAGAGGCACGGATGATGCTCATTCGCGCCTTCGCCTCGGAGGTCGTGGACGCCATCCAGGAGCCGTCGATTCACGGGCACGTTTCCGCGCTTATCGCCGCCAAACTGGATAATCTCTAGCCAGGGATTTGTACTGTTGTGGATGATGTAGAGGGGGCGGAAGCACGCCGCCCCGTCGATGGAGTGGAGGTGCAATGACCACGGATTCAACGCCTCTCCGCATAGCCGTTATCGGCTCCACGGGCTCGCTCGGCCAGATCGTGCTTTCCGTCGCCCGCTCCCTGGGCGACAACGTCCGGGTTGTCGGCCTTGCCGCGGGTTCAAACCTTGAGCGTCTTGCCGAACAGATCCAGGAGTACCGCCCCACCCTTGCGGGCTTCGCGCGAGGGCGCTGGCGTGACGAGGTCCCTGAGGGGGTGGAGTTCAAATCCATCAACGAGATTGTCTCCTCGCCGGACGTGGACATGGCCATCATCGCCAGCGTTGGACGCAACAGCCTTGAAGCGGCGTGGACGGCCATCGATGCCGGCAAGCGCGTCGCCATCGGCAACATTGACACGCTCTATATCGCCGGTTCCCTGCTCGCCCGCCGGGCAAAGGAGACCGGCGCGACGATCTTTCCTCTTGATGACGAGCCTATCGGCGTCTGGCAGACGCTGTGGGGTGAAAGCGCAGAGTCCGTCCAGCAGGTCACCATGACCTCAACGTGGGGAACCGTGCAGGCGCGCCGCCTGCCCCGTCACGGAACCCAGCTTCCATCCACAATGCCGAACGCCCGCCCTGCCCGGGCCGTTGGACGCAAGCGCTCAATCGATGCCTCAACCCTCATGGTCAAGGCAACGCAGGTGGCGGTCGTCAACTCTCTCTATGACATCCCCCTGGAGAACATCAATATCCTCTTCCACCCGCAGGGCCTTGTCCGCGCGCTGACCGAGTTCAACGATGGATCGGTCAAATCCGCCCTCTTCATCCCGGACATGCGCGTCCCGGTCCAGCTTTCCCTGGCATACCCAAACCGATGGGCGAACGCGGAGATCAACCGCGTCGACCTGCTCGCAGAGGGCCGACTTTCCTTTGAGCCGCTGGAGCATGAGTTGTTCCCCTGCTACCAGATTGCTATTGAGGCGGCGCGGCAGGGTGAGACCTACCCGGCAGTCGTGGCGGCGGCCAACGACGCCGCCATTGAGCTGTTCATCTCTCAGCAGATCGGACTCACAGACATCCCGAATATCATCGATCGCGCCGCCAACGCTCACCGCCCCCAACCCCTTGATGACTACGCAAGCATCATCGAGGCGATGGACTGGGCAAAGACATTTGTCGGCGGCCAGGTCCCGTACTGATCATCGGATCGCGGCGGCTGCTACCTGGAATTTATCGCGCTAACAATCCAACCGGAGGACGAATGAATCCCTGGCGAGCACTCACAATCGCCCTCCTCGCCGTGGCGCTCGTTACTGCATCGATCGCATGTGAAGACGAGGATGAGCCTGACACCACCGCCGACCCAACCCGCGCGCCGGCAGTCACAACTCCAACTCCCGTCCCCATCCCCACGGCGACCGAGACACCCCATCCGGCGGCCAGAACGCATCCGGCAACGACTCCTGCCGCGCAGCGCCCGCAGCCAACAGCTACCCCTCAGCCTGAGGAGGACGTGCTGACCATCCTCTATTGGCAGGCGCCCACCCTGCCGTTCCCGTACCAGTCGTCGGGAACCAAGGACCGCGACGCCGGGGCAATAGTCCTTGAATCTCTCGCAGTCATTGATCCCGATGGCAATATCGTCCCGAGACTCGCCGCCGAGATACCCTCCATTGAGAACGGCGGGATCTCCGAAGACGGCCTCACCATGACGTGGACGCTGCGTGAGAACCTCATGTGGTCGGACGGCACAGACCTCACCGCCGATGACGTTGTCTTCACATGGGTCTATTGCACAACTGAGGGAATCGGGTGCTTATCGGAGCACACCTTTGAGAGCTTTGCGTCTGTCGAGGCAACCGGACCCCGTGAGGTTGTCTTTACGCTTGCGGAGCACGAGCAGCACCCCGTACTGCTCCTTACAGGGACAGATGTCCCGATCATCAGCAAGGCTCAATTCGAGAACTGCATCTCCGCAGCTCCACCCAACTGTGATGCACAACACCGCGTTCCCATTGGCTCCGGTCCCTATCGCATCGTGGAGTTCACGCCAAACGACAACGCCGTTTTTGAACGCAACCCCCACTATTGGGGCAGCCGCCCCTACTTCGACAGGGTCATGCTTGTCGGTGGCCGCGATGTGGGAGCAAACGCCAGGGATGTCCTTGTTCGGGGAACCGCTGACTACGCCTGGAACTTGCAGGTGACCCCTGCCGAACTCGACGAATGGCTGGCAGCCGGTGTCGGCGAGGTCGTGACGGCAACAGCCAGCGACGTGGAGCGAATCGTTGTCAACCAGACGAATCCCCACACGGACGTCGAGGACAACCGCTCTGAGTACCTGGACGGCCAGAATCCTCATCCGTTCCTGACGTTCAAACCTATTCGGCAGGCCATGTCCATGGCCATTGACCGCCAGCGCATCGTCGATGACCTCTACGGTTCTGCAGGAACGGCAACGTGCAACCTCGTAACCGCGCCCGCTCGATTTGTCTCCGAGGGCAACGACGGCTGTCTGGTTCAGGATATCGAGGGGGCAAAGGCCCTGCTCGACGAACATGGGGTCGTGGATTCGGATGGTGACGGCGTTCGCGAATACAACGGCGTCCCACTCACTCTCACCTACCAGACGACGATCAACGCCGTTCGTGAGGGCACCTTTGCGCTGATCCAGGAGTGGTGGGCCGAGATTGGCATCGAGAGCACGCTGATCACACACGACGCCGGCATCTTCTTCGGAGGCGACCCGGCCGAACACACAGAGTCATACCGCCGCTTCATTGCGGACGTCCAGATGTACACAACCGGCACCGGCATCGATCCACAGGGCTATTTCGCGACGTACCAGTGCGAACGTATGCAGTCACGCGAAAACATGTGGGCCGGAGAGAACAACGTTCGTCTGTGCAACGAGACATATGACTGGTTGTTCAGCCGAATAGAGAATGCTGGCGAAACTGAACGCGAGGCCATCTTGAAGTCTCTCAATGACGCCATCGTCAAACCCGCCTATGAGATCCCGCTCGTCCTCCGCGCCTTTGTCTCCGCAAAGGCAACCGATCTGCAGGGCGTCCGCATGAACGCGTGGGACAGCGAGCTCTGGAACATCGCGGAGTGGCATCGCTAGTCGATCGGCGGCGGCACAACGGCAGGAATGCATTACTACGATCTCCACTCTCACTCCGTCGCGTCCGACGATTCCCGCGCCACGGTGGAACAATACCTGAAATGGATCGGCACGCTGAGGAAGCGCGGCATGCAGGTGGACGGCATCGTACTGACTGACCACCGCCAATTCTCCTTCGAGCTGGACTATTCGGCGCTTGCCGCGCAATTCGGCGTCACCGTTCTCAAGGGGGCCGAACTGGATACACGGCACGGCCATTTCCTCGTCTACGGCGTCACTGAGAAACTCGCAGAGGAGATTGATCCGACGGACGTGGCCATGGACTCGTTCCGCTTGATGGAGATCGCGGAGAAGCACGGAGCAATCGCCATTCCCGCCCACCCGGGCCGTGCCGGCATCGGCCTTGTCTCGTGGATGGCCTCGGGCATAGAGTTCCCGCAGGTTACCATCGTGGAGCGGCTGAACGGCGGCAATCGCCCGGAGGAGGCCGAGGCAGCCGAGAAATTGGTGGCCGAAAAAGGCTACTCTGGTATCGGCGGCAGCGATGCGCACTTTGTGAGCGCCATCGCCCGCTGCCTGACGGCCTTTGACACGCCGATCTCGTCCGAGGCGGAGCTTGTGGAGGCCCTGAAGTCATTTGAGTTCACAGCCGTCCGGCTTGAAGATACTCAGCAATGAGTTAGGGGGAAACAGGGGAGAAGGTATGACATCCAGCGATGGGAACGGCGGAGATGCCGCCGCGCCGCAGATAACGTTTAACGAGGCCATCCTGCACGTGGAACAGATGACGGGGGTCATTGAACTGACGCAGGAGTTGGTCGACCGCTACATCGAACTGACCGGCATCCCGAAGACCGAAGCGGCGGACGGTGAGCGTCTCGAAGCCCCCATGGCCATGCTCAACGTCTTTTTCACCCGCAACCAGGAACGGGGCGCGGACGTCAAGTTGGAGGGCGCAACCGTCGGCCTGAACGCAGGCCGCGCGATTGAACTCCACACCCCCATCTACGTTGGCGACAAGCTGACACGATACGCCGTGCTGCAGGACGTGTACTCCAAGACGGGCCGCTCCGGCACAATGGCCTTTGAGGTCTGGGAGATCCTCTTCCGCAACGATGCCGGCGAGCTTGTGGCCCGGGCCCGCGACTCCATGGTGTTCCGCGCGCCGGGCGTTCCTCCGGCGAAGAACGGGGAGGCAGGCTCATGAACAACGATCAGGTTCATGCGGACATCGGCGACGAGGTCCCTCCCATCGAATGGACGCCGCACACCTCATGGGTGAAAGACATGATGGCCCTCTCCGGCTGGCTCAACGACAACGACGCGGAGCGAGGCTCCATGAGCGGCCCGAACCGGTTCACGGACGAGGAGGCCGCCCGCAGCGAGGGATTCAACAGCATGATCGTGCCCGGAAACCTCGGCATGACTGCCATGGAAACCGCCCTCCAGCGTTGGCTGCCGACCGGACGCATCGAGAAGCTCGACTGTGTCTTCCGCATGCCGGTCAACCAGGGCGAGACATACACCGCCACCGGTGTCGTCACTGACCGCCACGACGAGCCGGGCCGCGTGATCCTTGAGATTGACGTGTATCTGCTGCGCGCCGACAATCAGCGGCCGCAGGGCGGCATGGCAGTCGTTACAATCCCTACAGCGTGAAGAACGTAACCGGACAGGGAGGATGAAGGATGCCCATCTACTCAATCAATGGAATGACGCCGCAGATCGATCCGACGGCATGGATCGCCCCGACCGCCAGCATCATTGGCGATGTCGTCATCGGCCCCAACGTCAGCATCTGGTTCAACGCGACGCTGCGCGGCGACTCCGGCCGCATCACCGTTGGAGAGAACACCAACATCCAGGACGGCGCGGTGCTCCATGAGGAAACCACTATCGGCGCGAACTGCGTCATCGCCCACATGACCCTCGTCCATCACGTGAAGACCGGCGACAACGTCCTGATTGCCAACGGCGCGAAGTGCGTGGGGGCTCCGGGACCCGCGGAGATCGAGATCGGCGAGGGCGCAATCGTTGGAGCGGGATCCCTTGTCACACCCGGCACAAAGATCGAGGCAAACACGCTTGTGATGGGCAGCCCCGCCAAGCCCGCCCGCGAGGTTGACGACCGCCTACGCGGCGTCCAGCAGGGCCCTCTGCAGGCCTACCTCAAGAGCAAGGACAGCTACAAGGGTGACTCATTCCAGGAGATCGGCTAAGCCCCGCCCTGCAACCTTGACTGGTACAGATAGTCCGTCACCGCCAGGATCGCGTTGTACAGGTACGCGATGTACTCATGCAGGGGCAGATCGAGCGGCCTGATCTCCTCGCGGCGGTCCGCGTACTCCTGCGCGCCGAGCGTTTCAAAGGTGGCGCGGACGACAAGCTCATAGATCTCCCCGTCCGGGCAGACGACGATGGGCCCGCGATCCGGCGACTCCATCTCGCGCGGCTCCACTTCGATCGCCTCCAACGGCGAATCGGGAAACACGGCCGGAAATCGTTCAATCTGGTCGATGGCGGCCAGAAGCGTCTCACGCAGATCGCCAACGCTTCTCTGCAACACGGAATCGCTGCGCGCCCGCAGCGTCAACGGATCGATGTGGGGTGATGGCGTGCTACCCTGCACCATTCTTCCTCCGGTTATTCGACATCTCTATCAATCAATACCACACTACGAGCGTAGCGTTGCACCAGCGTCCGTTCACCACGTCCGTTCACCCTGAGCCTGTCGAAGGGTATCCCCCTTCCCTCTCCTATGTCATTCCCGCCCTTCTCCATCATTCCCGCCCTTCTCCGTCATTCCCGCCCCCTTCCGTCATTCCCGCGAAAGCGGGAATCTAAATCTCATTGACCCAACCACCGCTTCTCTTTGACCGAATTTCGTGGCGAGACGTATCATTGAAGAGTCAGCATCCCGGCGCGGCAACGTAGCTCAGCGGCAGAGCGGGCGCTTCATAAGCGCTAGGTCACAGGTTCGAATCCTGTCGTTGCCACCAGCCGCAGCCGTATCCTGGCGGATGTGCGGGATGGAGACATCTTGGGGGCGGTTAGCTCAGCCGGTTAGAGCGCTTCCTTCACACGGAAGAGGTCACAGGTTCGAGTCCTGTATCGCCCACCCACCCAAAGTGACAGGTCACTATGCTCCTAGAGGCTGCTTCCCGGCAGTTGGATCCACTTTGCCTGTGTCGTGGTAGACATGCTCCATATATTTATGAGTGGTACAACCGCAGACGTAGGCCAGTTCACTCATTGCCTCTGGGCTATACTCACTCTCATGCAAGAAGAGAATCGTACGGTACCGCAGACCCGGATTAAGGTCGTTCATGAAGCTGATCGGGAGACTGAGATTCGCTCCGGTGCGATGACGCGGGTCGCAGGAGTGTCTGAGTCGCTGACAGGCGCAACCGGTATACATCTTGCCGAGTCAGTCATTCCGCCTGGCCGATGTTCGTCACCGCACTATCACTCCAATTGCGAATCGGCCATCTTTGTCATCTCCGGACAGGGTGTGATGTTGACAGGGTATGACTTGTCCGTAGAAGAGGAAATCGGTCCGGGCGACATGATCTATATTCCGCCGGGGGCTGCTCACCAGCCGTTGAACACCAGCGATTCTGAGTATTTGCGCCTGTTAGTGGCACGTAACAGACCGGTCGAGTTAGTTGTAGAACTGGATGGTGTCGGCCGCAAGGATTGCTGATTATCCGGCCCACCAACGCGTACTGTCGCCATCACCGGCCATGCGGACACGGATCTCGCCCTTAACACGGCCGCCCTGACGTTCACGACCGTCAACCGGTCCTAGTCCCCAGTCCAACTATGACAATGTCGATCACCAGTAGTGAGTGAGCAAATGTTGGATCTAAGCCACACAACGGGAATTCATGAGGGTTCCGGCCATAGGGAAACCGCTACTGAGGGACATTGTTCCTTGTGGGGATTCCGCCTATGCTGGTGCGAATGCGTGGATGGCAGGAAGGTCGTTGGTCAATCGCCATAGGCAGGGCAGCTCTGGGGAGACGAGCACATCAGCGGGAAATACGGAATCCCAAACAGGTCTATGCCGATTCGCCTGGGCTTGATTGCAGCCGCAGGCGTCTTGATTTCCTCGCTTGTTGGGGCGTGCGGAGACAATGAGCCAACGTCCTCTACCCCACCTGACGAAGTCGTTGCCCCTCCCACAATTGCCGTCGCCACCCCTTCACCCACACCCACTCCGGTGCCGTCAACACCCTCGCCCATCCCGACGCTAGTCCCGTTTTCTCCAACGGCCACGCCGACACCGGTACCTTCTCCCTCGCCAACCCCATTCCCACAGGAAATCATCGATGAGATTGAGGCTCAGCTGCCGACCTCGCGGATGAACGGGGGAGCACACATGCTCAATGACGGCCGCATCCTCATGTATGGAGGAACACTGCCCACCATTGCAAATAACGGCCTCATACTTGGCCAACCACATCCTCTATTGGAAGTTTATGATCCAGCGTCGGAGGACTGGAGCCTGATTCTTCCTTTTGACATCCGGCTGGTCGGCCTCAATGTGGTTCCGCTGGCGGATGGCTCCGTCCTCCTCTTTGCACTGCGCAAGCCGGACTACGAGGAGGGCATTCTCTGGCCCGCCCGGCTCGAGTCCGACGGCGACAACAGCCCCCTGCCCCTCTACACAGTGTTTCGACTGGATGAGGATCAGGGAACCTATGTGGAAATCTCAACCGCCACTGTCCCTCGCGCCAGCCCAAGCATTGTTCCGTTGTCAGACGGGCACGTTATGCTCCTGGGCGGCTCATTGCTGGTTTGGGACGACGATCCCTTTACAGGGCCGCCACTAGTGACCGATGTGGAGATCTACGATCCGGTCCGGGATTCATGGAAGACCGCTGCACCGCTTCCAAGTGAATTCATCAAGAGCCAGGCAGAGGCCGGAGAGGACACGGGCATCGTGTGGGTCGAAAACTACGGTGATAAAGTGGCCGTTATTGTTGCAGGGGAAACGGAAGATCATGATGCGCGCGGCCTGCTGTTCATCTACGACCCTGCCGAAGACTCATGGGAGACATTGACGGAGTTTGGTTTTGAATCCATTCGTAGTGCACCACGAGTCACGGCCATCTCGAACGGGTCATTTATATTCTTCTACAACGATGACTACAAAGGGGACAGGGTTGAAGTATTTGACCCTCATAGGAACGAGTGGTCATTTGCTACATACAGTTTCTGGACGGATGATTTTGACCCGGACAGCAACGACGAGTGGCTCAACGAAGACCGTCGAGAGGGTATTCCTGACTCCGCATCAATTGTTGCATTACCAGACGGGAGATTGCTCATTGCGGGTGGTGATCGGAGTTCTGAAAGTGGTCTGCCCGGCGTCACCACATCTGTCTACGATCCGTCGACCGGAGCCTGGGTCGACGGCCCAGTATTAGGGGAGCCTCGGTCACGGCACAGCGCGATAATGCTTCCTAACGGCGACATCCTGTTGTTCGGCGGAGTCACGATCTGGGAAGAGAATGAGAGCGAGGGTGTGCCGACGAACTCCATGGAGATCATCCCTGCCTCCAGCATCGCTGCTGTTGATACATCAATTACGCCGGCAGCAGGCAGACTGAGTGGCTCGCCATGGCAGACGTGCCTGGGTGAAACCGGGCTTGAAGTCCCTACAGACTCGACCCCAAGCACTTCTGAAAGCACGCTCTCTGCGTCCGACATCATGGCTCGGTCGTCAGCTGCAATGGATGCGCTCCATTCATACTCGATCGAGTCTGCTTTCAATTCCAGCCAGGTCAAACAGTTCGTTCATCTTACATACGCTTTGAACGAGTATTGCAGGTATTCAGACAGTGTCTACCAGAGGCCTAACCGGTATCTGAGTCGTTCGTTCACCTGGTGGCAGGGGCAGTCTATCCTGTCCAGCGAACACATCATCATCGGAGAAATCGCGTATGCCCGCTGGTATGGCGAGGAACTCTGGACTGAACGCGAAACACGGCAACCGCTCGACGAAATTGCGCCTCACACCGACTTCTTCAACGTCGAAGCCGAGGGAATTGTGGAAGATTTCCGCATCGTCGGAACCATCAGCCTGAACGATGTGGACGTCTACGTAATCAGGGGATCTATCGTGATGTACGACGACATCTCTGATATCACTTTGTGGATCGGCATTGACGATCTCCTGCTGCACCGTGCCTACGAAGCGGATCGCTTGCCCGAGGAGTTGGGACGTGCCGACACGAGTGACAACTTTCTCGTCTTTCGCTCATTCAACGAGGACTTTGATATTCAGCCGCCGCCTGCGTCTGAGATTGCCCCGCCGGACGAAGATGACGGATAGGCAGCGAGATGGGGAGTTCAACAGAGCGATCTGATTCGAACGGGCTGACCGGAGTCCGGACGTTAGTTGCGATCGCGCTGGCCCTCCTCGCGACAATACTACTTGCAGGTTGCGGGGAGAGTCGGGCGACAGCGACACCGGACGCCGTGCAGACATCATCGGGCCTCGCAACACAGACAGCACTCATCCTGCCCCTCCGACCTACGCCTGTCCCTGCCGTCACGGTGACGGCGACAACGCGCGCCGCCGCTGATTACTCGGACGGCGAACTCGCGGCCATTGCACAGTCTCTCGCCGACGAATTCTATGGAACCGACTTGGCGAGTTCCGATTTCGCAACTGCCTCGGACTCATTTTCGTCATTCTGCCAGCCAGGGAGCGCCTCGGAACTTGCCGAAAGCCGTGCCCGAGCGTGGCAGGATGCTCTGTCCGCCGAGGTGGTCGCCGTGGAACGACTCGCAAATCACGGGATGCTGGTGTTCACCCTCTTGAGCGCTCAAGGCACTACCCCGATAACAGAGGCGCACCTGGTCGTCTACGAGGGTGGACGCTGGGTGAATAACGATTGTGATGAGGGACGGGCAGCCGTTGCCTTCTCTCTACGGCTCGTTCCTTCGGACGAGGACGCTGCCACGGAGGACAGCTTTCCCTCTTTGTCCCTGCCCCGCTTCCCGCAATTGACCGGGACGCCCGCCGAGCACTCAGACGAGTTGATCGCCCGGAGTGCCGAAGCCTCATTGACGGCCCGCATCGCTGCGGAGCTTGCAGTGCCGCATCCTGACCTGGGGGCTTTGCGCGCGCTTGGGGCGGCTGAGTGCCAATCACTTGCCGACGAGGAGCTGGCAGACCTGGCGTCTCATGCGAGATCAACAATCGGTCGTGTGAGTTATTCCTTCCGTTACCACGTGAACGCCGTTCAGAGGATCGACGAAAACCGTGCATGGGTCAGCACTATCGAAATCGCCGACGGCAGGCCTCGGGAACAGGCGCCACCTCTGTTGTTCACGTTCTGGAAGGGTCAATGGAGGATGGCGGACTGTCCGAACGCCCGGCGTGCGTGGCCCACTCCGCCGGAGACAGTTCCGGAGATACTGCGTGTCGGACTTGCGGGAGAGCCGGTGCAGATTCAATACAGGTACTTCGAGGCGCCTTACGCCGTCACGGTCCTCGGTGAGCCTCAGCAGGCCGGGGAGGGAATGCTGCGGCTGCCTGTTCGATACACGTCCATTGTCGGCAAATGGTCCTATGAGAGCGCCACATTCGTCCCGACGCGCATGGGATTTTCAGACACGAATGGTGAACTGAGTTTCTGGAAAGGCGTGGACTGCCCCCAGGACGCTGAGCGAGACGGCCATTTCGCCAAGGGCGGGTGGATAGATACCCATATCTGTTTCGCGCCGGCTGAAACGCCTGAGGTTCAGTGGGAGGACGGCTTGCAACGGCCGGACTCATGGATTGAGTTCAATGTGGATTGGCTGGGGGGCAGCCCGCTTGAAAGACCCGTGTACATCGACTTGACACAGCAGGCCGCGCTCGCGCCTCCTGCCCGCTTCGAGAACGGCCTCCCGACAGGCCCTGTCGACGGCATCGATGAACGGTTGGGTTTCATCAGTTGGCCTATACCGGATGAGGTTCCTTTGCGCGAATACGGAGACCCTGTGGTGGTCTGGGGAGCCTACTACAGCAATAGCCGCGAGACTGCCGCTCTTTCAGGGGTTGAGGCTTTCTCTCCCGATATGGTTCGCCTCCGCGCCTCCATTACGAACAAGGGATTGCTCTTCGGAACTGCAGACAGGACCGGTGTAGTGCTAACCGGTTTCCCAGACGAGAACGGCCGCATTCATGACGTATGGCGGGCGGTTTACGAGGATGAGTCCGGCTCTGCCCTGCCTGACAGCTTTGCAGGGGTTGACATCGAGCGCGGAGAATCTCACGAGGCCTATTTGTATTTCCGCGCTCCCGACGGTGTCACAGTGCCGAGCGACAGCATGGATGCAATTCTCTGGGTGCCGGACATCAACGGGGACTATACACCCATCTACCTGGACAGGGCCTGACGCAGGCAGAATCCTCACAATCCTCTTTTCTTGCCCAGCAGGGTTTCAACAGACCTCCAACCTTATCTGTTCACCCCGCTGAGGGTAGAGGGTCAATTCGTGGATGTCCGTGAGCGATCCAGGGATGCAGCCTGTAAGCAGGTTTCGGTCCAGATTGAGTTGGCGCAGACGCGACAGCGATCCCAGTTCAGGGGGAATCGAGCCCGGCAGTTGGTTGTCCTCGAGGCTCAGGCGCCACAAGTTGGCCAAAAGGCCCAGGTCCGATGGAATTGGTCCATCCAGGCTGTTTCCGCCTAGGACCAACTGCTCCAGGTTGATCAGATTTCCGAACTCTACCGGAATTGAGCCTGTGAGCCCATTGCCTGAAAGCTTGAGCCACGTCAGGTTCGGCAGGTTGCCAAGTTCAGCCGGGATCTGCCCATTCAACTGATTATCGCTGAGATCCACATACGCCAACCTGGGCAGGTTCGCCAGTTGCGCCGGTATCGGCCCTGTGAGTTGGTTGCCGTAAAGGTAGAGCGAACCAAGACTGACCATCTGTCCAAGTTCGGGCGGAATTGGACCGGTCAGCTGATTCCCGGCGAGGCCTAGAGTATTTAAGTTGCTGAGGCTCCCGAGTGCAGGGGGAATCGGACCCGACAGCATGTTTCCGTAGAGACCCATATCTCGCAAGTTCTTCATTCCCGACATTTCCGGTGGAATCGGTCCCGAGATTTCATTGCGGTGGAGTTCGATTCTCTCCAGACTGGCGAGCTGTCCAATTTCTGGGGGGAGCGGCCCACTGAGCGAGTTTTCAGCTAGACCCAGGGTGGTGAGACGACTGAGACTGCCGATCTCGGGGGGGATCGGGCCACTCAACTCATTTTCGCCCAGGGAGACATGGGTCAAGGAACTTAATCTGCCGATTTCAGGCGGGATCGGGCCGGACAACTCATTGTCGTAGAGATTGATGAGAAACAGATTCTCAAGTTCACCCAATTCAGGCGGCAAAGACCCGGTGATGTGATTATCGGGGAGCAGCAGTCGCTCCAACTCGCTGAGCTTGAAAAACCCCGGAGGAAGAGTACCGACGATGTTGTTTTCGCGCATTTCGATCCAGTCAACGCGCCCGTCGCCGTTCACACTGACGCCAAACCACTGATTCACTGGTCGATCGCTAAGCCAGTTTGTATTCCTGGTCCAATTGTCCCCATCCGTCGCGTTGTAGAAAGCGATCAGGGCATCTCGATCCACTGATGATACTTCCTCGTATCCCTCAATCTGATTACCCTTGAGGCTGATCTCTCCGTGCTCCCGGAGCCTGCGCAGTGCAGGTGGGAAAGAGCCCGTCAACATGTTGTTATCGAGGATCAGTGTTTCCAGTTCGTGGAGATTGCCAAGCTGCGGGGGTATTGATCCAATCAATAGATTGTCGGATAAGTCAAGTAGCCTGAGCTCTGTGAGTTCTCCCATCTCCTGCGGGATAGTGCCGGTCAGTAGATTGTCTGCAAGGTTTAATCGCTGCAAGTCGGACAGGTTGCCGAGTTCAGGCGGTATCGGGCCGGAGAGCCTGTTGCCGTAAAGGTTCAGCCTTGTCAAGGAATACAGGCCTGCGAGTTCCGGCGGTATTGGCCCTGAAAGCTGATTCTTGTAGAGATTAAGGGTCTGCAGGCTGCCAAGATTGGAGAGAGCGGCCGGAATAGGACCGGTCAACTCGTTGCCGGAAAGGTCAAGAGATCTGAGGTCTTTCATGTTGACCAGGTGCTCAGGAATGAAGCCGCTCAGGTTGTTGCCGCCGAGTCTAAGGGTATCCACGTTGATCAAATTGCCAAGTGCGGGTGGGATCGGCCCGGTGAGTTCGTTGCCCTCGAGATCCAGGGAGTTCAGTTCGGCGAGATAAGCCAGGGCAGGCGGAATTGGTCCGGTAAGGGCATTACGGGATAGATTCAGTGTGGACAGCTGAGTGAGTCCCCCCAACTCCTGGGGGATTCCGCCGGTCAACTCATTTCGCTCAAGTGACAAATACGTCAAGTCCACAAGATGTCCAAGCTCAGTGGGGATCGGTCCGGAGAGCCTATTGTAGCCAAGCCTCACATAGGTCAGATTCGTGAGGTTGACTAAAGTCTGTGGGATGGGGCCGGTTAGGTCATTACTACTCAGCATCATCTGTTCGAGTTTGGACAGATTGCCAAACTCTGCCGGAATGGTTCCGCTCAGCTCATTTGCCCAGAAGGACAGCACTGCCAGATTCTCGAGTTCTCCCAACTCCTGCGGCAGTGAACCGGACAGGCGATTCTGTTGACCGTTGAGGTATGTGAGACCGGTCATTTGACCCAATACGGGTGGGATTTGGCCTGTCAGATCGTTCCGTCCAATTTGGAGGACCTGCAGATTCTTTAGCCTGCCCAAATCCGGCGGAATCGAACGGCTAATGCCGTTATCAAAGACATTGAAAGTTAGGAGGCGGCTGAGGTTGCCAAGCTCCGGAGGCAGGTGACCTCGAAGGCCGTTGCGAACAAGTGATATCCCGGTGACACGTCCATCGTCCCCCACTGTGACACCGAACCAGTCCCCCACGGGC
The DNA here is from genome assembly GCA_965220565.1 of Dehalococcoidia bacterium. Classification (GTDB taxonomy): domain Bacteria; phylum Chloroflexota; class Dehalococcoidia; order UBA6926; family UBA6926; genus VXMO01. The sequence goes on along the minus strand of CBDCQG010000001.1, from coordinate 866,067 downwards.
TCGTCGCTAAGCCAGTTGTCGTTCTTGTTCCACCGGGCGCCATTCGTAGCCCTGTAAAGAGCGACGAGCGCCGCACGGTCGGTCTCGACGGACGGAACAGGTGTCGCCGTTGGTATTGGAGTTGGCGTGGGAACAGGAGTTGGGGTGGGTGTGAGCGTCGCCGTGGGTGTGCTCGAAGGAGTCGGCGCGTGTGTCGGACTGGGCGTCGGCGAGGCGGGTGGCAGCGGAGTCGCAGGCAGCTTGGTATCAATGTCAGGAGTCGATGCTCTCGACTCCTCGGATGGAGTCGCGCCCGTCTCTGCGGTCTCTTGGTCATCACATGCCGCCGTGAACAAGGCCGTAGCGAGCATGGTCGCCAACACAAGAGCAAGCAACGCGCCAGGTCTGCTCCCGAATGTCGGGATGAGTCTTACCTTGGACATAGTTCCAATGTTGTGCCATCGGACTGTGGATTGACGTTCAATTCCCAAAGGGTACGGAATTGCCTGGGAATGCAGCCCCCAAGCCTGTTCCCGTCCAGATGCAATCGCGTCAGATCCCGCAGGCGGTTTAGGGAGTCCGGTATCTCGCCCGTAAGGTCGTTGCCGGACAGAAAAATGTTCTCCAGGTGTCTAAGGTCTCCGAGCCATTCGGGAATCCCTCCGCTCAATTGGTTGGATGACAGGTTCAATGTCTTTAGGTTGCTCAGCCTCCCGAGGTGCATAGGTATCGGGCCCGTGAATTCATTGCCGGCGAGTTTCAAGGACGACAGGTTTTTCAATTCCCCCAGCCCTTGCGGAATCTCTCCACTGAAGGTGTTGCCTGCCAGATCAAGCACCTTCAGATCAGGGGGCAATTCTGCCGAGAGTGGTCCACTGAGCCTGTTGTTGCGGATAGTCACTTCCTCCAACCTCGTCGACTCCATCCATTTCTGAGGAATCGAGCCGGTAAACGCATTGTCCGAGATGTCCAGGCGTCTAAAGTTCAGTTCAGCGGGCAGCGGCCCGGAGAGCAGATTGCCTGCCAAATTGATTCGCGATCCGTTCAATTCGGCCGGGATGCCGCCAATCAACTGATTGTTGGACAGGTCAAGGTTGAGAAAGTATTCCACATTTCCCAGTTCGGCGGGAATACGACCGGACAGGTTGTTGTCCGAGAGGTATAGCTTGTCAAGACCGGTAAGGCTCCCCAGTTCAGTTGGGATTGGGCCTGTCAGTTCATTGTTGGAGAGTCCGAGGATCAGCAGTCTGTCCAGGCTACCAATCCACTGAGGGATTGGGCCGCTCAACTTGTTCTCTTCCATCCAAAGCGTAGACAAATTCGTGAGAGTAGCCATTTCGCGCGGGATAGGACCTGATAGTTCATTCCTGAATAGCTGCAAGCGCGAGAGTCTGGTCAGGCGTCCTATCTCCGGCGGAATAGGCCCGGTTAATCCCGTGGAACTGAGGAATAATTCCTCCAGATTCTCAAGCTCGGTTACGACCGTGGGGAAAGGCACGTTCAGGGGATTGGAATCAAGATTCAGTCGCTTCAAGCTCCTGAGGCGGCTTAGTTCCCCGGGCAAGGCGCCGGACAGACTGTTGCGCTGCACGTGCAAGCTTTCCAACATACTCAATTGCCCTATCGCTGGAGGAATCTCTCCATGGAGTTTGTTGTAGTCAAGGTTGAGCCACATGAGGTTGGCCAGATTTCCCAGTTCCGGTGGGATTGAGCCACTCAGTTTATTCTCGGACAGGTTCAGCAACGTCAACGCTGTCAGATTGCCGATTTCCGGAGGGATTGGACCCTCCAGATCATTGTCATACAAGTCAAGTTTGGTCAGATTTCGGAGCCGGCCTATTTCCGGCGGGATGTGGCCTGAAAGGCCTTCCACTCGTTGACGCTCCAGTTCGATGACACGACCCTCTTCATCTACTCGCACTCCTTCCCATCCCTCTACCGGCCCGATGCTCAGCCAACGCCCCTGATCCTCCCACTCAGGTCCGTTCATCGCCTCATACAGGGCAACAAGCGCCGCTCGTTCAACGGCGAGGTCCGGATGGGGTGTGGAAATCGGTATCGGTGTCGGCCCTGGATCCAGCGGGACTGCGGCTGTCGGTACGGGCGTCGCCGTTGGTATGGGAGTAGAGGTCAGAACCGGCGTTGGAACGGGTGTGGGAGCCAACGTCGCCGTTGGAGCAGGAAGTGGTGTCTGCGTTGCCGACTGAATTCGGAGGGGCGTCGGCGTGGGCGTGGGGAGTCGATCGTCACCTGTTACCATGGAGGGGTCCTGCGTTTCTGCGTCGCTATCGCAAGCTATCGCGGAGATGATGACAACGAGCACCATCAAGGCAATGGCCACACTTTGGCCACAAGCCCTCCGTGATCCACGCATCACGAGTCCACGTTTCCCGGTTTGCATCGCCCGACATCATTGTACGAGGTACTCGTGAGTCAGTCGTTTCGAGGTCGAATACGCTTCCCTTTCTTGGTTCCACCTGGAATGATGACCTGCAGACGCGGTCTCAACTATCTACCGCCTCCACCCACCCACAGCCGGATTCAGCCACACCTCCAATAGGAAGGTTCGCAATATAGTCTGGTCAAGGGTAGTTCGCAGTATTGACCCTCGCCGCCCACCATGCGGGTCTGTTCTGCGAACGTCTTAGCGTTATCAGACGGTGGCTCTTCGCTTGAATACGACTGCGAGTACGAATATCGCGCTTGAGACCAGAGTCATGGCGGGACCGGCGGGTAGATTGAAGTGGTAGGAAACGTAGAGGCCCGTAATGGCGGCTACGGTTCCGAGCATCGCGGCCACCAACATCATCGAAACGAATCGTCTGACCAACAGGTGCGCGGTAGCGGCAGGCGTTACCAGCATTGCCATGACCAGAACGATGCCCGCCGCCTGGATCCCTATCACGATAACGAGGGCAAGAATCACCAGGAACGCATAATCGACGAAGTTGGTGCGCTTGCCAAAAACCTGCGACCCCACGGGATCAAAGCTCGCGAACATCAGCCAGTGGTGAAGAGCGAATAGCCCAAGGATGACTATCGCGGTTACCCCAAGGGCCACGTAGATGTCGGTTGGAGTGATTGCCAGGGGCTGCCCCAGGAGCAGGTCTTCCATATCAACCCGTATGGTTGCTGCGCCTGCCAGCAACACAAGACCCAGGGCAAACATGGTCGCGAAGAGAATGCCGATGGACGTATCCGTGCTGAGGCCCGCGCGCCGGCTCACAACCCTCACGAGCACGGCAACGGACACCCCTGTTGGGACGGCAGCTATAGCGGGGTTGATGCCGACCAGAAACCCGACCACCATTCCCGGCAACACGGCGTGGGCGAGAGCATCCCCGATGAAGGCCAGGTTCCGGGTGATGACGTACGCTCCAACCAGCGGACACATCACTCCCACGAGCACCGAGCCGATCAGGGCTCGTATCATGAAGCCGTATTCAAGTGGCGCGATAACGAAATCTATCACGTTGTCCCGGCGCCACTCCCGTCCATCACGAGACTCACACCGTGGGCCCCGTACAACTGCTCCATGACCTCGATCGTAAACACTTCTTCAGGCGGGCCGCAGGCGCACACGTGACCGTTCAGACACAGTACCTCGTCGAAACGACCGGTCAGGTTGGTCAGGTCGTGGGTGGCCACCAGGACAATGCGTCCTTCATCCCGCAGTGTCTGGAGAACTGCTATGAGGTCTTCCTGCGCGCCCACGTCAACTCCGCTGAATGCCTCATCCAGCAGCAGAACGCTGGCCTCCTGGGCCAGCGCCCTCGCGACGAACACTCTCTGCCTCTGCCCTCCTGAAAGCTCCGTCATCAGAGCAGAGCGGTGGTCCCAAAGGCCCACACGGCCCAGGCAGGCATTGACAAGCTCGCGATCCCTCTTGCCGGGCCGCCGGAACCATCCCAGCCTGCAGCACCGGCCCATCATCACAACGTCCATCACGGTGACCGGGAACCGCCAGTTGACGCTCTCTCGCTGAGGCACGTAGGCCAACGCCCCGCCTCCCTGGTCCACCCGGTGAAGGGTTACCTTCCCCCGGCGGACCGGAAGGAGTCCGGCAATAGCATTGAACAACGTGCTCTTGCCGGCTCCGTTCGGTCCGACGACGCCCATGAGCGTCCCCGCCTCCACCTCGAAGGAGACGCTGCTCAGGGCCAGGTGCCCATCGATCTCAACACTGACATCCTGGAGCGATACGCTCGCGTCGTGTGGGTTCGATATGGCGGTCACCTCAATGCCTCGCGGTCACTTCAATGCTTCTACGATGCGTTCGACGTTCGATCGCACCATGCCAATGTACGTGTCGGCGCCGCTCCCCTCAGGGCCGAGCGATCCCGAATAGATCTGGACAAGTTCCGCGCCGGTCTCCAGTGCGACGGCTTGGGCCAATCTCTCACTGACCGTCGTCTCGCCGAACACTGCCGGTACGTTGTGCTCTCGCACCACCTCGACCACTCCCGCGATGTGCTCCGCTGAGGGCTCCACGTGAGTCGCCAGAGACGGTATGACCAGCCCGACGACCTCAAATCCATAGAGCTCAGCAAAGTAGGAAAGGCTGTCATGTGATGTTACCAGCAGCCTGCGCTCGGGCGCCACTTGGCTGACCTGCTCCAGGGTCCAGGCGTGAAGCTCATCGAGCTGCTCCGCGTAGTCTGCTGCGTTCTGGAAGTAGGTTTCCGCGTTCTCAGGGTCGATGGCCGCAAAGCGGGCGGCGATTTCGGCTACCGCGACCTTCACGCGCGGCGGATCAAACCAGAAGTGTGGATCCAGCGGCCCGTGATCATGGTCGTGGTGATCGTCTTCGTCATCGTGGTCATCGTGGTCGTCTTCGTCATCATGATCATCGTCGTGGTCATCCTCATGACCGTGCTCGTCCTCATGATCATCAACGCCCAATCCGACGAAGGCGAGACTGCCGGGTTGCCCGCTGATGGGCCATGTGCGTTCAGCCTCACCTTCCCAGATGCTGAACTCAACGACCTGATTCCCAACCCTGTCGGAAAGGTAGAAATGCTCGCCAACGACGATGAACGATGGAGAGGTGCTGCTGTCAAACGGTTCCACAAGTTCGTAGGTTACCTCGACCTCGCCCGTCTCCACGTGGATGATGTTCATGACTCCGTCGTATGTCAGTGCCAACAGATGCTCGCCGTGAGCATCAAAGGCGGCGCTGCGCACGTTCTTCTCAGCAGTTGGAGGCAGGACGAGCGACATTTCGTCACCCTCGGCGTCGATCGACCAGAGTCCGCCGTTCACGCGAGTGCCCCCCGCATCCCTGTACGAGGCAGAGCCGAAGAAGTAGTCGGAATCGTGATGCCCCCACAGAGTGCCGATGCGGGCAGAAAGATTCATGTCGGATGGGTTCGAGATGAATGAATGCTCGTATTCGCCGAAATGGGCATGCATGAAGAGCACGCCGCCGGTGCAGCCGAACACGATGCCATGCGAATTGCTGGCCTCGCCGTGGAGCGCCGGGCACGCGTTGGACGCCTCGTCATAGACGACCTCGCCGCCCATCGTCCAGACCTCTGCGCCGAGCGGCAGGCTGCTTGCGCCCGCAACACTCGGGTAGTCCGGATTGTTGGTCGTCACCAGAACGTTGCCATCCTCCAGCACGATGGCTGCACCGTGCTGCAGACCTGCATCCAGCCAGGCCGGCTGATAGTCATTGAGCTCTTCTGCAAGATCATGCTCCTCGAACAGAGCGATACGGCCGGATCCGTCATGGTAGATCGCCGTCCAGCCAGCATGAACGTTGAAGTGGACGGGCCGGTTGTCAGTTGTTCCCAGGGTCAAAAGGCGAACAGGGTCCGTAACCAGATCAAAGTGATCGCCGTGTTCCTCAAGGTAGATGCCGCCATCGATGATGTGGACGCGGTCATCTTGGGCAGTATCATCTCCCGGGCCGCGGGCGAGAACAAAGGCAAAACGTCCGCTTGGGCTCGCATAGAGTCTTGCCCCGGGCGCCGCTACCTGCAGGCTCCGCTCATCCAACTGGTCCGTTATGAGGTCAATGACCGACAGCGCCGGAGCCTCTCCGTCCGCAATGATCAGTCGGCCGGTGAGTTCCTCGTGGCCCATCTCTTCTGCATGGTCGTCATGATCATCATGCTCATCATCGTGGTCATCATGATCATCATGCATACCCATGGCGGATTCGATGGGGTTCACGCTGTCGCCAAGCTCGACGATCTTGGATTCATCTGCGCTGGCATTACGCAGCAGGTCGCCAATCCAATCACCCTCAAGGCCAAGGCCGACACTGAATACCACGTCCGCGTCCGCCACCCTGGCAATGTCCTGGGTTCCCGGTATGAACGTGTGAGGGTCGCCGCCCGCCGGCAGCAGACCGAATACCTCTACGTTGTCTCCGCCCACCACCCGTGCCCAATCAGCCACAAAGTTGGTGGTTCCAACCACGTGAATCGATGGCTCGGTGGGCGTGGAGGATTCGCCGGAAGTGGAACTTGAGGAATCCTGCGTTGTCTGCGGCGTATCTGGTGTGGGAGTGTCCTCCTCATCTGAGCAGGCAAGGACAAGAGCCACGCTCAATAAGAGAAGACCCAGAACGAACGCCCGGGTCGGTACTCCCCAGTGTATTTTGAAACCTTGTATCAGTGACATTCAATGTTCCCCTTTCGGTGGACAGTAATGGAAACCAAAACCGTGAGACCTCGTATCAGTGATTTTCAGTGTTCCCCTTTCAGTGGATAGCAATGGAAATCTAAATCAACCGAACAAAAAACCGTATCAAGCGGATACCCGCTTGTCAACAGTCGTATCGCCCCCCGCAGCGTCGCTGGGTAGATCAGGATTCACTGTCCGCTGCCTATTCCCCCTTGGGCATCCGGTAGCCGACGCGGGGTGCGGTGAGGATGTAGGCAGCCCTTTCATTGTCGTCCCCCAGCTTGCGGCGAAGCTTGTTCACGATAGTGCGCATGGGCCGCACGTCGGCGTCGCCCCTCTGCCTCCAGACCCGAAAAAGGAGGCGCTCATGGGTCACCACCTGTCCCGCATCCGCTGAGAGCTCGACCAGCACCCGATACTCAGTCGGCGTGAGGTTGACGGGACGGCCGGCAAGGGTCACCCTGCGCCCGGCATAATCGATGGTCAGATCGCCCAGGACGTAGGACTCCGACGGCTCCGGGGCTGTCCGTCTGCGCAGGGCCGCCCTGATTCTCGCCGAGAGTTCTGTGGGAGAGAAGGGCTTGACGACATAATCGGTGGCCCCCATGTCGAAGGCCCTGGCGATGAGTTCTTCCCGTCCGTAGGCGGACAGGAAGATGATCGGCACGTCGGCCAGGTCGAGGATGTCCTTCATCAGTTCGATGCCGTCCGTCTCCGGGAGCATCAGGTCCAGCAGTACGAGCTCCGGCTTCTCCTCTTCCACCAGGCGGAGCGCCTCCTCGGGATCTCCGGTCAGGATCGGAGCGTAGCCTGATCTGGCGAGAGTGTCACGGACGTAGCGGAGATCGTTGGGATCGTCATCCACCGCCAGAACGCGCAGCCGCTCCTCTGCCCTTTCTCCCGCCCGCGCCGAGCCCGGTGAGAATCCGCCGTCCATGCTGCTTCCTGAGTCCTCGACCGACGGAAGCGTGAAGATGAAGCGCGCGCCCATCCCCGGCCCGTCGCTCTCGGCCCAGATGCGGCCCCCATGCGCTTCCACGATGCCCTTGCAGATAGCCAACCCCAGTCCCGTATGCCCGCCCTGCTCCCCGGGCTGCGTCCCGGAGAACGTGCGGAACAGGTATGGCAGGCTCTCCGCCGGGATGCCGCGCCCCTCGTCGGCCACAGAAACCGCAACATGAGCGCCATCATGCACGGCGCTCACTCTGATGACCGCCGATTCCGGGGAGTTGCGCGCCGCGTTGTTGAGCAGGTCGCCCAGCACCCGGACGATGCGCCGCCTATCCGCCATCACGAGAGGCAGGTCCGGCTCAATGTCGATTGCGACGTTATTCCTGTTCTGTGTGCTGACAAAGGCGTTCCGTGCCCTGTCCACCAAGACAGACACCTCCGCGGGCTCCGGGTCAACCGGCAGCGTGCCCGTCTCGATGCGGGCCACGTCGAGCAGGTCTGCAACCAGGACATTCATATGCTCGGCCTGGTCGCCGATGATCCGGACGAACTGGCGAACCACGGCGGGGTCCAGGTCCGTCCCTGCATCCATGATCGTGGAGACGGATCCCTTGATGGAGGTCAGAGGAGTCCTCAGTTCGTGGCTCACCATCCCCAGGAATTCGGCCCGCAGCCGCTCCAGTTCCTCCACGTCGGCCATGTCCTGAAGGGTGACGACCACCGACTCCACCGTACCGTCGTCTGAGAGGATGGGAGTCGCATTGAGCAGCACCGTGATGCTTCGCCCGTCGGGGACGCGCATGCCGATCTCCTCGGCCCGTATCGTCTCCCCGGTGCTGAGCAGTTCGGCCATCGGGAACTCTCGCAGGTAGACCTCCCGTCCGTCGGCGCGCCTGCAGGTCAGTTCTTCCAGGAGTTCTTCCGGCGACTGGTCGGGATTGCGGAGGCTGTCGACGATCCTCCGGGCCTCCTTATTAAAGGACTTCGGGGCTCCCGTCACGGCATCAAAGACGACCACGCCCACCGGGGAGGTGTCGATCAAGGTCTCCAGGTCGGCCCTTGTTCGTTGCTCTTCGCGGTGCCTGCGGGCGTTGGCGATGGCCATCGCCGCCTGGCCGGCGAACAGCACCAGCGTCTCCTCGTCTTCCCGGGTGAACTCCTGCCCGTCGTGCTTTTCGCCCAGGAGGATGTATCCCGCCCGCTGCCCGCGATTCGTGATGGGAACCAGCAGGAAGGACATCGCTGTCCCCTCAATCGTGGGCGCGCCGAGCTCCGACAGACCCATGGCTCTGAGGTGGCCGTTCAGATCGGCGACCCGGAGAGCGCCGGGGAGCTCGCTGAAGTAGCGCAGGAACTGCTCCCCGCCCGGCACGTCCCTGAACTCCCGTTCCTCCTGTTCAGTGATGCCTGAGAAAAAGACGTCCTGGAGACCCAGAGAATCATCCACGAGGGTTATCGCGCCGTAGCGAGCGCCGGTGAGGGAGCGGGCGGAGTCAAGCACGCCCTGCAGCACGGTGTTGAAATCGAGGTCTTCCGTGATGCGGAGACCGGCCTCGCTCAGGCGTGAGAGGCGGTCGCGGAGGGCCGCGTTCTCCCGGTCTCGCTCGTCCTGTGGGTCCAATTCGTCACCTCGATGTGGATGCGCAGTCGCCGGTGTTCCCTCTCTCTCAGACGCCGTATGAGGGGCGCCAACCGGGCAATCTTACCGAGTTCTCCGAATAGTTACAAGAAATCATACAAAATCGGTAAATAGTTACGTAACGGTTATAACTGAATGGTATAGTGACACACGGACAGGCTCGCAATAGCAATGTCGGGAGGTGTTCCGCTTGGCCCTTGTGACGGCGAAAGCCTGTGCCGGCAATGGTCTCAGACCCAGCGGCGATTTGCGTTGGCTGAGGCTCTCCACGGTAGCTGCGCCTTTGTGCGCCGACCTTTTTGCCCGTTTCCACACCCGCTTTTTACGCCTTTGCAGCCCACGCATCCCGACACGGGGGCTCGTGGCGTAAACCCTCCAGGCGCCTGCGCGCCTTGCGTCGGCAGCCACAGACAGGCAACAATCTGCACGGAGGGGTGAAAGCGATGCGAGGCATCGGCGACGAGGCTGCCAAACTCTTCGATTGCCTCAACGAGGGTGAGATGCTCCAGGTGCTGACGCTGCCCGCGGTCATTGAGGAGTCCTAAAACGCGTTCCGCGCCTGCCGGCAGCCGCGTCGGGAACACAACCATCGAGTACATCGTCCGACGCAGCCGACGCCGTCGCAAGACCGTACAGATCAGTGTCGTTGGCGGTGAAGTCATTGTCGCCGCGCCCACCAGGACTCCCGCCCGCGAACTGGAAGCTATCGTCCGGGAACGCACCGGGTGGATCCTGAAGAAGCTGGCGGAGGAAGCGCAAAAACCCGCCCCCGCCCGTTTCGTCACCGGTGAAAAGCTGCCCTATCTCGGCGAGGACATATCCCTCACTGTCACTCTGTCCCACGACACCAAACCGACCGTCCGATTCGCTCGCCGGCGATTCTCTGTTTCCGTCCCGGCCAACCTTGACGACGAACAGCGAGCAGACGCCATCCGCGCCGCCCTCACCGCATGGTACAGAGACCGGGCCACCGAACACCTCCCCAAAATAGTGGAGGACTGGCTGCCTCGCTTCGGCGGTGACAAGCCCTCCAGGATACTCATACGGAATCAGAAGCAGCGCTGGGGCAGCTGCTCGGCGGACGGAACGCTCCGCTTCAACTGGCGCGTCATGATGCTCAGGCCGTCGCTCATCGAGTACATCGTCGTCCACGAGCTCGCGCACCTAACACATCAGAACCACTCTCGTGATTACTGGTCGCACGTGTCCGCCGCCATGCCGGACGCGCAGCAAAGGCGAAAGGCCTTACGAGAGGCCGGCCGAACACTACCGCCGCTCTAAAGGCAAGACACCGCTCGCCGCGTCGAAGTTACCTGGATTACGGGTATCATGGAGGACAGTCAGGAGTCTTTCCATACAACTGGAAAGCGCGCAGAAAGGCAGCGAGCATGGGCGCAACGCACGTCACCGTAAGAATCACCAACCCCGCCGACCCGGAAAAATTCTGGGAGGGTTTGTTTCTGGTCGATACCGGCGCGACCGATTCCCTCGTCCCCCGACAGCACCTTGAGGCCATTGGCCTGGAACCGAAGGGCCGCAGGATATATCAGTTAGCTGACGGGAAAGACCTCGAATTGCAGATAACAACTGCTGACATCGAGTTCATGGGCGAGATAACCGCCGGCGCCGTCATCTACGGTGAGCCCGGCGCAGAGCCTCTCCTCGGTGTCACGCCTCTCGAATCCGTCGGTATAGAGGTAGATCCGGTTAATCAGCGGCTAAAGCGCCTTCCTGCCGTTCGCCTCAAGTAGCCCGATTCACCCCGCACACCCTGAGCCTGCCGAAGGGTGAACTCCCGCCCCTCCGAAAGTTACAATCAACTCCATGGTCAGACTAATCGCCGTAACCACCACCATCCTCCTCGCCGCCGCGCTTGCCGCGTGCGCCAGCCCAAACGACGTATCCGTCGATACGCCGGCAACGGTGCCCCTCTCCATCCCTCCCCTGATCGAGCCAACAATCGAAAATGGCGTCTCCCAATACGAACTCACACTCGGCACGTCACAGCACGACTACGAACAGGCAGGAATGACTGACACTTATTCCTACAACGGCATGTCCGTGCTCGGCCCCACACTCCGTCTCAAAACCGGAGACTCGGTGGCTATCAGCGTCACGAACGAGCTGGACGACACGACAACGACACACTGGCACGGCGCAGATGTCCCAGCCGAGGACGATGGCGGCCCCCACAGCCTCATTGAGCCCGGAACAACCTGGATAGCCAACTTCGACGTGATCCAGCCTGCGGCCACCCTTTGGTACCACCCGCACGCCCATGGAACCACCGCCGAGCACGTCTACCGCGGCGCGGCAGGCCTGATGATCATCCAGGACGACAACCCGGCTGCCGCAGGGCTGCCGGCAACCTACGGTGTTGACGACATTCCGGTCATCATCCAGGACAGGGACTTCACCGAGGACGGTCAACTCGACTTCGCCATCGACCCGGACGATGATGGGAATTTCTATTCCACGTTGACGGTGAACGGTGCCATTGACCCGTTCATCGAAGTACCTGGAGGGTTGGTTCGGCTGCGGCTGCTGAACGGCAGCCAGGCGCGAATTTACGACCTCAGCGTCGAGGGCGCCGAGATGGTCAAGATCGCCTCTGACGGCGGCTACCTGGCCGGTCCTGTCGCACTGGAGCAGCTCGTGCTCGCGCCCGGTGACCGCGCCGAGATCATTGTCGAAATTGGCGAGGAATCCGTCGCATTGATCGATGACGTATTTGGTCGGGTGCTGGAGCTCCGCCCGAACGGGTCAACGTCCGGCACGACTATGCTTCCGGACAAACTCGCCGCCATAGAGCGAATATCCGAGTCGGAAATCGATGTGGACCGGAGTTTCCGCATGGGGGATGTGCGCAACTTCTGGGAGTTCGACCCCACTTGGGCAATCAACGGAGTCCAATTCGACATGAACAGAATCGACGTGACGGTTCAGTTGGGAGATACGGAACGCTGGACCCTCTCCAGCGATGACGGCCAGCACGTGTTCCACCCCCACCAGATCCAGTTTCAAATACTGTCAATCAACGGTGAACCCCCGCCGCCGGAGGAATCAGGCTGGGAAGATTCCGTGCTGGTAGATACCAACCGGGAGGTCGTTATCGCCGCCCGCTTCAACACCTACGCCGCGGAAGACATCCCGTACATGTTCCACTGCCACGTCCTCGACCACGAAGACCTGGGCATGATGGGGCAGTTCCTAATCGCTGAGTAGCGCCCTAAACCTCTGTCCCGAGCGCCTCCAGCGCCTGCCGCACGATCGACCGCCGCAGGTCCTTCTCTTCCTCGGCATCAAGCTCGGCGTCGCCCAGCGGATACACAATGCCCTTGCCCTGCACCACCCGGTTGGAGCCGACCATCCTGGCAACCGGCGTCACTGCCGTCACTTGCGCCACGGGAATGCCCGCCTTTTCAAGTTCCGTCGCGATCGCAGCGCCGCTGCGAGTGCTCGTCCCTCAAGTGGATGTCAGGATCACGGCGTCTACTCCGGCGCTCTTGAGATTCTCAGCAATCTCCTGGCCGATGCGACGACTGTTCGCAAGCGGGTTGGCCAGTCCGGTCATGGACAGGAACTGCTCATAGACCTTGCCAACCTCTCCGGCCTTCTCAAGCTCCTTGAGAACATCGACCGGCACCAGCCGGTCAGGATCATTCAGCACGTGGCGGTTGTCATACCCGCGGTGATAGACCTCATAGTCCTCGCCTTCGAGGTTATCCACGGTCGCGATGTCATAGGAGCCCCAGATCGTGGACGCGATGGCGGGCATGTTGTCCGGGTTTCCCGCCGGAACAAGTCCCCCGTCCGTCACGATGGCGACCGTCGCGTTGCTCAGGTCAGCAACGGCGGGTGGCGCGGGAATCGGTTCGAATCCCGTCTGCGTCAACTCCGTCTCGTACGGCTGCCCCTGCGTCTTGGCGACGATGATGTTCGCCAACCGCACCGCCGCCGGCTCTTCCACAATCTCATCCCGCATGATGCCGCGCGGGATGTAACCCCACTCCGCCGGCCTGCCCACGTCCTCGCCGGACGCGGTGACCTTTGCAATGGCGGCCATCGCCGTCAGCACGTTTCTCATCTCAGCGACGTTCTCGCCGGAATCGACGATGTACAGCTCTTGTCGGTACAAGTCGACGCCGGGGTTCTCCACCCCCATTCCCGTCACGACGGGAATCCCCAGCTCGGCCTGCACCGCGGCGCACAGCGCGCCCGCCGCGACTCCGTAGCGCCCGGCCACGAAGCACGGCCCGGCCACGAACAGTTCAGCGCCGGAGTCCCGCACCTCATTGACGACGAGTTCCATGACGCTTTCGAGATTCTCAGCGGCGTAGTTGTCACCGCAGATGATTGTCTTGACGACTGTTGAGTCGTCGCCGAGCACCTGCTCCAGCAGACGCCCGGGGCCGACAGCCTCGGCGCGAACCTCCGGCCCAACACCGGCCTGCTCCTCGCCGCCCAGTCCGCCAAAGAACTGGTTCAGATAATGAACGACCTTCATCTCAGGCCCTCCTATTCCACTCACTGAACGTGTCGCTGCGGTGGCTCAGTACACCACCGCGCGCACGACCGATGCGCCCTGCTGATTCGTCACGCCGCACAGCGCCTGCGCCGGAATTTGCGTCATCTGTGCAAGCGCCTGCGCAACGGCGGGAGAACCGGCAATCACACGCTCAACTGGTTCGACGTCCCAGGCGATGTCCCCGCCCCCGCCGTACACGATCGCGTCGACCTCCGGATAGTTGAACAACATGGCGGACTCTGCCCGCCTGTCGCCGGAGGAGTCCGACACCTGCACCACGGTCTTCATCCCAAGCGCCTCGCAGATACGTGCCGTCTCTCCCATATCCACGTGCGGCGCGCCACCGCCGTATTTGGTCAGCACAACGCCGTCCGCGTTGAGATTCCACTTGGCCTGGTGCGCGGCGAGCAGGCAGTTCCTGTTGCGGTCCGCCTCGAGCGAGGCCGCGACCGTCGCCACCGTCCCGACAAAGTTGATCTCACCCGCCTCGTGACGCTTGTACAGCTCCTGGATGATCGGATGATTCTGGTAGAAATACGTCTCCACACGCATCACCCAGTACGAGCAGACAACCGCCCCGTCCATCCACTCATTCGGATGCATCGTGACGGGGACCATGCCCTCCGTATTGCTGCCGTACAGGATGCGCTCGTCCTCCTCCACCACCATCTGGTGCCCATGGATCTGGCCGATGTAGGCGATGCGCGGCAGCCCGTCCCGATTCGTGGACGGTCCGTCGAGTTCAAACTCTTCCGTAGAGTCGGAATCCTGGCCGATTCCGGCGCTGCCGAGAAAGACTGTCGCCCGCGCAGACGCCAGGCGAAGCGCGTTCAACTCCACGTGGCGCGGCGTTCCCGGAATCATGTGCGGAACAATGACGACGTGATGCAGGTTTCCATAAGGTGAATTGGCCGCCGCCTCACCGTGCATCTCCATCATCTTTGACGCGATGCCCGGCTCCTGCTGCGCATCCACCACCGTGAGCGACGCGCCGCGCAGCACGTGTGTCGTACCCTGCCCCGCCATGGCCATCGGGCCTAGCAGGCCGGGGAAATCGCTGCCGGTGCCCGGCTCTTTGGCGCGCGGTTCGAGAATGTCAAATACAACACCGATGCGGCACGGTTGACCGGGATTCGCAACCTCTACGTCAACGCTCTCGATACGACGATCCTCGAGGATGGCCTCTCGGAGTTCATCTGCATCCACCGTCAGCACACCGCCCTCGAGCGACGTCCCGGAACCCAGTTTCGCGTCACCCACCTCATGGATCGCGAGCGTGAGTTTCATCCCAATCCTCCCCTGTGACACAGGCGCTCAAAACGCCTTTCTCACGTTGACACACATTAGGCGGCGTTGCTAGCCTCTGTCAATGACATAACAAGGTGAAACAGCGCACGGAAACGTCTGTTTACGGGGCGTGTCCACCGTCAAAAAGGGAGTCCCCATGAGTCACCCCGTCGTCAGGGATATCAGGTTCTTTCTCGCCCACACGCCAGGCCTTGTCAGGCACGGATCCAAACCCACACGAGATATTCACGCAAATCACAGCGTCTGGCAGGACATCCAGGGCAGTCTCCGCTCCTTTGACGACGCGGCCGCCTACGCGCCGCACCAGGTTTTGCTTGGCAATATGAAACCGGACGCCCTCAACACCGCCGCCGCGCCGTGGTACGAGAACATGCTGGCCGAATATTCCACAAGCGGCCCCCACGGCGAACTCGTCAACGAAGACCAGTTCCACGGCTTGCTCAAGGCCGCCGACGAGTTCGATCTCGTCCTGCTTGAAGAGGGATACGCCGCCCGCGTCGCTGCAGAACTCCGCAGCCATCCACGTGTGACAGATGAAGAAATCGAGCGCATCCAGGGCGTCCCCTACTCGCGCATAGAGGAGAGGCTGACATCCCGCGAGGGCGCGATTCCCCTGCTGACACGCGACGGTGAGACCATCGGCCTCGTACAGACCGACTATGTTGACGATGCCTCGCTCGCCCCGGACATCCTGCTTGAGAACCTTGCCGTGAAAGCCACCGCAACGATGGCCCTCCGGTCGGTTCTCGCCGAATCCGGCACGGACCCCGCGAGCCTCCAGTACGTCATCGGCTCCGGCGAAGAGGCCATCGGCGACCGCTACAACCGTGGCGGCGGCAACCTCGGCAAGGCCGTTGCTGAGGCAGCCGCCTGCGTCAACTCCACCGGCGCGGACGTCAAGGCATTCTGCTGCGCACCCGTCCACGCGATGGTTGTCGGCGGGAGTCTCGTGCAGTCCGGCGTCTTTCCCGAGGTGGCCATTGTGGGCGGATGCTCCCTTGCCAAGCTCGGCATGAAATATCGAGGCCATCTCGCCAAGGAAATCCCCGTCATGGAGGACGTGCTCGCCGGATTCGCCGTGCTCATGGGCCCGGACGACGGCACGAGCCCCATGCTCCGGCTCGACAGCGTTGGCCGCCATAGCGTCGGCGCGGGTTCCGTGCAGCAGGCCATCGTCGAGGCTCTTGTCTCCGATCCGTTGGACAGGCTCGGCCTGAAGTTCGGCGATGTCGCCAAGTACGCAACGGAGATGCACAACCCGGAGATCACGGACACGGCGGGCAGCGGCAACGTCCCCCGCACCAACTACCGGCTCATCGCCGCCCTCGCTGCCCAACGCGGCGAGATCGAGAAAGGCTCAAAGTCACGCGACAAGTTCGTCGAAAAGCACGGGATGCCCGGCTTCTCCCCCACGCAGGGCCACGTCGCCTCCGCAATGCCGTTCATGGCGCACGCGATGGACGACCTGCGGGCAGGCGACTACCAATACTCGATGTTCCTGGCGAAAGGCAGCCTGTTCCTTGGCCGTATGACCCACATGTCCGATGGCGAGTCCTTCATCATGGAGGCAAACCCGGGCGCAGGGTAATCCGCACCGAATTGGCGTATTATGTGCACTAGCGGGGATGATCCCGCCGCGCGATAGAGGGAGAGGGTGACATGGATCTTGCGGGAAAGCGAGTCATCATCGTCGGAGAGCGGGATGGGGTGCCCGGCCCCGCCATCGAGGCCTGCGTGCGCAGCGCCGGCGCAGAGCCGGTGATGGTGCAGACGCAGTGCTTTGTTTGAACCGCCGCCGGAGCACTTGACCTTGAGGGTCAAGAAGGAATCAAGGCGACGGTCGATAACCACGGCGCAAAAGACATGGTCGTGCTGCTCGGCTCACCCACCCCGGAAAGCGCGGAAGTCTACGCGCGCACCGTGACGGAGGGGGATCCCTCCTGGGTCGGCCCGCTGGCGGGCATCGCGCTCGGCCTCCCCGTCTTCCACGTCCTGGAAGAAGAGGTCAAGAGCCAGTTCGACGCCGCCGTTTACAAGGAGCAGGTGGAGATCATGGAAGCCGTTCTCGACACGGATGACATCATCAACGCCATGAAGAACGTCCGCGAAGCCGTCGGCGTCTAGGAGGAACAACAATGGCAACTCAGACCAAGACCATCGTCCTCTATACCAAGAAGGAGAACTGCCCCGACTGCGAAGTCGCCAAGCGGTTCCTTGCCGACCACAACATCGGCTACGAATCAAAGGACGTTGTCGAGAACCGCGAGTTTATGTTGGAACTCGTCCAGAACTACCGCAGCATGTCAGTGCCGACTCTCGTCGTGGACGGCCAGGCCGTCATCGGCTTCAAGAAAGACGAATACGAGGAACTGCTGGGCCTGTAAATGGCAACCATCCGCGCCCGTTACGAAAAGGGCGTCCTCAAGCCGCTTGAGCCTCTTGACCTCGAAGAAGGGCGAGAGGTGGATGTCTATGTGCCCGCTCAGGGCGAGCCGCAGCAGACCGCGGAGAACACCGACGCGCCACCCTCTAAATTGCTGCAGGATGTCAAAGGCCCGTCGCTTGAAGACCTGATGGACACATCTGTTGAGGATGAGCCGCCGCCGCCCGGATTCCACCCCACCCTCTGGTGGATCGCAAACCTCCACAAGAAATTCCCCGGCGCTTTTGAAGATGCCCCGACGGACCTCTCAATTAATATCGATCATTACGCCTATGGCGTGCCCAAAATAACCGAAGAGACCCCCGAGGAAGAATGAGCGAGATTTTTGCAGACACCGGCTACTTTATCGCCATCCTTTCAAATCACGACCAGTATAGAGAGCGCGCTCTACAGGCAGCCGACACCTTTAGCGGGATTCGAATCGTAACGACCGAGATGGTACTCGTCGAGCTTTTCGCAGCCGCATCTCGCGAAGGGCCTCAAACCCGTGCAGAGGTTTCGGATTTCCTACAGCAAATCCGCAATGACCCCAATGTCACCATCATCCCGCAAACCCCTGAGCAATTTGAAGCTGCCGCACAGCTCTACTCGCAACGACTTGATCAGCGCTATAGCCTGACGGATTGCGCCAGTTTTCTTGCCATGCAAGAACGCGGTATCCGCCAGGCCCTCACGTTCGATATCGACTTTCAGACGGCAGGGTTCATAACAGCGTTGGCATAATCGGCATCTGAAAGAGAACGGCGAGCAGGTCCTGGAGGCCTGTAAGCCGGGTTCTGTCCCCAGCCGGCGTCACCGCCAACCGGTCGATGGCCATCCATCTGGGCGCCGACTTGCGCCGACGCTCAAGCAGCCTACCCGAGGACGGGGTGGGCGGTCCCCTGCCCGTCTTTCGACGCGCGTCCTTCTATTTGGCCTTGCTCCAGGTGGGGTTTGGCCGCCGCCGTGTCACCACAAAACGGCCGGGCGCTCTTACCGCCCGTTTTCACCCTTGCCTGTGCCCACAAAGGGCCATCGGCGGTATCGTCTCTGTGCCACTATCCGTCGCCCCGCAGTCTACCCGCGAAACGCCTGGGCGTTACCCAGCACCCTGCCCATGGAGCCCGGACTTTCCTCCCAGCCCGCCGAAGCGGCCTGCGCGGCCATCCGGCCCCCGGCCCTGCTCGCCGTTCGCAACTATAGTCACGCCGGGCCTCGCGCGCAAATCCAACCTCGTTCTTCTTGCACAGTCACGGCCGCGCTAGACCTCTTCCACACGCCCCACGAACAGGATGGCCCCTGTTTCCCCGTCCCGGATCAGGAAGATGAATGGCCTGTCCACCGTCACGCTGACTTGCTTGGGCGGGGAGGACTCTGTTGTCATCACCACTGCGGTGGCCGCAGCTGCCTCCGTCCCCTTCTCGTCTACCGACACGAACGCCTTGTGCACCACTTCCTTGATATAGAGGCACTCGTCGTCCCCCTCGGCGCACGATCGATCATTTATGCCGGAGAAGTCGGATGCGCCGGCGTCGAAGGCGTCGGGCATGCCCATGGACTTGAGTGTTTCGCCCAGCCGGAACCGGGACTCGAACTCGAACTTCGGCAGATCAAGGGTGACATTGGCGCTATCGAGATCTGCGATAACCCCGTCGACCAGCGCGGTGTCCAGCGAGTCCTCGAACTCCCGGAATCGCCCGTCATCGGGTAGCAGGATGGTCATGGAGAGATCATTGCCGACGTAGGGCAGATCCACCGCCTGGTATCCGTCTCCCTCCGCATAGCTGAAATCCTCCTGGATTCGCATCATCTGAACGCCAACGCTGCTCCCGTCCAGGAGATGGAAAGGACGCTCACGTGTATCGGCTTCATTGAATGGGAAGTGCCAGGAAGCATTGAAGTAGATGGCGTTGGTCAGCACCATGCGGGTCAGTGAGTCAATGACGCCCTGCGGGATCAGGTCTGTGATCCTGTCCTCCGTGGTCTCTGCGACCCAGTCATTGATCGTGACTCTGGAGTCCTCGGGCGCGCCGATGAAGTCGACAGGCCTCACGCCCGCCCCGTAACTCTCGGCCAGAACGTCCAGGAACGCCTCCCGGAACTCATAGTCCTGCTGGCCCCAGACCGCGTTAACGATATTCAGTCTGAACCCCTCCCCGTCCCTGTCGGCCACGTCCTCGCCCCTTGAGGCAAGCTGCAGGTCAAGATTGCTGAACGCGGGGTGAAGCCTGTTCTGCGGCAGGGAGAAGCGGAGAGTATCCGCAATCTGGCTTTCCGTCTCTCCCCTGGCCCCGCCATAGGTCATGGCAAGAGCCTGGGAGATGCTGTGCGGTGAATAGAACAGGTTCCCATCTTCCGTCCTCAGAGTCCGATACAAGTCGAAAGCGAAGGCGCTGTTGCCGTCGACGAGGGCAGGCAGGTCCCCATCGGCGGTTGATGGTGCGACGCGGTCTCTGTCGGAGCGAATCTCGCCCTGCGCGGTGTCACACCCGGACAGCAGGGATGCGGCTGCCAGGAACAGCACTATGAGGAATACGGTGAACCATGCCGAACGTCTTCGTCCATTCATATCGGCTGCGGCTTTCAACATGCGCGCGTCTTTCTGCATCCCCATCAAGCTGTTGTCTTGCCGCGCTGCCGTGCAAAGCGGTCCTGTACTTGGGGAAACGCATCACCCCGGGAAAAGGTTGTCGCAGGGCTCGTATCGCTCTACAAGTCCCCTGCCAAAAACGCCGTCAACACCTCATCGGACACGTCCGGCGGCACATCATCCCGCAGGCGGCCTCGCCCGATGCCGTCGCACAGGATCCACCGCGTCCGCCCCGCTGCCACCTTCTTATCAACGGCCAGCGCTGCCCGGATGTCGGACAATTCCAGTCCGTCCGGGGCAGATGTCGGCAGCCCGTATGCGTTCAAAAGATCGATCTGCCGCTGTCGTTCCGCAGGCGCAATCGACCCCACCCTCTCTGCCAGGTGTGCCGCAAAGCTCGTTCCAATCGCGACGGCCTCCCCGTGCAGGATGCCGGTGTATTCGAGCGCATTTTCCACCGCGTGGCCGAGTGTATGTCCGAGGTTCAGCCGCGCCCGCAGGCCGGTCATCTCTCTCTCATCAAGCGAAACGGCGCGCCCTTTAATCGCCGAGCACCGCAATACCGCGTGGGCGCGCATGGCCTCGTCCCCCGCCACGATCGCTTCTGCATTGGCCTCAAGGAAATCAAATAGCTCCGCGTCGAATATCGCGCCCGTCTTGATCACTTCAGCCCACCCCGCCGTGAGCTGACGCGGTGGCAGCGTATTGAGGGTTCGCGTGTCCGAGAGGACGAGCCTCGGCTGGTAGAACGCGCCCACAAGGTTCTTGCCTGATGGCAGGTCGATTGCCACCTTCCCGCCGATGGACGCGTCCACCATGCCCAGCAAGGTTGTTGGCGCCTGCACGAACGCAACCCCCCGCAGGTAGGTTGCCGCCACGTAGCCCGCCAGGTCTCCAACCACGCCGCCGCCAAGCGCGACAATGGTGTCCCGCCGCTCGATTCGATGCGCGCCCAGCCGGCTGAACAACTCATCTGCCTGCGCGAGGTTCTTTGACGTCTCGCCTTCAGGAATCTCCAGCAGCAGCGGATCGAATCCGGCCTCCGCCAGGCTGCCGAGCGCCGTCTCACGCCATTGCCCCGGTATGCCGCTATCCGTGATCACACACGCCCTGCCTGACAACCCATGTTCAGCCATGCGCTGTCCCAGCGTCTCAAGCGCGCCCGGCGCGACGACAATCGGATATGCCGCGGTTTCCGTCCGCACGGTGAATGCCGTGTCGGAATCCATGTCGCTTGCCTGAGGCTCCAGCAACTGCCCGTCCGCAATACGCATCCATCCCGCCTCCGCGCCGCGTTGCGCCTCAGCAGACACCTCGTCCATCGTTAAGCGGTCGGTAGTGACCGTCCAATCTGCGATGGCATAGAGTGCCGCCCGGCTCGATTTCAGCGCCGCAATCCGACCAAGCGGATCACCGGACGCAAGCAGCGGACGCTCGGTGGCATCGGACTCATCCGCCTGCATCCGCGCAAGGATGGTCGCGGGCTGAGCCTCAAAGTTTATCACGGCGCCCGTGCGCTGCATGATTTCGCGATTTGCCGGGTCAAGAACGATCCCGCCGCCTGTCGCGATGATCATGTTCGGCCACTGGGAAACCTCGCGCAGCACCTCAGATTCCAGCTCGCGAAAGACGGCCTCTCCCTCAGTGGCGAAGATTTCCGGCACAGTTTTTCCGGTGCGCGATTCCACGAGTTCGTCGGTATCGGCGAAATCGATATGCAGATTGACGGAAAGCTGCCGCGCGACGGTGGATTTGCCCGTGTAGGAAAACCCGATCAGATAGATATTCCGGCGTGGCGCGGACACACGAGAATCCTAGACTGTTGGGGCAGGCGCATGGCTCGGCCCCGCCGTATCCATATATGCGCGCACGTTGCGCACCGTCTCATCGCGATGGTCGCCGCCGAACTTCTCCAATACTGCATCCGCCAGTGCGATGCAGACCATCGCCTCGCCAATCACCGCGCACGTCGGGACAAACGTGATGTCGCTGCGTTCGTAGTGCGCTCTGTCCACCTTGGCGCCCGTGCGCAGATCCACCGTCTCCAACGCGTTCATGATCGTGGCGATGGGCTTGACCATGGCCCGCACAACAACAGGCTCACCCGTCGTCATACCGCCTTCGAGACCGCCGGAGTTGTTGGAGCGCCGCGGCCACGGGCGCACCCATGATCCATCGGGATTCCTGTCCCACTCGTCGATGGGCTTCACCACGTCATGCACGGTTGAGCCGCGCATCCCAGCCTGGTCAAACCCCGCTCCGAATTCCACGCCTTTGACGGCGTTGATGCTCATCACCGCAGCGGCCAGCCGCGTACTCAGCTTGCGATCCCATTGGATATGCGACCCGAGGCCGATGGGCGCCCCGGTCGCGACAACTTCGAACACGCCGCCCAGACTGTCACCGTCCTGCCGCGCCGCGTCGATTGCCTCGATCATAGCCTCCGTTGCCACCGGGTCCGCGCATCGCACCGGAGATTCCTCAAGCTGCACCCAGTCGATGGCCTCCTGCGGCGCGGCCACAACACCGCCAAGACCCACGACGTGACTGTGCACTTCTATGCCAATCTCCTCGAGGAACCGCCGTGCCACCGCTCCGGCCGCCACACGCGCCGCGCTCTCCCGCGCGCTTGACCGCTCGAGGATATTTCGCGCGTCGTCGTGGGAGTATTTGGTGATCCCCGGCGTGTCCGCATGACCCGGCCGCAGTTTGGTGATCGGCTCAAACGGAACATCCGACGGCTCGATGGACATTTCATCCACCCACGGAACGCCGTCCGGCCCCGTGCCCGTTGAAAAGTCTCGATTCTCAACGAACATGGCTATCGGCCCGCCGAGCGTCAGCCCGTGACGCACACCCGACGAGATGCGGGCTCGATCTGTTTCGATTTGTTGCCTCGCCCCGCGTCCATAGCCGCGTTGGCGACGCGCCAGGTCCTGTCGAATATAGTCCTCGGACAGCGCGATGCCCGCCGGTACGCCCTCAACGATTGTCGTCAGGCCCGGCCCGTGCGACTCCCCGGCTGTCAGGAAGCGAAACTGTCCCATCGAGTGTCAGCAACTCCTGTGTGCGCTGTATCTCTGCGTTCCTTATTCAGGTTACATCAGCGCGCTATCACATGAGAGCTTTCAGAGCTGCGGAATACATGATGTCCTCCGGCGGCTCACGATCCGTCCAGAACTCGAAAGACGCCGCGCCCTGGTACACCAGCATCCCGATCCCGCCCAAGACACGCGCGCCGCGTTCCCGGGCCAGTGCCAGCAGGGGCGTCTCTCGCGGGTTGTACACGAGGTCACACACGAGAACGCCGCGCCCAAGCAGGTCGCCAACAGGCGGGATGCCGTTCGGGTCAGGCCCGCCCGCCATCCCCATCGACGTACAGTTCACTATCAAATCGAATCCTTCAGCGTCTGAAAGATGATCAAAGCCGCCGCCCCGCGTTTCCGTCGCCGTTGCCTCCGAGACATCCGTCGCCAGGTCTGCTGCCCGTTCCGGCGTCCGATTCACAAACACCAGCTCCGAAACACCCTCCCACGCGAGGCCGAACGCCACGGCCCGCGCCGCTCCTCCCGCCCCGACAATGAGCGCTCGTTGTCGCGCAGCAGTGAAACGCGCTTCCTGCTCCAGCGAGCGCGTGAACCCTCCCGCATCCGTATTTGCCCCGATCAAGAATCCCTCGCGGTTGATGACGGTGTTGACTGCGCCGATGGACTGTGCGACCGGCAGGATCTCATCCAACAACGGCATGACGGCCTGCTTGTGAGGAACGGTCACGTTTGCGCCCAGCACATCGTCAACCCGCAGCGACTCCACTCTCTCGGCAAGCTCCTCGGGAGGTGTGACCCACGTCTCGTAGTGGGCGTCGATTTCGAGTTCGTCGAATGCCGCCTGCTGGAACGCAGGCGAAATGGAATGCCCCAGCGGATAGCCGATGATCCCGACACGCGACGTCATACTCCCCGCCTCGTCATTTTCGCCGCCCACTTGGCATTACTCTCCAATGCGTCATCCCCGCCGTCCACCCGTCATTACTGTTCTCATTCGTCATTCCCGCGCAAGCGGGAATCTGAATCGTATTTGCTAGCCGGCCGCCGTACCGCCGCCCCGAATCCGCAGTTCATCAAGGTACGCCTGCAGAACGACGGCCGCGGCAACCGAATCCGGCGGACTTGAGAAACCGCCCTTGCGCCCGCCCGCATCCCGCATCACCCGTTCGGCAGACGCAGTGGACAGCCGCTCATCTCTGCCCTCAACTGGCACGGACAGCCCGCGTTCACAGGCGCGGCGAATCCCCTCCGCCCATTGCGCCATCTCCCCCATGCGGCCGTCCATCATTCGGGGAATACCGACAATCACTCGTTCCGCCTCGTACTCTGCGACAACACTCCCAAGCCGTTCAACGAACGTCGGCGCGTCCGCTCCGGGCAGGAGGTCCAGCGGCTGGGCGATGGTCTGCGTCGGGTCAGACACGGCAACGCCGCTCCTGGCTTTGCCAAGGTCCAGCGCAATGATTCGTCCGGTCATATCACAAGGATAGCCCACCCGGTCACCCTGAGCCTGTGCCCCCGTCACCCTGAGCCTGTCGAAGGGCCGCCCCGCCAATTGCCATATCTCCCTCCAACTCGCTAAGCTCGAAGAAAGGGGGAATTATGCCAGACACCTACATGGTCGCGGGCGCCGCATCCGGCGTCGGAATGCACGTCACGCGCAAGCTTCTCGAGCGCGGTGAGAACGTGCGCGCATTCGTCAGGAACGGGCGCAAGCTCAGGGAAATCTTCGGAACGCCGGACAATCTCGGCATCTTCGTTGGCGATATTGCCGACCACGCCGCCGCATTCGAGGCCGCTGAGGGCGCGCACTACGTCATTTCCACCGTCGGCGCGAAGTTCCCGGACGGCGAGCCGGAGAGGGTCGACTACCAGGGCGTCCACACACTTGTAAACGCCGCCGCTGAACACGGCCATATTCGCCAATTCGTGCTTGTGTCATCCATTGGAGTCACGCAAAGCGACCATGATCTGAACGCGCGGTTCAAGAACGTCCTTCGCTGGAAGATGTTCGGCGAGAATTACCTGCGCGGCAGCGGCCTCTCGTACGCCATTGTCCGCCCCGGCGGCCTCTCGGACGATGCGGGCGGCACAAAGTCCATCGAGATGGGACAGGGCGACAACATCCACGGCTCTATCAGCCGCGAGACCGTTGCGGATGTCTGCATTGCCATCTGTGACGCAGCGGAGCATGTGGTTCGTGAGGTGACATTTGAGGTCATCGAGGGCGACGGCCCGGCCCCCGCGGACTTGACCAACATCTTCGACAATCTCAAGCGAGACTAGCCGCTATGGATCTGGAACTCGCCGGACGCAGCATCCTTGTTACCGGCGGCAGCGGCGGCATCGGTTCGATAGTCGCTGAGCAGTTTGCGCGAGAAGGCGCAAACGTGACGATTTCCGCGCGGGGACGCGAAAAACTGAAGCAAACCAAAGCGGAAATTGCGTCACGGGCGGGCGTGGATGTCCGCGTCGCGGAGATGGACGTCACGGACGCTGAATCCGTTGCATCTGCCGTCCAATCTGTCCTGGACGCGACAGGCCGAATCGATGCTGTCATCAGTTCCGCCGTTGATGTTGTTGGCGCGCTCCCCGGCACGCCCTCTGAACTGGACGTGACCTCTTTGGGCAACGCTATCGACGTGAAAGTCCTCGGCATCCTGCGGCTCACGCAGGCCGTCGTCCCCCACATGAAATCATCCGGTTACGGGAGGATCATTGGCGTTGGCGGCGCGTCGTCACGCCAGATCGGCTCTGCCAGCGCGAGTGTACGCAACTCCGCCCTTGCCGCTCTCTGCAAGAACATGGCCACGGAACTCGGCCCGCACGGCATCACCGTCAACGTTATCCATCCCGGCGCCGTTCTCACAGAGAGGAATCGCCCCAGGGTTGAGGCGGAGATGGAACGCAATGGCGGCACGTTTGAGGATGCCGAGGCCCGTATGGCGTCCGCAATTCCCGTTGGGCGAATGATCCACCCGGAGGACATTGCCGCCCTTGCCCTGCTGCTTGCCTCCCCCGCCGGTGGAGCCATCACCGGGCAGACCATTGCCGTGGACGGCGGCTCCACAACCGCCATCACCTATTAGCCCCCACCAACCACTTGACATCCCACCCGCTCCTAACTAGTCTGATGACTAGTCAGTTCCAACCATAGAAAGGGGGGCGCATGGCGTTCTACCCCAGAGATGACAAGCCAAATACCTGGCAATTGCAGGAGGCAAAAGCCCGATTCAGCGCGCTGGTGGATACAACGCTTGAGAACGGCCCGCAGATCGTAACGAAGCGGGGCGTGGAGGCCGTGGTGGTCGTTCCCTACGAGCAATGGCGCAGTTTGGAGCAATCAGGAAAACCACGGAACCTCAAGGAATGGCTTTTGGCGCCGGAGCCTCGTTTCGAATTGCCCACTCTACCTCCCCGATATTTCAGGCGCCGGCCTCCACAATCATTCTCATAGCTGGATGGCATGTTTCTCCTCGATACCAATGTTGTCTCGGAACTCCGCCACGCAAGACCGCATCCGGCAGTTGCTCGCTGGATAGAGGGTATCCCGTCGGATGACCTCTATCTCTCTCCAATGACGGTCGGTGAGATTCAGGCGGGGATTGAAATCACCAGAGTCCAGGACACAGCGAAGGCGGACGAGATAGAAACCTGGCTAGATGGCCTGCTGGACGGGTTTAATCTCATACTCCCTGATTCCGATACCTTCAGGGTGTGGGCCAAGTTGATGCACCGGCAGTCCGACACGCTGACTATGGACGCCCTCATCGCCGCTACCGCTATCGTCAATTCCTTAACCGTCGTCACACGCAACGTCCGCGACTTTCAGCAACTGGGCGTGCCGGTCCTCAACCCGTTCGACCACCCAGCTTAATCACCCTACCCCGTCACTATCCCCGCCACCGCCGCAAGCGCCTCATCCAGTTTGGATGCATCACGCCCGCCCGCGCTCGCAAAGTCTTTGCGGCCGCCGCCGCCGCCGCCAACGATCGTCGCCGTCTCTTTCACGATACGTCCGGCATCATAGGAGCCGCCCCGCTCAACGATGTCCACGCTAATCGCGCATACAAGTGACGGCCTCCCTCCAACGTCTGCTCCAAGCACAACGATTCCTGACCCAAGCGCAGCACGTGTCCTGTCCGCGACATCCCGCAGCAGGTCCGCCGACGCGATATCCTCCACCCGTGCGGACAGCAGTGTCACCGGTGGTTCGCCCACCTGCACTGCCTGCGGCAACAGCGATTCTATCTGCGACCGTGCTCGTTCCCGCTCCAGCTCCTCTGCGCGGCGGCGCAGCCGTTCCGACTCCGCCATCTGATCTGAGATCCTTGTCTCAATCTCATCCACCGGCACGGTCAACTGCCGTGACAGACGCTCGAGCACGGACATGCGGTCGCGCAGGAGTTGGTCGGCGTTTGAACCCGCTACGGCTTCAACGCGCCGCATCCCTGCGCCGATGGAACTCTCGCCGACAACGTAGATGAACCCCACCTCGCCCGTCGCGTGGACATGCGTGCCGCCGCACAGTTCATGGCTGAACGGCGCGCTGTCATCCTCGCCGTCAATGGAAACCGTTCGCACCTCGCTGCCATAGCGGTCGCCAAAGAACGCGAGCGCGCCGGACGCCAGCGCGTCCTGTATCGGCTGTACCTCTGATTGCACCTGGATGTTGCGAATCACCCTGGCGTTCACCGCATGAGTGATTGCAGCAATCTCATGCTCATTCAGAGAAGCCGTGTGCGAGAAATCGAATCGCAGATGATCCGGTGAGACATACGATCCCGCCTGCCGCACATGCCCGCCCAGCGTGGAGCGCAGCGCCGCATGCAACAGGTGTGTCGCCGTATGGTGGCGGGTTGCCTGTGCGCGAGCGGCGGGATCAACCTCAAGCGTCACCACGTCACCAACGCTGAGCGTTCCTTCATCCACCACGCCAATATGCACAACAAAATCAGGCCGCTCTCCAACGGGCCGCTGCGTGTCCGTAATACGCGCGAGCCCGGCAGGTCCGCGGATCACGCCCACGTCGCCCACCTGCCCGCCGCCTTCCGCGTAGAACGGCGTCCGCGCCGTCACAATCTCCACCTGTTGCCGCTGCGAGGCCGACTCCGCCACCCCGCCGCCTACGATCAGGCCCGTGACGTTGCTCTCATCCCGCGCAACCTCATAACCCGTGAATTGCGTTGTCAGGCTTGAAAGCAGCCGATACGCCTCCGAGCCTTCTGCCCCGCCGCCGAACGACGTTGCCTCCCTGCCCCGGGTTCGTTGCGCCTCCATCTCCCGCTGAAAACCCTCATGGTCGACGCTCATCTCACGGTCAAGGGCTATCTCCTCCGCGAGTTCCACCGGGAAACCGTAGGTGTCATATAGCCGGAAAAGCGCGTCACCCGGCACAACGGACTCTCCGTCCGACTCCATCCGCGCCATCACCTCATCAAGGAGCGCCGTCCCCACGGAGAGCGTCCGCTGGAACTGCTCTTCCTCGCGTGTCACCGTCTGTACGATGTGGCCGCGGGCATCATTGAGCGCCGGATATGCCGGCGCCATCAATGGAATCACCGCCTCCGTGATGATCTGACCCAGAAACGGCTGATTCACGCCCAGGCTCTGCGCGAACCGGATACCCCGCCTCAGCATCCGCCGCAGCACGTACCCGCGTCCTTCATTCCCCGGCGTCACGCCGTCCATGATTAGGAACGCGCCGGACCGCGCATGTTCCGCCATCACGCGCAGCCCCCGATCAGTCTCCGCATCCTTGCCATATTCGACACTCGCGATAGACGCCGCAGATGCGATGAGCGGCTGAAAGAGGTCTGTTGAATAGATATTGTCGGCTCGCTGGATGATCGCCGCGAGCCGTTCCAGCCCCATGCCCGTGTCGATATTCTTCTGCTCGAGCGGCGTCCGTGTGCCGTCCTCCGCCTGGTCAAACTCCATGAACACCAGGTTCCAGATCTCAACAAACCGGCCGCACTCGCAGTTCGGGCCGCAGGAGTCTTCGCCGCAGGAGCCATCATCCAACGGCTCGCCCGGTCTCAGGTCATAGTGGATCTCGGAACACGGCCCGCACGGCCCGCTGTTGCCTGCCGGACCCCACCAGTTATCGGACACGCCGAACCGCCGGATCCGCTCAGCCGGCACCCCCGTCTGCTCCCACAGCGCCGCCGCCTCATCGTCGTCCGTGTAAACCGTCGCCCACAGCCGATCCGCACTAAGACCCAAGTGTTGCGTGCAGAGCTCCCACGCGTATTCAATCGCGCCCTGCTTGAAGTAATTACCGAACGAGAAATTGCCCAACATTTCGAAGAACGTCAGGTGCGTCGTGTCCCCCACCTCGCCGATGTCGGTGGTCCGAAACGACTTCTGCACCGTCGTCAGGCGGACATTCGGCGGCTCCGATTGTCCAAGGAAATACGGCTTGAACTGCACCATGCCGGCCGTCGTGAACAGCAGCGTCGGGTCATCCTGTGGCACAAGCGACGACGACGGCATGCGACTGTGCCCTTTGGACTCAAAGAAGCTCAGGAACAGCTCTCGCAGTTCAGGGCCGGTTCGATACTGCGGCATCTCAGATGTCATGACGGCAGGCAATACTCCAAACGTGTGTGTACGCATCCTATTGTAGCCGAGCGTTTCCCTTCCCCCGCTCGCCTTGAGCCTGTCGAAGGGTGAACCCCCCTATACTCAATCCATGAACTACTCGGAAGCTGTCGCGTGGTTGCTCGGCATGACCAACTTTGAGCGCCCCGTCGCGCCCTCAGACCCCACGGGCTCCGACAACTCCGACGCCCCCATCGCCACCCGTCGCTGGAATCTTGACCGCGTCCATGAACTCCTGCGCCGCCTCGATAACCCCCACGTCGGCCCGGTCACGCTCCACGTCGCGGGCACAAAGGGTAAGGGCAGCACGTGCGCCCTGCTCGCGGCCGCCCTCACCACCTCCGGCTACCGCACCGGCTTATTCACCTCCCCACACCTCCACACCATCCGTGAACGAATCGCCGTTAATGGCTATCCCTGCTCTGAACAGGATTTCGTCGACGCCGCCCGCGCAGTCAAACCCGCCGTAGACGCAGTAAATGCCGACGCCTCTTTCGGTACTATCACCACCTTTGAGGCGCTAACCGCGATTGCGTTCGTTGCCTTTCGAGCGCAGAACGTCGAGATGCAGGTGATCGAGGTCGGTCTTGGCGGCCGCCTCGATTCTACAAACGTTGTCGAACCCGCCGTCACCGGCATCACATCCATCAGCCTCGACCATGAGGCGTTTCTGGGATCGACGATCCGTGAAATCGCAACGGAAAAAGCGGGCATCATCAAGCCCGGCGTGCCTGTTGTCTCCGCCCCGCAGGAATCCGATGCCGCGGACGTCATAGTCAGCCGCAGCGATGAGCTTGGCGCGCCGCTGACCCTGCTCCGCCGCGATGTTTTTTGGCGACCCGAAAAGGCCACGCTATCCGGCCAGGATTTTGCTATGTGGGGACATATTGGCGACCGCCCCGTTGAGCACAAGCTTCGCACAAGCTTGCTCGGCGAACATCAGCTTGAGAACGCCTCCCTCGCCATGTCCATGCTGGAGTGCCTGCGCGACCTCCACTACCCCGTTCCCTACGATGACGTCTACACCGGATTCAGCGGCGTCACGTGGCCCGGCCGGATGGAGATCCTAAGCGAGTCTCCCCTGATCGTGGTGGACGGCGCCCACAACCCCTATTCGGCGACACGGCTGGCTGAGACAATACGTGAGACGTTTCCGGGGCGCGAAGTACAGTTGGTGCTCGGCGCGGCATCGGACAAAGACGTAAGCGGCATTGCGCGTGAGATCGGCGCGGTCGCCGCGGGCGCTTTCGCCACAACCTCCCGCAGCCCGCGGTCCATGTCCCCGGATGACATAGCAGATACACTATGGGAGGCGGGAGTTCCCGTACGGCCGGAGAACACAGTCGCTGCGGCCATTGAACGGGCGAAACTCGAGGGTGGCCCCGGGGTGCTCATTCTCGTCACGGGCTCATTGTTCGTCGTGGCTGAGGCGCGTGAGCATGTACTCGGCGTCAAACCGGACGAATCCGCCTACTGAGAGTCGACAACCCGGAGGAGACGGACGGAGAGGAAGGAGTAGCAGGACATGGCAGCGCAGGATCGCACGGCGGATCAGCGAGTGGTCGTAACGGGCATGGGCGCCCTGACCCCGCTTGGCAACTCGATCGACGAATACTGGGACGGCCTGGTTTCAGGAACGAGCGGCATCAACTACATCGAGAGTTTTGATGCCTCGGAGTTCCCGTGCGTCGTTGCCGGCGAAGTACGCGATTTCGACGCCAGCGAGTACATGCCCGCCAAGCAGGTGCGACGCCTCGCCCGATTCTCACAACTCGCAGTCGCGGCATCGCGACAGGCAATTGACGACGCCGGCATCGACCTCGAGACTGCGGACGTCGAGCGAATCGGCGTCCTCCTCGGCAACGGCATCGGCAGCTACCCGGACACGGAGGAGCAGAGCAAGATCTTCTATGAGCGTGGATGGAGCAAGGTCAGCCCCATCTATATGTCCAAGATGCTCCCCAACATGGCCGCCGCGAACGTCGCCATGGCGCTCGGTCTCGTGGGTTACAACAACACCGTCATCACCGCCTGCGCTGCTGGAACGCAGGCCATCGGCGACGCCGCGGACATGATCCGCGCCGGACGCGCGGACGTCATCATCTCCGGCGGCTCTGAGTCCTCCATCTGCGCCCAGGGCCTTGCTGCGTTCTGCGCCATGCGCGCCCTCTCGCAGCGCAAGGACGACCCTCACGGCGCGTCGCGCCCCTTTGACACGGACCGCGACGGCTTCGTGCCAACGGAGGCCGCAGGCATCCTCGTGCTTGAATCGCTCTCACACGCGCAGGCGCGCGGCGCGACCATCTACGCGGAAGTCGCGGGCTACGGAGCGTCCAGCGACGCTTTCGATTTCGTGCAGCCGCGCGATGACGGCGCGGGCGCGGCCCGCACCATGCGATGGGCGCTCGACAACGCCGGTATCGACCCCTCTGAGGTCAGCTACATCAACGCCCACGGGACATCAACCCCGCTCGGCGATGCCGCGGAAACCACCGCCATCAAGGCCGTTTTCGGCGACCGCGCCTACCAGATTCCGGTCAGCTCCACCAAGTCCATGATTGGCCACGCGCTTGGCGCGGCGGGCGGCGTGGAGGCCATCGCCGTCGTCAAGTCCATCCAGACGGGAGCGCTGCACCCCACCATCAACCTGCAGACGCCCGACCCGGCTTGTGATCTCGACTACGTCCCGAACGAGGCGCGAGACGCAGACGTTCGCGTCGCCCTCTCCAACAGCTTCGGCTTCGGCGGCCAAAACGCCTGCGTCGTCTTCACCAAGTTCGACTAGAAGTCAAAACACAGAAACGAAAGAGAGGCGGGGCGCTTGCCCCGCCTCTTTCTGTTTGGCGACTAAGAAATCGCAGCCTTTAGTTCCGCGCCTCGTTCAGCAGCTTCCGCAGCACTGTGTGCAGTATCCCGCCGTTGCGGTAGTAGTCCGCCTCCACCTGCGTATCGATTCGCACCGTCGCCGCGAACGTTGTCTCGAACCCGTCCTCACGCCGCACGGTGACCTCAATGTCTTGCCCCGGCTCGATACCGCCATCAAGACTGCCAATCGTCACCGTTTCGCGGCCCGTGATGCCATGCGTCGCAGCATTCTCACCCTCATGGAATTGGAGCGGCAGCACGCCCATACCAACAAGATTGGAGCGGTGAATCCGCTCAAACGACTCCGCAATCGCCGCGCGCACGCCGAGCAGGTACGGCCCCTTCGCCGCCCAGTCTCGGCTTGAACCGGAGCCGTACTCCTTGCCGCCAAAGATGACCGTCGGCACGCCTTCCTGCTGATACCGCATGGCGGCATCATAGATGGGCATCTGCTCGTTCTCGGGCAGTTTCAAAGTGAACCCGCCCTCCACGTCGTCCAACATCTGGTTCTTGATCCGGATGTTGGCGAACGTGCCGCGCATCAGGATTTCATGGTTGCCACGCCGCGAGCCGTACGAGTTGAAGTCCCCCTGCAGCACGTCCCGCCCCTGCAGGAACTGCCCGGCCGGACTGCGCGCGGCGATGTTGCCCGCCGGCGAGATATGGTCAGTCGTCACGGAATCTCCGAGCACGGCGAGCACCCGGGCATCCTCAATAACGGGCAGCGCGGGAGGGTCAAGTGGGAAATCCTTGAAGAACGGCGGCTCTTGCAGATACGTGGAGTCCAGTTCCCACTCGTACAACTCGCCCGCCGGCGCCTCAAGCTCCTTCCACTGGTCGTCGCCGTCGAAGATCGCCCCGTACTGTTGCTCAAACATGTCAGGACTGACGTTGTTGGAGATGGCTTGCTGAATATCGTGCTGCGACGGCCAGATATCGCGCAGGAACACTCCTTGACCGTTCGGGTCGGTCCCTAGCGGCTCAGCCGTGAAATCGATGTCCATCCGCCCTGCAAGCGCATACGCTACAACCAGCATGGGCGACGCCAGGTAATTCGCCTTGACGTGCGGGTTCACCCTGCCCTCGAAGTTCCGATTGCCGGACAACACGGCCGCCGCCACAAGATCGCTGTCCTCAATGGCGTTGGCGATGTCCTCCGGGAGCGGCCCGGAGTTGCCGATGCACGTGGTGCAGCCGAAACCCACCGTGTGGAATCGCTGCGCCTCCATGAACGGCACAAGCCCCGCGGCCTCAAGGTAGTCCGTCACAACCTTCGACCCCGGCGCCATCGACGTCTTCACCCACGGCTTTGTTGTGATTCCCGCGGTCACTGCGTTCTTTGCCAGAAGCCCCGCCCCGATCATCACCGACGGGTTGGACGTGTTCGTGCAAGACGTGATCGCCGCAATGACGACGGAGCCGTGCTGCAACTGAAACGCCTCCACGCCGTGCCCAACAACGGCGGTCTTCTCCGCCTCTTCGCCGCTCAGTCCGAAACCGCGTTCACTCGGCGAAAGCGTCAGGTGCTCCTGGAAACTCGACTTCACACTGCCAAGCTCCACCCTGTCCTGCGGGCGCTTCGGTCCCGCCAACGACGGCACGATGGTGCTCAGATCAAGCTCCAACGTGTCTGAATACATCGGATCAGGCGTGTCGTCCGTCCTGAACAGCCCCTGCGCCTTGGCGTATTTCTCAACGACGTCGATCAACTCCGGTCGCCGCCCTGACAGCCTCAGATACGCCAGAGTCTCGTCGTCGATGGGGAAATAGCCCATCGTCGCGCCGTATTCGGGCGACATATTCGCAATCGTCGCGCGATCAGCGACGGGCAGGCCCGTCAGGCCTGAACCATAGAACTCAACAAAGTCCCCGACCACCCCGTGCGCCCGCAGCATTTCCGTCACGGTCAGCACGAGATCGGTCGCCGTCGCGCCCTCCGGCAGGCTGCCTGACAGCTTGAACCCCACCACGCGCGGCGCAAGCATGTAATACGGCTGGTCCAGCATCACGGCCTCCGCCTCGATGCCCCCGACGCCCCAGCCCAGCACGCCAAGCCCGTTGATCATCGTCGTGTGGGAGTCCGTCCCCACCAGCGAGTCCGGGAACGCCACGCGCTCACCGTCCTCCTCTTTGGCCATCACCACGCTGCCCAGGTATTCAAGGTTCACCTGGTGGACGATGCCCGCCCCCGGCGGCACAACGCGGAAATTATCGATCGACCCCTGCGCCCACTTGAGCAGCTTGTACCGCTCCCCGTTCCGCTCATACTCCTTCTCGACATTCCCGGACAGTGCGTATGCCGTGCCAAAGAAGTCCACCTGCACCGAGTGATCGATAACGAGATCAACCGGCACCACAGGATTGATGACGGATGGGTCCGCCCCCGCCCGCGCCATCGCGCTCCGCAGCGCCGCCAGGTCGACTACCGCCGGCACGCCCGTGAAGTCCTGCAGGATCACGCGCGCCAGCTTGAGCGGCACCGTGATCTCGCCCGGCTCCGCCTGCCACCCCGCCAACGCGCGCACGTCCTCTTCAAGAACGTCGTACCCGTTCACGTTCCGCAGCAGGCTCTCCAACATGACCTTGATGGAGAACGGCAGCCGCGACACCTGCCCGATGCCCTGCTCCTCAAGAGCGTTGACGTCGTAATACGCCACCGGCCCGGAGCCCGTCTCCAGCGTCCGCCGCGCCGAGAAAACATCCTGGTTAGTCATCATTTATCCTGCCTCATTCTCCCTCCCTCCTTGTGGGGGAGGGCTGGGGTGGGGGGTGTCATTCTGAGCGCAGCGAAGAATCTTGAGTCCTGCCTCGTGTACCAGTGGGATTGTCATCGTTATTCACATCCGCCTATTCGCCGCGCCATAGTGTAGCAAATACAACCCTGACCCCGTTCACCCTGAGCCTGTCGAAGGGTCACTCCCGCGCTCCCACCCGTCATTCCCACGCCCCCTCCGTCATTCCCGCGAAAGCGGGAATCTGAATCATATTTGCTCACCAACCCGGATACTGCCCCCACCCTGTCCCCCTAATACCCCCGCCTATGCTCGTACACATTGACCAGCGGCCGTCCACCGAAATACTGCCGCAGATTCTCCAGGAATATCTCCACCACGCGCTCATCCCGGTCCGCCGACCCCGCCCCCGAATGCCCCGTAATCAGCACGTTCTCCATGTCCCATAACGGACTCTCATCCGGCAACGGCTCCGTCGCGAACACGTCCAGATACGCCCCGCCAACGCGCCCCGACTCCAACGCCGCAATCAGCGCTCCTTCGTCGACAAGGTCGCCCCGCGCCACGTTGATGAACCGCGCCCCATCCTTCATCGCCGCAAACTCGGACACGCCGATCATCCCCACCGTCTCCGGCGTGCGCGGCGCGCACAACACCACGTAATCACTTGCGGTCAGCGCCTCGACCAACTCGTCCTGTCCAACAACTCGCTGAAACGGCCCGATATCCGACCCCTCCGCCGGAGCGGTCCGCCGCACGCCGATAACACGCATCCCCATCACCAGGCACCGCTCGGCGATCGCCGTCCCAATCTTGCCCGCCCCGATAACCGTGACGACCTTGCCCCCAACGTCTTCCGGTGTATACCGCAGCCACTCATGCCTGCCCTGCCGCCGCGCGGCCTGCGGAAACCCCTTCGCCATCGCGATGATCGCGCCGATCACGGTCTCACTCAACGGCCTCGCATGAACCCCGGACGAGCTCGTGATGACCACGCCCGCATCCAACAGCCCCGGTGCGCGGTCCACATAGTCGATGCCCGCCGCCTGTGAATGGATCCACTTCAGATTGGGCATCGACTCCGGCACGCCCGGCGGCAGCCGCAGCGTCAACAGAACCTCCGCCTGTGGGACCAACGGCAGCAATGCGTCAGGGAACGGCGGCCACAGCTGCGTGGGCGCGGGCAGCGGTGGAATCTCCCGATTCAACAGCCGTACCCGCGTATCCGCCGCCGCAATCCGCTCCAACAGCGCATCCGCCATCGCCCACCCCACCAGGATGGGAACCTGCGTACTCCGCCCTTCACCACTCATACCCGCATCCTACAACGAACAATCTCCCGCCCCCGTTCGCCCTGACCCTGTCGAAGGGAGAACCCCACCCGCCATCCCCGCCCCCACCCGCCATCCCCGCCCCCTTCCGTCATTCCCGCGAAAGCGGGAATCCAGAACCCGGTACGCAAGCAAACTCCTAAACGCCGCTGAACTCGCCCCTCTCCTTTGAAACGCTTTCCCGTATGCGATATGCTTATGGGCGCTATAAGTAAAGCTGATAGACGCGGGAATCCAGACATGTCGGAAACAACCACAGAAAACGTCCCCGCCCCAACATTCGCCGTGGAATGGGACGCGGGCCACATGGGCTGCGGCGAAGTCCTCATACAGCTCCGACTCCGATTCCGCCCCCTCCAGACCGGCGACCTTTTCCGCCTGATCACCCGTGACATCGCCGCCCCGCTGGAGATCCCCGCATGGTGCCGCGTCACCAACCGCCAACTCCGCCACGCCGAACACCCCGAGTACTGGATCGAACAGAAATAGCAGGCGGCCAAAACCGCCCCAGGAGGAACTCCACAGATGTCCGACAGGGTTTGTATCAGCCTCACTCACGCCGGTGATGATCCCGACCGCACAACGGTCGCTTTCGTCCTCGCCAACGCCGCGCTCGGCTCCGAGAAGGAGACCGTGGTCTTCCTCAGCACAGAGGGCGTCCGCGTCTCGCAGAAGGGCTACGCGGATGACATCAACGAGGAGGGTTTCGCCCCCCTCTCGCAGCTGATGAACAACTTTGTGGAGGGCGGCGGACGTATCCTCGTCTGCGCCCCCTGCTTCAACAAGCGCGGCCTCGAACCCGCCAACCTCATCGACGGCGCGGATGTCGTCGGCGGCGCAACCCTCATCGAGTTCATCTCCGAGGGCGTGCCCGTCATCTCGTACTAGCCGAGGCGATCTCTCCGAACACACTGGCCGGGTAAAGATCATGGACGCGACCGCGCAGCACAGCCATAGCCCCGACACCACGCTCGACGGCGGCAGCCTCGACTGTGGCGGCGGCCTCCTGCTGCTCATCCGCCGTGCCATCGACCCCCTGCCCCCGGGCGGACTCCTTGAAATCCTGTCCACTGAGCCGACCGTCGAGGTGGAACTCCCCGCGTGGAGCCGCATGACCGGAAACGAACTCGTTTCATGGACAAAGGCAGGCGATCAGCGCAGCTTCCTTGTCAGCAAAGGCGCGCTAGCGAGCCGCAGCGCCAACGGCCACACGGAATCCGCCCCTCAATCAACCACCCCCCGCCCCGCTGTCGAAATCTCCATCCCCACGTCCCTCCCTACCCCGTCGCCTGCCCCGGCAATCGCCCCTCTCTCCGTCATGGGCATCGGCAGTTGGCCGCGCCCCGCATGGATGCTCGGCGCCATCCACGACCACCTCGAAGGCCGCATGAGCGATGACGAGTTCGCGGAGACGGCCAACGATGCCGTCCGCCTCAGCGTGCAGGCACAACAAAGGGCGGGCGTCGGCGTCCTCACCGATGGCGAGCAGCGCCGCGACAACTACGTCAGTTTCGTCGGCGGCCTGCTGGACAACTCCCAACTCATCCCGCTCACGGACCTCGCCGCAATGGTGGACGACTCTGAGGAGTTCGAGCGGGAGCTTGCCGCCCTTGACGTTCCCGCCTCCAGCGTCCGCCACCCCGTCGTCTATGGACGCCTCGGGCGCAGCGACTCCCTGGCTGTCCATGAGCTGGATTTCGCCAAGCAGTTGGCGGACGGCCTGCCGGTCAAGGTCGCCCTCCCCGGCCCCTATCTGCTCACCCGCACCATGTGGCTCGACTGCCTCCGCGAGAGCCCCTACACCACCCGCGAGGAACTGGCGGAGGATGTCGTTCGTGTCCTTCGTGAGGAGGCGCATCATCTGCTCGCCGCCGGCGCGTCCATCGTCCAGTTCGACGAGCCCGTGCTGACCGAAGTCGTGCACGGCTCCTCCCGCGCGCGCCGCAGCTTCATGTGCGGTGCCCTCAGCGAGCGGTACGACACCAAAACCGAGCTTGGTTTCGCGCAGGAATTGCTGGAGCAGGTCACGCGCGGGCTACCCCGTGAACGCCTTGCCATGCACGTCTGCCGCGGCAACTGGACCTCTGACGAATCCGCCGCCCTCACCGGCGACTACGCCCCCCTCATCGACCTGCTCTCCGCCGTCGATGTTGGCACCCTCTTCCTTGAATTGGGCACGGAACGCGCAGGAGAGATCGACGTTCTCGCCGGACTCCCCGACGACAAGCGCATTGGCGTCGGCATCGTCAACCCCAAGTCCCCGCACGTTGAGGAGCCTGACCTGCTTGATGCCCGCATCCGCCGCGCCATCGACGTCTTTGGCGAACACCGCGTCCTCCTGACGCCCGACTGCGGATTCGCCACCTTCGCCGACAACCCCGTCTCCTCCGCCGCCATCGCCGAGGCCAAACTCCAGGCCATCGTCGCCTCCCGCAACCGCATCGCCCAACCGCGATGACTCCCCAACCCCAGTCCCTCCCACTCCCTCTATACGTCCACATCCCCTTCTGCCGCTTCAAGTGCTTCTATTGCGATTTCAACACCTACGCCGGCATCGAGAAACTCATCCCCGACTACGTCGCCGCCCTCACAACTGAGATCCGCCGATGGGGCGAAGCCCTGAATCGCGCAGACATCCGGCCGGAAACCGAGACGATCTTCTTCGGCGGCGGCACCCCGTCGCTACTGACGCCCGCCCAGGTCGAAGACATACTGCGAGCCTTTGCCGACTCTTTTCCCCGCCTCAGGAGTGCCGAAATCTCCATGGAGGTCAACCCGGAGAGCGTCACACGCGACTTCATCCGTGACGTCATGACCCTCGGCGTCAACCGTTTCAGCATGGGCGCGCAGAGCTTCGACGCCTCAGAACTGCAGATGCTCGGACGACTCCATGACGCGGGCGGCACGGAACGCGCCATGAACGCCCTGCGTGCAGGCGGCGCGGGCAACGTCAATCTCGACCTCATGTACGGCCTGCCCCGCCAGACCCTCAAGACGTGGGAATCCAGCCTCACAGGCGCGCTGAAACTCGCCCCGGAGCACCTGTCCCTCTATGCCCTCACCGTCGAAGAATCGACCCCGTTCCACGGATGGGTGGAGTCGGGACGCCTGCCGTCACCCGACCCCGATCTCGCCGCCGATATGTACGAGATGGCCGAGCAGCGCATGGCCGATGCCGGCCTGGAGCAGTACGAGATCTCCAACTGGGCGATGCCCAACCGCGAATGTCAGCACAACCTCCGCTACTGGTTCAACACCTCGTTCCTCGGTTTCGGCCCCGGCGCCCACTCCCACATGTTCGGCGCGCGCTTCTCCGTCATGCGCCAGCCCCGCGGCTACATCGATCGCATGGCCGGCCTGGCAAAGCAGCCGATCACGGAATCCAACCCATTGCCGCCCCTTGATGGCCCTATCCACAACGTGGATGCCATCAACCACATCGCCCCGATAGACTCCGTTGACCCCTACACCGACTTCATGCGGCAGGCCGAAACCCTCGTCCTCGGCCTCAGACTCAACCGCGGCGTGAGTGAAGAAGACTACAAAACCCGCTTCGGCTCCACACCCACAGACCTCTTCGGCCCCGCCCTCGAACAATCCATCGCCGACGCCCTCCTAGAACGAACCAATGGTGACTCCGCCGAACAAAGCAGCAGCATCCTCCGCCTAACCCCCCGCGGCCGCCTCCTCTCCAACGAAGTCTTCGTCCGCATCATGTCCACCGCTTAAACCCCTCGTCATTCCCGCGCACCCCAACCGTCATTCCCGCGAAAGCGGGAATCTAAATCGCATTGCGCCAATCAAACCCCGTAACGCCAACTAACCCACACGCTCACCCTTCGACAGTCCCAGGACGACTGGATAGTGTGATACCATAACGACATCAATATGACATTGAGCCTTGCAAGGAGGGTTGTATGCCTGACCTGGCGCTTCGAAGCATCCCCGACCATCTTCATCAGGAGTTGAAATCAGCCGCGCGCCGGAACCATCGCAGCCTGAACGGGGAGATACTTGCCAGGCTGGCGTCGTCGTTTAGCACCGAGCCAGTGGACCTGCAGGCGCTTCTGGAACGAATACGCCTCAGGCGCGAAGGCTTTGGGCGCATCGATCTGAATGACAACGCTCTGCGAGAGATGAGGGACTCTGGTCGGCCATGATTGTAGTTGACACCAACGTCATGACACGCCTCGTGGTTGGTGGAGAGGACGGGGCCGATTCAGCGGCGTTGCTGGAGCATGACGCCGAATGGGCCGCGCCCGGCATTCTGGTCAGTGAGTTGCGCAACGTCCTGCTGGGCTTTGTACGGAGGGCAGAGTTGACGCCGGAGCAGGCCAGGGCGATGTGCGATGATGCGCGGCTGGCGTTGGGAGGCCGCATCGTCAGCGTGAGCGACTCCCAGGTGATGGACACCGCTTTAGAGTGCGGCCTTTCAGCTTACGATGCCGAGTTCGTCGTCCTTGCGCGGAACCTGGGTGTCCCGCTGGCGACGTCGGATAACGCCATCCTTCAGGGCGCCGCTGACGTGGCCGCGACGGCGCGCACGCTGATCAACAAGATGTGAAGACCCCCTCCGCTCACCCTGACCCCGCCGAAGGGCGAGCCCCCCTTTCCCAAACCCCTAACCCGCCCCCTATACTGCGGGCACACGCCCAAACGCAGCAGGAACGCACATGCACGTCATCGGCACCGCCGGACACGTCGACCACGGAAAATCCACCCTCATCCACGCGCTGACCAGCATCGATCCCGACCGCCTCCGCGAGGAAAAGGAGCGCGGCATGACCATCGATCTCGGTTTTGCGTGGCTCCGCCTGCCCTCCGGCGAGGAAATCGGAATCGTCGATGTCCCCGGCCATGAGCGGTTCATCAAGAACATGCTCGCCGGCGTCGGCGGCATCGACCTTGCCCTGCTCGTCATCGCCGCCGATGAGGGCGTTATGCCCCAAACGCGTGAACACCTGGATATCCTCGACCTCCTGCGCGTCAACCGAGGCATCGCCGTCATCACCAAATCCGATCTCGTCGAGCCGGACTTCCTCGAACTTGTCCGCGAAGAGGTCGCGGAGACACTTGCGGCCACCACATTGGCTGGCGCACCCGTCGTTGCCGTTTCATCACAGACCGGCGATGGCCTTCAGGACCTTATTGAACTGCTGGATTCGCAGCTGCAGGAAACGCCGCAGCGCCCCGACCGTGGGCGGCCACGACTCCCCATCGACCGCGCATTTGCCATCTCCGGTTTTGGCACAGTGGTCACGGGCACGTTGATCGACGGTTCCATCTCAGTCGGCTCGGAGCTTGAAATCGTGCCCGGCCGGAAAAACGTCCGCGTGCGCGGCCTCCAATCCCACAAGCAGGCCGAAACGGCTGCCGAGCGCGGCTCCCGCACCGCCGTCAACCTCACCGGCGTTGACGTCGATGAGGTATCCCGTGGGCAGGTGCTCACCACCCGTGGATGGCTCAAGACAACCGGCGCGGCGGACGGCTACATCCGCATGGCCGCCAACGCCCCCGGCCCTCTCCGCCACAACATGCAGGTCACCGTCCACTGGCTCGCCGCCGAATCCCTGGCGCGCGTCCGGCTCCTCGAGTCCGACCGCCTCCATTCCGGCGATTCCGGCTGGTGCCAGATCGTGCTTGAAACTCCCCTGCCCCTCATCAAGGGCGACTCGTTCATCCTGCGCTCCAACGTGGGTACGCTGGGCGGCGGCGAGATCATCGAGACGGACGCCCGCCGCCACAAGCGCAACGATCCGAACCTGATTGCGCGCCTTGAGGCCCTCAGCGCGCCCGACCCCTCTGAGGTCATACTGCGAACCCTGGACTCCGGCGGCCCGCTGACCGTCGCAGAGTTGGCGCGACGATCGGCGCTCTCGGACAAGGACGCCCGCGACCACGTCGCCCAATTGGAAGATGAAAGCCGGATTGTCGGCGTGGGCGAGGGCCCGAATCGCCTGCTCTACTCGCAGGGCGGATGGAACACCCTCACGTCCGCTGCCGCGGATCAGCTGGCCGGGCACCACAAATCATTCCCCCTCCGCCGGGGCGCGTCGCGGGAGGACCTCCGCAGCCGCCTCCGCGCCCAGCCCGAGAATTTCCCCGAGATCCTTGTACTCATGCAGACCGAGGGTGTCCTGGTTGATGAGGGCGCAACGGTCCGCCTGCCCGACCATTCACCGGCCCTTTCCCAGCCTCAACGCGCCGCCGCGGACGCATTTGTCGCCAGGCTCCGTGAGAAGCGGAACAATCCGCCAACCGACCTGTCGATCGACCCTGAGCTATTGGGGTTCCTTGCAGATTCGGGGGAGGTGATCCCCATCGGAGAGGGGATCGTCTACGATGCGGAGGTCTACCGGAACATCACGAACCAGGTGGTCTCACACATCCGGGAAAACGGCCAGATAACCGTCGCAGAGACCCGAGACCTGCTTGGCAGCAGCCGCAAATACGTCCTCCCGCTGCTGCAAAGCATGGACGCCCGCCGCCTGACACGCCGCATCGGCGACGACCGCGTTCTGGCCTAGTTGGTGCTCTATGCCTATTGACCGTCTCCAACTCTCGCGGCAGGTCGGCGAACTTGCCGACTATCTTGATGCGCAGAACACCGAATTTGGCCGCCGTCTCGCTAGCGCGCTGCAAGCCGCCCGCGCCAACTCTGAGTCTGACGCCTTTGAACAACTAGCAGACAAAATCGAATCCCAACGCGGTGTCTATTCGTGGCTCGTTTCCGGGGTGACCGAGCCTCTGACAAATTCTCACTCACCCTCCGCGCCGCCCCGTGACTACATCGTGCTGGCCGTCGACGGTTCCCAGATTGAAATCGACCGCGATTCGCCGTTCGACGCCTACCTGATCAACGTGGGACGCGTGTACATCCGCTACGGCCAATCACCTGATGCCGTCATCGACAGTGAGGCGCGGACGTACTACAAGCCGGACGACCTGGTGCTTGGGGGACGACGACGCCCGGGGCATGAGCGCGTGATTGGCTCATCGGTCATCGCGGCCCACCGCGACACGGCAGAGGTCAGCGCCCTCGCGGACATGGCGGAACAATTGCCCGACGGCGTGCCTGCTGTCGGCCTGCTCGATGGATCGCTGACACAATGGCGCATCGCCGAGGCCGACAACATCGCCGACCCGGACGTTCGCAAGCAGTATCTTGACGCCCTTTCCCGCCTCCAGGACGTGGCGACGCAACGCGAGTTTGTCGTTGCCTCGTACATCTCTCGCCCCCGCGCCAATGAAGTCGTGAACGCGCTCCGCATTGCAATCTGCCCATTCGATACACCGAATTGCGGCTCGTATTGCCGCGACAAGGCGGAGGGTGAGCGGCCATGCGATGTGGTTGCCCGCGTGCGCGACCGCGACATCTTTGACGAACTGCTCGAAAGCGACGGCGACCGCTCTGGCGTTTTTCGCAATCAGTCCGATGAGGTCACGGGCTACGGCGAGCACCTGCCCCATTTCTTCTATATGGCAGCCGGTGTTGAGCTTGCCCGCGTTGAGATGCCGGAATGGTCGTTGCGCCGGATAGACCTGCTCCACACGCTCTTGTGGGACCAGGTCCGCCTGGGAGACGGCTACCCGCTCTCGGTTGCCGAGGCGCATGAGGAGGCAGTGGTTCGAGCCGATGACCGCGCGTTGTTCCGGCAGCTGCTTGAGAACGAGGCCATGAACCGCTCCGCCCCTGACCGCACGTCCGCAAAGTCGGCAGCCAAGCGCCAACGTTCGCTATGATTCCGTCATGACAGACAACATTTCCGAGCAAAACGTGGACGGCGGCGTGCAGCTTGGCCGCATCGGGGAGGTCATTGAGGCCAACACGGGCGGCTTCGTGGCGGAGGCCCAGCTTCTCCACACGCCCCCCGCGCTCGGCTCTGTCGCCGTTATCCGCGAGTTTGGCATTGATACCCTTGCCATCGTCTCGTCAGCCGAAACGACGCCCCGGGACGCGGGCCGCCGGCCAACGGCGCGGGGCGCAGAGTACGAGTCCGAGGACGAATTCTACGAACGGCACCCGGAGATTTCGCGCCTCATTCGCACGACGTTCTCCGCCGTCATCGTCGCACACCGCGCCGAGGGCCGCTTGTATGCCTACCTGCCGCCGCGCCCTCCACGACTGCACGCATTCGTCTACCCGGGGGGCGTGGAGGATATCGCCGACCTTGCGAACGACCCGCTGACGCTGCAGAACATCGCCGCAGCGCGGTTGGACGCGACAAACGAATTCCTGCCCGCCGCCATCCG
This sequence comes from Dehalococcoidia bacterium, assembly GCA_965220565.1. Classification (GTDB taxonomy): domain Bacteria; phylum Chloroflexota; class Dehalococcoidia; order UBA6926; family UBA6926; genus VXMO01. Next base: position 821,186 of record CBDCQG010000001.1, on the reverse strand, counting down.
GACGCTTGCCAGCGTCCGCGGCTCGTCACGCGCGCAGGAGGACTACCTGCGCGAGACGGGCCGCCGCCTCGTTCATCTCATGCGGGATGATATGCAGGGCTTGCAAACCGTCCTCGCCAAGATCCGCCCGTCTCCATCCTCACAGCCAGCAGCCGCTTCTTCTCCGGAAAGAGGGTGAGGGCAGACGATGGATATCTCACACATCCGCACCGTGCTGGAGATCATCAAACACGGCAGTTTCTCTGAAGCCGCCGCCGCCCTCAACATCAGCCAACCCGCCGTCAGCCTCCACGTACAGCGACTGGAACGGGAACTCGGCGCGCGCCTGCTGGATCGGGGCGGTTCCCGAGTACGCCTCACCCCACACGGCGAGGCCTTTCTCCGTCACGCGGAGCGCATTGCCGACGCCGACGCGGAGATGCGCGAGGACATCGCGCGCCTCGCGCACGACCTGACCGGCTCGCTGCGCCTCGCCGCGAGCACGATTCCCGGTGAGTTCCTGCTCCCAGGCCTTTTGGCGGATTTCACCGCCCTGCATCCCAACGTCACCGCAACCCTCAGCGTGAGCGACACGGAAGCGGTGATAAGCGAATTGGAGAGCGGCACGCGCGACGTGGGCTTTACTGGCGCCCCCTCCCGCCGCTCAAGTCTGATGCAGAAACCGATCTACAAAGACACCCTCGTCCTTGTCGTGCCCGCCGGCCACCCGTTTGCCAACAGGACGGCGATCAGCATCGACGAACTGGCCGGTCAGCGACTCATCGCCCGCGAGTCAGGCTCGGGCACGATGGCCTCGATCCAGCGCATTCTCGCGGACTCCGGCGTTGACGCGCACCGGTGGATGCCCAGTGTGGTCCTGGGGTCCACACAGGCCGTCATCAACGGCGTAGAGGCCGGCATGGGCGTGTCATTCGTCTCCGCTCTCGCGACGCGGCGCGGCGAGAAGGCCGGCACGATCGCCACTGTGGCGCTGGACGGCGTGACGCTGGAGCGCGACCTGTTCATGGTGTACCAGGAAGACCGCATCACGACACGCTTGCTTGAAGAATTCACTGAGTATGCGGACGGATGGCTCGCCAACGCCGACGCGCACATCTCCGGCGGGGTTGAAACGACATGACATCCAACGGACATCTCGAAAGCCCGGGCGAGCGCGAGGTTGGGGTCGTCACCGGCGGCTCCCTCAGCCGCGGCGTGGAGGTCAGGCTGTCGCGCTCACGGTCGGTTGAGGACATCGCCGTCGGCGCGTATGTCTCCATCGAGGGGCAGTCCAACCGGTCATTCGGCATGATCACGGACGTCAGGCTGGAATCCATTGACAGATCGGTTGAAACGATCGTCCCCGACCTTGATGACCCGTTCGTTTCGGACGTGCTTGAAGGCACTGCCTACTACGGCATCGTGGACGTGCTCCCCACCCTCATCATCGACCCCGCAACCGGCGAATCGCGTCCCGTGCGAACAGTGCCGCGCCACTTTTCCCGCGTGGTTGACGCCAACATGGAGGACATCCGCAGCGTTTTCGGCGAGGAGGACGAATCCCATCTCGGCATCGGACAGCCCCTTGCCATGGAGAATGTCGATATCGTTCTCGACCTCAAGAAAGTCGCCGAGCGATCCGTCGGCGTCTTTGGCAAGTCCGGCACGGGCAAGACATTCCTGGTGAGGCAGCTGCTTGCGGGGCTTGTGAAATCCAGGGAGGCCGGGGTTCTCGTCTTTGACATGCACAACGAATATGGATGGGCGGGTACGGACCGTGAACGCGCGCGGCAAGTCAAGGGACTCAAGCAACTCTTTGGCAGCCGTATCGTCGTACTCACACTGGACAAGGCGGCGTCCGACCGCCGCGGCGTTCCCACGGACGGTGAGATACGCATCGGCCACGACGAGATTGAGCCGGAGGATATCGAGGCGCTCTCCGAGGCACTGGGATTGACAGACGCGGGGCGGCAGCTGCCCTACCGCCTCCACCGCAAGTACGGCAACAAATGGTTCACCGAATTCCTTGCGTTGGACGGCGACGCCATGACTGAGCTCCGCAATGAGATCGGCGAGCATGAGGGTACGATGCAGGCCCTGCAACGCCGTCTCCGCGCATTCGAGCGGTTCGGTTTCATCACGGAGGACTCCGGCAGCGGCTCGGTGCGGAGCATTGTCAATTACCTCCAGAAAGGGATGTCCGTCGTACTGGAATTTGGACAGTACGGCCGGCACGAACTCGCTTACATGCTTGCCGCCAATCTCCTGACGCGCCGGATCCATGACCAGTACGTCAACCGCTCCGAGCGGGCCATGGGCGAGGCGGGCGAGGAGCCCGCGCCCCTCGTCATCGCCATTGAGGAGTCCCACAAGTTCCTGAGCCGCAGCGTGGCGAGCCAGGCCATATTCGGAACGATAGCGCGCGAGGACCGCAAGCACGGCGTCACGCTCCTCGTTGTTGATCAGCGGCCGAGCAGCATCCATGACGAGGTGCTGTCGCAGATCGGCACAAAGCTCGTTTGCCTGTTGGACAGCGAGCGCGACATCGAGGCGATCCTCTCGGGCGTCTCGGAGCGCGCCAAGTTGCGCAACGTTCTCGCCCGGCTGGAGAGTCGCCAGCAGGCTCTCCTGATGGGCGACGCGCTGCCGATGCCGGTTGTCGTTCAAACACGCGAATACGGTTCGGCGGAATCATACGCCGCGTTTTCAGTCACAGACGCCATCGAATCGTCCGCCGCTTTCGCGCAGGAACGCGACGAGTTATTCAATTGAGGAAGCCATGAACGCCATAATGGTTCCATGCGCCGCATTGAGTTTGACCTCACCCCGCTGCCCCCCTACCGCCTCGATCTGACCACATGGGCGCTCAAACGCCGCGAGGACAACACGTGGGACCGCTGGGATTCAGGAACCGCAACATACAGCCGACTGCTTGTCCATGACGGCGTACCCGTTGACGTTTCGGTTTCGCAGACAGGCTCCATCGACACCCCCCTGCTTCATGTCAGCGCCATCCTGGATTCCGATTCCACGGATGACGGCATCCGGGGCGCGGTGGAGCCGGTTATACGCAGCCTGCTGGGAACAGACGTTGATCTTGCCGCATTTCACCGCATGGCGTCGAGTGACAACACGCTTGCCTCCTTGGCAACCAGGTTGTTGGGCTTAAAACCTCCGCGCTACCCCACGCTGTTCGAGGCGCTGACAAACGCCATCACCTGTCAGCAGATCACCCTGACGGCGGGACTCCGGATCCTTGGGCGGCTTGCCGGGGCATGCGGCGCCCGGCTTGGTGAGGCAGTATCATTTCCGTTGCCGGAAAACGTGGCTCAATTGTCAGCGCAAGATCTCATTGGACTCGGTTACAGCCGCCAGAAAGCCCGCGCAATGGTTGAACTTTCGGCGCTGGCCGTTCAGGGCGAACTTGAGACCTCAATCATCGCTGACCTGAGCGATACTGACGCAGTGAACAGGCTGCGCCGGATGTACGGCGTGGGGCGATGGTCTGCCGAGTACGCCCTGCTGCGCGGAGACGGCCGTTTGGGCATCTTTCCGGGTGATGACGTGGGCGTTCGCAAGCACCTGGAGCAATGGCTGGAGCTCGATCATCGTCTCAATTACGACGGTGTACGCCGAATCCTAGAGACGTGGCAGCCATTTGGTGGCATGATTTATCTGCACCTTCTTACCGCATCCTTAATGGATTCCGGCCGTGTGATGCAAAGCGAGGCGATAGAGGCCAATTGATGCCGCCCACCGTACGTACCCTGGTGCTCCGGGAATCGACGGAGATCATTGCTCCGCCGGAGGCCGTTCGCGCAGCCTTCGACGACCTGGAATCGTGGCCTGCGTGGAATAGCGTTTGCCGGGATGCCGCCTGGATGAGTGGCGAGCCGTGGGCAATCGGCTCCGAATTTCATATGACGCTGCGCATGGCGCGCCGCCCCGTTGGATTCAGCGTTTTCGTCACAGAGTATGGCCGGGACGCCGTGACGTGGGAATCAACGGTGCTGTCCGTCACCGGAACGCGGCGATTCACATTTGAAGAACAGGCCGGCGGCTCCACGACGCACGTGACGGACCAAAAGACCTTTCGCAGTCCTTACCTACCCGTGCGCATCTTCTATCCTCGTCCCGTTGTACAAGCCATGTCACGGGGCTGGCTGGCATCTCTCAAGCGACAGGCCGAATCGGTACATGTGGAGCGTTAGCAATGGCACTGGAAATCAAGCATTTCAATCGAATCGCCGCCCCGCCTGAGAAGGTATGGGAGCAGTTTGCCGATGTCGCCGGGTGGCCAAGCTGGATCCCCACGTTTCGCGGCGCGCGCTGGGTGGAGGGCGACGCCTGGAAGGATGGGGCGCGTCTGCGCATGACGATGGGACTCGGCCCGGCAACCCTGGGAGTCGATGTGACAATCGTCAACGTTGACCTGCCCCACAGCATCGCGTGGACGGGCAGACGATTCGGCGTCACCAGCATTCACACGTGGACGTTTACGCCGGATCGAGACGGCACGATTATGACGTCTGAAGAGGTCTTTGACGGCCCCCCGCCCCAGTTGCTCGGTGTCACCGGACTCAGTCCCATGATCAGTCGCATAACGGAATACTGGATGGACAGCTTGCAGAAGAGAGTCGAGGGCACGGAAGACGACGATACCCCGTCCTGACTCCCAAGACGCCGTATGGACGCGGCGCGGCGCATTCACTACGATTGATTTGGCCGTATGACTAGCATGGCCGTAGAGCAGCAACATCCATTGGGGGGAGAAACACAATGGCGCGCACAGACACACAGGCACTAATCGACCGACTGGCTTCCGGCTACGCCGCGCTGGCAGAAGCCGCGGTGAATCTGAGTAACGAGGACCTCGACAGGGAGATCCCGGGATATGGCGGCCGCCCAACCCCCATACGCAACCTCCTGTACGGAGCCGCCAACCACACGCGTGAGCATGTCAATCACGTCAACAAGATCCTGGATGTCACCGGCAATCCCGGGCAGAGCGAGGCTCGCGCCATCCTGGAGCAGGGCGCGCAGGCGCTCGGAGCGCTCAACGGGGCCCTTCTGCGTGTTGACGACGCCGATCTCACTCGCTCACATGAGGATCAATCCATCAAGGATGTCCTGGAACACGTCGCGGGCGCATTGGACAACTTCGTCAACTTCGTCAGCGACGGCACAAAGGCATAGATGGCTAGACGTTTCGGTTATGACGGATTGGTGATTCCCACCTGAAAGGGCTGGCGACAATGAGCGATTACGTCAGCTACATGGAGGAGCACGGGCACGAGCAGTTGATGGTGTTCGGGGATGCCTCCACCGGCCTCCGCGGCGCAATCGCCATCCATGACACAACGCTCGGCCCCGCGCTCGGCGGTCTCCGCATCTGGCCGCACGCCACGGAGCAGGACGCCATCATGGACGTGCTGCGGCTGTCTGAGGCCATGACGCTAAAGTCCGCCGCCGCCGGGCTCGACCTTGGCGGCGGCAAGGCGATCATCATGCGCAATGCCGCCCGGGACAAGACGGAGTCCCTCCTCCGCTCTTTCGGCACCAAGGTGGACTCCCTCAACGGGAAGTACATCACCACGGAGGATGTCGGCACCACAACGGCGGATATGCAGTGGGTCGCGCGGGAAACAAGCTACGTTACCGGCCTGCCCTCTGAATCCGGAGGCAGCGGCGACCCGTCTCCCATGACGTCATACGGCCTCTACCAGGGTCTGCTGGCAACGGCGCAATACCTCTGGGGTTCGGATGACCTCAGTGGAATGCGCGTGGTGCTCATGGGCCTGGGAAAGGTGGGGAACTATCTCCTGCCCTATCTCAAGGGAGAGGGCGCCGTCATCTACGGAACGGACATTGACGAGGAGCGGGTGGAGCGGGCGCAGAACCAATTCGGCCTCGTTCCCATCAGACCGGATGAGGTATTCAGCTACGAGTGCGACATCTTTGTGCCGTGCGCGCTTGGCGGCATCCTGAATGACGAGACGATTCCGCAATTGCGATGCACGGCGGTGTGCGGCGGGGCGAACAACCAACTGCTGGAGCCGCGCCACGCGGATGATCTTGCCGCGCGGGACATCCTGTACGCCCCCGATTACATCGTCAACGCCGGCGGCGTCATCAACGTGTCCCATGAGATTGGACGCAGCTACAGCGCGGAGGAGGCTCGCCGCAAGACGGGGCAGATCTACAACACGCTGACCTCCGTGTATGAGAACGCCAGGGCGGAGAGCATCTCCACCGATGAGGCGGCGCGGCGCATCGCCCTCGGCCGCATCGATGCCGTGCGCAAGATACGCCGCGCTCGCTGATTTCCGGTTCGCTCCACGCTGACACCGGTCAGGGAACAGGGCATTGCCGCCGTGCTGACAGTCGTTGTCATTCTCACCGCGGGGTGCGTAGGATGACAGTGACACCCGAACCGGAGACCCCACCGTATGGACTCTCTCACGCGACCCGGCAGGCCCACCCTCATACTTGCCATCGCGCTTACGCTTGGGGCCGTCGCATACATCGGGTGGAAGATCACCGAGTCTCCGGATCAGGCCCTGCAATTCACCATCAACGGCCTGAACGTGGGCGCAGTGTACGCCCTGCTCGCGCTCGGATTCACGCTTGTGTACAGCACGGTCTGGTTCTTTGACCTCTATTACGGCGCGGCGGCGGCAATCGGCGCATACGCCGTCTTCTATCTCAGGGCCGGACAGGCAACCGACACTGCCTACGACCCCGCGAATATCGGCCTGAACATCGCTCTCGGAATCGTGGTTGCCGGAGTCGTGGCATGGGCGCTGCACACTGCATTCTTTGAACGCCTGCGGAGCCGTTACTCTGCTCCGCTTGTCCGGGCAGCGTATCTCCTGGTTGCAATCGGCGCAGGCATCTACACATCAATACTGCTCCAGTATCCCGACAATCTCCATCAGACCGCCGCCCCGCTGATAGCGCTCATCAGCGCCGTGGTGATCGGGGCGGCTCTCTACTGGGCGCTGAGCCGATTCGCTCCCGGGTCGGCACGATTGGCTGCCATTCTCAGCGCCGGTATCGGGCTTGTTGTCGGAGTAGTCGCGGCCATCACGCTCGCCCAAACGCCGGAGTCGCGCCTCTATATCAGTTGGCTGGTGTCCTGCCTCCTTGCCGGAGCTGTAAGCCTGGCGCTCTATCGCGGGCTCTATGCCTTCATCCTCATCCGGGCCCGCTCCACCCTGATCATGCTTGTCGCAACTCTTGGCATATTGCTCACCATTACGGCGATTCTTGTCATGGTTTTCTCCAACACCACACACCCGCTGCCCGCTTCGTTTGGCAACAACCTGTTGACGCTGGGCGGCGCGACGTTCAAGGCGTTTGCGTTGTTCGCCATCGGCTGCGCATTCGTCGGATTTGTCCTGCTGTGGTTCCTCATACACAGATCACCGCTCGGCAAGCTTATCCGCGCCATCGGCGACGACGAGCAGATTGCTCGTGTCGTCGGCATCAACACGACGGCGATCATCGCCATCGTCTTCTTCATCGGAGCGATGTACGCGGCATTCGCCGGAATACTCACCGGCCAGGACATCGCGATTCAGCCGCGCATGGGACTGGAGCTGCTGTTGAAGGGTTGGATCGCGTCCGTCGTTGGAGGGATTGGCAACCTCTATGGCGCGATTCTCGGCGGGTTCCTGTTGGGCATCGTGGAGCAGTTTGGCATCTGGGACATTGCCGGAGAGTGGCAGGACGGCGTGGCGCTCATCCTCCTCGTCCTGTTCCTGTCGTTCTGGCCAAAAGGAATCATTGCACGGCGGTAGGAACAGACGATGCAGACACGTCAACAGGAAATCGCGCAGGGCCTTTCGCGGCTGCCACAGCTGATCGTGTTCTCCGTGCGCAACCACCTGGAGATATGGGCAACGGTGATCGTGGTACTGGCGGCGGCGTCCTTCATGTTGACGCGCGGCACGGGGTTCTCCATCACCCTGATGACGGTATTCGCCATCTGGGCAATGCTGGCCGTCAGCCTGAACCTCGTTCTTGGCTACACCGGCCTCCTGTCCGTCGGCCACGTGGGATTCTATGGCATCGGCGCGTACACGGTGGCCGTGTTGACGGCCAACCCGCGCCAGGAGCTATTGGAGGGAGAGATCATCCAGATCTTCGCGTGGCCGTTCTTTGCCGCGCTGCCCGTGGCCGTCGTGCTGTGCGGGGTGGTCGCATTCGTTGTTGGCGTCGCGTTCAGCCGGTTCCGTGACGATGTCTATGTGCTGGTGTCATTCGGTTTCGCCATCATTGCGTACAACGTTTTCGTCAACTGGCAATGGGTCACGCGCGGACCTTTCGGCATTCACCAGATTCCGAAACCCGTCATCTTCGGATACACCCTGAACGATGACCTGGAGTTTCTGCTGCTTGCGCTGGCATTCCTTGCAATCATCGTCGGCATATCGTGGCTCATCGTCACATCCTCGTTCGGGCGGGTGCTGAAGGCCGTGCGCGAGGACGAGGACGCTATCGAGGTGTTTGGCTACCGTTCATCCCGCTACAAGCTGGCCATCTGGGTGATCTCAGCGATGATGGCCGGGCTGGCGGGGGCGATGCTCGCCACGTACACCTCCTTCGTCGACCCCAACTCCTTCATCCTCCTTGAGTCGATTCTTCTTGTCGCCATCGTGATCCTTGGCGGGCTGGCCAGCATCTGGGGATCGCTGCTCGGCGCGCTGGCGTTCGTGCTGCTGGAGGAGGGAGTCCGTTTTGTGCCGTTCCTGCCGCCGGAGCACGTGGGCCAGGTGCGGCAGATCATACTGGGGACACTGCTGGTGCTGCTGATGCTGTTCAGGCCGCAAGGAGTCGCAGGACGGTTCAAGCTATGACACTGTACGAACAACACCGGTTCAGAGGCTCATTCGTCCTTCAGACGCTCGACATTGAGAAGCGCTTTGGCGGCGTCTCCGCGGTCGACCGGCTCTCCATCAGCATTCCGCGCGGTCTCATCACCGCCATCATCGGCCCCAACGGCTCCGGCAAGTCGACACTGATCAACCTGCTGAGCGGGACCCTGCCTCTCGACGGCGGAATGGTCATTGTGGGGCCAACCCGCCTCCGCATGATCAGGCCGTACAACTCTCCGGGCATCGGACTGACCCGAACATTCCAGGACGTGCGGCTCTTTGAGCAGATCAGTGTGCTGGACAACCTGTACGTTGTGATGACGGAGAGGTCGTCTTTCCTCTCGCTCTTCCAGCGGGCCCGCAGGGAGCACAGGGAGCGCGCGGAGAGAATCTTGCGCGTGGTGGGCTTGTGGGAAAAGCGCAACGATCTGGCGGAAGAACTGTCATACGGCCAACGAAAGCTCCTGGAGGTTGGCCGCCTAATGGCGATGAACACCCAAGTCTACCTCTTTGATGAGCCCTTTGCCGGCCTCGCCCTTCACATGATTGAGGTCGTCAAGGGCGTCATGCGGGAGCTGCAGGAAAACGGCAGGACGATCATCTTCGTATCTCACAACATGGGCATCGTGCGCGAGCTCTCCGATTACCTCATCGTCATGGACAGTGGACGACTCCTGGCGCACGGGCAGCCGGATCGCGTGCTGAACGATCCGGCAGTCATTGAAGCGTACCTGGGCAACTGATGACGGCGAGGCAACCATGACGGCACACGAGGAACACCGGAGTGAGCAGGAGCAGTTGGACACTGCTGCGCCGTTGCTCGAACTAAGCGACGTCTCAGTTCATTACGGCGCGGTCATCGCCCTTGACCACGTTTCCGTGCGGATCTACCCCGGCGAAGTTGTCGCGCTCATGGGACCCAACGGCGCGGGCAAGTCCACGATCCTCAAGGCCGTCATGGGAATGGCGCCCGTTTCATCCGGGCAGATCCGGTGGCGCAACGACATTCTGGATTCACCCACGCATGAGATCGTCAAGCGCGGCATCTCCCTGGTTCCGCAGGGCCGCCGCGTCTTCACACATCTCAACGTCCAGGAGAACCTGGAGCTTGGCGGAATGCACGTCAGCGACGCTGCGGAGCGGAACAGGCGTCTTGACGCCGTCATGGAGTTCTTCCCCATCCTGCGCGACAAACGGCGTGATCCGGCGAGCGCCATGTCCGGCGGGCAGCAGCAGATGCTGGCGCTCGGACGCGGACTCATGTCATCGCCCGAGATGCTGCTGCTGGACGAGCCGACCCTCGGCCTCGCTCCCATCATCGTCTCGGAGGTGTTTCAGCGGGTCACGGAGATAAGCAAGACGTTCGGCACGACGATCATCCTCGTGGAGCACAACATCAGGGGTGCGCTGAACATCGTCAACCGCGGCTACATCCTGGAACGGGCGCGCGTGGCGTTTGAGGGAACGCCCAAAGAGATAGAGGACTCGGACATCCTCACACAGGTCTTCCTTGGTCGAGAGGACGACGAGGAGTAGCGGGGGCAAGAATCCTGCCTAACGACAGCCGCGCGAATGGCGTCAGCGCCGCCGCTCCCATCTGAAGAACCGTACGGCTAACACGATACTTGCCAGCATCCACACTCCCATAACCCCGAGGTTGATCGGCTCGAACCCGGAGCCGGTGGCGAATGGATGGAACGATTCGTGCATGGCCGTCGCGAAATGACGCACGGGGAAGATGTCCGCGAACGTGGTGAGCCACGTGGGCGCGTCATCCAGGGGTATGAACACGTCCGAGATGAAAAGGAGAGGCAGGATGCTCGCGTTCACGATTGCGGGCGCGGCGTCCGCGTTCGGAATGAAATTCGCCACCGCCACACCCAGCGCGCAGAACGTTGCTGCCCCAACGATGCACGTCACGATGAACGCGGCCATGCGCGCGGTCGGTATATCCACGTCATAGACGAACACACCGGCCACAAGCACGATGACGACAAGCAGGATGGCCAGCGCTACCGAGTGGATAACGTAGCCGGCGATGAGCGCCGCGGGCGGGAGCGGCGTGCCGCGCACCCGCTTGAGAAGGCCGTTGTCCCGACTGAAGGCGAGAGTCATCGCGATGTTGTTGTAGCACGCCCCAACCAGCGCGAAAACAATGATGGCGGGCACGTAGAATGTAGACAGACTGATCGTTCCGCCCCCGTACTCCATTTCATTGTTGCCAAACAGCAGATTGAAGATCACCAGGAACATGAGCGGGAACACGATGGTGAAGAAGGCGGCGGCGGGGTTTCGCCAGAAAGCCGTGTTCTGGTAGCGCGCCTGGCGAAGGGCCAGTCTGACGATATTCACGACTCAGCACCTCCGCCCTGCCCGTTCGAACTCGTCACCTCGATGAAGATGTCCTCAAGCGATGGCCGCGTGACCGAGATTTCCTCGAACTCAATGTCCGCATCAACCGCCCACGCAGTCAATTGATGCAGGATCGCCGTGGGTGTCGTCGTCTGGATCTCAAATGTTCCCTGCCCGCCTGCGGCAAGCGCGCCCAAAGACTCGGGCGGCGTTGCCGAGCCGTCCGGCAGGCGGACGCGGATGAGCGTCGCGCCGCCGGCTCCCGCAATCTCCTGCGGCGACCCTTCCACGACAACGCGGCCCTCAACCATGATCCCGACGCGATCCGCCAGGTATTCCGCCTCCTCCATGTAGTGCGTCGTCAGGAGGATCGTCTTGCCGAGTCCCTGGAGGTTCTTCACCATGTCCCACGCGCCGCGGCGAGCCGATGGATCAAAGCCGGTTGTCGGCTCATCGAGAAACAGCAGCTCAGGGTTGCCGGCCAATCCCACGGCAACGTCAAGCCGCCTCTGCTGGCCGCCTGAGAGTTTCCCCACCCGAACGCGGGACTGTTCCGTCAGGCCGGTCGCGTCGAGGACGACATCAAGCGGCAGTGGATCGGGATAATAGCCGCGAAAGAGATTCACGGTTTCCGCAACGGACAGATACCCGTCAACGCTCGTCGTCTGCAGGACGATGCCGATGCGTTGACGGAATGCTGTTTCACCGCGCGCGGGATCATGGCCCAGAACGGCGACCGTTCCCGCGCTCCGATCCCTGTGGCCTTCGAGGATCTCGACCGTCGTCGTCTTTCCGGCCCCATTCGGTCCAAGCAGCGCATAGACCTCCCCGGTCTCGACACGCAGGTCCACACCCCTGACGGCCTCGAAATTGCCATAGGATTTTCGGAGACCCACAACCTCAATGGCGGGGCGGGAGGCGATATGTCCGGTCAATCAATACCTCTGCAGTTGTCTAGCGCGATCGGAAAGTGATCCGCTGAAGAAAGAAGCCCGCGGAAAGCGCTACCGTCACGTCCAATAGTAGCGCAATCAAGAGGCGCGCCATGCGCCATGCCTGGGGCTCGGCTGAAACGATTGGTACCGGTTGTGACTGAGGATGAGCGGCGAGGGAATCGTAAACGAACGGAACAGTGCGCGTTGGGGCGCTCTTCCCGGCAGTGCTTTGATACTGTTGGGCAGCCGCAGTCTTCAGGAAGTTCATGGGCGCTGCACCGGCAGAAGCCTCTCTTTCCGTTCCTGTTTCGGTCACCAGCGCAATGTACTGCCCCGGCGATCTCACCCGTGCCGCAAGGATTAGCGAGCCGTCTGCCGGTTCTCTCAGGTCTGCGTGCGTATAGCTCCATTCCTGCTCATCGTTCTGCCTCATGATCATCCCAACCGAGTCGTGGTCAACTTCAATGCGGGCATCTCCGTTTTCGGCAGTTCCCGCCCCGTCCCCCATTCTCAAGATGATCTCAAGCAGCGCCGAGCGACTCAGGGATTCCTGCGCAAAGGGGACACCTTCCACGTCAAAGAACTCCACGGAGACAGACACGCACGTCAACAGTTCGGCTCTCTCAAGCAATTGGCTGCAGACGACCTCATCCTGCATGAGGCGGACCTGGTACGGGACAGGGAACGTGGCGGCCGGGGCGGTGAGGCGAACACGACCGGCCTCATCACTGACCTCTGCCGCCGCAAATCTCGGCACCTGCGCCGCGCCCGGCACGGGCACAAACTCAGGGTCCGGGCGTTGGTGGAGTCTCTCTTGCAGGGGTACACGTCTCTCCGGCGCGTGATCCTCTGTGGCCATTGGTCCATCGATCTCTGTTGACTCACTACCGGTCTCTTCGTCCGGTTCTGGATCAACTGATGGATCATCGGATTCGGAATCAGGCTCATCGTCACGAGAAGTGTCAATCTCCGGCTCCACAACCGGCTTTGGAGCCCTTTCAACGGCTATGCGAACCTCTATCTGCGACTCCAACTCGCCATCCGTTGCGGCAACACGGAGGGTATAGACCCGCCGCGCGTCCCTGGGAGAGAAATCGGGTGCAACCATGATCTGCCCGGATGTTCCATCGATACCGAATGCCCCTTGATCCGATTGACTGACAATCCTGAAACGGACAGGCTCTCCCTCCGGGTCCGTCGTCGAGAGTCTGGCGCCCACAGGGCTCCCGCCGCGAGCGCCGGAGACAACCGTCCTGTGGAGTTGACCGGGTTCATGTCCCACAGGCCCGCCGCACGCATCCAGGATGAGTCGGGCTTCGGTAAAGACCGGCGGCTCGTTCACGTCGGCAATAGCCACGGTGAGATCGAAGGAGTCATCCGCAACGAATGCGCCCTCGGCATTGCCCACGTCGTCTCGTCCGTCCGAGACGGACAAGCGCAGCATGAATGGTTCTCGCGAGACCTCGAAATCCAGGAACGTGCCGGGGCCGAGTGTTACAGATCCGGTGGGAGGATGGATCACAAAAGACTGGGCATCCGGTCCTGCCAGCACATAGGTGAGCGGGTCACCATCTTCATCCGTTTCGCCGATACCACGATACAGGGTATGGGCGCCGGGGCATGAATTCTCCGGGACCTCGGTGACGACGGCTCCGGACGGGAAGCGGGGTGCGTCATTGGCGTCTGATACGTCAATCGCAACGTCAAGTCTGGCAGCGCCCGGCTCCGTGCCCGCCAGGATGCGCACCTCGTATGTGTTGTCGATATCCGCGTCAAGAGGAACCTCGAAGTTTGGAGGATTTCTGAAAGTCAGCCGACCCGATTGATCGACGTCAAAGAGATCGGCGTCCGTTCCCGACACGCCCCATGTGACGCCGTCGCCCTCCGGGTCATCCGCCGTGTACGTTGCAACAGTGCCCACACCGTTCTCACGGTAGTCCACCACCGTCTGACCGCTGATTGATGTCGGGGGTTCATTCACATTCGTCACGGCGACAGTGACATCCAGAGTCGATGTGAAATCGCCATCGGACGCGGTCACCATCACCTCATACACGTTGTCCCTGTTGGCGTCACGCGGGTTCTCAAAGTCCGGCGACGAATCGAATGACAACTCTCCCGACTCGCCTATAGAGAATCGTGCAGCGTCTACTCCTGTCACGACCCACGTGATTCCGCCGCCCTCCGGGTCAGTGGCAGAGTACATCGCGACTGCCGCCGTACCGTTCTCCGCGTAGTTGACCACAGCAGGGCCGGTGATGGCGGCGGACTCGTTGACGTTGGTAACGGTGATTTCAACATCCAGCGTGGACGACAGATTCCCGTCGGAGGCCGTCACCGTCACCTCATAGACGTTGTCCTCGTTGGCGTCACGCGGGTCCTCATAGTCCGGCGATGAGTTGAACGACAACTCACCGGACTCGCTGACCCCAAACCGCGCCGCGTCCGTTCCCGTCACGCTCCACGTGATTCCGTTGCTCTCCGGGTCTGTCGCGGTGTACGTTGCAACACTGTCCGTACCGTTCTCCGCATAGCTGACACTGGCAGGGCCGGTGATCGTTCCAGCCTCGTTGACGTTAGTGACGGTGATTTCAACATCCAGCGTGGACGACAGATTGCCGTCCGACGCCGTCACCGACACTTCATAGACGTTGTCCTTGTTGGCGTCACGCGGGCTCTCAAAATCGGGAGATGAGTTGAATGACAACTCTCCTGTTGCACTGATGGAGAAACACGCCGCGTCCGTTCCCGACACGCCCCATGTGACGCCGTCGCCCTCCGGGTCATTGGCGGAGTACATCGCAACTACTGTCGTGCCATTCTCCGCGTAGCTGACACTGGCAGGGCCGGTGATGGCGGTGGACTCATTGACGTTGGTAACGGTGATTTCAACATCCAGCGTGGATGACAGATTGCCGTCCGAGGCCGTCACTGTCACCTCGTGGACGTTGTCCTTGTTGGCGTCGCGCGGATCTTCAAAGTCCGGCGACACGTTGAATGACAACTCTCCCATCGTGTTGATGGAGAATCGCGCCGCGTCCGTTCCCGCCACACCCCATGTGATTCCGTCGCTCTCCGGGTCAGTGGCGGAATATGTCGCCACACTCGCCGTCCCGTTCTCCGCGTAGTTGACGCTGGCGGGGCCGGTGATGGAGGCAGCCTCGTTCACGTCAGTGACGGTGACTTCAACATCCAGCGCGGTCGACAGGTTTCCGTCCGATGCTGTCACCGTCACCTCATAGACGTTGTCCTTGTTGGCGTCGCGCGGATCCTCAAAGTCCGGCGGCATGTTGAATGACAACTCTCCTGTCTCGCTGATCCCGAATCGAGCAGCGTCCGTTCCCGCCACGCTCCATGTGACACCGTCGCCCTCCGGATCAGCGGCGGAATATGTCGCGACTGCTGTCGTGCTGTTCTCCACATAGCTCACCGCAGCGGGGCCGGTGATGGAGGCCGACTCATTCACATTCGTCACGGCGACAGTGACATCCAGAGTCGATGTGAAATCGCCATCGAACGCGGTCACCGTCACCTCGTAGACGTTGTCCTTGTTGGCGTCACGCGGATTCTCAAAGTCCGGCGGTACGTTGAATGACAACTCACCAGACTCGCTGATCTCAAACCGGGCCGCGTCCGTTCCTCCAACACCCCACGTGACACTGTCGCTCTCCGGGTCAGTGGCAGAGTACGTCGCCACATTCCCCTGCCCGTTCTCCGCGTAGTTCACAGAAGCGGGCCCTGTAATCGTTCCAGACTCATTGACGTTGGTAACGGTGACTTCAACATCCAGCGTGGCCGTAAGGTTGCCGTCGGAGGCCGTCACCACCACCTCATAGATGTTGTCCTTGTTGGCATCACGCGGATCCTCATAGTCCTGCGATGAGTTGAATGACAACTCTCCCATCGTATTGATGGAGAATCGCGCCGCGTCCGTTCCCGCCACGCCCCACGTAACACCGTCGTTCTCCGGGTCAGTGGCGGAATATGTCGTGACTGTTGTTGTGCTGTTTTCCGCGTAGCTGACCGCAGCGGGGCCCGTGATGGAGGCCGTCTCATTCACGTTGGTAACAGTGATCTCAACATCCAGCGTGGCCGACAGATTGCCGTCGGACGCCGTCACCGTCACCTCATACACGTTGTCATTGTTGGCGTCGCGCGGGTCCTCAAAGTCCGGCGACGAGTTGAACGACAACTCTCCCGTCTCGCTGATCCCAAACCGAGTAGCGTCCATTCCCGCCACGTTCCAGGTGACGCCGTCTCCATCCGGGTCAGTGGCGGAGTACGTCGCGACTGCTGTCGTGCCGTTCTCCGCATAGCTCACCGCAGCGGGGCCGGTGATCGCTCCGAACTCATTGACGTTGGTAACGGTGATTTCAACATTCAGGCTGGCCGACAGACTCCCGTCCGACGCGGTCACTGTCACCTCATACATGTTGTCCTTGTTGGCGTCGCGCGGGTCCTCAAAATCCGGCGGCACGTTGAATGACAACTCTCCCGTCTCGCTGATCCCAAACCGAGCAGCATCCGTTCCTGCCACGCTCCACGTGACGCCGTCGCCCTCCGGGTCAGTGGCGGAATACGTCGCCACACTCCCCTGCCCGTTCTCCGCGTAGCTCAAACTGGCGGGGCCGGTGATAACGGGTGGAGCATTTGGAACGCTGACTGTAATCATCACCGTGATGGACGCTGTGGCCCCGGCTTCATCCGTCGCAGTGACAATCATGGTGTAGCTGCCTTTCGTCTCCGAATCCGGCAACGCCTGGGCGCCAACAGTGATCTGTCCGGTTGAAGCGTTGACCGCAAAGTAGGACGCATCCTCGCCTGAAAGGGCGTAAACAAGATCGTCACCATCACCGTCCGTGGCCGAGACGGGGTCGCCGACGCTCGTTCCGGCAGGCGTCTCCTCCGGTACGGTCAGGTTAATGGACGCCGATTCGTACTGAGGCGCGGCGTTTCTGCCAACTGCCGCGCTGGTTCCCGAAGCCGAAGCCCCCACTTCAAAGTTGTCGTCATACGAAACCGTTACCCGCAGGAGGTAGCCCTCGTCATCCTCCACCGGGGTATAAGAACTCCGGGTCGCTCCATCGATTCGCCGGAATTCATCGTCGGCGCTCGTGGCGCGATACCATCTCCATCGGATGCGACCGGTAACGCCATCCTGATCGGAAACCGTCGCGGTGAACGGCACGCCAACGAATGGTCCGGCAGACGAGAATGTAATCATTCCTGGATCATCCGCGTCAGTCAGGCTTATCTGCACAGGCAGCGAATCGCTCAGACCGCCCACATCCGTTACAAGCGCGGTGACGTTGAAAACGCCTGCAGCTTCGTAGTCGAGCACGGCGCCGGGGAGCACGCGAATCTGTCCCTCGGCGTCGATGTGAAACAGGTCTGCATCCTCCCCCTCCACTGAGAACGTCCTCGAATCGCCGTCGTCAGGGTCGCTAACGACGAGCGCGCGGCCCACGCGTCGATTGGCGGATGCGTTTTCCTCGACCGAGAATTCGGCGTTTTCGAGTTCAAAAGCCGGCGGCTCGTTGACATTCGTGACCCTGACGATCACGTCAACGGAGGCATGCATCGATCCATCGGTCGCCGACAGACCGATCTCATACTCGTTGTCGCGATTGCCGTCGTTGGGTTTTTCGTAGTCCTTGGCCGCCTTGAAACGCAGGACGCCGTCGCCATCGACGGACAACCTTCGTGCGTCAGTGCCATCGATTGACCAGGAGATTGTCGAGTCGGCTGCGGCGTTCGTCACCTGATACGTGGCAACGGCGGCGGTACTGTTCTCGGGAAACTCGACGGTTGTGGGACCTTCAATAGCGAGAGGCTGTTGCGTCTCCGTCTGCTGGGCTGCAGCATGTCCGGGGGGAACAATGCCCGGGACTGCGGTTGAGATCGATCCGGCCACGGCAAGCACGGATGCGAGCATTATGGGATTCGCAATCACCCGCGCGCATCGCCTGAATACGGAAATCACGCGCAACGCGCCAGACTGTCAACCCAACACGGCACCTGGATCATGTTGGTCCCTACTCCCCACTTCCGTCCCGCAGGGCGACTAAGAGAGGATTAGGTGTATGCAATCGCGCTACGCTACCTCCTCAGATGTACCATGCAGATGTCATGGGAGTCCACATTCGCATGCCGACGGCCTTTAGCAGCTCCGAACCCTTAATGCATTTGTGTTGGCGCGTGGGCTACAATGAGGTTGAAGCGTCTCTCATGGAACAGGAATAGCAAATACTGGGGGTCGAACCAAGGGCGGCGGCGTCAAACCCGCGCAGCTGTCAGTGAGAGTAGGGGGAAAACATGCCACTACGTTTCGCCGAAGAGATCATCTTGCTCCTCTTGAACGACGATGACGGTCGATTTGCCCGCGTGCCGAGTTGGTCCATGGACTATGCCCTCGCCGGGGCCGTCCTGATGGATCTCGCACTTGAGAATCGCATCGACACCGACCTTGAGCGATTGGTGCTGGTAGATTCCTCGCCGCTTGGCGATTCATTGTTGGATCCAACGCTGGCGGACATATCCGCCGGAGAGGAGCGCAACGCGCGTTATTGGGTTGAGCATACGGCCAACCGCGCGGCGGAAATCCGTGAAGAGGCGCTCAATCGCCTGGTCGACGGAGGCATCCTGGAGCGCAAGGATGACCGCTTTCTCTGGGTGTTCCAGTCGCGCCGCTATCCCATGGTTGACGGCAAGGAAGAGCGCGAGGTGCGCCTGCGCCTCATGAGCATTCTTTTCAGCGATGAGATTCCTGATCCGAGGGACATCGTCTTGCTGAGCCTGACGGATGCGTGCGGCATTCTGCGCGGCATGTTGTCACGCCGCGAGTTGAATAGCGCCGCGGAACGCATCGAGCAGGTGCGCAGGCTGGACCTTGTCGGTCAGGCGACCACCCAGGCAATCATGGACATCGAGCAGTTCGTCGCCACGTCCGTCCAGCGGCACATTTACTAAGACGCAGCGGCAGCAACAACCAGGTTCAGGTGACGTTTAGTCCGTTCCTGTGCGTGGACATACTGTCAGCCGGGCCAAGCAGGCTCAGCGCCAGCGTCCCTGCATAAACGACCATTAGCACGGTTCTCCTGCGCCGGGATTTGCTGCAACTCGAGTAGAGCCAGGTCTTAC
Source organism: Dehalococcoidia bacterium (assembly GCA_965220565.1). Classification (GTDB taxonomy): domain Bacteria; phylum Chloroflexota; class Dehalococcoidia; order UBA6926; family UBA6926; genus VXMO01. The sequence goes on along the minus strand of CBDCQG010000001.1, from coordinate 801,901 downwards.
CTCTTCAATCACGCGTTCAAGATAGCACTGATTGTCATCGGTAATGTCGCCGTCAATCAACCGGTGTGCGAGGATATCCGAAAAGGGCTCATCGAGAGGGCTGTCAGGCGGATCCATATTCTCAAGTCTTGCCAATGCAAACCGATCATCATTCTCAATAGTGTCAAGGAATTGCATGTCCAGCAGCGCAGCGATTTCCTCACGATCGAAGAACAGTAAAGCTCTCAGGGCCCTTCTCCCGAACCAGTTAAAATCGTCATCGCGGAGCCAGTCACTCTGCAATAACTTAATCATTGGGGCATCGCCACCAATAATGACTCGAGAGGCCAACCGTCGAACGGACTCATCTTCTCCTGTGCCGATCCAAAGGCTGTTTCCGCTTTCAGTCCTTTCGACTCTGGTTTCGGTAACGCCATCCTCGATCCATGGCAATGATCTCATCAGAGTGTAGATTTCCCGGTCGTACAAACCAACCAATTCTATCGAAAGAGTGGGGATATGTTCCGATGTCGTTTTGCCCTGTTCGTCCAGCGAGTCCAGGATCGCGCTCACTCCTTCCCTATCGAATGCTGTTGCAAGCTCAAGATGCGTAAACAGCGCCAGCCAGCTTCTACGAGGGTTTACGGCAATCGGCATTGACGCGACGCGAGCGGCGATCGAAGAATCAAGCACAGCAAGGTCGACGATTCCATTGGGGATTCCTTCCTGATATGCCGCGTTCTTCAGATTCTCACTGAAGGCTTCGTAGACCTCGGTGTAGAAAATGGCGAGCCGGCTGCCGTTGACCAGCGTGGACCCTTCATACTCATCAGGCAGAACCTGGTTTTCGATTCTCTCAGCGAGATCAGGATCAGTGGATTGCAGGAAGGGATGCAGCAGCCCTTCTATCCTGTCCGGCAGATCATTGAAGTTGGCGTCGCTCTCTAATTCATGCTGTGGAATATCTCGTGGAAATGCCGGAGAGTTCACGAACGCGACAAAATCATCCTGGGCCGCTTCCGCAAGGTCGGCAAGGAGAGCCAGTGCCCGTTCCCCTTCGGGCGACGCTCCCTCCAGGAATGTCAGTCGCAACAGTGTGATTGCTGAGGCTTCATCGATAGCGGCGATCCTGTTCAGATTGTCCATAATGCCGATCGCGGCAATAAGCTCGGAACGTCCGTCATAGAGTTGTTGGCGTTCACCGATGAGCAGATTCATGTCCATGCTTGCAATCGCGTCAAAGAGCTCAGGGTAATTGACAGCCATGTCGCACTGGTTCGCCGTCAGGGCATCCCTGTCACTCTGGCTGAGCCCGTCATTTGAATACCACCTGAACTCGGCAATGCGTGCCAAACTGAGTTCCTTGAGCGTTGGCGTGGGAGTGGGAGTCGGCGGTGGAGTCGCCGTCGGCTCGGGAGTCGCTGTCGGCGGGGAGGGAATCAGGGTGGGCGTGGGAAGAATTTCCATTGGAGTTGTGGTTGGCGGCACGGACGTGGCCGTGGGAGGAGCCGATGTCGCAGTTCCCGTGGCGGTTGCTTCAGCAGGCGTTGGCTCAGGGGTGGGAACTTCGTCAACCCGGGTACAGCCTGCCAACAGCAGAACGATGCCAAACGCAAGAACAAACGGCATCACAACGATCGTGGACAGGCGGCGGGACATCGAAACTCGCTTCCTTCCTTGCTCGCATGTGGCGCCGACATCTCATAACGCAGGCACACACAACGATGGTCGCAGTATATGACACTTGGGGACTACTACAGACGATTGCCCCAGCTTTGGCGCACCCGTTGCTCGGGCGGCGTTTCAGTGTCGGATCACACCGTTCGCCCTGGCAGCGATATCCCCAGCCGGGCCAAGCAGACTCAGCGCCAAAGAGCCGGTGTGGGGATCACGGTAGATCACTGATTCAACTCCATAGGCGCGCCTGACGTTGTCAGCAGTCAGAACGTCACTGGGTGGACCTTCCGCGATTACCCTGCCCTCGCTGAGCAAGATCAGGAAATCACAATGTCGCGCCGCCATGTTGAGATCATGCACGGCCGCGATAGCCGTCGCGCCATTCGCTGCCCATTCCCGAATGAGACCAAGCACACGCAGCTGGTGGAGGATATCAAGGTTAGACGTCGGCTCATCGAGCAGGAGGACGCGCGGCTGCTGTGCGAGCGCCCGCGCGATGAAAACGCGCTGGCGCTCCCCGCCGGACAGCGTTTCAAGCGTGCGCTCAGCGAACTGCTCCGTATCCGTCAGCCGCATGGCCTGACGGGAGATACTCTCATCTGACGCACCCTCGATCTGGAAGCGCCCCATGTGGGGATACCTGCCCATGAGCACAAGTTCAAGGCACGTGAACCCGTGCGCCATCGGCGCAACCTGGGGCACAAGCGCGATGGCTCGCGCTCGTTCACGGGCGGGCAACTCCCTGAACCTATGCCCCTCAAGGTACCGTTCCCCATCCGACGGCTCGATGACCCCGGCGAGCGCGCGCAAGAGCGTTGATTTGCCCGCGCCGTTCGGGCCAATCACCCCCACCAGCTCACCCTGCCCCGCACGGAGGCTGACGTTATCCAGCAGTCTCTTGCCCTGGATCGTGAACGTCAGGCCCTCCACTGAGAGCGCGGCTGCGGGCGCCGCCGTGGTCATCGTCCCCCCTCTATCCCGCGACGCTGAAAGTCTCTGCGGGCGGCTCGGAGAAATCGTCCGGCCACAGTATCCGCGCGAGGTCTTCAGCCCCCCTGATGTTCCAGTAGGACAGCGTCGTGAAATGCTTGCTCTCGACCACGTGAACGCGGTCGTCCTGGATTGCGGGAATCTCCTGCAGGGCCTGATCGGATCGCAATCGCTCCCTGAATTCGTTCGCGCCGAATTCAACCGGTTGGGCGATGATGATGATGTCCGGATTCATGGCGATCACGCCCTCGAGGCTCGTGGTCTTGTTGCCCTCGACTCCCTGATCGGCAGCTGCATTTGTGCCGCCGGCAGCCTCGATAACGGATCCTTCGGTCGAACCTGCGCCCGCCACCCAGAGATTGTCGGAGTAGCTGGTAAGCGCAAGGACACGCGGCTTGTTCTGCTTCGCGCCTGTGACGGCGATGAGCGCCTCATGTCGATCGCGCACTTCCTGCGCGAACTCCAGGGCGCGAGCCTCTTCGCCGAGGATGTACCCCAGGAAGAGGATGTTATTGATGCGTGCCTCGGCGTCGTGATCCAGCTGTGTCTGAATCGTCGGAATGCCGACACGGTTCAGCGCCTCAACGCCATCCGCCGGGAAGAATGGGCTTGTCACGATGACGTCCGGTGAGACCGCGATAATGGTCTCCGGGTCGCGGGTTATTTCCGGTTTGTCCTGGACAAGTGCCGCGACATTCGAATACGTGTGATTCTTGGTTGAGGAGCCGACGGCAGCAAGACGGGCAATGGGCGCAATGGCGAGCACCATCTCATCGTGGCCCACTGACGCGGTGATAACGCGCTGCGGCTTGGCGGGAATCTCAATGATGCCGTTCAAACCCTCAACCTGCCGGGGCCAACCGAGGTTGGCGGGATCAACGATGCCGGGGACGCCGCTCAATTGCTCAGCCACCGTGGGTGGAGCCGGCGTTGGTGTGGGTGTGGGTGCGGGCTGAGGCGTCGACGTGGGCTCAGGTACTTCAGGTATTTCGGTAGGTGCGGCTGTCGGCGGAATGACCTCAACTGCCGGAGCCGAGTCCGGCGTCGCTCCCGCCTCCCCTGCCGGTGCTGCGGAGTCGCACGCAAACGCCAGCGCCACCAGCATGGCAAGCACCCCAAGGATGACGATTCTGGCCGAGATTTCCTTCACGTCTCTATCTCCCTTCTCGTATCTCTCGCATTCGGATATTTCTCTCCACAACTCAGAGCGAGTAGCCCCGCCCCCTGTTCTGGATGAGCAGCAGGATGAAGAACGGCGCGCCGACGAACGCCGTGAGGATTCCGACTCGCAGTTCAGCCGGCTGAATGACCGTCCGCGCCACCGTGTCGGCAAGGATCACGAACACTGCCCCGCCCAGCGCGCTCATGGGAATGAGCACGCGGTTGTCCGGCCCCAGCAGGAGCCTGAGCACGTGCGGTGTTACGAGGCCGACGAACGCGATGGTTCCGCTGACGGCAACGGCCACGCCCGTCACCATCGCGCCCACCGCCAGAAGCAGCAGACGCACCGGAACGACGTTCACCCCGAGCGAGCGGGCCTCATCGTCGCCGAGCATCAGCAGGTTCAGGTCGCGGGCCATCACCATGGCGATTCCGATTCCCGCGAGGATCGGCGGCAGCGACATCAATACGTGCTCCCACGCGCGTGAATCCAGGCCGCCTGCCAGCCAGAAGAGGATCTCCCGCAGCGCGCCGTTGTCCGGCAGCAGGATGACAATCGCAGAGACAATCGCGCCCAGGAACGCGTTCACCGCTATGCCTGCCAACAGCAGCGTGGCCATGGAGAAATGGCCGCTGACGGTTGAGATGCCGTAGACGACCAGCGTGGCTATCATCGCGCCGGCGAACGCGGCCAGCGGCAAGGACATGAAGAACAGCCCCGCGACTCCCGTGGCGATGGCAATGACTGCCCCAAGAGCCCCGCCGGCAGACACGCCGATGATGCCCGGATCGGCCAGCGGGTTGCGGAAGAGTCCTTGCATCGTCGCGCCCGCCACACCGAGCCCCATGCCGACCGCCGCGCCCACGATGATGCGCGGCAGGCGGATCTGCTGGATCACCAATTCATGGGTTCGGGAAACATCCCCAACGTCGATGCCAAGGAACCCGATGAGCGCGGAGGCCACGCTCCGCACCGGAATACTGACGGGGCCAACACTCAATGAGATGAGAACGATGAGCAGTATGGCGAGCGCAAGGGTCACCGCGCCGATGGCAAGGCGCGTGAGCACGCCCGAACGGCGATAGATGCCCCACGCCGGAATCCCGGCAACTCGCAACAAAACAACCCTCCGGCTGCTCCGCTGGAGGGTCGATGCTCGCGCTGTTGGGGCTTGACGCCCGGCCGGCTGAGGGACCCTCTCTATAGCGGAGAGAGTTCACCTTCCGTCCAGGCAGGTCTCCTGGCTTGCGGGTATCGATCCTGCGCCGGGCCCTTCCCATCGCATCGGCGACAGTGGGCATCTCGGCAACCAAACCCCGCTTACAGTGGCGCTACCGCGGCGGCTTTTCACCGCCTTCCCTATTCTCCCGGGTACGGGCACCTGAACGGGCAGTGTCTATCTGCTCTTCGGACGAAGCCTATCCCACCGTCTCTCGGAGTGTCAAACCGCCAGACTGCGCTTTCGCGCGCAGCGCTTGATCCCGGAGTTAGCCTCCGCCGCCCATGACCGCCTGGGCGAAGATCGCCTGGGACTCCTCGGACAGGCAAGCCGTGACAGGTGACGCGGCGGCGGCCTCAGGAGTGAGCATCTCAGGCGTGAAGGGAGTCTGCAGCAGGACGGCGTAGAAGTCCTCGCCAACGGCCGCCTTGATGCACTCAATCTCCTCCGGAGGAAGCAGGGGGATGATGTCGGCGCCAACCGGAGCTTGCGACATGGGTTCAGGTGTTGGTTCGGGTGTGGGGGTGGCGGTTGGCGTTGCAGTCGGCAGCGGCGTCGGGGTGGGCGTCGGTTCCGCCTCGCACGCGCCCACAATGGCGATGGCCGTCACAGAAATAACGAGGAAAGCGGCAAGTCGTAGCGCGAGCTTTTTCACGGTTCCTTAACCCCCCTACCGGTCATTAACCTTCCGACCGGATTTGTTAAGTCCATATCTTGCATCCGTCGGCAGGGAATACGCAACTCTGCGCACCGCGACAAAGAGGGGCGGCCCGGTGAGCCGCCCCTCTCCTGTCTTGTTCCGTTTTTGACTAGGTAGACGAGAAACGCGCCGCTTCCTCGGAGCCTCCGGTCGCGTCCCCCTCGCTGTAGGAGTGCGCGCCCGTGCCCGCGAGTCCACCGCCCTGCACGATCAGGTACTCGTCGCGGATCGGCCGGCCCTCGAACCAGCACTCCAGGATCTCCCGCACACCCGCCGCATAACGCGCCTGCGCGGACAGCGACGTGCCGGACGTGTGCGGCGTCAAGGCGTGGTTCGGCATCGTGCGCCACGGGTGGTCGTTGGGCGCGGGCTGCGGGAACCACACGTCGCCCGCGTAGCCCGCCAATTGCCCGCTCTCCAGCGCGCGGGCGACCGCATCGCGGTCGCAGATCTTGCCGCGCGCCGTATTGACCAGGTAGGAGCCGCGCCGCATCTTGCCGATCAGCTCATCGTTGAACATGTGCTCCGTCTCCGGGTGGAGCGGGCAATGGATGCTGACGACGTCGCACGCCGCCACCAGCGATTCCGGGGTCTCGTGGAACGTGAGCCCAAGCTCCTCTTCTACCTCAAGCGGGAGGCGGTGGCGGTCCGTGTAGTGGAGGTTCACGTCGAACGGCTTCATCCGCTTGAGAACGGCGAGGCCGATGCGGCCTGCCGCGACAACACCCACGTCCATGCCCTCGATGTCATAGGAGCGCGAAACTGCGTCGGCGATGTTCCAGCCGCCGCGCACGACCCACCCGTACTGCGGCAGATAATCACGCACGAGCGCCAGCATCTGCATCACGGCGTGCTCGGCCACGCTGATGCTGTTGCACCATGTGACCTCCGCGACGGTGATGTCCCGGTTGATGGCCGACTGCAGATCGACGTGATCGGAGCCGATGCCGGCGGTGATGGCAAGCTTGAGGTTGGGCGCCTTGGCAATCCTCTCCGCCGTCAGGTACGCGGGCCAGAACGGCTGGGAGATGACCACGTCCGCATCGACGATCTCCCGCTCGAACACGGAGTCCGCGGCGTCCTTGTCGGACGTCACCACAAACTGATGGCCCTGTGACGTGACAAAGCTCTCAAGCCCCAGCCCGCCGGACACGGAGCCCAGCAGCTGGCCGGGCGTGAAGTCGATGGCCGTCGGGGACGGCATGGACTGCCCGTCCGGGTATTGGCTCAAGGTTGGGATCGCATCCCGGGCGTATTGAGGTGGAAAGCCCTGCACCGGATCGTCATACAGGACACAAAGAACCTTCTGTGCGGCGCCATTCGTCATCACTCACCTCCCCGGTCCCCACCGGAATTTTTTGTCCCTTTGTCGTTTCGTCGTTTACGGCCAGCCTTGTCCGCAACTACGCACGCCAAGCTCTCCGCGAATCCCTCCGCAATACTATCCGCGAATACTTCCGCGATACTACCCGCGACTGCCTCCGCAATGCTATCCGCGACTACCTCCGCGATGCTGTCCGCGTTCGTACTGTACCGCTACACATGGACGCCTCGCAATTGACGGTGTTTAGGGTGGTGGTGGGTTTCTCCTTGGTGGTGGTTTAGTTTGGCGGGTCTTGGGGGGTGCATCGGCGCCGGGCCTCCGGTCAGTGTGGAACGTTCGGTTCGGCGCAGCGGGAGCTTCGTTCCATCGCGTCGGCCACCGTTTAGGCCGCGCTTTGGTCTCCAGATATTCGCGCCAGGGGCTACCTGGCACCGGACGACGCTCGCTGCGCCGCGACTGCCGCCCGTCCATTTGAGGCTCCCGTCAGCCCACCGTCACCTGTCGCCCGTGGCCCCGAGCGACCTGTCGTGGTTTCCTGGCCGGGAAACCGGAGGTCCGTTGGCACCGATGCACCCCTCGCAGGGAACGCCCTCCGTTTTTGCGCTCCCGGGGATAGTGGTGACGGCGGGGGTGTCGACGTTCCCCGCCGCCGTCGAAAAGGCTTGGTTCGATGGGGGTGACTTTAGGGTAGGCGTTTGAGATGAGGCAAATGGGAGTGGCACACGGGAGTCACCCCCACCCTAGCCCTCCCCCATTAAGGGGGAGGGATTCTGGATTCCCGTGTCAAGCACGGGAATGACGGTGGGGGCGTTCGGCTATCCCAGAGGTTTGACATGGCATAATGCCGAGCGTAGACTGTGCGTACTTGCTCCCCGCCCGCTGGATATTGGCTATGCCAAGTCCCTGGGCGGGTGTTTTTTACCATGCGAACCATCGTTTTCTTCGACGGCCAAAACCTGTTCCACCTCGCAAGACTGGCGTGGGCAACCGGATCTCCGCGCTCCGCCACACCATATACATGGCCTAGCTACGATGTTGAGAAGCTGGCAATGGCGCTTACAACGCGAGAAAGCGGCAGAGAGCTATCAGAGACGCGATTCTACACGGGTGTCCCTGCCGCCACGTCCGGCAATCCGCCGGGATTCTGGCACGATTTCTGGTCGAACAAGATTAGATTTCTCAGGAGTCAGGGCGTTTACGTCTATCGTGGAGACGTAAACACCGGTGGGCAGGAGAAAGGCGTCGACGTCAGTTTGGCTATCGACCTTATCAGAGCCACATATGAACAACGCTTTGAGGTTGCAATCATCGTGAGCCAGGACAGCGATTTCGGCCCCGCCGTAGCACTGTCCAAGCAGATCGCGAAGAATCAGGGGCGCCAACTCGTCTTCGAATCCGCATTTCCCTTCGCCTCCAACATCTCCCGGCGTGGCGTACCCGGCACTACGTGGATTCATATCGATAAGGCAACGTATGATGCCTGTCTCGACCCAACAGACTACCGGCGTAAATCGTAACCGCTGAGGAACCCCAGGGCGAACGGCCTGATTCCCCCTAAGACTCAGAAGCCCAGCGGGCCAGGGCCTTGTCCGGCGAGGTTATCTCGCTCACGGACGTGTAGTAGTAGTCCTGCCACCCGGTTTCGGGCAGTCCGGTGAAGAGCATCAGGTTCAGCGGGTAGTATCCGCTGTCACTGGCGCGGCGGAAATCGTCCCGGAACAGGAACGTGCGCTTCTTCAGCGCGATGGCCATCCCCAGCTCGACCATCACGCCCTCATCCGGCGGGACGCCGTTGACGACGGCAAAGATGGCGTCGCACTCCACCACGTCGCTGTAGTCCTTCTGACCCACCTCGTACGCCCATCGCTCCTGGGAGAAGTCGACCTGATTATTCCGCGCGAAGGGCTCCCAGACCTCCAGGCCCAGTTCCTCCAGCGCGGCAACGATCGGCGGCAGGAGGAGGGATCGTTGCTGCTCGGAAAAGCCGTACGGATTTGCAAGGTAGATTGTCTTTGCCATGTCAGATTTCCGGAATGTTCAGCGGTTCGTGGGGGTAGTGTAGCAAGGAGGGGGCGTTGACCGAATGGGGTGGCGCGGGGATACTGAGTGCCGAGGTCATGCTAGGCGGGGAGCCAGCGGTGCCCTGTACTCGCAATCCGCTCTAGCGAGGCTGAATTCCCTCTTGAGGGCTGTGGTCCGAATGACGCGAAGCGCTCATACGATGTTGATGTTCGGGTCCCGTGCGACGAAGGCGTCTGAATCTCGCCAGGTCCGGAAGGAAGCAACGATAAGGAATGTCCTTCGGGCGCCGCGGGAGCGCCTGGGCTGAGTCGCGTGTTCGTTTCGCCCATCCGGTACCCAGTTCGAGAGGGGGTGCATGGCCTCTCTTCCATCTCTCTGCTCGCGGTGCGCGCCTCATGACAACACGCCGTACGCGCTCTGATCGCCCTCGCCTCAACAAGGCGCTCGGACAGCATCTGCTCGTCAGTGAGGGCGTGCTCGACAGCATCATCGAGGCTGCCGGGTTATCGAGCGACGATCTTGTTGTGGAGGTCGGCCCCGGCACGGGGTTGCTGACCCGCCGCCTGCTCGAAACCGCCGGTCACGTCATCGCCGTGGAAATCGACGCGGACATGGTGGAACAGGCGCGCGCGATGCTAACCGAACACCAAAATCTGACCCTCGTTCACGGCGACATCCGGGACCAGGCACCGGCGGATCTGACGGGCGAGAAGCCCTACGTTGTCGTCGCAAATCTGCCCTACTATGTCGCTTCACCGACCGTTCGCCTGTTCCTTGAGTCCGACCACCCACCGCAGCGCATGGTGGTGATGGTCCAGCGAGAGGTGGCGCAGCAGATGACGGCTCCTGCGGGCAAGTCCAGCCTGCTGACGATCGCCACGCAGGTGTTCGCGGACGCGCGAATCGTCAGGCGCGTCAAACCCGGCAGCTTTGTGCCCGCGCCCGGCGTTGAGTCGGCCGTCGTCCGGCTGGACGTCCTGCCGGAGCCGCGCGTCTCCGACGACCAGCAGCCGCACTTCTTCGGCGTGACGCGCGCCGGTTTCAGCGCCCCGCGCAAGCAGTTGCGCAACTCGTTGGCCAATGGCCTTGGCACCCAGGCGGAGTTCGTGGACGCCGCCCTTGCGACAATCGGGATCGATAGTCGCCGCCGCGCGGAAACCTTGACCATCGACGAGTGGGCGCCGATCGCCATGGTCATGCAGCGTTTGCTCGGCGCGGACCAAGGCGAGCCGTCATGATTCACGTGACGGCGAATGCCAAGATCAACCTCAGCCTTGAGATCACCGGGCGGCGTGACGACGGTTTCCACGAGCTTGTTTCCGTGATGCAGGCCATCGACCTTTCAGATGAGCTGGTCGCGCTGCCCGCGCCGGACGGATCACTCAGCCTTGAGTGCAACGACCCTGCCCTCCTGGAAAGCGACGAGAACACGGTATTGACGGCGGCGCGGCTGCTCAAAGAGTCGTTGGGCATTGAGCAGGGCGCGCGGCTGCTCTTGCGCAAGTCGATCCCCGTTGCGGCGGGGCTGGGCGGCGGCAGCGCGGACGGCGCAGCGGCGCTGGTCGCCCTGTCATTGCTGTGGGATGTTCCCGTGCGGCGCGAGCGCCTGTTGGACATTGCGGCGGAGGTCGGCTCCGACGTGCCGTTCTTCATGGGAGAATCCCCGACGGCGCTCGTCGAGGGGCGCGGAGAGACCATCACCGCCCTGCCCTCGCCGCCGCCCATGTGGGCTGTGATCCTCGTGCCGGAGGTCCCCGTGCCGTCGCCCAAGACGCGGGTGCTGTTCCGGATGCTGGATGAATCGTTGTTCAGCGACGGTGAGGAAACACGGCGTTTGCAGGGGCTGATCGAGTCCGGTTCATCGACGCGTGACATCCTGGCTCACGTCGCTTCGACGAACACCTTTAACGCGGTGGCGGATCGGGCGTTCCCCGGCATCGGCAGGTTCCGCGACTCGCTGCGGGCAGCGGTCGGGGGTGAAACCAACGTCAGCCTCTCCGGCGCAGGGCCGTCGCTGTATGCCGTTCTGCCCACGCGGGAGGAGGCGGAGGGCACTGCGGAAACCCTCACCCACGAGGGGCTGACGCCCATCGTCGCAGGGATGGCGGAACGGCCTTTGATGGTGTTGGAGCGGTGAGGGGTTAGGTGGCAACCTGCGCGATGTCGCGGGTTTCCTCTTCATCGCCAGCGGATGTCTGCCATTTGGGCGGCGCGGCGAACCACAGCGCGATGGAGCCGAGGACGAGCAGTCCCGCAATCACGTAGAACGCGATCGTGTACGAGCCCGTCACATCGAACGCATAGCCCACCAGCGGCGGCCCGACGAGCGCCGTGGGGAGGATGAGCAGGCTGAGCAGGCCAAAGATGGACGCGAATGCGCGTATTCCAAAGGTCTCCAGCGGCAGGAGCGTCATGAGCGACCCCATGCCGCCAAAGGCGACGCCGAATATCGGAACGAATATGAGCCACACGTATATCGACGTGCCCCCATTGATGAGGACGACTAACCCAAACGCCTGCAGGAACAGGCTGCCGACAAACACCTTCCGCGCCGCGAACCTGTCCGCCAGGTCGCCCAGCAAGACCTTGCCCGCCATGCCGAATATCGCAATGACGCTCAGCACCCACGCCGCGCCGGTGGAGCTCATGCCCTCCGCCTCAAGGTGCGGGATGATCTGCGTCAGTACCGACTGATACGGGATCGTCGCCAACAGCAATCCGCCCGTCATGAGCAAAAAGGCACGGGTGCGTATCGCGTCGCGGATGGCCATGCCCTCTTCGAGCACCGCCGAGGTCGAGGCGCCTATCTCCTGCTGCACGGCCTGCGTTCGCCGCGGCGTCTCCCTGATCGTCAGCGCGATGAGCGGTATGAGCAAGGCAATCGCTATGCCGAAGATGAAATACGTCGCGCGCCAGTCCGTCAGGTCGATGAGCGTCCGCGTCTGCGCGGAGAAGATGAACCCGCCGAAGTTCGCGCCCATCGCCGTGATGCCCACCGCGCGGCCCCGCGCCTCCGTGAACCAGATGCCGATGAGCTTGCCGACGGGCAGCATGATCGCGCCCGGCATCCCCGCATACATCAGGATGTTGAGGGCATAGAACTCCCAGAGCTCCGTCATCCACGGGCGCGGCAGGAAGCTGATCGCCAGGAGCAGATACGAGAACATCATCACGCGCGATGAGCCGAAGCGGTCCAGCAGAGGGCCGGCGATGGGGGCCAGCAGACCCGTCATCGCGAAGAACGACAGCGACACGTTGACCTCGGCCCGCGTCCAGCCGAACTCCTCCTCCAGCGGCGCGACGAAAACGCCATAGGAGTACTGGAGCATGCCGACCGTCAGCGTAAAGCAGACGAAGAGGACGCCGGCGATCACCCAGCCGTAATGGGGTTGATATCCGAACATGACCCGCGATTGCATACTAAGATGGTAGCGCACGCACGGGCCCGTAGCTCAGTGGCAGAGCAGTCGGCTCATAACCGATCGGTCGTAGGTTCGATCCCTGCCGGGCCCACACCTACTGTCGGCGTTGTTTCATTACGCCGTGCGGATTTGAATTTCCAACAGTTTCATCGCCTACTAGCGATTCTTGCCTTATAATAGTATATGTAGTATCGCCAGATGGGGACTGGCTGAGTTGTCCAAGTCGTTATTGCATCAACTATTGGGAAGAGGAAGCGTGGGGGAACTTGTTTTCCAGGGAATCGAGGTGAGCAAATGGAACTAGCTATTCCTACGGCTTCAGGAGAGCCACTGGCCATACCTGTTGAACTGGGCGAGCAACTATATGTAGTCGGTGCCAACGGCGCGGGAAAGTCAGCACTATTCCAGCACTGGGTCAGGTCCGTTGGCAGTCCCCCCATTAACCGTATTGCCGCTCACAGACAAACTTGGCTTCCATCTGGGAACCTGGCCTTCACAGCACAAAGCCGGAAACAGTTCGAACAAAACATGGTGCAATGGGACAGGCGAGAGGATGCCCGGTGGATGGAACATAGTCCTTCCGAGCGACAGTCGGCAGTGCTCTTTGACCTAGTAGCTAAAGATAACACGCGCTATCGAAACATTGGACAATACATCGACAACGGTAACCCGGACGAAGCTACTCGGTTCGCCTCACAGTCCGAGTCTCCTTTCAAACAGCTCAATGATTTACTTAGTTTGGGAACACTGACAGTATCTCTTGAGAATTCTAACGATGAAGAAATTCTGGCTCAACACGAGAACAGTGGCCACAAGTTCAGTATCGCGCAGATGTCGGATGGAGAACGGGCCGCTGCAATAATGGCAGCTAATGTTCTTGTGGCCGATTCCGGCACTACGTTCTTGATCGATGAACCGGAACGTCACTTGCATCGCTCCATCATTGAGCCATTCTTATCTGCATTGTTTTCTAAGCGGCAGGACTGTGCTTTCGTAATCTCCACGCACGAGATTGCCTTGCCTATCGCCAACCCAGAGGCCAATGTCGTTATATTGCGCTCGTGCGATTCGAGTGAAGGCCCGCCCAGAGCATGGGAAGCCGAAGTTCTCCAGTCCGGTGCGGAATTGCCTGAGAACCTTAAGCGGGACATCTTGGGAGCAAGACGGAGAATCCTTTTCGTGGAGGGGACGAGCAATAGCCGTGACTTGCCAATGTATGCGGCCTTGTTCCCAGAGCTATCAGTGATTCCAAAAGGGAGCTGCAATGAAGTCATAAGGGCAGTAAACGGGCTTCGTAACTCGCAAGATCATCATCACGTGGAGGCGTTTGGGTTAATTGACAGAGATGATAGAGAACCAGACGCAATTCAGACACTTGCTCAAAGTGGTGTCTTTGCCCTTGATGTGTGTTCGGTGGAATCACTCTACTACTGCTCAGATGCCCTAGAAGCCGTTGCGCATAGGCAAGCGGGGTCTCTGGGTGTTGATTCGCAGATGATGTTTGCTACCGCTACACAGAATGCTCTGGAAGCAATGGCGGCTGAAGAAGACCTTTCGGAGCGAATGGCCGCAAGGCGCAGTGAGAGATTAGTACATGACCGCTTTATGGCCCACTTACCTAATCGAGAAGAAATTCGGGCAAGAGGCGAGCAACTGACACTCAGTGAACCCATAGAGAACCCGTACCGAGACGAATTGGGCCGCTTCGAAGGCCTAGTCAAGGCTGGGGACTTGGATTCTCTAATTGCACGTTATCCACTGAGGGAAAGTGGTGTCTTTAGGAGAATTGCAGCTGCGCTAAGGTGCAGGAATCAAGCCGACTATGAGCGTATTGTCGTAGCACGAATTCACGAAGATGCTGACCTCACTCGCAAGCTCAAGGACCGGATCAAACCACTCTCCGAGATTCTCGAAGCTGGGCCATAGAATGACTCGGCTACAAGGAGGCTGTTCATGACCACTTACACGATTTCCGGGCAATTCCAGTGGGAAGACAAGCACGGGCGGCTTTGGTCCGGCCACATGAAAGAGGACCCACTAATGCTTGCGTGGCGCATGTGGCCATCGGGGTGGCCTGGCAACCACGTGGCGTATGTATGGACCCATGATTTTGATTCACTCAAAATGTTGCCCATCGCGCATCTGACCGATGTCCGGATTGAGAAGTGGGCAGAGAACCGCGGTCTTGGGTCGATGCTGGTTCAACGAGCAATTGAGGAGTGCAAGCGACGTGGCCACAAGGGCATGGACGGCGACCTGAGTGGCGTAGACGCAGACCATTTCGATAAGCTCAAGCACTTCTACGAGAAGCTGGGATTCACGGTCACCTTTTTTGATCGCGATCATCCCGACCGTCGGGGTTGGAGGGTCGGCAAGATAGAGATAATCTTCGGGGAGACTAACACCACGTGAGCGACGTCATCTACGTCTTTCTGGATGAATCGGGCAATCTGGACTTCAGCCTGAGCGGTACCCGCTTCTTTGTGCTCACCAGTGTCAGCATGAATCGACCGTTCCCGCTAAACGAGGCGCTCGAAGCCTACAAGTACGATCTATTGGAGCACGGCTTGGAGAAGGAATACTTTCATTGCGCTGAGGACAACTCTCGTGTAAAAGCAAGCGTGTTCGATATCATTTCCGAGGGCTTGACCGAGATACAAGTGGATAGCGTCATCGTCGAGAAAAGTAAGACGAGACCGGCCTTAACAGCAGATGAGCGTTTCTATCCTGAGATGTTGGGATATCTTCTCAAGTATGTGCTGAACAGACCGTCGCACCGAAATGCTCAGGAGGTCATCATTATCACTGACAGTCTTCCATTGAATCGGAAGCGGCGAGCCATCGAAAAAGTCATCAAGACTACCTTGGCAGCAATGCTGCCGTCCGGTGCAAGGTATCGGGTATTGCACCACGAATCCCGCTCCCACTATGGCCTACAGGTCGCGGACTACCTCTGTTGGGCCATATACCGGAAACATGAGAGGGCCGACGAAGCCGCCTACGGCCAGATCAATTCCGCTATCGTGAGCGAATTCGACATTTTCCGAAGCGGGACGACACATTACTACTAGCCAAGGCGCCAAAAAATAATGACCCCCCCGACTACTCCGTTTCCGGAGAGAGCCCCTTGGGCTCTTATCATCGGGAGGGAACCTTTGCTGTTAGAACTACACCCAACTCTATTGATGTCAATATAGGGTGTCAAGTGGTTAGGTTGGGCTAGTAGATGGCGGAACGCTGCCCAACCAGCCCTGCCCGGCCCACCGCCTTACGTCTGCATTAGCTGGATCAGGTTGCCGCACGTGTCGTCAAAGATTGCGATGGTGACGTTGGGCATTTCCGTTGGCTCCATCGTAAAAGCGACGCCCAGCGAACTCAGCCTCTCATGCTCCGCGCGGATGTCCTCAACGCTAAAGGACATCGCCGGGATGCCCTGGTCAAACAGCCCTTTCTGATATTCCTGTGCGACCGGGTTTTCATTCGGCTCGAGCAGAAGCTCGGGTCCATCCGGGTCATCGGGCGAGACGACGGTCAGCCACTTGAACTCCCCCACAGGCACGTCATGCTTCTTCACAAAGCCGAGGGTCTCCGTGTAGAACCTCAGCGCCTCGTCCTGGTCACGGACGAAAACGCCGGTGAGTGTAATGCGCATATCTGCCTCCCTTTCTTCTCATAGTGGCACAGGATCGCATGTCAAGAGACGATTCCCCGGACTTGGTATAATCAGGCGCTTGACGCGTTTCGCATGGGGGAGGGGGCGCAGAAGACTTATGACGTATGAAGCTGAACAACCGCAAGAGATAGATGTTATGGCGCAGCATGGCCGTCTACGCTGCATCGTGCACGGGGATGGGCCGCCGCTGCTCTTCCTGCACGGGGCGCTTGGGACCGGCCGCGCCCACTTTCGGGGGCAGATAAACGAGTTCGCCTCGGACTACCAGGTAATCGTGCCGAATTTCCTGGGACACGGCGGATCGGATCCTCGTGAATCGTTCGATGATTTCTACGAGAGGGACACTGAGGACATCGCGGCCTTGATTGAAAACCTGGAGCTGCCGCCCGTCCATCTGTGCGGGTTCAGCGACGGCGCTATCGTCGCGATGATGGTTGCCGGCGACCATCCCGATCGACTGCGGTCGCTGACGCTGATCTCCGGACAGGCTGTCCTGGACGAGCAGACGATGGAGACGACGCGGCAGCTGTCACCCGCCAGCGACCTGCCGGATGGCTTTCAGCGAGCCCTCGCCCGAAGCCACGGTTCCCCCTATTGGGAGGGGATGGTCGACGACTACGTGGCGAGCGCGGAGCGCATCTATCAGACCGAGCCCCGCATCGTCGGCGACCGGCTGGACACCATCACCTGCCCAACGCTGATCGTGCAGGGCGAAGATGACGATTGGGCCGGGGTCAGGCACGCCCGTATGATCCGGGATTCCATCCGTGGGGCGGAGCTTGACGTGTTGCCGGGCGTGGGCCACGAGGCGCACAGGGAGGACCCTGAGGCCTTCAACAGGCGTCTGCAGGGGTTTTTGTCGTCCCTGGAGGAGTGACGGATTCCCGCTTTCGCGGGAATGACGCGAGGCAGGCCGCGCTCAGCCGATGCGTGGTTCTTGCAATTGGATTTGTGCGACAGGGTTGTTGTACGATTCCGATGGTCGGTATGGTCGGTTCCGGGTGTTGCAACGTGGCGTAGAGGAAACAGGCGATCAGCGCGCTGAAGCCGGACGCTTGGCGCGTTGAGGCTGAAGGAGGCTTGGAAACCATGGAAGGCATCTTCTTCTTGTTGATCGGGGCAGCAATCTTTTCACAGGCCTGGTATGTACTCGG
This sequence comes from Dehalococcoidia bacterium, assembly GCA_965220565.1. Lineage (GTDB taxonomy): Bacteria > Chloroflexota > Dehalococcoidia > UBA6926 > UBA6926 > VXMO01. The sequence goes on along the minus strand of CBDCQG010000001.1, from coordinate 784,579 downwards.
CTTGTTGTCCGAAGGGCGCACCACGGGTGTGCTCATCGGAACGCTTGGCGTGCTCGCCCTTGGGACCTTCATGTTCAGCACAACCATCGAGCCGACGCTGATCTCAGGCGAAGGCGCGACGGAATTGATGACCGCATTTACCGCACTCATCATCCTCTGGGCCATCTACGCCGTTGCAGTCGGGACGCACGGCATCTGGGACCTCGACACGCGAGCCATCGGCTTCTATAGCGCCTTCCTGTCGATAGCATCCCTTGTCGTCTTCCTCATCTTTGCGTTCTCGATGGCGGACGGCGGAGTGTTCGAGCACTCGCTGGACATATGGCTTTCCATGTCGATCGTGCCCTTCCTGCTCGCCATCATCTCCGGTCTCGTGTTCTTCTACATGGCGCTTGAGTTCCAGGTGCTGAGACTGGTTTCGGGCTGGTTCATGCTTTTCGGCGGCGCAGTCATCGGGCTTGTGGGCCTCTGGGGACTCACATCGGTCGTCACATAAGCTGAAACGGGCCTGAGTCCCGCTGGTACGTTGGGGCCACCATAAGCGAGTCGCCATGGGACTCTGATCCCATGGCAGTGTGAGGAACGTATGACAGCTGAACTTACTGTCGAGGCCATCATAGCCGAGGCCGAGAGCGAAGCCACCAGGTATTCCTGGGAAGGGACGTTCAAGGACTACTTGAGCATCGTCCTGGACGACCCCTCGAAGAGCCGACTCTCGCACGCGTACATCTATGACGCCATTGTGGCGAACGGCTCAGGTGTTACGCCTGACGGCGACCGTGTCTACGATCTGTTCCAGGATGAGTTATTCGGCCTGGAGGATCCGATAGACCGCATCGTCCAGTACTTTGCCGCCTCTGCGCAGCGATTCGAAGTGCGTAAACGCATCCTGCTGCTCCTTGGCCCCCCGGCCAGCGGCAAGTCCACTGTCACCGAACTCATCAAACGCGCCATGGAGGATTACTCCAGGACCGACGACGGCACCGTTTACGCCATCAAGGATTGTCCGATGCAGGAAGAACCCCTGCACCTGATCCCCAAGAGTCTCAGACCTCGACTCCGTGATGAATGCGGCATCTACATCGAGGGCGATCTTTGTCCGTGCTGTCGCTACATGGTCAACTCCAAATACCAGGGCCGCTACGCGGACGTGCCCGTGGTGCGCGTGACGTTCTCTGAGCGAGAGGCGGTTGGCATCGGCTATTTCATGGCCAACAACCCCAACCCCTCAGACTCCTTGCTTGTCGGCAGTGTCAATACCGACCAACTCGACGGTGACCGGCTTGAGGTTGCGGGTAAGGCATTCCGTCTCGACGGGGAGCTCAACGTCGCCAACCGCGGCATGATCGAGATGGTCGAGATGTTCAAGGCGGACAGGCATCTGCTGACGACGCTCCTGAGTCTCGCACAGGAGCAGATCATCAAGATGGAACGGTTCGGCTCCGTCTACGCCGATGAGGTCATCGTCGGTCATTCCAACCAGGGCGACTTCGAGGAGTTCTCCACGGACAAGAGTTCCGAGGCCCTCAAGGACCGCATCATCGCGGTGAACATCCCCTACAACCTCAAGATGACGGAAGAGGTCAAGATCTACGAGAAGATGACGAAATCGAGCCTCATGGGGGACGTGTGCATTGCTCCGCTCACCCTGAAAGTGGCCAGCGCATTCTCCGTATTGGCGCGACTGGATCCGCCGGATCGCCACGCGATGACCATGTTGGACAAGCTCAAGCTCTACGATGGCGGCGTTGTCCCCAACTTCACTCGCCGGGATGCCCGTGAGATGCGGCGCCAGAATCCGACGGAGGGCATGTCCGGGATCTCACCCAGATACGTGATGAACCGCATTGGAGCGGCGGCCAGCGAGCCGAACGTTCAGTGCCTCACCCCGTTCGCTGCTCTGAGCAGCCTCTGGGAAGGCCTGGATGAGAACGTCAGCTTCGAGGCCGACGCCGCAACAAGGGTCGCGCTGATAACTGACGCGGTCAAGGTGTATGACGATCTGGCCGTGCGCGATGTGCAGATGGCCAGCGAGGAGGGGTTCGAGGCACGGGCCAAGGAGATGCTTACCAGCTATCTTGCCGACGTCCGCGCGTATCTGAAGGACATCTCCAGGAAAGACTATAAGCCCACCCGCGCCGATGCCGAACGGGAGCGCGACATGCGGGCAATAGAGCGTGTCCACGGGATTACCGATCGGGGCAAGGAAGCATTCCGGCGTGAGATAAGTGAATACGTCGCCGTCTGGCGGAGCAGCGGCAAGCCGTTTGAATACGACTCCGAGCCTCGTCTCAAGGAAGCGATCGAAAAGCGGCTGCTCATCTCGCGGGATGAACTCAACAAGAACCTGACTCGCCCCCGCTTCGCCCGGCAGCGCGCCAACTGGGCGCAGCGCTGGAACAACATCACGTCCCGGCTGGTCAATTCCTATGGCTATTGCGATACGTGCGCTGACGACGTGGTGACGTACGTCAACCACATCCTGAAGGGCCGTCAGGTCGTCAGGATCCACAAGAACGAGGGTGTTGAGTGGCTCTGGGACAGGAATCCCCAGCGGGAATCGACCACGTAACAGTTCCCAGCCGCGTTAGTACGGACAATCGTGCCTCCAAGACCCACTCCATATTCCTACTGGGTAGTGCCGCAGCGGCTCATTGCCGGCGAGTACCCCGGTTCTCTGATGAGCCTGCGGCCGAGACGGACCGTCCGGACCATATTCGACGCCGCTCTTGCGCTCCTTATCCGCGGTCCCAGGGGGTTCAAGGGCAACCGGCGAAAGCTCCGCTCACTGATTGAAGCGGGCACGACCCTGTTCCTCGATCTCACGCAAGAGGGAGACCTGCCGTCATACGAGCACCTGCTCCGTGAAGAGGCCCGGCAGCTGGGCGCGTCGGTGGAGTACCGGCGGGTACCCGTGAAGGATCAGTCGACGGCTACCACGGACCAGATGGCAGAGGCCCTCGATGCCATTGATCGGGCTGTGGATTCCGGGGGCACGGTCTATGTCCACTGCATGCGTGGGATAGGACGGACCGGGATGGTCGTCGGCTGCTACCTGGTGCGCCAAGGCATGACGGGCGAGCAGGCACTGGACGAGATACGGAACCTGAGGAAGGGGATATTGAACTCCTGGGCGGGGTCTCCGGAGACGGACGCGCAAAAGCGCATGGTCCTCGAATGGGACGGGTGATCATTGTTGGCGGGGGCTTCGCCGGGCTCAGCGCCGCCTATACGCTGATGAAACGCGGCATCACTCCCCTGCTGCTCGAGGCCGAGGACCATGTGGGAGGACGCGGCAGCGGCGAGACCGTGGACGGTTTCTCGCTGGATATGGGAGCGTTCGTCTTTACCTCCACGTATGACACGGCGTTCCGCATCTGCGACGAGTTGGGGTTGGCCTTAGTGCCCTCGCAGATGAAGTTCGGCCACTATCGCAACGGGCGGTGGGTTACCACGACGCCGGACCAATCACTCTGGAACTTCATACGGCAGATTCGCTCGGCCATCGCCATGGGTTTCCTGTCACCCTCCGGCATGCGGGCCGGTTACAGGGTAATGCGCCAGATTCGTCAGCAGTCGGACTATATGAGTTTCGCCAGCGACAGTCCCATCGCGGAGATCGACGATGACGAGAGCTTCGGCGATTACCTGGAGCGGATGCGGGTGCCCGAGAAACTGGGAATCTCGCTCAGAGGGCCGCTGGAGATGGTGTTGGGTGATCCGTTGCCCGCAGGGCAGGCGCTGATGCGGGCATATATCGGAGAAACGATGCTGAGCGCCGGGAGGGTTTACATGCCCGAGCGGGGCATCGGCTCCCTGAGCGCAGCGCTTGCCGCTGCCTGTTCAGATGCGATTCGCGTATCGACCCCTGTCACGAGAATCGTTGTCGCGGACGGGAGGGCGACGGGCGTTGTCGTGGACGGCGAGACGATCGAGGCTGAGGCGGTCATCAGCGCCGTCCCGGGCACGAAAGTGTCGCACCTCATCCCCGACCTGCCTGCCGAGACCCACCGCGCGCTCGGCATGGTCAGCTACTCAACCGGCTGCCGGGTGGTGATCGGCCTCGACCACTCACCGCTGCCTGCCGGATGGCATGGGGCGCTGTTCCCGGAGAATGACGATACCCCGCTGCTGTTGGATCGGACTGCATTCCTGCCCGACTGCGCGCCTGCGGGCAAGAGCATTCTCGACCTGCTTATCGGGCGTGACCGCGCGAAGGAGCTGATCCCGCTCGATGACGATGAGATCAAGCGGCACATGCTTGGCGCGGCGCGCGAAAAAGCGCCCCGAGGCTCCGCCCTGCCCGCCGACGACGAGGGACTGTTCTTCCGTGTGTACCGCTGGGACGAGGCGCTGTGCATGGGGGAGCCCGGGATGCTCGCCGCGATGGCGGAGATTCCCGGGCAGCTTGCAGGAAGCATCGACAATCTGTTTCTGGCGGGCGATTACATGAGCGTGCCGTCGGTCAACGGCGCCCTCTCCAGCGGCCACAGCGCCGCGAGCAGGGTGGCGGATTTGTTGGGGGGTCACCCTTCGACAGGCTCAGGGTGACCGGGTTGGGCTCAGGGTGACGGAGTGGAGCTCAGGGTAAACCGGCAGGTGGGGCTTAGGGTGAGCGGGCGGCTATTGGGAAAGTTATCCCCTTGCCGCGGCCATTGCCTCTATGACTTCCTTTCGATAGCAATCGAGAGCGGCGGATTCGGGCAGCCTGTCCTCTTTAAACCAGCCAATCTCGCTGTGTTCATCCGGGGCGGCGTTCGTGGGTTCGCCGCGCCACGCCACGATGGCGAATACATCGATGTCAGCCGGCTCGACAGGGTCGAGGACTGTCCCCAACTCCCGGTATTCCGCCACGTCAATGCCGAGTTCCTCGCGGGCTTCACGGCGCAGCGCCTCTTCCGCTGACTCGTCCCCTTCGATGTGTCCTCCGGGCAAGTCCCAGAGATCAGGGTAGACCTTCCGCCGCGGCAGTCTCTTGACGAGCAAGACTTTGCCGTCCCGGATAAGGACTGACGCGACGCACCGCGCCCTGGGGGAATCATCGATCTGATTTGAGTTCACTATTTCCCTTGGGTCTGTCATCACCGATCACTCTGCAAGTGGCACTATAGTAGGGCATCAGAAATCGACACCCAAGCGACGAGACCAGATGAACGACAGTCAGGGCGACTCTTCCGCACAATCCCGGAACGCGGCCTATCGCGTTGGTGGGCTGCGCGCGCCCGTCCAGAGCTTTATCCACACGGAAGAGGTCGGGGCGCTCATCCTGTTGGCCGCAGCGGCGGCGGCCGTCATTTGGGCCAACTCGCCGTGGTCGGATTCATACGACAGTTTCTGGCATACGGCCATCGTATTCGAGACGCCCATCATCTCGATCCACGAGGATCTGAAGCACCTGGTGAATGACGGCCTGATGGCCGTCTTCTTCTTCGTGGTGGGCCTGGAGATCAAACGTGAACTGCTGCACGGGGAACTGTCCAGCGTCAGGAAAGCGTCATTACCCGTGCTCGCCGCGATTGGCGGCATGGTTGTGCCCGCGGCCGCCTATCTGCTGTTCAACAGCTCGGGCGACGCGGCCGTTGGCTGGGGCATCCCCATGGCGACGGACATTGCATTCGCAATCGGCGTGCTGGCGCTGTTGGGGCGGCGGATTCCGGTGGAGCTGCGGGTGTTTCTGCTGGGGTTGGCGGTAGTCGACGATCTGGGCGCAATCACGGTCATTGCCCTCTTCTATACGGACACGATCGAGTGGTCGAGTCTCTGGATCTCGCTGGCTATTCTCGCGGCGGCGGCGTTGAGCGTCCGCCTTGGGATTCGTTCCATGGTCTTCTACATCGTCGTAGGAGTTTCCATGTGGTATTTCTTCCTGGAATCCGGGGTGCACGCGACGCTGGCAGGCGTGCTTCTTGCGGCAATTGTCCCTGCCGGATCGGCGCGGGGCCGTGATAACTACGCCGCTGCCCTGGACGATCTCCTGCACGATTATCGCCTTGCGATGTCGAACGGGGACGAGGAACACGCGGAAATCGTGCTCGAGGAAATCGAAAAGCTCAGCCGGATCACGGAGGGGCCGTTGGAGAGCCTGGAGCACACGATCCATCCGTGGGTCAGTCTCGCGATTCTGCCGCTGTTCGCGTTGGCGAATGCGGGGATCGTCGTGTCGACCGAGACGCTGTCCGATGCCGCCGGGAGCAGCATCACGATTGGAATCGCGGCGGGCCTGCTTGCAGGCAAGGCGCTGGGTATCTTTGGCATCACGTGGCTTGGGGTTCGCCTGGGTATCGGCCAGCTGCCCTCGGCAGTGACCTGGATGCACGTGCTGGGCGTGGGTTTTTTGGCGGGCATCGGATTCACGGTGGCGATCTTCATTTCCGGCATTGCATTTGATGACCCTGCCCTCGTCGATCAGGCAAAGATGGGGATATTCGTCGCGTCCGTTGCGGCAGCCGTCATCGGATACGCGCTCCTGCGGTTCACGAGTGGTGGGCATTCTGCCGCCCACTCGTCGACAAGCTCAGAGTGAGCGGCAGGCAACACGTGTTATATACTTGACTCATCTTGAGAAGGAAGGAGGTGGTTTGGCGCATGTCTTTACCTAGACAGCCAGAGCTTATTTCATCGGAAGAGGTGAGCAAAGGCTAACCCAGCGCCAGGCGCCATGACGTTGACCTTGGCGACTGGGAGAAGGGGGCTCGGCTCCGGCTGAGCCCCCTTGTTTTTTGTCCATCAAAGTGTGTCAGCATGGGGTTCTGGATTCCCGCTTTCGCGGGAATGACAGATGAACTAGAGGAGGGGCGAGTGAACGAACGACAAGATGGAATAAGCAAGGCGGTCATTGTGGCGGGAGGCCGCGGAACGCGCTTCCTGCCGGCGACTCTTGCCATCCCCAAGGAGATCCTGCCGATCTTTGACCGTCCCATGCTGTTCTACGCGCTTGAGGAGGCGGCCAACTCAGGCCTCACGGAGATCGTCCTTATAAGCGCGCCCGGCAAGGCGGTGATGGAGAACTACGTGACGCTGCGCGGCGAGGCGCTGGCGACAGCCCTTGGAGAACACGCAAGCGCGCCGGACGTTCAGCGCCTCATGGACTCGTTGTCGGTCACCATCGTCCACCAGAATGAGCCGCTCGGTCTCGGCCACGCCATCCTGCAGGCAGCGGATGCCGTGGGAGACGAGCCGTTTGCCGTCATCCTGCCCGACGATATTGTTGACGCGGAGACGCCGGTTCTCGCGCAGATGCTGGCGGCATTCCGCGATCACCCGGGCATTCACGTGGGGGTTGAGCGTGTGCCGGGCGATGCCATCTCCGCGTACGGCGTTGTTGCCGTTGAACCGGCGGGCGGGGACAACGAGCGCGTGTATCACGTGACGGGCTTGGTTGAGAAGCCCGAACCCGCCGACGCGCCCTCCGACCTTGGAATCGTCGGACGGTACATCTTTCCGGGCGCGATCTTTGATGCGATACGGCGAACGCCGCCCGGCGCGAAGAATGAAATCCAGATTACGGACGCGATGGAGATTCTGCGGCAAGAGGGAACGCCCACGTTCGCATTCGCCTTCGACGGCGTGCGCTATGACGCGGGCAATCCGCTGGGTCATCTGCGCGCAGCCGCGTCCTTTGCACTCGCGCGTTCCGACACCTCGGAACAGGCGCGCGCCATCCTCACGGAAGTCCTTTCACACGCGGGGTAAGGAAGCTCAAAACGCGCCGCGATTGGACGTGGTTTTGAAATTGGTCTAAAATATTGGCGCTATGGCTCAGTCAACTGCTACTCGGCGCGCGCCAAGACGAGCGCGCGCGGCCAACGGTAAGAATGCCGCCGTCGGCCACGGTTCATCAAAGCTGCGCATCCTCGGCATCCTTCTATTATTGGGCATCGCCGGCGGTTCAATCGCGGTCGCTTTATGGCAGCCTGCGGAGCTGACGGAACGGTTGGGACCGGCGTGGACATACGCAGGGCCGTGGCTGATTGTCGGTCCTGCGCTCCTCATCCTGTCCTATGCCGCGCTTCGCATCTTCGGGTTCAGCAACCTGCGCGTTTGGCGGTGGGCAGCCGCAACGTTGCTCGGCACGGCAGCGGTTCTAACCGCTATGCACTATGTCGGCGTCACTGAAATGTGGGGCGTCCCCATCGAGAACAGCCTCTCCATCTATCTTGTTGGTTTTCAGGATCTCGCCGTCATCGGCATTCTCGCGGGACTCGTCCTCATGACGATCATCCTCCTTTCGCCTATCGGTACGATCAGGGCCGCGAGAGCATCAGGACGCGCAGGACGCGCGGCAGGCGCAGCAAGCGCAAGCGCTGCCGCGGCCGGGGGCGCAGCTGCCAGGCGCAGGGTGCAAGACGCGCGGGCGGCCCGGACGTACGCGGCTGCCACCCAGACGTCCGAGCTTGATGAGGCTCCCATTCCACGCACGCGGATAGTCGTGCCCGAGCCTGCGCGCGCCAACATAAGGCCACGGTATCCGGAACCGGTCGGCGTTGTCCGTGACCAGCAACGACGAGTGCAACAGGAAATAGAGTCGGCCAGGGGTGAAGAGCCGGCGCAAGAGCAGCGTCCTCGCATCGTCGTGCCCGGCGTCCCCAGCAATAAGGGCGTTGATGACGCCACCCAAGCGCTTCGCGACCGATACCTCCCCTCTAGCGAAACAGGGCCTACCGACGAACTCGCCAACCAGGAGAATGCAGCGGCGGTGGAGGAGAAGCCCCTGTTCATGCCGCCTCCCGGCCTGAGCAGCGCTGAGGAACAACGGGTTGAGCACTCGCCTCATTCCGATGTGAACGGCGAGGGATTCGGCATGAACCCGGACGAAGTCGACGCGATGGGCCAGCGGGACCCGCTGGCCTTCACCGATCATGATGCGGAGGGCATGGAGGATACGTGGAATCTCAACGGGCACGTTGAGGCGCTCAACGACGACTCAATCGATGAGTCCATCGAGAATATGGACGACATCGACGAATTGGATTCCGATGACCAGGGATTTGTCGAGGTGGAAGACGGGCCGGAGTTGGCAGAAGACGGGATCGAACTGAAGGAATACGGGGAAGCAGCAGCGGCGGACATGGAGGATGACGAGGAAGAGGTTGTCGCTGTGTCCCGCAGCGACCAGGAGTTGCTGGACTCCCTCGATCCGTTCGCCGGCCTGCCCAGGGTGGCGTGGAAGTTCCCTTCCTTCAAGCTGTTTGACGAGCAGCCTCCGGCGGAAGTCGACACCGAATCACACCTGGAAACGGCAGAGGCCATCCAGGAAACCCTGCAGGAGTACGGCATCGAGGTTGAGGTGACGGAAGTTCGCCCCGGCCCCACCGTTACGCTCTACGGAGTGCGGCCCGGGTGGGACAGGCGTTACCGAACCGTCCGGGAACGGGACGAGGACGGTCAGATAGTCGCCCGGCGCCAGGAAGTGGGACGGACACGCGTCAAGGTGGACGCGATATCCAAGCTCGATGACGACCTCGCGCTCCAGCTTAAGGCTGCAAGCGTGCGCATTGAAACCATCCAGGGAACGAACCTGGTGGGTGTCGAGGTCCCGAACACGACGGCGGAGACCGTCTACATGCGCCCCCAGATGGAGAGTGACACCTATCGCAAGGCGCGGGGCAAGAGCATGCTTGCGTTCCCGCTGGGCAAGGGCAGCGGCGGCGAGCCGGTGGTTGCAGACCTCGCCCGGATGCCCCACCTGCTGGTGGCGGGTTCAACGGGCAGCGGAAAGAGCGTCTTCATCAACAGCCTGATCACAAGCCTCATCACGCGCGCCACGCCGGACGACCTCCGTTTCGTGATGATCGATCCGAAGCGAGTGGAGTTGACCATCTATAACGGCATTCCCCACCTCATTACGCCGGTCATCGTCGACACGCAGAAAGTCGTCAACGCGCTGCAATGGATGATGCAACAGATGGAGGACCGGCTTGAGATGTTGGCCCAGCAGGGCGCGCGCGACATCGCCTCCTACAACGAGAAGGTCGGTGAGGGCAAGCGCATGCCCTACCTTGTCCTCATCGTTGATGAGCTGGCGGACCTGATGATGACATCGGGCAAGGCTGTTGAAACCGGCCTCGTCCGGCTTGCGCAGATGGGACGCGCAACGGGCATCCACCTTGTGGTCGCGACCCAGCGTCCGTCCGTCAACGTCATCACCGGACTCATCAAGGCCAACTTCCCAACGCGGATCAGCTTCATGGTGACCTCGTTGGTGGATTCACGGACGATCCTGGACGGGGCGGGCGCGGAGAAGCTGCTGGGACGCGGCGACATGCTCTACCTGCCGCAGGACGCCTCCCGACCCATCCGCATCCAGAGCGCGTTCATTTCATCGCATGAATCGGACGCCGTTGTCGACGCGTGGCGCGCCCAGTCCAAGGGCTATGTGCCGCCGGAACTGCCTGACCTGGTTCAGCCGGAGGACATCGGCCTGCAGTCGCGGGGCCGTAATGGCAGCGCGGACGATATGAACGGGAACGGGGCAAAGCGCAACGGCTCAGGCGAGGACGACATCATGGAGCAGGCGCGCGAACTGGCCGACATCTACAACGGCAAGGTCTCAACGTCACTGCTGCAACGGCGGCTGGGCATCGGTTATCCGCGCGCGGCACGGCTGCGTGACCGGCTTGTGGAAGAGGGTGTGGCCGGAGCCGAGATCCCCAACGCTCCGGCGGAGACGGCGGGCCGCGGCATTAGGCGAACGCGCGAAGCGGCCGCGGCGCTAGAAGAAGACGACGAGTAGACTCGCTCCCCTACCCTGCTCAGGACGCAATCTGAGCGTCCTGAATAGCATGTTTCCTCCAAACATCTTTGCAGAGAGGCAGTATTGTGACAGGGTCAGAGGATCAAGACGGCGAGCAGGGCCGAGCAAATTCCGTCTGGACAAAGTCGAACTTTGTGATTGGCGTACTTGTCGTAGTAATCGCCATTCTCATCGGCGGGTATGCTCTAGGTGTATTTGACCGCCAGAGTGATGGGACGGAGTCTCCGCAAGAACGCCTTCCGACTACAGCGGAACCAACAGATACGCCAAACCCTCAGGCGATTGAAGAACTCTCCCCGGGAGCAATCGCCTTTACCGAGGCGCAGTGGTGCCGCACGATAAGCCAGAATTTCCAAAACGGGTACGATGAGTATGGACGCCGGCGCACAACACAAAGATTGAATGACGCCGTCTACATCTCCGGGGAGGTTTCCCGGTTTGAACCGAGCGACGGCTATATCGGCGTGGATATCAGTTCCGCAACCGTCCGTGGCGATGATGATCTCATCAGCTTGTTCAGGAATACACAATGCTTCGGGGAGGTATATCTGGCAGGTGATCTCTCGCAACCTGACGGGACATCACCTGAGGTGGGCGAACGTGTGACGGCAGCGTGTACGCCTGATTCGTATGGCGCCCACGACTCACAGTCACTCGGATACAAGGAGTTCACATTCCTTTATGCGCGCAACTGTCACCTCATTGAAGCGGACGCGATCCCTACTGCGACACCAACACCGCGTCCTCTATCTTTAGGCAGCTGACAGGAACAGAGGCATTTCTCTCACCCCGGCCCTTTCCCCTTGGGAGAGGGGATTTTAGGGCAGCTCTACCTCACATCTCGCGCCTATTGTTAAATGTTTCTCAGCAGAGCGGTGAAGCCTGCCTGTTCAAAATCACGGTCATAGGCCAAGGCGTGAGTTAATCCCAGCTCCTCCATGACAAGGAAGCTCGCTCATAGAGAGTATCTTCCGGGTTCCATAAGGCTATCCAGTAGCCTGAGTCTGCGAAGAGAGCCGGCATCAGGCCTCTTCTTTAGGGTGACCGTAGAGGTAGTGCTTCTTGTTCCTGGCGCCATCAGTAGGGAGATTTTCCCATACCTCCGGCGGCATGGAATCCTGGATTTCTTTCACTCTCTCCACGATGCCGAGAAGACCTTTCGAACGCGGCGGCGTATTGTTAGAGCGCACGGATTCCGGCACGTTCTCAACTGACACGATGACCTCTGTGCCGTCCTTGATTTCAAGCGGCTCCAGAGGCGTCAGGACGCGATCTGGGCGGCGGGTGTCACTTCCTTGACGCGGTCGATCATGCCCTCAGCGATTTCTCGATAACGCTTCTGCGCCTTCTTGTGCTTGATGACCGCGAGGTCAGGGCCGATGTCGCTGAAGTCACGCGACAGCTCCAAGCGTCCCAGGAACGGCACGTCGAGGTCTCCCGCCAAGCGCTGCCCACCGCCCTTGCCGAAGATGTCGCCGGACATGTTCTCCACGACGCCGAGGATGTCTATGTTCATCTTCTTGATCATGTTGATGGAGCGCTTGGCGTCGAGCACAGCAAGGTCCTGCGGGGTGGTCACCACGACGAATCCGTGCAGTTGAAGCGTCTGCATGATGGTCAGCGGCGCGTCAGAGGTGCCTGGCGGCAAGTCAACGACCAGGTATTCAAGGTCGCCCCACTCGGTTAGCTCGAGGAACTGGTTGATGGCGTTCGTGACCATCGGCCCGCGCCAGATAATGGCCTCGTCCTCGTTCTCCTGGAATGACGCCATGGAGATGGTCTTGACGCCGGCGCGCTGCGGCGGATGGAGCACGCCATCCACATAGCGTGGGCGCTCCGTCACACCGAGCAGCTTGTCCGCGTTCGGGCAGTCGATGTCGGCGTCAAGCAGTCCGACGGAATGCCCCATCTGCGCCAGCGCCACAGCGAGATTGACCGCGACCGTCGTTTTGCCGACCCCGCCCTTGCCGCTGTAGACGGCGACACGATACTGGATCTGATTAAGGTGCTCAGCAATCTTCTTGCGGCGCTCCCATGTCTTCATCATGGAACCGAGGCGCGCGCGGGCCTGATCATTCATTCCGGGTTGAGCCACTGTTTTCCCCTCTCCGTGCTGTACGGCGACGCTCTTGTAACCGGCACGCCGCCAACCTCTACATTCTAGCGAGTTATCGCCAAAGGTTTAGGGACTGTGAATGCCGGGCGCGTCTCAGTTGGGTATCAGTTCAAGAATCTGCGCGGCGTCTTCAGGACTTGACGATGCCGCAACCTGTATATCGCCCTGTCTGACCTGCGCGAGCACGACTGCGCCGTCACCTTCGTAGCGATAATAGCGGCCGGTTCGAGATTCGACCCTGTCAAGGCCGGCTCGCAGCGCCCCAACGTTGAATCCCCACGAAACGAGGGGGGCGGGAATCCCGGTTTGGGCGATGGCGAGGCCTGTCAGTCCATTGGCCGCCAACTCCTCCGGCGCAGTGTTCACGCTCAACTCAGGGAGCGAGTCTCCGTAAACCGCAAAGACGGCGTTGTCCAGCTGGAGCGTCTGAAGCATCTCACCGAACTGCGTGAGATCGACGATGCCCTGCCCTGCGAGCCAGTCAAGAATCTCGTTCATGCGCTCCGGCGGAACCTGTGTGAATCCCGCGGCGAGCACCGGCTTCGGCGGCGCTTGCGGAAGGTTGAGGGCATTGCGCCAAACTCTTGTTCGAGCCAGTTGCTCGTCTGAGACGAAGAGGTCTCTATTCAGCACGTCACGCATGGCCCAAACCTGCGCCCGATCGCCAAGAACGACCTCTGCGTCACGACCGTCCCTCGTGGCCCATGTCGGCACACCCGCATCAATACGGGAGAGCACGTTATACGCGGAAATCGCGTCAAACTCGCTTCCGAATGAGAAGCGAATCGTTGTAGTTATTTCTTGCTGACCCGTGCCGGCCGGACTCAGCCAGAGGGAGATCGAGCGGGCTTCCGCGCTCCAGGGGATAGTTGAGCCGTTCCGCTGCCTGAGATCCGCGCTGATCTTGATGGTCGAATCATCGCCGGGCGGCTTCACGAAGATGTAGCCGCCAAGGGGCACGTCGGGAACTCGCTCGCCGAAGCCCTCGGGAACGCCGGGGTCGCCATCAACGGACAGACGCTCAACGCACCCGGTGAGGGCGAGGGCGCTGAGAGCCAGGATGGTGGCAGGAAGCAGACTCACCAGTCCCCGTAATGTGCTCAGCACAGACATGACTCACTCGATCATCAGCCGCCGCAGCTCAACCATCTGGTCTCGCAGCGCAGCGGCCTTTTCAAACTCCAGGTTGCGTGCGGCCTGCTTCATCTGCTTTTCGAGTTCACGCACCGTGGACGCGACGTTCTCCTGTGATATTTCACTGGGGACGGTTTCGTACACCGCACGAGATTCCGCCACCTGCCTCACGCGCTCCGTGATGTCATGCACGGCCTTCTGGATTCCTTGCGGCACAACACCGTGATCCGTGTTGTAGTCGTCCTGCAGATCACGACGCCGATACGTTTCTTCAATGGCGTTGCGCATGGAATCCGTCACCCGGTCCGCGTACATGATGACGTGGCCGTTGACGTGCCGGGCAGCGCGTCCGACAGTCTGGATGAGGGATGTTCCTGAGCGCAGATACCCCTCCTTGTCGGCGTCAAGGATGGCAACGAGGCTGACCTCCGGCAGGTCCAGACCCTCCCGCAGGAGATTGATGCCGACGACAACGTCATAGACGCCCAAACGGAGATCACGCAGTATCTCGCTCCGGTCGAGCGTCTTCACGTCCGCGTGGATGTAATGGGTCTTGACGCCCATTTCCTGCAGGTAGTCTGCAAGCTGCTCAGCCATGCGCTTGGTTAGCGTGGTAACCAGCGCGCGCTCGCCACGATCCACCCGTTCCTTGATCTGAGCCAGCAAGTCGTCAACCTGACCTCGCGTGGGTTTGACCTCCACCGTCGGATCGAGAAGACCCGTCGGACGGATGACCTGCTCAACAACGCTGTTGCTGACCTCAAGCTCATAGGGGCCGGGTGTGGCGGATACGAATACGATCTGCCCGAAGAGCTGCTCAAATTCCGTGTAATTGAGCGGGCGGTTATCCAGCGCGGACGGTAGGCGGAAACCGTAATCGACAAGGACCTGCTTGCGGGCTACGTCGCCATGGAACATGCCGCGCAGCTGCGGGATGGTCATGTGCGACTCATCGATGAAGATGAGGTAGTCCTTCGGAAAGTAGTCGAGCAGCGTCCATGGACGGCTGTGGGCCTCGCGGCGTTGCAGATGCCGTGAATAGTTTTCAACGCCGGCGCAGTAGCCCGCCTCACGCAGCATCTCGAGGTCGTAGCGGGTGCGCTGTTCAAGGCGCTGCGCCTCAACCAGCTTGCCCTGCTCCCGGAACCATGAAACGCGGTCGTGCAACTCTTCTTCGATATCGATGATGGCGGCGCGCAGCTTCTCTTCACCGGTTACCCAGTGCTTGGCGGGATAGATGGCTACCTTTTGCCGTTCGCCCAATAGCTGGCCCGTTGTCGTATCAACTGTGACGATTCGCTCAATCTCATCGCCAAAGAACTCGATGCGGACGGCGGTCTCTTCGTATGCGGGCTGCAACTCAATGGTGTCGCCGTTGACACGGAACCGCCCGCGCGTGAAATCAAAGTCGTTCCGCGCGTACTGCATATCGATGAGGCGGCGGATAACATCGTCGCGCCGGTGCAGCGAGCCACGCTCCAGCATGAGGATAAAAGCGGCGTACTCATCCGGCGCGCCGAGGCCGTAGATGCAAGAGACAGAGGCAACAATGAGGACATCACGGCGCTCCCAGAGCGCCTTTGTTGCGGCGTGGCGGAGCCGATCAATCTCATCGTTGATCTGAGCATCCTTTTCGATGTACGTGTCTGAACGCGGGACGTACGCCTCCGGCTGGTAGTAGTCGTAATAGGAAACGAAATACTCGACGGCGTTGTTGGGGAAAAAGTCGCGGAACTCCATCGCCAGCTGCGCGGCAAGCGTCTTATTGTGCGCGATGACGATAGCGGGGCGCTGGGCCTGGGCGATGATGTTGGCCATCGTGAACGTCTTGCCGCTGCCCGTGACGCCCTTGAGCGTTTGATAGCGGCGATTGTCCCCGAGACCGTCCACGATTGTGCCGACGGCTTCAGGCTGGTCTCCCATCATGCCAAACGGCGAGACAAGCTCAAATTGCCGTTCCGCCGCCGGGTATTCTGCGATCGCCATCGGTTGTTCCTGCCTTTGGGCTCCCAAGTTTGCCCAACACCCTAGTATAACTAGGGTTTGCGCTGAGAGTCGCGCAATCTCTATGTTTGGTCGACCTGTTCGTTCAGCGCCCGCAGGAACTCTGCGGACGTTACAAACTCCACGCCGCCATACCCCCACATTCTCAGCACTTCCCTGTCCGCCGTCACAAGATAACGCGCGTTCCCTGCGTGAGCGGCCTCAACCAGCCGCCGATCCCCCGCATCCTTCAAGGTCAACTCGTCCAGAATAGGCGCTTCGACCAGGATCGATCTCTCTCTCAGTTCCGTCAGCAGTCCATCCCTTTCTTCCCTGCCGCCAAGTCGTTCGATCCACCGCGCGCCGACGACCAGTTCCGCCTCCCGCAGCGTCTGTTGAGAGGCCACGTGCTCAAATCTGCCCGCTCGCCACAGATCCAGTATGCGGCTCGCAGAGCCGCCGCGCCGCGCAAGCGCGCCCACAAGGAGATTGGTATCGATGATTGCCCTCACGGGAACTCCATGCGTGGAGAAACAACTTCACTCCACAGAGGATTACGACCTTACTGATACTTATCGGGACGCTGAACCATGATGCGCGTGATGGCCCACCTGACCATGAGCAACGGGGTGATGATGGCGGCGATGATTGGGCCACGTTCAACGTCCGGCAGCTGCGGGTCAACGCTGATTGCCGCGTAGATGCTCACAACGATGAGAATGATTTCCATGAACAGTTCCCGGTTGCCGGGGCGCTTGAGCAGCCCGGCGTTCCAGAAGGAAATCTCCCGAAAGGCCGCGAAAAGACTTGCGCCGATGGCAATGGCAATGAGCACCCAGACGATGATTGTGACTGACGGCAGCAGCAACCCGATGACGTGCATGTTGATCAAAACTGCCATGAGGCCGATGACAGCCCACCACGGGTTGGAGGCCGCCATGCCGTAACGTCCGCCGGTGTACAGCACCCACGCGCAGAGCACGCTGATCAGCGCCAGAACGATAAAGAAGCTCTCAAGCATGTGCCCGGGTTCCACCCTCACTCAACGTGGCCAACGCCAACCGTACACGTTCGTCCAATGGCGGCGTCTCATCCGATTCCGGATCAACAACCGACGAGACGGCCAAGCGAATCTCCTGCGCGGTATACCCCAATGATTGCAGCACGGCGGTTAACTCCGCATCCATCACCGTGGGAGCGCGCATTGGGCCGGCCGTCAGCCCGGCAAGATCCAGCTCATCCAGCTTGCCCTTGAGTTCCACAATCACGCGCGATGCGCTGCGCTTACCGACGCCGGGAGCACGCGCCAATGCCCCCGCATCCCCCTGCTCTATCGCCTCCACCAGGTCCGCGGGCGACAGCACCGACAGAATGACCAATCCAAGGCGCGGCCCGATGCCGGAGACGCCGAGGAGAGCCGTGAATGCCGCCTTTTCCTCCACGCTGCGGAATCCGTAGAGAGTGATGCTATCGTCACGAACCATGAGATGCGTGAATAAACGGACGGGCGCGCCGATGGGGCCGAGGCCGGACAGGGCGGACGACGGAACCTGGGCACGGACGCTGACGCCGCCGATGGCAACGTCAACCCAGTCCTCACCGCGCGCCTCAAGAATGCCCTGAATGCTGGAAATCATCGCTCACAGCGTACCAGAGCAAGACCACCACGCGCCCCCGTAGACGCGGCATCTGCTGTATGCTTAGACTACGTGATGTGATATGCATACGCTTGACGGATAGTATGGATATGATAATATGAATATGAATTACATGCGGGGTGAACCATGAAAATCTCCGAACGAGGCCAGATTACCATTCCAAAGGTTCTGCGTGATCAACTTGGGCTGTATAGCACCGTTGAGGTAGAGATCAGCGCGACGGATGACGGGCTGCTCATCAAGAAGCGGGCCGGAGCGGATCATCCTGTGGACCGCATGGCGGGCATCCTGAATGGCACTGCCTTTGGCGATACTGCGTTTGGCGGCACTGGCTTTGGTGGCACTGACTTTGGTGGCACTGACTTTGATATTGATGAGTACATCGAGGAGATCCGGGGGCGGTGATTACGGCCCTGGACACCAATGTCCTCATCGACCTGTTCCGTGATGATGCAGAGCACCATGAGCAGTCCAGAAACTGGATACGGTCTGCGTTTGACGCCGGCGCGATCCTGGTATGCGATGTTGTCTACGCGGAACTTGTTCCACTCTTCAGGAGCCGCAGCACGCTGAACCAGGCTCTACAGGGCATGGGAGCAACGCCGGCGCCGCTCTCTTCCAACGCGGCATATGAAGCGGGAGTCCGCTGGGCCCGGTACCGAGCCGCCGGAGGCCCACGGGAACGCATCATCACGGATTTCCTGATAGGCGCTCACGCCCTGCAGGCCGCGGACACGTTCCTCACAAGGGACAGAGGGTTCTTTTCCTCATATTTCCCGGAACTGCGGGGCGCAGAGGCTTTTCAGCGATAGTAGTCGGCTCGCGCCCTAGCGCGGCAGTCCGAGGCCGCGCCAGGCGATGATGTTGGCGCCCAGCGCGATGCCGCCGCCGCCGCCCGACTCATTCTGGGACAACATGTAATGCGTGCCGTAGATGCCGTCACCCGGCGCGCGATGCTCGCCCTTATGCAACGCAACGTACGGCCCCAATGCCCGCGCGAACGTGGGCCAGAGCCAATATTTGGACGTGTGGAGCACGCGCCAGCCGGACATTGCGCCCTCCGCCTGCGGCACCTCACCTGCCGCCTGCATCGCCGCGACGCGATACGCCAGCATCCGGTCGATCTCAAGCGTGACGCGCAGGTCCGCCAATTGGTGACGCGTGACGCCGTTGTTTAGGATCGACTCCCCGTTGAAATTCAGATCACGCGCCATGGCGATAAACCGGTCAAAAACGCCGATCTGCCTCGCAGCGTTGTCGATGCCCGTCCGCTCGAAATTGAGCGTCGTCATGGCCGCATACCAACCCCGGTTCATCTCGCCGATGAGATAACGCTTCGGCACACGAACTTCATCCATGAAGACTTCGTTCCATCGGCGGGTGCCAAAGAAGTCATACAGCGGCCGCAGCGTGATGCCGGGCATCATGTTTCCATCGTCATCCGTCAGCTGCATTGCCAGGTACGTGATGCCGCGATGCTTCGGCGCGTTCGGGTCCGTGCGGACGAGGATGTGGTACCAGTTGGAGAAGTGTGAGCCGGACGACCAGATTTTCTGTCCCGTCACGACGATGTCATCACCGTCTTCCACGCCGCGCGTCTGCAGGCTGGCAAGGTCTGTTCCCGCATTCGGCTCGCTGTAGCCCTGCGCCCAATCGATATCCGCGGTGGCCATCTTGGGGAGGAATTGCTCCTTGAGCCAGTCGGAGCCATGAAACATGATTGCGCCGGTGATGTTGGCGCTCGGCGTGCCCTCGGGAGCATCGGCGTACCCGAGCTCCTCCATGTAGACGAACTGATTGTCGAACGGAGCGTTCGCGCCGCCGAATTCCTCCGGCCAGTGCATCGTGTACCAGCCCTTGTCGACGAGCTTCTTGATGAACTCATGGTCGTTCTTCCGTGATTCGGCGTTCGCGAAATCCATTGAGCGAACGTTGATGGAGTGGGCCTCGAAATCGCGAGGGTCCCAGTTCTCCTTCAAGAACGCGCGAACCTCATTGCGGAACTGCTCCGCCTCCGGCGATAGTCTGAAGTCCATGAGTTTCCCCCTCACCCCAACCCTCTCCCTGAGGGAGAGGGGATGCGTATCAGACGCAGTGGCCTTTCACATTAGGGTAGCAAACTGCCCGCCTGTGATTGAAGTGACGACGACTGAACCGCGTCACACATGGCAACGGCGAGCGCGTCCGTGGCATCCGCCGGAACCTTGCCGTCCGGCATCGTTACTTGCAGCCGCAGCAGCCGATCAACGTCCTGCTTGGTCGCTCTGCCATGTCCGGCTACTGTGCTTTTCACCTGTGCAGGCGCATATTGGCGCACAGGGATGCCGCGCTCCGCTGCGATGACGAGCGCGACACCACGCGCCTCTCCCACCGAAAAGGCCGCCTTGACGTTCCGTCCCACGAACGGGCTCTCGATGGCGATGGCGTCAGGGCTCAGCCGCCCAACAATCTCAAGCAGGCCCTCACGCAGTCGCAAGAGTCGTATCTCCAAAGGATCATCCCGCTTCAGGCGAACAACGCCGCACTCCACGAACGAATGCGGGTTGCCGTCATCCCGGACGTCGAGCACGCCATAGCCTGCAACATGAGTTCCGGGATCGATGCCGAGAACGCGCGCCATCACGGGCCGCCGTGTCACGCGGGCCTAGACGGCCGCGGCGTCTTCCAGCACTTCTGCAGGGAAATTGGCGTTGGTGTAGACCTGTTGAACGTCATCGAGTTCATCGAGTCGCTCCAACAGGCGGAGATTCTGCTTTGCTGCCGACACTTCGAGGTCAACCTGCGTCTTGGGGCGCATGGTGATTTCCGCCTGGACAACCTTTGCGCCCTGCTCAGCCATTGCCGCGCGCACGGCCTCAAGCTGGCCGGGAGCCGTGTAGACCTCCAACTGACCGCTGTACGGGTCGCCCACGTCCTCCGCGCCCGCATCGATGGCGGACAGCGCAACCTCCTCAAGCTCGTCGTCAGTACCTTCAACGACGATCGTGCCGGTGTTGTCGAAGATCCAGTTGACGCTGCCGACCTCACCGATGTTGCCGCCCTGCCTGCTGAAGGTGGATCGCACGTCATTTGATGTGCGGTTGCGGTTATCCGTCAGCGCCTGCACCAAGACGGCCGCTCCGCCCGCGCCGTAGCCCTCGTACCAGATTTCCTCCAAGGAATCGCCGTTGTCGCCGCCGGCGATCTTCTTGAGAGTGCGGTCGATGTTGTCGTTGGGCATCCCTGAGTCTTTGGCGCGCTGAACGGCGAGACGCAGGCGCGGGTTGAACTCAGGGTTGACGCCGCCATCCCTGGCCGCGGTGGTGATTTCGCGAGACAGCTTGGTGAACAGCTTGGCGCGTTTGGCGTCATTAGCGCCTTTCTGCCGCTGAATCGTCGACCAATGAGAGTGTCCAGACATGACTTTATTCTACGTCATGCGGAATTGAGCGGTGTCAAGCGTACCACGTGCCGCGACGTGCCCGGGCAATTCCGTAGGTCAGGCTAACGTCGTCGTCTGCGTCGGCGTCGGCGCTGCTGCGTCGGTTGCTCTTCTGACGTGTCCGGCGTTGCCGGGGTCAGCAACCCCTCTATGGGTTTCACGCGGATGACGCCTTCTTCAAGGTCAATCGTGGCGACCTCGTCCGTATTCGGAATCAGTGTTTCCGGCCGACCCTCTGCACGGACAATCAGCACGTCATTCACACCGGTCTCGATAATGTCTTCCACCGTTCCTATTGATTCACCGTCAGTCTCCGTGACGACGGGGAGGCCGATCAACTGAAACCGGTAGTAGGCGCCGTCCGGCAGCGGGATGACATCTTCTTCCCGGATATCGAGTGTTGCGCCGCGAGGGATTGTCTCGGCGTCCGTGCGGGAGCGCACCTCATCAAGCTGGACGATGAGTCGATCCAGACCGCTGGCCCGGGCGCTTGCAACGGTGACGGACTTCTCCATGAGGAAGAGCCTGCTGCCCGGTTCAAACCGTTGAGGAAAGTCCGTGAGGACCTCTACTTTGAGTTCGCCCCTGATGCCAAAGGGGCCGCCGATACGACCAACTGCTATGTATGGTGAAGAGGTAAAGCGTCGATCCACGGGCTTGACGACTCTAGACGATCTCCAAACTGGCTCTCACGCCACGCCTGATCGCGGCGATCCTGAGCACTGTGCGGATGGCTTCAGCAACACGGCCCCCCCGACCAATCACCTTGCCCTTGTCACCCTCTGCGACAACAAGGCTGATCAGGATCCGTCCGTCCTCGGCGACGCTCTCGGTCACGCGAACTGCATCCCTGTCTTCAACAATGCTCATGGCAATAAATTCAACGAGCTCCTTCACGACCACGTCCCAACTGCCATTGCTGGCCATTCTTCATACCGACGAGATAATCCCCTGCCGCCGAAAGAGCTTGGTAACAGCTTCACTTGGCTGAGCGCCCCTACTCAACCATTTCTGCGCTTTATCGTGATCGACTTGAAGAGAATCAGGGCCGGTGCGCGGGTCATAATGACCAATGATCTCGACAAACGCTCCGTCTCGCGGCGCTCGTTGATCAGCCACCACGACACGATAGTGCGGTTGCTTACGGAAGCCCTTTCGGGTCAGGCGTATTCGCAGCATGTATTCCTTTACCTTTGTAGTAGCACGGTGTATGGAGGGTTGGAATTATCCGTCGCGACAATACTACACCACAGTATAGCCCTCCAGGGCAAATGTCCGCCCCGCACGGCAGCAATCGGCATCATCGTTGACGGAACTTTCAGGTCTCAATACGATTGTTCTACGACGCTCCGGCTTGATTCGCACGGCAAAGGCGAGCGGGCCGGCATAGAGGTACCGGTGACTGCGCACGATTCCATCTACGATGAACAGGAACATTCACGGCGCGGACGATTCAACGTCCGTTTGCTCATTGGCGCCGGCGTAATCGCGCTCGTCGTGGCATATCTGATCTTCCTTTCCCTTGACGCGGCCACCGCCGCCTACATGAACGTGGACGAATTGGCCGCCACGCCGGACATTACGGATGACCGACGGCTCCGAGTGGGCGGAACGGTCACTGCCGGCTCCATCGTCCGCGGGGAGGACCTCATCTATGAATTTGAGGTGCATGGTGAAGAAGCCACGATTCCCGTTGTCTACCAGGGAGCGCCGCCGGACATCTTCGGCGACAACGCCGTTGTTTTCGTTGAGGGCTATTACACTCCAGGCGGCACATTCAATGCCGATGTCTTGCTGACGCGCCACCCGGACACCATGGAGCCCCTGCCCGACGGCGCGACGGCTCCCGATTACGAACCAACATACGGCTAGGCGATCTACGCCATCATGCAGCTTTCAGACGCCGGGTACATCGCGCTGATTCTCGCGTTGGGCGCTGCTCTGTACGGCAGCGCCGCGTCCGTGTTGGGAGCGCGACTGTCCATCACTCCGCTGACGGTGAGCGGGCGGAATGCCATCTATGTGGTGGCACTGCTGCTTGTGATGACGGCCTCCATCCTCGTGTATTCGTTCGTCGCACAGGACTTTGGCCTGCGCTACGTGACACTCCATTCCAGCACGGCCATGCCGTGGTACTACACCCTGTCCGCTTTCTACGCGGGCCAGGAAGGCTCCCTGCTCTATTGGTCAACGCTCCTGGCGGTGTTTGGAAGCGTGATGATCTACCTGATGCGTAGACGGTACCCGGCGCTGATGGGCTACGCCAACGCCGTTATCCTTGCGAATCTGTCCTTCTTCCTCATCGTCCTGGTCTTCTTTGCCAATCCGATGGCGCGTCTCCCCGCCACGATGCCGGACGGCGTGGGGCTGAATCCCCTGCTCCAGGACCCGGGGATGCTGGTGCATCCCCCCATGCTGCTGGCGGGGTACATGAGCTGGACGCTCCCCTTTGCGATCGGAATCGCCGCTTTGGCGACAGGCCGGATGGGAGTTGAGTGGACGCGAGCGCTGCGAACACCAACCCTGATTGCCTGGAGCATTCAGACCGCAGGACTCATCCTGGGCGGGTGGTGGGCGTACCACGTGCTGGGTTGGGGCGGTTACTGGGGATGGGACCCGGTGGAGAACGTCGCGTTCCTGCCGTGGCTCACGGGCACCGCATTCCTGCACTCCGTCATGGTTGTGGAACGGCGCGGCAAGCTCAAGGTGTGGACGCTGAGTCTTGTGTTTGCGACATATCTGCTGGCGATCTTCGGAACGTTCATTGTGCGCAGCGGCATCCTCAGTTCCGTCCACAACTTTGCGGAATCAGACGTTGGCGGCCTGTTCCTCGGGTACTTTGTCGGGGCGATGATATTGCCGCTCATTCTCCTCTTCTGGCGGCTGCCGCGCATCCGCGATGAGGAGGGATTCGAGGCCGTTCTCTCACGGGAGTCCGGCTTTCTCTTCAACAATGTGTTGCTGTTCAGCATCGCCTTCGCCACGTTCTGGGGCACTGTGTACCCGATGGTGTCTGAGGCCCTTGGCAATCAGCGGCTGACAGTGAGCGCGCCCTTCTATCTCAAGGTGAACGGCCCGTTGTTTCTCGCACTCATCTTACTGATGGGCGTGGGCCCGCTGCTGGCGTGGCGCAAGTCAACCGCTCAGTCTCTCTGGCGGCATCTCCGTATATCGATAGCAGTTGGCGCAGTGACGGCAGCAGTGCTTGTGCCGCTGCTGCGTGACGCCATCACCCCCATCGCGTTCGGCGCATGCGCCTTCGTTCTAACAACCGTACTGCAGGAATATGTTCGCGGCATTCGCATACGACGGGGCACAACACGAGAGTCCTACCCATCTGCCGTAACGGGCCTCGTCTCCCGCGACCGCCGCCGTTACGGCGGATATCTCGTCCACGTTGCCATCGTCGTGCTCGGCATCGGCCTGATTGCCTCAACGGCGTTTCAGTCCGCGACGGAGGTTAACCTGCTGCGCGGGGAGTCCGTGACCATCGACGACTACACCATCACGTATGCCGGGACGGCGTCGATCCAGGAGCCGAACCGGCAGGTATTCAGTTCACAGTTGATCGTCGAGGAGGACGGGGCGACTGTGGGGCAGCTCTTCCCCAAGACGCAGATCTACCCCAACTTTGAGACGCAGCCGACGAACCGCGTCGCTGTGCTCTCCACGTGGCAACACGACCTCTACGTTTTCCAGGCGGGATTCGACGATGAATCCGCAACATTCGCCATCTTCATCAACCCGCTGATGACACTTGTGTGGACAGGCAGTGTGATGATCTTCCTGGCCCTGCTCATCACGGCATGGCCGGGACGCGTTCCTGCCGTGCGGCCTGTTTGGGAGCCGCTGGGTTCTGTGGGGCCTGCCGCTCCACGGCGACCCTGACCGGAGGCTGCAAAGATTCGCTATGACTCCGTTGAAGTCACACCAAAGAACTCTGCGTGTTGGCATCTATACGCTCGCCATCATGCTGGGTCTCTTGATCCTGTCAATGACGGCCTCTGTGACGCTCGCCCAGGACAGTGACGCGAATGAGTTCTCGCGGCAGGAACTTGAACTGTTGGCGCTCTCGCCGCAGGCCCGCGCGATAGCGCAGAAGCTCCAATGCCCCGTCTGCGACGGCCAGCCGATCACCGAATCAAACGCGACAATAGCCCGCCAAATGAAAGCCAACGTGCAACGACAGGTAGATGACGGCGTGGCGGAAGAAGAGATATTGGATTTCTTTGTTGAGCGCTACGGCCCCGAAGTCCTGCGAGAGCCGCGCCCAGAGGGCATCGGCTGGGGTGTCTGGCTCGCGCCGCCCATCATCGCGCTGTTCGGACTCCTGATTGTCCTCTTTGGCCTCCGCAGCGGCGGCAGACCACGCCCCCAGCCCCAGCAGGCACGGCCCGCCCCGCGCTCGACGGCGGACGATGATGAGATCGTCGCGCGAGAGATCGGGCGCATGACGAGAAACACGGATTGAGGCGCGGGTGGATCTGGTTCCCGTCGGACTGACCCTGATGGCTGTCGTTGTGACGGTCGTGGGAATAGCTTTTCCTCTTATTCGCGCGCGGGCCGCTGATGACGGGACGGCCCCGGGAGACGAACTCTCCGACCTGGGACGCATGAGGGAGGCGCGCAACGAGGCGCTGACGGCCATCATGGACCTGGATGACGAACTGGAACGCGGCAACGTTTCCGAGGGCGAATACCGCCCCGCACGGGTCCTGCTGGTGCGCCGCGCCGCCGACCTGATCCGTGAGATCGAGGGACGGGAACTCATCCTCGATGAGGAGATCGAGCGCGCCGTGCAATTGAGCCGGGAACGGCGGCAGGAATGATGATGGGGCCCTTCGACAAGCTCAGGGTGACCGGAGTGGGGGCGCTCAGGGTGAGCGAGCTGGGGGCGCTCAGGGTCCTTGGAATGACGGTGGGGGCGCTGGCCTTGCTATTGGTGGCGCTTTCGCCTGTTGCCGCGCAGGAAATCGGCCAGCAGACAGTCACGTCGGGCGCGCCAATCACGCTTGAGGCCGTGGTCAGGAACGGCACGGCGGACGCGTCCGTGCCGGAGGGGCTGATTGTCACGCTGCAGGTGTTCGACCTTGCGAACAATGAGCTGCAGCGGCTGGAGGCTGAGGCAGACGCAAACGGCGGCGTGGCATTCGGTGGAGTGACCGACGATGAGGAGGTCAGCTACACCCTCTCAGCGGCCCATAACGACGTCCGTTTCTTCAGCGACTCCTACATCGCCACGATTGACCGCGATGGGCCGATCCACCTCACGATCTTCGAGCCCACGTCCGATCCGTCCGTGATCCGCATCACCGGGGACAGTTCCGCCGTCACACCGCCCGAAGGGGATTCCGGCGTACTGCGCATCCTGCAAGTGACCACTTTCGAGAACACGAGCGACCGCGCCTACGTGGGCAATGACCCCCTAAACACGCGGCTCACCGTTCAACTGCCGCTGCCCGTCATGGCGTTCGATCTTGAGTCCGTCCACAGCCCCGGCAGCCTCGTGCTCGCGCCGGACAGCCGCGACGTGTATTCAATCATCCCCGTCATGCCGGGCATTGAGGAATACATCGTTACCTACGGGGTGCTGTATACAACCGACGTGTTCGGCTGGAGCAAGGACTATCCCTACCCCACTGAAATCGCGCGCCTGCTGGTTCCAAAGGAGATCTCGTTCCGCCCCGGCTCCGGATGGGTGCAGATGCAGGACTCAGAGGTGTCCGGTGTGACGTATGCTCGCTATGAAATGAGGTCAATCATCGCAGACGAAACCCTCAGCGGCAACCTCGCCGATCTTCCGCAAAGCGCGGGCTCACGCAGCCGAAGCCTCGAGCAGACGCTGCGCGATGTGGCGCTCGGCGTCGTCGCGGTTGCGCTCATCATGGCGGCGGGCTTCGCGCTCTGGTGGGGGCGATTCCGGAACCGGAGACGCGGCCCGACTGTCTCCCCTGCCGATCAAGAGTTGATAGAGTCCCAAAGAGACGCCGCCGTAGCGGAATTGGCACGGCTGGAGGACGCGCGCGAGGCGGGTGATATCTCCGAGGAAGACTATGAGGAGGCCTCCGCGCCTCACCGCGACTACCTGCGCCGACTACTCGAGGGGGAACGGAGTCAATGACCGCCGAGCGTGCCGGTTCCTCGTCGCAGGCCGTCGTGCGATGCGCCGGCCTTGAGAAGTCCTATGGACAACGCCCGGCGATTCGGAATCTGGACCTGACGATCACCGTTGGAGAGCGCATCGCCCTGTTCGGCGACAACGGGGCGGGAAAGTCCACGCTGCTGCAACTCATCTCAGGCCTCTTGCGCCCAAGCGGAGGCGGTATTCGCGTATTCGGAGGGCAGCCGTGGGGGGGCGAGGGCGCCCGCGCACGAGCGCAGATCGGCACGCTCAGCCACCAGAGCCACCTGTATGAGGAGTTGTCCGCGCGGGAGAACCTTGCGCTGTACGGCAGACTCTACGGCGTGGCGGACCCTCAAGCCCGGGCGGACGCGCTCATTTCCGAATTTGGCCTGTCGGCGCGGCG
Organism: Dehalococcoidia bacterium; assembly: GCA_965220565.1. GTDB lineage: Bacteria > Chloroflexota > Dehalococcoidia > UBA6926 > UBA6926 > VXMO01. The sequence goes on along the minus strand of CBDCQG010000001.1, from coordinate 756,987 downwards.
TGTCGACCCGGTGCGAACACTGTCACGCGGGATGACACAGCGCGTATCCCTGATGCGGGCGCTGATCCATCATCCGACGCTGCTGCTGCTGGACGAGCCGGAAACCGGCCTCGACGCCACGTCCCGCGAGATGCTCGCACAGCACATCACGGAGCAGGGGGCAGGCGTGACGGTCGTGCTGGCGACGCACAACGTGGACATGGGCGTTGGGTTGACGACGCGCGATATCGTGCTGCGCGGCGGAGAGATCATCCATGACTCCGCATCGCTCGGTGAGCAAGCAGCAGATGCCGACCGCCGGCGGGATGAGGTCACCCGCCTCCTCACATCACGGACACGCTGAGACAGATTCCCATGCACCGCCCCGAGCACACCCCGCCCCCCGGTTACCTGGGCCAGATTCGCATCCTACTAGCAAAGGAAATCACCGTTGAGTTCAGGTCACGCGAGACCGCCATCCCGATGGCCGTCTTTGCCGCCGCGGCGCTCATCGCCTTTCAGTTCTCGTTTGACCTGCGCGGCGGCACGCTGAATCTCGTTGCGCCCGGAGTCCTGTGGGTGGCAATCATCTTTGCGAGCCTGTTGGCGCTGGGCCGCTCCTTTTCCCGGGAGGTAGAGCGCGGCTCACTGGACGGTTTGCTCGCGAGTCCTATCGATCCCGGAGCGCTCTACCTGGCCAAGGTAACCGCCAACGTCATCCTGCTGCTGGCGCTGGAGGCCGTCATCATTCCGCTGGCCGCGATCCTGTTCAATCTCCAACTTTTCCAGCCGGTTTTGCTCCTGACGCTGCTGCTTGGCAACATTGGAATCGCCAGCGTGGGGACGATTTTGGCCGCGATCAGCGCACGGTCCCGGGCGCGCGAGGCGCTGCTGCCGATCATGCTGCTGCCCCTGCTTGTGCCGGTCATCATCGGGGCCGTGCGCGCAACGGCGCTCGCCATCGACAACGAACCGTGGGCAGATATGCAACCCTGGCTGGCCATCCTGGCGGCATACGACCTTGTTTTTCTCTTCGTGTCCTCGCTCCTTTTCTATGTTACGGTTGAGAAGTGAGTCTCACCGGTCGACGATTTACATTTACCGACGCCATTGGCATAGCCGCTTTCGTGGCCATGCTCATTGCCCTCTATCTCGCAATAGTCGAGTCGCCGATCGAGCGCGTACAGGGCATCCACCAGAAGATTTTCTACGTCCATGTGCCGACGGCCCTCGTTGGGTACCTGGCATTCGCAGTCGTCGCATTCGCCAGCATCATGTATGTGTGGAAACGGACAGAGCGCTGGGACCGGATTGCTCTCGCGTCGGCGGAGTTGGGCGTTCTCTTCACGACACTGATGTTGGCAACGGGTTCGATCTGGGGACGGCCGACATGGGGCGCGTGGTGGGACTGGTCGGACGCGCGGCTGGTCACCTCACTGGTCATGTGGCTGGTCTACGTGGCCTACCTGATGTTCCGCTCACTCGGCGAGCGCGGCCCCGGGACATACCGCTCAGCGGCGGTTATCGGCATCCTGGGCTTCGTCAGTGTGCCCCTCTCCTATTTCTCCATCTGGCTGTGGACGAACGTCCTCCATCCTGTGCCGACGCTGCAATCGTCCACTGACAGGCCGGAGGGCTCGATATTGGTGCCGTTCCTGTTCGGAATGCTGGCATTCACGCTCCTGTACGCCTACCTGATGTCATTCCGCATGCGCGTTGAGGAATCACAGCGTGAACTGAACGAGCTGCGGGCAGAACACGACGTCTTGTAGGGAGGGATTGTTAGACGTGGAGAACGATTTCGGGGACTTCAGCCCAATCTTTGTGTTCGTGGCCTACGCCGCGGTGTGGATTGTGTTTTTCGGTTATCTCTACTACATGGCCAGACGGCAGTCCGATATCCGATCCCAGATCGACGCGCTCAGAGAAGCCGGGCAAGACGAAAAAGACGAATCGGATTCCGGCGAGCAATAGCCGGGTCGGTCTGCCTATAATGGCAGTAGTTGGAGAGTGTATATGGCAACTGTCGATGATGTTTATGACCGCCTTGCGCGGCTCGAAGAATCCCAGAGGCACCTGGCTACGAAGGCGGACCTGGAATCTCTACGCGGAGAATTGCGGGCGGACATCGCACGGATGGGAAGCCAATTGGCATGGCGGGTCACTGGCGCGTTGATCGCCATCCTGGTCGCGCTTGTCGGGTTGATGGGCGTGTTGACCCTACAACAACTCTAGGCTGCCGGAGCACGTTCAGACGATCTGGTCGACCATCACCATTAGGAACAGCAAGGCCAGGTACAGCAGAGAGTACTTGTAGAGGCGCAGGGCAGCGGCGCGATCCTTCTCCTTGAGCAGTCGGTACGCGTAGTAGGTGAACATTCCCCCCAAGGCGATTGCGCCCGCGAGGTAGACGGCGCTGAGCCGCACCGTTGATATGTAGAGCAGCAGGGCGAGGATATTCACCAGGATCGTATAGAGGAAGATGCTGATGCGCGTGCTTTCTTCCCCGAGGATGACCGGCATCATCGGCACGCTGGCCCGCTCATAATCGTCCTTGATCATCAGCGAGAGCGCCCAGAAATGCGGCGGCGTCCAGAAGAAGATGATCAGGAACAGGTAGATTGCGGGCAGGCCCAGGTCTCCGGTCACGCCCGCCCAACCCACGAGGGGCGGCACGGCGCCCGCCGCCCCGCCAATGACGATGTTCTGCACGGTGGTCTGCTTGAGCCAAAGTGTGTAGACAAAGACATAGAAGAGCGATCCACTGAGGGTTATTGACGCAGCGAGGACGTTCGCTCCGCCTGCCAGTACGACGAACGCCATCACGTTGAGGACGATGCCGTAGGCGATCGCCATCCGGGGGCTGATGCGGCCGCTTGCGACGGGGCGATGGCGCGTCCTCATCATCGCAGAGTCGATGTTCCCCTCAAGGCCTTGATTGATAGCCCCTGCGCCGCCGGATGCCAACGCGCCGCCCAGCAAGACCGCCACGGCAACGGTCAGGGTCGGCAAGCCTTGCGCGGCAAGGACCATTCCTCCCAGCGCCGTCAGCAGCAACAGCACCATGACGCGCGGCTTGGTCAGCCAGAAGTAATCGGACGCAGTCACCCTGAGCGTCGAGGTCGCCGCCATGCCCGAGCCTCCGGCGGGAGCGGGCGGCATCTGTGTTTGCCGGTTCGCCGCCTCATCGTCGGTCGCGTCAGCACGCGCCCGCGCGGCGAGAATCACCAGCAGGACGGCGGCAGCCCACGTCAGCGAGGCAAGCGTGATGTGCGCAACGCGCGCTGCATGGTGGAACTCCGTCCACGGCACAAGCGCGCCGACGACGATCTGCACAGCCAGCAGGTGAAGCGTGGCCTGCCCCACCCGGCTGATCATTCGGTCATTCTCTTTCTGCCGCCACGCGAGGAATGCAACGTAGCCGGTGGTGATGGTTCCGATGACAACCATCCAGCGATGCCCCATGTGGATATTCGGGTCGAATCCACTCGGCATGATCGCGCCGTCGCACAACGGCCACGCGGAGAATCCACTGCCACAGGCAAGCGTCGCCTCCTCAGCCACGACGTATGAGCCGGAGAGGATCATCACCAATGTTATGACGGCGGCAATGACAGCCCAGAGGTAGAGTCGTCTTGCATCCCGGCGAGAGATGCCCTGCCCGTCTGTGGGCGTCGTCCGGCCGGGCGCGGCGGCCATCATGGTCACGATGAGCAGCGCGAGGATGGCCTCGGCAAGGAAGAGGTGCAGCGTGACAATTGGCGGTGGGAGTTCAGTGATCACGGCGACGCCGCCCAGCCCCGCCTGCGTCAGCATGACGACGAGGGTGATCGCGGAAGGGATAAGCGCCCGCCGGGTTGGCTGTTCATCAGCGCGTGAGGCGAGGAAAGCCACGACGAACATGGCGGCCACAAGCAGCCCAACAATGGCCGCCGTCAGCCGGTGAGAGTATTCGATGAGGATGTGGTACTCAAACGGCGGGATGATGCTGCCATGGCACAGCGGCCAGTCCGGGCACGCGAGGCCGGAGCCCGTGACGCGCACGAAGCTGCCAAGGCTGATCAGAAAGACGGTTGTGATTGCCGCCGCCAGCGCAAGTCCCAACAGAGATTTGCGGTAGCGCAGGTCGGCACTAGACGACGTAGTGGACATCATGTGGTCGCCGGACTCTGCGGGGCATGATTTGGCGGGTTCCTGTAGAGCGCGGCACGCGAGCGGCGGGTATCCTCTTCATCACGGCGAACCGCAACGATGAACAGCCCCGCAATCGCGAGGAAGTACGGCGCGATGCCGCCAACCCACATGATGAGTCCGCCAATCTGCTGATCGGTCATCGCGTCGATGCCCCATAGCGGCTCCTGCCCGATGTAGGGCGCGTACCAGGGGTCGGCCGCAAATGTCAGCATCGCGGCCAAGGGGAACGTCAAGGAAAGCGCCATAACGACGATAACGAGCCTGCCGAGGTACGGAACCTTGCCGCGGATGGGCGTCGGGTCGATGATGGCCCACCAGAAGATCGTTGCGGCGGTGATGAAACTGGCGTGCTGGCCGATGTGGGCGAGATCATTGGTGACGGCGGCAGCGTACGCCCCCGGGACGTGCCACGCCCAGATCGCAGTCACGAAGACAGCCAGGCTGAACAGCGGATGGATGAGGATGTGAAAGACGTAGCGCACTTGCGGCGCCCTGGCAAGTTTGATGACGGTCAGGCGGCGGATGCCGTATCCCATGCCGCGCGCGACGGGGAGAACCGGCGCGCCGAGGAGAATCAACGGCACGGCGACGTGCGTGAGGAGCATGTGCTGCGCCATGTGGAAAGCGAAGAGCCGCCCCCCGAGCGTGTCAATCGGCGAGATGAGGGAAAGAAGCAGCACTAGCAGCCCGACGGCGAACGATGCCGCACGCCAGTTGGTGACCACGCGAACCTTGAGCGGATTCAGCCCGCGCAGTCCCCTAACGTAGGCGAGTCCAAGGAGGCCGACGAAGAACAGCGTCAGCGGCTCCCACGACCACACGAGCAGGTAATCACCGAGGTCATTCATGCCGCAATCCTACGCCTTTTCCGGCGCGTTGCGGATGCCGACGCGCTGTAAATGTGCCAAAGCGGTTGGGCCGCCGTGACTCAGCGGCGACAAGCTACTGGGAGTCGCCGCCGTCGTCGTCCGGCGCGCGGGCCGCCAGGAAAGCGAATCCGATGAGAAAGATGAGCGCCAGGCCAAGCGCGACGGGCACTGAGTAGTAGACCTTTTCGCCGGCCAGCTTCACATAGTCATGCGGGACGACGGCATAGAGGAGTTGTCCGATTGCAACAATCAGCACGACGGTGACGATGAGGGCGACAACCGGCAACATGATCGGAACAATAAGCCGATCCATGACGTTGTTCGTTCCTGTGTGTTCGTCGTGGTCCGCCGCCATGCTTGTCCTACCTTTTCCCGGTTCCTCTACTAATCTCTCGTTCCGTCTCTCATGGGAGGGTGAAGTTCTCGAAGAGCGCGACCAATGCCAGCAGGACGGCTATCGCCAGGAAGAGGCCGCCGAGGAAAAGGGCCTGGTACAGTTTTGCGTCGAACTTGAGATGCATGAACCAGCCGACGACGAAGGCGAATTTGACGGCGGATAAGGCGAGCAACGATGAAATGAGGATGACTGCAGGCACGTCAACGATGACGATGGCAACCTCAATGATCGTGATGACCGTGAGGAGGATCGCGACCTGGACATAGGTACGCGGAGTTGGGTGATCTTCCGTGTGCGCCTGTTGCTCTGCTGTCGCCATGTTGCCGTTCCTCGCTTTGCGTGTCCTCTTAGCCCGCCCTATGACGGGATGAGATACACCACCGTAAAGATCACAATCCAGACGATATCGACGAAGTGCCAGTAGAGTCCAACAAGTTCCACCGTCAGGTCATGCTTCGGCTTAAGCCGCCCCATGTAGGACGCGCCGACAAGGGTCAGGAGCATGAACACGCCAATCGCCACGTGCGTCCCGTGGAAGCCTGTCAACACGAAGAAGCTGGTGCCGAAGACGCTGGTGGTGATGGTCAGCCCCTGATCAACAAACAGGTTGAACTCGTAGAACTGACCGCCGAGGAAGACGGTGCCCTGCAGGGCCGTCGCGAGCAACCACAGCCGCGCCTGCCGTGAGTTGCCCCGCTGGAGGGCGGCAAGAGCCAACACCATCGTCAGCGAACTCATCAAGAGGACAAAGGCGCTGACGGAGGTGTACGGGATGTCAAACAGGTCTTCCGGCCCCGGGCCGACGGGCACGTTGCTCCGGTACACCATGTACGTGGAGATCAGCGCACCGAAGAAGAGACAGTCGGACGCCAGGAAGACCCACATGAGGATCTTCCGATGGTCGAGGCCCGTTGTCGTGTAGTGAGCCTCAGTCTGTCCCATTGTCGCGTCGTGTGCCACGTACGATGTCCTTTAGCGTTTCCTGGTCGGTCTCTTATTCAGTCCGTTGGCTCGAAGATCCAGCCGTATGAGCCCCAGAGCAGGAGGATCAGGCCGATCGCGCCTGCGACATAACCGGCGATGGGAGAGGCCTGATAGAGCAGCATCGTGATGCCCAGAGCAAAGATGCCAAGCGCGACAATCAACGGGAAGTAGGATGGGCTCGGCATGTGGATGTCATGGTGCTCATCTGCCTCATCAGCGCCGCCGGCGGGAACGGGTTGCGGAGCGGCATGCTCCTCATCCGGGTACTTCTGCTCCCAGAGGGCGTCACGGCCATGGACGACCGGAATCTCGGCAAAGTTATAGTGCGGCGGCGGGGATGACATCGCCCATTCCAGCGTGCGGGCATCCCACGGGTCATTCCCGGCAACCGCGCCGCTGCGCGCGCTGCGAAGCGCGTTGTACACGAACACCCCGACTCCGAAGATCATGAACAGCACGCTAAGCGATGCCACCAGGTTCCACACGTCCCAGCCCATGCCTTCAGGGAACGTGAAGTTCCGCCGCGGCATCCCGACGAGGCCCAGGTAGTGCATCGGACCAAACGTCATGTTCATGCCGATGAAGACAAGCCAGAAGCTCCACTTGCCCAGGTATTCGCTCATCATGCGGCCGGACATCTTCGGGAACCAGTAGAAGATTCCGCCCAGGATAGCCATGATCGAGCCGCCAAAGAGCACGTAATGAATGTGGGCAACGATGTAGTAGGTATCCGTCTGTTGTAGGTCGGACGGGGCGGCGGCGTGTGTCATGCCGCTCAGTCCGCCGATGGTGAACAGCGCAATGAACCCGATTGCAAAGTACATCGGCGTCTTGAGCTGTATGTTGCCTCCCCATAACGTTGCCAGCCAGTTGAACACCTTGACGCCGGTGGGGATGGCAATCGCCATTGTTGTCGTCGCGAAAACGGCGTCCGGCACGGGGCCGAGACCGGCGGCAAACATGTGGTGCGCCCACACGGACCATCCAAGGAATGCGATGGTCAGGCCGGAGAAGACGACGACCGGGAAGCCGAAGAGCGGCTTGCGGGAAAACGTGGGCAGGATCTCGGAAACGATTCCCATGGCCGGCAGGATGAGGATGTATACCTCCGGATGGCCGAACACCCAGAACAGGTGCTGCCAGAGAAGCACATCACCGCCGCGCTCAAACACGAAGAAGTTTGTGCCAAAGAACCGGTCGAAGCCCAACTCGACCAGGCCGATCGTGATGACGGGCATGGCCAGGGCCAGCAGGAAGGACGTGATGAACGCCATCCACGTGAAGATCGGCATTCGCATAAGCGACATGCCGGGGGCGCGCAGATTGATGATGGTCACAACGAAGTTGAACGCGCCCAGCAGTGAGGACGTTCCCAGCACAAGCAGGCCGAGGACGTAAAAGTCCATGCCGCTGGTGGGAGAGAAGGTGGTGTTGGTCAGGTTGGCGTAGGCAAACCAGCCGGCCGCCGGAGCGGTCATGGTGAACCAGCCAAGGTTCAGGATGATCGCGCCAAAGAGGAACACCCAGTAGCTGAGGGCGTTCAGGCGTGGGAATGCAACGTCCCGCGCGCCAATCTGCAGCGGGACAATCCAGTTAAAGAACGCCACGCTGAGCGGCATGATGGCCAGGAAGATCATGGTCAGCGCATGCATCGTGAACAGCTGGCTGAACACATTGGCGCTGATGATGGTCGAATCCGGAACCGCCAGCTGCAGCCGCATCAGGCTGGCCTCAATGCCGCCGACAATGAAGAAGAAGAACGCCGTGACAAGGTAGAGCGTACCGATCCTCTTGTGATCGATCGTCGTCAGCCAACTCCAGATACCGGTTGTCCCGGTGGGTCTCTCGAGCAAGCCCCCTAGCATAGCCATCGTCATCTACTCCTTCAGCCTGCCGCCCGTTACTTCAGGCTCTCCAGGAAGAATACGAGATCATCAAGCTGCTGGTCAGTGAGGTTAAGATCAGGCATCTCCGTGCCGGGCTTCACATCCGGCGCGTTGTTGAGCCACCGCTTGAGGTTTTCAGCCTCCGGATCGCGCTGCATGAAGTCCGGATCAGTCGGCACGTCATCGAAGAAAGCGCCCATGTTCATATCCGCCGGGCCCTTGTGCAGTGTGTTGGCCGCAATGGTGACACGCGACCCAAAGTGCGAGAGGTTGGGGCCGGTCACACCAATGGCCAACTCATACTCGTCCTCGGTTGAGCCCTCAATGGTGTGGCAGCCGCGGCAGGCATTCTCCTGGAACACGACCCAGCCCGCTTCCATCGCCGCAGTTCTGTCCACCGCCGGCTGGCGCTCATTCGCGGCCCATGCCTCGTAATCATCGAGCTCGCGCGCAAAGGCGACGGTTCGCATCAAGGCGTGGGAATCTCCACAGAACTCCTTGCACTGCCCCGCGTACACACCGGTTTCCGTCGCGTTCAGCCACATACGGTTGACGCGGCCGGGCACGACGTCACGGCTGCCTGCAAGGCGCGGAACGGAGAAGCTGTGGATAACGTCATTCGAGGAGAGTTTGAGGTTGATGACGGTATCGATGGGAATGTGCAGTTCATTGGCGGTGATGAAATCAAGGTCGCCGTTCTCATCGAGGTAGCGGTACTCCCACCACCATTGGTGGCCGACGACCTCAATAGTGAGTGACGGGTCATCGGCGTATTGGGACGGAGCGTCATACGTGGCGCCGATGCCAGCGACCGTTGGGATAGTAATGGCGATAACAATCAGAGAGGGCGCGATGGTCCATCCGATCTCAAGCGGCGTGTTGCCGTGAGTCTGCGGAGGGATGTCATTCTCGTGGCCGCGCCTCGCACGATACTTGAGCACCGCGATAATCAGGAAACCCTGGACGCCGATAAAGATAACGACGGCGATCCAGAAGATAAAGACGAAGAGATCCTGTTGACTCTGGGCTACGTCACCTGCCGGGTGGAGCGTGCTCTGCGGCAACGCCAACTGGCAGCCTGAGAGGAGAACGACGGCCATAAAAACCGTCAGCACTCCGATGAGTTGAGTCCCTTTCCCCATGCGCTTGAGCCTGTTCAGAGCAATACCTCAACAGTTAACGTTGGGTCGCAGCCGCGACAGTGCGAGTCTATCTGTCTGGCCGAATTTGTGTCAAGCGTCACAAGCGGAGCCGCAAGTATGAAATCACCGGATTCTCTACTGCATTTAGGAAGAGTGACCGGGGAGCCTATAATGGCCACATGGACGTTCGCGTACGACTGTTTGCAGCGCTGCGAGAGGCGGTGGGCGCCTCGGAGATCAGCGTTGAGATTCCCGAGGGTGAGCCGGTTTCACGCCTGTTAGGCGAGGCGCAGCGGCAGCATCCTGCGCTGGCGAATCGCTGCGCGGGTGTTGTTGTGGCTATCAACCAGGAGTACGTCGATCAGTCAACCACCATCTCCGCAGGCGACGAAGTTGCGCTGATCCCGCCCGTGAGCGGAGGAGCCGTCTCTGAGGCGGAGGCCGTGCAGGTTGGCGTGACGCCTGAGCCACTTGACACCCACAGAATCGCGGAGTCCCTCAAGTCCTCAACCGATGGGGCCGTACTGACGTTTGAGGGCATCGTCCGGGACAACAACCTCGGGCGGCATGTGCTCTTCCTTGAATACGAGGCGTACCCGGAGATGGCTGAGGGTGTGCTGCGAAAGATTGGGCGCGAGACGCTCGACGATTTCGACATCGGCAGCATCGCGTTGTGGCACCGAACGGGACGGCTTGAGATCGGAGAGACCTCACTGGTCATTGCTGTGGCCTCACCGCATCGCCGCGCAGCCTTTGACGCGTGCCGGGAGGCCGTGGAGAAGGTGAAAGCGCTGGCGCCGGTCTGGAAACGCGAGGTGTGGGACGGCGGTTCCGAGTGGCTACGGGGCGCCGGATAGGTCCTTCGTCATGGCCACGTGCTCGATGCCGGCTTCCAGAAATATCTCGCCCTGCTCCCTGTAGCCCGCCTGCGCGTAAAAGTCTTTGACGTAGGTCTGCGCGTGGAGCAGGGCCTGTGCAAAACCCCGTTCCTGAGCGGCGTCCTCCAGCAGTGCCAGAATCCTGTCTCCGATTCCGTGCCGCCTGAGGTCCTGCCGGACGGCCATGCGCCCAATGCGGCACGTTTCCTCGCCCTCGTCCGTTAGGAGGCGGCCAGTGCCAACAACCTCATCCTCCAGGAGCGCCACGGCATGGACGGCGTCCTCATCGCGCCCGTCCCATTCTTCGTCGGCATCAACATTCTGTTCATCGATGAACACGACGCGGCGGAGGGCGAAGATCGCTTCCATGTCAGCCTCTCCGGCGATGCGGACTACCACGCCCGTGTCATCATCCACGCCAGCTCCCTGCCCCATCTGATCCGTGTTGATAATCTCACGTGCCGCCTGCAGGAGCACCACGCGACGCTCGGTGGCAACGGATGATTTTTCCATATACAAGCTAAGGGCTTGTTCAGGCTCAAGCGACTCAATTGCCATGCCGCGGTCAAGACGCGTTCGCGTTCTATCCGACGAGTCGGCCTGCACCGTGACGCCCGAAACGACGTGCGCTCCGGCCTGCCGCAACACATTTCGAATACGGACACGGTCGATGTCGCCCGCAAGTTCGGCGGGAGCCTGAATCTCCACACGGGCTACGGCATCGCGCACATCCGCGGCGGCAAGGCGGCTTGTAATCGTTCCCATCACGTCCTGCTCGCCTGCATGGACGGCGACCTTGACCGTCCTGAACGGACGAGCCCAGACGGGGCGAAACGACCATGAGGCAACGCGGCGTCCCGGGGGCAGAGCAGGATCAATGTCCACCACACAGAATCCCTTGCTGTCATTCTCTTCGGAGAAATCAACGCGGTGGAGACTGCCGGGATAGACGGTGGGCGGGGCGTCTGCAACCAGTTGATGGCGGTGGATGTGGCCGAGGGCAGCATAGTCGACGGGATGCGTCTGGAACGCGCTGGGCAGCAGCAGGTAGTCGTTGCCCATCATCATGCTGCGTTCGTGACCGACGGTGGCCGTCGTGGCGGTGGCGTGGGCTGACAGGATGGACGGCACAGTTTGATCGAGTTCACCCGCCATGCGCGTTATCTCATTGCTGAGGAAACTCTGCATCCACTCGTTGACCTCAGCGGAGCTCTTGCCGTGCAATTCAGCGCGCGCCGCGGCGGAACTGCGCCGCAGCCACGGGACGGCCAGCATCTGGACGGGGCCGGCCGCCGTCTCAATGCGGTGAACACCGGGGCGGGAGGCAACCGTCACGTTATCCACCGCGAGCGCGTCAAAGATGTCCAGCGCAGTCGCCCTGCCCTCCGTGTTGGGCACGTCATGGTTGCCGGTGAGGAGAAACACAGGGATGCCCGCGAGTGCGAGGCGGCTGACGCGGCGGGCGAACTCCCGCTGGTGGGTCTGGGAAGGGTCTCGTGAACGATAGGCGTCACCGGAAAAGACGACAAGATCGGCGCGGGGTTCAGTCAGGGCGAACTCAACGAGTTCGTCGAAAGCGCGCAGAGAATCAATGAGGCGGGACGGCATCCCCGTATACGTGGCGGCGCGGTTGACGCCCGGAGCGAAAGATTCAGGCAGCGCGCTAAGGTCGTCCGACGTAACGGGGCGACTGTGTGTCTCAACGCCGATGTGCGCGTCGGCAAAGTGGATAATTCGCATCTGCCCTCACCCCAACCCTCTCCCGTCAGAAGAGGGGATAATCGGTCTAGCGGGCAAGGCGTTCCTCCAGGAGCGCGCCCAGCTCAGCGATGGGGACGCGCACCTGCTCCATCGTGTCGCGGTCACGAACGGTCACGGCGTCGTCCTCTTCCACGGTCTGGAAATCGATGGTGACGCAGTACGGCGTGCCGATCTCGTCCTGTCGGCGGTAGCGGCGGCCGATGGATTGGGAATCATCATAGTCGGTCATCCAGCGGCGGCGGACGATGTCATAGACCTCCCGCGACTTGGGCAGAAGCTTCTCGTTGCGGGAGAGAGGGAGCACGGCGATCTTGTACGGAGCAAGATCACGGTGCAGCTTGAGCACGGTGCGACTCTCCCCGTTCACCTCCTCTTCCGTGTAGCCGTCAACGAGGAAGGCGAGCAGGCAGCGATCGACGCCGCTGGCGGGCTCCACAACGTGGGGTATGAACCGCTCTTGCCGCTCGTCATCAAAGTACTCCAGCTTGCGCCCGGAGCTGTCCTGGTGCTGGCGGAGGTCAAAGTCGCCGCGGTAGGCGATGCCCTCCAATTCCGACCAGCCGATGGGGAAAAGGTACTCAATGTCATAAACGGCGGCGGCGTAATGGGCGAGTTCATCCTGCTCATGCTGGCGGAAGCGCAGCCGCTCCGGGTTGATGCCGAGGTCCGTGTACCAATTCATCCGCTCATTTCGCCAGTATTCCAGGGATGCAAAGCCGTCCTCAGGCCGGACGAAGTACTCCATCTCCATCTGTTCAAATTCACGGGTGCGGAAGATGAAGTTTCCGGTTGTGATTTCGTTTCGGAACGATTTTCCTGTTTGCGCAATACCGAACGGGACCTTCTTGCGCGTGGCCGTCCGCACGTTGTCGAAGTTTGTGAAGATGCCCTGCGCCGTCTCCGGCCGCAGGAAAGCGACTGCTGCGTCCTCCTCCACGGGCCCAAGGAACGTCTTGAACATGAGGTTGAACTGCCGCGGTTCCGTGAATTCGTCCACATCTCCGCAGTCGGGGCAGGTCTTGTTCTCAATATGGTCGGCGCGATAGCGGCGATGGCAGGTACGGCACTCGATAAGCGGATCCGTGAATCCAGCGACGTGGCCGCTCGCCTCCCAGACGAGGGGACTCTGGATGATGGCGCTGTCAAGGCCGACGACATCATCGCGCTCCTGCACCATCGCGCGCCACCATGCATCCCGCACGTTGCGTTTGAGTTCCACGCCGAGGGGGCCATAGTCCCACGACGAGCCGATTCCGCCGTAGATCTCGCTGGCGGGGAACACGAACCCGCGCCGCTTGGCGAGCGACACAATCGTGTTCATATCAGTCAGCGTCGGCTCAATGGTCACGTGGCGAGGCCTCCATTGCAATCAGGGTGAATACTGCGCGGCAAGCGACACCGGGAGTGCCAGCGACGCTCAGCTATAAGGATACAGGAGGGAGGGTGGTGTAGCGGGTTGGGTTAGTTAATCCGTGCCAGGTTTCCGCTTACGCGGGAATGACGGACGGGGATGGTTGGGTAATCCCATACCGTTCCGCCGCCAATTCAACGGTCTCCTGGATCAGATCGACGGGAATCACCGTGGCAAGTCCGGAGTTCTCCTGGACGATCAGCCTGGGAGTTCCGGTCTGCTCACTGAGAGCGACGTCAACGAACGGCTGATAAGCAGCCACAACGCCTATCAACTTGGGGTCCGGGCGCGTCTGGCCATACGAGAACATGGTTGGCTTGAGAATGACCGGGCCTCCGCTATTGCCCGGAAAGACAAACGAATCAATCAGGAATTCCTTGGAGCGCTGCTCATAGCAGTCCTGAATCCGGGCGATGACTCCCTGCCGCACGATCACATAGTTCTGTTCAGCGCCGGCCAGTCCAAGAGGGAAACCGAGCACATAGACTTCGTCTCCCTCTGAAACGGAACCGCTCTTCATGGACTCCAGGCGTTCCGTCTGCACGTTTCCCGTGAAGAACGCCATCTTCACATCTTTCAGGGCTTGACCAAGTGAGTCTATCAGCAGAACGGCAACGTCGACATCCGGGTCAGGATGAAAGATCCAGTGATCGTTCGGTCCGTCATCATTTGGAGGCAAAGGCAGTATCTTCGGAGCAGTCCCGGCAAGCGCATTGAAGCGTATCTGCGGGCTGCGTATCCCTTTCACAACGTGCCGATTCGTGACCAGGTAAACGTAGTATCGACCCTGGTTCCCTGAAGGCTGCCCGTACAAGAAGCCGGAGGCGGCGTACCGTATGTTTCCGTCCTTGTCCGGCGTGCCCAGCGCGACGACCTTGTCCAGGAATGTAGGCGGGATCAAGGACATTCCGGTTTCTCCTCTTCCCGCTTTCGCGGGAATGACTGGGGGCTAGTCCAGGCCGCGCTTGTCGAGGATCTTGTCGACTTCGCCCTCGCGGGCCTGGCCGATCATCTCCTTGACGCGGTCGGGCATCTCAATGCCCGCCTCGTCCATGCGCTTCTCTGCCCATCGTCCGATGTTCGAGGGGTCGCGCCAGTAATCGTAGCCGGGGGCGTCGGGATCACCGGAGGCCTCATGCCGAGAGGCGGTTGAGCGAACGTAGGCGGCGCGGGACATGACCTTCTCGGTCTTGGTGGAACCGCAGTGGGCGCATTCCTGCTCCGTGGGCAGTTCCTCCGGGATGACCTTATAGAAGGTGGTGGAGCGCTTGTCGCAATCCTTGCACGTGTACTCGTAAATGGGCATCGTGTCACCGCCCTCTCTGCCGTGCCCTCATAACACCGTTAATCGTACCCGTCATCGAAGTAGCCGTCATCCATCCCATCGTAATCATCATCGCTTGGCGCGTCATCAAACGCGGAGAGGCGGTCATAGTCGCGGTACAGGTCCTGCCGTGAGCGAACGACAGCAACCCGTGAGACCTTGCGGCGCAGAGACGTGCTGTCGCAGTGACGGCAGGTCGGCTCGCCGATGGGCGCGGAGACGGAGCGCGTGAACACGCTCGTGTCCCGCCCACACTCCTCGCACCTGAATTCATAGATCGGCATGGCGTGGTCAGTCTAACAGAGGGAGAGTAGTCAACTGGTATCCTCAATTGCGTTCTTGTGCCAGGTGAGCCGCATCACCCTGCCCCGCCGGTCGAAGACGACGGCAACCACGTCGATGCGCGTGTTCTCAGGCAATCCCTCTGCCTCGTGGCGCTGCCGGTATATCTCAATCAAGCGCGCGAGACGGGCGGCCTTGGCGGGAGTGACGGATTCCTCCGGGGTGCCGACGTTGGGCGTGGAGCGGCTGCGAACCTCGACGGCCACAAGCGTCTCGTCGATGACACCGACGATATCGAGTTCCCCGGCACGATAGCGGACATTCTCCGCCAGGACGTTAAAGCCCTCGGTTTCGAGGCGGCGGCGGGCGAGGTTTTGGGCATGCAGCCCGCGCCTGGAGCGGGTGGTTGGGCCTGTCTGTCGATCCTTGTTCTGCACGGTTTCGTCCTATGCGTATCCCTTATACTAATGTGGCTATCGCGCCATATTCAGCCAGGAGGAGATATTGGGCGAAGATTTTACCCACTCGGCCGTCATTCTTGCTATGCAAGTGGGCATCATCCTGGTAGCCGCCAAGCTTGCGGGTGAGTTTACTGAGCGTTTTCTGCGGCAGCCGGCCGTCATTGGGGAGTTGGTCGCGGGCATCATCATCGGCACGGTGGCGATTCATGGATTCGAGCTGCTCGGCTATGAACCCATCGGGCTTTTTGAAGAGATATTTGAGCCACCTGAGGAGGGGGCGGTCATTCCCGTCCCCAAGACGCTTTTTGTGTTCGGGCAGGTGGCGGCAATCATCCTGCTGCTCGAAACCGGACTGAATACCGATCTCAAGGCATTCCTGCGGTTCGTGCCGCAAGCAAGTCTCGTGGCCATCGGCGGGGTGGTTATCCCATTCGCGCTCGGCGCATACGCGACAGTTCTCTTTGGCTTTGCAGATTCCTTCTTCTCGGCCCCTGCCCTGTTCGTCGGCACCATCATGACGGCGACATCCGTCGGCATCACCGCCCGTGTGCTGGATGACTTACGACGTTTGGACTCACCGGAGGGCGTGACCATCCTGGGCGCTGCCGTTGTGGACGACGTGCTCGGGATTCTGATTTTAACGGTCGTTGTGGGCGTGACGGCAGGCGAGTCCATTGAGGCGGCCACGGAGGCGGCTTCGTTCGAGTGGACCGAGGTGGCGATCGTTGGCGCCAAGGCGATCGGGTTCTGGCTTGTGCTGACGGTGGGCGGAATACTGGGCGCGAAGTACATCGTCCGCGCGATCAACAGCGTCCGTGTGGAGGGCGCGGCAATCGCGATGGTGTTCGGCATTGGCCTGTTTGCCGCCGCGTTGGCGGAGATGTTCGGGCTGGCGATGATCATCGGCGCGTACTCGGTGGGTCTGGCCCTGTCGCAGACGGAACTCCGCAATCAACTCCATCAGCCCTTGAACGGCCTCTACCATGCGATGGTGCCAATCTTCTTCGTCGTGATGGGCGCGATGGTCGACATTCAGGCCATGGTTGATGCTCTCGGGTTCGGTTTGGTCGTCGTCGTGCTGGCCATCATCGGCAAGGTGGCAGGATCGGGCATCCCGGCACTGGCAGCGGGATTCAGCCGCATCGGCGCGTGGCGCGTGGGCGTGGGGATGGCGCCGCGCGGCGAGGTGGGGCTCATTGTGGCGGGAATCGGCGTCTCAGAGGGGTTGATCGGCCAGGACCTCTTCGGCGTGGCAATCCTGATGACAATTGCGACAACGCTCGTCGCGCCCGTCGTCCTGGTGCGCGCGTTCCGCAACAACGCCCCGGGCCTGCGCAGGGAGCAGGCGATGAAGAGCCAGGTTTAGCGAACTGAGCAGAGTATGATGGAGGGGCGCCGCAACGCGTAATCATGCCCCTGTAGCTCAGCGGATAGAGCACCAGCCTCCGGAGCTGGTGGCCCGGGTTCGAGTCCCGGCAGGGGTACCATAACGAGTGTTACAGACCTTCGGAGTTGTTACGTTTGCGTCATCACTATCAAATACGTAACTACTACTTGGCATCACTACACTGCCTCAGTTGGTCAGCTGGAAGGAGGACATGGTTCCCGTGAAGCATCTCAAGTACGTTCAGGCCCTTGCCTTGCCGTCGGTCAGCCTCAGGGTGCGAGCATTGACACTGGCGGGCGTTATCGCTGCGCTGGCCGTCGGTTTACTGGCCCTGGGGTGGAGCGGCTCAGCATGGGCGCAGGGAGAGGCAACGTGCGAGGCAACCGACCTCGGCACGCTCAGCGCCGACCCGGATATGGAATTGACGGGCACCGGACGCTGGACCACGGAAGACTGCGATTCTCGTTTTCGGGCCGGCAGTGATGCCCATAGCTATCGCTTTGAGGTGGTCGATGCGGGCCGGATCAGGATCGACCTCGATTCCGCAGAGGGAGACTCCTTCCTTTATCTGCTAACTGACGATGGGCGCCGCCTGACGGACAACGATGACGGCGGCGCCGGCCTGGACGCGCGAATCGAGCGCGACCTGATGCCGGGCGTCTATGTCGTAGAGGCAGCCACGGTCGGCGGGCGCAGCCGCGGCCCGGCCGACTTCACCCTTTCCATCAGCCGGGTCACGGGTTGTGATCCCGTTCCCCTGGGCACACTGCGGTCCGGCGTTGATTTGACCGCATCCGGGTCATGGTCGCTCGACACATGCGGCTCGCGCTTCGTTGTTGAACACCCGGCCCACAGCTACCTGTTCAACCTGGAGCAGGCCGCCCACGTACGCGTGGACCTGATGTCGGAAAACGGCGACTCCGTGCTGTCGCTCGTCTCCATTACCGACGGCTTGATCGCCGCGAACGACGACGGCGGTGAGCGGCGCAATGCCCGCATCAACCGCTACCTCGCGCCGGGCGCCTACCTGCTGGAGGCAACCACCTACCTGGAACGCGACTATCAGCCCCTGATGGCCGACTTTACTCTTGTTGTCCATCTTGTGGATGAGGAGGCGGACCAGGCCAGCTTCCTGATAAAGATCGAAGATGTTCAGACACCGGATCAGGTAGTGGCCGGGCAGCCTTTTGACGTTCACTATCGCGTGGGCAACCTCGGGGGCGGCGATCTGGCGGATATTGGTGGAAGCGCGCTGACCTATGTGGTGGGCCCGCGTGTGCGCTCCATCAATGCCCCGATATACGCGTCAGAGGAGGTCTGGGCAGCCGGAGCCTCCTATCATACAGGCGCGCAGACCGCGAACGAGACAAGCGTCACCCTGGGAGCAATCACGCCATTTGAAGCAACGCTCAGAAACCCCGGCCCGTCGTGGATCTTCGTCGGAGTCGTCACCGACGACGCGGCCGGAAATGAAAGGGGATTCCACGGTCAGTGGCACAACCTGATGGTGCTGAGCAGCACGACGTTCGACGAGGTCACGGTAAGCGTGGACGGGGCCGACTACCTGGTCGAAGCGGTTGCCGATTCCGAAGGGGAGGTTACAACCACGGTTAGTTCCGTTGCCGACCCGGAGGCAGACGTGGATTCCTCGCTCCGCGCGAAAGCGATCTACACGGCAGGCGTCCGCACACAGGTGCTGGACGGGATCTTCGAGCGGCCGGCAATCGCCGATCTGTCAGTCACGGGAGCGTCCGTATCAGTCGACGTGGAAAATCCATCATCCCGCGTCCTGTTAGAGCACTTTGCAGACCGGTACACGGACACGATTACCGCGTTCGGTTTGAGCGACGCGCTGGCAGCGAAGGAGGCCCTGAACCCAGCGGCCATCGAGAGCGTTGTCGTTGTCCTGTCTGATACGGCATCGATGGAGTACGTGTCTCTGGCATCCTCATGGAGTGGGCTCCAGAGCCGGATCGATGGCGGTGAAACGCTCTCCTTCGAAAACGCAATTGCCCTCTATACCGAACTCGTCTACGCCGAAAGGGTTATCTCTCCGGCGGTAGCGGCCGGTCGGGTTGTTGAGGGAGCCCGGGCAGCCGGTATGGGCTGGCAGGATGCCGGTGTCCAGGAAATGGTCGACTCACTCGCGATGCAGGCATCCTGTCGCAATCCGGGCGGAGAGCTGCGCGAGGTCCTGGAGGAGATGGGAACGACAGACCTCGATCAGATGCTCCTGCTCGATGCCGAGATGCGCGCGGCGTTGCCGGCCTACGGTTTTGCAAAGGACGCGGTGCTGTGCGCCATGGTGGGCGCGGATCACGATAACACGCTGTTCCTGCAGGGGCTGTCAATTTCTGACAACAGCGACATTCTTGAACTGTTGGGATACGAAGAGCCGACGGCCACGACGGATGCCCTGCCGCCATACCGACTGCGCATCATTGCCAAGCTGGATGTGGACGGCCGGATCGAGCACGGCGTTGAAATCTCCGGCGGGGAGCAGATACTGCCTTCCCGGCGTCACCTTTCAGCCGACAGCCCTGCCGGGGTCTGGCAGATCAGCAGCGACATTGAGGTGAACGAGAACCCCATCGGACGGGTCCGATCACGCCGGTTGGATGACGGGCGCGTGGAGATCGGCTTTATGGATGCCACCGGCGAGGAAATTGTGCCTGAGATCCGCTACCTGTCGACGAACATCCCGGCCGGGGTTTGGCTTCGCAGCGCAGAGATTGAGGTGACGCGAGAACCGATCCTGGAGTGATGACAGCCGCGCAACGGGATCCATCGCGTCCACGCACTGAGGATATGAGAGGCTCTGCAACATGTTGAACTTGCCGCATGCCGACGTGGTTGGGAGCCTGATCAGGCCGCCCGAGTTGCTCGCCGCGCGCGAGGACATCGCGGCCGGACGAATCACGCCCTCGGAGTTCAAGCGTGTTGAGGATGCCGCCGTCGATAGCGCAGTGACCGCCCAGGAAGATGCCGGATTCGAGGTTCTCACGGACGGCGAGATGCGGCGGTTGTCCTTCCAGAGCCAGATGCCTGAGGCAGTGGAAGGCTTCGGCGAGTTCGACATCAACGCGTTCCTCTGGGGTGATTGGCGGGGCGACGAGCGGGTAGGAAACGCGCCGACGGAGCGCCCGGCAACCCTTGGCGTCGTCGGCAAGCTCCGGCGCAAACGTCACCTGTCAGCAGAGGAATTCACCTACCTCCGCAGCCGAACAACACGCATGCCGAAGGTGACGCTTCCGAGTCCAAGCCTGTTCGCCAATTTCTGGTCGCCAAGCAGATCCATCGAGGCCTATCCCACGCTCGACGCGTTCCTGGGGGATGTCGCGCAGATCATCCGCGAGGAGATCGAAGAGCTAACCAGGCTTGGCGCGACCTACATCCAACTCGACGCTCCACACTACCCGCTCATACTCGATCCGACGTGGGCGGCATTCTATGAGTCCCAGGGCCGGTCCGGAGAGGACTGGATCTCCCAGGGGATTGAACTGGACAACGCAGTGATGGACGGCTTCACGGAGACGACGTTCGCGTTCCACCTTTGACGAGGCAACCAGGGCAGCCGTTGGCTGGCCGAGGGCGGCTACGATCGGATCGTCGAACCGGTGCTCCAACAGATCAACGCGCATCGTCTCATGCTGGAGTACGACGACGAGCGCTCAGGCTCATTCGAGCCTTTGCGCGGCGTGCCCGACGACAAGACCGTGGCGCTTGGGCTGGTCACCACCAAGTCGCCGCGCCCGGAAACACCGCCGGAGCTTGCGGCCAGGATCACCGAGGCCGCCCAGCACTTCCCCCACGAACAGCTGGCCATCAGCCCCCAGTGTGGATTCGGCACGTCCATCGTCGGCAACCGACTCACGATCGAAGAGCAGAACGCAAAACTCCGGCTAGTCGCTGAGACCGCTCAGAACGTCTGGGGGTAACACTACCCTAGCCCTCCCCCATCAAGGGGGAGGGGATTCTGGATTCCCGCTTTCGCGGGAATGACGGAGTGGGAGCGGGAATGACGGAGTGGGGTTCGCGCTGAGCGGAGTTGAAGGATTACTTGCTCGTCAGCAGGTCGCGCACCCTGGCTCTCGCGGCGTCCATGTCCGGAATAATCAACCCGTCCGGCATCGCAGCGCGCAGGCCGAACGCATCGAGGGTTTCCGTGACCGGCCTCGTCAATCCCGTGATGACAACACGTCCCGGCCGGCGAACGGCCGCAATCCTGATCAGGTCCCCTATCGCCACGGCCGCGGAATCGTCAATGAAGTACGTGCGGGACATATCGAAGATGACGATCTGATGCCCAAGGATGTCGGAGCGGACGATGCGGCTCACCTCACGGGTTGAGGCCACCGTGACGCGATCTGGGAAGATGACGATGCCGGCGCGCGCCTCAAACGGGTCTGCCTCGTCGCCGTCAAGCAGCACGCTGTCAAGGACCGGGATTGAGATGAGGTCCTGGGTTTCCAGTTCTCCACGTCGCCGCGCGCCGGCCAGGGATGACACGACAAAGCCAACAAACACGGCGAGAGTGATGTCCACAAAGAGCACAAGGAGGCAGGTCAGGGCCATGACGATTGTGTAGTCGACGGGCACGCGATGCAGCCGCTTGATGAATCGCCAATCGATGATGCTCCAGCCGTTGATGATGAGGATGCCCGCAAGGACGGCAAGAGGAATGCGCTCCGCAATCGGCCCAAGGACGAAGATGATGGAGATGATGAGTACCGTGACGGTCAGCCCGGCTACCTGGGTTCGCGCCCCGCTGAAGGCGCCGGCGAACGTGCCGGAGGATACGCCGCCCGGCAAGCCGCCGATGAGTCCCGCGCCGATATTGCCCATGCCTTGAGCAATCAATTCCCTGTTTGGTTTGTGCTGCGTGCCGGTAATGGTGTCCAGGGGCAGCGCGACGATGAGCGTGGACAGGGAACTGAGCAGCGCCATGGCAAAGGCGGGCTGGGCAATCCGCAGAAGCGTGTCCACGTCAGGCGCGGGCAGTTGCGGCGCGGGGAGTTCTCGGGGGATCTCTCCGATCGTCGGCGCTCCCTGGAAGAGGAGAATCGCCGTGACGGTTCCGCAAACCAACACGGCGAATTGGGAGGGAGCGATCTTCAGGAGCCTTCCTCGCCACGCTACCCCCAGCGCAACACTGAGGACGGTGACGATAACGGCTTCCACGTTGGGCTCTCTAAACGCATCCGGCAATGCGCGGATGTTGTCCAGGGCGCTGCCGGCCACTGATGCGCCAAGCCCAAGCAGGAACTGCTTCAGGATCAATATGATGCCGAAGGCCGTGAAGAAACCCGCGATAAGCGAGTATGGAATGTAGGACACGTACCGGCCGATCTTCAGAGCGCCGAAACCGATCTGGATGAGCCCCGCCAGGATCGCGGCGAGAAATGCTTCGCCGAGGCTCGTCGCGTAATGCGATACGGTCACTGCCATCGTCAGCGTCACCAGGATGTTCGGGCCGGAGATCATGCCCCGTGTTCCGCCAAAGATGGCTCCGAAGAAGCTGACAGCCACCGCGCCGTACAGACCCGCAACGGGGCCAAGCCCGGAGATCACGCCGTAGCCTATTGCCGCAGGAAGAACGATGCTGCCGGAGGTCAGGCCGCCAAGAACATCGCCGCGGAGTAGTCCCCAACTGTAGCTAAGCCGGCCGGTCAATGGTGTTCTGATTGTGTACCCCGCTTTATTCAGGCCACAGGCGTCAGGTTAAAGTGACTATAGTGTAGCCAGAGATGTCAGCCCACCTGAAACTCGGAGGCGGTATGGCAGCAAACGAACCCATCGCTATCATCGGCATGGCATGCCGCTTTCCCGGAGCCGAGGACTACGACGCTTACTGGCGTTTGCTGGCCTCCGGGACGATGGTGCGGACGGAGGGCATGATCGGCTCCGGCAGCCCCGGCCGCATGGGTCAGTTCCTGGAACTTCCACCGACGCAGAGCGACACCACGCACTACGCGGCTTTCATTGAGGATATCGACAAGTTCGATGCGGAATTCTTCAGAATCTCACCGGTAGAGGCGCAGCTGCTGGACCCGCAGCAGCGCCTGATGCTCGAAACCAGCTGGCGTGCCCTTGAAGACGCGGGCATCGATCCGGAGAGTCTCAGGGGAACGCGCACCGGCGTCTATGGCGGCATAAGCAACGCCGAATACCGGTATGCGGCCATCGCGTCCATTGAAGCGGACGATCCTGCCACCAGCCTCTATGCGGCCAGCGGAAGCAGTCTCAACACCGCCATTGGCCGCGTGTCATACGCGCTGGGACTTGAAGGACCCGCGATTTCCATAGATACAGCGTGCTCATCGTCCCTGGTTGCCATGCACCAGGCTGTAATCGCCCTGAATCGCGGAGAGGCGAACCTGGCCCTGGCCGGAGGCGTCAACGCCATCCTTTCCGCGAGGGTCATGAATCTGCGCAGGCAAGCAGGGATGCTGTCGCCGAACGGCGTGTGCCGCACCTTTGACGAGGCCGCGGACGGCTACCTCCGCGGCGAGGGCTGCGGGGTTCTTGTTCTCAAGCGCCTGAGCGACGCCGAGCGGGACGGCGACCGCATCTGGGGTGTGATCCGCGGCTCCGCCATCAACCAGGACGGCGCGAGCCAGGGCATCACCGTGCCGAGCGCGTCGTCACAAGAGAATGTCATCCGCGATGCGCTGTCCTCGGCCGGCCTTACACCGGTGGACGTGGACTACCTGGAGGCGCACGGAACCGCCACGCCGGTGGGCGACCCGGCGGAGTTGAGCGCAGCCACCGCCGCATATGGAAATCAGCGACCGGCCGATCAACCAATGTTCATCGGCTCCGTCAAGACGAATTTCGGGCACCTTGAACCTGCGTCGGGAGCCGCGGGCGTCATGAAGGTCGTGCTGGGAATGCGGCGCGGCGTCATCCCCAAGCACCTGAATTTTGAGAACCCCACAACGGCGATCGACTGGGAGAACGCCAATCTGCGCGTGCCGACCGAGGCAACCGAGTGGCCGAAAGTTGATGGCAGGCCGCCACGCGCCGGTGTCAGCGGTTTCGGATGGTCGGGCACGAACGCGCACATCATCGTCGAGGGGTACGGCGCGCCCGCCAGCGCACCGGCATCACGCGCAGCAACGATGTGGCCAGTGGGCGCCGCTGTCGAGGTGGAGACCCAACTTTCTGACGACACTGCGGATGTCACACAGCGCCCGACACGATTGCTGCCGCTTTCCGCACGGTCGCCGGAGAGCCTGCAAGAACTGGCAGAGCGTTACCTCAATGCGCTGGACGAAACATCGGGAGGCCCGCCTCCGGAGACTGCGGCATCCGACCCTGCCCTATCTGATATGTCCTGGACCGCAAGCATCGGCCGCAGCCATTTCCGTTACCGGGCCGCTATCCCGTTCCGCGAAGCCGCCTCACTGAGGGATGGCCTCAGCAACCTTATTGAATCGACTCCTCAATCTCCCGTCGGCAGCCCCGCCAGGATCGGATTTGTCTACACCGGACAGGGCAGCCAGTGGGTGGGTATGGCGCAAGCGCTCTACGAGACGGAGCCTGTTGCGCGAGACGTGCTCGACCGCTGTGATCGCATCATCAAAAAAGAGCGCGGGGTCTCCCTGCTCGATGTCATGTTCGGCAAGGCAGATGACCTCGATGATTCGAGATGGGCCATGCCCACTATCTACGCGGTGGAGTGCGCGCTCACTGCCCTCTGGAAGAGCATCGGCGTCACGCCCGCCGTGGTCGCCGGTCACAGCCTCGGAGAATACGCGGCGGCGCAAGCAGCCGGCGTGTTCACCCTGGAAGAGGGTATCCGCCTCACTGCTGCGCGCGGAGAGTTGATGAGCGGACTCCCGCTTGGTGCGGCAATGGGCGTGGTATTCGCTCCAGAGGCCGCCGTGCAGGAGGCCATCGCGGAACAACAGCAGGTCTCCGGCGACAACCGGCTGACGATTGCCGTTGACAACGGCATCAACCACGTCGTCAGCGGGCCTGAACCGGATGTTGAGGCAGTCCTCGAGAAATTCGAGGCTAAGGAAGTTCGGGTTAGGCGTATGCCGCCCAGCCCGGCATTCCATAGCAGTCTGCTGGAGCCGATGCTCGAACCGCTCGGGGAGAGAGTCCGTGAAATTGTCAAGGAGCCTAGAGCACCGCAGATCGAGTTCATTTGCGGCGCGACGGGCAAGCCGGTTGATCCGGATGTCCCCATCGATGCCGCCTATTGGATGCGTCATTCACGGGAGAAGGTCCTGTATCGAACCAGCGTTGAATCGCTGGCAGAACTTGGAGTCGATTTTGTCATCGAGATCGGGCCGGGCGCAGTCATTGGGGCGATTGTCTCCATGTGCTGGCCGCCGGGCGCTCCGGCCAAGGACCCCCCGGTTATTGCCAGCATGGTCAGGCCGCCGCACGATGAAACCGAGCCGCCAATCGACCAGACTCGCGGTTTCATCTCCGCGGTTAAGGCTGCATACGAGGCCGGGCTTTCTATCGATTTCCGTGACCTCTATGCGGGTGAGACGCGGCGACGGGTTCCCGTACCGGAGTATCCGTTCCAGCGGTATCGCCATTGGGTCGAAGAGCCTCGTCGGCAGAGAGCCTCAACGGATCATCCACTGCTCGGAACGCGCCATGAATCGCCGCGCGGAGAGATTTATTTCGAGACTGAGTTGTTGCCAGACGATCCCGCCTGGCTGAGCGACCACCGTGTGTATGGCCGGGTTATCGCGCCAGGGGCCCTCTATGGCGTCATGGCTGTGGAGGCGTTCCGGGCGGAGGAGTCCGGCGGAGTCGTCATCGACGACATGCAGATGCAGGCGCCGCTGCTGTTCAGCGAGGCCGATGAGGAGAGTTCGCCTGACGATAGTGCGCGCGCCGTGCAAATCATGGTGCAGGCTCCGGACGACTCAGGCGCTCGCGAGTTTGAAATCTACAGCAAGGGAAGCGGCGAGGAATCGTGGACTCTGCACGCGCGGGGCACGCTGTCGTCGGCAACAGATAACACTGATGCTGCGGAGCGCGTGACCATTGACGACCTGAAGGCCGGCCTGGAATCGCTTGATATTTCAGAGTTCTACCGGGCAAAGCGCGAGGCAAACCTGGACTTCGGTCCCCTGTTCCGCACGGTGGATTCGGCATTCACGGGCAACGGCATGGCAGTCGGAGAGGTCAGCTTGCCGGAGGGACTGAGCAACACCGGCCTGGCCGTCCACCCCATCCTGCTTGACGCATGCTTGCAGGTCGTTTCGGCGGCTCGCGCCACGCATGAGACGGCAAGCGGCACGACATATCTCCCCTTTGCATGGGACCGATTGTGGCTCAGCGGCGGCTTGCCCGAGAGGGTTGTCTGCCGCGCAACCTTGAGAGCCGCCAATCAGGCAGACGCCTCCGGCGCACGGACTGTGCCGGAGGTCATCGCAGCGGACCTTGAGATCTATTCGACGGAAGGTGAGCGGCTCGGAGGAATCACAGGATTTACAGCTAAGCGGGCAAGCCGCGATAGCGTGCTCTCGACGGAGGAGAGCGTGCAGGACCTCCTGTACGACATCGTCTGGGAGGACTGCCCGTTGCCTCCCGTGCAGCCCGCCGATTTCCTGCCGGAACCGTCCTCCATCCAGGCCACTACACCGGCGTTCGCGGAGTATCTGTCGCAGGAAGGCGTGGACTGGAGCGATCGAACCGCGCTTTTGCGCGATCTTGAACGACTTTCGTGGTCATTCGCGCTTGACACCCTGACCAAGCTCGGCTGGCAACAGACGGCAGGCGCGGTTATCGAGCCGGAAACCCTGAGGCGGGAATTGGGCGTCACGGACGAGCACAGCAAGCTGTTCAGGAGAATCCTTGAGCTGCTTGCGCGGGCGGGCGTCCTGCAAGAATCCGGTGACGCTTTCCACGTTCTGGTTGGCCCAGAGGATTCTCTGCCGGGTGAACTGCCGACTGACCCGGACGCCTTCGCCGCAGAGATGCTGGAGCGTTATCCTCACGGCTCCATCGAGGTGGCGCTGTGCCGTCGAGCTGCGGGAGAGTTGGCGGATATTCTGCGCGGGCAGGCTGATCCGCTGACGGTGTTGTTCGGGAGCGGCGATCCTACACCCGCCGACATCTTCATACGAACGCCCGCATCCCGCGCAGTCAACAACATGCTTCGCGACACAATTGCCGCGCTGCTGGAGAATCTGCCCGAGACGCGAACACTGCGCATTGTCGAGGTGGGAGCGGGCACGGGCTCAGCCACGATGTCCGTGCTGCCGCAGCTTCCTGAGGGCCGGTTTGAGTACGTGTACACGGATATCTCCGCCGGATTCTTCGCGGAGGCGGAGTCACAATTTGGGACTGCCGACGGCGCGATAACGTACATGCCTCTCAACATCGAACTCGATCCCGCCGAGCAGGGATTTGACGCTCACGGCTATGACCTTGTCATCGCCTCCAACGTGCTCCATGACACCATCTCTCTCAGCGAGACCCTGCAGAACTGTCTGACACTTCTCGCGCCGTCCGGCCACCTCGTCGCGATTGAGTCGATCCAGGGCCAGGGATGGCAGGACGTGACATTCGGAACGCTGGACGGGTGGTGGCGATTTGCCGATCATTATCGGCCCAATCACGGTGTTGCGGGCGCTGACGTCTGGGAACAGGCGCTGCTGGACACGGCCTTTGAGGACCCGCAGGTTCTCGGCCTCAGGACGAGTGACTCGTCGGAGCGTCCTGACCGCGCCGTCATCATCGCCGCTGCCCCTGCCGAGATCGTCGAGCAGCCGGGTTCCTGGGTGCTCGCCGCGGATGACGACGGCATGGCCGACGAGTTGGCGGCTGAACTGGCGTCTCGGAGCCAACTCGTCCTGGTTGTGACCGAGAAAGGCGCAGGCGCGCCACATGAGGATGGCTCCGTTGACGGTGTTTCACGCATAGCCGTTGACAGGGGAGACCGCGAGGCGTGGGGATCGATCTTTGCGAGTCTGCCAGAGGACGTTCCGCTGCGAGGAGTTGTCCACCTGGCTGCCACGAGCGGGAACGGGTCAGACATCGACGCCGACGGGCTCGCTGATGACATCCGGCGAGTTGGTTCGAGCGCGCTGGCCATGGTTCAGGGCCTCCTGGACTCTAATTCGGAACCAAAGAGCGGCGCCTGGCTTGTGACACGAGGCGCGCAAGACACCCGACGGGAGCAGTTCACGCAGCCCGCCGGCGCGATCCTCTGGGGATTTGGCAGAGTCATCATCAGGGAACTTGCGGATCTTCAGCCCAAGGTTGTTGACCTGGATGGCGACAGCCCGCGCCTGGCCGACCTTGTTGATGAACTGCTGCGGCCCGATGGCGAAAATCACATCGCGCTCCGATCAGGCTATCGACTGGTTGCCCGGTTGGCGCGCACAGACGATGTACCGGAAAGGCTCACCCTGCCCGACGAAGGCCAATGGTTCCTTATGCCGGATGAAACAGGCGACCCCGGCCGTGTCCATCCGCAGCCTGAGTCACATCGTGAACTGGAAACACATGAGGTTCGTGTCGCAATGGAGGCCGTGGGCGTCAATTTCCGTGACGTGCTCATCAGCATTGGCATCGAACGTGAAGACAACCTCGGACTGGAATTTGTCGGCAAGATCATTGAAATCGGAGATGGCGTTTCTTCCGTCTCCGTTGGGGATCGCGTCGCCGGGATCGGGTTCAGCACGTTTGGGCCGGAGATCATCACCAAGGAGGCACTTGTCGCTTCCGCCCCGCCCAACATATCGAAGACGGGTCTTGGCTCCGCACCAACCGCATTCGTGACCGTCGCCCTTTCCTATGACCTCGCGCGTCTACAGGCCGGCGACACGGTGCTCATCCACGCGGGTTCCGGGGGCGTGGGTCTGGCAGCCATCGAGATGGCGAAGGCTGTAGGCGCGGAGATCTATACGACGGCAAGCATCGGCAAGCAGCCGTACCTCAGGTCACTCGGAATCACGCACGTCTACAACAGCCGCTCGACAGAGTTTGCGGAAGAGATACTCCGCGACACCGGCGGCAAAGGCGTCGACGTCGTACTCAACAGCCTGACCGGCGAGGGATTCATCGACGCCAGCCTGTCCTGCCTGGCGCAGAATGGCCGCTTCATCGAGTTGGCCCGCGAGGGCATCCTGACCGAAGAGGAGATGGCCGAACAGCGTCCCGACGTCGATTACCACATCATCATGCTCGATCGGCTGAAGAGAGAAGAGCCGGAAATACCCGGCGCGGCACTGAAGACGGTGCTGCGGGACATGGAGGCAGGCACACTCGCCCCCATCCCGCACACCCGCTGGTCATTGTCTGAGGCACCGGCTGCAATCACGTACATGCGCGATACCCGGCACATCGGCAAGATCGCGCTGGCCAACTCTCCTCTCCAGACTGAACGCCTGCGAGAAGACGGCACATACCTCATCACCGGCGGACTGGGCGGAATTGGCATCACCGTCGCGCGCTGGCTCGCGGACAAGGGCGCAGGAGCAATCGTGCTCAACGGCCGGCGTGATCCTGACCCGGAAGCGCAGGATGCGATAGACGAGTTGCGCGCCCGCGGCGTCACCGTACAGGTTGAGATTGCAGACGTGACGGACAGCACTGCAATCGACGCAATGCTCACGCGTATCGACCAATCACTGCCGCCGCTCGCGGGTGTCATCCATAGCGTTGGTGTGCTTTCGGACGGCGTGGTCGGCAATCAAACGTGGGAGCGATTCGAGCAGATTCTCCGGCCAAAGGTTTTGGGCGCATGGCATCTGCATCGCGCCACGATGGATCGAGACCTCGATCTCTTTGTGCTTTTCTCAAGCGCGGCGGGAATCCTCGGGAACCCGGGGCAGTCGAATCACGCCGCGGCCAACACATTCCTTGACCAGTTGGTTCGACATCGCCGGGCTCTGGGGCTGACCGGCCAGGCGATCGCGTGGGGCGCATGGTCGGAGGTTGGCGAGGCAGAGGAGCAGCGGGAGAGGATCGGCGAGCTGCTTGCAGAGAGAGGCTCCCGGTGGATCACGCCGGAACGCGGCATTGAAACGCTGGAGTTCCTGATCAAGCAGGACTGGACCAATTCGGTTGCCGTCGCCATCGACTGGGAATCAATACGGTCAAACATGCAGAATCCGCCGGCGATGCTGCAGAGATTCACGGCTGCCGACGAGTCTGATTCTGCCTCGGCGGGTGACTCCATGGATGACTTGCCTGCCCGCCTCAGCGGCGTGCCGTTGGAGCAGCGCGAAAGCGTGTTTACCGAGTTTCTGCAGCATGAATTGCAGGCGATCATGCGCATGCCCTCCCAACCAAACCCGGGAGCAGAGTTCTCCGATCTTGGCATGGACTCACTCATGGCGGTGGCTTTGAGGAACAACATCAACAGCGCTCTCAAAGGTCTCTATGTCGCGCCCAACACCGTGGTCTTTGACTACCCAAGCATCACGCGGCTGGCAGTTTATCTGGCCGAGGAAGTCGGTGAACCGGGGGCGGCTGCCGGCAGCACGACAACTGTTGCCGCCGCAGACGAGCGGACGCCGGAGTCGCCTCCGCGCCCGCGTCCGGGTGACGATGCGATCGCCATCGTCGGCATGGCCTGTCGTTTCCCGGGGTCAGAGAACCTCGATGCCTTCTGGCGTCTGCTTGAGAACGGCGAGTCCGCCGTTACGGACGGGCGCACGGACGGCGGCGACTACAGGGGCGTTTTTGGGGATCCCGCCGCGCAGAACACCTATGAGCGTCTTGGCGCGTTCCTGGATCATATTGACGAATTCGACGCCCGATTCTTCCGCATTGCGCCTATCGAGGCCCGCACCATGGACCCGCAGCAGCGCCTACTCCTCGAAACAGCGTGGCAGGCGCTGGAGGATGCGGGGATCGACCCGGACGCATTGCGCGGAAGCCAAACCGGCGTCTATGCCGGCATCAGCGGCAGCGAGTACCGCAGTGTGCTTGCCATGAACGGCGGCCAGGACATCTTTGGAACCATTCCAAGCATGGCCGTCGGCCGGATCGCGTTCACGTTCGGGCTGCAAGGGCCTGCCGTGCCGATCGACCTTGCCTGCACGTCATCGCTCGCCGCAGTGCACCAGGGCGTGGTCTCCCTGCAGCGCGGAGAGGTTGATCTTGCCCTGGCGGGAGGCGTGAACATCGCGCTGTCGCAGTCAACGTCAACGTTCCTTGCGGAATTGGGCGTGCTGTCTCTGAGCGGCAAGACGGCGAGCTTCGACGCGTCCGGCGACGGTTACGTGCGCGGCGAGGGTTGCGGTTTCGTCATACTCAAGCGGCTTGGCGACGCGGAGAGAGACGGGGATCGCATCTGGGGCGTCGTACGGGGTTCCGCAGTCAACCAGAATGGCGCGGGATTCAGTTTCACGAGCCCCAATGGCGTGGCGCAGGAAAAGGTTATGCGAGAGGCGCTGGAGAGGTCCGGCATCTCTGCGTCCGACGTTGATTACCTTGAGGCTCACGGGACCGGGACGCCACTTGGCGATTCGATTGAGGCGAATGCCATTGCAAACGTGTACGGGAAGGACAGGCCCGGCGACCAACCGCTGACCCTTGGATCAGTCAAGACGAACGTGGGTCACCTTGAAGCGGCCTCCGGCATGGCCAGCCTCATCAAGGTCGTGCTGTCCATGAATCGCAATCTCATCCCCAGGCATCTCCATTTCAGCACGCCAAGCCCGGAGATTGATTGGAAGAAGATGCCTTTGCAGATTGCCCTGGACGCGGAGGAGTGGCCGGGCAACGGCGCGCGTGCCCCTATTGCCGGGATCAATACCTTTGGCATGACGGGCGCGAATGCGCACGTCATTGTGGAAGGCTACACGGCTGAGAACGGTTTGAACCCCGACGACCTGCAAGCGACCACAAAGCCGCCGGCACGCCTTCTGCCCCTTTCGGCAAAGAATCCTGCCGCGCTGAGCGACCTCGCAGCGAGTTACCTGGAGTGGCTGGACAATGGCGGCCAAGACGGCGCCTCAACTGCGGACATGCTCGCAGACATGGCGTGGACGGCGTCCATCGGCCGAAGTCACTTTACACATCGTGCGTGCGTGATTTTCAGAGACCAAGACGAGCTGCGGAGCGGCCTCGAACGCCTTGTGGATGCCGGTTCTCCGTCCGGTGACACCGGACAGGAAACGGGTACCCGGGATAGCGAGTCAGCGGCAGTGGATAGCACAGGCGACACGGATTCTGGCACGGTGGACGCCATGGCCCGGGCCTATGAGGCGGGGCATGACGTGGACTTCAGCAGGCTATTCACCGGGGAGGAACGACGAAAGATCAGGCTGCCCGGCTACCCGTTCCAGCGTCGACGGTTCTGGGTGGAGAAGAAAGCCGTAAAACGATAAACTCTACGTAACGATTGGATGAGAATTGGTCGCGATTCGCTTACGAGAAAGGAGCCTGAAAATGGCAACAACCGAAGAGAGGGTTCGCAAGCTGATTGACGAGAACCTGGAGATCGAGGGGCGCGAAGCCAACAGCCCCGTCGATATGGGACTGAATTTTGCGGACGCGGGTGTCGCGTCGGCACAGGTGGTTGCGTTCGCCAAGCTCGTGGCTGACGAATTCAACATCACACTTGCGCCTGAAGATTTCGCTAATTTCTCCAATGTCGGCGATCTGATCGGTTATATCGAATCGAAGGCTGCGTGATTCACGCACCCACACTTTCAAGAAGCGGCCACTTGAAATAAGGGCGCCAAAGCGAGAGGGAGCAGTCATGGGCTGCTCCCTCTTGGCGTCAATTAGTCCGAATCGCAATTATCCGCATACAATTGAAGCGATGGGCACCAACACAGCCAATCAGTGGTGGTCTTGCTTCGCGCAGTTTGACGGCGTCGATGTTACTCATGTCGATCTGTCGCCGGACGCGGCGCGAGAGTCCGGGGCTTTGCAGTTCCTGAACGACTGGGAACGCGAACGATGGACACGCTATCACCCCGGGGCTCCGAGGCGGCGTTTTGCGCTCAGCCGCGCCGCGCTGCGAGCGGTTCTCTGCGACACTCTCAACTGCGACAATGAGGAGCTTGAGTTTGGCTGGGTGGAACGAGGCAAGCCGCGGGCATACGTCGACGGGGTCCCCGCACCGCTCCACTTTAATGTGAGTCATAGCGGCGACCATGGCGTCCTAGCCATTTCGCCGGATCACCAGGTTGGCATCGATATCGAAGAGATCAACCAGGAATTCCGATTTGATGCAATCATCGAATCGACTTTCAGTACGAAGGAGCAGGCTGCGGTTTCAAGCACGGACAGAGACTTTGACGCACGAGCATTCTTTGAGATATGGACCCTCAAGGAGGCAATCATCAAGGCCACCGGCATCGGTCTCTCCGCGAACCTGCAGTGCATAGAAACACCGGCCGCCATGCGCGGAGGCGCAGTCACCGGCCAGGTCCGACTGCCGGAGTTCCCGGATGTGTGCTGGCGGCTGCACAGGTTCAGCGCCGGCGATTTCGTCGGCGCGCTCGCCATTGAAGCGGTGCCGTCGTCCCGGATTGAGGACGCGCTCGCGTGACCGAAACGCCCCAGCCTGTCTGGCAGGTTCCTGAGCCGACGTCCGTCCATGACGTGACGGTCGATGAGAACACAGTCATCCGGCTGAGACGCCATGGCAACCCCCAGGGGCCGCGACTCATTCTGTGCCATGGCAACGGCCTGGCCATCGACCTGTACTATCCGTTCTGGTCAAACCTGCTGGACGACTTTGACATCATCATCTACGACCTGAGAAATCATGGCTGGAACAGCGTGGGCGACATTGCAAATCACAACCTCCCAACGTTCATCCGTGATTACGATCGGGTGCTGGACGCGATCCGTGAGGAGTATGGAGACAAGCCTACTTTTGGCGTTTTCCACTCCATCTCGGCGCTGGTCGCCCTGCTATCCGCTCAAAGAGGGGATGGACTATCCGGCCTCTACCTGTTCGACCCGCCAGTCTGCAGGCCGGGTGTGTCCTACGAAGAATTTGAGGTTGCCGCGACTCGCGCCGCCAATCTGACCAGGACGCGCACTGAGCGATACAAGACGCGTTCCGATTTTGCGGACGTGCTGCCGTTTATGCCGACATTCAAGAATGTCGTCCCGGGAATCGCATCCCTCGTGGCCGAGACCACTCTTGGCGAGTCCGCCGACGGACAGGGCTTTGAACTTCGGTGCCCCCGCGAGTATGAGGCGCAGGTTGTTGAGTATGCCGGTGTTTTCGCCGTGTCCGTGGACTTTGACAAGATCGTGTGTCCGGTCAAGGTGGTGGGAGCCGACCCCACTCTGCCCTACTCGTATCTGCCGACGATGGACCTCAGCGACATCCTCAGCATCAACTACGATTTCATGCCCGAAGCTTCCCACTTCATGATCTTCGAGAGACCTGAGGAGTGCGCCGCGTCAGTGCGGGAATACGTCCAAAGCCTCTCGCGGACATAGCGGGAGAGCCGTAAGAAAACCTGCCCGTCCGTTCGCCCTTCGACAGGCTCAGGGTGAGCGGACGGGGGCGGGGAGTCAGGCTGGGCCGCGCCCTTTGCGGGGCCTGCGGCAACCTCGGTTGTCCTATGGATACCTCATATCAGTCAGTGACTATTGCGATACTTTGTATCACGAAACCCTTGCCACATATCTACATCGTGCACAGAGTGGATTCAGAACAACCGACAGCCGTAAGGAAATGGGAGGTTGCGATGACGAGCGCAGCACATCAGCACGATCAGCATGAGTGCGACGAGCACGAGCACCATGCAGACGAGCCGAATCACGTGCATGACCCGCACGAGTGCGATGAACACGAGCACCACGCGGACGGCAGCTAGTTTCATCCGCCGACTGAGTGAATAGCCGCCGATTCCGGTGGCTATTCGTTTTTTGGCCCGGGGGCTCAACCCGACCAATCACGCCAGCAGAGCGCCACGGAGTTTTCTATCCGGTTCAATGGCTGCCGGACGGCCAGGCAGAGACTCCGGAACACATAGTTGATCCTATAGTGCGGACGTGATGTCCTGTGAGAGGGGACGGAAGCGCCATGGCTCGCAGTGACCAGGAAGACCATCGACACGCAGATCATGATCATGACGCTCATGATGACCACGACCATGACGCCCATGATGACCACGACCATGACGCCCATGATGACCACGACCATGACACCCACGATGGCCACGATCATGACGGCCACGACGACCACGACCATGATGACCATGGACACGGCCACGCGGGCCACGATCACGCCCACGATCTCCGGGGAGCAAGCCGCCGCAATCTCTTCTTTGCGCTGATCCTCATCTCGACCTATATGGTCGCGGAGGTTATCGGGGGCGTCGTTTCAGGAAGCCTGGCGCTCATCGCGGATGCCGGGCACATGCTCACGGACGCCGCGGCAATCGGCATGGCGCTGTTCGCCATGTGGATCGCGGAGCGCGGCGCCACCATCGAGCGCACGTACGGCTACTACCGAACGGAGATACTCGCGGCGTTGATGAACGCCCTGGCGCTGTGGCTGATCGTCGGGTGGATCTTCTGGGAGGCGTACCACAGATTCATCCGTGACGAACACCATGTGGACGGCTGGCCGGTTCTGCTCGTCGGTATCGGCGGTCTGTTGGTCAACATTGTCGCCGCATGGATTCTCCACCGCTCATCCGGCCACAGCATCAACGTGGAGGGCGCATTCCAGCACGTGCTGGCAGACCTGATGGGTTCCGTGGGTGTCGTCATTTCAGGCATCGTCATCATCCTGACGGGCTGGACGCTGATCGACCCCATCCTCAGCGTGGTCATCGGCCTCCTCATTCTCTATAGCTCATGGAGCCTGGTGATGCAGGTCTTCCGCGTGCTGCTGGAAGGAGTGCCGGAGCACATCGACGTTTACAAACTCTGCTCCGATATCGAAGAACTGCCGGGGGTGACCGTCATTCATGACGTGCACGTGTGGACGATTACGTCCGGCAACGAGGTGCTCACCGCGCACGTGCTCATCGAACCTGAGCACCCGGGCTCCGATCAGGAACTTCTTCAGCAGATGCAGGACATTGTCAAGCAAAGATATGGCATTGACCACGTAACCGTGCAGCTCGAACGCTCCACTCAGCTATGCGATGAGGAAAGCCACCACGTCGGACATCTGGAACACGCCCGACGACCGCTTGGCGTCTAGGGTTCTGCTTCGGTCGTTACACGATTAGCGGTCCGTCCGCGGGTTCTGCACGCCTCCCCGTACACTGTCTCCATGACTTTTCTTGAAGTGACCGTCCTTGTCACGCGGTGGGCGCACGTCATCGCAACCGTCGCGTGGGTGGGCGGCAACATCTTCTACCTGGCAGCGTTGCGGCCTGCCATGCGGCAGAGCGGGGTCGGCTCTCCCGATCTTCCCCGCCTGATTGGAGAACGATTCAAGCAGACTGTCGATCTCTCGATGTGGGTGCTGATCATCACCGGCGCGCTGCTTATCTATGACCGTCTCACGCAGGAAATCGGCCTTGGTTACGCGGTGATTCTGGCCGTCAAGCTCGTCCTCTCCGCAGCCATGTTTCTCATCGCCATCTCGCTCAGCAGAAGAGGCCCCCGTCGTCGCTCGTCCCCTGTTGAAGGACTTTGGAGTGAGATCCTGCCCGGGCCTCTCACACGGCTCGTTGCAGATGCCGGATCATCGCTGGCTCGCCTCGCCTCCCCCACCAACATCCTGTTCGTCCTCGGCCCGATCGTCATCCTGCTCGGCCTGCTGCTGCGGTTTGTAGGTGGGTAGCTCGCCCAAAACTAGACAGATTATTCCCATCGCGGGATGATACGCGCACAATCGGCAGATGTGGCAGAACAGGGGGAGACTGTCATGACTGACCAGGATGGACGCGACGCCGCAGCGCTTGGACACCTGCGGGTCCTCGACCTCGGCGGCCCAACGCCGCAGTTCGCTACGCGCCTGCTTGGCGACCTCGGCGCGGACGTCATCAAGATAGAGCCGCCCGGCGGCGATCCCCTCCGCAACCGGGCCCCGTTTGCCGGCAACACGCCTGATCCTGAGCGGAGCATCCCGTTCATTTCCGATAACCACAACAAGCGCAGCGTTGTCCTCGATCTTGAAACGGACGATGGCCGCGAGTCCCTCCGCCGCCTCGCCGCCACAGCGGACGTGGTCGTTGAATGCTTCAACAGGACCTACCTCGATGATCTTGGCATCGGCTACGCAGACCTCTCAGCCGCCAATCCCCGCCTGATTCACGCGGCAATCAGTCCCTATGGCCGCACCGGCCCGCGCAAGGACCATGTCGGCACGGAGCTGACCGTGCAGGCCATGACGGGCGTCATGTATATCCACGGCGACAGCGAGGAGCGCCCATGCCTCGTTCCGGTGGAGCAGCTCTACCGCGTTGCGGGGTTCCATACGGTTCTCGGTGTTATGGCCGCCGTGCGCGCCCGTCACCTTACAGGCCGTGGGCAGCAGGTGGACATCTCATTGCAGGACGTGGGCCTGTGGCAGCTGATGATCGTGCTGGGCGATTATTCGTTCTCCCAGTACATCAGGAGGCGCGCCGGTTCCGCGCCAAGCAACCCCGGCGTGTCCATCTTTGAAACGAAAGACGGCGGCTTTGTCCAGACCTCAACCTATATGGATCGGCATTACACGCGTCTCGCGGACTGGATGGAGTCGGATGACGTTACGCCGGAGAACATGCTCGATCCCGTCTGGCGGCGCGAGAACATCGACCTGATCGACGCCGTGATGGTGGACTTCATTGCCCAGTTAGACACCGAAGACTTCGTGGACGAAGGTCAGCGGCGCGGCATTCCCTCAACGGCCATCCACAAGATTTCCGACTTCATGAATCATCCGCACCCGAACTCTCGCGACTGGTTCGAGAACCTTGAGCATCCTGTTATCGGCACGTATCGCACTGCCGGCGCGCCGTTCCGCATGTCACGCACGCCGTGGGGCGTCCGCCGCCCTGCGCCCTCCGTCGGCCAACACACCGACGACGTTTTGGCGGAGGCCCTCACCCCAACCCTCTCCCAAGAGGAGAGAGGGCAGCAGGCGGCCGTCCCCGCCGGCGCACAGAACGGTGTCTCAAACGCCCACGTTCCCAAGCCTCTGGATGGAGTCCGCGTTGTCGATTTCACGCAGGCCGTTGCTGGGCCCGTTGCCACCGGTTTCCTCGCCTTCCTGGGCGCGGATGTCATCAAGGTGGAGACGGATGCTCACCCGCAGCCGCGCAGGCCGGACACCGGCGGATTCGCGGAACTCAATCGCGCCAAGCGCAGCGTGACCATCAACGCCCAGCACCCCGAGGGACTGGACGTCGTCAAGCGGCTCATTGCCGAATCAGACGTTGTCATCGATAACTGGCGCGCGGGCGTCATGGATCGCATGGGTCTCGGATACGATGATCTGCAAAAGGTGAAATCGGACATCATCGCCGTCCAGATGCCCGGCTTGGGCCTGACCGGCCCGGCGCACCACTACATCACCTATGGCCAGATGATCTTCGGCTTCTGCGGGCTCGGTTACATCTGGGGTCACAAAGACAGCACTATGACCACCCGTCCAAAGCTCGGTTATACCGACTACGTCGCCGGTTCCGCCACCGTTGGCGCGATCCTGACCGCGCTTGAACACCGGACGCAGACCGGCGAGGGTCAGTTCATCGAAGTGGCCCAGCTTGAGGGTCTTGCCTCCACGCTGGGTGTGCTCTACATGGACTACACGATCAACGGCGTGGACGCCGTCGCGAACGGCAACAACTCAGAGCGATTTGCCCCGCACGAGGTCTATGCGTGCATCGGCCATGATGCGTGGTGCGCCATCGTCTGCCGCGACGACGACGATTGGCGGCGGCTCGTTGTGGCCATGGAGTCGCCCGCATGGGCGCAGGACAGCAAATGGGACACGCTGGAGGGCCGGTTAGCGAACAAGGAGGAACTTGACAGCCGCATCGGTGAATGGACGGCCGGGATGAACCCGCAGCAGGTCTTCGACCGGCTCCATCGCCACGGCGTCCCGGCGGGAATGGACCAGGGGCCGGACAAGCTGGTGTGGGACCCGCACCTGCGAGAACGCGGCTCCGTCGTCACCGTTCAACCCCCCGCGCCGTGGGACGCGTCGCCGCCGCTTACACACCCCGCTCTCAGCGCGCGCCTGTCCGACACTCCCGGGCAGTCAGACATCCCTGCCCCAACCTCCGGCCAACACAGTGACGACATCTACCGCAACGTCATCGGTTTGAGCGACGACGAAATCAAGAACCTCACGGAGAGCGGAGCGCTGGTGTGACCAACCAGCGTCATTCCCGCCGCCCTACCCGTCATTCCCGCGAAAGCGGGAATCCAGAACTCATTAGACTCTCGACAGCAAGGTAAGGAGAAACAACGAAATTGACCCAGAAAATCCGCCTTTGGGAGATACGGGAGGGGCGGCCCGTTTCCATACCTCAACACGAGATCCCATTGGAAATCGATTTAGAGCAATGGCTCGTTGACGACATTGATCTCCTAGAGCGGAACCTCTTGGTCATTGGAAGACAGGTGCGAACCGATTACGGGGGTTACATAGATCTTCTTTGTCTCGATAGAGAAGGCAATACAGTCGCAATAGAGCTAAAGAAAGGGCAAACACCGCGGGACGCCACAGCCCAAGCTCTGGACTATGCATCTTGGGTCAGCAAGCTTTCGCGCGATCAGCTTCTCAAGAATGCCGGCCACAAGATACCTGGATGGGACTCCCTTGAGGCCGCCTTTGAAGCCAGATTCGAAACAGAATTACCCGCAGTCCTGAATGAAAGCCATCGCAGTCTCATTGTGGCGGAATCTATGGACGACGGCACAGAACGGATCGTGAAGTACTTGGCGGACTTGGGGGTTCCGATAAATGTCGCTACAGTCCAACAATTTGTAGATAAAGACGACAAGCGGATGCTTGCGCAAGTTTACTTGGTCGAGCCCCAAGTCGCGGAGGCAAATGCTCGCAGAACCTCCAAGCGAGCGTCACAGACGGTCGAGGGGCTCCGTCAGATGGCCATTGACAATGGTATCGGCGAAGTATATGACCATTTCCGCGAACGAATGAGTGGAATATTCACCCACACGAACTACCGCAAGGGTGTGGTTTGCGAGCTCAAGGCTGATGATGGCCGGTGGCGGCGTCTAATGACGGTTGACGCCGCGCGAGATGGAGACAAAGTCGGCCTGCCCTTCATAGTCCACGCCACGCGAATCCAAGAGTTCTTTGGAATTGAAGTGGATGAAGTGGAGCAGCTGCTTCCTGACGAAGTCGAAGGCACTGAGGCGGTCACGGATTGGGGGAAGACGATCGGTGTCCATCAGTCGGAAGCAATCGGTTACAAGGGCTATTTCACTAGCACACAAGAAATCGACCGATTCATGGACGCTCTCAGAGCGGCTAAGGGTAGGTGAATCGACAACGGAAATACAAGGAGGCACCCAATGACCACATACGAAAATATCCTGTATGAGAAGCAGCGGAAGGGCGCGTTGATCACCCTGAACCGGCCTGAGGCGATGAACTCGCTCAGCGTCGAGCTGCGCGCCGACCTGAACGCTGCACTGGATGACGCCGAACAGGATGATGAGGTTCGCTACATCATCCTAACCGGCGCGGGGCGAGCCTTCTCCGCCGGCGCGAATATGCGCGGCTCCCGTGACGGCTCACTGCCGCCGGTCGTCTGGCCCTATGGCCTGCGCGAGGGGCAGTCCATCGCCGAATTCCTGGATTCGTGGCGTGATGGCGACCGCAACGGCATCCGCGACCAGATGCGGCGCTGGGAGTATCCCAAACCCATCATCGGCGCAATCAACGGCTGGGCGCTCGGCGCGGCCTCATGGCTCGCGCTCACAACTCACATCACCATCGCATCGGAGAACGCCGTCTTCGGCCAGCCGGAGGTGCGCCACATCTCCAACACCAACTTCATCTGGGTGCTGCTGGCGGGCTACAAGAACGCCCTGCGATACGCCCTCACCGGCGACCACATCGACGCGCAAGAGGCGCTGCGCATCGGCCTTGTCAACAAGGTTGTGCCGCACGATGACCTGCTGGAGGAGTGTTTCTACATCGGCGAGCGCATCGCGCTTGTGTCGCCGGAGACCGTCAAGATCAACCTGCATGTCGCGACGATGGGGCTGGAGATGATGGGGCTGGACAAGGCGTGGAGCCTGAACGCGGAGCTTGCCGCCCTCGCCCACACGTCCCAGCGGGAGGATTTCAAGCGACACTTGGACGATGCAAACGAAAAGGGCGGACTCCGCAGCTATATCGAGACGCGCGACGCCCCATTCCAGCCGGAGCCCTTTGGCCCTCGCGCCCGACGCTAAACACAGTTCCTGGGGGATTTCTATCAGGGCATCCTGAGATGTGGCGGCGTGCGTTGGGCGCAGTAGTCGCAGTGGCCATCACGGGGTTCGGGGACGGATGGATTCCGGCTTTCGCCGGAATGCGGGAAAGATGCGCGGGTTCCTGCCTGGGTCAGTAATCGATCCAGCAGGCAGAGGGGGAGGCCGACGACGTTCAGATAGCAGCCGCTGAGTTCTGCGACGGGTCGGAATTCCGGGTGTTGGATGCCGTACGCGCCTGCCTTATCGAACGGGTCGCCGGTGGCGATGTAGTCCTCGATTTCCGCGTCGGTGTAGTCGCGCATCCGGCCTGTGGTCACAAGATGGTCGACGATAGGCGGTGGGGTTGGCAAATCGGGATTCAGATTCCCGCCTTCGCGGGAATGGCTGGCGGGGATGTGGGAATGACGGAGAATTTGAGGTGGGATGACGGCGATCGCGGTGATGACCTGGTGGTCTCCCTCCCGAAGCGTCCGGAGCATCCGGCGGGCCTCATCAGCGTCTTGTGGTTTGTTGAGGATGCGGCCATCCGGGGCGACAACGACGGTGTCCGCGCCAACGATTGGGACAGTTGCGCTTTCACTCGCCACGGATTGGGCTTTTCTGAGGGCGAGGTGCCGGGTGTAGGAGATGGGGTCTGCGAACGTTTCCGGGTTCGGTTGCGCAATGTCCGGCTCAATGTTGGCGGCGGGGGCCAGGGCGGCGAAGGGTGTGTTGTGGTGGGTGAGGATCTCACGGCGGCGGGCCGAGGTGGAGGCCAGGATGAAGCCGTCCGGCGGCATCCGCTCCAGCGTCGAAACGCTCTCGATGTGATAGGTGTGGGGAAACATATCGACGGGTGTGACGTCGGTCAGCATGTAGCCGTAGAGGATCAGGCGGTTCAGGTCGCGGGCGAGGGTGGCGGGGTCGCAGGAAACGTAGACGACGCGGCGGGGTCGGAGTCGCCGCAGCGCATCGATGACCTCGGGATAGCAGCCGGCGCGCGGCGGATCGAGGATAACGGCATCGACGCGCTCATCAAGTTCCGGCAGGGCCTCTTCCGTCTTGGCCAGAACCATTTCAACGTTGGGGAACGGCGCGAGATTGACTTCGGCATCGCGGACAGCGGCGGCGGATTCCTCGATGGCGATGACGCGCCCGACCATCGGGGCAATAAGAGCGGCAATCGTGCCGACACCTGCATAGGCGTCAACGATGACGCCAGACGACGTGGGTTGGAGGCGATCCCGGACGAGAGCCATCATGCGCTCTGCCTGGACGGTGTTGACCTGGAAGAAGGAGGCGGCGGACACCCTGAACGGCACGTTGAACAGCCGCTCCTCATACGAACCCTGGCCGGTTTCGACACCTCGTTCATCGCTGCGGCCGTTGAGGGCGGGATGGATAAGCGTGTCTCCCGTGTTGCGGCCGATGCGGACGGCAAGCTGACGCTCGCGGTTGGTTAGCGCGCCATCCAGCTTGCGCTTGATATCGTTGATGCGCGGGTCCATGATCAGGCACTCATCGATGGGCTCGAACCGGTGGGTGTGCCAATGAGTGAATCCGGTTGCGCCTTCTCTCCGCACCGTAAATCGCGCATTGTTGCGGTAATTCCAGGGGTCTTCAGCGGCAAGGATGGGACGAACGGGCGGATCGACGATATGCCCGATACGGCGGAGTTGATCGGCAACGACACGTCTCTTGATCCTGCCCTGCTCGTCATATGAGATGTGCTGGAGCTGGCACCCGCCGCACGCGCCGAAGTGCGGGCAGCGTGGCTCTACGCGCTCCGGCGACGACCGCAGGACTTCTACGACTTCGGCAACGATGTACGTCGGATGCTCCTCACGTACGTCAACGACGACACGCTCGCCCGCAATGCCATACGCGGCCAGGACGATCTTCCCGTCGTCACGGCGTCCGACGGCCTCACCCTGATGGCCTGGGCGCTCAAGTTCAA
The DNA here is from genome assembly GCA_965220565.1 of Dehalococcoidia bacterium. Classification (GTDB taxonomy): domain Bacteria; phylum Chloroflexota; class Dehalococcoidia; order UBA6926; family UBA6926; genus VXMO01. The sequence goes on along the minus strand of CBDCQG010000001.1, from coordinate 713,790 downwards.
GCGTGAGTCGCTGCGGCGGGCTGTCAGGAGTGGGGGTCTTGCCGCTTCGCGGAGGAAAGCGGCGGTGTTTCTTTCTGCTGGCTTTCATCGTCTCGGAATTAGGGTAGCGGCCGCATAAACGGGGGGCAAGGAAAGGGAGGCGACGCCGAACTTGGCACAGTGTGCTAACATTTACGAAGCACAAAGCGGCGGATTAAGGTGGGGAGCAGCGATCCGTGGCAAGTATCATATTTGGCGTGGGAGACCGCCGCGATCTTGATCGCGCGGCTGAAAAGGGCAACGCGCCGTTCGACGGGATGTACGCGGCAACCGAGGACGGCTTTTGGGCTCTGCGCCAACGACTCATCGAGGAAAAAGAGACGGCCGGGGTCTCCGTGATGATCTCACCGGGGGATCGTATTCCCCGGGTCCGGCTCATTGAAGAGCTGCTGCGCCTGGAAGCGATGGGCGTTGAGCTGATCTCCGTGGAAGCGCAGGGGCATCCGCTTGAGATCGCCCTGACGCCCGAAAATGGCACAGCGCCTTCAGACCGGGGAGAGATGATCCGGCAGAGCATGGCGCGCAAGGCGTTGCGCGGCGTCGTTCTGGGCCGGATTCCGTATGGATACAAGACGGGCGACCGCGGTCAGTTGGAAGAACACCCCGAGGAAGCGACCGTCGTCAAGATCATCTTTGGGCTTGCGGCACAGGGCAAAGGCATTCGCGCCATTGTGGCGGAACTGAATTCCCGCGGGCTGCGAACACGCCGGGGAGGCGCGTGGAGCATCGTCACGATCCGTGACATGCTGCGAAACCGCGTCTACACCGGCGCCTACAACCGGTTGGGCGCGCGCGTTGCCGGAAACCATCCTGCCCTCGTGTCAACTCCGTTGTTCAGGGAGATCCAGGATCGGCTTGACGAGCGGGCAAAACGCGCAGGATACGGCGCAGGAAGGCCGTACCTCCTGTCCGGCACGGCGATCTGCAGCGCATGCGGCAGCAATATGGTGGGCGTGACACGCCGCCAATCATGGACGCGAAATGACGGGTCGTCAGGGTCCAACACATACCGCTACTACCAGTGCGAGGCTGCGACGAACCAGGGGCGCTGCTCGTACCACACACGGCGTTCACGAGAGTTGGACGCGGCGGTGCTGGCACGGGTCGGCCTCGACGGGATCGCCTCACGGATCGAGGCAGCAGTGGATCTGCGGATAAGCAGCCTGGCCCGGGAGGCGTCGAAGGGCCGACTTCCGGCGCAGGATATTCGGTCGGCGGCGCAACTGCTCTTCCACGAGGCGGGGCGGCTGCGAGACGCGACACGGACGCACGGGAGCGCAACGGCAGCAATCGAGTCTCTTCTGCAATTGGCGGATGAGGACATGGCGCTTCATTCCCTTCTGCGTGACGTGGTGCTGCTGGGGGTATCACGAATAGTCGTCGGTGAGAAGGACGCCCGCGTCACCCTCAGGAAGTGACCGAGACACCCTTTTGATCATCGGCCTGATTTCCGATACGCACGTGCCGGAGGCGCCGTTGGCGCTGCCGGAGAGCGCGTTGGAGATTTTCTCCGGCGCGGGGGCAGAGTTCATCCTCCATGCGGGCGACATCTACAGCCCGTCATGCCTCGATGATCTGGAACGCGCCGCGCCCGTGTACGCGTGCGAGGGGAATGGTGATTTCTTCCGGAAGATCACGGACCCGCGCATCGAACGCACACGCGTGATGGAGGTTGAGGGATTCTCCATCGGATTGACGCACGGGTTGGCGATTCCGGAGTTTCCACCGCATCGCACCATCGAATCCGTGATGGGTCACGAGTTCGGACGTGCCGTGGACATCATCGTCTTCGGAGACACGCACACGGAGGAGGTCGTTACGGTCAGGGACGTGCTGTGCGTGAACCCGGGAAGCCCTACCCTGCCCCACAACCTTGATCATCTTGTCGGGACAGTGGGGCTGCTTGAGGTGAATCGCGGGGAGGAGCCAAAGATCCGGATCATCCGGCTTGAAACGCTGGAGGAACTGGACATGGACAACCCTGTGAAATGGTGGAGCGTCAGATAGGGATACTCGGGCTGTCTCCTTGACCGCAGGCAGGGGCGGCACGTATGATTGATGCCACTTTCGCCACACGATCCACGAGGTGTTTCCATCAATTACGCAATCGTCCAGACGGGCGGCAAGCAGTATCGCGTGTCCCCCGGCCAGCGGGTTTCCGTGGAGAAACTCGACGCCGAGGAAGGGGAACTCATTGAGCTTGACCAGGTTCTGATGATTACCAACGATGACGACATCGCCGTTGGAACGCCCACAATCGAGGGGGCGAAGGTGATCGCGGAGGTAGAGAAGCAGGGCAAGGACAAGAAGATCGTCGTCTTCAAGTACAAGTCCAAGGTGCGCTATCGACGCAAGCGTGGGCATCGGCAGCCGATCACGGAACTGCTCGTGCGGGAGATCGTTCCCGCCTAGCCCGGCATCCCGGACGCAAAGAGAAAAGGTAAAACAGCAATGGCGCATAAGAAGGGCGGCGGAACCACTCGAAACGGCCGCGACAGCCAGGGACAGCGGCTGGGCGTGAAGCGCTACGACGGCGAGACCGTGCGGGCAGGAACAATCATCCTGCGGCAGCGCGGGACCAGGATCTTCGAGGGAACCAACGTCGGGCGCGGTCGTGATTTCACCCTTTACTCCCTGATCGACGGCACGGTCAAATTCGAGCATCAGACTCGCGCCAAGAAGCGCGTCAGCGTCTATCCCGTCGAAGCGTAGCAACGCCCTTCACGCGCGGAGAGTATAACCATGAAGCCCGGAATTCATCCTGAGTACTACCAGACACAGGTGACCTGCGCGTGCGGGACCACGTGGACAACGGGCGCAACGACGCCCGAGATTCGCGTGGACGTGTGCAACACGTGCCATCCGTTCTTCACGGGACAGCAGCGCATTGTCGATACGCTTGGTCGTGTTGAGCGGCTGCGCCGCCGCTACGCGCAGGCGTCGCAGCGGCAGGGCCGACAAGAGGGCCAGGATTAGCCTTCAGTACGCGGTCGCCACACGGCGATGACTGAGGCGGGCCAACCGACGGCAAGCACGTATGGGGGTCAGGCGCTCATCGAGGGCGTGATGATCCGCGGCCGGAGGTGCGTGAGCATGGCGGTGCGCCGCCCCAACGGCGAGATCCTTGTCGAAACACAGCCCATCGGGTGGCGCTGGGCGCGGACGATTCGCCGTATTCCTTTCGTTCGGGGCGTGATTGTCCTGAGCGAGATGCTCGTGGTGGGGACGCGGGCGCTGATCTTCTCCGCCAACGTTGCCTCCGAGGAAGAGAACAAGGGAGACACGAACGAAGGGCCCGGGGGCTTGTCATCGTGGGCGGTTGCCAGTTCCGTGGCGGTCAGTCTGCTGCTGGCCATCGCAATCTTCTTTGCAACGCCGGTCTTCGCGACACGGCTGCTTGATTCGTGGCTGGACACGACTAACATCTGGAGCAACGTGATCGAGGGCGTGATTCGTCTTCTCATGTTCGTGGGGTACATCGGGCTTATCGGTCTAATGCCGGACATACGGCGCGTATTCGCCTACCACGGCGCAGAACATATGACGATCCATGCGCGGGAACACGGGCAGCCGCTTGACGTGGGCTCGATTCGACAATTCGGCACGGCTCATCCGCGGTGCGGGACGGCCTTCATCCTGGTGGTGCTGGTGGTCGCGATCATCGTTCACGTGTTTTGGACGCCGCCCGGGTTGGTGGACCGCGTGATCTCACGGGTCGTGGTGCTGCCGTTGATTGCGGGGTTGAGCTACGAGATCATCCGATTCAGCGGGTTCCATGCCAATAACATCCTGGTGAAGGCAATCATCTGGCCGAATCTGCTGCTCCAGTCCCTGACGACGCGCCAACCGGACGATGACCAGATCGAGGTGGCAATCAGGGCACTGGAAGGAGCGCTGGAGGAGGACCGGCGTCTGGCCGCATAGGTTGGCGAAATGAGTATTATTGGGTGTGAGTAGTAGGAGTCTGTCATGCCCTGGTCACGGATAATCGGCGGAGCGGCGGCGGGAGCCATGGTAACGGCGCCATTGATGGCGCTGTTTTATCTGGCCAACAAGCTATTTGAACTTCCCTTCCCCCCTTATGACTTCTTCGACTGGATAACACGCGTTCTGCCGGGGCCGCTTGTCACATTCGGGCTGGACCTGTTCATCGACGGGATGATCCTTGTCGGGCTGGACGTGGCGGATACGGCGAAGACGGCCGAGTTGGCCATCGCCCTCCTGCAGTTCTTCGGCATGGGCGTGGCGCTGATCACACTCGTGGCGGTCATTGCCCCTGCCCTCACGCTCAACCTTCGCCGGGTTGCCCTCTACGCGGGCATTGTCAACGGCCTTGCTCTGACGTTCGTGTCTCTTGCCATTGGCGGATCAACGCTGCCGGCAGTCGTGAGCGTGGTGTGGATCACAGGAGCATATGCGTTGTGGGGCTATGCCTCAGGTCATGTTCTTGAGGGTGTGCTGCCGCGCACGGCGGACGAGCCCCTGCCCTCACCGATGGCGGCCGGCCTCGATTCGCCGGTTGAGCCCACTATGCCTGAGGACGTCCCGGAGGACATGGAGGGTGTTGAGGAGCCGCCTCCGGTGGTTCACACACGGCAATACCAGGAGGCCTCGGCACAACCGACGTGGGGTGTGGACGGCGGGATGAACCGCCGCGAGTTCATCGTCCGGGTGGGAGGCGCCGCGGCGGTTATCACGGTCGCGGGATCAGTGACAGGAAATCTCATCGGCAACGCGGGCAGCGGCGGGTCCTCAGTCACCATGCCTGAGGGGATGGATGAGGAGCTGATGGCAGGGGGCATTACGTCGTTCCCGAACGATGGCGATCCGGTGATGCCCGCTCCGGGCACGCGAGCCGAGTACACTGCCGTTGAGGATCACTATCGCATCTTCATCCGGACGACGCCGACGGTTATCGACGGGGCATCATGGGTGCTGCCCATCAGCGGCCTGGTGGGGAATCCCGTCGAGTTGTCGATCGAGGACATCCGCAACAATTACGAGCCTCGCAGCCAGTTTGTCACGCTCTCGTGCATCTCCAATCGTGTTGGCGGGCCGCTGATCAGCACGACGCAATGGACGGGTGCAAGCTTCAAGGACATTCTGGCGGATGTTCAGCCGCTGCCGGGGGCCCGGTACGTGAACATCGAGAGCGGGGACGGCTTCCACGAGATTGTTGATCTCGAACTCATCGACCAGGACGAGCGCATCATGCTCGCCTATGCGTGGGATGAGAGGCCGATACCCGTGGAGCACGGCTTCCCGCTCCGCATCTGGCTGCCTGACCGGTACGGCATGAAGCAGCCGAAGTGGATAACGAATATGACGGTGCAGGAAGAATACACGGAGGGGTACTGGGTATCACGGCGGTGGGATGAGGTCGCGCGGGTGCGCGCCACGTCCGTCGTGGACACGATCTCGGACCAGGCGGCATTCGAACGCGACGGCCAGACGCTGGTGCCGGTTGGCGGCATCGCCTATGCAGGCGCGCGCGGAATCTCGCGAGTCGAGGTCAGCGTGGACAATGGAGCATGGCAGCCGGCGGAGCTTCGCCAGCCGCTTTCGGACACAACGTGGGTGCTCTGGCGATACGATTGGCCGTTTGACGCGGGCAATCACAGCATGCGGGTTCGCTGCTACGAGGCCGATGGGACGCCGCAGATCGAGGCGCAGATGGGCAACAGGCCCAGCGGCGCAACCGGGATACACCGGCAAGCGAAGTTCCTGCCGGAGCGGGACGCCTAGACTTTTCCCCGTTCTGTCACCGGGTTAGCGGTGACATAGCCTGTGCCGTGCTAGCATCGGTAGGCAACCATTATGAAGGGATGATGCCGATTCAGCAGATATGAGTGCCACCGAAGAACAGATCACCCACGTGGTGCAGGCAATGAGCACCGCCACGATCTCCTGCCCCGAGTGCAAGACCCGTATCCGCTACGGCGACTACGAATGTCCCCGCTGCGGCAATGACATCGAGGAGCAGTTGCGGGCGTGGGCAGCGTGGATGCTTGAGCCGATACAAAACTCTTAAGTGATTAAACGCTGCCCGATATAAATACGCATATGCGTATTTATAGATTTGCTTTCCCGTTTTGCAATAGTGGGATACAGTAAACGGCAATGTTAGCCATGCGTTAAGGGGCTTCTCCCGGGGAGGACTGTTTACGTGAACAACAACGTTCCACTTTCAATTGCGGCGGTTGCGGCATTGGTGCTTGCGATCATCGCGGGCGGCGCGGCGTATTTCTCGCAGCAGGGAACAATCAGCGGGCTTGAAGACGACAATGCGGCGCTGGAGAGCGATAAGGGCGCTCTTGCCGGACAGGTTGAGGAACTGGCGGCCATTACCGCGTTCGGCGGAGGCGTCAATGAGAAGCCGATGCCCACGCTGGACGGCAGCGTCGTCCACGTCATGGACGAGGTCTTCTCGTTCAGCACCGAATATGCCATGTGCCGCGTGGACACGAACTTCACGGACTTCGTGATGCCGACGAATGGGCTGGGTGAAATCCCGATTGAGGCCCACACGTTCTACATGGCCATGGCCTCCAATAGCGTCGACAGCTATGAAATCTCCACCAACGCCGATGGCTCGACACAGATCGTCCTTACGGGCACGCTGGACTGCTTCACGGAAGTCGACCTCACCGAGAATGCGCTGGTGCCTGAGGAGTTCAAGGCGGTCCATGGCAGCCGCACGGCCCCCGAACCGGCCAGCTACCGCGTGACGGCCGTTGACGGCGGCATGGGCGGCGGAGGCGCCGGTGACAGCTTCGAGTTCACAACGTTCTTCGATCCAAGTACAGCGCCCTTCAACTTCGCCGTGTTCGGTGCGGAATTCACGTTCACCGGCAATATGACCGCCGGCGAGATCACCATCAAGGACATCGAAGTCGAGAGCATGGAGTAATCGCGCCAAGCGATCCACTTCCCAGATAGCAGAAGGGGCGGCCAAATGGCCGCCCCTTTTCTTTCGGATTCGCCGGAATGAGGGAGGAATTACACAGGAGTTAGCGTGAACTCCCTGGATTGCACAGGCTCATAACCGGAATGGTTGTCGCCCGGGAGGACTGCCGTCAGGGACCACGGGCCGGCGCGCACGATATCAACGTCCACAACGTGGCCTTCAAGATCGGCGTCGGAGCCCTGCACGTGGACGATCTTGTTGGTCCGTGTCCGTCCCGTCCACGCATCCTTCACACGCCGCTCGATGAGAATCTCCTGGCGAGTACCGGCCAATGGCGCGTTCAACTCCGTGACAATCCGCTCCTGCAATTCTTCAACGGCCTTGCGCCGCTCTATCTTCACCTTGGGCGGAACATCATCCACGAGTTTGCGATCCGCGATGGTTCCGGGGCGCGTTGAGTACGGCGCGACGTGTACGATGTCGAACTTCACCTGCTCCAGAACGTCCATCGTCTGCTGGAACTCTTCGTCGGTCTCACCGCAGAACCCGACGATCACGTCCGTGCTGACGGCCACGCCCGGGATCGTTTCCCGCGCGCGCTCAATAAGCTCCAGATAGCGCGCGATGGTGTACGGGCGGCGCATTCGCTCCAGGACCTTGTCCGAGCCGGCCTGGAACGGCAGATTGAGGTGTTCACACGCCTTTGGGAGTTCTGCGACGGCATCGAGGATGCGCTGCGTCATGTCCCGCGGATGCGACGTCAGAAACCGGATACGCTCCAATCCCTCCACCGGATGGATGGCGCGCAGCAGATCGGCAAGATCAGGCTTGTCAGGCAAGTCGTGGCCGTAGCGGTCGACGATCTGACCGAGGAGGGTGATCTCCTTCGCGCCCCGCGCCGCCAGCATCTCGGCCTCCCTGACCAGTTCATCGACGGGGCGGCTTGTTTCCCTGCCCCGCCGATAGGGCACGATGCAATAGGTGCAGAACTCATCGCAGCCCTGGATGATGGGCACGAAGGTGCTCACCGTGGGCCGCGACGGGACGAGGAATGCCTGGTCAGTGTCGCAGGAGATGCCCTGCCGATCCGCGGCGAACTCGACGAGCGCGGTGAAGTCCTGCGGGCGCAGGAAGAAATCCACGTGAGGGAATCTCTCGCGCAGGGCGTCCGTTCGCGGGCCGACCATGCAGCCCATCAGGGCAATGGTCGCGTCCGGGTTCTTCTTCTTGTACGACTTGAGGGAATCCAGCCTGCCGACGACCTTGTCCTCCGCGCCCTGCCGCACGACGCAGCTATTGAGGACGACGATATCGGCATCCTCCGCCTTCTGGACGGACTCGTACCCCAACTCGTTAAGGGAGAGACCGAGACGGTCTGAGTCGGCCGTGTTCATCTGACAACCGACCGTCCACAGGTGATAACTCGCCATTCCCGTCCCTCGCCATCCCCGTTTGATTGCCCGTTGCGGGCGGATTATATGCGATGGCGGAGGGAATGGGATTCGAACCCATGTGTCCCGATTAAAGGACAAACCGCTTAGCAGGCGGCCGCACTAGACCTGGCTATGCGATCCCTCCGCGAATTGCCGTGTTCTGAGGCCAGTACCCTCGTTTACACTGCGTTCACCATGATACAACGGTTGCAGGAAAGGCCAAAGAGACAGCCGGAATGATGCCCACGAGCTTGAAATGACTGGCAACGACGAGAACGAACTGAGCCGCCGCGCCTTCCTCACCATGTCATGGCGGCGGGATGATCCGGCTGCGTCCACGGAGCCGTCACGCCCTTCAGCCGCTGAGAATCTCGTGCTCCTTGGCACTATCGCAAGCCTGCGTGACCTGGCGGTCGGCGAGGTTGTCGCATCACCCCGTCGTGCCGACATCTACGCCGTCCGCACGGAAACCGGCATTCTCGCCCTGCGTTCGCGCTGCCCAAATGACGATGCACTGATCGCGTGGCGGGGCGATGATCAATCCGAGGACGCCCTGTCCTCAATCGGCCGCTTCTACTGTTCCCGCGACGCTTCGATCTTCAACCGCCTCGGCGAACTGATTGCCGGACCCGCCGGCGGCCCCCTGCCCGTGCTGGTTGTTACTGAAATTGCAGGCAGTCTGTGGGCGGACGAAGCAAAGCCGGAGACGCCGGAAAACGACGAGCGGCTGCGACGCGAATTTACGCTGCCCCTGTCACAGGACTGACAGGCTATTGACCGGCGGGATCGAGCAGAACGTAACGCTGACGACGCCGCAAACGTGAGAATGCCCGCCTCGGATCCAGGGCGAGCAGAGCCGCGTACTTGCGCAGCTCCTCCATCCTTTGCGGATCGCCCGTCCGACGCCACGCGTTATAGCTGTCCAGCATGAGATTCGTCACACGCTGCACGTCAACGCCATGGATGAATGTCTGCGCAACCTCAGACAGCACGCCCGCGTACAACTCAAAATTCGCCGCGAGGCGTGAGAGAGTTTGGTCCAGACCCGTCCACCGCGCCAGCTCATGTTCAGATGCGAGCGCATAGTGACTCCGCCCCAGCCGCGTGTAGTAGCTGATGTCCAGCCGGGGGATGGCCTGCATCGCGGGATGGCGGCGACGGCGCCACCTGCCGCGGCGACCGGTCAGGCTGGCGGGGAAGATGCCGATAAGGAACAGGGTGCTGTCTGCGATGTTGCGGTTGGCCTCAAAGAGATTCTGCGCCTCCCGCGCCGCGCCATGCTCCGCCTCTTCCATGAGGCTTTCCAGCAGGTTGCCGAAGTGGGCGGCGAGGTCCGGTATCGGAAAGATTTCTCGCATCCGCACGTGGCGCGCGAGCAAGCCCCCAAGATAGTCAAGCGTGGCGATGCTGGTGCTGTGGCGGTCGATGTACAGCGCCTTGAGGAGGAACAGGTCAAACAGGCTCTGCAGTTCAATCCGTTTTAGTTGGGTGATATCCGCGTAGAAGCCGTCAAGAAGGGTTTCGACTTCGCGAGCAAAGGCGCGGTCGACGATATTGCGCCCTTCATGCGCCGACGCCGTTTCCTTGAGAGCCTGTACGGAAGTCGCTACGTCCGCCATGTCATCTCCCCGCGCTTGTCCGACCAGTTTACATCGTTGCTCGCCTACGTCTGTGATTGCCACTTTACGAGTGGCGACCCCTCTTCACGGATACGCTGTGTTGTTCCCTTGCGGCTCAGGTGTTCAAGGTGCGAAAGCGTCTCTCCAACAGCGGCCCGGCGCAGGAACTCATCCATCTCTTCCCATGAACCGACATCCCACGGCACGCCTGCCGCGACCTCATAGGCGGTACGCGGCGGGCCGTCCGCCGCTTTGAGGACGGCATCCAGGCGAGCGTCGTGGTGTTTATGGAGTTCATTCACGCGCCCCTTGAGATCGGTGAAATGGTGTTCATGCGCGGGCAGGACGAGATCAACGTCCAGTTCGCCCACCTTTGCAACCGAATCAAGATAATCACCCAACGGGTCCCCATCCGATGTCATCCGCACGGAGACGTTGGACGTGATGATGGGCAGGATGTGGTCGCCGGTGAAGACGATCCGGGCTTCCTCATCCACCCAGCAGAGGTGACCGGGGGTGTGGCCGGGTGTCCAGAACGCGCGCAGATTGTACGTGCCGGTCTTGTAGACCTCTGAGCCGTCCAGCAGCAGATCAGGCGGCTCAAACTCGCGGAACAACGCCCACTGCTGCGCCTCGCGTTCTTCTCCCGCGCTGCGTTCTGCGGAGTCGCCATGAGACGGGATGCCTTCCGGGTGCTCCTGTCGCCGCTCTTCTTCGTCAATTGCGCGGCGACCTCGCCTTCCTCCAAATATTTCGCCTTGCAGTTCTTCGTCCGGCACACCGTGTCGGCGATACCACGCCTTCATGCGGTCGTCACCATCTGTTCGCGCCGCCCTAGGATCACGCTTGATCGCCTCCATCGCTGCACGGAACGGGCTCTGCTCCCAGTCGATGCGGTGCATAGCCGTGCGGCCGCCGGTGAGCTTCTTGGCGTCGATGGCAAGGCCGTAGTGATCCGGGTGGTTGTGCGTAATGAGGATGAAATCGATCTGGCCGGGCTTGATCCCCAACTGCCCTACCAACTGATCTTCCAGAGCTTCAATGCCATCCTCGGAACGGAGGCCGGTGTCAATGAGGATGGGTTTGTCAGGGCCGGTGACGAGATACGGGAGGGTGTAGCCAAGCGGATTCTCTGGCATGGGAATGCGCATCTGGAAGATACCGGGGGCTACTTCATTGACGGATTCAGACATTGCGTAAGTACCTCTCATGCGCTTGAGCGCATCTCATGCCATGTTGCCGCCGATTATATCAGTCGGCGTGTTCCTTAGCCCTGCTAAAATCGTCTCTGAACGTTCCATAATCTTGGCCGATAGATTCGCCGCGCTATCCAAACGTTTGTTATACTCAAATGCGTTGCGTCATAATGCACGGGGCAGGTTTATGGCGGACGCTTTGCGGGGGCTCGGGAACTACAGCCTTTCAAGCAATCGCCATGCACTTCTGCCCTGCCGAGAATTGAAGTCGCAAGGGGGAAATTAGTGGCAGCCACACGAGACTTTGTGATCCGCTTCGCGGGCGAAGGCGGACAGGGCATGGTGACCGCATCCGAGGCCCTCGCCGCAGCAGCCGCGCAGGTCGGATACCACGTGATGACGTTCGTTACTTTCCCGTCCCAGATCATGGGCGGGCCCACGTGGAGCCAGTGTCGCATTTCCGTGACACCGGCGCTCAGCAACGGCGACACACTCGATGTGCTCGTCGCGTTCAACGAGGAAGCCTACCAGGTTCACAAGGAAGAGCTTCGCGACGGCGGCATCCTCGTCTATGACTCGGCAGTCTTTGAAGTGCCGGAGGAAGACAAGGGCTCGATGAACATCGTGGCCCTGCCCTACGAGGAGCTTGGAAAGTCAACCGGCAACCCGCGAGCCGCCAACATGGTCATCCTCGGCGCCGTCGCGCAGTTTGTTCAGTGGCCGGAACAATACCTCGAGGACTTCAACGTGCAGCGGTTCACGCGCGGGCGCCCAAACGACGCCGAGATCGTCGCAGCCAACAGCATGGGCCTCGGGCTTGGGCGCGATGCTGCAAGGGCCAGTGGATTCTCGCTCGGCGAGTTGGCCGCCCCCGATCCGCCCGATTACGAGCAGATCATCATCAAGGGCAACGAGAGCTTTGGGCTTGGCGCGCTCGCTGCGGGCGTCAACTTCTTCGTTGGATACCCGATTTCTCCCGCAACATCCATCCTGGTGTTCATGGAGCAAAACCTGCGTGGCGAAGACACGTTCGTCTACCAGGCAAGTTCCGAAATTGAATCCATCAGCACCATCGTCGGCGCGGGCTTTGTCGGCAAGAAGGCGATGACCTCCACCGCAGGACCGGGTTTCTCACTTATGAGTGAGGGGCTCGGCATGGCGTGGATGATGGAGATTCCGTGCGTCATCGTCGACGTTCAGCGCGGGGGGCCCGCCACCGGACTTCCAACCAAGTCAGAGCAGTCCGACCTGTACATGGCGATGCATCCGGCACACGGCGACTCGCAGCTGCCGGTTATTGCGCCCGGCACCATCGAAGAGTGCTTCTACGCAGCCATGCACGCTCTCAATTGGGCGGAGCGCTACCAGGGCCCTGTCATCGTTCTTTCGGACCACATGCTCTCTGAGCGCGTGCAGAACATCCGCAAGCCGGATCCGGCCCTCGTCGAGGTGGAGGCGCGGCAGATTTACACTGGCACGAACGGGTACAAGCGCTACGAGGGAGATACCGTTACACCCATGCCGCTGCCCGGCGGCCCCGGCGCATACGTCGCCAACGCCAGCGAGCACGATACGATCGGCGACACAACTCACCTACCGATTCATCACGTCCGCGGCACGGAGCGCCGGTTTGGCAAGTTGAAGCTCCTTGAGGACACGCCGTACGAGGCGCGCAACACGGAAAATGATGTCGCAATCCTGCCGTGGGGTGGCCAAAAGGGCCCGGCCCATGAGGCGTATGAGCAGATGATGGAGAACGGCGTGCCGGTGGGCTGGTACTACACCATGTTCATCTCCCCGCTCAATCCCAAGTTGCTGGATGAGCTGCGATCCAAGAAGCTCGTGCTGGTACCGGAGCTCAACTACCTTGGTCAGTTGTCCTCCATCCTGCGCCAGCACGGCGTGAACGCGAAGTCCCTTACCCAGTACACGGGTCTGCCGTTCAAGGTGGCAGACCTGGTTGAGAGAATCACCGCCGAGGTCGAGGCCATGGCGGGCAGCAAGGTCGGAGTCTAGCGCCCTGCGCACGGACCAAGTCGAAAGAGAGAGGTAGCAGACAATGACGAAGCGGAACCCCGAGTACGATTTCAAGTGGTGCCCCGGCTGCGGCGACTTCGGCGTCAAGCGCGCCATCGAGTTGACGATCGCAGCACGCACAACCGAAATGGACATCCCGTTCGAGAACAACGTGATCGTTGCCGGAATCGGTTGCTCGGGCAACCTGGTTCACCTGACGGACGGCCCGCAGCCGTTCGGATTTCACGGCATTCACGGGCGCACCCTGCCGGTCGCGTTCGGCATCAAGAGCGGCAACCCGAGCCTTGAGGTCATGGTTGTCGCCGGCGACGGCGATTTCCTGAGCATCGGCGCGGAGCACATCGGCCCCGCCGCCCAGCGCAATCTGAACGTGACCTGCGTGATCATGGACAACGGCGTCTACGGCCTGACAAAGGGACAGAGCTCCCCGACCACGCAGTTCGGCGTCGTGACCAGCACCACGCCGGGCGGCAAGATCGAGGGCGAGGTCAAGCCGTTCCAGTACTATCTGTCACTGGGCGCGTCGTTCGTCGCATCAGCCTTCTCCAGCAAGCCGCGCGAGATGGCGCAGATGATCCGCGAGGGCATGGACTACCCCGGGTTCTCCATCGTCCACGTGCAGTCCCCCTGCACCACCTACAACGACAACTACGACATCCTCCGCGGCAACGCCAAGAAGGGCATCGATCCGCTCACCTATGACATCCCGGAGAGCCATGATCCGACCAACTTCACCGAGGCGTTGAGGATTGCGCAGGATCCCGGCGTGCCGCTTGGCGTTCTGTACGCAGCGGACAACTCCGAGCCTCTCGACGAGCGCTACAGCAGCCTGAATTCCCGACTGCGCTCCCGGGACGTGGACGAGATGATCGCGTCGTTCGCAATCCAGTAGACGCGGAAACACATACGCCCATGGCCCCACAGGAACTGGAGGCCCGGCTTAGAGACGAAATACGGCGAAGGGGTCCAATCCCCTTCGCCGATTTCATGCGCGTGGTCCTCTACGACCCGGACGGCGGCTACTACAGCAGCCTCGATGAGCGCATCGGGCCGGGGGGGGATTTCTACACCGCGCCCGCCACGCACCCCGCATTTGGGGCGTTGCTCGCCTTACAGCTTGAGCGATGCTGGGAACTGCTCGACAAACCGCAGACATTCACGATTGTCGAGGAGGGCGGCGGCAAGGGCCGCCTCGCCGAAGATTTTTTCAACTACGTACGTCATCTGGCTACGGATTTCTGTCAGGCCGTTGATTACCGCATGGTTGAGTTTGGGCGAAACGGGCGCGTGACGCCGTCACAGGACGATGACGCGAAGATCGACATCAACTGGGACGTTGATGCGCTGCCGGATGAGATTGAAACGGGCGTCATCATCTCCAATGAGTTGTACGACGCCATGCCGCGTCATCGCGTGATTCAACAGGGCGAGACGCTCTACGAGTTGCTGGTGGACGCAACGGACGCGGGATTCATCGAGACGATTGCAGAACCGTCAACGCCCGCATTGGCGGAGCGACTGCGGCAGGTAGACGTGACGCTGCCGAATGGCAGCAAGGCGGAGATCGACCTTGAGGGAACCGCGTACCTGAGCGAAAGCGCATCGCGGCTGCGGCGCGGTTTCATATTCACGATTGATTACGGCTTCCCTGCCGCCACGCTGTACGACGGCTCACGCCGCGAGGGCACCCTGCTCTGCTACCACCGTCACACGTCCTCCACCAACCCCTATATCCGGCTGGGCAAGCAGGACATCACGGCGCACGTGGATTTCACGTCGCTGGCATGGGCCGGGGAAGAGGCGGGGCTGCGAACGGAGGGACTGCTGACACAGCAACGTTTCCTCAAGAAGCTCGGATCGCAGGCGTTCATCGATGCGCTGAGGGAGCTTGATCTGCCGCCGCAGGATATTCTGGCCAACCGCATGGCCATCCTTGAGCTCACCAAGCCGAGCGGGTTCGGCGGGTTCGGCGTCCTCATCCACAGCACGGGCACAGAGGCAGGCGAGCCGTTCGGCGTGGACGACATCGTCATCAGCCGCGCGCGCGGTGGGTTGGACGGCCTCCCGCTCGCCCTGCTGACATCCGATCATATGCCACTGCTCGCCGGACGCTATCCGCAGTATTCTGAACTTGACAACATCTGGCCCGAAACTCAACGACCGAGCGCTCAGCAGATTCGCATAGGAGGCAATCAACAATGACAGTAGCGGACAGGCTCAAGGAACTTGGAATCACTCTTCCCCCACCCGCCACACCCGGCGGCAACTACACCCCCGCCAATCGCGTCCACAACACCCTCTACGTTGCCGGACAGCTCCCCACGCAGGACGGCGAACTTATCTCACCGGGCAAGGTTGGAGCAGAGGTGACGGTGGAGGAGGCCGCGAACGCAGCCCGCATCGCGACGCTCAATGCGCTTTCGGCGGTGGAAAACGCGCTTGACGGCGGCCTCGACGCCGTTGAGTCAGTGACGCGGATCACGGTGTTCGTGAATGCCGTGCCCGATTTCGATCAGCACTCGGTCGTGGCGAACGGGGCCTCTGATCTGTTGGTAGAGGTCCTCGGCGAGGCGGGGCGTCACGCGCGCAACGCCATCGGCATGGGCTCCCTGCCCCGCGGTTCCTGTGTCGAGGTGGAAACGAACTTCAAGGTGCGCTAGTCCCCCTCCGCCATCATGGCGCGGGCAACGTCCTGCCCCTGGCGGATGCTGTAATTGGTTCCCCGATCCTCCGGGTAGATCTGGCTCATGGCCGCGAGCCAGAGGCCGTCGACGGGCGTCTTGTTGGGCGGTATCTTCTCGCTGAAATGCGTGGTCATGATCGGCTGCGCCGCTCCCTCGCGGTGGACGTATGTCCGCTCCACCCATGACAGGTCGAACTCCGGGTTGATCTTCCGCAGGTGCTCGACGTAGCTATCGATGAGCTCCTCATCCGAGAGCGACCAGCGGGGATCGTCGGACGTCACGTAGTCCGCCGTGTAGAGGATGTGCTTGCCTCCATAGACGGGCGGCGGGACGAGGTTGGTCTGCTCCAGGGCGAGCAGGAACGGGATGTCCGCGTCTGCGATGTTGAGCCAGTAGATGGGCGAGAGGCTGCGATTCATCACCCAGATCACGGCGATCGCGCCCTCGTACTCGATGGTGCTCACCTTGCTGAGATAGTCCTCGGGCAAGTCCACAAGGCGCGGCAGGAGGAAACTCGGGACGGTGGCGAGGACGGCATCATAGTCGCGCTTTTCTTCTGTGCCATCCGCATCCACAATCGTCAGCCCTGTCACCCGGTTGTCCGTCGTTTCGATGCGCGACACGCCGACACCCATCCGCACCTCTCCGCCCATCTCCTTGATGCGCTGTTCCAGTGCGTCGACCAGCACTTGCCAACTGCCCTCGATATAGCCGAGTTGCTCGCGTCCAAGAAGCCCCTTGCGGGAGGCGACGCGCGTTGCGAACTTGCTCCACATCCAGGGCATGGCGATCTGCTCGGCATAGCGCCCGAATTTGCCGCGCAACAAGGGTTCCCATATCTCCTCGTAGTTGCGCCGCCCGGCCCATTTGCGCATGAACGCCGCAGCCGTGGTGTCCTCCAGCCTTTTCCAGTTCTTGATGCGCTGAATGTACAAGGTCACCAGGCCCATGCGGATACGGTCGAAGAAACTCACGGGGCTGAATCGCAGGAGATCGGTTGCCGTGGCGAACGGGAAGATGCGTCCGTGTGTGAAATAGCCGACTTTCGAGTCTTCCCAGATAAGGCGGTCCTTCAGGCCGAGTTCGTCCAGCAGGTCGATGATCGTGACATCGGACAGGAACAGGTGGTGGTAGAAACGCTCCAGCCGCCCGCCGCCAACGTCGAACGTGGACGCCAGCCCGCCCAGGAACGGCGCTCGCTCAAAGAGTTCGACGGTGTGACCGGCCTTGGCGAACTCATAGCCCGCCGCAAGGCCGCCTACCCCGCCGCCAATGATTCCGACCTTCATTCAGTTGCCTTTGCCTGCCCGATGTCTGATCCGTTCATCCCGCTTGTGGGGCGCAGCAACTCGCGCAGCGGCACTCCCTCAAGGATGAGCAGGATCGCTCCGGCTATCGTAACGGGAACCCACAGTGTCGCGTGGATGACGACCGCATATGCCGTGGCCAGCCCTGCCCCCACGCCGGCGCGGACGAGTGTCTCTTTCGCCAGAAGCTCGAACGGCCCGATGCCGCCTGATGACGACGGTACGGCGGTGGCGAGGTTGGAGGCGGCGACCGCGACACACAACACGATGATTGGCGTGTCCACGTCCATTGCCACGGCCACGAGGATATAGACCAGGGCCTCGCCCGCCCACACGGCGTTGGAGACCACGAACCAGAACGGTATCTTGCGCGCGTCCTTGAGAGCGGCGAAACCGTGGAGCAACGACTCTGCAATGCCCATCAGGCGCGCGGCATAACGATCAGGGAGCGGCCGTGTGACGGCATGGCTCACACGCAGGGCAGCGTCCGGGAACAGCACAGCGAGCATGACGGCCACACCGGCGCTGATGAACACCACTGCAGCCGCCTGCGCGGCAAGCGTCAGCAGCGGTGAGAGCGTCCACGTGGAGGCGAAGAACAGCAGGCCGATTCCGAGCCACAGGAGGAGGGTCAAGCCGTCAAGGATGCGTTCCACGGCGATCGTCGCCAGGCCGGCGGTCATGTCCAGCCCGGGGTTGCGGCGCAGCAGATACGCCCTGACGAATTCGCCCAACCGGAGCGGCAGGACGTTGTTTGCCGCATAGCCGATGGTCGCCACGAAATACGAGCGCCCCAGTGTCACCTCGCCCAGGTGCGCCAACAAGCTTTGCCAGCGCCACGCGCGCAGGGTGAATGCGAGAAAGTAGACGATCACTGCCGGAATCAGCCAGAGGTAGTTCGCCTCCGCGAACGCATCGAAAAATTCGTCGAAATCGATGCTCCAGAAGACAAGGGCAAGAAAGGCCACGCTTACTGCGAGCGCGAAGAGCGTGCGCCTGTTGATGAGCATTGGAACGCGGACCTAGACGGGCCCGTAGACCGGATCAGGCGGCGTGCTCAACTCCGGTGTGTAGTCGGACGAGAAATAGACGTAGATGTCAGACCTGCCAAGCCGTCGCGGCGGCTCCCGCAGCGTCCAGTAGGTCCAGATGGTCGACCACGCGCCCGGGTCGATCACACCCCGCGCAATGTCCCCGACACCCAGCCCTTCGTAGTACTGTTCGCCGCGGTAGACACTCTCCGGGAACCACCAGCGAAGTGGGATGCGAACGCGGTTCGCCGAGTCCGCTCCCCATTCAGCGGTCTGAATGTTGGAGGCGCTGTCCGTGTTGAGAGCCATGATGAGGCCGAGCGGAGGATTCTCATCAGTCACGACAGACGATCCCTCCCCGCACACGCTCTCGCCGCCCATGCACCGGTATTCAACGTTGGTATAGTCACGCAGATACCAGTGCCATGGCCATGAGAATCCGTGCGCAGTATCGATCGTGAGTGGCAGCTGCTGTCCATTGCCCGTGACGGCTGCGTAGCGGTCGATCTCATCAACGGCCTGCTCGATCGCGGGCGAGGTCTGCGTGTACACAAGCATCTCCACGGGAACATCGCCGTTCTCAAAACTGGCGCGGAGCGAGGACCAAGCCGTGAGGATCAGGAGCACGGCCAGCCCCCCAACAACTGCCGCATGACCAACATGGCGCGCATCAGCCCGTTGTGCCAACTCACGGATACGGTTGACGGCGCGCGGCAGGTATTCTCCCAGACCCCGTCCCGCGATCATGATGATCGGCAGTGTCAGGTGAATAGACAGCCACGGCATCTTCTCGCCGGCTATGAGCAGGAGCGCGAGCACAAGGACGAACCAGTAGATGAGAAAGACGTCAAACGTCATGAATGCAGGCCGTCGCCTGAGGATGAAGAACCCTGTGACGAGCGCCACCACAAGCGGCAAGAGTTCGTACACGGGCAGAACCATGAAGTAGTAGTACCAGGGCTGACTCCCGCGCCCGACCTCCTGCTGCGCCACCCAATAGCCCAGCGATTGCCACACGCCGCTGCCAAAGCCGATGCCGTTCGTGAAGAGCGTAGTAAAGAGCACGGCGATGAGGAGCCAGAACACGCCGGCGATGATCAGCCAATGCCGTCTGTGCCAGATGATGCCCAGCCCCGCGCCAACACCAAACAGCGCCAACAGCACGAACACGGCGACGTCCAGCGCCTGGATGCCGAACAGCGTGCCCGCAGCAGGATTCCGGATCTCATCCAGGTTTGCCAGGTCGAATCCGATCCCCGGCAAGCCGGAGAGTCTCTCAATGATCCACGTCGTCACTCCCGGTTCTTGTGAGATCGGCGCGCCCACCGGGCCCGGAAGATTCGCGAGCGCGCCTTCCCCAACGGTTACGCCTGAATCGGGATTCGCCAGGTGGATACCGAGGATGTTCTGAAAGAGCGAGACTCCCGCCGCGCCCATCGGCAGCACGAGGGTTGTCAGGATCAGGCCAAACACGGCGGCGGGCGGCCATTCACGCAGCGGCGTGCGAATGAGCCGCTTCGCATCGCCCACGTGGGCAATAAAGAGGAATGTGAGCGGCACGAGCACGAGAAGATACATGATCTCCTTGGTGGCAAAACCGATCGCCAATGTTGCCGACGCGATGACGAGGTATCGGAGTTTCCGGGAGTCCATGTATGCCCACATGGTCCAGAAGAGGACGAGCGTGATGAGGATCATGTAGATGTCATTGCGGGCGAACCGGCTGAAGTACAGGATGCCCGGCGAGATTGCCAGCAGCGCCGACGCTGCGAGAGCGCCAAGCGTGCCCATCCGGTGACGGAAGAGGAGATACGGGAGCGCAACGACGATTGTGCCCAGTAGAGCGGGCAGCAGACGGAGCGTTGCGTCCGATGCGCCGAAAAGCTCGAACACAAAGCTCGTGGCGATGAATTGAACGGTGCCATGCAGGAGCGGGTTGTGAATGAATCCGCCGCCCTCCGCCATGAACCAGGAGTAGTAGCCGTGCAGGCTCTCATCATGGTGAACGGCCCGTGTGCCAAGGTCCCAGAAGCGCAGGACGGCGGCAAGAACCACGATGGCTACGAGAACGCCGGCTTCAGGTCGCCGCGCCCATGCCTTGGCGTCGTCAAACGTCTGTTGCCACGCTATGCGTGGTATCAGCGTTCTGTGCTCCTCCGCCACGGCGAGAGTGTCGGCGGACGTGGATACGGCAACTTCCGTTTCGTCGGTTGTTTGAGTATTCTGTCCGGCATCGATTACCGGGCTGCCGCTGGTTGCCGAACGACGGCGACGGTTGCGCCTGCGCTGAGATTTATTCATGGTCAAATCTAACTATACCGAGAGTGGTATCAGATGATGGGCACGTACCGCAGGATTGTTGTATTCCCCGACTCAAAAGCCACCTCAAGGCGGTTTGGCATGGAGGCCAGCAGCCTGCCCGCCGTGTCCTCGCCAAAGTCGTTCCGTTCCAGCGAGCCGACGAAGATATAGTCGATGCTGTAGAACTCCAGCCTGAGTTTCAGTTCATCCTCAGTCAGTTCTTCGTCCTCGGCGACGGTTTGTCCGCGATAGATCTCCTCGGTGTATTCGATTCGCGGCCCAATCAGTTCCCTGTCACCGCGCCACTGATCCTCATGCCCAAGCCAGCCGATGGCCGTCGGCAATCCCGTAATCGCAGAAACACGGCCGTAATCCGAATAGTCGTCTCCATACGCTTCGAGAACGTGGTCGCCACGCTCTGTATTGTTCAGCAACCAGTCAATGGCCGCCGCGTCATCGGGGAATCGCTCCCGGTACGTCGTGAGTCCGTCCAACGCAATGCTGGTTGACGGCGAGCCTTCGACACGCTCCACAGCCCCAAGAGGGCCGTAGGCGGCGCCGACAAGCAGCAAGAGCAGTCCACCCGCCCCCGTCACAATGAGGCCACCCTGCACAGGAGAGAAGCGAGCCGGACGCTGCGCAATAACCCACGCCGCGCCAATGCCCGTCGCGACTGCCAGCAGCGTCCACACCTGGTAATGCACCTTGAAGACGGTGTTCATACGAACGCCGAATGAGTCCCAGACGTAGAAGGCCTCCGTGATGACGATGCCCATCGCCGCCGTGGCAACCAGCAGGCACGCGAACTGGACGCCCTGCGGCAGCGGGCCGTCTTCCCGTCCGGTTGGCAGCACGGCCAGGAATCCGATTGCGGCAAACGCCATCGCGGGAACGGCCACGATCCAGCGAATGCCGACATCGGCCACTGTCGGGGGGTCGACCGGGATGGGGGCGTCATGAGGCAGGAGGCTCCATCCGATCACCACGAGGGTCCAGAGGATGAGCGGGAGGGCGGCCAGGAGCGTGATGCCGCCCAAATATAAGTTCGAAACGTCCTTTTGCCTCAAACGAATAACGGCGAACGCCGCCGGCGGGAGCGTGGCCAGCGCCATCGGGCCCCAGATACGCGCGTAGTGGCTGAGGTCCGTTCCCGAAGCATGGACGGGCAAAACGCCCTGCACGCCGCTGCTGACGGTCAGGTAGAACGGGGAGAAAAGAGCCAACGAAAGGATGGCGATCGCCGCGGCCGGTACGACGATGTCAAGAGTCGTCTGCTTGCTGAACAGGGCCTGCCCAAAACCCTCGTCATGGAACCGCCGCGCCATGATGGCAACCACCAGCAGCAACATGTAGGCCAACCAGTCCCACGTGTTGATGAACCCAAGCGCGCCAATAATCAGAGCAGTCAGGAAGAGTTCACCGGCGCGCTGTCGAGGCCATGTCATGTCCGGGGCGTCCGGTTTGCACAGCCACGCGAGCGCCACCGTGAGGGCAAGCAGGACAAACGGCAGCGACATCACATGCGGATGGAGATCGCCCAGCAGGAAGCTGAACGCGGGGAACTCATCGATGGGAGAAAGCACGCCCGGGTCCTCGATGATGCGCGTGGAATCCCACCACCAGAAGCTGAATCCCGTCGCCCCCTCCAACGACAGCGCCTCCGTCAGCCCCCGTATCCCGCCACTCAGGTTGCCTGCAATCAATAGCGCAATGACCGCCGCGACCCCGCCGATGATTGCCACGACATCCAGCCTCGGTGGTTGGACACGCGCTATCCCTGCTCTCAAGACCGCATTCATCGTCAGGGAAAAGGCGGCGGCCGCGGTGAGAGCGAAAAGCGTGACGAACGCAAGGTTGTAGCCCACGGTCGCCGCGGCGCCGGTGAGTTGAGCGGGGATGCTGAAGATCAGGTAGCCAAAGTGGTAATAGCTGATGGAATGGCCCGCCAGCCATGGGTCGGCAGCCGGGAACATCGGGCTGCGCAGCGCGCTTGCCAGAAAGGCAAGATCCATCGGCTGTTCGGTGGTGAGGCCCGTGATGGATGTTGTGACGGTGATGTCCGGCGCGAGGACGCGGAAAACAGCGAACAGCGCGAATGCCGCCAGGAACACCGCCTCGCTCGCCACGAGCAACCGCCAACGGCTGCGGACAAAATCGACCATCTCCTCCCGGTTCTGCCGCGCCAGACGACGCTCGCGCCGAGAAGCAAGGCAAAGACGGCCAGCAGTGAGAGAAGTCCGTTGTCCAGGACACGCGCGGTGACAAGCGCCCAGTACGCGTAGGCCAGCACAAGGATGCCAAGAACCTTGGAGATGCCGTAGCCGCGATCAGGCAGGTCTCTGAAGAACGGGAACGCCCAGGCGAACCCTGCCGCCCCGATAACCTGGAGCAGGACGAGCCAGAGAACCAGGTGGAGCATGGGAAGAGGTTCGGATCGCTCGCGCCTCTACGCGAGCAACGCCGTCACGAAAGCGCGGGCGTCGAATGGCTCAAGGTCGTCGATGCCCTCGCCCGTTCCGATGTAGGTGACGGGAACCCCGAATTCGCGGCGTATGGCAATCGCAATGCCGCCCTTTGACGTGCCGTCCACCTTGGAGAGAATCACACCATCCACGCCCACCGCGCCCATGAATTCACGCGCTTGGGAGAGGCCGTTCTGTCCCGTCGTGGCGTCCACAACGAGCAGGACGGTGATGTTCGCCGCATCGACGGTCCGCTCCACAACCCGCCGCACCTTGCGAAGCTCATCCATCAGGGATGTCTTGGTCTGCAGGCGTCCGGCCGTGTCAATGATGACCGTGTCCACCTCCCGGGATTTGGCCGCGGCAACACCATCAAAGGCCACCGCGCCGGGGTCTGCGCCGTGCTGCTGCGCGATCACGGGCGCGCCAAGCCGTTCACCCCATACCTGCAATTGCTCGATGGCCGCCGCGCGGAACGTGTCCCCTGCAACCAGCAGCACGCGCCGGTTTTCGGTCATCTCTCGCCGTGCCAGCTTGGCAATGCTTGTCGTCTTGCCGCTGCCATTTACACCAACCACAAGGATGACGCGGGGCGCGACGTTCTCCTTTTCAGATGCGGCGGGCGATGCGCCGTTGACGGCAACGTCCACCAGCTCGGCGGCGAGAGCTTCGCGGAGGTCATTGGGCTTCGCGCCGCGGATTTTCTCAACGCGGTCACGCGTGCGTGAGATCAGTTCTTCGCTCAGGTCGAGGCCAACATCCGCACCGATCAGCGCCTCTTCCAGCTCATCCCACGTCTCCGGCGGGATCGAGTTCCTGCCAAAGATGTTCGTGACGCGGCCAAACCACGCCCGCCTGGTTCTATCAACGCCCTTTTCGATTGATGACGCCACTGCCTACGCGCTCCCCGTTAGTCCGCCGGATCGATGGCGGACTCCGCCTCCATCCGAATCTCAAGCGCGTTGGCATGCGCAACGAGACCCTCTGCACGCGCGATGGCGATTCCGCTCGGCCCCAGATCCTGCAGTCGTTCCTCCGGCACGGCCACGAGGCTGGTGACCTTGAGGAACTCAAAGACGTTGACCGGGGAGCTGTACCGCGCCGCACCGCCGGTGGGCATGGAGTGGCTCGGCCCGGCGATATAGTCCGCAAACACCTCCGGCGAATGCTCACCTACAAAGATGCCGCCCGCGTTGCGCAGGCGTGGGATAAGCGCGTGCGGGTCCTGCGTCATGATGCACAGGTGCTCCGGCGCGAAGGTGTTGCAGAAGTCCGCGACCTCATCCTCCGACTCCACGATGACGTATCCACCCATCTGCGTGGAGAGATGCGCCGGTGAATTCTCCGGCAGGTCACGCAGTTGACGCTCCAGTTCCCTGTCCGTGCGCGTCGCCATTCGCTCAGACGTCGTCACCATGACAACGCGCGCCTCGGGATCGTGTTCCGCCTGCGCGAGCAGGTCCGCCGCGCACAGCGCCGGGTCGGAGCGATCATCCGAGATCACCAGCGTCTCCGTGGCGCCCTGTAGCGAATCGACGCCAACAACGCCATAAACGGCTTTCTTGGCCAACTGCACGAGCAGGTTGCCGGGACCGAAGATCTTGTCCACCTGCGGGACGGACTCCGTGCCAAGCGCGAACGCTGCAATGCCCTGCGGGCCGCCAACACGAAACACGCGGTTGATGCGCGCAATGCTGCACGCGACCAGCGTGACAGGCGCAACAACGCCATTGGCCCGCGCGGGTGTCGTCACGAAAATCTCGGGCACATTGGCCACACGGGCGGGAATGCCGATCATCAGGACGGTTGAGGGATACGCAGCGCGGCCGCCGGGCACATAGATTCCGGCGCGCTGCACGGGGCGGATGAGCTGGCCGACGCCACGCTCAAAGTCCATCCAGCCGGTGCGCGATTGCTGCGCGTGAAACGTCTCGATCTCTTCCGCCGCCCTGTGCAAGGCGTCAATGACGTGGGTGTCCACGCTGTCGTACGCCCGCGCAATCTCCTCTTGTGTGACCTCCAGGGCGGAGAGTTCCACACCGTCGAACTTACGCGCGAGTTCACGGATGCCCTCGTCGCCGTCCACACGGACCACCTCAGTGACGCGCCGCACGGCCTCTTCGGGAGAGATCTTCTCGCCGAACGCCCGCTCAAGAAAAAGGAGTGTGGATTCCGATGCCTGCGGGTTGAGCCACGGGTTGGCTGCGATCAGCCCGGCCTTGCCCTCGTCAAGTCCGCGAAAAATCTTCATGCGAGAATCTCCTCCGCGTGCTTGAGCGATTGTTCCATGGTGATGGCGCGATGCTGCCGGATGATGTCCCGGGGGACGCGGTCATAGACACGGTCAAGCATCCCCTCCGGATCGGCCATCAGCTGCTCGACCTCCACGCCGTCAAGGTCCGGATCATCCAGGTAACGCGAGATGAAACGCGGAAATTCGGCCCACGTGCCGGGCAGAGTCAGGACACGCCCGGCCACAAAATCACTCCAGTCACGCAGAACGCTCTTTGCGATAAACGGGTCAGGCACGGCATCGATGATGCCGTTAGAAGCGATGATCTGTTTCTGCCAGTTCATGAGCTGCTCACGGTCGCCGCGTACGTCCACCTCCGGCTCATATTGCATGGCGCGATCCAGGATATTCTTCAATGGCTCAGCCCCAAGATACTCATCGTTCTCGAAAAAGGGGCGGTAGACGTTGACGATCCATGCCTCGTCCGCGGCAAGGTGGCTCGCGTAACCAACGAGAAACGCGGTCAATGCCCAGTCATCCTCCGGGGATCGGGAAACGAGGTCCGGCAACGCCTTTTTCATGCCGCGAAAGCCGTCTCCCGTCCCGCCCTCAGTCAGGTGGAAAAAGTGGGTGACCTCACGCGACTCGCGGGTCAACACACGGCGGTCGGGCGCGGTGGAACCCAACAGGGCGGCGCCAATGTGCTCTCGAAGCTCATCACTATCCAGTTCGTCCACAATGTCCTGGATAATGCTCAGGTGCACCGCCAGCATCGGCATGGCATCGACACCCTTTAGCGGAGCGGCAGTTCCGGCGGCTCGCCGAAATGCTGGGTGAGGGGAAAGGCAATGACGTCCGTCGCCCCAATCGTCCGCAGCGATTCAGTCGCGACGAGTTGCTCGGTCTGCTGGTGATTGATGACGAACGACACGGAAAACCACCGTTCTCCGTCTTCGCCGTCGAGGCTCTCACGCGTGACGACCGGGGCTATCGTGGGCCCTTTCAGCCCCACGCTGCCCAAAGACGGCAGGTCGAAAAGCTTGCGGGCAACGTCTTCGGGGGTATTCCCCGGGACGTTGGCCATGACCACATAGCGCCCCTCCGCGTTGAGATTGGCGTGGATGTATTCAAGCACCAGCCATGCAGACTGCACAGCCTGGTCGTCATACACTTCCTTGTTCACGCAAGCGATAAGCGCGGCGCTCGAATGCAGTATCGGCCGGGGCGGATTACCCAATCGAAGGCCGGTCAACGAATGGGCCGAAAGCGTCGATCCCGTGACGACAACATCTGCTATAAGATCAGCCGCGCCCAGGTGCGGCAGCAACTCGTGCGAACCCTGGAACAGCCTCACGCCCTTGCCGGAGACGCCGTGCGCCTCCATGTAATTCTGCGTGAGGCCGGGATACTTGGTGGCAACGCGCAGGTCGCGGCCAAGCTGCCGGGACCATCCCGTTAAATCGCCGACGGGAATATCGCCGGAGTCGCCAAACCGACGGCTTGGCGCGGCCAGCATAAGCCTGCTGTGTCCGAAGCCCAAGTCCGGGATGAGGCATGACACGTTCTCCAGGCCGGTCAGGCTTTTCTCTTCAAACCAGTCACGCCCGGTAATGCCCAGATGCGCGCCGCCCTCCGCAATGATGGCCGGAATATCGTCCGGCCTGAGAAAGACGGCCTCGCACTCGGGAATATCGCGCACCTCTTCGACAAGGCCGGTCCCCCGGCGGGACACGTGAATGCCGCACGCGTTGAGCATCGACATCGTGTCGTTTGCCAGTCGATTGTTACTTGGGAGAGCCAGCCGGAGCACGTTTGCCTCGCCTCTATCCACGCGTGCCGCACCTGTCACATCGTCGCGGCACGCCAAATCATCATTCGTTCGTACTTGTAGATTCTAACGTAGGCCAAACTCAGAACAAAATGTCACCCACGAGGGGGAGATTCTCGATGACGTTCACGCCATAGTGGCCGGCAATTGCGATAGCGGTGACAAGAATCAGCTTGCCAGCAGTCACGATGAGAAGAAACCGTCCCAGTGGATAGCGGATCGCGCCGGCCCACACACCGGCAAAGTCGAACGGCAGAGGTGTGGCCGCGAAGAGAAATATCACCCAGCCGCGCCAACGCTCTCCCATCGTTTCGAGCCGCTTGTACCACCTGCTCTCGTCAACCATCGATGAGCCGCCCCGCCCTGCCATATAGGCGGTGATCTCACCCAGCGCCGCGCCGGCTGCTCCGAAGACCCCGATCAACAGGGGGTTGAGGGTGCCTGAGACAGCGAAAATGACCGCGTGGCCGGGCACGGGGAACAGGACGACGGTGGCGCTGTTGATGAGTTGGAGCAGGAAAACGCTGAAGTACCCCCAGTCGCCAAGTCCTTCAACAAAGCTCGCGTAGCGAATGAGCAGCACGACGACCGCAATGGAGACAACAACGGCCCCGCCAAGTTGGAGCGCTGCGACAACGCGATTCTCTCGCCGCCGGGCGTCCTGAGATTCCGCCGTGGTCTCCATCAACTCAACGTCACGTCGCCGGCGTGAACGACTTTTTGCTGTCCGTCATCGGTCTGAACGATCAGCCCGCCTCCCGGCTCAACGTCAAGCGCCAAGCCTTCGAACGAGGCATCGCTGCCGGACACGTTCACCCGTTTACCGAGGTTGACGAGAGCCGAGCGCCATTGACCGAATACATCCCCACCCTCCCGCGCGTCACCGTAGAGGGCGTCCATCTCCTCCAGCAGCGCGCAGAGCAGGTCGAGTCGGGAGACCTCGTCACCCGTCTCCCTGCTGAGGCTGGTGGATGCCTCTGCGATCTCCGGGATTGACGCCGTGTCCCAATTGACGTTCACACCGATTCCTGCGACGGCGAATTGTTCCTCGTCCGACTCGCCGCGCACGACCTCAACGAGGATGCCGGACACCTTGCGCCCGCCGATGAGGATATCGTTCGGCCACTTGATCTCCGGATCGAGTTGAGGACAAACACGGCGGATGGCCCGCGGCACGGCAAGGGCGCAGATCATCGACAGCGATGGGAGCAGCTCCGCACTCGGCCTCAGCAGGATTGAGACGAGCAGCGACGCGCCGGGGGGCGACATCCACGAGCGACGGAAACGTCCCCTACCCCGCGTTTGCTCGTCCGCGGTAATCGTTAACCCTTCAGCCGTCCCTTCCCGCCCCGCCGCAGACACGTCGTCCTGCGTGGAATGCGTAAGCGGCAGGTGCCGGTACTCCGCGCCGATGATGCGCGTTGCAAGGCGTTGCTTGACCTCAGATTCATTCAGAGCATCGTGCATGTGGCGGGGCTTCCTCACTCATGTGCGTTGGCGGACATACGTCCACTCTATAATGATGCATATCAACGCGGCTCACGGGTGAGGGGGAGCAGGATTTCATGGAATATCGTCGATTGGGCAATTCGGGCCTGCAGGTTTCGGCCGTTGGACTGGGAACGAACAACTTCGGCAGGCGTCTCGACTATGAACGGAGCGAAATCGTCATCAAGGCATCGCTCGATAACGGAATCAACTTCATCGACACGGCCAACATCTACAGCATGGGCGAGTCCGAGGAGCACATCGGCAAGGCGCTCAAGGGGAACCGCGAGGCAGCGGTGATTGCCACCAAGGGCGGCGGGCAAATGCAGCAGGGCCCGCATGGCAGCGGCAACTCACGCAAGCACATCACCAACGAGGTAGAAGCGAGTCTCACGCGACTCCAGACCGACTATATCGACCTGTACCAGATTCACTTCCCCGACAACGACACGCCCATCGAGGAGACCCTTCGCGCTCTTGATGATCTGATCCACGCCGGAAAGATCCTCTACATCGGCAGTTCCAATTTCGCCGTGTGGCAGGAGGCGGAGGCCGCATGGACAAGCCGGCATCTCGGCCTCAACAGCTTCGTTAGCACGCAGCCGGAATACAGCCTCATCAACCGCGACGTTGAGCGGGAGTTGATCCCCTTCAGCGTGAAGTACAACATCGGGATAATCCCCTATTTCCCCCTCGCGGGCGGCGTGCTCACCGGCAAGTACACGCAAGGGCAGGAGCCGCCGGAGGGGACGCGCATGTCCACAACGCCTGCCAACTTCCGGGGCCGCTTCATGAACGAGCGGACGTTCGCCATCGCGGACGCGGCAACGAAATTTGCAGAGGAGCGCGGCCATACGACGGTCGAACTCGCCATCGCGTGGCTCCTTGCCCAGCCGCAGGTGGCCAGTGTCATCGCGGGCGCGACACGGCCTGAGCAGGTGGAGGCGAACGCCAAGGCCGCCGACTGGATCCTGACGGCGGACGAGGTAGCGGAACTGAACGAAAAGCTGGCCGCGCTCGGCTAGCCTACTGCCCTACGCCTCTTCGGCAACAGGCTCGCGGGCCGTCACACGTATGACGTAGTTCTGCGGGTCGTCCTGCGTGGGGAAGTGACGCCCCTGCGCGAACATCTCCGTCAGACGTTGAAAGAGCAACGGGCCCACCTGGGCTACGGCGTCTTCCACATCGGCTGAAACCGTGGACACGTCCGGGAAGGCGACGGGTGTGGCGCGGTATTCTCCCTCGTCCGTGCGCTGGATCATGACGATATAAGGCGATGTGTCACCGCGCCGGGGATTCCGTACCCAGACAGTGCGAACGGGCGGCCACTCCTCGCGGGGCGCCTCGCCGCCCCCGGCAAGAATTTCCCCCAACGCGATGCCTGCATTGTCGGTCACGTTTTCAAGCGCCGCAGCGCGTGTCGGGCCTTCTCCCGTCACGCCTGTCATCGCGGGAATCAACCCGTGATACGACCCGTCCTCATTGGGCAGCAGAACCGCCGTATACGATGGCGCCATTTCCTCTCCCCGTCTTTTTATGCGCCTGCCATTATCGACGCCGCGGCGGACTCGGCCACCTCCGCCAACGGCCTCACGTAGAGACCGCCGACCACAATCGTTATGAGCAGACCAAGGATCAACAACCACATGGTCCGTGAAACGCGGATCGGCTCCGCGCCGTCTTCGGGCTCTTCGATGTACATCTGCCTCACGATATTCAGATAGTAGTACAGGGAAATCAGGCTTGCGAATATGGCAATGCCGACCGGCACCAGGAATCGCGCGCCCGCCGTGGCAACCACCGTGAACAGGTAGAACTTGGACGCGAACCCGACGAAGAACGGGAACCCCGCGAGGCTGAAGAGCGCTCCCGTCAATGCCAACGCAAGGAACGGGTTGCGGCGCGCCAATCCGGCCACGTCGCGCACGCCCTCCTTGCCCGTCTGCTGCCAGACGGCAAGCAGCACCATGAACGCAACCATCGTTGACGCCGCGTAGCTGACGCTGTGGATGAGCATTCCCGCAATCGGTTTCGTGGGATCGTCAGCGCCAAGCGCGGCTATACCAAGCAGGAGATAACCCACCTGCCCGATGCTGGAGTACGCCATCAGCCGCTTGAGGTTCGATTGCAGGATGGCGACGAGGTTGCCGAGCATCATGCTCAGCACCGCCAGGAGGATGAACACCCAGTCCCAGAAGAGCGCTAC
Source organism: Dehalococcoidia bacterium (assembly GCA_965220565.1). Lineage (GTDB taxonomy): Bacteria > Chloroflexota > Dehalococcoidia > UBA6926 > UBA6926 > VXMO01. The sequence continues at coordinate 683,019 of CBDCQG010000001.1, read as the reverse complement.
CGGTTCCAGCGCGACGGCAACCAGACGGATCAACAGGGCGAAACCCGCCGCTTTGGACGCCGCCGCAAGATAGGCGGTGATGGGGATCGGAGCGCCCTCGTACACGTCCGGCGTCCACATATGGAATGGGACGGCGGCGACCTTGAAACCCAGTCCCGCCGTCAGCATCGCAAGCGCGATGATCAGTCCCGGACTCGGCGACAATTCGCTGAGGCCGCTGGCCACCTGGTCGTAGCGGGTGTCGCCTGTCAGGCCGTAGATGTACGTGATGCCCAGCAAGAGGAACGCCGAGGCGATTGCGCCAAGCAGGATGTATTTCATCCCCGCCTCATTCGTCCTCCGATCCTTCCACGTGTACGACGCAAGGATGTACAAGGAGAAACTCAGAAGCTCCAATGAGATGTAGGCGGTGATCAGCTCTCCCGCCGCCGCCATGCCCATCGCGCCGACTGCGGACATCATCAGGAGGGCAACGAACTCGCCGGGGCTGTCAATGGATGACACAAATTGCGCGGAACCAAGAATCGTCACCGCCGCGAGAATCACGAACAGCGCGAAGAAGAACGCGGAATAGGTGTCAAAGATGAGGATGCCGCCCGCGAAGCGGCTTGATTCACCGTCGCTTGTGATGATGATGAACGCGGCGATGGCGGCCATGACCGCCGCGCCTCCGTAGACCAGGACAGTTCGTGAGAGGCGCGGCACGATCAGGTCCAGCGTGAACGCTCCGAAAGCGAGACCGGTGACGAGATAGCCCGGCAAGAGCAATGCCCAGTTCATCGCGCCACGCCCCCTACAGCGTCTCCGCCAACGCGGCGACGGCGACGATAATCACCGCCGCAATGGTGAAAATCAGCGCGTAGTTGAAAACGAAACCGGTCTGGATGCCGCGCAGCAGATGCCCGGCATCCACCGTGCGCGCCGCGGGCCCGTCCACGCCTGCATCATTGACGACACGCCTGTCAACCTCACGGATGAAACCGGCAAAGACCAGCACGATACGGTCGATCATCCACTGGGCCGCAGCGTCGATGTAGAAGCGGTTCTGGATGAGCTTCAGCGGGCCCGCGACCGACTCAAGCACGGCGCCGTCGACGCGCTCCCTGTTGTTCCAATAGTTCAGCCCGACGCCGATTCCGGCGACGGCGGTGAGGGTGGATGCCAGCGCCAACAGCGAGTTGAAATGGAACTCGCGGTGGCCGTCCGTGAGGAACTCAATGAAGTCCCAGCCGAACGAGAGCACGATGCCAAGGAAAACGGCAAGCACTCCGAGAGAAATGAGAGGGATAGCCATAAGCGGCGGCGGGTCATGGAGCCCTACGGCGTGTTCTCCCTCCCCATCGTGGCCGCCAGCAGCTTGCGCCGGCTCTCCCTGGGCGACAACCAGCGCGAGTCTGGTCATATACAAGGCGCTGAGGAATGAGGCAATGACAGCTCCAAAGAAGAGCAGGTAACCGGGCAGGGTCTCAATCTCAAGCGCCGGGGCGAGAATGCCCTCCTTGGAAAAGAAGCCGCTCAGGAACGGAATTCCCGCCAAAGACAGGCTGCCGACGACAAGCGCGGCTGCGGTGAGCGGCGCGGCGATTCGCAGCCCTCGCACCTCGTAGATCGAGGCAGCGGAGGCATGGATGGCGTGCAGCGCCACACCTGCCGTCAAGAAGAGGAGCGCCTTGAAATAGCCGTGTGTCAACAGGTGGAACATGCCGCCGCTCGGGTCGCGATGCGAGGGGTCATGCGCCAACCCTGCTGCCCCAAGAGCCAACATCATCAGCCCCAGTTGGCTGACCGTCGAGTACGCGAGGATGCGCTTGAAGTCGATCTCGCCCAGCGCGAGCAGTCCCGCAATGATGGCGGTCACCAGCCCGATCACAGCCACGAACCAGAGCACTGTGGGGGCTTCGACGAAAAGGTCAAACATGCGCGCCACGAGGAACACGCCCGCCGCCACCATCGTCGCGGCGTGAATCAACGCGCTGACGGGCGTAGGGCCCTCCATGGCATCCGGCAGCCAGATATGGAACGGGAATTGCGCGCTCTTGCCCATCGCGCCAAGGAACAGCAGGAATGCCACCAGCGCTGCCTCTCCGCCGCTCAATGCTGCAATGACTTCCCGGATGTCGAACGTGCCGGTGTTGAGATAGGCAATGATGATGCCGATAAGGAGACCGACATCGCCGAATCGGGTTGTGATGAACGCCTTCTTCGCTGCTTCTGCCGCGGAGCGGCGCTCCCAGTAGAAACCGATCAACAGGAACGAGCAGAGGCCGACGAGTTCCCATGAGATATAGAGGAGCAGCAGGCTGCCGGTGAGGACGAGGGCGAGCATGGACGCGGCGAACAGGGAATGCGCGGCGAAGTACCACCCAAACCGTTCATCGCCTTTCATGTACTCCAGCGAGTAGACCTGGACGGCGAGCGAGACGGACGTGACGAGGATGATCATCATCACGGACAGGCTGTCGACGATGTAGCTCAGCCCGAACTCCGAGCCTCCGGCGGACAACCAGACCACAGTCCCGACGTATTCACCATTGGCAAGGTAATCACCCAGGACACCGAGCGAGCCGATAAACGCAATGCCGATGGCGGCGACGCTGACCCATGACGCGGCTTGCGGCAGTATCTGGAGCCGCCCGATGGCAAGAATCACGAATGCGGCGAACGGCAGCGCGGCAACGAGCCACGCCTGCTCAGCGCCGATCGGGATTGCGTCCAGCAGGGCGGTCACTCCTTGGGTCCCCTACTGCTGCAAGGTGGAGATGCGGTCCAGGTTGACCGTCTCCCAGTTTCTGAACATGCGAAGAACGATGGCGAGGGCAAGTCCGACTTCCGCCGCCGCAATGGTGATCACGAAGATGATCAGCACGTGGGCGATGGCCTCTGTTCCGACCACGTAGCGGGCAAAACCGATGAGATGGACGTTGACGGCGTTCAGCATCAACTCGATTGACATGAGGACAAGCACGGCGTTGCGCCGCGCCAGCACGCCGTACAGGCCCAGGCAGAACAGCGCCGCGCCCAGGATGAGCATGAATTCGAGGACTGTCATGCGCCCTCTCTCCCGCTGCGCGTCAGCACAACCGCGCCAACCAGCGCCACCAACAGCACCAGCGATGCGATCTCAAACGGAATGAGGAAATCGCTGAACAGCAACTCGCTTAGGGCCGTGAACTCGGCCATCGGGTCGGCACCCGGTTCACGGGTGCGCCAGGGTGTTGCCAACGCAGCCGCCACGAGCAGGGCGAAAAGCCCCACGCAGGCCATCGCCGCGAGCGGGCGCTGCGCGTTGTCCTGCACGTTGGTCTGTTCCGGGGCGCGAGTCAGCATGATGGCGAACAGGAGGACGATGGTGATCGCGCCGCCGTAGATGAGCACCTGCGCGAGGGCGATGAACTCCGCCAGCATCATCAGGAACAGAGCCGCTACACCGACCAGCGAGACCAGGAGGAACACTGCCGCATAGACGACACTTCGTGTCGCGACGACGCCGACGGCTGCTGCGACGGTGATTATTCCAATGGCCCCGAGTATTCCCGCCTCAATCATTCTTTGTCGGCCTCAGAGTCGGAATTGTCGGAATCGGTCTGTGTTTCTGCCGCTTCCTGCGCGGCGCGTTCCGCGGCACGTTGCGCGCGAATTTCAGCGGCCTTGGCGCGGGCGGCTGCTACACGAGGATCGACCGCAGGAGCGTCACCTGATTCCTGTTCAGGAGCAGCGGCTGTCGCTTCTGCAGGCGGAGCCTCGCCGCGCTCTGCGGCGCGTTGGGCACGGAGTTCAGCGGCCTTGGCGCGGGCAGCGGCCACGCGATCCTCGCTCGACGCCGGTGTTCCCGTCGCCGCAGTTCCACCACCCTGGGCGGCGGCGCGGCGTTGCGATTTCTTCGCCTCCGGCGGCGACCACCGTCCCTTGGCCTCCTGCTCCTTGCCGGCCTCAAGCAGTTCCTCCAGATCGAAAACGAGATTCGGACGCGCATACTGGCTGGCATCGAAGTTGTCGGACATGATAATCGCGTCGAAATTGCAGTACTCAACACAAAGACCGCACATGATGCAGTCGGCGACGTTCAGGTCGAAATAATCAACGATCTTGCGGCGAGAACTGTCACCCTCCGCGTGCTTGGGGTTGTCCATCATTGCGACGTCGATGCAGTCCGTGGGGCAGATGCGCATACAGACCAGGCAGCCCGTGCAATACGGTTCCGGCACGTCCTTGTCCCAGGTGAGTACGGGATGCGCCATGAACCGGGGAGCCAGCGCGGGCGCAACCGATGGATACTCCGCCGTGACCGGCGGCTTGAGCGCCAGCTTCATCGTCGTCAGTAAACTCTTGAACGTGCCTAACATGACTATTGCGCCCACCTTTGCCTGAATTGCCGGAGTCTCTGCTCTCTGCGCCGCTGGATGAAGATGCCGGTTGCTACGGCCAGCACGATGCTCACCGCACTGATTGTCACACTTGTCAGCCACAGCTCCCAACCGTTCTGATGTTGGACCCAGACGACGGTCGCCACGACCAGCAGATTCACGAGGGATGCCGGAATGGCCAGTTTCCACGCGAACGCCATGAGCTGGTCGATACGGAGGCGGGGCAATGGCGCGCGTATCCAGAACACAATCAGGATGATCGCCGCCATCTTGACCAATAGATAGAAGGGCTGAAGGATCGGGACCTGGTCGGAGAACGGCCCCGTCCAACCACCGAGGAACAGGATCGTCGCGAGGAACGCCATCGTCGCCAGTCCCGCGTATTCCGTCAGGAAGAACACGCCCCAGCGAATGCCGGAGTATTCGACGAACGCGCCGCCGACGATCTCCTCCTCCGCGTGCGGTATATCAAACGGAATCCGCGCCGTCTCCGCCAGCGCGCCCACAAGGAAGAGGATAAAGCCCAACGGCATGATCACCAGGTACGGTATGCTGCCCTGCGCCTCGACGATTCCGGCGAGACTGAATGGTCTGTCCGTGGCCGTCTGCGCCAGAAGTCCGACGGCCAGCACGGCAAAGACGAGCGGCAGCTCGTAGCTGATCAACTGCGCGGCGTTACGAGCGCTGCCCAGCAGGGCGTACTTGTTGTTGGACGCCCATCCGGCCAGCACGTGGCCCACGACGGACAGCCCGAGGATGGCGATGATATAGAAAAGCCCGATATCGAGATCGCTCAGCACCCAGTCCGGCCCGAACGGCAGCACCATCCAGAGCATGAAGATCGGCGTGAAGATCAATAGGGGCGCGACGTAGAAGATAACCAGGTTGACGCTATTGGGACGCACGTCCTCCTTGAGCATCAGCTTGATTGCGTCCGCCGCCGTTTGCAGGATGCCTGACGGGCCGGTGCGTGAGGGCCCAACGCGCTGCTGCAGCCGCGCCAGCGCCTTGCGCTCCGCCCAGATCACGCCGAGCACGGCGGTGAGGATGCCGTTGAACAGCACAAAGACGACGATGGCGATGGTGATGAGGTCGAGCAGGCTCACCGGTCCACCTCGCCAAGAACGATATCCATGGAGCCCAAAATCACGGTGGCGTCGGCAAGGTAGGAACCCCGAATCATGGCCGGCAGCGCCATGAGATTGCAGAAGCTCGGGCCGCGAATCTTGAGGCGATACGGCCGAACCGTGCCGCCTGACGAAACGAGATAGACGCCCAGATCGCCGCGCGGGTTCTCCCCGTGCACGTACACGTCGCCCTCCTCCGGGCGCAGTATGCGCGGCACGCGGCCCATGAACGGGCCGTCCGGCAATTTGTCCAGCGCCTGCGCGACGATGGAAATCGACTGCTCAATCTCCAGCATCCGCACCATGTAGCGGTCGTAGCAATCGCCTGTTTGGCCGGTGGGGACACGGAAATCCAGTTCTTCGTAGACGGAGTACGGGTCGGCCTTGCGGATGTCGTAGTCGATGCCCGCCGCGCGCAGCAGCGGCCCCGTCACCCCGTAGTCAAGCATGTCCTCCGGCGGTATTGCGCCGATGCCGGTGGTGCGCTCAATGAATATCTCGCTCTCCGTCAGCGTGCCCCTCGCCTCTTCATAGCCAACCTTGAGTTGATCCAGCAGGGCGCGAACGGCGGGAACGAATCCGTCGGGCAGGTCTTCTTTGACGCCGCCGATGCGGAAGTAGTTGTGCATCATGCGCGCTCCTGTGACGCCCTCAAAGATCTGCTGAATCCGCTCGCGGTCACGGAACCCGATCATCACAGGATTCATCGCGCCGGTGTCCAACCCATATGTGCCGTAGAAAAGCAGGTGGCTCGCGATGCGGTTAAGTTCAGCAAGGATCAGGCGGATGTAGTCGGCGCGCTCCGGCACCTCCACGCCCATCGCCTTCTCGACCGCCCGCACATAGACCCATTCGTTGTTGAAATTGGCCACGTAATCGAGGCGGTCGAACAGCGTTGTTATCTGTTGGAAATTCTCGCCCTCCGCCAACCGCTCGGAGCCGCGATGCAGGTAGCCGATGTGTGGATAGACGTCAACGACTCGCTCGCCGTCAAGCGTGAGCACCATGCGGAACACGCCGTGCGTGGCGGGGTGCTGCGGTCCCATGTTGATGCTCAACTCCGCCTGCTCGGTGACGGGGTCGCGCACGATGTTGGCCGACATTCCGGTGTCAGTCGCCATAGAACGTCACCTGCTCCGGAATGTCATAGCTCTTGCGTCCGGGGAATCCTTCGAAGCCCTCATACAGGATCAGCGGCGACAGGTCCGGGTGGCCGCGAAATTCGAGGCCGAAAAGGTCGTGCCCCTCGCGCTCGTGCCAGTCCGCGCCCTTCCAGACGCCGATCATTGTGGGAATCCACGGATCGTCTATGGGCGCGCGCGTCTTGACCACCACGTTGTGGGGGTGAGACAGGGAAGTGAGGTGGTAGACCGCCTCCAGCTCGTCCTGCCAGTCAACGACGGACAGGCAGCGGAGGTAATTGAAGTTCAATTCCGGGTCTGACTTGAGCGCGGCGCACACGTCAACGACGGCGTCGCGCGGGACGCGCAGTTCAAGTTCATCGAACGAATAGTCGATAGACTGCGCGCTCTCCCCGGCAATCTCCCGCACACGCGCCTCGATTGGCGAGGGCGCGGCGGAGTCCTCAGGCCGGTCTTCCGAGGTCACCTAGAGTCCCCTCTTGAGCCGCGGCTCATCCTGGATCTTGCGCTGGAGTTCAAGGATCCCGTGCTGCAACGCCTCCGGGCGCGGAGGGCACCCCGGCACATACACGTCCACCGGGATGATCTGATCCACTCCCATCACGACCGAATACGAGCGGACGTACGGGCCGCCGCAGGTCGCGCAGGATCCCATCGCGACAACCCACTTGGGCGCGGGCATCTGCTCATACAGGAGTTTGATCGGCTCGGCCATCTTCTTGACGACCGTTCCCGCCACGATCATGACGTCGGATTGGCGCGGCGAGGGCCACGTGACGACGCCATAACGGTCGAAATCATGCTTGGGCATGTAGGCGGAGATCATCTCGATTGCGCAGCATGCCAAGCCGAACGTGAGCGGCCACAAAGAGGATTTCCGCGCCATTGCGAACAGCTCCTCCGTCTTTAGCGTGACCACGCCTGAGAGGCCGCTCTTCTGATGCGCCGCAATGTTCTGCAGCGCCATACGAGATTCGGGCGTCGAGACGACGGGGCCCTGCCCCATACCGCTCTGCCCGCCTGCGGGTTCAATATTCATCGCCAGGACAACACCCCCTTACGCCATGCGTAGACCAACCCAAAGAACAACACCACAAGAAAGATCACCATTGAATAAAACGCGGCGGCGGGCAGATCAAGGAACACGAACGCCCACGGAAACAGGAAAACGGTCTCCACTGCAAAGATCAGGAAGAAGAGGGCGAACAGGTAATAGCGCACGTTGTAGCGAGTGTTGCCCTCGCCTGTTGGCAGGATGCCGCACTCATACGCGATGCCGCTCAGGCTTGTGGCGCGGCGCGGCGCGAGGATCCACGAAATGACAAAGAAGGATGCAACACCGCCAAAGCCGAAAATAGCGGCAATTCCCACAGCGGCCCAGTTGAACGCATACTCAGCTGGCATTCCCCTGCACTCCTGTCGGCCAGTCTATGTGCGCCTCAAACATAGTGTCAACGAAACTTCGGGTACTCATCCGATACGCCCCAATAGAGCCGTCACGTCGCCGTCAATCAATTCAAGCCACGGGAATGGCCAGATGCCAATGGCGACGATGAATGCGATAAGCAGGCCGCCGGCCGCGAGTTCCACGCGCGATGCGTCCGTCAGTCCCTGCCATCGTTCGCTGACCGGGCCGAAGAATACCTTGCCCAGCAGCCGCAGCACGTAGACGGCGGTTATCGCCGCCGCGAACACGCCCAGGATTCCGACAAGCGGATACGTATTGAACGCGCCGATGAAAACCAGCAGCTCTGCGACGAATCCGCTGAGGCCCGGAAGCCCCAGCGAGGCTAAGCCGGCGATGGCGAAGAACGTCGCCGTACCGCCCATCCGCTTGGCCAGTCCTTCCAGCACGCCGATGTCACGGATGTGTGCGCGGTCATAGACTGCGCCGACGAGCACGAAGAAGAGGGCCGTCATGACGCCGTGGGAGAACATCTGCAGGACTGCGCCGTTCACGCCTAACGGGTCGAGCGTCGCGAGTCCCATGATCACGTAGCCCATGTGACTCACGCTGGAGTAGCCAATGACGTACTTGAGGTCGCGCTGCCCGAGGGCGGATATTGCGCCATAGACGACATTGATGGTCGCGAGGATGATCAGGACGGGCATCCACGCCTGCGCGCCCTCCGGGAACAGGTCCATGCCGATGCGGAGGATGCCGTACGCGCCCAGCTTCATGAGCACGCCGGCGTGCAGCATGCTGACGGACGTGGGAGCGGCGACGTGCCCGTCCGGCGACCACGTGTGGAACGGCCATAGCCCCGCCAGCACGCCGAATCCGACGGCGACAATCGGGAAGAAGAGCAGCTGGAATTCGCGCGAGTATTCCTCGTTGTCCCGCAGGCTGAGGAAGTCGAACGTCGGATTGTCCGCAAAGATATAGAGCGCGATCAGCGCCACCCACACCAGGACGCTGCCGAGGCTGAGCATGATGGTCAGCTTCATCGCGCTGTATTCCTTGGTGCGGCTGAACAACAGCGGCGGCACGTAGGAGCGGAAGTCCGTCGAGCTGCCCCACACGCCGATCAGCAGGTACATGGGAATGACGGCGAGTTCGTAAAAGAAGAAGAAGAAGAACAGGTCGAGCGCGACAAAGACGCCGTAGACGCCCGCGATGAGCAGCAGGAAGAGGACGAAGAATTCCTTGGTTCTGTCAGGGAGACGCCAGGCGACCAGCGTTCCGGCAAAGGCAACCACGCCGTTCAGCAGCACCATCAGGACGGAGATTCCGTCCACGCCAAGCGTGAATCCGATCCCAAGGCTTGGCAGCCACTCGACGCGGGTCAGCGGCCAGAACTCCGCCCCTGCGGGCGCGCTCAGATAATGGCGCAGGGTCAGGTAGATGGAGAGCGCGAAGGTGATGCCGGTGACGGCGGTGGCGATGCCGCGGATGGTGTTGGGCTGGCGGCCCGGAACGAGAATAAGCGCCAGACCGCCCACGAACGGCAAGAGAACCAAAAGGCTTAAGACCAGCTCGTCTGCCTCAGCCACCCATACTCCTCCGACGGCATCGGGTCAACGGCCCCTACCCGCCAATCATAACAGTCCCTCAGTTAGACTTGCCCTATGGACTTCTTGAATGTTGGGGGGCTTGAGCTTCTCTTTCTCGCCGGACTCGCCATCATCATCGTCGGTCCCTCGCGGGCCGCGGAGATGGCAGGGGAGATCGGCCGGCTCATCGCCCGCGCCCGCCGCACCATCAACTCCATGACGGAGGATCTGCAGACGCAGGCGCGTGAAGAGACGGAGCCGATTCGCTCAGCCCGAGAATCCATCCGTGACGTGGAATCGAAACTCCGCCGTCCCATTAACCTGCGGGACGGCCGCTCAAATTCAGGCCGGGCCGAGACATCATCTGAGGAAACAACCCTGTCCGAAGAGAGTGAGCAGCCTACCGACGAGCCCCAACCGGAGGACGGTCGGTGACGACCCCTGAGCCGGAGGGCGTGTCAAGCACGACGATGCCTTTGTCCGCGCATCTGCGGGAGCTGCGGACGCGGCTCGTGTGGACGTTCATCGTGGTTGGCATCGGCGCCGTGGGCGCGTTCGCCATCGGGAATCGGCTCATTGACGTGCTGCTGATTCCGTTCCCGAACGATATTGAAGTCGTGCAGATCGATGTTCTTGAGGGCGTGCGCGTCCGCATGAAGATTGCCCTACTGGGCGGAATCATCGTCGCATTCCCGATGATCCTCTATCAGGCCATCATGTTCGTCCGTCCCGCGCTGACCGGCTCCGAGAAACGCTTTGTCTACATCGCCCTGCCGATCGTGAGCGCGCTGTTTGCGGCGGGAATCCTGTTCGCGTTCTTCGTGCCGATCCCCGTGATGATGCAGATCCTTCCTCAATTCCTTAGTGAGGATATTGAGCCGCAGATACGCATCGACAGCATCGTCGGCACAACCGTCTGGCTCATCTTTGCGATGGGACTGCTCTTCGAGCTGCCGGTCATCATGTACCTGCTCGCGCGCATCGACATCATCGACCCGGCGAGCCTGCGGACGAAGCGCAAGGGGGCGATCCTGCTGTCATTCGTTGCCGCCGCAATCATCACACCGACAGGCGACCCCATCAACATGGTCATCTGGGGCATCCCGATATGGGTGCTCTACGAAATCGGCCTGCTCATGGCGCGCTTCGCCGCATGGCAGCGGAGAAGGGCATCGCCGGAATAATCCCGCTGCGCGCCACACGTACGGCGCAGTACGGTTCTAGCTGATCCTCTCGATGCCCGGATAGTAGTCAAAGCCGCGATCAAAGCTCAATATTCGGCTAATACCCGCGCTATTCATGACGGCTATATGCAGAGCGTCTCGAGCGGATAAGCCATCTACGGACTGAATCAGAACCCTGGTAGCAAGAATCTCCGACATTCCGAAAGTCAGGACGTCATCGACAATGTCGTCAAGGGCTTCAAAAGCATCATTCATGGCCTCAAAGCGTCGAATTAATGCGTATCTGTGCAGGAGTTCCTGATACACTTCCACACTCGTGACGAGGCGTTCTCCTTCCCGTACGAATAGGCTCAACATCCTGTCGGCACGGTCCTTGTTTGGGTGATCATCACCCACCAAATACATCGGTACGTTTGAGTCGACAAAGATCACGAGAGATTACGGCCGGCCTCAATCTCGCTGAGCATTACATCGATGTCCGCCGTGGGGTGCTTGTGCCGATTTGCTTTCGCAATAGCACGTAGTTTAGTCTCAACCGCATCAGGTTGATCATTTCGTGCCTTGCGCAAGGCCTGACGGACCCACTCTGCGACGGTCACGCGCTGGCCCCGGGCGACACTTTGAATCTCCCGGTATTCCTCATCATCGAACAAGACTTGCAGTCGTTTAGCCATAAGATGAGTATATCTTACTCATACGCCTGTAGTCATGCTTTGAGCCTTACCGCTCTCAGAAAACGAGAACGCCGCCCGATGGGCGGCGCTTCCAATTTCGTCGAACTGTGGCTCGATAAGCTACGTCTTCGCGGTTGTTGAATCCGATTCCGAACTTTCCTTGGCGTCCTCGGACGGCTTGTTCTCTTCCAGTTCGGCGCCCTTGCGGAACTCGCGAATCGAGCTTCCCATCGAGCGGGCAAGGCCGGGGAGCTTGGCGCCTCCAAATATCAACAGGATGATCGCCAGAATCAAGATCAATTCGAGTCCGCTTGGAATCGTCATGCTACCTCCCTGCCTCTGTCCACAGTATACGCGATGGGTCTACCTTTGCCGCCCTACTTAAGAATCAGCGTGCCGAACGCGAAGATGAAGAACGTCGCGATGGCCAGCAGGCCCGTCCCCAGCGGCACCATCAGCATCGTCAGGATGGCTTGCGTGCCCACAAAGCGATTTGCCTCGCGGATGGCGATGTACGTCAGGCGGATTATGGCCAATGACGTCAGGAAAATGCCCAACGTCATGATCCACGGCTGCGCGTCGCCTGCAACCAGCCACAGCAGCGCGGTTGGAACGAGCAGCCACAGCGACAGGGCGGCGTATGTCATCGCCGCAAGCTCTTCCGCGATGCTCGCCTCGCCCTCGAACGCCTTGCCGATGACGTGCAGCAACACCATGAAGAACAGGAACCCCGTGTACCCGCCCAGGGCGAACCCCACCATGCCAACGGCCGCTCCCGTTACGCCCTCGTAGTCCGCAATCAGACCGCCGAGGCCGAACAACGCGCCAGCCACAAGCAGACCGGCAAGCAACAGGGCCGTCCCGCGCCATATCGGCTGGTCGATGGCGATGTCGCTGAATGAGTACGTTGGCGTGCGCACGATGCCGCGCAGATAGAACATCACGGGCCGCGTGCGTTTCTGCGGCCCCGGCACGCCCACGCTTTGGGCATCTCCCCCCGCCGACGGATCAATAAACATCAATCCATACTACGCGGGCGGCAGATTAAAGAGTGTGGGCGGCGCTTTCGCGCCGCCCACACGTCTTGATTAGCTTGGCAATCCGTCGTTTGTGCGAGGCGTTAGGTTGTCACGAGCCCCAGCGCTACAACGACGGCAACCATAACGATGATCAGCAGGATGAACAGGATGACGCCGACGATGATCGCGCCAACCAAAGACGCGATACCGCTCAGAACGGCCATTCCTGTGGTCAGTCAATAGTTCTCGCGGATAAGGAGAATAGACAGCACGATCGTCCAGAGGAACACCACAAGACTGACCACCGTGGCAATCGCCTGAAACGCAGATGACTCGTCCTCGCCCCTGACGAGAGCATCGAGCAGGGAAGGAACAACCGGAATCAGGCTCAGGATAGAGAGCATCATCAGTCCTGCCAGCATCCCTGTGTATGCTCCGTCGCCGCCGAACAGCTTCGAAACGAGATGCACGATCAGGGAGAAGAAGCCCAGCTCAACCACGACGAAACCAACGAACAGGAGGGTTCCAATGACGACGAATCCGAGGCCAACGTTGATTTCCTCATCGGTGAATTCTTCGAATGTCGCCGTGTCGATTCCCAAGCCGAATGAGACTATGCCGTTGGCAATAGCCACAATCAGCAGCGTCAACAGGCCCAACCCCACCGGACGGTCGGCCACAATCTGCTGAATCGTGTGAATGGGTCGCACAATCAGGCCAATGTACGTGCTCAATACCATCTCAAAGCCTCCTGCCCTCCCGGGCAACTCTCCCGCGCTATATGCCTATCTGCGGCCGAAGGCCGACGGCCATCATCGCCACCTGTTAATTCTACGCCACAACGCAACATAACATCGCCCGCCAACCCCGTCCCGTGCGCTACAATGAGGCCATGACAGACGCCCTGATTGAAACCCAACTCGACTTCCCCATGATCCATCGCGGCAAGGTCCGCGATACATACGATCTTGGCGACGACACGCTGCTGCTGGTTGCCACGGATCGCGTATCCGCATTCGACGTCGTGCTGCCCACGGGCGTTCCGGGGCGTGGCATCGTTCTTTCCGAGATCTCCGCGTTCTGGTTCCGCCGCTCCGGCTATGAGTTCCCCAACCATTTCATCGGCATGGCGTATGAGCCGGAGCTCGCGAATCAATACAAGCTCGGCGATCTCGATGAGGCGGTCGCCCGCCGCGCGATGGTCGTCAAGAAGGCCGAGCGCATCGACATCGAGTGCGTGGTCCGCGGGTACATCACCGGCTCCGCGTGGGCGGAATACCGGAAGTCCGGCACAGTCCAGGGCTATGAGCTGCCCGCAGATATGGCTAATTCGCAGGCCTTTGAGTCGGCGCTCTTCACTCCCACCACGAAGGAGGAGACGGGCCACGATCTGCCGCTGACGATAGACGAGCTGTGGAAGCAGGTGGGCGGCAACATCGCATGGCCGCTAGAGGAGCACAGCCTCGCGCTCTACCGCATGGCGTCCGAGTATTCCCGGGCGATGGGCGTGATCCTGGCGGACACCAAGTTCGAATTCGGCATCATCGAGGGCAAGATATCAGTGATCGATGAGCTGTTGACGCCGGACTCGTCCCGCTATTGGGACGCGAACATCTATGAGGCCGGCAAGTCACAGCCGAGCTTTGACAAGCAGATCATCCGCGATTGGCTGACAGGGTCGGGTTGGGATCGCGAACCGCCCGCGCCGGAACTGCCGGACGACATCGTCCAGCAGACGATCGACAAATACCGTGACGTGTATCAGCGGCTCACGTCGAAGGAGCTTGCCCTGTGAGCATCGGGCGCATTGTCGGGAGCGCGCTTATTGCGGTCGCGGCGGCGATCATGCTCTACACCATCATTGGCGCGGTCAGCATCGTTTGGGGCGTCGCGCAATTTGACGAGATGCCGATCACGATCAAGCTCTTCCTGCCGGTGATATTCGGCACGCTTGCCGTAACGCTTGGCGTCATGGCCGTTCAGCGCGTACGCAGCCGCAGGCATCCGAACGCTGCAGACGGTTCCGCGCAGAACTGAGCCACAAAGCAGCACTCGAAAGCGGGATGGCGAACTACATCGCTCGCATCTATGTCACGCCCAAGCCGGGCGTCGTCGACCCGCAGGGGCTGTCCATCCTGGGCGGTCTGAAGAACCTGGGGTACGACTCTGTTTCAGCCGTGCGCGCGGGGCGGTACCTTGAGGTGCAACTGGGAGAGGCCCCGTCACGTGAGGAGGCCGAGTCCCGGACGACGGAGATGTGCCGCCAATTGCTGGCAAACCCCGTCATCGAGGACTACCGGTTCGAGGTGGTGGAGAGCGAGTAGACCCTAGTCCGTCAGCGTGCCCTTGGTGGACGGCGCGATACCCGCAAACCGCTCATCGTGACGCGTCGCGGTATCCAACGCCTTGGCAAGCGCCTTGAACGTCGCTTCGGCGATGTGGTGATCATTGACCCCGGCGTGCTGGACGACATGCAGATTGATGCGCCCCTCCCTCGCGATGGACTCCAGCACGTGGCCGACCAGCTCCGAGCGCAGGTCGCCGATCATCCCCGTGGTGAACTGCAGTCCGATGGCCGCGTACCCACGCCCGCCCAGATCCACCACGGATGTCATCAGCGCGTCATCCAGCGGGACAGTCTCGTGAGCCATGCGACGAATGCCGGTGCGGTCTCCCAGGGCCTCACCGAGCGCGCGTCCGATGACGATGCCCGTGTCTTCCGCCGTGTGATGGCCGTCCGGGTCGTTCAGGCCCTCGGCGCGCACGGTAAGGTCGAAGCCGCTGTGCCGGCCCAGTTGATCGATCAGGTGGTTGAGCATCAGCGAGCCGGTGCTCACATCGTGCTGCGCGCGTCCGTCAAGGTTGATCGATACCTCGACAATCGTCTCCCGTGTTTCGCGCCGGATGGTGGCCTGGCGGGGCGCAGCCGCTCCCTGCCCTGTCACTTTTGAGCCTCCATTTCCTCGCGCATGGCCTCAAGCAGCCGTTCATGGTCCCGCGGCCGGCCGACGGATATGCGGATACAGTCGCGCAGTTCAGGCGTGTTGAAGTGCCGGAGGGCGATGCCGCGCTTCAGGAGTGAGGCGTGCAGCTCTTTCGCGTTGTGCTCCGGAAAGCGCACGAGCAGGAAATTGGCGTCCGACGGGAAAACACGGACGCTCGGCAGTGAACGCAGCGCCTCTTCGAGGACGGCGCGCTCTTTCACGATGGCGTCCACCGCGGCCAACGCCGTGTCCAGGTCTTCGATGGCCGCGATGGCCGCGGCCTGCGCCAACGTGTTGACGTTGTACGGCGGTTTGACCGTCATGAGGATTCCGGCCAGATCGGCGGGGAAGATGCCATAGCCGACGCGCAGCCCTGCGAGCCCGGCCCACTTGCTGAATGTTCGCAGGAAGATGACGTTGGGGTACTCATCCACCAGGTGCATGAGCGACTTCCCGGAGAATTCAGCGTACGCCTCATCAACAATCGTGAGGACTTCAGTCTCCGCGACGGCGCGAATCTCTTCTTCGGTAACGCTGTTGCCGGTCGGGTTGTTGGGCGACGAGAAAAACACGATCGACGCGTCGCGCGCCGTGTCCACAAGACCGGGCAGATCGATGGAGAAATCATCCTGGCTGCGCGGCACGCCAACAAAGCGCGCGCCGGCAAGGTCGGTCTCAACCGCGTACATTCCAAAGGTCGGCGTTGCAGCGACAATCGTGTCATCCGGCCCCACGAAGAGCCGCGCCAACAGGGCAATGAGCTCATCGCTGCCCGACCCCGCGACGATGCGTTCTGCATCGAAACCCGTGTACTCCGCAAGGCAGGCCCGCAGCGCGGCATGGTCAGGGTCCGGGTAGATGTTGGCGGCGTCGAACGACTCTATGAGCGCTCGTACACGGGGGGGCGGGCCATAGGGATTCTCATTGGCGTTCAGCCGGACGATACCCTCTTCGCCTGCGTCGCTCTCCGCTTGAAGCCGCTCCGGCGGTGCGACAGGTTCATACGGCTTCATGTCCCGGTAGCGGGGCACGAGTCGGTCAAGAAGCGGAACGGAAAGACGCGTGCGCTGTGCTGTCATAGCGTCTCTATTATTGCATGGCGCCTACTCGTCTACGGAAACGGCGGTGATGATTGCGGCCTCCAATACATCCTGCTCAGGGCCGGGGACCACGGCGACCGTGACGCGGTCACCGACGTCCAGGTCATCGATCTCACCCGACTGGGTGACGGTGATCCGGGTTCCGGCAATCGTCGATATGCGCTGCAATCCCGTTGGCGTCATCAACGTGATCGTGTTCCCGTCTATGGACTCGATGGTTCCGCTCATGCGCGTCCCGATCTCCTCGCCGTCCGCATCGCCGGTCCCAACCGCAAAACCCGGGCGATTCTGCCGCAAACCCTGAGGGGCAGCGCCCTGGAACCGCGCAAACTGAGCGCGGATAGCCGCAATATCTTCATCCGTTGCGCCTTGAGCCCGCATCTGCTCGATAGCGGCGGGCGGAATCTCGCCGTCACCCGGCCCAAACGTCACGGCTTCCGGTGCGGTGTCGCCGTCAATCTCCGGGGCATCCGCCGGTTCCCCGGCCGTTATGGCCAGCGGCGGAACCTCGTCCAGGTCCTCCGTCTGGGATTGCCCCACCTGCACGCCGACCCCGAACGCTCCGCCGATGCTCAGACCAACGACCAGCGTCAGTACAGCGATTCCCACGAATACGCGCGCGCCCGGCCCGCCGGAGCGTTCTTCTTCATTCGATTTGATTGGTTGATTGTCCATCGCCGTGCCTTCTCCCTATTCATACCGCAGGGCATCGATCGGATGCAGGGCTGCGGCCCGCATGGCGGGATAGATGCCAAAAACCAGCCCGATAAGCATTGAAACGGCCAGCGCCAGGACTGTGATATCGGTGCTGACAACCGTGCGGATATCTTCTTCAGCCAGCAGAGTGACGTTCATTCCTTGCGCGACGAGCATTCCCAAGAGCACGCCGATGATGCCGCCGCCCAGGCTCAGCAGCACGGCCTCCAGCACGAATTGCGAAAGGATGTCCCAGCGCCGGGCTCCCACCGCCTTGCGAATGCCGATCTCCCTGGTTCGCTCCGTTACGGAGACCAGCATGATGTTCATGATGCCGATCCCGCCAACGATGAGGGAGATGCCCGCAATCGAACCAAGGAAGAGCACGAAGGCCTGTGTGGTTTCCTGGAAGGCCTCCAGCGCCTGCTGCTGGTTCCTTATATCGAAGTCGTCTTCCTCCGTGACCCTGTGGCGGAGACGCAGAATCCGGCCAACTTCACCTTCAGCCCGCTCCATGTTGTCGGCGTCGCCGACCAGCACGCTGATGATATCGACGCCGACATCACCCTCAACGGTCCGATCCGCGCTGATGCGGCGATAGGCAGTGGTGATGGGAATGAGGACGCGGTTATCTTCAAAACCGAACGCCCCTCCTCCCCTGCTCTCCAGCACGCCGATGACGGTCATCTCACGGCCATTGATGGTAATGGTCTGTCCAACCGGATTGCGCCCAAGGAAGAGGTCAACTGCCGCCTCTGAGCCGAGGACTGCCACGTCGGACGCGGCAGAAATATGGGGGATGCTGATGAAGCTTCCGGCAGCCACGTCGAAATCTCGCACGTCCAGGTACTCCGGCGTCACGCCCGTGATCTCACCGGAAAGGCTGCGCGCCCCAAAGTCATCGATCGTGATCACGTCGCCAAACGAGTTGATCTCCGGCGCAACCTGGTCAACCGAGGGGGCAAGCAGCGGGTCCACCAGCGCGTACGCGTCATCCAGCGTCAGCGATCCCCCTGACGGGCTGACGTAGAGGATGTTGGTGCCCAACTCCTGGATGAACGACGTGACGGACTCCTGCACGCCGCGCCCGATGGACATGAGCGAGATTACCGCCGCCACGCCGATCACGATTCCAAGCAGCGTGAGCAGGCTGCGGAGCTTGTTCGCTCCGACGGATTGCAAGGCGGAGAGGAGCGCGCGCTGCGGACTCACGCCATCCCCGCTTTCTCATCATCGACCACCTCGCCGTCCCGCATCAGGATTCTGCGCTCAGCGAAACGCGCGATGTCCTCCTCATGCGTGACGATGATGACGGTGATCCCGGATGTTTGATTGAGTTCCTTGAGCAGTTCGATGATCTCCAAACTGGAGCGGGAATCCAGGTTGCCCGTCGGCTCGTCGGCAAGCAGGATGGACGGTTCGTTAACCAGCGCCCGCGCAATGGCAACCCTCTGCTGCTGTCCGCCGGACATCTCCGTTGGACGATGCCCCGTCCTGTCCGCAAGCCCCACGCGATCCAAGGCTTCCCGCGCCAAACGCGCGCTGCCGCCCTTTCTCGCGTACAACAGCGGCAGCTCGACATTCGACTCCGCCGTGAGGCGCGGCAACAGGTTGTAGCTCTGAAACACGAACCCAATCTTGCGGTTCCGTATCGCCGCCAGCCGTGAATCGGGCAGCCGCCCAACGCTGACGCCGTCAAGCGAATACTGGCCGGACGTGGGGACGTCAAGGCATCCAAGGATGTTCATCAATGTTGATTTGCCGGAGCCCGAGGCCCCCATGACGGCGACCATCTCGCCGTCATCGATGGTCAGATTGACGCCACGCAGGGCGCCAATCTCAACCTCGCCTATCCGATAGGTCTTGGTGACATTGACCAGTTCAATCACGTCGCCGCTCCGGGCTGCCTGCCGCTCGAACGCCGTTAGTTGCCCACCCGGACGGTTCGGGTTGTCTGGCGCTGGAATCCCGGGCCGCCGCCGAACACGCCGAATTCATCCGCCTCGGACACGTGCATGATGACCTCTTCACCCTCATCCACGCCGCTCTCAACAACAACCCAGAAGCCGTCGTTGTCCCCCAGGGTCACCGGACGCGATGTTGTGTCGCCGTCCGACATGACACGGAGGATCGGCGCCTGGAACGTGCCGTAGATCGATTGCACGGGAACCAGCAAGACGTCGAACTGCTCCTCCACGGCCATGCGCGCGTTCGCGTTCATACCCTCCCGCAGGTCAACGTCCGGCGGCACGTCAATACGTACGAGCACGGTAAAGACCGCGATGCCCTGCTGGAGTTGAGCCGCCGACGAAATCGACGATATTGAGCCGGTGAATACCTGCCCGGGCATCGCGTCCAGGGTGATTTCGGCCGGATCGCCGTAGCTGATCCGCAGCACGTCGGTCTCATCCACCTGCCCTGAAAGCTCCACGATGGACGTGTCAATGATCTCAACAGCAATGCGCGATTCCACGTCAAGCTCCTCGCCCGCAACCGCATTGAGGACGGCGACAATGCCGTCGATTGGCGCGCGGACGGTCGCTTCCTCGCGCTGCTGCAGCGCGTCTTGCAGCGCAACTTGCGCCGTTACAAGCTCAGCCTCCTTGAGCCGGCGAGCGTATCCCTCGGCTCCCTCGCTCGCGTCACGCACGGCAAGCAGGGCCTGTTCGCGCTTCTCCTGCGCCGCGTCCAGCTTGGTCTGCGCTTCCTTTATCGCGGTATCCCTGGCCTTAACCGCGTCAACAAGCGCGTTACGGGCCGTCGTCAGCGCGTCCCAGACGTCATCAAATCCCTTTTGAAGGCAGTGCCCGTTGAGTGGATGCGCGTCAGTGCTCTCGCACGTGGAGACAATCTGGCCCGGGTAGAAATTGACGATGGCGTAGACGATAGTTTCAGACCACCTGGTGGCCGGATCGTCCGCCGGCGCGCCGCGGGAATAGATACCCCTCGCGCTGTCAGCGCCAACAGCCTCGATGAGCAGTTCCTCCAGGTTGACTCCCCATCGTGTCAGCAAGTCGTCCGGCGACATCCCCAATTCATGTCCTTCGAGGGTGACTCCCAGCCAGGCCGCAAGGATGTCCCGGTACTTTTCTTCCTGTTCAGCAACGTCATCCTGCGCCGTCTCGATCTTCTCGCGGTGTTCCTCATGGAGATCATCAAGAACCTGCTCAGCGTCCTCAATGTCATCCTCGGCGACAGCCAGGTCTGCTTGCGCGTCCGGGAGGAGATTCGCTAAGGCGTCCTGGGCGTCGCGCAGCGCAATCTGCGCCTTCGCGATTTCCATGTCATGCCGCGCGACGGTTGCGTCATCCACCGTGAAGAGGGCCTGACCTTCTATAACGGCCTGCCCCTCTTCAACCAGGACATCCTTAACGATGGAACCGGCGCCCAGTCGTATGGACTCCCGATGGGGCAGCGTCAGCGTGCCGCCGGTCTGCACCTGGTTGATCAGATTCCCGCGCGCCACCGCCACAAGCTGCTCATTCTCCGTGAGGCCCTCGGACGCTTGATCACCCGACAACTGCGCATTGATGAGATACGCGCCGCCGCCGAGACCAACGATCAATACGCCGATGATTACAATGACTTGCCACAGCCGCAGACGCTTGATCGTCGCCATCCGCAAAAACCTCAATTGCCCGTGGGGCGTTTGAATCACCGCCGAGTCGGGTGTTGCCAACCGTGGGCCGCCGACGCGCCGCCAGAACTCACTGTATACTCGAACGCCGACGCGCCCGCGAACGTTAGCAGCGGAACCAATGGCAAGGACGGGGCACAGGCCCCGTCCTTTTCACTATCGGGATCAGGCGGAATCAGAGGGACAGCTTCTCCGCGAGCAACTCTCGCAGCTCCCTGACCGTCTCCACCTGCCATGCGGGATAGCGAGCCTGCGTCCGTTCACGCACCGTGCGACGGAACTCCTGCTCGTCTTCATCCCCAATCTCGGCCTTCACGTCTTCAGTGATCTTCGGCATTTCGTCATTGGCGGATTCGGGCCGCTCATGCCAGTGCGCAATCTCTTCGAGGTCGTCCGTATAGAACACGGGCACGGGGATAGACATGAACTCACCGTTCTTGAGGAATTCGTTCATGATGTCCAGGTTCTCGTCTCGCGGGAAAACGCTGACATCCATGCCCGCCGCCTCGGCGATCTTCGCGAGCACCGGCATCCCACGGAACACGTCAGGGCACCAATCCTCTCCGAGAATCAGCATCTTTGTCGCGCCGGCATCCTTCGCCCGGCGGAAAAATGTCACGTCATCGTCCGAGAGTTGGGCGCTGTTGTAGTACTGCTCAAACCTGTCTTTGTTGACCTTGATCTGCTCGATGTAGTCGTCATATGTGAAACCCGAACCAAATCGTTCAGGAGTGACAACTGTCGTCTTCTCAGCCATTTTCCATTCCCCCAATGCTCTTACTACCGGTTCCTCTCAGCGTGAGTTTTGGTTGTTTAGCCTATGTTACAACTGATCATGTCCTTGTACCCCATGGTGACCTTCCCGTCCGGGTAAACGACGATGGGGACGACGTCGCCATAGGTTCGGGCCTCATCGAGCCACGCCTGGCTCTCATCGACCTGACGCTCTTCAAACTCGATGCCTTCTTTCGTCCAATCCTCTTTCATCACAACGCACGCCGGGCACGTCGTTAGCGTGTAGACAATCGGCTTTGTTCCTACTTGTGTCGCCACAAAAACCTCCATCCAACCCCGCAGGATTGTGAGCCTTGATTCTCTCTACGATTCTACAGTCGTGCCCCGATGAGTCAAAGCGCCCCATTCCATGCCATGCGATGATAGATACACCATGATGTCCAATAGCATTGCGCTGGAATTGGGGCAACGGCTGGAGCCGGAGCTGCTTGAAACATGCCGAAGCCTCGGCGAAATGGCAGAACAAGGTACGCTCTTCATTATCGGGGGGGCGGTGCGGGACATTCTGCTGGGACGTGATCCCGTTGAGGTTGACCTCGTTATCCAGGGAAGCGCTGAAGAACTGGCGCAGAAGGCCGTGCACTTCCGGCTGGCCCACAGAACCACCGCCTCGCAATTCATGACGGTCAAGCTGACCATCGGGACGCGCGAGATGGATATCGCGACAGCCCGCAGCGAAACGTATGCATCCCCCGGCGCGCTGCCTGACGTTGCGCCATCAGATATCGAAACGGACCTGGGACGCCGCGACTTTACGGCAAACGCAGTCGCCGTCTCCATTGGCTCGATGGATTTCGGGCGCGTCATCGATCCGCACCGTGGCGTCAACGACGTGCAGGCAGGAGTACTCCGCGCGCTGCATGCCAGGTCGTTCCGGGATGATGCCACACGAATGATCCGCGCCGCGCGCTACGCGTCCCGGCTCCAGTTCAGGCTGCACGCGGACACGGAGGCGTGGATAAAGAGCGACGCCTCCCATATCGGCACGGTTGGACCGGACCGACTGCGCAACGAATTCAACCGGCTCTGGCGAGAGAAGAAGCCCGTGGAAGGACTCTATATGCTGCAGTCCTGGGGGGTTTTGGATCACCTGCCCACGGCATCCAATTGGGTGAACGGGCTGTATAGTTTCTCGATGTCCGATCGGGAGGCGGCCGCCAGGCCTGATGATGCCGACGATGCCGACGCGCATTGGGCCCTGATAGCAACGACCGTGGGCACGGATTACGAGACGCTCATTGACACGTTCCATCTTGCAGGCAGTTCTCGTCGGGCGGTTGACGACATCCGCTATTGGAAGACGAACGGATCGGCGGCATTTCGTGAGGCCTCAGAAATAGGCCGCCCAAGCCAGTTTGCGGATGTCCTTTCCCAGTTCGAGCCGGCCGCCCTCGAGGCCCTGTACCTCACCGGAAACGCCACCGAGTCCCGGGCAATCGCCTCCTATCTGGGCACATGGAGACACGTGCAGCCGGAACTGAACGGCAGCGACCTGCTTGAGATGGGTCTGCGCCAGGGCCCCCTCGTCGGGAAGTTCCTTGACCAGCTGCGAAAGGCCCGGCTCGACAATCTGGTCTTGAACAGGGATGGCGAGGTGCAGTTGGTCAAGCAATGGATGGGGCGCGATTCTGCCGCCGCTGACGGATCATGACGCTCCCCGGCAGAGCGCGCTCCCGCATGGCCACCTCGCGCTCCTCCTGAAACAGCAGCTGTTGAGCATAGGCCGCGTACCTGCCGAAACGCTCCCGCCCCCACGCTGCAATCTTGTCCTCCGGGGTTCTATTGCCGCCCAGGTACAAGCGCGTCACTGCCCGGCTTACCCATCGATCCACTGCGAATGCCTCTGTGTGATCCAACGAGAACGCGAGGATGCAGTCGGCGATCTTCGGCCCGATGCCCTTAAACGTCAGCAGCACGTCTTTTGCGTCTTCATACGGCAGCATCCGCAATTCGTCGAGTTCAACGTCACCTTCCGCAACACGGATGGCCGCCGACGCGAGAAACGGCGCACGAAACCCCAGTCCAATGTCGCGCAGTCGGGTCTCTCCCAGACGCGCCACCGCCGCCGGTTCAGGAACCCGATACACTTTCTCCCCCCACGCCGTGCCGCTGACCCCGCACGCCTCAGCCAGGTTCTGCATATTCCTCTTAATGCGCGGCAGGTGGCATTGCGCGCTGATGATGAAACTCGCCAGGCACTCCCACGGTTCCTGGCGCAATAGCGTCAAGCCGGGCCAGCGCTCCATGATCTCCGCGAGCACAGCATCTTCGGACAGCGCATCCCTGATCTGTGCGTGGTTGTCATCAAGGCGCAGATAGCGAGTCACCATTTCCGCAGAAGCGTTATCCGGCAAATCGGGGGCGTGCGCAGAGACCTCAAGGACCCCGAGATTGTCAGCCTGTGTATCCACGTGCCGGATACGAAGCGCGTGGCCGTAGACGGTTCCGATCCACCAGCCATCGGCCTCGCCATCGGGCGCCGTCCAGCCAAAGGCCTGCCCTTCATCCAGTGACGCCGGCAGGTCAAGCGGAGAGTTCAATTCAATGCGAGTCACCCGCGCGCGCACCGTGTCATTCCCCATCGGTGTTGAACCAGTCCCGCACCTCATCACCCAGTCGATCAAGCGTCGGCGTCTGCACGGTGCCCGTGGGGAGGGCATCGATAAACGCCGCCCCGTATGCGCGATTCAACACCCGTGAATCCAGAATGATAATCACGCCCTGATCTTTCGTACTCCGCAACAGCCGCCCCACGCCCTGCTTGAACCGCAGGAGTGAGCGCGGAATCTGGAACTCATTGAAGGCGTTCTCATACGTCTCACCGCGCGCCGCGATTATCGGGTCGGACGGCACGTCAAACGGGAGGCGGGTGACGATGAGCGCTTTCAGCGCGTCGCCCGGTAGATCGACGCCTTCCCAGAACGCCGCCGCGCCGAGGATAACGATGCCTTTGCGGAGTCGAGCGATTTCCGCCAGTCTGTCCGGCGCGCCATCGATCCCCTGTCCCAGGACGTTGATGCCCCGTTCCCGCAGATCGGAATTCGCTTTGGTGTAGGCCTGCCGCAGCGAGGCGTGCGAGGTGAACAATGCGAGCACGCCGCCGCCCGTCGCCGTTGCGACATCAGCGATGGCCTGCTGAACGGCTCTGCCGTAGGCATTGTTGTTCGGGTCCGGCACGTCGGCCGGGATCATTGCCGCCGCCGCATCCTCCGGGCCCAGTGTGAGTCTCACCTGCAAGGTTTCCGGTTCTTCAAGGCCTAACCGGTCTGTAATGAAACCAAAGGAATCATCCGTCGTCAGCGTCGCGCTCGCGAGGATAATCGACCTGCGGTCAGCGAAAGGGCCGCCCGCGAGGTGCGGCGCAACGGACATCGGCGCCCAGTGCAGAGAGATGCTTCCCCGTTGATCACGCGGGGTTTCAAGCCAGGTGATGTCGTCATCAGGATTCACATCTCTCATCACGTTCATCAAGCGTGCTCGAAGGTCGGCAATGCGCCGTACGCCATCGTCGACGTCCGTGGACAGGCCCTGCCAGCCCTGCTGTGTTTGCAGTGCCGATCTCAGCCGTGAATCAACCAGGTCGGCGACTCCGGCAAGAGTCGCGTCCAGGTCTTCCCATGCCTTTGCGGCCTCACGCCATTCATCCGTTTCCCGGACACGCTGTATGAGCCGCACCTGCGAATCGCCACCCCGATCCGAGCGCGCCCCGGCGGCAATTGCGCCAACGGCGCTGAAGAACTGACCCGCCCGAGCAGCCGCGCTGCGAGCTGCCGCGGCAACGTCAACACCCGCGGCCTCCATCGCCTGAGCCGCTGCAGGGGGTGAGTCCAATGAGCTCATCGCCGCCGCCATCAGTCGTGGCCTTCCCTCTTCCGAATCCGCGCCAAGCGAGTTGAGCAACTCATTGACTTCGCTGTGAGAGATGCTGCGGCTGTAGTGGTCGGTGGCCTCGCGTTCAAGGTTGTGGGCCTCATCGAGGATCACGTGAGGGATTTCACCCAGGACGTTGCCGCCGGAGGAGGAATCCGCCATGAGAAGCGCATGATTCGTGATGACAAGGTGGGCAGCCTGCGCAGCCCTTCGCGCCCGACCGATGAAACACACGCCCTCACGCTCATAGGCGCAGTTGCCATGTCCCTCTTCCGACCCTGCGGACAGGGTTGACCAACGCGCCGCCTCCTGCTCACCCATCGGCAGTTCGCCCAGATCGCCGCTTCCGGTCGATTCCAGCCAGACCATCAACCGGGCAAAGAACGCGGCCTCGCCGGGCGTCACCTCAAGGCTGCCGAGCCGTGAGAGCAGCCGCGAGATGCAGAGGTAGTTCCCCCTGCCCTTGAGCACGGCCACGCGCACCTCGTCCGGGGTCAGCCCGAGCGCTTGCAGAGCGATTGGGACATCCTTGGAGGCAAGCTGTTCCTGCAAGCCGCGGGTGGACGTGGCAACGACGACCTGTTCTTCAGCCGCCTCCGCGCGCCAGATGGCGGGGATCAGATAGCCGAGTGATTTGCCCGTCCCGGGCGGGGCCTCGAGGAGGAGCGTTTGACCCGTTTCCTGGACCTGCGCCACCGCCTGCGCCATCTCCAGTTGTTGCGTGCGCGGTTCGTACGAGTCTCCAAACGCCCGGGCGAGCCCGCCATCGGTTTCAAACACCGCTTCAATGACCGTCGTCCCGTCCTGCGTCGTCGGCAGCTTCCGCTGGCGTGTCTCAGATTCGCTGCCCGGTTTGCCGAGCCTTTCAGTCAGCCGTTGGATGACCCGCTCAGGCCCGTCGCTGGCAATCTCTTGCTGCTGGGCCGCTAATTCAAAAACCGGACCCGCCCTCCAGTCACCCGACGCGCGGTCGCGGAGTGAGCGAATCATCGCCAGCGTGGCCGGGTCGAGGGCAAGAATCATGTCCCAGAACCTGAGAAAGACCTGCGCAGTCGCCTCCGCGTCTGCC
The DNA here is from genome assembly GCA_965220565.1 of Dehalococcoidia bacterium. Lineage (GTDB taxonomy): Bacteria > Chloroflexota > Dehalococcoidia > UBA6926 > UBA6926 > VXMO01. The sequence continues at coordinate 656,364 of CBDCQG010000001.1, read as the reverse complement.
AGCGCCCTGTGCGGGCTTTCGTTGACGACACCCATCTCTTCAATGAGCCATCCAAGCGAGTGGCTGGTTGCTGACGGCCGCAGGATTCGTGAGAGGTCCAGGGTATCGAACACGGGCCCGGTCGGCATGACGCCATTCGCGTTCAGGAATCCAAGGTCGAACTGATAGTTCTGCCCCACCATCGGCAGGTCGCCGATGAATGCGGCAAGCTCGTCCCTGATTTCGGTGAATGGGGGCGCGCCAACAAGATCAGCGTCCGTGATGCCCGTCAATACAGCAACGAAATCAGGGAGGGCATGACCCGGATTGACGAGTCGCTGGAAGGTGTCGACGATACGGCCTTGCTCGAACTTGACTGCGCCGACCTCAATAATGCGGTCGCTCTCGGCGTTCAGCCCTGTGGTTTCCAGGTCAAGCGAGACGAACGCCAGCGGAAATGGCGTGGTGTCCGACGCGCTTATGGTAGTCACCCCACTCCTACTACGGAAAGATCGGCGGCTCGCTCGTCCCAATAGGACATATCACTGCCCTTGAGCAGTGAGCCGGTGGGGTAATAGCGGCCCTCACGGATTTCCTCGATCAATTCCTCGACGTTGGAGACGCGCCGTTCCGTCACGATTGCCCCGGACCCAATGCCGGACGTGGAATGGGCGTCACTACCACCGATACCGATGCGTCCAAGAACCCGCGCGACTTCCAGGGCAAAGAGATTCTCCTGAGCGTTATTCGCCCCGTTCACAACTTCCAGTTCATCCGTCAGTTTGAAGATGGGGAGGTCTGCCGCCTCCTCAAGGCTGTACAACTTTCGCCAACCGTTGATGCGCGGATCATCAAACATACGGCGAAAGGGGTGCGCGGCGATCATGATGCCGTCCGATGCCTGAACGACTCTTCGCAGAATCTCCGCGCGGTGAATGCCGGACGAATATCCCGTCAGGCCGAAACAGGTGATGTGCCCAAGATCGGTGGACACTTCCATGCCCGGGATAACCAGGAAGTCATGTTCCGCAGAGAACCGTTCCATCTGATAGCTATCCCAGACGGTGCCGTGTTCGGTTACGCAGACACCATCCAATCCGACGGACTTGGCAACCGTCACAAGATCCTGTGGCGAGAGGCCGCTATCGGATGAACCGACATTTGTGTGAAGGTGAAGGTCCAGTTTCATAACAACCTAAGCGTAGCTGCATTCTACAGGAACGCGGCGACTGTAGGCGAACAGGGCGGTCTCATCTAAGGTGGGCGATCCCCTGACCCGGGGCGGGATTCGGTCTCTGAAGCAGGATGGCGACGGCGGGGCGCACTGTAGACGAATCAGGTAGGCTGTACGTGATAAAGGCGCTCTCGCGGGAGGCTCGGGATGTATCGCATAACGATTTCGACGAAAGAACACGGAACAATCCTTGACCAGGATCTGATGGGGTTCGTGCTGATCCGAAAGATGCTGTGTGAACACGAGGATCCCACGCATGAGCCGGTGATGAGCATGGAATCCCGCGGCGTAAACGGCTATGAGCAGATCGGGCTGCTTGAATGGGCAAAGGCTGTGACAACTGCGGACATGGTCGCTGACATGGAGGAGGGCCCCGGCCTGGCCGACTACCCGAACTAGCGCACCGGACATGATGCCCTTCGGACTATGTCGGGGGGCTTTCGAACAGGAGTCTTTAGCCGCCTGTTATTCCCCGACCTTGGGCATCCGATAGCCGATGCCCGTTTCCGTGTGGATGTACCTGGGATCGCGGGCGTCGTCGCCCAGCTTGCTGCGCAGCCTCTTCACGACCCCGCGCACCAGCCGAGCGTCCCCGGAGTTCCGAGGGCTCCACACCCGTCCCAACAGGTCCTCATGGGTCAAGACCACCCCGGCGTTGGCAGAGAACTCGAAAACAACCCGGTATTCAGTGGCGGTCAAGCGCACAGGTTGGCCGGCGAGGGTCACTCGTCGTTCGGCGTAGCTCACCGTCAGGTCGCCCAGCACGTAGGGTTCCAGGGGCACGGCCTGACGCCGCGAAACTCCCCTGCGAAGGGCCGCCCTGACCCGCGCAACCAACTCCGTGGATGAAAAGGGCTTGGTCACGTAGTCGGCTGCCCCAAGGTCGAAGGCCTGAGCGATAACCTCATGCCGGCCATAGGCGGACAGGAAGATGATCGGCACGTCAGCGATTTCCTTGATGCTTTGCATCAATTCGATGCCGTCCGCCCCTGACAGAATCAGGTCCAACAGGATCAGATCGGGTTTCTCCGCATCCACAAGGCGGAGAGCCTCCTCCGCGTCAGACGCCACTATCGGCTTGTAGCCCGCCTTGGTGAGTTCGTTCCTGACGTAGCGGAGGTCTTCGGGGTCATTGTCGATCGCAAGGATGAGTTCTTTCCCGCCGTCCTGCGGCAGGGCGCTGATCTCCTGGTGTTCCACGGCGGAAAGGGATTCTTCCATCGCCGGTATCGTGAAGGTGAAACGGGCTCCCATGCCCAGCCCTTCGCTCTCGGCCCAGATTCGGCCTCCGTGTGACTCGACGATTCCCTTGCAGATGGCAAGTCCCATCCCTGCGCCGCCGTACCCCCTGCCCTGTTCCTCTGCAGCGCCATCCAGCCGGATAAACTTGCGGAACAGCCTGGGCAAGTCTTCAGCGGACACCCCGCGGCCCTCATCGGCGATGGAGAAGGCGACGTGCAGACTCTCCCGCGCGGCTGTCAACCGGATGGGGGAGGCCTCACGCGAGTACTGGGCGGCGTTGGACAGGAGGTTGACGAGGACCTGGACGACGCGGCGCTTGTCAGCCATCACCAGGGGCAGGTTCGGCGGAAGGTCTATCACGAGTTTGCGGCGGCTTTCCCCGCGGAGGAACGTGCTTCTGGCCTGTTCCACCAAAGCCGCCACGTCCACCGGTTCCAGCTTTATCGGCAGCGTGCCCGTTTCGATACGGGCCACGTCCAGCAGGTCGCCGATGAGTTCCCGCATGTTCTCCGTTTGGTCGCGGATCAACCGGTGCAGTTGCACGATCTCTGCGGTGTCGAGATCGGAAAGGGCTTCCAGCAGAATATCAACGGACCCTTTAATGGAGGTGAGGGGCGCCCGCAGTTCATGACTCACCATCGCGAGAAACTCGGCCCGGAGACGCTCCAGCTCCTCCAGGGGCGCCATGTCCTGAAAGGTGACGACATAGGCCTCCACCTCGCCCGCGTCCGAGCGGATGGGCGTGGCGTTGATCAATGTGGTGATGCTGGCCCCCCCGGGGACCTCCATAACGATCTCTTCCGCCCGCACCGTCTCCCCGGCGCTCATCTCCTGGGCGAGGGAAAGCTGATCCATAGCGACCTCACGCCCGTCGGCGCGCCGCACGTTTATCATCTTCAGCAAGTCCGGCATCGGGCTGTCGCCATCGTGCAGTTCCCCGAAGAGTCTTCTAGCCTCCCGGTTGATAGAGGTGACTGCACGCGTTTTGGCGTCAAACACCACGACGCCCACGGGCACGGTGGCCACCAGCGTCTCCAGGTCATCCCGCGCCCGCTGCTCATCCCGGTACCTGCGAGAGTTCGCGATGACCAGGGCTGCCTGAGAGGCGAACGTGGCCAATGTCTCCTCGTCTTCGGGTGTGAATTCCGGGCCATCACTCTTTTCGGCAAGGTAGAAAATCCCTACCCGCGCATCGCGGTTATGCATGGACGCGCACAGGAAGGAACGCACAGGCACGGGAAGGCTGAAATCAGAAACGCCGACAGATCTCATGTGGTCGGAGAGGTCTTGGACCCGCAGCGTTTGGGGGAGTTGGCTAAGGTATTCAAAGACACGCAGGGATTGTGGAATGCTCCACAAGCCGTCGCTCTCAGCCGCGGTGAGGCCCGAGGTGAGGAACTCGACCACCTCCCCTGCCTCGTCGAGGGTGGTGATAACGCCGTAGCGGGCGTTCATCAAAGAGCGGGCGCTGTCCAGAACCTCCTGGAGCACGATCTCCAGGTCAAGGCTCTGGGTGATGCGAAGGCTGGCCTCGCTCACCTTCGAGAGCCGTTCCCGCAGCCTTGCCTCCTCCAATCCCGGTCGGTCTTCCTGAGGCATTTTTCCTCTCGAACCCTCGGCGGGCGACCGGAGCGTCCGGATGACTCCGCCGTGAGGCCATTCCAGGCTTTGGCCTATTCAGAGAGACGTCACGCTCCGTTGCTTCCGATTGTAGCGGTTCCGAGGAATTGGCGCAAAATTGATACATAAATCACCGGAATGGAACACGTTTGGCACATAGAAAGTGTTAGCTTACTGCAGGCGGTCAGTTTCCCTGGTTCCCATGATGATGAGCACGGTTCCGGCCGCCAGCGCGCAGACACAATAGACGGCAATGAGTCCGGCCACGATGGCCATGAAACCACCACCTGTTCCCTCATAGGGATACCCGAGCGCCAGCATGATTATGGCTAGGAATATCGCCGGGACGATGGAGACCAGCAGCCAGAAGCCCTTCCCCTGCTTCCTCTCGCTTGACCAGACGGTCCCAAAATCAGCCTTGCCGTCTGCAGCGGGGACGAACATCTTCAGGATGGCGCCCGCGATGATCATCAGGATGCCGAGTGCGAATGAGACGATGGTTATGAGGAAGCCCGCAACCCAGATGTCTTCCGATAGGCCGACAGGGTTGCCGGTAGCCGCGTCGTTGATCGTGGTCAGGGCGGCAACGCAGCTGACGCCGAACGCGCCGATACTGAGGACGAGGAGGGCCAATCCTCCCAACAGCAGGAACCTGGCCGGTGCAGGCAATGCGGTCCTCCTTTCCGACGCCGTGACGATCACGGTGACGGTAGCCCGTATCACAACGGCGCTTCAAGGTTCATTTGTACCGAGCCTCGGGAGATTTTTGTACCCGTCTCCGAAGGTGCAGTTGAACCTTGTCGGCGCCCGTGAGCGGGCTACGCTGGGAGTAAGGGCTTGATTTCGCGGATCGCGTCACGAGGCATTGTTTCAGAGTTCTTTCGGCCTCTCGGTCGGGTTGGCTCGGACGATCTGCTGTACGGAGTGAAGATTTCGGTATGGGTGCGATGGTTCCTCCTGACGGCGTGGCTGCTGCAATTCAACTATCGGCCAAACTTCGCGCATCCGGCGTATCTACCGACCACGATCTTTGCCGCGTTGGCGCTGGCCTTCAATGCCTACATTCATTACCGCATCCTGTCCAACCGGTCGGTCACATGGCGCTGGGCGTTGGCTCTTGCGGCGATGGACGCAGTGATCATCACGGCGGGCATCATGGTCTCCGGCAGCGGGTTCCACAACAACTTCTTCGTGCTGTATTACCCCACCCTCGCCATATTCGCCGTGGTGTTCACATCGTTCAGGCTCAGCTTTGCCTGGGCCACGCTGATTGCAGCTGCATACGCAGCAATGAGCCTGATGATGGAGCCCGGCGTGAACTTCGCAATCAAGGAGGAGAAAATCCTGTTCATCAGAATCGCCATCATGTATTCGGTGGTCGCCGCCGTGAACCTGGTCTTCAGGTTTGAGCGGATCAGAAGGATAGAGGCGGTGGAACGGGAGCGAGAGCTGCAGCGAGAGCGCATCGAACTCTCGCAGACGATACATGACACCATCGGCCAGTCCGCATACATGATCGGCCTGGGCATCGAGACGGCCATTGAGCTTGCGGAGAGCCGGGATGAGAAGGAGCGTGATGAGCTTGTCGGCAAGCTGTCCGCCACGCATGCCCTCTCGAAGTCGACGATGTGGGAGCTGCGGCATCCCATTGAGATCGGCCCCATTTTCGAGGGGCGTGAATTGAGCCGCATTCTGAGGTCGCACGCCTCGGCGTTCTCCACCATCACATCGATTCCTGCGGAGGTGGTCCAGTCCGGCGTTGAGCCGCCGCTTCCTGCTGTCACCCGGAGCCTGCTTTTCTCAATAGCGCACAACGCAATGACCAATGCGTTCCGACACGCGCGGGCGGGGAAGGTCACCATCTTTCTCTCTTTCAAGGATGACGGGCTCCAACTGTCCATATCGGACGACGGCGTTGGACTCCCCGAAGGCTTCTCGAACCGGGGGCATGGCTTCAGAAATATGCGAGCGGACGCTGAGCGAATGGGAGGTCGTCTTGACGCCGGCCCGGGCGAGTCCGGGGCGGGCACGACGATAACCTGCGCCATTCCGTACCGCACTCACCAGGGGGGTGTTTAGGTTGGCGCAGGCCACACAGACCAGGGTGATGCTGGTTGACGACCACGAGATCATGCGCGACGGTCTGCGCGAGGTGCTGCAGCGATCCGGCGACTTTGACGTTGTGGGCGAAGCGGAGGACGGGGAAGCGGCGGTGAGGGCGGCGCAGAGCCTCAAGCCCGATGTCATCGTCATGGACGTGATGATGCCCGTAAAGAACGGCATCGACGCCTGCCGCGAGATAGCCGAAGCACTGCCGGACACGAGGGTGCTGATCCTCACAGCTGCATCGGAAGAAGATGCCGTGGTCGAAGCGATAGCCGCGGGCGCGACGGGATACCTTCAAAAATACTCCGGCAAGGAGGAGCTTCTGCGCACACTTCGCGACGTTGCGGTTGGCGAGTACCGCATACCCGCCGACGCGATGCAGCGTGTGTTCACCGAGATCCGCGCATCGGTCCAGCGCGAGAAGGCGCTCGAGTCCGGCAAGCTCACGCAGAGGGAGCACGAGATCCTCGCCCTGTTTGCGCAGGGATTGCCTTACGCGAAGATCGCCGAGCTGCGAGGCAATCGGCCCCTGACGATCAGAAACGCCATCTATGGCATCCAGGACAAGCTGGGAATCGAGACGAAGCAGGAGTTGGTGGTCTGGGCTGTCCGGAACGGTTTACTGGACGACTAAGAGCCTTCAACCCCGGTGAGTGTCTGCGGCCCGGCGGCGGGCGCAGGTTCAGGCACACCGCCGGAGCCCGGATACAAAAGCACCCCTTGATGCAGGTACGCACGAACCTTACGCAGCGCGGGCAGGAGTGTCAGTCTGCGCGTGAGAGGTTCTTCTTGGCGCTTCATTGCGCGTATAGGGGGTGGTCATGACGAAGTTCACCGGGAGTCTCCTGGTTCTCAGCATCGGGCTCCTGGCGGTTTTCCTCATCGGATGCTCCGCAGAGCCCACGCCCACACCTATACCCACAGCCGCACCAACAGCGACGCCAACGGCGACCCCTGCGCCCGCACCGACCAACACGCCCACCGCGACGCCGACGGCTGCCCCAACGTCTACTCCCGCACCTGAGAAGGTATCGCTTGACGATTACATCACGGCGTGCGGCGCGGCCGCCGCAGGAGCGGAGGACGCGTTCAGTACAGGCGCAGCAGAGTCGTTTGACGATGTCACGTATGGAGACCTTTCAGCCATTATCGCGGCGCAGGTTGAGGCAACCTCTGCACTCTTGCCTCCGGACGAGCTTGCCGATTGGCACAACAAGAGGCTGGAAATCCTGGAGGGGTTCAAGGTTGCGCTCGATGCTCAGCCGGCAGACAGCGGGCTGGGTCCCGAGTTCATTCTCCTGTTGTTCGGTACAGCGGAGCTCCAGGAAGAATTGACCCAGATCGAGAGTGGACTGCCCGCTGAAACACGGCGTCGGCTGATTGATTCAGGCTGCGCCGACAGCGACGACAGCGCCGGCACGACAGAGATCGATGAGCCGGGAACCCTGCTGGGCACCTACGCCGCCGGTGAAAGCGCGCGCGTGGGTGTCTATGAGATCACGGTTACACGCGCATCCAGGTTCGATGGGGGCACTCTCTCTGTGCGGGCGGAAGTCCGCAATGTTGGCCCTGACTCGTCACCAATGCCGAATTGTCTCTCCGATATGAGTCTTCATGGTCAGACCGACGTGCGATATGACACCAAAGGATGTGCTCGATCAGGGGGAACCAGAGATTCGATTTCTCCCGGAACAACCGTTACGTTCACCCTTGAATATGAAAACCTGCCTGAAGACGCAACCGGGTTTACCTGGCAGTTCTCGGACGGAACAAGCCGGATTGCATTCGATCTGTCCCCGCTGCTGTCGCTCCCGGTCGAAACGGACCGGGAGGCGCTGATCGCCCTCTACAACGCGACCGGCGGCGCCAATTGGGATGACAACGAGAATTGGCTAAGCGACAGATCTCTCGAGGAATGGTGCTGCATCGGCTGGTGGGCCAACAGGGGCCTTGTAGACGTCATCAGCCTGTCCCTCTCCGACAACGGGTTGATGGGCATGATCCCGCCCGAACTCGGCAACCTCGCCAGCGTGACACGGCTGGAACTCAGCGAGAACCAACTGAGCGGGCCAATTCCGCCCGAACTCGGCAACCTTGTCAGCCTGCAATCGCTGGACCTCTACAGCAACCGGTTGAGTGGATCGATCCCGCCGGAACTCGGCAACCTTGCCAATCTTCAGGGGATGGTGCTCAGCGACAACCGGTTGAGCGGGCGGATACCGCCCGAGTTGGGCAACCTCGCCAACCTTGAATGGCTGTACCTCGACACCAACCAACTGAGCGGGCCAATCCCGCCGGAGTTAGGCAACCTGACTTCTCTGGATGAACTGTATCTCGCAGGCAATGATCTAACCGGCTGCATTCCTGACGCTCTCATGAATGTGCCGTACAACGACTTCGACGCCCTGGGCCTTCCCTTCTGTTCCCAGGGGAGCAGCACTCCCTCCCCTGTCGAGGTTGATCGGGTCGCATTGGTGGCCCTCTACAACGCGACCGCTGGCGAAGACTGGGACGACAACACCAACTGGCTGAGTGACGAGCCCATTGGGGAATGGTACGGCGTCACCACCGACGGCAGTGTGCGCGTGACGGAACTAGTCCTGCGCAACAACAGTCTGGTAGGAGTAATTCCCCCGCAACTGGGCAACCTCGACAATCTCCAATGGCTGGACCTGGGCTTCAACGAGCTGAGCGGGCTAATCCCGCCGGAATTGGGCAACCTGTCCAAGCTGGAAGTGCTTCACCTCCTGGGTAATCAGTTGAGCGGTTCGATACCCTCGGAACTGGGCAGCCTCTCCAACTTGATTTGGCTGCACCTCAATATCAACCGGCTGAGCGGGCCGATACCGCCGGAATTGGGAAGCCTGTCCAAGCTGGAACAGTTAGACCTCAATAGCAGCCGATTGAGTGGGTCGATACCGCCGGAACTGGGAAGCCTGTCCAATCTCAAGGTGTTGGTGCTTCACGGCAACCAGTTGAGCGGTAAGATACCTTTGGAACTGGGCAGCCTCTCCAACTTGGTGAGTCTTTACCTCTCCGGCAACCAATTGAGTGGGTGCGTTCCGGATCGGCTGCGGACTGTGCCGAACAATGACCTCTCGCAGCTCGGTCTTTCTTTCTGCCCCTAATCGGAATTCTGTATAGAAATGACACGTCGAACGGCTTAAGTTCACGCGTCTGGTATACGGAAATCCTTATAGTATCTACTGTCGGTCTAACCATGGTGAGTAACGAGAAGCACCTGCACGAGCGCACGGCGGAACGAGAGCAGGACGGGCGCGGGGAGCACGAGATGGAACTGCGAGACGAACTAGCCGCGCGCGCGATGCAGGCAATCGTCGGAGCAAGCGTGCAGTTCATGGGCGACGTTTCGATCTACGTGACGCTTGAAGAGGAGAAGCTGGTCGCTGTCGCTCGCAAGGCTTACGACGTAGCAGACGTGATGCTTCGGATTCGAGACTTGCCCCGGACTGACTGATACACACGGCCTCTACGGACGTGTACGTGTGAGACTTTTCACAAACGACGATTCATGTTAATCTGACTAAACATATCGTTATACGGATAAAGAGAGGAGCCCTGTACTGCATGATGAAAGTGAAGCTGGCGATACTGCTTGTCCTGGCGGTTGGTCTACTAGCAGCTATTGCCTGTGGCCGCGAGGACGATCCGACGGCGACTCCGAGCCTGCAGACCATTGTCGACCCAACAGCGACCAGTGTTATCGAACCGACGGCCGCTCCCACTGAGGCTCCCCCGCCAACGGCAACGCAGGAGCCCACCGCGACTCCTGAACCGATGGATGATGACATGGATGATTCCATGTCCATGGTGGAGTACCCTCTCACCGTCACGGATATGCTGGGCAGGCCCGTCACGTTACCTGAACCTCCGCAGCGCATCGCCAGCATCAGTCCAACAACGACCGAGTTTCTCTACGCAGTTGGAGGCTCAGCAGTCGTCAGGGACTCCAGTTCCAGGTATCCCCCGGAAGTCAACCAACTGCCTGACGTGGGGCCGTCCTATACGCCAAGCATGGAGTTGATCGCCGAGCAGACCCCGGACCTCATCCTCTTTGAGGGACTGACCCAGGGCCGCCACGCGCAGGCGCTGGCCCAGATCGGAGTCCCGGTGGTTGGCCTGCAGGTGACCTCTTTGCAGGACGTGTACGACGGCATCGATCTGGTCGGCATGATTGTCGATCAGCAAGAGGCCGCCGAGGAATTGAAGGCGTCGATTGCAGAACGGGTCGAGGCTGCCACCGCAATGGTGCCGGACGGAACCACAATGCTCATCCTCATTCCCGATGAGGAACAGAACCTGTATGCGGCCAAGCCGACGTCCTATACCGGGGCGATCGCGGCTGAGCTTGGATTCGTCAATCCTGCCGCAGACATGGCCGATGGGCAGCGCTTCCCCGGCTTTGCCCTGCTGCCGCCCGAACAGTTGGCGATCATCAACCCGGACTACATCTTCACCATCACGCCTGCGCCCCCGCCGGCTCCGCGATTTGCGGACATATTCGTCGCGAATCCCATGACCGGCTTCCTGACCGCCGTCCAGATGGGGAACGTGCATGAGATTGACGCGACGCTGTTCATCCAGGCTCCCGGCCCCCGATTCGTGGACGCCGTGGAGTCGATGGCCGAACTGGTGGGAGGATAGTTCGTAGTTGTCCCGACTTGTACTGGTCCTGCCCGGGCTGGCGATACTGCTCGCGGCAGGCTGTGTTATCGGGGTAGTTTACGGCCCGGCCGATATCGACGCCTCGACGGCGCTGTGGGCGATAGTCACCAATGGCCGGGACGAAGCCACCGAGCTTGTCGTCGACCAATTTCGACTGCCTAGAGTGGTTGCGGCGCTGATAGCCGGGGCGTCATTCGGCGCGTCCGGCGCGCTGATCCAGAGCGCAACGCGTAATCCGCTTGGCGACCCTCAACTGTTCGGCCTGGGCGGCGGCGCGGCTATCGTTCAGGCTCTTGCATTGGCAGGCATTGTCATGTTGGGCGCATGGGGTTTGGCAACGCTGTCCGTCGCAGCGTGCCTGGTGATTTCAGTCCTGATATTCCTGTTTGCCTCTCGCGAAGACCTCACGCCGACCCGACTGGCCCTCATCGGCGTCTCGGTGGGAGCCCTGGCGCTTGCCGTGACGGCCGGAATACTGGCCTATGCCCGGGTTTTTAGCGTACAGGCCATCTTTCTCATCAGCGGCAGCGTGACCAATCGATCCTGGGATGACATCACACCTACCCTCCCGTTCCTGGCCATTGGACTCGTGCTGGCCGTCGTGGCCGCCGGCCGCCTGAACGTCCTTGCGCTAGGTGATCGCCTTGCGCGTCACCTTGGGGCCGATCCGAACAGGACTCGCCTTATCGCGATGGCCTCAGCGGGCGTGCTTGCCGGCGCGGGAGTTTCACTGGCAGGAGTTGTGGGGTTCGTCGGCCTCCTGACACCTCACCTCGTACGGCTGCTGATTGGAAATGATGCGCGATTGGTGTTGGCGATTTCCGTTCCGGTGGGAGCCGCTCTTGTCCTCTACGGGGATCAGATCGCCAGGCTGGCCTTTATGCCGTCGGAAATCCCTGTTGGACTGGTCACGACGGCGCTGGGAGCGCCATTGATGATATGGATAGCAAGGCAACTTCGGTGACGCTCTGATGGTCAATGCGCTCGAGATTCACGTACGGGATGTCTCGTTTTCATACGGCTCAAGACAGATCCTGAACGGCGTCACTACATCCGTTTCGGCGGGAGAATGTGTCTTCATCATGGGCGCGAACGGTACCGGCAAATCCACCCTGATGCGCCTGATGGTCGGAGAGTTGGAACCGAACGAGGGACGCATCCTGATCGAACACGATGACACTGGGGCCCGCCCACCCGGTGATTCCAGGAACATCGCCTATCTTCCGCAAGACGTGCAGGACCCCCCTTTCCTGTCGGTCAGAGAGGTGGTGAGCCTGGCGCGATTCAACCCTGGGCGGAGTCTCGGTTGGCGGCTGTCAAAGCCTGATTCAGTTCTCGTGGATGAGGCCATCGATCAATGCGACCTTCGCCAGTTGGCTCGCCGCCGGTTCTCTCAATTGTCGGGGGGAGAAAAGCAGCGCGCCTGGCTGGCGTACTGCCTGGCGCAACAGAGACCGTTCATCTTTCTCGATGAGTCGCTGCAGAGCCTCGATTATCACAGTCGCAACAGCTTCTTTGACATGCTTTCCGCCCTGGCGGAACAGGGCAAGGGCGTGGTGATCATCACGCATGACCTTGAAATGGCGCGACGGGCGGCGCGGCGAGTGCTCGTGTTGAGGGCCGAAGGTTTGGCCTACGACGGCCCACCCACTGACGATCTGTCACAGCTCCTTTAACGCTGCAGGGAGGCCGGGCACACACCGGCAAACGAGCTAAGCGACTGTGTCATACTAGCCTTCAAGGCTAGCGTCTCTTAGGTTCGCGTACCCACCACTAGAAAAGGACACTTGCTGATGCCCTACCTTCATTCAACGCGCAACTCTACTATCCGGCGCCCGTGGGGCATCCTGTTAGCGGCCATCTTCCTGATTCTTGCCGCCAGTGTGGCAATGCTTGCTAGCGCCTGCACAGCAAACGGAGACGACAACGCCCCGGCTATTGATGCGCCCAGGAGTCAGCCCGCCGCATACTCGCAGGCATACGTGCAGGCAGCCATTGACTATTACGAGGCCAATGGGCTTGATGAAACTATCGAATACTACAGCTCCACAGAGAGCATGCTCGGGCAATGGTACCTGGTCATCAGCAGCGTTGAGGGGTACCTTCTTATGCACCCACTCAACCCGGAGCTTGTCGGGAACTACGCGCCTGAATCGGCTGGAGTGAACGGCTACCCCTTTGGGCGCATGCTTTTCGATAATGCGTCTGAGGACGGAGTGTGGATTGACTATATGCGCCTGAACCCTGTTGGGGAACTCGAACTAAAGCACTCGTGGTCAATTGTGCATGATGGACTGCGATTCACATCAGGTTGGTACGAACCCGGCCCGCGCAGGTCAGATCAGCCGGCATTTACACAAGAATACGTCCGGCTTGCCATGAATCTCTACGATGCCTCGGGCCGCGATGTGCTTGTTGACTATTACAACGACCCCGTCAGCGTTGACGGCCAGTGGTACATGTTCGTCGCGGATGAGAGCGGACGCCTCATCGCGCATGGCGCAGACCAGGATCTCGTTGGCGTTCCCCTTGTCGACGTCGTTGGAGCAAACGGCTATCCGTCAGGTCGCATCGTGTCTGATGACGCGGACGAGGACGGTGAGTGGTCTGAATACATCTTCTATAACCCGTCCACCGGTCGCTCACAAACGAAACACTCCTGGCTCATCAAGCACGATGGCCTCATCTTCGGCTCCGGCTGGTATGAGGATGGCCCCCGCAAGTCAGAACAACAGGCGTACACGCAGGCGGTGGTTCAGCAGGCTCTGAACCTATACGACTCCTCCGGTATCGACGCGGCTGTGGAGTACTACAACGATCCCATCAACGTGGACGGGCCGTGGTACGCGTTCATCGTGGATGCGGAGACAGGCCGCACGATCGGCCATTTCAATCCTGATCTGCGGGATAGAGACCCCGCTCTACGTGTTGATACAACCGGCTACTTCTTTGGCGATGACCTGCTTGGCGCAACCGAAGAGGGGCGGTGGGTTCAATACGTCGCCCGCAGCAATCCGGATACTGGCGAGGCCGCGCCCAAGCACACGTGGGCTGTCCTGCACGACGGCTACATCCTCGCGTCCGGCTGGTACGAGTAACGTCTGCAGGATCTGGGGACGCAACCACAGATTAGGAAGCGCCAAGCCGACTGCTGCTTAACTATGCTTTGAGCAGATTCGCTCAAGTAGATAAATCGTATTTGAAATCACTACGCGCAACGAGAGCTCGGGCGGAGTGCCCCCAAGGGGACTCGAACCCCTGTCGGCGGCTTGAAGGGCCGCAGTCCTAGGCCACTAGACGATGGGGGCAGGACACTTTCGCCTCTTCCACTATAGCCGTAACACAGCCTGCCTGCGTCATCCGCTGCCCATGACATCCTTGCGGAATCCCTGATAATGGATTCATGAAGAATCGACCCGTATCGGTCTTTCTGAACTCTCTTGGTATCTCCGGCACGGAGCAGCAAGTCATTGCGCGCGCAGTCCTGGAGGATGCGGGGTTCACCCGCGCCGGAAGAACCAACATGGCCGTCCACAAGGAGCCGGGTGCTGAGCAGGCGCTTGAAGCGCGGCTGGCGCTCCACTGCGCGAACCAGGGATGCCGGGAGACGCTGCATGAGCAGGAGCGTCAGATCCCTGAGCCTCGCGCGTTGATCCTTGTGGAACGGGACGCCTGCGAGGTGTGCGGCGGTTCCGTCGACAGGCGCGCTCTGAATGAGATGGCCGCAGCCATGAGCGGCGCCGGACTCTCACGCGCAGTTGTCGTCGGGGGCACCAATCCCAAATGGGCGCGAATACGACAGATTACGCCTCGATCGGTTGAGTGGCGATTCGTCAACGGGCTCGGCAATGCCAATCAGCGGGATGCTGCAAGCGATCTGAAATGGGGCGACGTCATCCTGATCTGGGCAGGCACTCCGGCGCAACACCGCGTGACGAATCTCTATGCGGGACCACGCACGATTACGGTGCCGACAACAGGAATCGCCGCCCTGGCGCGAGAGGCCGCCAGGTTCGCGCGAGGCCGAGGCGAACGGAGCGGCAACGCCACCGGTTGATCCTTCACACCCGCATTCAGTCAGCGGACGTAGGCCTGATCCCCTACCGTGAAACCGTGTGATTCCGCAAGGCCGGCATTGATTTCCAGGGCGTACTGCGCAGGCGCGGCGCTCGGATAACTCCTGAGTTCAGAATCCGGCACACCCGGCTGCGGGTGCATCGTCCGGATATCCACGACGACGCCCTCTGCATCGATATAAAGGATATCCAACGAAATCAGCGTGCCCTTCATCCAGAAGTTCAGCGTCCGTTCCGCGGAGAAGACGAACAGCATACCCGCGTCTTCAGCGAGGCTTTCACGATGCATCAGGCCGAGCGCCCGCTCAGCAGGGGTATCCGCGATTTCGAGTACAAAGACGTGACCGTTGATGAATATCTCCCGGATCGACGCCGGGTCCTCCACGTCCTCAATGGCTAGAAATCCCTCTTCACCCGGTGACGGTGTGGGGGTTGCGGCGCCTGTGGGCGTTGCGGAGGGCGCGGCAGTGAGAGTTGGCGGAAGAACACGAATATCCGGACGCCGGGACTCGGGTGAGGGCATGGATGTTGACGCGCCAAAAGACGTGCATGACCCAAGAGCGAATACAACAAAGACCGCAGTGACGCCAAGAACAGTAATCGAACGAGTACCCATTCAGTCAAGGATACAGGTCTCATTTGGTAGAATTGAATCAGGGTTTGCTCACTGCATTCCCGGATTGGTGAGATGCTTCAGGCCAGCGTAGCTCAGGGGTAGAGCAGCGGTTTCGTAAACCGCAGGCCATCGGTTCAAATCCGATCGCTGGCTCCACATGACAAAGAGAACGAGCCGCGCTTTTGGCGCGGCTCGTCTGCTTTGGGTCGTCCTCTCCGGAGATACAGCAACCTGCCTTGTGAGTCCCGGGAACGCGATCTGTCCTCAGATCTCCGGAGCGGCCGAATGCTCGTTATTCCGAGTCTTCCTCTTCAGATTCCTCAGCATCGTCGTCTGTGGTCTCTTCTTGCTCGAACTCGGGCTCGGCGTCGTTCTCCTGGGTGGTGTCCTCAGCCTCATCCAGAATCTTCTCCTGAGTGTCCTGCATCATAGTGCTTCCCCCTTGTTTGGGCCGCAGCACTGCTCTGCGGCCATTCGTGCCATTCCCATTTAATCCCCGTGACGCTGTGCATGAATGACAGTGCCGCCCGCGTTCCCTTCCTGACTCCTACGCTACGGCGCGGGGATTAAGGGCCAGAAAATGACGTGTATGAATTCAGTTAAGATTTTTGCAGGCGAATTCGCCGCTCATTCTTGCCCATGTCTTCCCAATAACAATGGGCGCATCCCTATGCTTGCAGGCCTTGCCACAGTCCATCCTGATGGGACAGTGCATATGCTAGAGTACGGTCGTAGCAGGTGGGGTGTTCGCCATCTGTATTGATGGGATCGGCTCGTATGAGCGCAGAGGGGAAGTGGACCGGTGAGTACGGATGACAGGGGTAGTGAAACTCCCACCAACGAGGATTCCACCACAAGGGAGGGGACAAACAGAAAGAAGGGTAATTTCTCATCTGTAGAGCAACACGTTCAAAAGCGTGTTATGGATGGCCTCTTTGAACTCGTCCCGTTGCTTGTGACAATCGGCGCCGCTGCGTTCCTTGTGGGCTATGCGGACGGCCTGATCAGACCGCTCATCCGACTATTGGATCTACCGACACTCGACATCACCATCGGAGATAACGATTTCAGCCTGGGCCTTGACTTCTGGGGAGTTGGCGCAATCACTCTTGCAATCATCTTCTATCTTTTCGGCCTTCTCGTCTCATTCGCAGGTGGCCGCAGGGTTATGAACGGTTTCAACATTGTTCTCGGTTCCATCCCTATTGTGAAGGTCGTCTTTAACATGATGCGGCAGGCGATGGCCTCCATCGGCAGCACCAAGACGAGCTTCAGCCGGGTCGTGTTCGTTGAGTGGCCGCGCGAGGGTATGATCGCCCTGGGCTTCGTCACCGGGCGCATGTATTCCCCGGACACCCACACGTCGATGGTCAGCGTGTACATACCGACCATCCCGAATCCGACATCCGGCAACATGGCCTTCGTATTCGAAGACGATGTCATCGAGACGAATCTCAATCCCGATGATGCGATGAGATTGGTCTTCTCAGGCGGTATCGTGCTCCCGCCGACGGTGAACCTTGCACGCCTTCCCGCCGACCTGGAGGAACACAGAGTCTCGGATCTTGTCGGCAGGTTCAGGACATCTGCGCCGGATATAGAAGCCGAATGGGACACGCCTGCGGTGTCTCAGCAGATAAACCCCAAGTCCTGACAGGCAGCAGGCGGGCAACGACGAGTTTAGTCGTCTGCGGCAGTAACGGTCTCTGCCTGTTGGGCAGCATTCCCCTGCATCTCAGCCACCTCTTCCGCCGTGAGGTCCTTCACCGATTGCAACGGGATATCAATGTACATCTCCGTGAACTCGTTCGGCTCTGATGCCACGGAGATGGATCCGCCATGCCGCCGGACAATGTCGTTTGATATTGCGAGGCCGAGGCCGGTCCCCTTCTCAGGGGGCTTTGTGGTGAAGAATGGATTGAATATCTTCTCTCTCACTTCCTCCGGCATTCCAACCCCGTTGTCGCGAATCGTGACCCGTATCTTGTCTTCTTCACGGCGCGTCTTTAACCACAGCATGGGGGTGTAGCCACCAGTGCTGCCTTCAGCCGCAAGGTTCTTGCGGCGAAGGTCCGTGGCATAGCACGCGTTCGCCACCATGTTGAGGAAGACACGGCCCAACTCTTGCGGTATCACTTCCACCGTGCCGATGTTGGGATCGTAGTCCTCTTCTGTTGTCAGGTTGAAGTCAGCGTCAGTCGCGCGTTGGCTGTGATACGCAAGGCGATACTGCTGATCAACAAGGATGTTCATATCAACCTGTTCCCACTCACCGGTATCACGGCCGATCTGGAGCATGTCATGGACGATGCGATTGGCCCTGTCCCCGTGGGACTTGATGCGTCCGAGATTGTCATGGAGGTCACCCACGACCTCATCGACGTAGGATCTCTGATCATCCGACAACTCAAATTTGGGATCGTCGAGGATCTCTTTGAGTTCATCGACGAGTTCCTGGGACGCCTCAGAGAAGTTATTCATGAAGTTGAGTGGATTGCGGATTTCGTGGGCGACGCCGGCCGTCAACTCACCCAGCGCGGCCAGTTTCTCCCTCAGGACGATCTGTCCCTGAGCCTGCCGCAATTCACCCAGAACCCCCTCCAGCTCTTCATTCTTGTCCTGCAATTCATTGGCGAGCTGCTCAACCAGATTCAGGCGTTGGACCTCAAGCGCGTGCCTTCGAAAGACCTCAAGCGCGGACGCCATGACGGCGACTTCATCCTGTCCGCCGATCTCGACCGCCGATTCCAGGTCACCCTCAGCCATGCTCTGCATCCGGTTGGACAGCGCATTCAGGCGCCGCAGCAGAACGCGCCCGATGAATAGCCAGATCACCAACAGCGCCCCAACCACGCTCAGTGCGGTAATCGCGACCAGGAGGATTCGTCCGGTGCGTATTGCCTGGGCAGAGGCTGCCGTGGCCGTTACGGTTCCCTGCTGTGACGCTATGACAAGTCCGTCCACTTCAGCCAGCAACTCAATGGAAAGGGCGCGGTTACTTTCGACAAGTTGGCGCTGGGCACTTGCAATCTGAAGTGATTGCAGTACGACATCATAGATTCCGTTCTCGCTGAGACCCAGGGAGAAGAACTCGGTCAGGATGGGTTGGGCTTGTTCATGAATCTCCGTACCCACAAGGAAATCCATGTTGCGTTCGATTCTGCTTGTCGCCGCCTCAAACTCGTCTCTCAAGGAATCCACGAGCCTAGGATCAGTGGCGGTGAATGCGCTGGCCAATTGTTCACCGCCGATCTTGACATCCGATTGGATCTCAACAAGGCGCCGATATCTCTCCACTTGTTCTTCTGAAAAGTGCTCGAGCCTTTGGGCCTGATTCTGATCGATGTCAGGAAAGCCCGTCATGATGAAGAAGAGTTGATCGTCTATGGCCGGGACGAGGACGCTGTTCAGCTCAATTCCCAGACCGGTGAGCTTGATCTGGTGGGTGCTCTGTAGATCAATCAATTCAAATGTGCCGTCCGTTTGCGCGGCGATGGAATCGATATTTGAGAGAAGGGTGTTCGCGTAATCCCTGATGACGCGGATGCGCTCAGGGTCAACACCGGGCTGGGCTTCCAGTGCGGCCATCTGGCCCTCGAACTCGTCATAGGCAAAGTCGATTTCCCCGACGACCCGCTGGAATTCCTGCCTGTTGTCCGCCGCCGTCAGGCTTGGAGCGGCGGCGACGAGAGTCTGCCCATACTGGGCGATGCCGAATGCGGATGCCAGTTCCGGCACACTGCCCTCATTCACCTGGTCCTGCGCATCATTGATGCTATTGAATGAGAACCACGCGACCAAGCTGGCCAACAACGTGAGCATGACTGCGCCGCCGATACTGAGATACAGCTGCGTCGCAATGCGAATTCGTCCGAGGATTCGTCCCCAGATCCCCCTCACGGGCGGGGCATGCCATTGCTCCGATTCTGCGTCCTGTCCGCCACCGTCACCCGGGATCGATTGTCCTCGTCTCCCCGGCAACAGTCTGAGAATCGCTCCGATCACCGGAATCTTCATGATGCCGACTCCACCAGCGTTTCAACGGGGTGATAGGTGCCGTCAGTGCCGATCACAGTGAGGTACACCGCGTCTGAGCCCTGGTTATCATTGTGCCCGAACTGCAACCTGAATCCGTCGATGCTGAGCAGCTGCGCATTCTGCAATGAACGGAGGAAACATTCCCGGTTCATTTCCTGGCGGCACGCCCGAACGCCCGCCGCAGCAAGTCTGCCTGCGATATATCCTTCAAGTGAATAGACGTTGGCCTCCGCCTCCGCATCATACGCGTGAAGCGCATTCTTAAAGGTCAGCACAATCTCTTCAGTTTCCCGGGTTATCAGAGGCATGACTTGTGTCGCATACACTCCTGCGCCGCTGTTCCCCAGCTGTTCCAGCAGACGTTCATTGCCCGCCACGGAAACCGTGTAAAACTGCGTGTGCAGACCGGTCCGGTTAGCCCACTTGATCATTGCGACGACAGGCTCAAAAGTCCCAATGAGCAGTACGGCTTCCGGGTGGGCCGGCGCAATGTCCAGCAAGGCTGATTTGATCGCATTCGTATTGGCGGTATAGAGCCCCACTGCAACAGGCTCCATGTCGTGTGTTCTCAGTGCCTGACGGGCTCCCGCGTAGCCGCTCCGACCAAATGCATCATCCTGGTACAACAAGCCGATGCGCGTTGCTCCGCGTCTTTCAATGAGATAGTCGATCACTGCCTGCGTCTCCTGTTTATAGGAGGCGCGAAGGTTTATCACATTGTCCGGCGCGCCCTCTCGCAGGAATTCCGCGCCTGTGTATGGAGCGATGACGGGGATGCCCTGCTGCGCTGCTATGGGCAGAACTGCGCGCACTGTTGGGGTGCCGGCAGAGCCAAGAATGGCAAAGACCTGGTCTTGTTCGATGAAACGGTCGATATTACTGAGCGCCTTTGCAGGTTCGTAGTCGTCATCCAGGGTGATGAGGCTGAACTTGCGCCCGTTCACGCCACCCCGAGAGTTGATCTCGTTGAATGCGGCCTCAATTCCTATCTGGAGGCTTGTCCCAATCTCCCCGAAATCGACAGATTGTCCGAAAACAACCTGATCACGTGTGACGCCCGGTGTTTCAGTAGTCTGATCCTGCGTTTCCTCAGGCTCCGGTGTTGAAACCTCAGGCTGCTCAAGGATGCCGATTTCCGGGAGGCACGCACCCAGCAACGCCACGGCTCCGACAGCCACGGCAAACGCTATTCGGGCTAGCTTGGGGTTTACCATTCCAGCCTCGCTGCTAAAGCTTGGCGACCAACCTCATCCTGTTCTTATTGTCTGCCCGAACGTAGGAAACGTCATCCATGATTGTTCGGACGATGTGGATACCCCATCCTCCGATCCGGCGATCCATCATCGGCCCGTCGAGGTCCGGCTCAGGCGCATCAATGATTGGGTTGAACGGCCGCCCGTCATCAACAATCTCAATGGTAATGCTGGCGTCCTCGCTCTTCACGGATAGATCAATATAGTGGGTCTCTTCATCCGTGTAGCCATAGTTCATGATATTGAGCGTCAGTTCTTCAAGAACAAGGTTGATTTTGTAGATGAGTTCAAGCGGCCATCCGCTCTCTTCGCCAAGCTCTTCAATAGCTGCGGTGATGCGATCCAATTCATCGTGATTGGACTCAATGGTCATTGAGATGTTCACCGTGCTGTCCTAGTCATCCCTGCGCAGCACGAGACAGGTGATGTCATCATGCTGCGCCGCAGACCCTGCAAACTCCTTGATCACGTCAATCACCGCAAGAGCTGTGCTTTCAGGGTCTTGTGGGGGCGATTGCGCAAAGTGCTCGCGAACCCTCTGAATGCCCATCGGCTCCTGTGCTTCGTTCATGGCCTCCGTGACGCCGTCCGTGACGAAAATAACGCTATCGCCGGGCGCAAGGTCCACGCTGTTTTCCATGTATTCATAGTCCGGCGCGACACCCAGAACGATTCCCTGGGTAAGGGAAAGCTCTTCCGATGAGCCGTCTGCATGGATGAGCAAAGGCGGATTCTCTCCGCCGCTGGCATAGGTGAGCCGGCCGGATCGGGGATCGAAGACGGAATACAGGACGGTAACGAACATACCCGTTTCATTGTCTTCCACAAGAAGGCTGTTCACTTCAGTCAGAACTTCACCGGGATGCCCCTTGCCCACGGCAGCGCCCTTGAGCAAGGTGCGTGAGGACATCATGAAAAGTCCGGCGGCAACTCCCTTGTCAGACACGTCCGCCACGACCAGTCCGATGCGGTCGAACTGGAGGCGCATCAAGTCGAAGAAGTCGCCTCCAATGTTCCTCGCCGGCCGCATGGTTCCATAGACCGAATATCCGGCGCCGGTTGGGAAAACGGTTGGCAGGATGGACTGCTGCATATTCTTTGCGACATCCAACTCGTTCTGGATGGCAACGAGACGATCCCGAACACTGAGGGCGTCCCGCAATTCCTGGATATGCCGCAGCGTTCGATCGATGGTGACGCGCAGATCATCGAAGTCCACCGGCTTGGTGATGAAGTCGAATGCGCCGCGATTCATCGCGGTTCGGATATTCTGCATGTCGCCGTAAGCAGAGATGATGACGGAGCGGACGTTGGGTTTTGCTTTTGGAATCTCCTGGAGGAGGGTAAGCCCGTCCATCTGGGGCATATTGATATCGGACAACACCATATCGATGTCGTCATCGTCTTCCAGTTCTCTAAGGGCTTCTACACCGTTATGGGCGAATACGAAGCTGTAGCGACCGGAACGAATTTCCCGACGCATTCGCTGACGGACGAGCGGCTCAAGATCAGGCTCGTCATCAACGACGAGAATTTTGTAGCCTGGTTGATCGTCCTGCAGTTCTTCAGTCTGCTCGGTATCTTCGCTGGAAACGTCAGTGGTCATGAGCCTCCCTCAAGGAGCTCCCGTGAACTACGAACAGGCCGGACCATCACTGAATGGGCCCGTGGCCCCACCCAGTTCACTTTGAAATTGCTGCGGCTGCCTCGGCACGCGTCTCATGGATCGCGATGATGTTGTCGAATCCACTGATCTTGAAGACCTCACGAATAGGCTCTGTCAGTGAGCACAAAGCCAATTGGCCTCCCTGCCGCTGAAGAGTCTTGGCGGTCAGCAAGATCACTCGCATTCCTGCGCTGCTGATATAAGACACGTTCTCGAAGTCGATAATCAGCGCCTTGTCCTCGGGTTGAATCACTTTCTCCAGCGCGGCCTGGAATTCCTGCGCGCTTCCGCTGTCTATCCTACCCTCCGTCTTGGCGACGACGGTTACCTGGTCTCTCTCAGCATCAACTTTCAGCACGCTAACCTCCCACAATACCCATATGGATTATCGGTAGTATGCCATACCGCAGACTACTCGACTAGCAATCCCACCTTCTGTCTCTCTCCCCACCACAGCACCCACGCCTAATGATGCCGATAGTTGACGCTTGATGCAAATCAACCGGCCCGGGATTCGCCCGACAGGTTGAAACTGTCGCATAATGAACGCACCGCTTTGATGCCGAAGTGGCGGAATGGCAGACGCGACGGTCTCAAACACCGTTGGGGGCAACCCCGTGTCGGTTCGACTCCGACCTTCGGCACCAATTGGGACGGTCTGCGCGTGCCACCTCTCCGCTCTCAGAGTGAACGGGCGCGGCACTCCGGTTTTGCCCGGTGGTGCAGTGGTAGCACAGGGGACTTTGGATCCTCTGACCCAGGTTCGAATCCTGGCCGGGCAGCCATAACGACCACTCAAACACGGGAGGTTCAGCATTACTCAAAGTCGTGATCCCGGTCAGCCGCGGGCACTGGTGACGGGAGGAGCGGGGTTCATCGGTTCGCAGCTCGTTGAGCGCCTTGCCGGCGACGGC
Source organism: Dehalococcoidia bacterium (assembly GCA_965220565.1). GTDB lineage: Bacteria > Chloroflexota > Dehalococcoidia > UBA6926 > UBA6926 > VXMO01. The sequence goes on along the minus strand of CBDCQG010000001.1, from coordinate 632,934 downwards.
TGGCAGGTTGCTGTTGTCGACGATCTCTCGTCTTCGCCGATCAGGGAGCAAGGAGCGTCTAGCGTTCCTCTTCACGAACTGGATATCGCCGATGCTGCCCTCGCAGGTGTTTTTTCGGATCACCAACCCGAAATCGTCTTTCATCTCGCTGCCCAGGTTTCAGTGGCGCGCTCAATGCGGGAACCGGAGTTGGACGTTCACACCAATGTCGTTGGCGGCATCAACCTTCTCCGGCAGTGCGCCCGATTCGGCGTTAAGCGCGTCGTACTGTTTTCGACGGGAGGCGCTCTCTATGGCGAACCCGAGTACCTGCCCTGCGATGAGGCACACCCGATCAACCCGCTCTCCGTCTATGGAGCGAGCAAGCACGCGCTGGAGCAGCACACGCGCATCATTGCCGAGACGAACGGCATTGACTACGCGATCCTGCGCCCAGGGAACGTGTACGGTCCGGGACAGGATCCGCACGGCGAGGCCGGCGTGGTTGCGATCTTTGGCCTGAAGATGCTGGCCAATGACGATGTCACCATCTATGGCGACGGCGAGCAGGAGCGTGATTACGTTTATGTGGATGACATCGTCGCAGCGGCCCTGGCCGCCGCGCGCTCCGACGCGCCAACGGGAGGTGTTTACAACATCGGGAGTGGCGTGCCAACGTCCGTCAATGAGATTTTCTCCCTGCTGGCAGAGGAAACCGGGTATAGCCGCGCGCCGGTCCTCGCGCCGGAACGGCCGGGCGACGTGCGTCGAATCTACCTGGATACGTCCAAGGCAAGAGATGAGCTCGGCTGGACGGCGGAAATGGGCCTGCGTGAGGGCATCACCCGAACCGTCTCCGCCCTGCGCAACACGCCTCGTTCGCCCTGAGTGCAGGCCAGGAGTCACGCTGCACGACTTTCCCGCGCAGGCGGGAAGCTATATCGTGAATCAGACACAATGGTTCTGACATCCGCCAACTTTGAGATTTGAGTACGTCAACTGACATGTCTTCATCCATCCCGCCGGCCGGGCAGCCCACGGCGCTCTTGCAGAAGCTGCATGACGGCGAGTTCGTGACGACGGTGGAGGTCCATCCTCCTCGCGGATTCACCTTTGCGCGTACCTTGGAGAGCCTGAAGAACCTCATGGCGCGGGTCCACGTCGATGCGTTCAACGCGACTGACGTGCCGTTGGCGCAGGCCCGGATGAGCGCAGTCGCGCTGAGTGTCCTCTTGCAGCGGCAGACGGGGGTGGAGGCGATCCTGCACGCCGCCACGCGGAACCGCAATGTGCTTGCGCTGCACTCCGATCTCGTCGGAGCCCATGCCCTGAACGTGCGGAACGTGTATGTTTTTCGCGGCGACAACCCCTCGATCGGCGATTATCCTGACGCAAGCAGTCTCTCCGACGTGACGTCCTCACAGTTGATCAGCGCTCTCAGCCGCCTGAACGCGGGTGAGGACGTTGCGGGACACACGCTGTCGGAGCCTGCCTCTTTCGCAATCGCCTGCGCCCTCAGTCCCAACGCGCCCCACGCGGACGAGGAGATTGCGAGCCTGAAACGCAAAGTTGAGGCCGGAGCGCACTACATCATGACGCAAACGGTCTTTTCTCCTGAGCCGGTGCGGCGATTCCACGACCTGCTTGGCGGGTTTCCCCTGCCCGTCGTGCTCAGTGTGCTGCCGCTGCAGAGCGCGCGCCATGCGGAGTTCCTCCACAACAACGTCCCCGGCATGGTGATTCCCGAATCGATACGTCGGCGGCTGCACGCGGCGGGGGACAACGGCCGCGCGGAAGGGGCGGCTATCACTCGCGAACTTATCGAGGAAACGCGCGGGATGATTGCCGGTGTTTACATGATCCCGTCATTCGGGCGCTATGAGGTCGTGGCGGACGTATTGGCGGATGATCCGCCTTAAAGGTGCATGACCGTGTGGACGGGGTAGTCCCCCAAAAGCGCGCGTCCGGACAAGTCCATCAGTTCAATAAGGACTGTCGCCCCGACTGTTACTCCGCCCGCCTTGTGGACGAGGTCCTCCGCCGCTTTCAGCGTCCCACCCGTCGCGAGCAGATCGTCCACCAGCACGACGCGCTGTCCCGGCTGAATGCCATCCTCATGGATCTCAACCGTGGTTGATCCGTATTCCAGCGCGTATTCGACGCTGATTGTCTTGTGGGGCAGCTTGCCGACTTTGCGAACGGGAGTGAAGGGCACGTCCAGGGCTCGCGCCATTGGCGCGCCGAACAGGTATCCACGGGCTTCAACGGCAACGATGACATCAAGCGGCATGGTTCCGGCGGCCTGCGTCATCCTGTCGATCGCCCAGGCAAACGCCTCCGGATTGTGCAGCAGGGGGGTGATGTCACGAAACAGGATTCCCTCTTCGGGAAAGTCCGGAATCTCTCGAATGAGGTGTTCGTAGCTCGTTATACTCCCCGCATTCGACATTGTGCCGCCCCCTGACACTCCCCTATGTGTATCATCCATCCTGTCACGCAGACGATATTCGGCACAAGACATCTCGGGGGACTGATGACGAATCCACAGGACAGCGCCGCACATGAGGCATGGGAATGCGTGGTGCTCGCAGCAGGCAAGGGATCGCGGATGCGCACCTCACGTCCGAAGGTTCTGCATCACGTGGGCGGAGTGACAATGATCCAGCGCGTCCTGGATGCGCTTGGCGAGGCGGGTTTCGCACAGCCCATCATCGTGCGGGACTCGTCACCCGCTTTGCTGGAGGCTATGGGCATTACTCACCGATTCGCCATACAGTCCCGGGCAGACGGCACCGGCGGCGCTTTGCGGGCGGCGCTGGCTGACACCAGCGTTGATTCACACTCTCTCTTCATCATCAATGGCGACCTGCCGCTGATGACGCCCGAATCCTTGATGCTGCTCAAGAAAGCTCATGCATCCGCGGACGGCGCTGCCATTACTCTCTTCACGATGCAGACACCGCGCAGCGCGGATTACGGGCGGATTCTGCGCAATCCCGACGGAAAGGCGGCGGACATCGTGGAGTCCGGCGACCCGCGCTATGAAGAGACGCCGCCGGAGGGCAACACGGGGGTTTACGCCCTTGATCTTGCGTGGGCGCGGACGGCGGTGGAGCGCCTGCCCGTGCATGAGGATGGCGAGTATTACATCACCGACCTCGTCAAGCTGGCCGTGGCGGACGGACGGGGCGTGGAGACGCTGCCTCTTGATGCCGACGAGGCGATCGGGGTGAATACGCCGGTTGACCTGGCCGAAGCGGAACGGGTGGCGCGCCGGCGGACGTTGGAGTCGTTGATGTTGTCCGGTGTGACGATCATCGATCCATCCTCGACGTACATCGACGCGACGGTGAGGATCGCGGCGGGTACGGTCGTTCGGCCCAATACGCACATCTCCGGGGCAACGGCCATCGGCGCAGAGTGCGAGATCGGGCCGGACACGCACGTCACCGATTCGGTGATCGGCGAGGGTTGCGTTGTACAGGGATCGTGGTTGGATGAGGCCACGCTGGAGGACGGCGTTTCGGTGGGGCCGTTCGCACGGCTGCGGCCGGGCACACATATCGGCCGGGATGCCCACATCGGCAGCTTTGGCGAGGTCAAGGCGAGTCGGATCGGCAGGCGGACCGCGATGGGTCATTTCGGGTACATAGGCGATGCCGAGATCGGGGACGACGTGAACATCGGCGCAGGCGCGGTGACGTGCAATTTCGATGGTCAGGACAAGCATCTGACGGTCATCGGCGACGGCGCGTTCATCGGCAGCGGCTCCTTGCTGGTCGCGCCTGTGGAGGTTGGGGATAAGGCGTACACGGCGGCGGGATCCGTCGTGACGCGGAATGTGGCGGAGGGCACGACGGTTGCGGGGGTTCCGGCGGAGGAGATCAGGCGGTGAGCGGATAGTGGCCCTTCGACAGGCTCAGGGTGAACGGATCAGGCGAGGAGGCCGATCAGCGCGCCGATTGTGACAATGATTCCGGCAGCCGCGGCGAAACCCGACAACGTGACCCGGCTCGCCCATGCGAGGATGACGCGGATGACGACGGTTCCAACGATCGCCGCAGTCACCAGCGCCACGACGGCAGGCCAGCCGCCGATTGTGCCGGACGTACCAACGGCCAGCAGGCCTGCGCCAAGGCTCGCCGGGATCCCCATGAGGACGCTCAGAACGACGGCCTCACGGTGGCTGCAATCCCGCGCGAGCAACACGGCAACGGTCACGCCCGTGCGGCTCAGGCCGGGGATGACGGCAAACGCCTGCGCGATACCGGCGATGACTGCATCCGTGGTGGTGACATCATCGCTGCCCCGCTCACCCTGCCAGAATCCACTTCGGATGGTGAGCGCGGCAGCGATCATGGCGAGGCCGACGAACAGCATGGCCGCGCTGCCCAACAGGTCCGCGATTTCACCCAGGACCAGGAAGAGCGGCACGCCGACAATCGCGGTAACGAGTGTGCTAAGGACGAGGAATCGAATGGGGGCGACCCTTCGACTGCGCTCAGGGTGACCCTTCGACAAGCTCAGGGTGCCGCGGGAGGCGAATGAATCGCGGATCATTGTGGCGATTTCGCGTCTCATGGCTATGGCTGCGGACAGGGCCGTGCCGGCGTGCAGCCACAGCGCGATGGCGATGGCATCCGAGGGTTCGGCGTCGTCGATCCACGTGGACACGAGGGCGACGACGCCCTGCGAGCTGACGGGAATCCACTCAGTGATTCCCTGGATGATGCCAAGCAGAAAGGCGGACGATTCGGACACGTGGGCCCCCTTTATTGATTGTAGGGGGTGGGCCGTTATGGATCGGCAGTCCTGGCCGCTTCTGTCGCCAGCGCTTCATAGACGCGCACCATCGCTTCCGTGTCCTGAGCGCAATAGGTCACCAGAGAATCTCTGATCTTCGCCGCCTCAGACGCCGGTACCTCATCGGTTAGCAAGCGCAGATACGCGGCAGAAGCGGCGAGACCGTCCGGTATGTCCAGTTCTTCATACGAAAGCTGGGACGCAAGAGTGGGCGCCACTGACTTTATCGAGAAGCTCCCGTGGAACGCGGGATGATAGTAGGTGTCCCTGATGATCTGCAGAAGGTCGACCAATCTATCGACAAGGCCGAGCAACTGTTCCTTGTGGTCAGGAAAATCGTCGGCAAGCCCCCGCAGCACGCGCTCCTCATAGTTCGAATACACGACGATTGGGCCATCGGCTGGGATCGCATCCAGCAGACTATCCACGAATCCCGGCCGCGGGTCGTCATTCCCTTCGTGCAGGTAGTCGCGATGCACAAGCGAGCCGTCCGATTCCCGCACGTGGAGAGACCATTGGAAGGAGATATTCTGGTACGGCCGCGTGCCAACAAATATGGGAACGGCGGGCATGATCGTCTCAAAGTCCAGGAATGACGCGGGGAACTCTATCTCTCCCAGCCGTTCGGCAAGGTCGGTCCCCACATACGATGTTCCTGACACCACGGCGTCTCGTACACGAGTCTGGAGAGTAGTCAGCCCCGGCGCATCGGCCGGTAATTCTGCCACTTCGCGAATCCCCAGACCCTTGAGTCGCTCCTCGTCTTGCTGACGCAGCCGGGGCAGTTCGCCAATCGGGTGTTCCGGCTCATCTGTATGGCAATGGCCGTAGAACGGGCATCGATACGGTGCATTGCACTGGCGGCCCGTCTCAATGTCCGGCGTCTCGGCCTGACGGAGTGACTCCCACATCTCGGCCAGTTTGTCCGGCGCAACGTCCGCGACGTACTCCCTTGCCATGTCAGTTACATCTGCGAGCCCAAACAGCCGCGTAAGGTCATGCTCTCCGCCCTGATAGACGTAGCTCGTGTCGATATGCATGAGGTAGGCGCGGCGGATGGGTACACCGGACCCCTCGACAACATGCAACTGAATGGCGACGTCGGGAAGGTGTTCGCGTTCCTTGAAGCTTGTGGACGACTTGACCTCGATGAGATCGAATCCCTGCCCATCATCGGCTCTGACCAGGATATCGACCCTCGTCCGGATGCCCTCGAACGAAAAGGCTGCCTCATACAGTGCAGGCACAAAGGCATCCGACAGCAGCTTCTGTGTCGAACTCTCCGCCTTTTCCAGTTCGTAGTAGGCCGCCTCGATGAGAGTGCCGCCCGCAAACCTCTGCCTCGCCAGCTCCCCAACCAGGTTCCCGACATCAAAGACGGCCTGCTGGCTCGGGGCGATGGGGTCTGCAAGGCCGCGATCATGCACCTCCAGATACAATCGCTTCAAGCACTGCAAGCCTGCCATATACCTGGACTTGGAGAGCCGGTACGGATGCTGTTGGGTCATTATCGTCGCCTCAGTCAGGGCCACTCATGGGAAGTGAGAATGTTTGATTATAGGCGTGTTGGTATGATTTGGGATGAGGGAGTGGTGGGGGATGGTTACATTCCGAGACCAAGATTCCCGCGAAAGCGGGAATGACGGAGGCGATTGCTGACTGATGTGCGGGATTATGGGGTATACGGGGGGTCGGCAGGCCATGCCGATTGTGCTCGACGGGTTGTCCCGCATCGAGTATCGGGGCTATGACAGCGCGGGCATCGCGATCCTCGGCCCGTCCGGCGTGTTCGGCACGAACAAGGCGGTCGGGAAGCTGGATGCCCTGCGCGCCGACCTCGAGGGTTCGTTCGTCTCGGGGTCGCTGGGGCTGGGGCATACGCGGTGGGCGACGCACGGCGCGCCTTCCCTGGCCAACGCGCATCCGCACATGGACTGCACGGGTCGTGTGGCCGTCGTGCAGAACGGCATTGTCGAGAATTACAGCACACTCGCTGCGCAACTCGTATCGCGCGGGCATCGGTTCATGTCGCAGACGGACACGGAGGTGCTGCCGCACCTGATCGAGGAGGCGCTGGATCGCGGGCTCGATCCCGTCGAGGCGGTGCAGTCGATCTTGCCGGACATGCACGGGGCGCTGGTTTTTCTCGTTGCGTGCGCGCAGGAGCCGGACACGCTGATCGCAGTTCGGGCGGGCAACGCAGGAGGGCTGGTCGTCGGCGTGGGCGACGGCGAAATGTACGCGGCGAGTGACCTCCCTGCCCTTGTGCCGCTCACACGTCAGGCGATGCCGCTGAACAATGGGGAGATCGCCGTGCTGCGACCGGACGGCGTGGAGGTCTCGACACTGGACGGAGAGCCGGTGAGGCGGGAGTTCACGGAGGTTACGCGGGACCCACTGCGGGCGGCGAAGGGCATGTACAAGCACTTCATGCTGAAGGAGATCATGGAGCAGCCGCAGGCGCTGACGGACGCGCTGCGGGGACGCGTCGATCTGGAATCGGGGCGGCTTGAGCCGGACTACGGGGCCGGGCTATCCGAGCGGCTGGCAAAGGCGCGGCGAATCATCCTGACGGGCTGCGGATCAAGCTATCACGCTGCGCTCGTCGGGCGGCACTATTTCGAGACATTGGCGGGCGTGCCGGTGGAAGCAGAGGTGGCCTCTGAACTGCGCCACCGCAATGCGCGGATGGGAGAGGGCGACCTACTCATCGCAATCACGCAGTCCGGGGAGACGCTGGACACGCTCGCCGCGCTGGAACACGCATCGGGCCTCGGGGCGGACTGCGTGGCGGTGACGAATGCTCTCGACAGCGAGGCGGCGCGCATCGCGTGCGAGACGATGGACATGCGGTCCGGGCTCGAAGTGGGCGTTGCGTCGACGAAGAGTTTCACGTCGGCGATCCTATGCCTGTATCTGTTGGCGATCGACGCCGCGGCAGGTCGTGGAGTGATGGATGAGGACAACGTGAGTCGATGCCTGTTGGACCTGGAGCGGCTGCCGGGCATCGTGAGCGAGATGCTGGAGCGGCGAGACGCGATTCGGGCGGCGGCGGAGCGCCTGACGGTCAATGAGAATTGCCTGCTGCTGGGGCGGGGCCCGCTCTATCCCATCGCACTGGAAGGCGCCCTGAAGCTCAAGGAGGTCACGTATATCCACGCAGAGGGCAGCGCGGGAGGCGAGATGAAACACGGGCCCATCGCCCTGATCGATCAGCACATGCCGACGATTGCGCTTGCGCCGGAAGGCGGGTTGCGGGACCGGATGGCGATCAATATCTCGGAGATACGGGCGCGGGCGGGGCACGTGGTGGGCGTGCTGACGGACGGGGATGATGAGCTTGGCGGGCAGGCGGACGAGGCGATCTTCATGCCCGCGATGCCCGCTCACCTGGTTCCGATTGCGGCAACGGTGCCGCTGCAGATGCTGGCCTACGAGATTGGACTGCTGCGCGGGGCGGACATCGATCAGCCGCGGAACCTGGCGAAGTCGGTCACTGTAGAATGACCCGCAGGGTCTAGCGGTTATTGGAGCGGGGGACGGGAATTGAACCCGCGACAACCTGCTTGGAAGGCAGGAGCTCTACCACTGAGCTACCCCCGCCTGCTCCAGTTTACTTACCAGCTTAGCGTGCAAATTGCGATCTAGATTCCCGCTTTCGCGGGAATGACGAAAGGGCGGCTACCTCGCCCGCTTATTCAATTGTACGCGCAGAGAATTATTCTCTGACGCGGGAGCGGGGACCGAAGGGTTCCGGCTGGAAGGGGCCGTCACGCACTTGCAGGAAGGCGCGGAGGCCACCCTCCTTCTGGGCGTCCATCATCTCCTTCTTGAAGTCGGCACGCTGCGAACTCTGGACATGGGCGGACAGCTCATCGTTCAGGATGAGCGCGTTGCGCAGGCCCATCATCTCAAGGCCCATCGTCGCGACGTAGAGGTTGATCTTGACCGTCTCCGGCGAGACGAGCGCGATGCGCTCCACGACGCGGAAGCAGTGTTCGAGCAGGTCGTCACCGGGAACAACCTCATTCACGAGGCCGATTCGCAGGGCTTCCTGGGCGTCGATGTGGTCGCCAGTGAGGCCGTAGCGGAGGGCATGCTTGTAGCCGGCGTTGAGCGTCCAGAAGAAGTTGGTATTGGAGATCATGCGGATCTCAGGTTGGGCGAAGACGGCCTCTTCCGCCGCGTAGGTCATGTGGGAGGCAAGGGCATACCACGAGCCTCCGCCCATGCACCAGCCGTTGACGGCAGCGATGACGGGCTTGGTCAGTTCCCAGATCTGGAGCAGCTTGGCGGTTTCGTCTCGGGAGCGGTCGCGCCAATCATCGAGCAGCGCTGCAGCGCTCCATCCCTCAGGCAGTCCGTACGGCCATACCGTTTCGCCGCGGCCTGCGCCGATGTCATAACCGGAGGAGAAGGCGCGTCCTGCGCCGGTGAGGACGATGGCGCGCACCTCGGGGTCGTTCTCGGCTTCCGTCAACGCTTCCGAGACATCGCGTTCCAATTGCCGGCTGATGGCGTTGAGCGTTTCCGGTCGGTTCAGTGTAATCAGGACACCGTTGCGCTGCTTCTCATAGAGGACGGTCTCATAGTTGGGCATTGTCTGGCTCTCTTTCTGTTACGGGGTCGTTTTCCTCATGGTAGCAAAGGGTGGCGGCGGACGGGGCGACCCTTCGACAGGCTCAGGGTGAACGGCGGGAATGGGTGGCGAGGGCTTCGATGATTTCTCCGGTGGCGGCTGTGCCGCCAAGGATGAGATCGACGATGCGGAGTGTGGGCTGCTGCAGATCGGGCGCCCATGAGGCCGTGCCGTCTGAGGCAACGATGACATCGAGATCGCGCACGTTGGCGTCGAATGCGGTGTGGAGGACGCAGGCGTAGGTGATCGTGCCTGCGAGGATGACGGTGCGGATGCCGCGCCGTCGCAAGGCGGTCTCAAGATCGGTGCCAAAGAACGCTGAGAAGCTGCGCTTGGTGACGACGTATTCGCCGTCCTGCGGGGCAAGCGCATCGTGAATGTCCGCTCCCCACGTGCCGGGCATGAGGGCGGGCCCGCCGGGGGCGTCCGCCACTGCGCCAAAGGTCTGCGCGACGACACTGTGGATGAGGTGGACGGCATCCGGGGAGTCGTCACGCTCGATACGGGTGTGGACGATGAAGAGGCCCGCCTGACGCCCTGCCTCAAGCAACGACTGCATCGGCGGAATGCCGTCAATCACCAGCTGGGGATCAAGGCCGAGGGGTTCGATGCGTTCTGCCGCTTTCGCGTAGAAGCCGTCCGCGTGGCAGAAGTCGTTCTGCATATCGACCATCACCAGCGCGGTGGTTTGGGGGTCAATAGAGAGGTTCATGGTGCATAGCTAAGGGTAGGGGCGGCCTGTGGCCGCCCCTACCCCATTGATCGAATGGTGTCTAAGCGTTAGTTGCCGCGTGCGGCGGCTGAGCGCGGCCCGAAGGGTTCCGGCTGGAAGGGGCCGTCGCGCTGCTGGAGGAAGCCGCGCATGCCGCCCTCCTCGCGCGCCTGCTCCAGCGGCCGCATGACATCCTCACGCTTGGAGGCGTGGGCGAAGGCGGAAAGCTCGCCGTTGAGGATGAGAGCATTGCGCAGGCCCATCATCTCGAGGCCCATGGTCGCCACGTACAGGTTAATCTTCACCGTCTCCGGCGAGACCAGCGCGATGCGCTCGCCGATCTTGAAGCACTCTTCAATCAGGTCGTCCTGCGGGATGATCTGGTTGATGATACCGATGCGCAGGGCCTCTTCGGCGTCGATGTGGTCGCCGGTGAGGCTGTAGCGCAGGGCGTGTTTGTAGCCCGCGTTGAGCGTCCAGATGAAGCTGGTGTTGGAGATCATGCGGACCTCAGGCTGGGAGAACACCGCGGTCTCGGACGCGTAGGTCATGTGCGAGAACAGCGCGTACCAGGAGCCTCCACCCATGCACCACCCATTGACGGCGGCGATGACGGGCTTGGTGAGCTCCCAGAGGTGCATGAATCGATCCGGCTTGTCACGCGTGCGCCAGTCATCCAGCATCTGGGCGATGTTGGAGCCCTCCGGCAGGCCGTAGGGCCAGACGGTCGGGGCGCGGCCACCGGCGATGTCGTAACCCGCGGAGAATGCGCGGCCGGCGCCCGTCAGGATGATGTAGCGGACCTCAGGATCGGCCTCTGCCTCATCCAGCGCGACGTGCAATTCGTCTTCAAGGTCGCGGCTGAGCGCGTTCAGCGCCTCGGGACGGTTCAGTGTGATGAGCACGCCCTTGCGCTGCTTGTCATACAGGATATTTTCGTAGCTGCCCACTTTCTTTTCCTTTCTTTTCTTCTGCTCTGCTTGTCCTGGTTGGTTTGTTTTTGGTGTTCCGGATTCCCGCTTTCGCGGGAATGACGGGTGTAGTGGCGGGAATGACGAGTTGGGATTAGTCTCTGACCTTGGAGCGGGGGCCGAAGGGCTCCGGCTGGAATGGGCCGTCCCTCACGGTGAGGAATGAGCGGAGGCCGCCCTGCGTGAGGCCATCGAACATCTCCTTGCGGTAGTCTTCGCGGCTGGATGAATGCGCGAGGGCCGACAGTTCGCCATTGAGTTTGAGCGCGTTGGCAAGCCCCATCATCTCAAGGCCCATCGTGGCGACATACAGGTTGATCTTGACCGTCTCCGGCGAGACCAGCGCGATGCGCTCCACCAGCTGGAAGGCCTCATCGAGCAGGTCCTCGTGCGGGACGATCTTATTGACGATGCCGATGCGCAGCGCCTCCTCGGCATCGATGTGGTCGCCGGTCAGCGAATAGCGCAGCGCGTTCTTATAACCTGCCGACAGCACCCAGAAGAAGCTGGTGTTGGAGATGTGGCGCACCTCCGGCTGGCCGAAGACCGCCTGGTCAGAGGCGAGGGTCATGTGGGTTGCGGTGGCGTACCAGGACGCGCCGCCCATGCACCAGCCGTTAATCGCGCCGATGACGGGCTTGGTTAGCTCCCACATGTGGAGCAGTTTGCGGACGCCGTCGTTGTCGTTCGTGCGCCATGAATCCAACAGTTCGGCGACGCTCTGACCGGGCGCGACGCCGTACGGCCAGACGAAGTCGCGCATCGGAGCATCCGGCGCGCCGAGGTCGTAGCCGGCGGAGAATGCCCTGCCCGCCCCGGTGAGAACGACGGCGCGAACCTCGGGGTCCGCCTCGGCTTCATCGAGCGCCAGGTGGAGTTCATCCTCCATCTGCGGGCTGATTGCATTCAAGGCTTCGGGGCGATTCAGTGTGATGAGCGCGCCCTTGCGCTGCTTCTCGTACAGGACGTATTCGTAGTTGGGCACGGGTTCTTGTTTCTCCTTTCGGATCTGGTTGACGTTTATTCGCGGGGGCGGGAGCGGGGGCCGAACGGCTCCGGCTGGAATGGGCCGTCGCGCGCTTCAAGGTATCCGCGCAGGCCGCCTTTCTCCTGCGCCTCGACGAATGGACGACGCCCCTCCTCGCTGACGGAGGTGTGGGCGTGGGCGGACAGCTCAGCGTTGAGGTTCAGCGCGTTGTGGAGGCCCATCATCTCAAGGCCCATCGTCGCGACGTAGAGGTTGATCTTGACCGTCTCCGGTGAGACCAGCGCGATGCGCTCGACAATCTTGAAGGCCTCATCGAGCAAATCATCGGCAGGGACGATCGTGTTGACGATGCCAATGCGGAGGGCCTCCTCCGCGTCAATGTGGTCGCCTGTCAGCGCGTAGCGCAGGGCGTGCTTGTAGCCCGCGTTGAGCACCCAGAAGAAGCTGGTGTTGTCCATGTGGCGGACTTCCGGCTGGGCAAAGACGGCGTTATCCGCCGCGAGGGTCATGTGGGCCGCGTTGGCGTACCAGGAGCCGCCGCCCATGCACCAGCCGTTGACCGCGGCGATGACCGGCTTGGTGAGTTCCCACAGATGCAGGAAATAGCGCATGTTCCTGCGATCCGACGTGCGCCAGTGGTCGAGGTGCGCGGCGACGCTGGTGTTCTTGGGCAGCGCATACGGCCACTCGAACTCGGCCTCGCCCGAGATGTCATAGCCGGACGAGAACGCTCTGCCCGCCCCGGTCAGGACGATGGCGCGAACGTCGGGATCGGCCTCCGCCTCATCGAGCGCCTCATGGAGTTCGCGCTCAAGGTCGGGGCTGATGGCGTTCAGCCGTTCCGGCCTGTTGAGCGTAATCAGGACGCCCTTGCGCTGTTTCTCATACAGGATGTTGTCATAGTTGGCCATGAATCAGCCCTCCCCCGTTTATCCCCTATTGGCGCGCGCAGGCTTACCCACGCACGCCGCGAGAATAGCATTGGGCGATTGAGAGGGGCAAGGCGAACGGGGAAAGGGATATGCGGGCGCGTAAACTGACAGTGGCGGGTGGATGCAACTCCAGCAAGAGAGGTTGTACTTGAACGTTACGGTGTTGGGCGGCTCAGGGTTTGTGGGGCGGCACCTTGTGGCAACGCTGGCGGCGACGGGCCACGGGCCGATACGCGTCCTCTCCCGCTCACCGGAAAGAGTGTTCAGTGATGGGCGGCGGTCACTTGCGGTGGCGTTCGAGGCCATTGAAACACTTGCGAGCATCGGCACGGTATCCAGAGACGACGTGGTTGCCGCCCGCGATCGCGCCGATCGGGGCGAGACCATGCTGCGCGAGGCGGTTGAGGTCATTGAGGGGGACGCCCGCGACCTGAACGCGGTGCGTGACGCAGTGTCCGATGCGGACGCCGTTGTACACGCAGTCGGCATCATCCGCGAAACGGAGGGACGTTCCTTCGGCGATACGAACGTGGGCACAACGCAGTCGCTCATCGACGCCATGAAGGACGTGGGAACGAACCGCCTGGTCTATATGGGGATTCTTGGCGCGTCCGATGATCCGGAGATGCCGTACGGGCGATCACGCTGGCAAGCGGAGGACGCGGTAACGAACAGCGGGCTGGAGTGGACGGTGGTCAAGCCGTCGCTGGTGCTTGGAGTATCGGACGCCGTTTCACGGCGAACGGTCAAGCTGCTGCGGACGGGGCCGGTGGCGTTGCTGCCGTTTCCGGACGGAGGGCGCACCCTGCTGCAGCCGATGTACGTGAGCGATCTTGCCGCAGCGCTGACGCTGTGCGTGACGGAGCCTGAGCGGGCGGGACAGACCTATGAGATCGGCGGGCCGGAGCAGATCGCGCTCGTGGACATTGCGCGCGCCTTTGCCACCGAATTGGGAATCAGGCGCGTCTACAGCCTGCCCATACCGCGATTCGCCATCCGGTTTGGGGCGGCGGTCATGGGTCGCGTCCTGAATGACCCGCCGATAACAGCGGCGGAGCTAAGCCAACTCCGGGTGGACAACGTGACGGCGCTCGATTCGGTTGAGCAGGCGTTCGGGTTTGCGCCGCGTCGTTTTTCGGACTACGTGTCCTACGTCAGGGACGTTGTGGCCTAGTTGTCGCGGGTTTTAGCGAGTTGGGCGATGAATTGCTCAATCGGAAAGGCCGGGAGAGAGACAATCTGGATGGTGCCGCGCGCGCCGAGTTCCAAGGAGACCCGCGCGATCGTCTCGTTGTCGGGAGCCTCAACGATGTTGACGAAGTCATAGTTGCCGAGCACGGCGTACTGGGCCGTGACCTTTGCGCCCCACGACTCAATCTCGCGATTCACTTCCTGGATCCGCTCAGGCCGATGCTTTACGGTCTTGCGTCCCTCATCCGTCAGCGTGCTTAGCAACACGTACGTCCCCATCTAGTTTGCCTCCCTGCTTGTGCTTGTCCGTGCTCTTTCCTGTGAACGTCTCAAGTCAGAATCGTAGGTACGGGGGCGTTCCGTGTCAACGGAGAGCCATCGTCTGATCCAGGAAACCTGCCGTCGCAGCGGCCAGCGCGGGGCGGCTGGTCTGCCATGCGCGGTCCGCGCCCTCAAGCGCCATCGCGGTCACATCAGCACGCCCAATGCCATCAACCCACGCGCCCAATCTCTCCGGCGTTGTGAGTGCGTCATCGCCCCCTATCAGGAATCTCACGGGCACGTTTACCTTTGAAAGCCCGCCTTCTGTCGGAATGCCGATCAATGGGATATCCAGTATGGGTGACACCGCGACGACGGCCTGCACGCCATCCGGTTGTTTGGCCGCGGCACGCAGGGCGATGCTTGCGCCGTACGAATAGCCGACGATGGCAAGGCGCTGCCCGTCGACGCCCGGCCATTCCCGCACCATGTCAACTGCCGCGAGGGCATCTGACACCTGACCTTCCCCCAAGGCGTTCTCGCCCCGGGATTCCCCAACGCCGCGGTAGTTGAATCGAAACGACACAAAACCGCGGGGAGTGACTTCTCGTGTCAACGCCTCGACAACGGGACTGAGCATCGTGCCGCCCAAATGAGGCTCAGGGGAACAGAAGACGACGCCGGGAAGATCGCCTCCACCTTCCGGAATCTCATCGCCGGACGGCTCGGCGACGATGCCTTCAAGGGTCAGGTCATCGGTCGAGAAGAAATTGACAGCCGTCTGCCTCACGCCGGCGCGCCCTACAGACCGTATGCGAGACGCTCGGCCAGGCTGGCAGGCAAACCGGCGTCCGTGAAATGTTTCTGCGCGGATTCCGTATCGTAAGCGACACGGAACTGCGTGAGCGTGCGGGCATCCGAATCGAGAATGAGGTAGGCCGCGCGAGGATCGCTGTCACGCGGCTGTCCCACGCTGCCGGGGTTGATGATGAGGCGAACGTCATTGGGCAGGTGGATGAGGGAACCGTGGTTGAGACGACCCATGGCATGAACGCGCTGCGGGGAGTTCTGCCCCGTGACGATCTCTTCAAAGATCAGGGGCAGGTGGGAGTGCCCCACCAGCAGGAACGGCGTCTCCAGCAGATCGAATGACGCGCGCGCGGCCTCCTCATGGATGAGATATTCCCAAACAGGGTCGCGGAGGGAGCCGTGCGCAAGAGTGAATTCGCCCTGCGTCACGACCCTCGGCAGGCCTTCAAGATAGGCGCGATTCTCCGCGGTCAGCTGTTGGCCGTTCCATTCACAGGCAACGGCCGCCTCTTCATTGAATGTGCCCAGGTAGATGCCGCCGATTGCTCCCAGGTCATGGTTGCCGGCTATGGCTATGTGGTCAAAGCCGCGGAGGGTGTCAAGACACTCATTGGGATGCGGCCCGTACCCGACCATATCCCCCAGTGACCAGATGTTGTCGACGGGACCGCGTGCGTTGGCATCACGCAGGACGGCGTCAAACGCGACGATGTTTGAGTGAATGTCCGAAATAATGAGGGTTCGCATCGCAACAATATCCCGACCGTACCCGACATTATATTGCGGATTGCGGGACGTAGGTGTTGCGGCCCGCATTGAGGTCCGCGAGGAAGTTGTCGGCCCACGCCTTGGCGGTGTTTAGCTGAACGTCGTCATACAGGGCCATCCACCGACGACGCCGTTCACGATGCGTCATGGACAGGGCGCTGTGCATGGCCTCTGCGGTGCCTTCAAGGTCGTAAGGATTGACGATCAGCGCTTCCCGCATCGTCTCGGCGGCGCCGCAGAAACGGGACAATACCAGGACGCCGGGATCAGCGCCCTGGGATGCGACGAATTCCTTGGCGATAAGGTTCATGCCGTCCCGGAGCGGGGTCACGAGGCAGACATCCGCCTCACGGAAGAAGCCGGCCAATTCCTCTTGGTTGTAAGAGCGGTAAAGGTAGTGGACAGGCACCCAGTCCGCCTCGGCGAACCGGCCGTTGATGCGCCCGACCAGTCCGTCCACCCGTTCGCGTTCCTGGACGTATTCCGGCACGCGGCTGCGCGAGGGGGCAGAAATCTGGATCAAGGTGACCTTGCCGCGAACGGCCGGGTACCGGTCAAGCATCGCCTCAAACGCCCTGAGCCTTTGGGGGATGCCCTTCGAGTAATCAAGCCGGTCGACGCCCAGCACGACTTTCTTGCGTTCAACCGGTCGGCGCGGCAGAAGCCGCTGCAGCAGACCCGTCGTCTCCGTTTCACCTGATTCACGCGTCCATTTCTGGAACTGGTCCGGGTCGGTTCCAATGGGATACACACCCGCTCCAACTGTCCCGGATCGGCCATCAAATACGCCCGCGTCAACAACGCCTCCGATTTCCGCTTGCAGGGTGTCAAGGAAGTTGTGGGCGTACCGGTTCGTGTGGAACCCGACCAGGTCATAGCTGACAAACTCTTCAAGGAGCTGCCTCGCCCACGGGAGAATGGAGAAGACCTCTGCGGCGGGGAACGGCGTATGCAGGAAAAAGCCGATCTTGCCCTGCCATCCCATCCGGCGCAGTTCCGAACCCAGGGGGATCAGGTGATAGTCCTGCACCCAAACAGCGTCGCCGTTTCGAAGGAGGGGGTAGAGGCCTTCGGCAAATCTGCGGTTGACGCGTCGATACCCTCGATAGGCGTCATGGCGAAGCTGAACGAAATTGGGGAAGGCGTGGAGAAGGGGCCAGAGAGTGCGATTGGCGAAGACGGAGTAGAAGAGATTGACCTCATCGGCAGTCAGGTTCATTGCGCCAACGTCAATGCTGCCACTGTGCGCGACCGTCGGTTCCACGGCAAGGCGGCGCTCCGTTGTGGTGCCGCTCCATCCGAACCACAGGCCGCCGTATTGTTCAAGGGCTGACTGCACGGCAGACACAAGACCGCCCACAGGTTGATTTCTCTGGTCTCGGGACGCGTCAGGAAGTGTCGATGGCGGCAATCGATTGGACACGACGACGAGACGCTGTATCTGCTGCATCGCCTTGCCCCCTTGTCCCACCGGCAAGCTCAACTAACGGCTGCACGCACCAAAAGAGTCTCGCGACGTGCCTTAACCCTAGCCGTCGGCCTGTAGCTGGTCAAATAGGGAGGCGAGCGGAGCGTGGATGGAAGGTAGTAGGTGTCTGGTTGCGCAATGCATATCAGATTCCCGCTTTCGCGGGAATGACGGATGGAGAGCGGGAATGACGAGGCAGTGGAGGCCATGGAGATGGGAGAGGGCGTGCTACACTTTTCCTCTAAGCGGGACGCAGACGCGGCGACAACGCCGCGCGTGACGGGGGAAACACCATGCCGGAGAGCAAATTCGTCGATATCCAGGGCCTCAACATGCACTACCTCGAATGGGGTGATCCTTCGAATCCCGACCTGCTCCTTGTGCACGGATGGACAGGGTTGGCGTCGTCCTGGCAAGCGGTGGCGGAGGCATTCGAGGACAGGTATCACATCATCGCGCCGGACAACCGCGGCCATGGGCAGACGGACAAGCCCGTGACGGGCTATATGCTGCGCGATTTCGCGACGGACGTTGCGGAGTTGATTGACACGCTGGGCCTTGAAAAGCCCGCATACGTCGGCCATTCCTGGGGCGGCAACATCGGCACCATCATGGCGTCCGACTTCGCGGACAAGATCTGCTGCGCGTTCCTCGAGGACCCGGTGTACTGGAAGATGGTAAACGTGCACGTGACAAGCCTTCAGCAGGCGCTGGCGCGCCACAACAGGCCGGAAGCCGAGATTCGCGCCGAGGCAAAAGAGCAGGGCATGTCCGAACAAGAGGCTGATGAACTGGTCTACCGCCATCATCACTTCTCGCCGCACGCCGTTACGCGGCTCCTGACCGACAACCGGCAGTGGGCGTTCCGCTGCGAGGACCACATGCGGCGCATCTCGGTCCCGACACTCGTGCTGGTCGCGGACATCGCTGCGGGCGGTTACATGATGCCGGAGGAGCTTGAGTACTACCGCAGCATCGCCACGCCCGACCTGGACTTCCGCCTGTGGCCGGAGGTGGGACACAGTATGCGCGCAGCACGCCCCGAGCAGTACAACCAAGAGCTTGACGAGTTCCTCAAGAGCTGCAGCGCTTGAGCAATACCGGGCCATTTACACTAGCTGAGGACGAGACCGAAGCAACTACGCGTTTCCGCACGTTCCGCTCGCTCCGCAACCCTGTCTACCGCCGCCTGTGGATGGCGGGGTGGGTGTGGTATGTGAACCGCATGATGGAGATGGCGGTCCTGTCATGGCTTGTACTTGAGCTGACAGACTCGCCGTCACAGGTAGCGCTCGTCGGCGTGTTCCGTATGGCCCCGATGTTCCTGCTCGGTCTGGTGGCGGGCAGCGTGTCGGATCGTTTTCCGCGCAAGTACGTGATGATCTCAACGCAGATCGTCAACGTGGTGGTGGTCGGCGGGATGTTTGCGGTGCTTGTTGGCGGGGACGTGGAGCCGTGGCACGCATATCTCGCGACGTTTCTCACCGGCTCCGCATGGGCGGTGGATTTCTCGGCACGGCGCGCCTACTTCGCAGAGATCTTTCGTGGGGACGCCCTCACCAACTCCATTTCGCTGGATGTCGTTGCCCTCACGGGAAGCAGCATTGTGGGGCCGTTGTTTGCCGGGACGATCATCGAACTGGTCGACTTCTCAGGCTCGTATGGACTGATGTTGGCCCTGTACGTGGCGGCGGGCTGGGTCCTGTTCACCATTCCAAAGACTCAGTCGATGGGCGAGGAAAAGACGCCCGTGCTGCGACAGTTGAAGGAATCGGTGACGATGCTGGGCAAAAATAGGGCACTTGTGGCCGCCCTGACCATCACGGTCAGTCTCAATTTCTTCGGATTCCCCTTCCTGACGATGGTGCCGGTGATTGGGCGGGATGTGCTGGGCGCAAACGCGTTTCTGTACGGGGTCTTGGCGGGCGCGGCGGGAATCGGCTCGTTGACGGGGGCAATCATCATTGCGTCGCGGCAAATACGCAACCACGGGCAGGTCTATTCGCTGGGTTCGGCATTCATGCTGGGGATCATGGTGCTCTTCGCCCTTTCAGAGTGGTACACGGTTTCACTTGCTCTGCTGATGGTGGCGGGGCTCGGCATGGCCGGTTTCGCCACGATGCAGCCGACGATTGCGCTTCGGGCGGTAAGCCCGGAGATGCGGGGACGTGCGATGGGCGCAATCGCCTTGGGCATCGGCGCGAGTCCGCTGGGGATGCTGACGGTGGGCTGGATGGCCGAGCCGGAGAACCTGGGCCCTCAGATGGCGTTGGCAGTGCTGACGGGCACGGGGTTCGTGGTGGTGATGGTGCTGCGGCTTCTGCTGCCGGAACTGCGGGGGGTTAGGCGCTAGTCTCCTGCGCCTTCTTGTTTGAGGAGTTTCTTCTTGCGCTCGATGCCGAGGGCGTAGCCACCGATGCCGCCGTCAGTCCGCACGACGCGATGGCAGGGGACGACGATAGGCGTGGGGTTCTTGGCGCAGGCATTAGCGACGGCGCGTGTGGCACTGGGCTGCCCGATGTCGTCCGCGACCTGGGCATAGGTTCGGGTCTCACCTCGTGGAATGCGCCGGAGCGCCTCCCACACACGGCGCTGAAAGGCGGTGCCGCGCACATCCACCGGAAGATCGGTCACTTCATCCGGCGACTCTCCGGTCACGACACGCGCGATGATCTTCAACCATTCACCCAGCGGCCCAGAATCCTTCGATTGCTCTGCCTGCGGGAACTCTTTCCTGAGCGCGGTTTCCAGCGATTCATCATCATCGGCCACGGAGATTCGACATACACCCTTCTCCGTGCCTGCGACGAGCAAGCGGCCGAGCGGGCTATCAACAATGGCATACGTGATTGAGACCCCTGCCCCGCCGCTGCGGTACTGCCCCGGCGTCATGCCAAGATGCGCGCCTGAGGACTCATACAGCCTGCTGGACGAGCCGAAACCGCTCTCGTAGAGCGCGGACGTCACATCATGCCCGTTGCGCACGCCATCCTTGAACCGCTCGAGCCGCCGTTGTTCCGCGTATTGGCGCGGGGTGATGCCGAGCGCCATTTCAAAGGAGCGGCGGAGCGCGTGGTCCGTGACGCCGACGGCACGGGCAAGCGCAGCAACAGCCAGACGCTCATCAGGATTGGCATCGATCAGTTCGCAGGCGTGCGTAACCACGTTGACGGCGCGGGCATGCGGCCCACCCTCGTCAGGTCGGCAACGTTTGCATGCGCGGTAGCCCGCGGCGCGAGCGTCTGCTATCTCTTCAAAGAATTCGATGTTCTTTCGCAGGACGGGCGCGCCGCGGCATGTTGTTCGACAGTAGACGCCGGTGGTCTTGACGCCGAAGACAAAGGCATCTTCATAGGCCGGATCATTGTTGCGGATGGCTTGCCAGCGTTCGTCCGCGAGCGCGTCCGGTTCTGTCTTGCGTTCGATCGTTGCCGTCATGTCTTTACCCCACTATCGTCCAGGGTTGCTTCACGGACATGATGCGGGTAGGCCCAGGGGGCGTCTATCCGATTTCTTTGCGCTGGTCGATATTCACCCCAGGCTCTGGTAGTGGTACATGGGCTGCTCGGGGACGTGCCAGTCTGCGTAGTATTCGCGGAGGTAGGGTTCGAGACGAGCGGCGAGATCGCGGCGATTGGTGAGGTCCTCCGGTTCCGCAGTACTCAGTTCCTCACGGACGGCCTCAACGACGGCGGCAGCATCAATGGTCTTGAATTGCTTGTCCTCGAAAATGGCCTTGCCCTCAACGATGACGGTCTCGACATCGCTGGCCCGCCCCCGCGAGACGAGCACGTCCAGCACATCGAGGTTCTCTGCGACGTACGGCGTGGAGATGCGATCCCAGTCGAGCAGGACCATGTCAGCACGTTTGCCGACTTCGAGGGAGCCGATCATGTCCTCGCCGAACGTGGTCTCATATGCGCCGCCGAGGGTGGCCATGTGCAGAACCTGGTGGGCTGTGAGATGGGGAACGTCCAGGCCCGGCGGACGATGCAGGCGCATGGCGAGCGCCATCTCCTGAAAGAGGTCATCATCGTCGTTGATGGACGTGCT
This sequence comes from Dehalococcoidia bacterium, assembly GCA_965220565.1. Taxonomy (GTDB): domain Bacteria; phylum Chloroflexota; class Dehalococcoidia; order UBA6926; family UBA6926; genus VXMO01. The sequence goes on along the minus strand of CBDCQG010000001.1, from coordinate 611,359 downwards.
GTCCGTGCCAAGCGCGACGTGGATGCCCTGCCGATGCATCTCAAGGACGGGAGCGATGCCGCTGCGGAGGCGCAGATTGGAGCTTGGGTTGTGGCTGATGCTGGTGCCCGTTTCGGCCATCAGCTCGATGTCATCCTCCGTGAGCCAGACACCATGGGCGAAGGATGTCTTGGGGCCCAGGAAACCGAGTTCATACAGGCGGCGCGTGGGGGTCTGCCCCTGCCCGTGCAGGCGCTCGGCGTACAGCCGCTGGTAGTAGCTCTCAACGCAGTGCGTGTGGATGCCCACGTTCGCCGCGCGAGCCAGATCTGCGATGTGGCGCAGGGTATCTTCATCAGCCCAGTGATAGCTCTGCGGGCTGTAGAGAACGCGCACCATGGTGGTTGAATCAACGGGGTAATCACGGATCAGGTCCGCCGTCATGGCGAAGTAGTCCTCGTCGGAGAGGACGGAGCCTTGAATCACGCCGCGCACGCCGCTTGCGAGGTCATCCGGCATTCTGCTCAGCACATCCTCGTCGTTTCCGTAGACGAGGTAGCACTGGTTCTTGAACGCAAGCGAGAATGCCGCCCGGACACCGGCCTGATCAAAGGCGCGCAGGTTGGCCTGCGCTTCATCCCACACCATGCGGCGCGGCGTCGCCGACTGGTTGAACATGACCGTGGTGGTGCCGGACCTGATCAGGTTCAGCAGCGTGATCAACATCATGTTGTACGGCTCAACGGAGCGGCGTCCCCACGCGTGGTTGATCCACGTTTCGAGTCCGCCGTCCGGTTGGCCGAGGAGAAGGCCGGACAGGCCGCGCCCGTGGTGGTGGGCATTGACCATTCCCGGCATGAGAAATTGGCGTCCGTTGCCAACGACTTCGGCGTCCGGGAATTGCGCGCGCAGGTCGTCATATGAGCCGACTGCGTCGATCCGGCCGTCAGTGTGCGCCACGGCCCCGTCGGTGAGCACTGCGCTATCACCTGCCAGGTCGGCTCGGACGAGGACGTGCTTGCCACGGATGATGGTCGTTGTCATTTCTTCCTCCACTGTCTGAGTTGCTCAGGGTAGGCCCGGAGAACCCGGTGCGCTCGTTTCCGCCCAAACCCGGGGCACGGGATGGACGACGCTCACTGCGAGTTAACGCACGATCGTCGCAGCCAGGCGAACGAAGTCGTGGCGGGTAATGATCCCAACGAGTTTATCGTCACGCACAACCGGGAGCCGCTTGAGCCGACGTTGGTGCATGATGCGAACGACTTCCTCCACCGGCGTGTCCTCCACGACGGTCACGACTGGCGTGGACATCACATCCGAGACGAGGGTCCTGGAGAGGACGGAATGCAGATTGCCGATGTTGTCCCGATTGACGAAAACGTGGCCGAAAAGCTCAAAAACCGTTCCGTGCATCCCCGGGTCGCGGATAGGCGTCAGGAAGAAGTCCGAGTGGCTCATGATGCCAACGAGTTTATCGCGGTCATTCACCACAGGCAGCGCGCTAATGTTGTGATCCAGCATGACATTGGCGGCATCCACCACCGTTGCCTCGGCCTGAATGGTGTACACGCGGCTTGACATGATTTCTGATGCGTTCATAGCACAATCCTGTCCTTTGCCTTTGCCCTTACCCTTAGAAGTCAATCATAGCGAATCGCTGACGGCGACGCGCGTTTAGGCGTCTACCAAACCGTTCAGGAATTCGGCGACGTCTGCGGGGGAATCCAGCCGGTACGTTGCGGCGGTATCGCGGTCAGGTCCGCCAACGAGAATCGAGAGTCCGCCAGAGAGATTGACTTCCCGAAAAGCGTCCTCGTCCGTTGTGTCATCCCCGATGTAGATGGGAAAGAACTGCGTCTCTGACATTCGCAGGAGCGTGTCCATGATGAATCGCAGCGCCGCGCCTTTGTCACGGGCGGCGGCGGGGCGGATATCAAGCACTTTCTTGCCCTGCACGACGGTGATTTCGCCGTCAGCAACTGCGTTCGCAGTCACAGCATGGACGATCTCCTGCACTTTGGGTTCCAGCTCGTCGGGCGTCATGCGGGAGTGGACGCTGAGGCTCAAACCCTTGTCTTCAACGAAAGCGCCGTTGATCTGGCTGATGCCGGGCTCAAGCCCCCGGCGCAGATCAGCCATGAGCAGGCGGGCGCGTTCCACGGCGTCATCCTCAAAAACGAGACCGGGCGCGGCGATCTCAATGCCGTGATTCCCAGAATAGATGGCATTTGGGAGGCCAACACGATCCCGAACATCCTCAAGCGCGCGCCCGCTCACAATCGCAACGGCATATCCCGGCTGTTGGGTCAGTTGCCTGAGGGCGTCCGCGCATTCCGTAAGGATGTAGGCGTCCCGGGGGTGGGGGACGATGGGCGACAGGGTTCCGTCAAAGTCGCATGCGATCAGGACGTGGTCGACAGCCCGAATACGGGCTTCTATGTCCGACCGGTGGTTGAACAGCGGCTCTGCCATGCGCGTGGTTCCGTACCCGTCCTTCCGGGAGTGGCGCTACGAGTCCGAGGCATTGCTCTCCGGGGGAGCCGCGCGCGCAGCTTCCTGCTGAGCCTCCATGATGGCGCCCTGGAGACCAATGGTTTCCGGGGAGACATCGCCCATGTAGAGCGTGCGGTGGGGGAACGGTATCTCGATCCCCTCTTCGTCGAAGGCCTTCTTTACACGAAGACGGTATTCGCCGGAAACATCCCACTGGCGGATGGGGAGAACCTCGCCGAGCACCTTGATCTCAATGGCGGAGTCGCCGAAGTTATCAACACGCAGCGCCTTGATGGGGTCCAGGATTATCGGTCCCCATTCCTCTTCGTCGGCCATCTCCTGCCCTATCCGGTTCAGCACGGCAAAGGCATGCTCCATGTCCGTCTTGTAGGCCACGCCGATGTTCATGTTCACGCGGGACATGTCCTTGGTGTAGTTCGTCGTGGTGCTGATCTGTCCGTTGGGGATCGTGTGCTGCCGGTAGTCAAGGTCACGGAGGAGCGTGCGGCGGAGGTTGATGTCCTCAACCAGTCCGGCGATGCCGGCGATGCTGACAACATCACCGACGCGATATTGGTTTTCAAGGATGATGAAGATACCGCCGAGGATGTCACGGATGAGATTCTGGACGGCAAAGCCGACACCGACGGCGATTGCGCCCGCGGCAACAAGGAGGGGCGCGAGATCGACGCCAATCTGGCTGAGCGCAAGAAAGATGGTCAGCAGCACAATGGCTGCGCGGGACGTGTCGACAACAACATCCGAGAGGGTGTCAATGTTCTTCTGGATTTCCTCTTCAAGGGTGACGTTGGCGCGGGCGCGGATGTTGGATTCAACAAGGCGCGGCACGCTGAAGGTAATGATGCGCATGGCGATGATGCCGCCGATGACGATGAGAACCACCGGCAGCGCATTCTCGAGGGCCGAATCCAGAACCCACTGCCCTGCCGCAGCCATCGATCCCCGGGCGAGCGACGAATAACCGAGCGCGAACGACGCGGCTATCTCGATCGTGGCGATCACGATGAGGATCCATGCCGCCCGCACCACCATCGCGCTCAGGTCCGCCTGGAGCCACTCAAACCCGCCCGGGAAGACCCGGTCCAGCGATCGCAGGAACCCGCGGATCATCGGCGGCAATACCAGCCAAACGGCTAGCATCACGGCCACCGCGCCGCCGCCCCACACAATCATGAACTGCAAGAACGGTCCCGGGTCTTCCAGGACCATTTGAAAGTCGGACAGAATATCCTCAATCACCCGCGCATCTCCTCCTGTTACGCGAAAGTCGTCCCCTTAATCATAGACGCCCCATGCTTGACGCCCCAATGCACAGGGCACACGCTAATCAGACATCTCCAAGAAATGAGGTTCACGCATATGCGCATCGGTGTTGAACTTGCCGTCCGGACACCTGTTACGGACCTGGTGAATTACATCAAGGACTATGATTCGTACGGCTTTGAGCGGATATGGGTTCCGGACGCGGCATTTTCGCAGTGGGAAGTCTGGACAACGGCGGCGCTGGCGGCGGCATACACAACGAAGCCGAGGATCGGCATCGGAGTCATGGCGCCGTATCATCGGAATCCCGCCGTCATCGCGCACGGAGCCGCGACGGTTGATCAGCTCTCCGGGGGACGGGTCGATCTCTCGATCGGCCGGGGATCGCGACCGTACATCGCGAGCATCGACGCCGATCGACCGGACGAGGCCGTGACGGAGGCAATCACGATCATCAACGGGCTGCTCGCGGGCGAGACGGTCAGCATGGAGGGGACGGCGTTCACGTTCAGAGAGGTCTCTCAGCGTGTGCAGCCGGTGCAGGAACACATCTCCATCGCCATCGCGTCCATGAGCCGCTATTGGCTGGATATTTCCCGCGACACGGCGGACGGCGTTCATCTCTACACGAGCAATCCCACCCTGCTCGGCACAGCACAGGAAGCCAAAAAGGCGGCAAAGAATCCCGACTTTGAGGTCACAACGACGCTGGGCTACGTGGAGCCCGAAGAGGTGCGCGAGTGGTGGGTGACGAATTTCGGCCGCAATTTCAACCTGCAACAGCTCTGCGGACGGGAACCGAACACGGCGAGCTACGAGGAGTTGGCCGCCGAGCTGGTGTTCACGGATGCGGCAAGCCTGCGGGATCACCTGCAGCGAATGGAGTCGTTCGGCGTGGATGAGTTGATGATTGCGTACCGGCGCGCGGAGGACCTGCCCGTGATTGCTGAGATGGTGGCAGCGGCGCGGGGGTAGACGAACGTCAGTCTGAGACAGGCTCTCGTTCGGGCGTCGATTCGCGGGTGAGGAGTCCGTCCCGGAGTTCGAGGACGCGGTCCGCCGCAGACATGATGGCGCGATCGTGCGTGGCGGTGATGATGAGGACTTTCTCTTCCTCCACCAGGCTCCTGAAAAGGGAGAACACGGTCTGCGCCGAAACGGAATCCAATTCGCCCGTTGGCTCGTCAGCGATGAGGACGGAGGGACGGGAGGCGATGGCCCGCGCGATGCCGACACGCTGTTGTTCTCCGCCGGAGAGTTCGTAGGGCCTGTGCCGCATCCGGTGCAGCAGCCCCACGCGATCCATCACGTCGCGGGCGCGTTCTTCACGGTCTCTGCGCGACCAGCCCGAGATGCGGAGCGGCAACTCCACATTCTCGGCAGCCGTGAGCAACGGCATGAGCGATGATGACTGGAAGACAATGCCAACGTGCTGCCGCCGCAGCGCGGCGCGGCCCTCTTCCGAGAGACCGTTCAACCGCTGTCCTGCCAGAAACGCCTCGCCGGTGGTGGCGCGGTCCAGCCCGACGAGGATGTTGAGAAGGGTGGTCTTGCCGGAGCCTGAACGTCCGATAAGCGCGATGAATTCTCCCGCCACGCCCTGCATATCAACGCCGCGCAGGGCGTGCAGGCGCTCCGCTCCCAGCGTGTAGATACGCTCCACGCCTCGCGCCTCAGCAAGAACAGCCGGCCTCGCCCCGTCTCGTGCCTCGTTGATCATCGGTCTACATCTCACCCGACTCAGACGGGGTCACGACGACGCGATCCCCGTCAACGGTCACCACCGCCCTCTCACGGAGGCGCACGCGATCCATCAGTTCTCGCGGGAGCTGCAGCCGCCCCATGCTGTCAACAAGGATGTATTCGCGCGGGGTTTCGGATGCGCCGTTGTCCTCGGTCGGCCTGAAGGAATGCAGCGAAACGATCTCGGCGCTTGCGCGGCCGTCCCGGATGATGATGACCCTATCGACGAAGTTGGAAATCTCCGGGTCGTGACTCACGATAACGATCGTTGTGCCGTAACGGTCTCGCAGGGACTGGAAGAGGTTCAGGATCGTTTGCGCGGTTTCCGTATCGAGTTCGCCGGTCGGCTCGTCCGCCAGCAACAAGTCGGGTTGATTCGCCAGCGCGATGGCGATGGCGACGCGCTGCTGCTCACCGCCGGACAGCTCATTGGCGCGGTGCGTCGCTCTCTCGGCAAGGCCGACGGCGTCCAATAGTTCCTCCGCCCTTGCGCGGCGTTCCGAGCCGCCGACACCTGCCAACAGCATGGGGAGTTCCACGTTTTCACGGGCAGTGAGATAGGGAACGAGATTCCGCCCCGTCTGCTGCCAGACGAATCCGACTTCACGGAGGCGGTAGGATTCCACGGCCCGCCCGCGCATGACGAGCAGGTCACGGTCTCCGACACGGATGTCCCCGGCGGAGGGGGTGTCATAGCCCGCGAGGATGTTTAGCAGAGTGGATTTGCCGCTGCCGCTTGCGCCAACGATTGCGACAATTTCGCCGCGCGCCGCCTGGAAATCAAGGCCGCGCAGGGCGACAACCTCCAGATCCTGCGCCTTGTAGATCTTGAAAAGGTCGCGGCAGATGATGTGAACATCGCGCGGGCGATTGTGATTGGTCATAGTCATCAGTATGACTGCTCCTCAGTCTTCCCCGATGCGGAGCGTCTGGCCGAGGGCCAGCGTATTGTACATGCGCACGACGAATGCCGTGGCGGCGATGAACACGGCGGCCATGAGCGCGTAGACGATGCCGACGGAGATGGCGCTCGTTTCAATGATGTATGGAGGCAGCACGGCAACCCCGTCCTGCGTGCGGTCAAGGAACGGCATCAGAAGCGCGCCCGTCCTCTGTCCAAGCAGGAATCCGGCCCCGATCCCGATGCCGACAACCAGCATGTGCTCAAACCAGACGACGGCGCGAATCTGCGGGCCGTTGAGTCCCAGGGTGCGGAGGAGGGCGAATTGCCTGCCGCGCTCACCGACCGTCAGGATGGAATGTGCCACAAAGCAGGTTCCGCCCAGGAAGAGGACCGCGCCATAGGCGACCAATAACAGAGCGCCCCACCCTGCCGCCACGAGCGGGTCTGCCTGAGAGGTGGCGATCAATTCCTCGCGGTCGATGATCTGGTTTGCGCCGACGGACAGCATGATGCCCTGCAAGGCCTCAGTTCGCTCCTCGCCCCCCAGGCCCTCATCGAGGCGATACCAAACTTCGTTAGCCTGCACTTCCTGTCCCTGCCCGACGAGATTCTGATGGCGTAAGAGGCCCTGCATCTCCGTTATGACATAGCCCGCGCCCTCGGTGGGGTTCATGGTGGGGAAGAAGTCCACAACGCCAACGATTGTTCCGGGGACGCGGGCGCTGCCAACGCCGATATCCAGGGTGTCGCCAACACGGAGACCGGACGCGCGCACGATACCCGGGCTGACGAGCATCGGAAGTTGATACGTTTGCGGGCCAACGTAGAAGCCGCGTTGGACGAATGCCGTCGTTGGGCCCCAACTGAAGAGCAATGAGGAACCGCCGTCACGTCCTGCGCCGCCAAGCAGCTGCAGGGAATCCGTGCGCGTGAGAGGACCGATCTGTATGACGGCCAGGTCATCCTTGCTTGTGAATCGGCGGACGGAAACGGGCTCTGAATCCTCCGCCGCAGTTCGTGTCATGATCTCATCAACGTAGAAGGCTCCGGCGGACATGCCCTCAGAGCGGGAGCGCTGCACGATCTGGAGCGAGACAAGCGTGAATGGTCCAACGGGTTCGATCGTTGGGACAGCGCGGCGGAAAGAGAAGCGCTGAATAGGTTCGAGCGGGGCTTCTCTGTACGACCACTCCGTGCTTTCCAGGTTGCCCATGAACATGGTGAAGTAGCGGCCATTGCCGTCTTCAACGAGCGCGGCCAGATTGGAGAGAGGGTCGGGCTGCTCGGCGCTGCGAACCCACAGACCCAGATGGCGGGCATCATCCGGGAGCCTGATGCCCCAGTTGTCGATCGCGTGAGCATCGACGGCGTCAAGCGTTTCGTCCAGGGAGTTGGATGCGAAATCGTCACGCCACCATGTCACGTTCTTGAGGGTGGGGGCGTCAACGGCCAGTACATCAAAACGATCTGTCGATGAACCTGCGGCAAAGCCGCCGTCTGATCGGAATACGCGCGCCGCGGCGGCCACGCCGTCGGGCGCCTCTACGAGAGCCTGCATATCCTGTGTCGGCCCATCATTACGGGCGATGGCAGCGCCGGCGATGCGCACGTCCGCGCCGGCCTCGTACCGCGCGCGTTCCTCATAGCTGCGATCAAGGGTGCCGCCAAAGCTGGCTGCGAATGCGCCGAGTCCGGCTGCAAGAACGAGAAGAAGCACCAACCTCGTGACGGACAGCGGATTGCGCCCAACCTGCCAGAGACCAAGCGCGAGCCAGGTTGGCGACACAGGCGCGGCAATCCGGGCGACGAGCCCACCGATGATCGGGAGAACACGCAGCAGGAGCAGGCCGGCTGACAGCAGGAACAGCGTGGGTATGAGCAGCAAGAAGAGGTCCACGCCCTGCTGGCCGGAAAGGGCGTCCGCGACCAATGATCCCTGCTGACCCAGCTGCCAGAGGAAGATAAGCCCGGCTGCGGCCAACCCAACGTCGAGGTAATAGCGCTGAACGAATCCGACCTGGTTGGGACGGACGATGAGGCGGCGTTCCTCCAGGAGGTTTCGGCGGGCAAGACGCAGCGTGGGGATGAGTAGGACGGCGAAAGCGAGCAGGCCTCCAATGGCCGCCAGGCCAAAGGCCAGCGGTGAAACGGACACACGCAATGGGCCTCCGTCACCCAGTGATGCAAAGACGGGCAAATAGCCGATGCTTGCGATGAGACCGGCGGCGATGAAGGGGGCGGCAGCGGAGGCGGCAGCGGTCACCAACAGGCCCTGAACGGCATAGATCTGGAGCACTTGCGGAGTGCGCGCGCCGCGGCTGCGGAGGAGCGCGGCATCCGCCCGCTGCCTGTCCGTGACAAGGCCTGCGAGGAAAACGATGGCATACAGAACCATCGCAGTCACGAGGAAGAGCATGATGGCGATGGGCGCTTCAATAAACCGGATGCGCGTGTCATACGTATTCAACACGTCATCCAGCTCCGTGTTCTGCCTGTACCCGTCCACAGAGCCGCCAAGGGAGCCATTGAGGAGAGCAATCGCCGTTGCGAAACGTTCAGAATCTGCCGCGCGAATCTCCGTGGGGTTCGTCATATAGCGTGCGTAATATGAGCCGTCCGCCTTGACGAACAGTGTTCCGAGGATGTCTACAACCGTGGACTCAGGAACGATGACGGGAAGCGTACTCAGGAGTGTCGGCTCACGCACGAGCCGTTGCAGCGCAGGCGCGTCCCAGTAGTGGGAGTCAGGGTCAACGGGAATCGCAAAGCCTGTGATCCGGACGTTTATCCTGCTCGTCCTGTCATCCCAGAACGGCACAAAGGGGACAGTATCGCCGATCTCAAGGCCGAGATACTCCGCGCCCTGCCGCATGGCGACGGCCTCGACGGTGGCGATGCCGTCAACGGTTTCCACAACGCCCGGCTGCGCCATGCTGCCCTGGAGGGCCAGCAGTTTCTGGTTCGAATTGAGGATGTGGAACGTGGCGCGCGGCGTCGTTTCAAGGTCGATTTCGTCCGAGCCGTCGGTAGGCACGAGGAACGTCGACGACCGCACCGTCAGAACCTCCCGCTCGGCCAAGCCCTCAAATACATTCGACACGCTCGAGTGAACGCGGCGCGTTGCGCGTTCGTACACCTCGCGATCGATGCCGGATGTCTGGAAATGAACTTCGAGATCGAGGGATTCCTCATCAGCGTTTGTGATGGCGTGACTCAGGCCCAGATCGCGGAGGGCCTGTGTATAGATGACGATGCTGGCCATGGTGGCGGCGGCAACGGTGGAGCCGAGCAGAACGGGCAGCAGCAGGGGCGCGTACGTGCGCAGTCGGCGAAACACGAGCGGCAGGAGTCTCAGGCCCACGCTACGCCTCCGCTCCGCGCAGCACCCAGGCGACGGGCTGCGACACATATGCGCGCCACAGTGCCGCGGCCAGGCCGAGTCCCGTGGCGCATATCAATCCGATGACCAGTCCGGCCACCTGCCAGTCCGGAGAGAGGATCAGGCTGGGCACGGGCTCAGTTCCGGCGAGGCCCTGGAATCGCGGCACGAGAATCCAGCTCAGGTACGCGCCGACGGCAATTGCGCCCGCGCCGGCCGGGAGGACGATTGTCACGTATTCAACGACAAAGGAGACCAGCGCGGTGAATCGCGGCACGCCCAGCGCGCGCAGCACGGCGTTGTCACGCGCTCGATCCGATGCCGCGCCGGCAGCGTGAGCCGCGACGCCGATCAGCAGGGCTCCTATGCCCGCGACTATGGCGATGAGCGTCATGCCACGCCACCCGGCGGACGCGAGCGGGCTCTGCTGCGTTTCCTCCTGTATGGCGATGCGGTCCACCACCTGGCCTGAATATCGTTCGTCGTTCACGATCATGTCCACGATGGCCGCCCTCCGCTCCGGCGCGTCAGGCAGCGAGAGAAAGACCTGGTTCGGCCAGAGCTTCTTGGTGACGCTGACGGCGTTGACGTGGTCGATGAGCGACTGCCCATTGGCGACGAGAAATCCGGCCGACCCGGGCTCGATTGTGGGGAAACTCGCAAGGGTGCCGACGATGCGGATGGGGACGAGTCGATCCGCCACGTGCACCGCCGCCAGGCTGCCCACGTTCCAGCCGCGATTCAGCAAGAGGTCGCCGGAGGCAAGCATGGGTATGGAGGACGCGCCCGGTGAGACATAGATGCCGCGCACGCCGTCCCGCGTATCGCGTCCCCAGACGAATCTCATCGTGTCCCGGCGTTCGCTGGCGGATGTGCCGGTTTCGATGACGTCACGCCGCTCTCCGGTCAGGAGGATGGGGAGCCAATCCGCGGATTGGCTAAAGTCCTCAACGACGGTTAGCGTTCCTGCGGCATCGATTGCAACAAAGTCGTCAAGCTCAAAAGATCCGGGCGCTCCGTTCGCGCCCTCGACGGGTTCATAGATCATGATGCTGTTGAGGGTGTAGGGGCCGGGGGGTGGTGGTTGATTGCCCCGGGCAAGCCTTGTTTCAAGGAAACGCCAGCCGGAAAAGTCCAGCGCGCCGAGACTATACGTGTCCGGTCTCCCAAGGCCATCGATGATCTGGAGCCACAGGAACCGGTTGGCCTGAGGCAATTCCGGGTTCACCCATACACCCACGCGCTGCGTGCCATCCGGAATGGCGCGGGGCGGCGTGGGCGACTCGTCCGTGAGGGCGAGATCGATGAGCAGCTGCTCCATGGGGACTTCCGCAAAATCGTCACGGAACTCCAGCAGGCCGCCGATGGTGGACGGATCGATGCCGATGATCGGCACAAGGGTCCCCACCTGGTTCGCCCCCAACCCGGCCTGGCTTGCATAGGCAGCAGAGGCGTCCTGCACACCCTCCATGCCCCGGAAATCACCCGTTACCTCAGCGAATGACTTCTCGTCGAAGGATTGGGAACGGTCGATGCGAACGTCAACACCCGCCTGAAAGGTCGCCTGGTCCGCCGCCGCTCTATCCAGCGTGCCGCCAAAGGTGGCGACAAAGACGCCGAGTACGCCAAACAGCAGCAACAGGCCCGCAAGGGCGGCGGCGGGTGTGGAGGCGCGGTTGATGCGTTCCAGCGCCATGTCTATCGGCAGTCGCCCGATGGCCCGCGCGAGAGCGGCGGCAAGCCGTATACCAAAGGGTAAGAGGCGGTAGAGGAGCAGCAGAGCGGCAAGTGTCATCGCAATCGGAACAATGAGCACCGTCCGGTCAATCTGCGCCGTGCCATCCGTTTGCGCGACGGCGACGCCTTCTTCGACACCCCGAATCTCCACCTGCCACAGGATGGCCGCGGCGATCACAAGGAGAACGATATCCAGGTGCAGGCGACGGAACCACGGGAGATTTGTCGGGCGGGACCTTTCGCTCTGGAGGGTGGAGACCGGGACACGCGAGACGCCGATGACGGGCACGGCCATGATGATGACGGTCACGACGACGCCGGCGGCGAGCCACGGCAGAACGGGGGTGATTGGAGCCGGCATCAGACTCGCCCCGTCGAGAGCAGTCCTCCACGCGCCAAGCTCGCCCAGCCCATACATCGCCGCGTAGACGAGAAGGGGAGCAAGGACTGCTGAAAGGACTGTTGCGCCGAGCGCCCAGGCAAGTATGAGTGTGACCGTACGGGGACTCCCCGCTCCCCTACTGCGCAGGAGACCGACAGTTCCTTCGGTTGTTCGACCGACGGTGAACGCGATCATCGTCAGGGCATACAGCAGGATTGCGCCGACGATGACGAGCACGATGATGAGCGGCATCTGGTTGCGAGCGACCTCATCACGGAAATCGGGCAGCCTGTTCGCGAGCAGGGATATGAAGATGCTGCGGGACGCATCCGCAGTGAGCCGGGCTTGCAGGTCTGCGACAGCCGCGTCGGCGTTGGCGAGTCCCATATCGAGCAGACCGTCCGGGTTGATGTACAGGGTGTCCGTGACTGTGCCGAGAAGCGAGGGGGTTTCAGCGCCGATGCGGTCAACGAGCGTTTGCTCAGGCAGGAAAAGGCTTATTGTCCATAGCCCGGCCTGGTTGCGCTCGGCGTCCAGGCGTTCGTAGAAGAGGCCGCCGCCCTGGAACCAGTACCGCTCCTCCGAATCCACCGGCTCAACGATTCCCACGAGGACCGCGTCATGGGGCATTGCGGGCGGTGGGAGCCGGGAGTTGAGCCGGAGGTGCTGGCCAACCTGCAGCCCTGTCTTTTCTGCGGCCTGGCTGCCGAGCATCACCTCGATCGGCCCGCTGGCAACAAACTGCGCGCGGCGGCCCTCAACGACGCTTACCTTATCGTCAAAACCGGTTCGAGAAAACAGCGTCGAGACGACGTCCTGCTCGTCCGTGCCTGTGAGCGCGGTGCGGATCTGAAAGGCGGTTGAGTAGACGCCGTGGCGATCAAGCGCGTCGCCGAGGGTGTCCTGCGCTGCGTTCAGGATGACGCTGCGCGTGCCGTTGTATTGTTTCGGTTCAAACGTTGAGAAGTTTGTTGCGACGGTGACATCCAGGTTGTAGGAGTTGCGTTCGAGGTAGTCCTGGAAGGCAAGTCGTTCGACGGTATTGAGATAGAGAGGGCCGAGAACGGAGAGCGTAATCGTCAGCAGGATTCCAAGGGATGCGACGAGCGCCAGCGCCCTCTTACCCCGTGTTTGCCTCCACGCCAGACGCCATGGCGACACGCGCCACCCTCCCCTCAAACCACAATTCAGCGAATTATACTTGGTTGCGACGGTCGTGGGGCCTGCTGAGGAGACCGGATGGCAAGGTACATCGACACGCACACGCATATTGACCAGCACGACGCCGATGAGTGGCCGGACATCGTGGCGCGAGCACGGGACGCGGGCGTTGAGGCCATCATCGCGGCAGGCGTCACGATTGAATCGTCCGAACGATGCGTGCGTCTGGCAGAGCAATTCCCCGGCGCCGTGTGGGCGGGCGTGGGCGTCCACCCGATGGATATCTCCGGCCCGCTTTCGGATGGTGAAATCGGGCGGCTGCGTGAATTGGCATCACACGAGCGGGTGGTCTGCATCAGCGAGACCGGGCTGGACTGGGAGCCGGGGCGGCCGGACAGTGCGGCGCAGGAACAGGCCTTTCGGGCACAGCTGCGTTTGGCCGTTGAGTTGAATCTGCCCGTGATTTTTCACAATCGCGAGGCGGGCATGGAGCCGCTGAGAATCATCCGGGAGGAGGTGGGCGACAGAGTGCCCACTGTCGCCCACTATTTCCAGGGGCCGCTCGACTACACGCTCGCCTGCCTCGATCAGGGCATCTATCTCTCGCTGGCCAAACCGCTGCTGAGGCTGCCGCAGCTGCAGGAAATCGTTGAGAAGCATGCGCCGCTGGAATCCATCGTCCTTGAAACGGACTCTTATCCGCAGCCGTACAAGAAGAATCGCAACAAGTGGACGGAGCCGCGTGACGTGCCGATGGTGGCGGCGAAGGTGGCGGAGTTGAAGGGCGTCCCCATTGACGAGGTTGCGGAAACGACGACGGCGACCATTCAGAAGGCGCTGGGGCGGGACATTTTGGCGTAGGGGCGGTTTAGGTGGCCTCTCGGGAATAGGACGCCATACCGGCTTCTCCGGTTTCCTCTTTGTCACCCAGGAGTCGATCAGGCACGGACGTGCCGCGCAGCGACCGGAATATGAGGAGGATGACGATGACCAGGATGAGGGTGATTGCGCCCATGATCGCCGTGGCCGTCGGCGCTCCCCACTCCTCCGCCAGCCTGCCAATCATCGTGAATCCCACAGGCGAGGCTCCCCACGTCGTCGTGCGAATTGCAGACAGCCGCCCCCGCATGGAGTCGTTGATGAGGAATTGCGCCCGCGCGGTCGTCCCCACGAGGCAGGACTGGAAGCCCAAACCGGCGAAAAAGGCAAAGAGCAGGCTCAACGTCAGTATCTCAGAGAAGCTGAACGCAATGAGGGCGAGGGCGAAGCCGATCCCGCCCATGACAATGAGATTGCGGATGGCGCGGGGGCTGCTAAACGTGGCGAGGACAATGGACCCGGTCATTGAGCCTGCGCCCGCCGCCGCGCCGAGGTCACCCGCGGCCGTCGCGCCCTGGTTGAGGACATCCCGCGCGAAGACGACAAGCTGAGTCTGGTAGGGCGACCCAAAGATTATTGCTGCGCCCGCAACCGTCATCAGGCCGAGGATGACCTTGTAGCGCCAGACAAAGGCCGCACCCTCAACGGTGTCCTTCCAGACAGTCACCAGAGTCTTGGTTCCTTCCCGCGCACCCTGGCGGGTGTTGACGGGCAGGAGGAAGAAGATGGACAGGACTGAGAGGGCAGCGGCAGCGCCGAATGCCGCGGCTCCGCCCAGCTCGTCAAAGATGCGCCCACCGATAAAGCTGCCGACAAGCATGCCGCCGCTGAACATGATGGAGGAGAGCGCGATGCCATTGGCCATGTTCTCGCGGCTGACAAGGTTCGGCACCACGGCCATACGCGACGGGAGAGCAATGGCGAATGCGATGCCGGCGATAACGCTCAGCACGAAGACGCTCCATAGCTCCAGTTGGTCAATGGCAAGCAAGACGACGAATCCCAGCAGAGCAAGGATTGTTACGACCTCGGTGATGATGAGTATCCACTTGCGGCTGAATCGGTCTGCCAGAACGCCGCCGAAGAGGGAAATCAATGACGGCAATTCGCCTGCAGTCGCGGCGGCGGCGACAAGTTCAGGCGAATCCGTTAGTTCAAGCACGACCCACCCCCGGAAGAGGAGGAGCATCATGTGGGACATGATTGCGGCAACGGACGACAACCAGAACAGGGTATAGTCGCCTGTCTGGAAGGATCGCAGTGGGCCACGACTAAACAAGGATTGCAACAAGAAGACCATCGCACTATCTACAATACGGCATCGAACTGTGGTTGACGGTTGGCGGGCGGCTCGCTACCGTCCCTTTTGAGGGTCTATTGGGGAGCGGCTGCAAAGCCAAAAGGAGCAGATAGCCATGACAGGTTCATCAGACGTTGTCCTATACGAAAAGCGGAATCGCATCGCTTACGTGACGTTGAATCGACCGGAGGCGATGAACGCGCTGAATTCCGCGGTGGGCGCGCGCCTCTACGAGATCTGGAGCGATTTCCGCGACGATGACGATCTGCTGGTTGCGATCCTCACCGGCGCGGGCGGCCGGGCATTCTCCGCCGGCGCAGATCTCAAAGAGGTCAGTGGCAGGCAGGCGGAAGGGAAATCTCAGTTCGAATCGAGAGGGCCCGGTTCGAGGTTCATCCCGGACCTCAACGTCTGGAAGCCAATCATCTCCGCCATCGACGGCTATTGCGTCGCGGGCGGCCTTGAGCTCGCCATGCAGACCGATATCCGTCTCGCAACGGAGAAGTCGCAGTTCGGCCTGCCGGAGCCGCGTTGGAGCATCATGCCCGCCTACGGCCTGCACCACATGATGCGGATGGTTCCGACGGGCGACGCGCTGCGGATGATGCTGACGGGCAGCCGCATCATGTCCGATACTGCGCTGCGAATCGGCCTGATCCAGGAAGTGCATCCGGATCGCGACGCGCTGATGGAGGCAGCGGAGGGCATCGCGGAGGAGGTCAAGCTCTGCGCGCCGTTGGCCGTTCAGGCGATCAAGCAGATTGCATACGTGGGCCGCAGCATGCCGCCGGAGTACTCGTACAGGTTCGCACAGGAGTTGACCGCGAAGGTGCTTGGCAGCGAGGACGCCGCCGTCGGCCCTGCCGCCTTTGCCGAGCGGCGCACGCCGGAGTGGAAGGGGCGATAGCAACTATCGTCAGACCTCGCTCAACCCTTCGACAAGCTCAGGGTGAGCGGGAATCCAGAAGAACCTTGTGGGGGCGCATCGCGATGCGCCCCCACATCTGCTTAACCGGTTCGCCGTGACGGGTGTGATTCCGGTAGTAGTATGCCGATCAGCCCAACTGTGACGGAGACGGGCAGCACGATGAACAACGCCGTTGCCAGTGAGCCCGTCCCCTCCTGAAGGACGCCCGCAAGCACCGGGCCGATGGTGGAGCCGAGCGGCGTGATGGTTCTGATGAGGCCGACGGCGACGGCCACTTCGCGCGGTCTGAATTGCATGTCGAATGGAACCGTCATGATCATCGGCACGACGGAGGACGTCATCATTCCCTGGATAACCAGGAACGGCAGTAATGCCAGCGTCCACGAATCAGACGATAAGAAACTATCGGGCAGCCATGATATCAGTGGATTGTCAGGGCCCATGGACAGGATCGCCAGGTAGAGAACGGGCATGATGAATCCCTGGGTGAAGATGAACGGTTTGCGCCGCCTGATCCAGTTGGATAAGGGGCCAACACTGAGCGAGCCAATCGTGCCGCCAATCGGGAATGCCGAGAAGAGCAAACCCACCGTGATCAGCGACAGGCCGTGCTCCTCCTGCGCAAACGTGGGGAAGAACGTGACGAATGTCGCCCACGCCATCGCCCCGCCGAACTGGGTTGAGGCAATCACAAAGAGAATTGGGTGGCGCTTGAGCACACCGGCGGGGCCGCCCGGCGTCCCGTCGGCCCGCAGCGCGGTTGGAGGGGCATCGGCGGAGGAATCCTGATACGCACGCTCACGCCCGACGATGAACCAGATGATTGCAACGGCGGCGTAAACGACGGCAAGCAAGAGATGAATGCCCCGCCAGCCGCCGACGTGCGGCATGAGTATCGGCACGAGGCCGATTGCCGCCAGTTGGCCAATGCCAAAGCTCGCGACTGTTATGGAGTTCAGGGTGGCGATGCGCGGGCCGCTGAACCACTGCTGGATGAGCATCACTTCCGCCTGGGTCCTGGAGACAAGCGCATACATGAACATGAGCCTTGCCGCCAACAGGATCCAGTAGTTCGGCGCGATGCCCTGCAGCACTGCCGTGACGGTCATGCCGATGAGGGCCAGCAGCGTCACGAGGCGCGGGCTGAACCTGGACATCCAGATCGCGGATGGCAGGGAGAGAGTCGTCAGCGCGACAAAGAACGCCGACCCCAGGTAGCCCTCCTGGACAGGGCTGATGTTGAACTCATCGCGAATCTCCGGCAGCGTCAGCCCGATCAGGAAGATCATCACCGTGGACGTGCCGTCGACCGCCCAGAGGGCGGACATGACAATCCATCCGGTTCGATTCCCGGTGGGCGGCGTAGATAGCGCAGCGGCCGGTGGGCCGCTCATCGACGAGTCACGCAGGTTTGAATTTCACCAGCGTCCATTCAGGCGTGATGTCCTCAAAAACGGCGACGACGGGCATGTCAACCTGGACATCGTGTGGCTCGATGTCGATGACGTTCGAGATCATGCGCGCGCCTTCATCAAGTTGGATGACGGCGTACACATAGGGCACGTCCTCGTTGAATCGGGGATCGTTGGGCTGGTAGACGATGGTGAAGGCGTGGACGCGTCCACGCCCCGAGACCGGCGCCCATTCGAGATTGTCGGAGAGGCAGGTGGGGCAAAGCTCACGCGGATAGAAGAAGAACCTGTCACACGTGCGGCAACGCTGGATCACCAGCTCGTGCCGCTTCGTCGCCTCCCAGAACGGCTTGGTAAAGTCGCCCAACGTCGTTCCGTGCAGTCCGCCGGGGATCGGCAGGGGCTTTGTGTATTCAGTCGTCATCGCTGTATCTCACTCAGACGCGAACGAGAATATCCCGCCGCGATACTCCGTTTCTTCTAGAGCGTGGCCTCGGACCCGAGGACCAGGGTGGCCATACTGGACACCGTGCCGCCTCAACCGTTCACCAGGCAGAGATCATTGCGCTCAACCTGTCTGACACCGCCGCGGCCCATGATCTGCCGCGTCGCCTCGATCACGTGGCGGAATCCCCCGGCATCGCCGGGCTGGCCGCATGAGAGCTGCCCGCCGTCCGTGTTAATCGGAAACTCGCCCTTATACGTGGTGTCCGTTGAGGCGAAGAAGGGGCCGATGTCCCCCTTGGGCACAAGCCCCGCATCCTCAAGACAAACGGCATGCAGGATGGTGTAGCAGTCATAGAACTGGGCGAACTGGATATCCGACGGCCCGTATCCGGCCATCCCAAGCGCGATGGGGGCCGACCGTGTGACGACGGAGCGTGTCAGGCGTTCCCGCTGCCAACCCGAAAGCGGATCACACGCGATTCCCGCGCCCAGGATGTACACCGGCTTGTTCCTCAACGATTTGGCTCTCTCCGCCGACGTGAGGATGATGGCCGATCCACCCGCGCAGGGCATGACGGATTCCAATAGCCGGATCGGATAGTTGATGTACCGCGAATTGAGCACGTCATCGATGGTCAGCGGCTGGCCGCGGAACACCGCGTTCTCGTTCTCCAACGCGTTGAATCGCTGGTTCACGGAGATGTTGGCCAACTGCTCTTGCGTCGTGCCGTATTCGGCCATGTGGCGGGAATACATGAGGCCATAGCCCGTGTTGGCCGCCACGGCAGGGCCATACGGATCTTCAAATTCGGTCCTCAAGCCCGGTGAGGGAGGGCTGCCCCATGGGCTTCCTGCCTGGCGGGCCTCGGACAGCGTGACGAGAACAGTGGTGGCGAGGCCGGAATAGATGGCCATCGCCGCGACGGATGTGGCCGTTGCGCCGCTCGCGCCCATGGTGCTGACACCCGTTACAAAGTTGGGGTTGAGGCCCATGTATTCGCCGATGGGAGCGGGGTAGAAGCTGCCGCCCTCGACGACAAGCCCATCGATTTCTTCCTTGCGGATGCCGGCGTCTGCCATTGCGTCACGTGACGCCTCCGCCATGAGCCCGAGCGCCGTGCGGCCCTCATACGTGCGCCGCGTCGGCATCTCCGCGAATCCCACTATTGCCGCTGCGCCTCGCATTGTCATGACTCACCCCCAATCCACATGATATTCATCATGCGCGTTGATGAGACTAGAGTTTACACTACGGAGGGGCTTGACGCGTACGATTTACGAGGCGTCACAGAACTTTCGCACGACACAAGACACGGAGGATTCGACTGCATGATCAAGCTGACGGATGAGATGCGCGAGCACGTGAACTCGGCGCTGGAGAAGGGCTACCCCTGCATTATTTCGACTGCATCAAAAGACGGCGAGCCCGGCCTGGGCTTTCGCGGCAGTCTAATGATCTGGGATGACGAGCACATCGCGTGGTGGGAGCGGGGGCGGCGCAACCAGATGGGCAACATGGAGGAGAATCCCAGGGCAGCCGTTGTCTTCCGCAACAATGAACTCAACATCGGGTGGCGATTCTACGGCGAGGTCACGTTCCATCCACAGGGCGATCCCCTCTGGGAGCAGGTGTGGGAGCGCGTGGTGGAGCCGGAGCAGGCGCGCGACCCTGAGAGAATCGGGACCGCCGTACTGATGCGCGTTGACATTGTGCGCGGCATGATGCCGGAGGCCATCCAGGAGCGGGACTAACTACCGGGCTCCAGACCTGACACGGCCAGACTCCCCCATGCCCCAACTCATCCCCTATCATTGAATAGTTGGCCTGACGCGTAATCACACTTTCGATTCACGGGGACGAGGGATATGACTCCGTCTGCCGAATTCGTTGATCTGATACAGATTCTCGGTGTCGCCACTCTCGCGGCAGTTGTCGCGACAGTGCTGCGCCAGCCGATTGTCGTGGCATTCATCTTCGTGGGCGTCTTCGTTGGTCCGGCCGGCGTCGACATGGTGCCCGCGGACTCCGAATTTGTTGACCTGTTTGGCCGCGTTGGCATTGCGCTGCTGCTCTTCGTTGTTGGCCTGAAGCTTGATCCGTCGCTCATCCGCACAGCCGGTTTCGTTGCTGTGATATCCGGCCTCGGACAGGTGATCGTCACGACCGTCGTCGGTTTCCTGATCACGCTCCTGTTCGGCCTTGATCTCCTGACCGCCTTCTACATCTCTCTCGCGCTGACTTTCTCCAGCACGGTCATCATCGTCAAGGTTCTCTCTGACCGGCGAGAGATCGACTCCCTGCACGGGCGCATCGCGCTCGGCATCCTCATCGTGCAGGACATTGTCGTCATCGTTGCCCTCACACTGCTGTCCGGCCTCGAAGGGGCGGAGGGCGCCGAGGCGACTCTTGAGCAGCTGGGGCTGAGCCTGCTGCGTGGCGCGGCGCTTGTTATCGGCATGATCATCGTGGCGCGGTTCCTGATCCCGCTCATTGAGCCGCGCATGATCACGACACCTGAAGTGCTGGTTCTCGGCGGCATCGCCTGGGCCGTACTCATGGCCGCAGGGGCGACGTGGGCGGGATTCAGCCCGGAGATGGGCGCATTCGTTGCCGGTGTCGTGCTGGCAACCAAGAGGCCGCGCCAACTGGTTGCTGCCCGCCTGACAACGGTTCGGGACTTTCTCCTCCTGTTCTTCTTTGTGAGCCTGGGTGTGCATCTGCAGCTTTCCGACCTGCAGGACCAACTTCTTCCCGCTATCGGGCTTTCGCTCTTCGTGCTGATCGGCAACCCGCTCATCGTCATGGGCATCGCCATCGCAATGGGCTTCCGCGCCCGTACAGGGCTGGTGGCCGGCATGGCGCTTGCCCAGATCAGCGAATTCTCCTTCATCCTGATGGCGCTCGGGCTGGACCTGGGTCACGTGGATGAATCCAGCCTTGCCCTTGTCACGCTGGTGGGATTGATCACCTTCGCCGCGTCCACCTACATGATCACGTATGCCAACCAGATCTACCGATTCGTGCAGCCCGTCACGAACAAGCTGGAACGCCCCATCGCTCACAGGGAGGACGAAATCGTTGACGAGGCGGACCAGCCCGTGCAGGTGCTCGTCTTCGGAACGGGACGGCTGGGCACGGTCATCCTGTCCCGCCTGCGCGACATTGGTGTTGAGGCGATGGGCGTCGATTTCGACCCTGTGGCAGTGCGCCGCCTGCAAGACCTCGGTTTTCACATGAGATTCGCCGACGTTGAAGCGCCGGAATTCCTCCAGGGGCTGCCCCTCCGCTCTGCGCGCATCGCCGTGTCAACGATCCGCGCGCCCGATATCGAAGTGGGCCTGCTTGAGGCGCTGCGAGAAAACGACTTCCGCCGCCCCGTTCTCCTGACAAGCCAGTCCGCCGCCACGGCCCATCGCCTGGAAGACCTTGGCGCGACGCTGGTGCTGCTTCCATTTGAGGCCGCGGGCGAGCGGGCGTCAGAGATGATTGAAGAAACGCTGCGGGATCCGACATACCTGGAACGCGCCCGCTCCAGCCCGCGCGCGCCGGTGGAGGACGAGTCCCTGGAGGAGGAGTAAGCAGCTAGTCGATGACGCCGATGCGGGGCCGCAGACCTCGCTCACGGCGCGTCAGCCTGAATCCGGCCCGGGACTCAGTCCGCTCTCGCTGTTTCGATGCGTCCGCCCAACCCTCATGGAGGAGGAGGCGTTCCTTGGTGGCGAGTCCGCCGCCGAAACCGGTCAGGGCGCCGTCCGCGCCCACGACACGATGTCAAGGAACGGCGATTCCGAGCGGATTAGCGCCAACGGCCTGTCCAACGGCACGCGCCGCCTTTGGCCTGCCGATAGCGTGGGCAACGTCACCGTATGTCCACACGGCGCCGGCGGGAATCTCCGTGAGCGCCTGCCAGACGGCGCGCTGGAATTCCGTGCCGCCGTCCATGTCCATCGGACCGGAGAGGTCCATCGTCTCCCCGTTTGTGTAGCGTAAGAGAACATCCGCCCAGTGATTGAGGATCTCGCCGGCGGGGTCGTCACTCAGTGGAGCAAGGATCTCGGCGCGTTCCTGCTCGACGAGTTCTCGGTCATCATGCGGTCCCAAGACTGCCTTGAGGCCCTTTGGAGAAGCGACGAGGCCGAGGAATCCAAGCGGTGTTGAGATAGTCCGGTAGGCATTAGCTTGCATCTGCAGTTCTCCTTCTCACCCGGGCGCGCCCTCTGGGAACGAATCTCAGGAATGTGAGCGCCAGCAGCCCAAAGACGATGGCGCGCCATGAGAACGGCCTGTCCGGCGGGGCGTCCTTATCAGGGCCGTACAGGACATGGTCGTACCACTGCACTACACCATAAAGCGCCCATGTTGCGCGAGGCCACGCGGCGGAAACGCGGCTGATATATTCCGCCGGAGTTTCGTCCGACCGGGTCTTGATGCCGGCCAGCCGCCCCAGGCGAACGGTTTGCGCGTATGCCCTCCCCGCCGTGCGCGGCCGCGCGAGGGCCTGCCACCACAAGAAGAGGATGGCTGCCAGCGCGGCAACGCCAACCGCTCCTCCGGCTGCGTACCACACCCTTGGATCAATGCCTCCCACGCCGGGGATCAGGCCACCCCCGGCGTCTTCAAAGGTCTCATCGCCGAACTGGAAAAAACTATCCTCCAGAAGCAGATCTGCCTCTTCAAATGCAAATGCGCCAAGATCGGCGGCGAGTTCGAGGTCAACGTCCGGAACGAGGGCGGAGAAAGTACCCGTCGGGCCGCCGGGGGCGTCCGGCTCGACATTCGGTGTCGCCTCAAACGGAATCCATCCGTATCCCGGGAAATAGGCCTCCGCCCAGGAATGGAGATCAGTCTCGCGGACAACAAACGCGCCCAGCTCGTCGCTGTACTCACCGGGCAGATACCCGACCACCATTCGAGACGGAACGCCCGCCGCACGAAGCATGACCGTCATGGCGGAGCCAAAATACTCGCTATACCCTGCCCGTTCTCTGAAAAGGAAATGCTCGAGGCCATCGGCGCCGGGCGGAGGGGCGTTGATGTTCTGCGAATATTCGAGCGTCCGCAGGTATTCCCGGATTGCGATGGCCTTGAGGTACGGCGTATCGACATTCTGAGCCAGTGATTCGGACAGCAGCCGGACGCGCGGCGGGAGGTCGTCCGGCAGCTGCAGATACCTCTCCGTCACCCAGTTCTCATAGTTGGGAGTGAGCGTGCTCATATTCTCGACGGTTACCTGGGGGACATAGCTCTGAACGGTATACCGCTGGTTGGGCTGCAGAACGTCCTGGCTTTCCAGCTTGACCAGCCGATGGCCTTCGTCGACGTCGAGGTTGGTGAATTGGGCCTCGACGGGCAGCGTGGTGCGGAGCGGGGTGGCGGCGGTAAAGACCGTGCTGGCCGGGGCCTTGAGTTCAAAGGTCACGTTCCTGATGCACTCCGCGCAGCCGGTGTAACTGCTTCCGGCGATGTCTTCCAGGCCGCGCCGCTCAGCAACGACGAGTGGGCTGTTGCTCCAGCCCCAGCGCGCGTACCGGTCATAGGTACGGGCGCGCCAGTACAGCCGCTCATCGCTCTCGACGTGCATCAACACATCAGAGGGCAGGTTGATGTTTCCCCTGAACGGCAGTTCGTCCGTAAAGCCGAACAGCCCCATCGACCGGCGAGCGGGCAGCGAGGCAAAGATGCGGGCGAATGTGCCCTCCGCGTCACCGATGGGAGAGCGTATCTCCGTCCACATCGAACGGATGAATCGCGGGCCCGAGTCGAGCGTCGGGGCCACGGTGATCACGAGAAAGATGATGAGCGCGAACCAGATGCCGGCGTGCATGACGTGGACGGGCAGCCATGATCCCTGCGTGGTTGTCGTTTCATCCCATCTGCGGCGGCGCTCAAGATGCACGAGGCGGACGATGAGCAGCGCGGAGGCCAACAGGAACGCCATGAAGAACGGGAGGGTGCTCGGCGGCAGGTACGTCAGGTTGGTGACGATGGCAAACCCCGCGGGCAAGGTGGCCCAGATGTTGCGCAGAAGGAGGGTCAGGTAGACCGTGACATAGGCGACGGCCCATGCGCCGAGCAGGAGGAGGAAGACGAAGGTCAGCCGATCCGTGCTTGCGCCTCCCTCCAGGAGGGCCTGCGCCCACAGCGTCATGCGATAGCCGGCGCTCAGGGCCTTGCCTTCGAGGCTCGCAGCGGTAACGACCGTGAGCGTTTGAGCGAACGCCTGCGCCAGCGCGATGAACAGGGCCACGGCGTGTTGGGCGACGTAATTCCGGCGATGCGTCGCGTTGATCAACCCTGCCGCGCCCCCGATGAGCACGGCAAATCCCACCCCCGGGATCACCGGCACCCAGTGGGCGTCCTCAACACTCCAGACAACAGTGGCGGCGACCATAAGCGCCAAGAAGACTGTCAGCCATCCTGTGTCCGGATACGTCACCAGGCGATGCCACGCGCGGGTCAGCCACTGCGGCATAGAGGCGGGCTGGGTAGGCGGCATGCGCCGCGCTTCCGTGCTCACGCCCCCCACCTTTCAGGTCGCGTAAAGCTGCGACGATTACCGGGCTGCATGGCGATGGGCCCGAGCGCGTTGAAGCTCAGCGCCCGCGAAATATCGTCACCGAGGCGAACGACGTAGGCGGCGATGCCCATGGAGTAGAGAGTCGCCAACTCCGCTGTGTAATCCCCGGGCGCTCCGAAGCTTGTGGGCTCCAGGAGGACGACTGCTCCCGGGGAGTTTCGCTCCTGCAGCACGCTAGCGGCGGCCATCGCGTCCTCAACGGACGGAGTGACGGCAATAACGCCGGTTCGTCTGCTGAAACGAGCCTCGTGGATGCCAAGCAACTCACTCAGGCTTACCCTGCCCTCGGCTTTGCAGAGCGCCAGTGCTTCCAAGATGCGCCACATGTGCTTATCGCCGGTGCCGTTGGGGATGGTGTATTCCGTGTCGCCGATCGCGGAGAATCCAACACCGTTGTCAAATTCGAGCAAGTATCGCGCAAGAGATGCGGCGACCGTGACGGCAACCTCTTCCGTTCCGGTCAGGCCCTCACCCACCTGCACGGCGGCGTTGAGGTCGAGCAGGATGGCGAGATCGGACTGCACCTCCGTCTCAAACTCCTTGACCATCAAGCGGTTGAGCTTGGCGCTGCTCTTCCAGTGGATGCGGTTCAGGCTGTCTCCGACGGTGTAGCGTCGGACGGAGACGACGTTGGGAGTGAATTGGGACGTTGCGCGGTAGTCCGGCGCGTCGCCGGTCTCCTCTGCGCTGGAGATGACGAAGTCCTCCAGTGGGAACGGGGCCGGGTAGACGACCAGCTCGCGTTTTTCACCGATAACTCTTGTCATTTCAAAGAGGCCGAAGGGGTCGGATGCGGTGACACGCAACGGACCCCAGTGAAAGCGGCCGCGTGTGTCTGCCCGCGTTCCCAGTTTCGTCCAGTTCCGCGAGCCGCGCGTGGGCACGCCCATGACCTCAGACGCAAGTCTGGGAACGTCGCCGATGTCCTCAACATGCAGCCAGGGGCGGGGAAGGAGGGATGAATTCTGAAGCCAGACGGACTCTTCCACGCGCTCTCCCACCTGGGCGAGGGAGGGTTGATCATCAGCGCCGGCGGAGATGCCTCTCATGCTGAGCCTGGTCCAGAGCCATGCCAGGACGAACACGCCGATGACGGCGCTGAGAAGGTAGGACATGACGTAGAATCCCGACCCGAGGGTCAGGAACAGCGCCATCAGGATCAGCGCGGCGAGATAGACGCGGCGACTCCGCACGGTGTTCCCTCAGTTCCGCAGCCACCCTCGCGGCACGGCTCCCGGCACAGGGACACGCTCCAGCACCTGCGACAGCACGTCATCCGTGCTGATTCCCTGCATCCTGGCGTTCGGATTGAGGATGATGCGATGTCCCAGGACCGGATTGACCAGGTACTTGATGTCGTCCGGCAGGACATAGTCGCGCCCGTCCATGACGGCGCGGGCCTGCCCGCCGCGGAAGAGTGTCAGCGCGCCGCGCGGGGACGCCCCGACGTAGACGGAGCCGTGTTCCCGCGTGCCGTCCACGATGTCGACGATGTATCGCTTGATGAGGTCGTCCACGTACACCTGCCGCACCGTCTGTTGGAGATCCAGCGCCTCTTCCGGCGTGGTCACGGGCTCAATACTATCTATGGGGTGTTCAAGACGGGTTCGATCCATGATTTCCATCTCGGAGTCGACCGTCGGATAGCCAAGCGACAGGCGCAGGAAGAAGCGATCCCGCTGCGCCTCGGGCAGCAGGAACGTTCCCTCATGCTCCAGGGGATTCTGCGTGGCGATGACATGAAATGGCTGCGGGAGAGGATGGGTCACGCCATCCACCGTCACCTGCCCTTCCTCCATCGCCTCCAACAGCGCGGATTGGGTCTTGGGCGTGCCGCGGTTGATCTCATCGGCGAGGAGGATATGAGCGAGAACGGGGCCTGCGCGGAACTCGAACTCGCCGGTCCGCTGGTTGTAGAGGTTGACGCCGATGACGTCGGTGGGCAGCAGATCAGGCGTGAACTGCACGCGCTTGAAGGATGCGCCGAGGGAGGTGGCGACGCTGCGGGCCAGCATTGTCTTGCCGACGCCGGGCACGTCCTCGATCAGGAAGTGGCCTCCGCCCAATACCGCCGTCAGGGCAAGCTCCGCAGCCGCGCGCTTTCCTACTATCACCCGTTCGACGTTCTCCAACGTCTTGTCGACAACTTCGCGCGCGCGGTCAACCGTCGCTACCAATGTCTACCCCCAGGCGGTTCCCTACCCTGCGACTGATACTAGTATAGGTTGGCGGGCGTGATCGCCCAATGCCCGCACAATCAACCGACAATAACACAGCAAGCCGATGAGCACTCAAGAATCATCATCGAACGGGCCGCTGACCGCCTGCATCGTCGCGGGAGGCGACATCACGGCCGGCGACCGTGTCATGGTCACGCTGCGGGAGAGCGATATCATCATCGCCGCCGACCGTGGGCTGGACACCTGCCTGGAGCTGGGTATCACGCCAACGCTGTGCCTCGGTGATTTCGACTCCGCGTCAGAGGATGCCATCCGGACGGCGCGTGAGCGTGGGTGGCTGCTGCTGGAGTACCCATCGGAGAAGGCGGCCACGGACGGCGAACTGGCGCTGGATGAGGCAATCGCGCGGGGGGCGCGGAGAATCCGCATCCTCGGCGCGTTGACCGGCCAGGATCGAATCGATCACGGAGTGGCGAACCTGCTTTTGCCAGTACGGTCGGACCTCAGCGGAATCGATATTCGGCTGATCGATGAAACCCGGGAGGCGTTCGTTCTCAGGAAGGACGCATCGGCATTTGTGACGGGACAACGCGGGGATTACGTAACGCTGCTGCCGCTCTCAGAAACAGGCGCGACGGTTACCACGTGGGGCCTCAAGTATGATCTGCTCGGCATCACGCTTCAGTACGGCTCAACGCGCGGGGTCAGCAACGAGCTGGCGTGGCAGCAGGCGAATATCACCGTAGAAGAGGGCCGGGTGCTGGTGTTCCAGGAGCGGGTAGGGTTACTCAGTCCAGTTCAGCAGGCGGGCTCGACTCCAATCGATGGTGACTGAGGCGGTTGTGTCTGGGTGAGGGCGATTGCTCGTGTCTGCAACGGGGACGCGGGCACGGAGTGTCTCACCACGAACGTCCAAAAGCACGTCATAACTGCCGCCGTGGAGGGTGACGTCAACGACCTTTGCCGATAGCGCAGGATACTCAGCAGCCGGGCCGGTTGCAGCGGCAGGGGATTCGCTATTCGCGCCGATTGCAGCGGCGGGGGGCTCAAGGGTTACGGCTTCCGGCGGGATAAGAGCCGTGCAAAGAAGGCTGTTCGGGGTTTCGGCGGGCTGCCATGCACCAAGGGCACAGTGCGCCTCGTTCGTGCCGTCGGCGCGCGTGGAGACCTCACACCGAAAGAGGTTCTCATGGCCGAGGAATCGGGCGACGAACGGCGTGGCAGGGTTGAGCCACACATCTTCCGGCTGGCCGTGCTGAACGGCTCTGCCCTGCTCCAACACAAGGATATCGTCGGCAACTGCGAACGCTTCGTCATGGTCGTGGGTGACGTAGATGAGGGTCACACCCTCATGGTCGCGGATACGGCGGACCTCCTGCACAAGTTCCTCCCGGAGACGGCGGTCGAGCGCGCCGAGCGGTTCATCGAGCATGAGCAGCCGGGGGCGGGGCGCGAGGGATCGGGCAAGGGCGACACGCTGTTGTTCGCCGCCGGAAATGGCATCGACGGAGCGGTCGGCAAGCGGCTCGATGCGCATCAGTTCCAGCAGTTCATGGACACGGCGTTCGATCGCCTCGACATCCCATCGTTGGCTTCGGAGGCCGAATGCGATGTTGTCACGGACGTTGAGGTGTGGGAACAGGGCGAGGTCCTGGTGCATGAGTCCAAAGCCGCGGCGATGGGGCGGCACGTCGTTCAACGAATCGCCGTTCACAGCGGCTTCTCCTCCATCAGGCGTTTCAAGCCCGGCGATGAGGCGGAGGAGCGTGCTCTTGCCACAACCGCTCGGTCCAAGAACGGCCAATGATCTTCCCTCGTCCAGGTCAAAGGAGACGTCGGACAGAGCCTGGGTGCGGCCACCGTCGTAACTCTTGGTGAGGCCGATTATCTTCAGGAAATGGTGTTCCATACGGTGACCAACTTTAAAATTCGCCCCAGCCGCGGTAGCGGGCGCGCTCGATGAGGAAGAATCCGGCTCCTGCGACGACCATCAGCACCGTGCTCATGGCGAGGGCGCTCGCCAGGTTGATCGCGCCCGGGCGGGTCAGGTAATTGAGGATGGCAACGGGCATCGTCGTGTATTCGGGGCGGTTCAGGAGAAGGGTTGCGCCGAACTCGCCAAGGGAGACGGCGAACGCAAAGACGCTGCCGACGAGGATGGCGCGGGAAAGGATGGGGAGATCGACACGCATCACGGCAGCGATCGGCCCCGCGCCCAGCACGTGGGCGGCCTCTCGCAGGTGCGGTCGGATGGCCCGCATGGTAGAGAGGACGACGCGGATGACGAACGGATACGCGATCAGGGTGTGGGCAAGGATGATGGGCACAACGGTGGTGCGAACGTCAAACGCGCCGATTCTCAAACTGAGCAGGTAGCCGAGGCCGAGCGTGACGGCGGAGACTCCGAGCGGGAGCATGTAGAGGGCGTCAAGCGGATTGCGCCACCATGCCCTCGGATTCCGCAGGCCATAGGCGGCAAGGACGCCAAGCGGCACGGCAAGGATGACCGTGACGGCAGCGAATGCAAGCGAGTTGCGAATGGCCGCTATCGGGGAGATGTAGAAATATTCGTTGCTGTCATTGGACATGATGGCCGTGTAGCCGACCACGCCGGGGCCGTCCGACGTGATGAATGAGCCTACGAGCAGGGCGAGCGGCGGAGACAGGACGAGGAGCACGGACGCAAGCGCTCCAAGCCGCATGATGTAGTCCGCCGGGGAGCGGCCTATAGGCGCTGTCCCGCCCTGAGCGCGGAGGCGGATGCGGGTCACAGCCGCCGACTGGAGCTTGACGTATGCCCAGAGCATGCCGAAGGTCGCGATGAGCTGGGTAAGGGCAAGCGCGGCGGCGATATGCGGCCTGAACAGCTTTGTCATGAGTGTGTAGATTTCGACTTCCAGCGTCGCGTGCTGCGGCGCGCCGAGAATGAGGATGATCCCGAAGCTGGTGAAGGTGAAAAGGAAGATCAACGCAGCGGCGGCGGCGACGGCGGGCAACAGAAGCGGCAGTGTCACGCTGAAGAAAACGCGGCGGGGCGATGCGCCAAGCATAGCGGCGGCCTCCTGCACGGCGGGGTCCATATTCGCCCAGAAGGTGGAGATGAGCCGCACGACGATGGCGTACTCGTAGACGACGTGGGCAATGAGGATGATGGCAAAGGTGTTGAGGAGTTTGATGGGCCCCTCATCCAATCCGAAGAGACCTGTAAGAGCGTCGTTGATCAGCCCTGACGGCCCCAGGAGGGAGAGCAGCCCGAGCGCCATCACGATGGGGGGCAAGATGAACGGGATCGTAATCGCCGCAAGAAGCACGCCGCGTCCGCGGAACCGGTGACGCGCAAAGACGTAGGCCGACGGCAGGCCGAACGCAAGCGCGAGGATGGTGGAGAGGGCAGCCTGCCACACGGTGAAGATGAAGCGTCCCCGCAGATAGGGATCACTCGCAGCATCAACGAACGGCGCAAGCAGGCCCTGCCCGTCCCACCCGAGGCCGACACGCATGACGCTGACCAGAGGCCAGGCGAAGGCGACCAGCAGGAAGGTCAGCGGCAGGGCAATCCGCGCAATGCGCCACACATTCATCGGGCGCTGCCCCAACGCGCCTTAGCTACGTAAGAGCGCCGTCCATTCATCGATCCAGCGTTCACGGTTCTCCGCAATGGTCCTGGGACTGAGTTCCGCCGGATCATCCGGGATGGGAGCGAATTCGAATACGTCCGGCAGCTCGGCCCGTTCGTTCGCGGGATAGACCCACATCAAAGTGGGAAAGTCCTCCTGGAATCTGCGGTCCATCACGAAGTCCACGAATTGTTGGGCGAGTTCCTCGTTGCGGACGCCGTCCAGGATGCCGATGCCCTCGATTTGGAGAAAGGCGGAATTATCGCCCAACACGTTGGCGGTCGGCGGCTCCGTCAGCGCGCCCTCGGAGTAGAA
Organism: Dehalococcoidia bacterium; assembly: GCA_965220565.1. Lineage (GTDB taxonomy): Bacteria > Chloroflexota > Dehalococcoidia > UBA6926 > UBA6926 > VXMO01. The sequence goes on along the minus strand of CBDCQG010000001.1, from coordinate 580,638 downwards.
GACCTCCGCCGCGGGGCTGGTGGTGTAACTGACGACGATGGGCCGATTGCCCTCATAGAGCGAAAAGACCGTGTAGTAGGCATCCGTCCATCCGTCCGTGACATGCACCTCGTTGTCATGCAGATCCGTCCAGTAGTCCTGCCACGTGTAGTCCCCGTCCTCGCCGAACGCAGATACGGTTGCCAGCAGGAAAGCAAGGCCGGGCGATGAGGTCGCGGGATTCTGGACAACCGTCAGCCCGCTATACGTTGGCTCCGTGAGCGATCGCAGATCGGTCGGAGGAGCGATGCCCCGTTCGTCAAACCACGCGATGTCGTAGTTCAATGCAACGAAGCCATAGTCGACGGGCATGACGTGATTGGAGGAATCGAGTCGATATTCACCCGGAACCCTCTCGAGCATCGGCGACTCATACTCGATGAAGATCTCCTCGTCCAGCGCCCTGCCAAGGAACGTGTTGTCAATGCCGTACAGGAGATCGGCAATGGGCGCGTCCTTGGCCAGGATGGCCTTGGTGAGCGCTTCGCCGGCATCGCCGGACTTGAGGATCGTCACCGTGGCATCATGCTCCTCTTCGAATTCCGCAATGACATCCTCACCGATATTGAAACTGTCATGGGACATGATGATGAGGTCGCGCGGAGAGGACTCAGTGTTGATGCTGATACTGACGTTGTCACAGGCCGCGCCAAGCGCCGCCACAACCATGACGAGCGCAACCACTGCGGTACGGAACGGCCACCCTCTGAGTCCTTGCGGTGAAAACCCTGCCATCGCACGATCCATGACTATCCTCCCAAGACCTTCATCAAAAAAACAAAGCCGCTGAACATGTCAGCGGCGCTCCTGGAATTGGGAGATGTATCGGCATCTCCGCAGCCTCTTCCCTCCGCTGGCATTACCCAGCTCAGGTTCCGACGGTCGCCCCGATTCCATTGTCTGTCGGGGCCTCTCAGCCGGGCACACCCAGCTCCCGCAAGACCCTATTCAGTTGTTACTGGCGCGAAGTATACCTGCCACGGGGGATGCTGTCCATCGGAGGCCCCCCACTGCCTCGCCAAATCGTTAGAATAACCGGTAATGGACGGAGCGCACGTGATCTTGCTGTACGCGGTCTAAGACATGTTAAAGGGAGCCCGACCAACCGATATCGCCGGCCTTCTCGGGCTGGCATCCCGCCCCACAATCGACCACGCTTTCCCGTATACGCACGTGGGGAAAGACAGGGGGATTGAGCGATCGATCGCGCGAATCGTGGGGACAGCGTCCCTGCCAAGAACGGGCGAGACGCTCGGTCTCCTTCTGAAGGATGGCAAGAGGCCGGGCGGACTGGCCGTCGTCCGGGGCGCGGAGGGCGGTTCTTCGTGGGAAATCGAGCATCTGCTGGTGCCGCCGGATGCAGAAGGACTGTGCGCGGATCTGTTGCCACAACTCGACAGGATGCTGCGCCCCAAGAAGGGAACGACCATCTTTCTCCGTGTCTCAGGCCACAGCGCGATCCTGGAATCGGTGGGCAGCGCCGGTTTCCGGGGTTATGCGGAGGAAGAGCTCTACGTGCGGCCCGCCGGAGATCGAGAGCCGCGTGAGATTCCGACGAACGTCAGCATCAGGGTTCTTACGGAACCCGCAGATTTTCGATTGTTCCGTCTGCACACGTCGTGGGCGCCGGTCGAGATGCGCGCAGCGGACGGGATGACGGTGCGCGAGTGGCAGGAGTCATTGGCGACGCGGTGGATCGACGTGCGAAATACGACAGATATCGTGGCGTCCGTGAATGGCGGGCAGATCGGGTGGGTGCGGTTCGGGCAGGTAGGCTCCAACGCGGTGATCGCCCGATGCGCTGCGTCGCCCGAACAACCCGAGGCCATCGACGCGCTGATTGAGTCGGTCATCCAGTCATCGGGCCGCTCCCGGACGATCATGTTCCTGACGCCCACCCACGATGCTGCGACTGCCCGGGCTTTGACGTTGCGTGGGTTCCGTTTGGAGGCGACCTACAAGAGCTTCGCCTGCCAAATGGGCCAGCGGGTTCTTGAGGGCGCATTCGCGCCCGTTGGCCTTTAGCGCGAATAGCAGAATTTCTGGCGCGCGTGCGGTAAGCTCAAAACAGGATCTTCAAAGGCGAAAGGGGTACGCATTTGGAGCAGCAGGTCTATGTTGCCAGCGAGTCGGAAACCGACGATATGGAGGCGCTGTACTCCGCTCTCCCGCCGCGCATCTCAATCCCCCTTCGCACCCACGGCAACGCGGATCAGCTTCTTGAGATCGTGCTGGACCTTGGCCGCAAACCGGAGGCCCGCTTCCTCGACGCCGAGATCGAGTTGAGCGACGCGGAGATCACGTCAGAGGACCTCGATTATATTGTCGAGCGCATCGGCGAGTTCAACGACGACAACCGCGCGGGGATCGAGCGGACACTGCATCGCATCTCGGCAATCAAGAACCGGCAGGGGCGCGTGGTGGGGATTACGTGCCGCGTGGGACGGGCGATCTTCGGAACGATCAAGATTATCGATGACCTCATCACGGAGGGCGGCAATATCCTGCTGCTTGGCCGTCCCGGCATCGGCAAGACGACGATGCTCCGCGAGGTGGCGCGCGTTCTGGCGGACGATGCGCTGCGGCGTGTGATCATTGTCGATACGTCCAATGAGATCGCCGGTGACGGCGACATTCCACATCCCTCATTGGGCCATGCGCGGCGGATGCAGGTGCCGCAGCCGCACCAGCAGCACCGGGTGATGATCGAGGCCGTGGAGAACCACATGCCGGAGGTCATCATCATCGATGAGATCGGGACGGAAGCGGAGGCTGCTGCAGCCCGCACGATAGCGGAACGAGGCGTGCAGCTCATCGGGACGGCTCATGGCAACCGGCTGGATAATCTCGTTCAGAATCCAACGCTTGCGGACCTCGTGGGCGGGATTCAAGCCGTGACGCTGGGAGATGAGGAGGCGCGGCGGCGGCGGACACGCAAGACAGTCCTGGAGCGCAAGGCGCCGCCGACGTTCAACGTGGTTGTGGAGATTCGCAGCCGCAACGAGGTTGCGGTGCACGCCGACGTGGCGCGGACGGTGGACATGATGCTGCGCGGAGCGCCGCCGCGGCCGCAGGTCAGAAAGATCAGCGACGAGGGAGCGGTTGAGGAAACCGAGGGCGACCAGGAGTCGTTTGGATTAATCGGCGCAGGCCGCCCGGCCTACCAGATGGACGAGGAACGGGAGTTGGATGAGACGCGTGAGGCGGACTACCGGCGGACATCTGCCGACGTTTTCGCGCACGGCATCGGTCGGGGGAAGCTCGAGGAGACCCTGTACACACTCAGCCTGCCGTTCCGCGTGGTTGATTCGATCAGCTCCGCGGATGTCATGCTGACGACAAAGCAGTTGTACCGCCGACGCACACCGGCAGTGAGGACGGCGGAGGAGAACCACGTTCCCGTTTACGTGCTGAGGAAGAATACGCCGACGCAGCTTGAGCAAGCCTTGCAGGCCATTGCGCATTCTCGCGGCATGGCGGAGGACATCGAGTCCATATTGGAAGACACGGAAGAATCGCTGGAGCGGGTCCTGGCGGGGGACGTGGATGAGATTGAATTGAGGCCGCAGAACGCGTACATCCGCAGGCTTCAACACCAGATGGCGCAGGAGGCAAGCTTGCAGTCGCACTCAAACGGTCGGGAGCCGAACCGGCGCGTTCGGGTCTATCGCGCGAGCGAAGCCGTCGGGGCCGGGCGCTAACGCAGCCGTGGGTATTTTCATCACGTTTGAGGGCTGCGACGGCGCCGGCAAGACGACGCAGGCGGCGCTATTGGCGGACAAGCTGGCCGAATCTCATACCGTCAGAACGCTGCGTGAGCCTGGCGGGACTGAGCTTGGTGACTTCATCTATTCGTACGTGAGTCACCAGCGTAATCAGTCCGCCAGTCAGAACTTCTTCCCCGAACTCGGCAGTCCCGGCTTCCCGGGCAAGGTGGAGCCGATTGCGGAACTGTTTCTCTTTGCCGCCGCGCGAACGCAGTTAGTAAACGAGGTTCTGCGTCCGGCTCTGGATGCGGGCGAGGTTGTTATCTGCGACCGTTTTGCCGATTCCACCACCGCCTACCAAGGCTACGGTCGGGATTTGCCGCTGGATCAAGTCAACGAGATGAATAATGTTGCAACGAGCGGCCTCAAGCCAGACCTAACAATCCTCCTGGATATCAGAGCGGAGGAAGGTCTGAGACGTGTGCCTGACAAGAGGGACCGCATGGAGAAGCAGGCAACGGAATTCCACCGTCGCGTGCGGGATGGGTATCTCGAAATTGCCAAAGGAGACCCCGACCGATTCTTCGTACTCGATGCGACCAAACCTGAGGACGAGTTGCAAGAACAGATACTGAGCCGAGTTGAGGAGTTGCTCAATCCTGAACAGACGCGGAGACTTCTCTAGGCACATCACACAACCATGATGTCTTCCGACAACCTGCATCATCTCTCCGCTCATGAGGCGTCGCGGTTATTGGCCACGGGCGAGATCAGCGCCGTTGAGCTGACTGAGGCGGTGCTGGGTCGCATCGAGGCGGTTGACCCACAGGTGCGCGGCCTTGTGACGGTGACGGCGGAGCAGGCACGCAGCGCAGCGCAGGCGGCGGACAAACGCATCCGTGAGGGCAGCACGACGCCTCTGACCGGCATCCCGCTGGTTTTGAAAGACAACATGTGCACAGCGGGCATCTCGACAACGTGCTCATCCCGCATGTTGGAGGGCTTTGTGCCGCCGTACACCGCGACGGCGGCACAAAAGCTGCTGGACGCGGGCGCGGTGATGGTGGGCAAGTCCAACATGGATGAGTTCGCGATGGGATCGTCCACGGAGAACTCAGCCTTCTTTCCGACGCATAACCCGTGGGACGCAGGCCGTGTGCCGGGCGGCTCATCGGGAGGGTCCGCGGCTGCGGTCGCGGCAGGAGAGACGCTCATCGCATTGGGCTCAGACACGGGCGGCTCCATCAGGCAGCCTGCATCGTTCTGCGGCGTGGTCGGCATCAAGCCGACCTATGGCACCGTGAGCCGTTACGGACTCATCGCGTTCGCATCATCGCTGGATCAGATCGGGCCGCTCACGTCGAACGTGACGGACGCGGCTCTGACCCTCAACACGATCTCCGGCTACGATTCGATGGACTCAACGTCCATTCAGCGTGACACGCCCGACTATACCCAGGCGCTTGTGCCGGACGTACGGGGCATGAAGATCGGTGTGGTCAAGGAACTGTTCGGGGAGGGCGTAGAGCCGCAGGTGCGGGACACGGTTCTTGAGGCGGCGCGCGTGCTGGAAGAGGCGGGGGCGATTGTCGACTGGGAGGTCTCGCTGAGCCTCACGGAGTATGCCCTGCCCGTCTACTACATCCTCGCGCCGTCGGAGGCATCGTCCAACCTTGCGCGGTACGACGGGGTCAAGTACGGCTACTCATGGGATGGCGCGGCGGATATGTGGGAGGGGATGGAGCGGACGCGGCAGCACGGGTTCGGGCCCGAAGTGAAACGGCGTATTCTTCTTGGCGCATACGCGCTCTCGTCCGGCTATTACGACGCGTACTACCGCAAGGCGCAGCAGGTCCGGACGCTGATCCGGCGTGAGTATGAGGACGCTTTCACACGGTTTGACGTCCTGTTGACACCTACGTCGCCGACGCTGCCGTTTGGGTTGGGTGAACGCACGAACGACCCTCTCGCCATGTACCTGGCGGATATCTGCACGATTCCGGTGAACATCGCCGGCGTGCCGGCCATCAGCCTGCCGTGCGGATTCGTCGACGGGCTGCCGGTGGGGCTGCAGCTTATCGGGCCGTCTCTCGGAGAGGAGGCCATCATCCGTGCGGCGTACACGTATGAGCAGGCGACGGATTGGCACACCCAAAGGCCTGAGTTGGGGTGAGACTTTATTCCAGATTGTTGGAGGAATGTATTACCCAGAATTGGCCGCTACGTTTCTTAACCCCTCCTGGTTTCAACTAGACTCCACGTTTGAGATTCAGCATCATATGTGACTCGTCCTTGGCCTTTCAAGTATTGTTGTGCGTTCCGCACATCGTGTTTCCAGAGCTTTCCGAAGTGTCTGCCGTTGATGACCCGATCCTTGTCGTCCTGACAAAGATCGGGCAATAACTGCTGTATCGCTTGCTGGACCTCTTGCGTTGAGTGAGGTCGACTGTCAGCCAAGGCGTAGAGAATCGCCTCACTGAACACTGAGTTTTTAGTGCGATTGCCTACCTGAATGGCTGTAAAGGTATCTTCCGCCTGCTCCAGCACATCTTCGAAGCGCCGCTTAGCAGCATTCGTTGCACTGTCGACAACACCTGCCCTAGCTTGACGAATGTGATTTTCCAACTCCAGTAGAGACGCAACGACATGTGGAGGTACAGGAGACCCTAGCTGTCTATACGCCATCATGTCCGAATAAATCTGCCTTGTTAGTTCAGGCACCTGGATGGCTAGTCCATATTCGAGGTTTCTATCGAGGCCAGCCCGGGTCAGGTTTCCCGATGTCACGATTGCCGCCGTGTCATCGGCAACGTATACCTTGGCATGAAGAGACGGCAACGCATAAACACTTGAATCGCGTGACGCTTGGGAAAGCAGCGACAAGGCTGCAATATCCAGAGATGAATTCTCCACTGCTTCGGTCTGCACATGAGCAAGCGTGTGGACATCAACGTTGGGGCTTAAGAGGTTACAGACCCAAGCTGCTTCATCGCGCTTGATGTATGGAGCCGCAATCACAAGGGATTCGTGCGCACCTTGAATAAGCTCAGCAAGGTGGCTTCTCCATCCACGACCAATAAGACTCACCATAAGAGGCAAGATTCAGGTCATCCTACAAAACTGTCAAGGTATTGATGCCCACAATGCCTGACGCCGTTCTTACAGAGTCGGTATCATTTGATGTGATGGATGACATTCTTCGGATTCTTGAACAGGACGCGCGGACGCCGCCGGAACGCATCGCGGAGATGACCGGACGGTCGATCGATGACGTGCGCGAGGCCATCGTTAAGGCCGAGCGGGACGGCATCATTTTGTCGTACCGATCCCAGGTGAACTGGGACGCGCTGGGCCGCGGCGACGTGCACGCGATCATCGAGGTGCGCGTTGCACCACAGCGCGAGGTGGGCTTTGATTCGGTCGCGACGCGCATCGCGCGATTCCCTGAGGTGCGCTCCATGCACCTCGTGTCCGGCGACTACGACCTCGCGGTGCAGGTGACGGGCGAGAGCATCTACGCCATCTCGAATTTCGTGGCGAGCAAGCTGGCGGTGCTGGAGGCCGTGCAGGGAACGGTAACGCACTTCATCCTCAAGCGGTACAAGGAGGACGGCTCGCTGTTCGATACGGAAGACGATTCTCCGCGGCGCTTGCCGGTGTCGATGTAGGCGGGTTTTTATGACGAATTCAACACAGCGCGATACCGCCCCACCGCCACAGGAACAGACCGCTCGCCGGCGCATCGCGCAGCGGGTGGAGGACATTCCACCGTCCGGCATTCGCAAGTTCTTCGACCTGATTGCCGGGCAAGAGGGGATCATCTCACTGGGCGTCGGCGAGCCGGATTTCGTCACGCCGTGGCATATCCGCGAGGCGGCTATCGATTCGCTGGAACGGGGCCACACACACTACACCTCGAACTACGGCACGCCGGAGCTTCGGAAGGAGTTGTCCGCGTACCTGGAGCGGCTATATGGCGCTCACTACGACCCCCAGTCCGAGCTGCTCATCACGGTTGGGGTCTCAGAGGCGCTGGACCTTGCGCTGCGGGCAACGCTCGATCCCGGCGATGAGGTGATCACGGGCGATCCGTGCTACGTGGCGTACTTCCCCGTTGTCCATATGGCGGGCGGGGCGCTGATCACCGCGCCGACGACGATGGAGGATGAGTTCCGCCTGCGCGCATCGGAGGTTGAGAAGCTCATCACACCGCGGACGCGGGCGCTGCTGATCAACAATCCATCGAACCCAACGGGCGCGGTGCTGGACAGGGCGACGACCGAGGAACTCTCCGAGATGGCCGCCCGCCATGATCTGCTGCTCATTGCCGATGAAATCTACGACCGCCTCGTGTACTCGCCGGATGAGCCGTTCACGTCGTTCGCATCACTTACAGGCCGGAGCGATCAGACGCTGGTGCTGGGCGGATTCTCGAAGTCGCACGCGATGACGGGATGGCGCGTCGGTTATGCGGCCGGCCCATCGGACATCATCTCGGCGATGATGAAGGTCCACCAGTACACGATGATGTCCGCGCCAACGGCTGCACAGGCAGCGGCGCTGGAGGCCTTGCGCGACGGCGACCGAGACGTTGCGGAGATGCGCGAGGCGTATGACCAGCGACGGCGGCTGCTTGTGGAGGGGCTGCGGCGCATCGGCCTGCCGTGCGTGGAGCCGCGCGGGGCGTTCTACGCATTCCCATCCATCATGCCGACGGGTATGTCATCCGAGGACTTTGCGGAACGGCTGCTGAAGGAAGAGGGAGTCGCGGTGGTGCCGGGGAGCGCGTTCGGGCCGTCCGGCGAGGGTTTCGTGCGGTGCTGCTACGCCGCGAGCGTGGACGACATCGAAGAGGCGCTCACGCGCATGGGCCGATTCGTGGAGCGGCATACGAAGGCAGGCTGAGCGATGGTCGAGCAGGGGTCAAACGGCCACGGGAACCCTCCGACCGCAAATGGGCCGGGGGAGCCGCCGCAGGACGACGATCTGGTCGTCACGTTCACCGGCGTTTCAGCCAAGCCGAATGACGACGGCACAATCGAGCTCATCATCGGGACGAACCGTGGCGAGATCCGGGCGATCCTGCACCCCAAGGAGGGACAGGACGGCGCGGTGATCTTCATCGGCGGCGGGCGGGAACTCACGGGCCCGGCGGACGGCATCTATGAGGAGCTGGCCAAAGAACTTACCGAGCAGGGCGTGACATCACTGCGGCTTGGACAGCGGCGGCCGGAGGTGTTCATCGAGGCCGTTGCGGACGTGTTGGCGGGCATCTCATTCATGCGCGGCATCGGCGCGCGACGGCTTGCCCTTGTGGGTCATTCGTCCAACGGCGCGGTGGCGATAAAGTCGGCGGCGTTCTCACCGGATGTCGTTGCGGTCGCGTCACTCTCAGGGCAGACTTTTGGCGCGCAGGACGTGGCGGAGATAGCGCCGCGTCGACTGCTTGTCGTGCACGGGCGCGAGGACGACGTTCTGCCGTACACGGACGCTGAGCGCATCTATGAGTGGGCCGGGGAGCCGAAGGAGCTGATCCTGTACCCAGGCGCGAACCACGGTCTGCGTGAGGCGAAGGACGAGCTAAAGGAAAAGCTGGAGGGCTGGCTGACGGAGGTGGTGGGGCCGCCGGAGGGGGAGGTTTAGGGCTCAGTTTCGTCTTCGCCGAAGACATAGCGGACGCGGACGTAGCCCTCTTGCGCGGCGGGCGCGTTGGACAGCATCTCATCGCGGCCATAGGATTCACGGTCGGCGTCTTCCCGGTAGACGTTGGTGACGTCAATGGCGTGGCCTGTCGGCTCGACGCCCTCGGTGTCGACTTCCTGCAGCGCGGACACGCTCTCGATGATGGCGTCAAGCTGGCCGCCGAAGGACTCGATCTCCTCTTCGGTCATGCCGACGCGACTCAACTCCGCCAGGGAGCGGACGAGCTCCGGGCCGGAGCGGGCACTTTCTTTTTCGTCGCTGTTCACTCTCAGGATGCTCCGTACGATTCCAACGAGGGTTAGCACTTTCCGCTTGCGCTTATTGTACGCCGATCCCCGGGGAGAGGGCGGGGGCGGAGCCAGGCAGAGTTGGAGTTCAGGCTTCGTTTACAGGCTTGACGTGTTGTTCCAGCCACTCGACCAGTTCTGTAAACCGGAAGGTGTTGGTTTCGAACAGGCGCATGAAATGCGCGTGGGCTTCTTCGGTATCGCAGTCGATGAAGCTGCCATTCATTCGTAGAAAGACATCAGCGGCGCCAAAGGCAACTCGCTTATTGCCGTCAACGAATGGATGGTTCACTGCCAAGCTCTCAAGGAGAGCAGCGGCTTGTTCCGTGAGATCCTGATAGTAGCCGATCTGAGGGCACATCAGAGCGGACTCCAATGCCCCAATGTCACGGAGGCCAAAAGCGCCTCCAAATTGCTCAATCAGATCGTCATGGATAGCGACGACTTCCTCAATGGTTGGGAAACGCTCGGCCACTACTCAGCCAACAACTCATAGAGGCGCCGATTCTTCTCGACGCTCTTCTCGAAGTGCCGCATCACTTCCGGCCTGACGTTCTTGCCTTCACGATTTTCGATGTAGGCACTCATTGCGTCTTCCAGGACAGATTGGAAATCCCGTCCGTCCTGGCGAGCGATTTCCCTCATACGGGACAGAACCTGGGGGGAAACCCGGCTGGAAAACTTTGTCCGCGCGACCATTTTTCACTCCATACTGCATCGGTTGACCCATCAACATAGGTTTTGGGCAGCGCCATGAGACAGCACTAACGCTCCAGTTTAGGGTTGCCCGGTTCGTTCATCAAGGAATGTACTCCAGACTACCCTACGCGCCAGTCTGGCCATCGTCCCCGGTAGCGTTTTCTTCATTCGCGCGGCGGCGTTTTTCGTAGTCGGCGATGCGGGCTTTGATCTCGGCTTCGAGGCCTTGCTCCGTGGGTTCGAAATAGCGGTGGCCCTGGACGGAGTCAGGCCGCATCTGCTGGTCAACGACGTGGCCGGGGAAGTCGTGCGGATACTTGTAACCGTTGGCGTAGCCCATGTGGCTCATCAGCGGGTGCGGGGCGTTGCGGAGGTGCAGCGGCACAGGCAGCGCGCCGGTGTTGCGGACGTCCTGCTGGGCGGCAAGGTAGGCCTTATAGGCGGAGTTGCTCTTGGGGGCGGCTGCGAGATACAGGCACGCCTCCGCCATGGGCAGGTAGCCCTCCGGCATCCCGACAAAGTGGACGGCCTGCTGGCAGGCAGTGGCGACGCTCAGGGCCATCGGATCGGCAAGGCCAATATCCTCGGCGGCAAAGATGACCATGCGCCGCACAATAAACAGCGGGTCTTCTCCACCCTCCAGCATCCGCGCCATCCAGTAGATCGCGGCGTCCGGATCGGAGGCGCGCATGGACTTGATGAACGCTGAAATGATGTTGTAGTGCTCCTCGCCGCCCTTGTCGTAACGGACGGCGCGGTGCTGCATGGCGTCTTCGATGGTGGCAAGGTCAACCACGCGGCTGCCGTCCGCTTCAGGTGGCGTGGCGCTGACGGCGACCTCAAGCGTGGTGAGGGCGGCGCGGGCATCGCCGTCCGCCATTGCAATCAGCGCGCTCTCCGCGTTGTCGTCCAACCGCGCGTTGAGATTGCCAAGTCCGCGCTCGGGATCAGTCAGAGCGCGGTCGACGAGTTCTCGTATCTCACCCTCGGTCAGGGCGTTGAGGGTGTAGACGCGGGAACGGGAGAGGAGAGGAGCGACGATTTCAAACGAGGGATTCTCCGTTGTTGCGCCGATGAGGGTGACGGAGCCGTCCTCGACGTGGGGCAGAACAACATCCTGTTGAGACTTGTTGAAGCGGTGAATCTCGTCGATGAAGAGGATGGTGCGCTGTCCGGTAAGGCCGCGGCGCTGGCGGGCGTCGGTAAGGACGCGACGGAGGTCCGCGACGCCGGATTCAACGGCGCTGACGGGCTCAAAGTGGGATTGTGTCATGTGGGCGATGATGCGGGCAAGCGTGGTTTTCCCGGTGCCCGGCGGACCCCACAGGACGATGGACGGAACCTGGTCAGCCTCTATAGAACGGCGGAGGACGTGGCCCTCGCCGACGATGTGCTGCTGGCCGACGAATTCATCCAGGGTTGTAGGGCGCATACGAGCAGCCAGCGGAGCCTCATGGGAGAGGCGTTCCTCCCGCTGTTGTTCGAACATATCGGGCCCGGCTGCGGCGGGCGGCTTTCGCGTTTGCCTCGCCATTCGACTCCCACCCGGGGACGCCTATTGAGATCAGGCCGGCGTCGCCCTGCTACCCCTTGCGGCCATTATAGCGGGGAGGGGGAATCACCACGATTCAGGCTTGGTGATGATGCCGTGCTCATCTGTCAGTTGGTGAGGGAGCTGACTTTCGGCGAGGTGTTCCTCCCTGATATTACGGACATATGTCGCAGCGCCTTGAAGTCCTCTACTGAGGCCACGTCCGCGCATCACATTAGGATTCAGCACAACGACCGGGATGCCAACCGTGTCACGTACATATCTAATCGCACCGACAAAATCCGTATCAGATGAAATCAGGGCCGCCTGCTCATAGTCATGATTCACTGCCCGAGCGACTAAATACGTCGTCAGATTAACGTCGGTCTGTTTTTCTTCAACTCGTATAACCGGAATGAGATTCGGAGTATCCCCCGGACTGTCAGCGGCAGGCATCCTGCGTCTCTCCGATCTGAAGGAACCGTAATGGATTTCAAGCCCGGGTATGGTAGCCAGCGCCCGCATATACACCATCTGCCGGATTGGTTCAGGATGGTGCGGCGGCCGCCCCAGAACAACAGCAGTGAAGTAATAAATGCGGCCCATCGTGTGCTCGGGCAGGGCGTTCTCAACCAGTCGACGGACATCAAGCCATCTTTAGGGGGAGTCCCTAACGGCCGCATTATAGAAGTTCAGCCCGTCAATAAAGACATCTGTAAGTCGGGGTTCAATTGCCATATGGCTCGCAGGACCTTTAGTTGCTTAAGTACCGAGACCGCCTCCGGGCGGTCTCGCCATGCCATCGAAACGACATGGGTGGTTATGAATCTATTATGCGATGGGGTCTTTGCGGCATCAAGGAGACGGATCACTGAGGGCGCTCCGTGGGCGGCATGGAGTCGAGGTTGTTTTGGACGAGTTGGGTGGCGGGATGGGCCTCGCCGCGGGTCTGCTCCAGGACGCGGCTTGCGCGCTCAAAGAGTTCCCGCGCGCCCTCCATATCACCCATGTATTGCAGGATGCCCGCAAGGTTGTTGGCGCGGATGGCGACGAGCGGGTGGTCCGCGCCATAGGCCGCCTCATCTATGTCCATGGCTCGCTGGTAGCCCTCACGCGCGCCTTCCAGGTCACCGAGGTCGCGGAGCACCCCGGCGATGTTATTGACTTCCGCCGCAACGACGGGATCATCCGGGCCACGCTGTTGCTCATCGATGGCAAGGGCGCGTTCGTAGTACTCTTTTGCACCGTTGAGGTCGCCGGATTCGTGCGCGAGGCCGCCGAGGTTGTTGATGATTGAGGCGACGATGGCGTGGTCGTCGCCGTGGATTGCGGTCAGTATCTCCAGCGCGGTTTCGAGGTGGCGCTTTGCGTCGTTGAAGTGCCCCAGTTCCTGCAGGACGCCGCCGAGGTTGTTGTGGACTATTGCGACGGCCTCGTCTCTATCTCCGTAGTGCTGGCGCGCGCGTTCAAGGGCTTGCTCATAGTGTTGGCGCGCGCCGCCCATATCCCCCAATTCCTGGAAGACGGTCGCAAGATTGTTGAGGTCCTGGATGACGTTGGGATGCGTCTCGCCATGATCGCGGCGGTCGATTTCGAGGGCCTTTTGCAGATGCTCCCACGCCGTCAGCGGCTTGTCCTGCTCACGGGCCGACTGCGCCATGGCGCGTAGTTCGTCGGTCGAAGAGGTCTCGCCTGGCCCGTCGGTCATGTCGTTTGCCATGTGAGCGTCATTCCGCCATCAACGATGATGGTCTGGCCGATTATCATCTGTGATTCCGGCAAGCAGAGGAATGCCACAGCACGGGCGATGTCCTCGGGTTCAACCATGCGGCCGGCGGGGGTCTCACGAGTTGCCTTGGCAATCATGTTCTCGCGGTCTTCAAAGTGGTCGAGCGCATCGGTCTTGACGAGGCCGCCAGAGACAGTATTCACCCGGATGCCCTGCGGGGCGAGTTCAACGGCAAGATAGCGAGTGAGGGATTCAAGAGCTGCCTTGGAGACGCCGACGCTGGTGTAGTCGGCCATGACGCGGGTGGAGCCAAGGCTGGAGATGTTGATTATTGCGCCGCCGCCCTGAGCGATCATATGCGGGGCGGCCAACTTGGCGGCGAGCCAGGGGGCGCGGGCGTTGATGCCCATTGTCCAGTCCCAGTGTTTCGCTTCCAATTCCGTGGCGGCGCGCTGGATGCCGGAGGCGGCGTTGTTGACCAGGATATCGAGTCGACCAAAGGACTCAATGACATTAGAGATTAGTTCCTCGACCTGATCCGGCTCGCCGATATGGGCCTTGAACGATTCCGCGCGGACGCCGTATCGCTCTCTGACACTCGCAACGGTTTCGGCGGCCTGTTTGGGATTACGGAAGAAGTTGACGGCGACATCCGCGCCCAAAGATGCGAGTTCAAAAGTGATGGCTCGTCCGATGCCTCGGGAGCCGCCCGTAATGAGGGCGACTGAACCATCCAAAGGCCTCTTGGAGTCTGCGGAGCTGCTTTGCGTCATGGTGAGTGCATTGTATCGCGGGGCATGTCTGGCAGAGCGCAGTTGATTTTGCGGCTACGCCAGCGCTGCGATGGCAGTCTTCTGGGTGGTAATGAGTTCGCCGATGCCCTGCATTGCGAGGTCGAGGACAGCATCGAGTTGGGCGCGGGTGTACGTTGAACCTTCCGCTGTGCCCTGCACTTCCACGAGGCGGCCGGATTCCGTTGCGACGATGTTGAAATCCGCCCCCGCCTCAGAGTCTTCTTCATAGCAGAGGTCAAGGAGCATCCGGTCGCCGGATGCTCCAGCCACGATGCCAACGGAGACGGCGGCGACGGCCTCCTTGAGGGGAAAGTCCGGGAAGGGGTCTTCGTCACCAGCTTCCATCGCTGCGCGCTGCGCCCATCGCAGTGCCTGGTACAGCGCGACATACGCGCCGGTGATGGCGGCCGTGCGGGTTCCGCCATCAGCCTGGATGACATCGCAGTCGATGGTGATGCTGCGCTCTCCAAGCGCGCCAAGGTCGGTGACCGCGCGGAGCGAGCGACCGATCAATCGCTGAATCTCCTGCGACCGTCCGACGTCCCTGCCCTGCGCCCTTGCACGCGTGGTGCGGGTGTGGGTGGCGCGTGGGAGCATGGCGTACTCCGCCGTGACCCAACCGCTCTGTTGGCCGCGCAGCCAGCCTGGTATGCGGTCTTCGATGGACGCGGCACAGAGCACCCTGGTGCTGCCCTGCACGATGAGCGCCGAGCCCTCGGCATGGTCGAGGTAGCCGGGCGTGATCGAGACAGCCCGCAATTCATCGGCGGCGCGACCATCAGGACGACTCATTGACGACAAATCGGTTGCACCTCCAGGGGACTGCACATCATGGCATATCGGTTTGCTGCGGCAAGCGAAGTTCCTATTGAGTATATGGGGAGAGGGAGAGCGGCAGGAAACCGCTTTATCACAGTGTCAACTTTGATTACCGATGCCGATGCACTACTATGTATCCGTTACTGGTCAGCAATTCCTCTCACTTCTCCTTCACAGTGTTTGCCGGTTTCGCTGAAACAGATCGTGGCCGCGCCAATGCGGCCGATAGTCACGTATGGTTGGATCGGTTGGATGGATCGGCAGACACGGATTGACGGTTCTGAGGTCGCAGACGAATCACGCTCATCACGCTTGAGGCCGCTCGTCGCGACAGGGCTGCTGGTTATTGCCGCCGTCGCATTCGCAGTACTCATCACCCGGGAGTTGGCTCTAGCGCCGGCTCCGGTTGAGATTCAGCTTCCTTCGCCTGAACCGGCAATAAGCGCGGTCACGGTCCACGTTGGAGGCGCGGTCATACGCCCCGGGGTGTATTCACTGCCGGTGAATTCAAGGGTTGTCGAAGCAATCGAACTGGCCGGGGGGCTAGCCGACGGAGCAGATACGGACGCGGCGACCATGGCGGAGGTGCTGGAGGACGGCAAAAGTTACATCGTTCCCTCACAGGAGAATGTCCTGCTCGATGAGGGCACGGTGGTTGTCCATGTTTGGGGTGAAGTGCGAGAGCCGGGCCTCTATGAATTGCCCGCAGGCTCACGGGTGACAAACGCATTGGCGGCGGCGGGGGGATCCACGCAGCGGGGCGACCTGTCCGGCCTAAACCTTGCCGAGGTTCTCGAAGATGGCGGGCGCTATGACGTGCCGGTCCTGGCTGATTCAGAGACGGGAACCGTCTTTGTTCACGTTGTGGGCGCGATCGAGCAGCCGGGAACGTACACGCTGACTCCCGGAGCCCGTCTGATTGATCTCATCACGATGGCCGGTGGAGTTTCAGCGGGCGCGGACACGAATGCCGTCGATCTTGCGCTGCACCTGGAGGACGGGCAGCGCTATTACGTGCCGTACCTTGGCGAGGAGGCTGTTGGGGATGTGACGGTCCACATCGCAGGCGCGGTGGCGATGCCGGGGTTGTATACGCTGTCGAACGGGACCCGGCTCATCGACGCGATCGCAGCCGCCGGCGGCACGCTTTCGACAGCGGACATGCACGCTCTGAACCTGGCAGAACCGATCCGTGACGGGGCGCGGTACGCGATTCCCGTTCTGCGCGCCACCGTGAATGTGAATATCGCGGGCGCGGGCGAGTTGGAATCCGTGCCGGGCATCAGCCGAACCGTGGCGCAGGCAATCGTCAATTATCGGGAGGCCTCCGGAGCGTTCACGGAGGTGGATCAACTGCTGGACGTGCCGGGCATCGGCCCGTCAACACTGGCGCCGATTCGTCCCTTCGTTTCAGTCTCCTAGCCTGCGATGCGTCCTTTTTCGCTGGCCGTCGGGACACTGTGCGGCCTGGCGCTCTCTCTTGTCATTCACCTGTCGCTCCCGCTTGTTGTCGCTCTCGCAGCACTGGCCGGGCTGGCCGCCTTGCTGTCACGTCGAGGGAGTCTTCTTTTGGGAGTTATATACAATCCTACCCATCGGATATGAGACCGCCGAGGTTGAGGTCTCGCAGGGTTGCCTCAAGTCGCGTGCGGTCTTGAGTCGATTGGGCTAGGTCAGATAGCAGTCGGTCGATGCCGTTCACGTCGAAGGTCGAGCCGTCGATTGTCCGCGTCGAAGGTCTACCGAGAATCGGCGATGGGCTCGTGATGTTGACCGCTCCGTCGTCAACGCGGACGCTGTCAGGGTTGTCTCTCAACGCTTGTCCCAACACGGCAAGCGCAGTGCCTACGTCGAGAAGCTCCTTCTTGACGCAGGCGATATGCTTCTTGATTGCCTCGTAGTCTGATACCGTCTTGCCTATGGTGCTGTTGTCGTCACTCATGCGGTCAGCTCCTTGTAGGGCAACCGCTTCCCGTCCATGCCTGCCACCAGCCCGCGAATCTGCTCTCGCGTGTCCTGCTGACGTGCGTTGTGGCGTCCGGCAAACTCAGTGACGTAGCGGTCTAGGTGCTTCGGGCTGACATGGTGGAAGGTTCCCATGATGCCTCGGTCGAGCATCGCCCAGAACGACTCGATGCCGTTCGTGTGCGCCTGCTCACGGACGTATTCGCCTGTTGAGTGATTGACCGCCGCGTGCTTCCGAGCGATGCCCTTATAGGCGTGAGCTTCGTCCGTGTAGACCTGCGCCGTTGTCTCAGTGGCGTCAAGCACGCGGCCCTGTAGGGTTGCCGCGTCGGGAGATTCGACGACCTGCGCCGTGACTTGATTCGAGTCGCGGTCTAGCATCCCGTGAACGATGGTCTTGCCAACGGAGCCGCGTCCGGCGTGCGCCTTCTTGTCAGCGTGCTTGTTCTTCTCAATGCCGCCTATCGCGGTCTCATCGGCTTCGACTGGGCCGGAGAACAGTCCGTTGTCGGACTCCCATGCCTTGCGTATCCGATGTTCAAGGTGCCATGCCGCCTTCTGCGTGATTCCGAGGTCGCGGTGAAGCTTCATGCTCGATACACCCTTTAGGCTCGTTCCCATCAGGTAGGACGCCAATGCCCACTTGCTCAACGGGATGTTCGACGAGTGCATGACCGTGTTCGTCTTGACGCTGAAGTCCTTGCGGCAGGTCTTGCAACGGAACGGAGCGGGGATCCGGTTGGCACGGGTTGTGATGCTATCCGAACCACAGAACGGGCAGGTGACGCCGTTCGGCCAGCGCGCCTCAACGAACATCCGCTCAACCTTGTCTTCGTCGGCAAACTCGCGGACGGCTTCGATAATCGTCATGCCCTTGCGGTAGTGCTTGCCAGGTGCCTTGTGTGCCATCGTGTAACCCCTCCCTATGGGTATAATTCTACTCTAAACACACGGCGATTGTCAACAAAAATCCCCTCGGAACGGAGTCGAGTTCCGAGGGGATTCGGGGAGGGTATTGCCCGTCGGACGGGACAGGGACTGCGAATCCCTTGAGTGCTAGAAGACACCTAGCATTGCGGTTCGACTCCGCTACCCTCCGCCTACCGCAATCACGATTTTACTTGCCCGTCGGCTTCTTCACGGGCTTGACTAGTGCCTTGATGATGTTCTCGAACGTATCGGGTATCCGCTCTAGCGGCTTCGGAGGTCTAGGCATGGCTCATCTCCTTTCGCTGTGCCATCAGGTATTCCTGCGGCCTGTCTCCCTTGATGCGATTGCATGACGGGCATAGAAGCTGAAGGTTGTCGAGGTGGTCTCCCCCCCCCCCTCGATTTTGGCACGATATGGTCAACCTCGAATATCTTGAACGGGAAGTCCATGTCACAGCCCGCGCAACGGCCCTCCTGCTGGCCGAACAGGACGTGAGCGTTCTTGCGGTAGTGGATGGGCGCGTCAATGTCCGTCCGGCGTGGTATGTCCGTCCGCGCCGTGACGAGCCGGTTGTGAAAGAGACTCCCCATCGTGTCCTGTAGGCGCAGGTTCACTAGCTCGACGGCCTTCGGGGATAGGTCGATGCCTACCCATTGCCTGCCCAGCTTCTCAGCCGCCACACACGCCGTCGCGCATCCACAGAACGGATCGAGCACCACGTCTCCCTCGTTCGACGATGCCGCGATGATTCGTTCTAGCAGGGCCAGCGGCTTCTGAGTCGGATAGCCGATGCGTTCCTTCGACGAACCGGCCACAATCGATATGTCGAATACGTCACGCTGAGGGAGTCCCTTCGTCGGCTCGTCCACGACGAGCTTCCGCGTCTTGGTCTCAGGGTCAAGAACCTGCGTCTTGCCCTTGAATCGCTTGAGGTAACTCACACTGGGCGGCTCGAATGCCACGTTGAATGTGACGGACTCTCCCTTCCCGTAGAACAGAATCACGTCATGCATGGACTGATACCGCTTCGCCTGCGACGGCCAGCGGCGGTATGACCACACAACCTCATTGCGGTAGTTCACGCGTCCGAACACGGCGTCCATGAGCATCTTGAGATAGTGGGACGCGAACGGGTCGCAGTGTAGGTAGATACTCCCCGTCGTCTTGAGGACGCGCCGAAGCTCTAACAGCCGAACGGCCATCATGGTCAGGTAGGATTGCATCCCCGCGCCGTGGACGATGCTCGCCGTCTTGAGCAGGTTGGCGATGGGCGGCTGTTCGTCGGCGATGAGGCCCATCCACGCTACGTCGAGATCGTCGAGCGTCCACGTGTCTTTGAACGCGGCTCCCGCCGCCTTGCTGCCGACAGGTGCTTCGTAGTTGCGATTCGAGTTGAACGGCGGGTCGAGGTAGATGAGGTCTACCGTCTCGGAATTGAGACCCCGCAGAATCTCAAGGTTGTCACCCGTCCACAGTGTCCGGTTGACGAAGTTTCCCGATGCCAGCGTCATAGCGAGTTGAGGATATACGCCGCTCCTATACCCGTCAACGCAACAGCCGTTCGCCTATGTCATGGGTAGGATTGTATATAACTCCCCTTCTTTTGGCCTGCCTGATCGCCGTGGGGGTTCTGGCGGGAATGGCGCGGGGGGCCTTGCCGGATACGAATCCGACGGCGATTCCTGCGGGGCAGATTGCGGGCAGGGAGACAGCTTTTGAGGGCGTCGTGCGGGATGCTCCGTCACGTCGCGGGCAGTTGACTCGCGTTCGGGTAACGCTTGAGAACGCACATCTGCTCGACCAAGCGGAGGTCGGGACGTTTGCCGTGGCGGGAGATGCAATCGCGTGGGTCTATCCTCCGCCGTACGAACTCGGCCCTGCCGATCGCGTGACGTTGACGGGGATTCCAGGCCTGCCTGCGCCGGAGGACGATGGCGAGAGCGCTGCGCCGGGAGATCAACAGGCGGTCACGTCCTGGCCGGACGATCTTGTCATCCTGTTGCGGCCCGATCTCCGGCTCGTCGAGCGGGCGCCCCCGCCAATGGTGCTGCTGAACTCCGTTCGCAGCCGCCTCAGCGCGTCATTGGAGCGGAACCTGCCATCGCCCCAGGCCGAGCTGGCGCGAGCGCTTCTGCTGGGGCAACGGGATGATCTGCCGTCAGAGTTGAGCGAGGAGTGGCGGCGGGCGGGGACGGCGCACCTGCTGGCGATCTCCGGCCTGCACGTTAGCGTGGTATTGGGCGTGACACTGGTAACAAGCGCGATGGTTCTGGGGCGGCGGCGCGGATTATACGTGCTGCTGCCATTTGTAATCGTCTGGGCATACGCGATCCTCTCAGGACTGAATCCGCCCGTTGTTCGAGCGGCGATCATGGGAAGCGTTTACCTGGGAGCGATCGCCTCCGGACGGCAGCCGAGCGGGGGCCTGGCGCTGGTGCTCGCGGCAACGGTCATCGCCCTCTGGGATCCTCGAGTGATCGCGACTGCGTCGTTCCAGATGACTGTGGCGGCGATGGCAGGAATCGTCTTTCTCACGGATCCCTTACGGCGCGTTATGGGTACACCATTCAGCGGAGACACCGCCGACACGGGCGCGCGTCCGGCGGAGGGTTGGCGGCACGTTGGCGCGACGGGAATCGCCGCGTCATTGGGCGCGGTGATCGGAATCAAGCCGCTGCTGTTGCACTATTTCGGCGCGGCCTCGCTATTCACGATACCGGCGAGCCTGTTGGGGACAGCAGCCTTGCCTGCCGTCCTGCTTACATCCGCGGCGACCGGCGTGGCCGGCGTGTTTACGGACGGAGCGCTGGCATCAGCGGCGGCATGGGCGGCATGGCCGTTCCTGACATTTCTGATCGGGCTATCGTCGCTGTTTTCGTCGCCGGAATTCGCCGCGATCACGATAGCGCCGTTGAGCGTGGGGGCGGTGATCCTGATCTACCTCGTTATAGCCGGCTTGTTCCTCCTACCACTAGTGCGGAGTCCCTCCGGACTGCTGGGGCCGGTGGTGTCTCTGCCGAGCATCTCCATGCCAAGCGGGCGGCGACTGCTGACCTCATGGCCGGTCATGGGCGGGCTGGCCATCCTGACGGCAACAGCGGGGGTTGGAGCGGCGGCTCCGTATATCTCGCATGAAGAACAGCTGACGGTTCACGTCCTGGACGTGGGACAGGGCGACTCCATCCTGATTGAATCGCCGACGGGTCGGCGTGTTCTAATCGACGGAGGGTCGGACGGAGCATTGCTGCAGCAGCGGCTGGCGGAGCACCTGCCGTGGTGGTCACGACGCATCGATGTCATGATCCTGACGCATCCAAGCGCCGATCACCTGATCGGGCTGACGGAAACCCTGAAACGCTACGACGTGGGGTATGTGGTGGACCCGCAGCTGGAATCGCGCACCGTTTACGGCAGGCAGTGGGCGGAGGCGCTGCGAGAGCGCACGGACCTGACCGTTGCGCGGGCGGAGCGGGGGACGGCCATCGACCTGGGAGGGGGAGCGCGTTTAGAGCTATTGCATCCGCCGCCCGACCGGCCATTCAACACGGCCACCGAACACGATGACAATTCCGTTGTTGCGAAGCTGTCTCATGGGGACGTGTCGTTCCTGTTTACCGCCGACATTTACAGTCCCGGCGAGAGGTTCCTGCTGGATTCCGGGGTGGACGTGCAGGCGACGGTGCTGAAGATCGCGCACCAGGGAAGTCGCCATTCCTCGAGCGAGGAGTTCCTGGAAGCCGTGTCGCCCCGCGTTGCGATCATCACTGCGGGTGAGGGCAACAGGTTTGGGCATCCGCATCCCGAGACGCTTGGGCGGTTGGAGTCATTGCCGTCCGCGCCGGCGGTTCTTCGGACCGATATCCATGGGACGGTGACGCTGACGACGGATGGGGAGGCGTTGGTGTGGGACTTTCACCCTTCGACAGGCTCAGGGTGAACGGAGGGCGACATGGTTAGGGTAAACGGGGCGGCGGGGGTGGGCCGTTGGTATACTGAGACGAGGGGTAGATTAAGGAGCTTTCATGTCAGTGTTGTCGCAGTCTGATCCCGAGGTATTTGCCGCCATCGAGGGCGAAGAGGCCCGTCAGCAGGACTCCATCATCCTCATCGCGTCCGAGAACCACACGAGCCGGGCGGTGATGGAGGCGCAGGGCTCCGCGCTGACGGAGAAATACGCGGAGGGGTATCCCGGGCGACGGTATTACGCGGGGTGCGAATTCGCGGACGTTGTGGAAGACCTGGCGCGAGAGCGCCTGAAGAAGCTATTCGGGATGGAGCACGCGAACGTTCAGCCGCACAGCGGCGTGCAGGCGAACATGGCGGCGTATTTCGCGTTCGTGAAGCCGGGGGACACCATCCTGGGCATGAGGCTTGATCAGGGTGGACACCTCTCACACGGGAGCCCCGTCAGTTTCTCCGGGCAGTACTATCGATTCGTCTCGTACGGCGTGGACCGCGAGACGGAGATGATCGATTACGACGAAGTTGAGTCGTTGGCGCGGGAGCATCGCCCAAAGATTATCGTCGCGGGCGCAAGTTCATACCCGCGGGCGATCGATTTCGCCAACCTGCGGCGCGTGGCGGACTCGATTGACGCGCTGTTGATGGTGGACATGGCGCACTACGCGGGGCTGATTGCGGGCGGCGTGTACCCCGACCCCGCTCCCTACGCAGACATCATGACGTCGACAACCCAGAAGACGCTGCGCGGACCGCGCGGCGCGTTCATCCTGTGCAAGCAGGAATACGCATCAGCCATCGACCGATCCGTCTTTCCCGGGGCGCAGGGCGGCCCGATGATGCACACCATCGCGGCAAAGGCCGTGTGCTTTGGGGAGGCGCTGCGGCCATCATTCCACGCCTACCAGGACCAGGTGCTGCGGAATGCGCGGGCAATGGCGGCGGAGATGGCGGAAGAGGGGCTGCGCATCGTCTCCGGCGGGACGGACTGCCACCTCTATCTTGTCGACGTGACAACGATCGGAACGACGGGCAAGGCGGCGGCGGACCTGCTGGAGTCGGTGGGCATCATCACGAACCCGAATGCGATCCCGTTCGATGAGCTTCCGCCGCGCGTGGGGAGCGGCATACGGATCGGGACGCCGGCAATCACGAGCCGCAACTTCAATGAGGATGACGCTCGCTCCGTTGCCCGGCTGATCACGCGCGTTCTCAGGAACGCGGACGACGAGTCCGTTCTTGAGGAGGCGCGGGCAGAGGTCAAGGAACTGACCGGGGCGCATCCGATACCGGAGCTTTTCGACTGATCGACGACCTGCCGGTGTGACGCGGCGACACGGTGCCCGGGCGGCGTCACGTGTATACTTCACTAGCGAAAAACGGCAAGGGAGGCTGAGTGACTCGATACGAATTGATGGTGATCCTGGATCCGGAGATCCAGGACGACGAATTGAACGGGGCGGTAGACCGCATCAAACAGGTTATTGCCGATCGGGGCGGGTCGGACGAGACGACTGACGTCCAGGGACGCCGTCGGCTGGCGTATCCAATCAAGGCGAAGACCGACGGAACAATGGTCGTCTCACGCTTCGACATGTCGGGTGACGCCGTTGCCGCGCTTACCACTACTCTCCGCGCCAATGAGAATCACCTGCGAACTTTCGTGACGCGCGTCTAGGCGCACAGTTGGGAGATGGTGATTTTCTATGACTCTTAACAGGATGACGGCGATCGGCAATCTCGGGAGCGATCCGGAGATGCGGTACACGCCGAATGGGAATCCGGTGACAACGTTTCGTATGGCTGTAAGCCGTTCTTACAATACGAGTGAAGGCGAACGGCGCGAAGAGACCGAATGGTTCTCAGTCGTTTCCTGGAATCAGTTGGCAGAACGTTGCAACCAATACCTGAGCAAGGGACAGAAGGTGTATGTCGATGGCCGGCTACAGACTCGCAATTGGGAGGGCCGCGACGGCATGCAGCGAACGACTATCGAAATCGTGGCGCAGAACGTTGTCTTTATGAGCAGGCCGGGAGAGGGCGGCGGGATGCCGCGTGAAGAGGACTATCCCGGGGAGGCTTTCGGCGGCGGTGGAGCGGAGGACGATCTGCCGTTCTAGGGGCGGCACGGGATAGCATCTGCCCTACTCCCACAAAGCCGTGTAGACTTAACTGCAATCAGTTCTGGAGGAAATGAATGACGACAGAAACGCCCAGCTCGCCTGAGTCACCATCCGCGCCTGCCGGAGCGCCGCCGCCGAGACCAGCCTCGGATAGGCCGCTGGGCGGACGCCCGCCCGGAGACCGTCCGCCGGGCGGTCGGCGTGAGGGTGGTCGACGTGAGGGCGGTCGGCGTTTCTACCCGCGCCGGCGTGTGTGCCTCTTCTGCGCTGACAAGGACGCGGTGATGGACTTCAAGCAGCCGGAGACGCTGCGGCGGTTTATCTCTGAGCGCGCGCGGATCGAGCCACGACGCAAGACAAGCACGTGCTCCCGTTGCCAGCGGGCGCTGGCGCGGCAGATCAAGCGCGCGCGGCAGGCGGGACTGATTCCGTTCACGACGGATACCCTCCACGATATGCCGCCGGCGCGGTAAGCGCCGTACCGCGGTGAGATTTCCGCTCAGCGGCAGCGAATTCCGCAACAGGTTCTGACAATGACCGAACAGGACCAGAACAACAACGACGACCTGGCCTCGTCGGGCGTCATTGGGGGACATCGGCGCGCGACGGAAAGGCGCCGTCGATACCGCTTTACGCGGATCCTCTCATTGGCCGGCATCCTGATGCTGATCACTGCCATGGTGATTCCGGCCACGGGGTACTTTGTGGTCTTCGTCCAACCTCACCGGGAGACGGCGCTCATCATCAACGACACCCGTTACACGTGGGGTGAATACCTGACACGGTTGAAGATGATCGTCGCGGAGGCGCAGGCAATAGGCACATGGTCGCCGGAATCCCTGAACAACCTGATATTTGACATGGTGAACGACCTGGAGCGCCGTGAAATCGTCAAGCAATACGCGCCGCTGGAGAACGTGGCGGTGAGCGAGCTGGAGATTGACAACGAGATGAAGGCGCGGATTGTTGGCGTTTCCAACGTGGATAATCCGGACATACCGGAATCCGAGTACCGGGAGCGCCTGAGGCTGCGTCTTGAGATCCTGCAGGTGTCTGAGGAGTTCTTCCGTGAAATCGCGCGGGAGCAGGCTCTGCAGAACAAGCTGGAGGCGCTGCTGCAGGCGAATATCCCGGCCAAGCTGGAACAGCGGCGCCTGTACGAGATCCGCTTCACCAACTCCGAGACGGACATGATTGACGCGCGGGCGGCGCTTGACCGCTATGATGCCGGCGAGTCTTTCCAGGACCTGGCCCGCGAACTATCGGGGGACCGCGCCACGGCCGAACAGGGCGGTGACCTGGGCTGGGTGCCGCGTGGAATCAAGGAAGAATACGACGACATCATGACTCAGCTGGCAGACGGGGAGGTTTCCGGCCCCGTGATCACCTCTACGGGTGTTTCGATCTTCCTCGCCGAAGGGGTACTGGAGCTGCGCGACGTTCGAGAAGACCACATCAAGCCACTGCAGGACCAGGCGCTGCGGGCTTGGATCGCAGGCCACCGCGCGGACCTGGTGACGGACGGCGCGCTCATCCGCCCCGGAGGTGGAATGAGTTCAGACAGATACAATTGGGTCCTCACCCAGTTGCGGCAGGATCGCGAGCTGTTCCCAACGAGGAGCGCGAGTGAGTAAGGGGTCGGCGGGCCCCATTGAACGGGGATACATCGGCGTCGGGCTGCTCGGCATGGGCGTCGTGGGCACGGGTGTCGCGGAGGCCCTGACAACCAGGGCGTCTTTCCTCGAGGAGTCGGTGGGACTCCCCCTCAGGCTGCACGGCATCCTGGTGCGCGATGCCGGACGCAGCCGGTCTTCTGTGGTTGACGCATCTCTCATCACGACTAACGGGAAAGACATTCTCGAAAATCCCGACGTCGATATCGTCATTGAGTTGATGGGCGGCGAGGATGCCGCCCTGCCCGCCATCAGGGGTGCGTTGGCCGACGGGCGCTCCGTTGTGACGGGCAACAAGGAAGTCATGGCCAAGCATGGCGCGGGCCTGTTGGCGATGGCGCGGGCGAAGGGGGTCAGCCTCAAGTTCGAGGCGGCGGTGGGCGGCGCGATTCCGGTTATCTCCGCGTTGGAACGGGGTTTGACGGGCGCGCGGGTCCAGGCGCTGCGAGCAATCATCAACGGGACGACGAATTACATCCTGACGCGGATGGCCGTCGAGGGAATGGCCTTTGACTATGCCCTCTCAGACGCACAGGCGCGGGGGTACGCGGAGGCGGATCCCGGCAACGACATCAATGGCACGGACGCCGTCTACAAGCTGGCGGTGCTCGCGACGCTCGCCTACGGATCGCCCGTATCGCCGGAGTCAATCTATTGCGAGGGAATCGGCCATCTGGCTCCCCGGGATTTTCGGTACGCGCATGATCTCGGGTACGCGATCAAGCTGCTCGCAATCGCAAAAGAGATCGATGACGGGGAACTGGACGTGCGGGTGCATCCGGCGTTCATCGCGTCGGACACGCAGCTGGCAAAGGTTGACGGCGTGTACAACGCGGTGCAGTTCGATAGTGATTCGGCGGGAGAACTGCTCCTGTATGGACGAGGAGCGGGGTCCGGGCCGACGACGAGCGCGGTACTCAGCGACCTCATTGAGGTGGCGCGGGGGTTGACGGGTCGCAGCGGATCGCAGCAGCGACAAACATATGGCGCGGCCGGTCGAGTTCGGCCGATCGACGAGCTGGATTTTCGCTACTATCTCCGAATGACCGTGGCGGATCAGCCCGGCGTTCTCGCGGCGATTGCGCGCATCCTGGGGGAGGCATCAATCAGCATTGCCTCCGTGATCCAGCAGGAGGTCGATGAAACGGCCGGCTCCGCCGAGATCGTCATCACGACACACCGCGCGCGGGAATCCGCATTGCGTGACGCAACCGGGAAGCTGACGGCGCTCGACGTGGTGCGGGAGATCGGCAGCATCATTCGCGTTGAGGAATAGAGGGGGCGTGACGATGGGCGTGCTTGCGCGATACGGCCACCTGATTGACGCCGTTACGGAGTCGACGCCTCATATCACGCTGGGAGAGGGCAGCACGCCCCTGATCCGGTCGCGTCACCTTGAATCTCAGATAGGCGTGGGTGAACTGTATTTCAAACTGGAGGGGATGAACCCGACGGGGTCATTCAAGGACCGCGGCATGGTGGTGGCGGTGGCGAAGGCGCTGGAGGACGGCTGCACAGGCGTCATCTGCGCGTCAACGGGGAATACGAGCGCTTCCGCATCCGCGTATGGGTCCGCCTGCGGGCTGGCGAGCATCGTTGTGGTGCCCAAGGGCAATATCGCTGTCGGAAAGCTGGCGCAAGCATCGATGTACGGCGCGCGGGTTGTCGCCATTTCCGGCCTGTTCGACGATGCGCTGGACATCGTGCGGTCGTTTGCCGGGCCGGGGCCGATCAAGCTGGTGAACTCGATCAATCCGGACCGGATCGAGGGTCAAAAGACGGCGTCGTTCGAGATCATCGATGAGCTTGGGGATGCGCCGGACGACCTGTTCATTCCCGTGGGCAACGCGGGGAATATCACGGCCTACTGGAAGGGGTTCACGGAATACCAGAAGATGGCCAACGCGACGCGTCTGCCGCGGATGATGGGGTTCCAGGCGGCGGGAGCAGCTCCGCTTGTGCTCGGTCATCCCGTGGAGGACCCGCACACGGTGGCATCCGCCATCCGCATCGGCCGCCCGGCGAGTTGGGAGAACGCGGTGGCGGCGCGAGATGATTCCGGCGGGCTGATTGACAGCGTAACGGATGAGCAGATAATGGATGCCTATTCACTGCTGGCTGAACAGGAAGGGATATTTGGCGAACCGGCGTCTGCGGCGTCAGTTGCAGGGCTGGCAAAGTACGCGGCGGCGCACCCGGAGATGCAGGACCGGCGAGTGGTCTGCATCATCACCGGGAACGGGCTGAAGGACCCGGATAATGCGACGGCGCAGGGGCTGAACGTTGAGGAGGCGCCCGCCGATCTCGCTGCGGTGCAGCGACTCCTCGGCATGAACTGACTGCCGCCGCGTGCGCTACACTACTGCTAAGCAATTGGAAGGTCGATACTTTCCCGGATGATTGATCAAGAGCGCATTGTCCGCGCCGTTGAGGAGATTCTTCGCGCGATTGGAGACGATCCAAGGCGTGAGGGAGTCGACAGGACACCCACGCGCGTGGCGGCGATGTATGCCGAACTCTTCTCCGGCATCGAGCAGGACCCGCGCGACTTCCTGACGGTGTCGTATGACGAGGGCGCGCGGGACATGGTGACGATCAGGGACATCCCCTTCACGTCCATGTGCGAGCACCACTTTCTGCCGTTCTTCGGCTCGGTTCACGTGGCCTACGTGCCGACGGGCCGCATCGTGGGAATCAGCAAGCTGGCGCGGGCCATCGAGTGCCTGTCGCATCGGCCTCAGATGCAGGAGCGCGTGACGAACCAGGCCGCGGACCTGTTGACGGAGGCGCTCGAGCCCCAGGGGGTTGCGGTTCGCGTGGAGGCGGAGCACCTGTGCATGACGATTCGCGGTGTTCGCGCGGCAGGGAGCCGGGTGATCACGACGGCGTTTCGCGGGGTGTTCAAGGAAGACGCGGCGGCGCGGGCAGAGTTCCTGTCCCTGACGTCGCCACGCGGGGCAGGCTCATGACCCTGATCGTGCAATGGGAATCGCTTGGGGCCGTCACAAGCGAGTGGCCGGACTTGTTCACAAAGTCGGCCACGCAGTCGATCTTCCTCTCCCTGCCCTGGCAGACGGCGTGGGCGATCAATTGCTGCGGCTCAACAGACGAGCATCCGGTGTTGACCGTGAGAGAGGATAGCGACGGCTCACTCCGGGGCATCGCTCCCTTGAACCATAACAAGGATGCCGTGACGTTCGGACTCGATTACAACGTGACGGATTACCAGGATATCTTGTCGATACCGGGCGAGGAAGAAGCGGTTTGGGACGCGATCCTGGACCATGGCGCGGCGGCAGGGTGGGCGTCCATTGAATTGATCGGCGTGCGAGACGATTCTCCGTCCACACAGATATTGGAGTCCCGTGCCGCGGAGCACGGATGGCAGGCGGACCGCTCCGTGTGGGACGTCTCTCCGTATGTTGAATTGCCGGATTCATGGGATGCGCACGTGCAGAGTCTCTCCAAGAAGGACCGCCATGAGCTGCGGCGCAAGCTGCGGCGGCTGGAGGCGAGCGGGGAGGCGGAATACCGCGTGTATGACAGGGAGCACGATGAACTGCCCGATGCCCTGGACGCATTCGTGGCGCTGATGGGCAAGAGCAGTGATGCGAAGTCGGATTTCCTGACGCCGGAGCGTCGGTCATTCCTGGAGACACTGACGCGGACGATGGCCGACGCGGAATCGCTGCAGCTGGCGTTTCTGGACGTGGGCGGCAAGCCGGTTTCAGCGACATTGAGTTTCCTGGAGGCAGACCGGCTGCTCTTGTACAACAGTGGTTACGACCCTGAGTATCGCCATCTGTCGGTCGGGCTGCTGCTGAAGGCATACGGGCTGCGCGGGGCGATTGAACAGGGGCTACGCGAGTACGATTTCCTGCGCGGGAATGAGCCGTACAAGTACGATCTTGGCGGTAATGATCGCGTGTTGTATCGCTGGCAGCTGGCACGTGAGAGCGAGGCTCCGTGACTGTTCGTTCGGTGGGGTTGGTTGCTCTGCATTCCAACCCGTTGGCCGCATTGGGAGAGGGGAAAGCGGGCGGCATGTCCGCCTATGTGCTCGGGCTCGGCAGGGAGCTTGCGCGGCGCGGCATTTCCGTGACGATTGTGACTGCTGCCCACAGCGATGCAGATTCCGTTGAAGTGTGCTGCGACGAGATGCGCGTGGCACACCTGCCCTCACCGGCTGCGGAATCCCCGAGCGAGTGGGTGGCGCAGGCGGAACAGTACGCAACGGAAATCCCGGCGGCTCTCGGTGAAAGCTGTGACCTCATCCATACGCACTATTGGGTTTCGGGCCTGGCGGGTCTGGAGGTGTCACGGCGGTTCGGCATTCCGCACGTGACAACGTTTCACACCATGGCCGCCGTCAAGGATCAGGCCCTCACCCCGGCCCTCTCCCACGGGGCAAAGGGGGAGCCGGATGAGCGGCATGAGGCGGAGCGGGCGATTGCGCAGGGTGCGGACGCTGTCGTTGCGTGGACGGGATTTGAGGCGGATGCGCTCGTCTCGATGTTGGGGGCTGAGCGAGATCAGATCACGGTTGCGCCGATCGGCGTTGACACAGACCGATTTCGGCCACTGGATCGAGCAGAGGCGCGGTCGCGGCTTGGCATCCCGAGAGATGAGGAGACGCTGCTGTATGTCGGTCGGCTGGACCGGATCAAGGGCGCGGACGTACTGGTGAGGGCGGCGGGATTTTTGGCCGAGAGGCCGCAGATGCGTGTGCGATTCGTGGGCGGCGAGGTGGACGCGGACTATGCAGCGGGGCTGCGCGCGCTTGCGTCAGAAATGGGTATCGCTGAACGGATTTCGTGGACGGGAGTCGTGGCGAATGATGCGTTGTCGTGGCAGTACGCGGCGGCGGACATGGTCATCGTCCCTTCCTATTCAGAGAGTTTCAGCATCGTTGCTGCGGAGGCGATGGCGTGCGGGACACCGGTGGTGGCGTCCAATGTGCCGGGGCCGGCGTCGTTCATCGAGGACAGGGGGTCGGGCCGCCTTGTCCCCGCGGGAAACGCCCCTGCCCTTGCGCGCGCCGTCTGTGAACTGCTGGATGATGGGGAGCTGCGGCAGCGTCTTGGCCTTCGGGCCTTGGCAGCTGCAAGAGGGATGTCGTGGGGGGCGAGCGCGGAGACTGTACTGGGCTTATATGAGAGTGTCATTGACCGGATGGATTCCGGCTTTCGCCGGAATGAGGGGAATAAGCAAATGGCGGGGGGCGAGTTGTGATTGAGGAGTTTGGGGAGATTGAACGGGTGTTGGTGGTTGCGCCCCATCCGGATGACGCGGAGATCGGGTGCGGGGGAACGGTGGCGCTGCTGGCGCGGGATGGGGTCGAGGTCTATTACGTCGTCGCGACCAACGGCGACAAGGGGACTGAGGACCCTACCCTGACGAACGCCGATCTCGCCGCAGTGCGTGACAAGGAGCAACGTGACGCAGCGGCGATGCTGGGCGTGAAAGAGGTGACGATCCTCCAGAACGGCGACGGGGAGTTGGTGGACGGACGGGAGCTGCTGGGAGTGATCACACGGCACGTGCGGCGCATCAAGCCGGACATCGTCCTCACCACCGATCCGTTCCGCACGGGCTTCTACATCCATCGAGATCATCGGATCACGGGCATGGTGACGATGGACGCGGTGTTCCCGTTCGCGCGGGACCGGCTGCATTTCCCGGAGCACGACGCAGAGGGTTTGAAGACGCACAAGACGGCGGAGGTCTATTTCTGGGGCTCGGAGAATTCCGACGTGTTCGTTGACATTTCGGACACAATCGACGCAAAGATTGAGGCGACGATGCTCCATTCGAGCCAGTTTGAGCCGGATTCCGGCGACTGGATCCGACGGTGGTCGGCCCGCAAGGGCGAGCCGCACGGCATGGCGTACGCGGAGGACTTTCGCCGCTACGGGATCAGTCGCATGGGAACCGATGAGGAGGACTAGGACATTAGCACCGGGGAGACACAAACACACATGGTTGATACGCAGGGCCGTCCCAAGAAGTTGATGGCGATCTCCGCGCATCCCGACGACATGGAGTTCGGGTGCGGGGGCACGATCGGCAAATGGATCCGCGAGGGCTGGGAGGGCGCGCTGGTTATCGCCACGGACGGGCGAGCGGGCACTGCCGACCCGGACACCAAGCCGGAGGACCTCATCAAGACGCGCGAGGCAGAGGCGCGGGCCGCGGCCAGGGTCCTGGGCATCGAGGACGTGACGTTCCTCGGCTACCCGGACGGCGAACTGGAGGACAGCCGCGAGCTGCGCGAGCACATCGTTCGGGAGATCCGGCGTTTCAGGCCGGAGGTGGTGTTCACGTTCGATCCGTATCGTCGGAGTCACAATCACCGCGACCACCGGAACATCGGCCAGGCGGCATTTGACGCGATGTACCCCTATGCGCGCGACGTGCACCATTTTCCGCACCTGGCGCAGCAGGGCTTCGAGCCGCACATCGTCTCCGAGGCGTGGTCGTGGAGCGAGGAGCCGGACACGTGGATCGATATCTCAGACTCCATTGACCTGAAGGTGGCGGCGCTGCGGGAGCACAAGAGCCAGATCAGCAACCCGGAGGGGTTGATGGAGCGGATTCACTCCCGGCACGAGGAGCAGGGACAATCGCCGGGCTACCGGTACGCGGAGGGGTTCCGCGTGCATCGGTTCAGGTGGCCAGGTTAGGCGGGTGAATTTGAATAACCACTCGGAGGGGATCCACCGCAACGGCTCCCACGGTGGTGCGGGGTTCGTGGATATCCATTGCCATATCCTGCCGGGGATCGATGACGGGGCGCGGGACAGGGCGGAGTCCATTGAGATGGCGCGCATCGCCCACGGCCAGGGCACGGCAACCATCGTGACGACGCCGCACAATTTTCCCCGTTCGCACCAGACCGTGCTGGAGGAATCCCGGCACCGCGTCACCTTGCTGCGGCGCGCGCTGGCGGAAAACAACCTGGATGTCGCGCTGCTCACCGGGCAGGAGATACGCATCACGCGGAGTCTCACGGAGCAGTTGGAGTCCGGCAACGGCGTGACGATCAATGAGAATCGCTATGTGCTCACGGAGCCGCCGTTCAATTCGATGCCGGACTATGTTGAAGAGGAGATCAGGTCGATCATCGCGCTGGGGTATCGTCCTGTGCTGGCGCACCCGGAGCGCAACACGATCATCCAGAAGGATCCGGATATCGTGCGTCGCCTGATCGGTCTCGGCGCGCTGGCTCAGATGAACACCGGCAGCCTATTTGACCACTATGGGCCGGGGTCGCGGGAGGCGGGCGAATACCTGCTGCAACAGGAGATGATCCACGTGATCGCGACGGATGCGCACGGGGCGACGGGGAACCGCGTGCCCAACATGCAGGCTGGCTTTGACAGGGTGGCCGAGTTGACGGATGAGAGCCGCGCGTGGAGGCTGGCGCGGGACAATCCGTTGGCGATCACGGAGGAACGGGAGGTCCCGTATCGGCCCGAGTTGGCAGCACCGGCCGCAGCAGGACGCCACACGGGCGGATAGGCCAATGACTCTTGCCTGCGGGCGGTGCGGGCGGCGGGGGGAAGGGGAATCTAACGTCCGAGACGCGTTTGTCTGTGTGGATTGTCGTGACTCAGGATCTGCGCTGCGGTACTGCAACCGGTGCGGGAATGAGTCGCCGGAGGAGGAGTTGAGCGCGGGGGGCGGTCGGTGCGGGTGGTGCCGTTCCGCGGACGATATTCCGTGGGAGGAGCCGGATATCGATTAGCAGGTTCTGAAAGCCTGCTTGCAGTTGGCGCTGCCGCGTTGGTTTTCCTGTTTGCGACGGCGAATTGCTATTCAACCGTAGCTAATTCTTCCAAGTGTTCGCCGCAGTTCCGGACATACGATTTGACATATGTACTATAAACAGCTAAAATACCCTAGCTAAATTACTCGGCACCGTTTGGCGGAAAGTTGGCATGATGGGTATCGTAAGTCGGTATGGCTATGTCGTTTTGGCGGTTCTTGTCCTCTTGATTCTGTTATTCATCCTTCTCTTATCAATTGGACGTTGTGGCGCCTCAGAATCGGAGATTACTCCTGCGCCCACGGTCGTAGCTGCTCCACCCACAAACACTCCCGCTCCCACACCCGTTCCACCGACAAGCACCCCTGCTCCCACACCCGTTCCACCCACAAGCACCCCCGAACCCGTACAAACACCCGCGCCGGCGGAAACCACCCCTGAACCCATAGAAACACCCGCGCCCGTGGAAACCACTCCCGAACCCACGGAGACACCCGCGCCGGTAGAGATCACCCCCGAACCCACAGAGACACCCGCGCCGGTGGAGATCACCCCCGAACCCACGGAAACGCCCCCGCCCGTGGAAATCACCCCCGAACCCACGGAAACGCCTGAGCCGGACCCACCCGAGTCCGACGATGACGAGGACGAGGATGAGGTGACGCCACGACCGACCAGGACGGCGACGGCCACACCGGTTGCCACCCCGCGTCCCACACAGACGGCCGTTGCGACACCCGCTCCGACTGCGGCTCCGGCACGCGTCTGCTCTGCGCCCTCAACCCCAACGCTGCAATCCGCCACCGCCAAGGAGTGGCTGGTGGCGCTGTACATGGCAACCGGCGGGCCTAACTGGGACATGGACGGTAATAACAAATGGAATACTGAGGCTCCCCTTGGGGAGTGGGATGGCGTGACGACCAATTCCAATGGCGAGGTGACCAAGATCGACCTCTATGACAACGGCCTGTCGGGGCCGTTGCCGTCGGACCTGGACGTTTCCGGTCTTTCAAAGCTCCACACGCTCAACCTGGGCTACAACAGGATATCCGGCAACATACCGGCTGCGCTGGGCGGGCTGACCTCGCTGAGGTATCTCAACCTTGAGAACAACGACCTGACCGGGCCCATCCCGTCCGAGCTGGGGAACCTCTCCGGCCTGAACGGCAGCCTGAAGCTTGCCAACAACGATCTGTGCGGCGAGATACCGGCATCGCTGGGCAATCTCACCCGTCTCGCCGGAGAATTGGACCTCAAGAATAATGACCTCTCGGGGTCCATACCGGAAGAACTGGGGATGCTCACCAAACTCACGGCTCTGTACCTGCAGAACAACAGGCTGTCCGGGGAAATACCGTCGGAATTGGGAGACATGGATGCCCTGGAGAAGCTGTATCTGCACAATGATCAGGCTGCAACATACCCTGACCTCACGGAGCTGTTTCACGGCAGGCCGTTGTCCCGATTTACGGGGAACAACAATCTGACGGGGCCTATTCCAGTGGAACTGGGCAGCCTAAACAACCTGGAAGTGAAGATCAAGGGTAATTCCATCACGTGTGGACCCATGGGTCTGGATGTAGCAGACCTGTACTTAGGCATGGATCTGCCATTCTGTGATCCCTAGAGGCGGGGGGAAAGGGAGTTTTTAGACCCTTCGACTGCGCTCAGGGTGACCGGAGGGGCGCTCTGGGTGACCGGGGGGCGCTAGGTGGCCGGGGTGTAGGTGGGGGTTAGCCAGTGGGCGTACTGGTCGCGCTCGCCCTTGACGACCTCGAAGTAGAGCTTCTGGAGTTCTGCGGTGACGGGGCCGATGGAGCCGTCGCCGATGGGGCGGCCATCAACCTCCAGCACGGGCGTGACGTGGGCGGCGGTTCCCGTCATGAACAGCTCGTCCGTCACATAGACTTCCGTCTTTGGAATCGTGCGCTCGACAACCTTAAGCCCGAGCACGTCCCGCGCAAGTTCCATGACGGTGTTGCGGGTGATGCCGTCCAGGATGCCGTCCGTTTGCGGCGGGGTGCTGATAACGCCGTTGTCGATGAGGAAGATGTTCTCGCCGCTGCCCTCGGAGACGTTGCCGTCCTCCGTGAGCAGGATGGCTTCATCGTAGCCGCGCCAGACGGCTTCGCTCTTGGCGAGGCTGTTGGCGACGTACATGCCGGTGACCTTGGCGCTGGGCGGGATGACATTGTCCTGGATGCGCGTCCAGCTTGAGAAGGTGCAGCGGATGCCCGCGTCGGAATCCAGGTAGTTGCCGAACGGGACGATGTAGATGAGGAAATCGTCCTCAAGATCATGGACGCGAAGTCCGACGACATCCGAGGACTTATACGCGAGCGGACGGACGTACACGTCCTCTTTGAAGCCGCATTGCTGGACGAGGTCGAGGGTGATGCGCTCGAAATCGTCGAGGGAGTACGGGAGCTTGATGTTGAGCATGGCGCAGGAGCGGAGGAGGCGGGCGTAGTGCTCGCGGACGCGGAAGAGGTACATCTGCTCCTGGTCTGCGTTCCAGTTGCCGCGGATACCCTCAAAGACGCCTGTGCCGTAGTTGAAAGCGTGGGTGACGACGCTGAGTTTGGCCTCCTCAAGCGGGACGACTTTCCCTTCAAAGAAGGCGAGTGATGGCATTGATGATTCCCCCAGGACTCAGTGCGGATTCAGGTACCAGCCAGTTTATCGCAGATAGATTGGGGTGGGCAATGAACCACCCCCCACCCTAACCCTCCCCCACAAGGGGGGAGGGGACATCGTTAGCGGCGGCGGTCGGCGAGCTCAGTGGCGACTTCTGAGAGGGAGACGCCGGCGTCCTCAAGGAGGATGGTGAGGTGGTAGAGGAGGTCGGCGGCCTCTGCGCGGACGCGGTCCCGGGCTTTGGCCATCGCCGCAAGCGCGGTCTCCCCGCCCTCCTCGATGACCTTTTGGGCGATGCGCTCCGTGCCGCGCTCAAACAGGCTGGCCGTGTAGCTGCCCTCAGGCATGTCTTTCCTGCGCTGGGCAACGGTCATGGCGAGTTCAGTTAGGGTCGCGCCGAGTTGGTCCTGCGCGGCGGGCTCCATCTGCCAGTCCGAGGTATCGAAGTCCGGGTAGAAGCAGGTCTCGCTGCCGGTGTGGCAGGCGGGGCCTTCAGGGTTGACCTTGAGCAGGATGACGTCGCCATCACAGTCGGGTCGGATCTCAACCACATTGAGAAAATTGCCCGACGTTGCGCCCTTGTGCCAGAGCTCCTGGCGGGAGCGGCTGTAGAACCACGCCTGGCCGGACTCGATGGTGCGCGTGAGGGACTCATGGTTCATGTAGGCGACCATGAGGACGGCGCCGGTATCCGCATCCTGCGCGATGGCGGGGATGAGGGCTTTTTCGTCGATCGTCAGTTGGGTTGGCATGGGTTTTCTCCTGCCTTTTCCAGTGGAGGCACATGTTAATTGTATGGGGTTGTGGTTAGAGAGCGGAGAGGGTCTTGGAGGCGACGATGTCAACGAGGCCGAGGAGGGTTGTGATTTCGTAGTCCGGGCGATCATCGATGTCCGCCGGCCAGTCCGCTCCGGTGCGATTGATCCAGACGGCGGGGATGCCGAGTCGTTGGGGGCCCTGTATGTCCTCCCTGGGGGTGTCTCCCACGTAGATGGCCTGCGAGGGGTCATCGATGCCAAACGCGGCGAGGGCGGTTTCAAAGATGCGTGGGTGAGGCTTGTAGACTTTCACGCCCTCGGAATGGATGACGTGGTCGAACGTCAGGCCGTGTGTTGCAATCGTGCCGTGGAGGTATTCGTGGTCGGCGTTGCTGACGATGGCGAATGGAACGCGGGCGCACAGCGCTTCGAGGGCGGGGGCGACATCACGGTACATTCCCCTGCCCTTGAGGTCGTCATAGATCATCTTGATGGCGGCGGGGATGTAGGCGGGATCCAGATCCAGTTCGGCGGATGCCAGTTCAAAGGCGTGGGCCCACGCCTCGCGGTACGGGGTGAATTGATCAGGCGGCGGAGCATC
The DNA here is from genome assembly GCA_965220565.1 of Dehalococcoidia bacterium. Classification (GTDB taxonomy): domain Bacteria; phylum Chloroflexota; class Dehalococcoidia; order UBA6926; family UBA6926; genus VXMO01. The sequence continues at coordinate 542,914 of CBDCQG010000001.1, read as the reverse complement.
CCATTCACCGTCCTCGTTGAGCCAAACGCGGGACTGCCGGAATGCGGTCTCGTGGACGCGCCAGTGTTTGAGGAGGGTCTCGGGGTCGGCGGGGACGTTGAGCCGCTCGACGATGGCGGCAAAGATACGCGAGAGGAGACCCGGCTCGTAGTGGAAGAGGGTGCCGTAGGCGTCAAGGAGGACGGCGCGGAGCCGGAAACGGGAGCGGCGGCGAGGTCGGCTGGGAGGGTTCACGCCCCTGCGCTCGCGTTCAGTCGAACGGGGACGTTCTGACTTCGCATGTATTCCTTGGCCTGCTCGATAGTGAATTCGCCGTAGTGGAAAATGCTGGCGGCCAGGGCGGCATCCGCCCCGCCCTGCACGACGGCCTCACACATGTGCTCGACATTGCCCGCGCCGCCTGACGCAATGACGGGGATTGTGACGGCATCCGCGACGGCGCGGATGAGTTCGAGATCATACCCGGTCTTTGTGCCGTCGGCGTCGATGCTGTTAAGGACGACCTCACCCACGCCAAGTTCGGCGGCATAGATCGTCCATTTGAGGGCATCGATGCCGGCAGCACGGCCGCCATCGGCGCCGGTGTGGGTGCGGACCTCCCAGCGTGTTGAATCGTCAAAGGCTATCTCTGCTATTTCGTGGGGCGGCGCATCGATCTGGGACGGGGCGACGCGTCGGGCATCCATGCCGAGGACGATGCACTGGCTGCCGAATTGGGCGGCGGACTCGCGGATGAGTTCGGGGTTCTGGACGGCGGCGGTGTTGATGCTGACCTTGTCCGCGCCGGCGTTGAGCATGGTACGGACATCCTCGACGGAGCGGATGCCGCCACCGACGGTGAGAGGGATGTAGACCTCTTCGGCGACACGATGAACGACATCGAGCATGATTTCGCGTCCATCGGATGAGGCGGTGATGTCATAGAAGACGAGTTCATCCGCGCCCTGCTCATCGTAGAAGCGGGCGAGTTCGACGGGGTCGCCGGCGTCGCGGTGGTCCCGAAAACGGACACCCTTGACGACGCGGCCGCCCTTCACATCAAGGCACGGAATGATTCTGCGGGAAAGCATTTTAAAGTTCAGATCATGCTTGGCGGCGTATTAACGTTATGGTCTACATGTCTCTAACGGCACATTCACATGACTATTGTAGGGGATTAGGTGGCGGCGGCGATTGCATCAGGAAGTGTGATGTCGCCGGTGTAGAGGGCGCGGCCGATGATGACGGCTTCTACATCCGTGGCCGTAAGAGCGCGGATATCATCGAGGGTGGTGACGCCGCCGGAGGCGATGACGGGGATGGGGGCAACGGCCTCGGCGAAACCCTGCATTGCCTCGACGTTGACGCCCTGCATCGCGCCGTCGCGCGAGATGTCCGTGTGGATGAAGCGTTGGACGCCGTCTTGCGCGAGGCGTTGGGCCAGTTCAATCATGTCGACGCCTGAGTCTTCCGTCCATCCGCGGACGGCAACGCGGCCATCGCGCGCATCTAGGCCGACTGCGATGCGGTCGCCGTAGCGTTCACATGCCTCACGGACGAGGTCCGGGTTGGTGACGGCGACGGTGCCGAGGATGACGCGGTCGATGCCTGCGTCGATGAGGGCGGTGACGTCGTCCATGGAGCGTACTCCGCCGCCGAGTTGGACGGGGACGCTGACAGCAGCGGCGATGGAGGCGGCAAGCTGCGCCTGCCCGGTGTTGCCCTCTCGCGCGCCATCAAGGTCGACAAGGTGGATGCGCTGCGCGCCCTGCTCTTCCCATGAGCGGGCAACGGCAGCGGGATTGTCGTCAAAGACCGTTTCGCGGTCATAGTCACCCTGAAAGAGGCGGACGGCCTTGCCGTTGCGGAGATCAATGGCCGGAATTATTTTCATCATCGAACCGAGATTGTCCGTTTATCAGGTCGTTTCTATGGTGTCTCTAGATAGCCCAGTTGAAGAAATCACGGTAGAGGGCAAGGCCGGGCCTGCCGCTCTTTTCCGGGTGGAACTGGGTGGCGATGAGCTTGTCACGCGCGACGACGCTGGCGAACGGGCCGCCGTAGTCGGTGACACCAAGCGTCATGTTCTCGTCGGCAGGCCTGGCGTAGTAGCTGTGGACGAAATAGAACTGGTAGTTCGGCGGGATGTTGGCGGCGGCGGGGTGGTCGCGCGTGAACTCCACATTGTTCCATCCCATGTGCGGGACAGTGAGTTCATGGGGGAAACGGATGCACGCGCCAGGGATGAGTCCCAAGCATTCTGCATCTCCCTCCTCGGTGCGGTCAAAGAGCAGCTGCAGGCCAAGGCAGACGCCAAAGAATGGAACATCTCGTGCGATGAGGTCCTGCAGGGCGGAACCCATACCCGCTTCCCGCAGCCTGACCATGCACGGGCCTGCGATGCCCTGCCCGGGAAAGACAACACCATCGACGTTGTGAAGATCGGCGGCCTTGTCCGTGACGTTGACGCGAAAGCCGACGGTTTCAAGCGCCTTGGCAACGGAGCGCAGGTTGCCCGCGCCGTAATCCACAACGGCGATGAGGGGGGCGGGGGCGTTACTTCTCACCGGTCAGAAGCTCCATGGGCAGATGCCGGTCCTGATAGCGGGCAAGGATGAAGAGGAGATCGGCGGCGCGGTTGAGATAGGGGATCACGAGCGATTCTTCACGCAGATAGCCCTCCTGCATGAGGCCGACAGCTCGACGCTCCGCACTGCGCAGCGTTGAGCGAGCGAGATCGAGGGCGGCTGAGGCCGGTGTCGCGCCGGGGATGACGAACGCGCGGGGCAACTCGAACTCCTCCTGGAGGGAGTCGATGTGCTTTTCGAGGGCGTCGACGTGTTCCTGCGTGACGGGTGAGAAGTGCTTGAGGAACGTGTTGAAGTGGCCAACGTCCGTGGCGAGTTCCGCGCCGACGGTGAAGAGTTCACGCTGGAGGGCGATGGCGATTTCACGGACGCGCTCGTCTTCGGAGTGGCTGCGGCCGAGACCGATGGCGGAGACGGCCTCATCGACGGTGCCGTAGGCTTCGGCGCGCGGGTCGTTCTTGGGGACGCGGCCGCCATACAGGAGGCCGGTCTCTCCCTTGTCACCGTATCGTGTGTAGACGTTTGGAGGCATGACTCAAGTTTAGCGTAGAGCGTGGGAGCATGTTAGGCTGTATTCAAACATTTGTACGTACTTGGGGATAGCCGGGAGGTAATTCAGGGTGGCTGAAACCAATGGAGACCAGATTGAACTGCCTAGTCTAGGCTTGGCTTTCGGGATGGTGCAGAGCTCATACGATTCGGTAGTATCCCGTCTAAACGCGGTGGAAAGCCGTATTCAAGCGGTGATGGTTTTTTCGGCGAGTTTCTTCTTCACAGCACCGTTACTAGTAGCAGCATCAGAAGCCAATCTCACGTTGAACTCACCCTTTTTCTACACGGCTGGGGCACTGGCATTGCTGAATCTAGCTGTCGGCACTGCTACTCGGGCATTGGGCACAATATCTTATTTGGGGCTCAATGAAGTAAGAGATTATTGGCTCGTTCTAACTGAGGATGACTTTAGATTGGAAGCGGTTCGCTGGGCAGCACTTCATTACGAAAGAAACCTAAGGACAGTCAACTGTAAGGGCCTCATCGGCATTGGAATGACAGCCGCATTCATGCTGGAGGCTATCCTGCTTATCTATTGGGGGCTGGTTCAGTTCTTGTAAGGGTTGACTTGAACCCTAGGTTCATCTCGCAACTCAATGATTTCTGTCGCCACCATTAGAGGCGAACTAAATGTTACGCACCCCGGACGGTAACACCAGGATCCGGCACTTTGGGGTCAGGAAGAGGCGTGGGTTTCCGCACCGGCTTATCCGAGTTTGCGTCGCCCTTGGCCATTTCTTCTCCTTCGACAGTCGATTCTGTGGCTCACAGTCTACCACTCTTCATTGCCAAAGGCCGCGTCGAAATGCTGTGAGGCATGCATGTTGTCGGCGTTAATGCGATCAAGCATGTCGGCCAAGTCATACGACGCCTTACGCAAGACAAGCTGGTCTTCTCCAAAGGAAATCTCGATTGAAGAGCCTTCCTGAATGCCCAATTGTTCCGCGATGTGTTTTGGAATCCGAACTGCGAGACTTGAGCCCCACCTGGAGACATGCGATTTCGATCCCATCCGTTACCTCCTATAGCTAGATTGTATTCAAGTTGGATTCTTCGCTGCGCTCAGAATGACATGGCCGGATGGATTCCGGCTCTCACCGGAATGAGAGGAGAGGCTCAAATAGAAAGTTGACAATGTTATTGTTAGATGTATGATGATTTTGTTGGTAGGTTCTGGATTCCCAGTTTCACGGGAATGACGAAGGGACGCGGCGGATAAGGCTATAGGAATGGCAGCGACGGACTATTACAAGACACTTGGGGTCTCGCGGACGGCATCCGACAAGGAAATAAAGTCGGCGTTCCGCAAGCTTGCCCGCCAGTATCACCCGGATGTGAATCCCGGCGACGAGGAGGCGGAACAGCGTTTCAAGGAGATCAACGAGGCGCACGAGGTTCTCGGCGACGCGGACAATCGCAAGAAGTACGACAAGCACGGCGAGAACTGGGTGCATGCCGACCGCATCGAGGAGATGCAGCGGCAGGGGGGATTCGGCGTGGGGCCCGGAATGGGCGGCGCGTTCAGATTCGCGGGGGGACAGGGATTCTCCGGCCTCGGCGATATCCTCGGGCAGTTCTTCAGCGGCGGTGGCGGCGGGAGTGAGTCGGTATTCCGCCAGCGCCCGCAATCCCAGCGTCCGCGTGACGTGCCTGTCGAGATAACACTGCAGGAGGCCTTTCACGGCACGCGGCGCTCCATGCGGGTGCAGGACGGAGAGGGGGGAACGCGCACCATTGAGGCGCAGATTCCGGCGGGAGTTGACAGCGGCTCTCGCGTGAAAATGAGCGGCGCAGGCCCCAGGACGCCTGCGGGCGGCAACTCTGATCTGTATCTGAAAGTGACGGTCACGCCGGATTCACAGTTCAGCCGCAAGGGGTCGGACCTGACGACGGAGGTCAAGGTTCCGATGCTTGACGCGCTGCTGGGCGGCGAGGTCATCGTGCCGACAATCAACGGTTCCGGCGTGGCTCTGCGCATCCCGCCGGAGACGGACAACGGCCAGACGTTCCGCATCGCGGGCAAGGGGATGCCGAAGATGCGTGGGACCGGCGCGGGCGATCTGCTCGTCAAGGTGAACGTGACGCTGCCGAAAGGCTTGCAAGAATCCGAGCGCGAACTGCTGACGCAGCTGCGTGAGATGCGCGAGACGGCAGGAGGTACGGAATGAGCTTCCGAAATCCGAGCGATCCTGTGTATTCCATCCGCGTTGCCGCGCGGCTGGTCGGCCTGCACGTGCAGACGCTGCGCTACTACGAACGGAACGGAATGGTGCAGCCACAACGTTCCCGCGGCAACGTGCGTTATTACAGTGATGCGGACCTGGAGCGAATCCAGAAGATCAAGTCGCTCATCGATGAGCTTGGCGTCAATCTCGCCGGCGCGGAGGTCATCATGCGGATGAGCGGGCGCATGGTGGAGATGGAGCAGCGCATCAAGGACCTTGAGGGCGCGTTGGAGCGGCTCACAGGCGCCAGGGCGCTGGCTGACGGATCATCAGACGGTATGCAATCACAGAGAATCAATCGCAATGAAAGCGAGGAGACACGGTCATGATGAGCCCTGATCGCTTCACGAATGGAGCGCAAGAGGCGCTCGCCGTGGCGCAGCAGACGGTGATGGACATGAGCCACAGCCAAATGGACGTGGAGCACATCGTCTATGCGATTTTCCAACAGCCGGACAGCCAGGCCATCATGCTGTTGGAGCGCCTGGACATCGACGTTGACGCGATGGCCGAGCGGTTCCAGGGTGTGCTGAACAGCGCGCCAAAGGTGGCGGGCGGCACGACGCAGCTCTATCTGACGCCGCGAACGCAGGGCCTTTTGACGGGCGCAACGACGGCATCCAAGCGGCTCAATTCCGAGCAGATCGGGACGGAACACCTGCTGCTGGGCGCGGTGGGCGTGAATAATGGCGATTCGCACACCATTTTCCAGGAGTTCAATCTGACACAGCCGCGCCTTGAAACGGCGCTGAAGGAGGCGCAAGGGGGCGCGGACGGCGGCGCAGATGCGGGACAGGGGCGCTCTGAGCGTTCAACCCGAGCGCTGGACCGCTACACCATTGATCTGACAACGCTGGCCGAAGAGGGCAAGTTGGACCCGGTCATCGGGCGGCAGGTTGAGATCCAGCGAGTGATGCAGATTCTCACGCGCCGCACCAAGAACAACCCGGTCATCATCGGCGAGGCTGGCGTCGGCAAGACGGCTATCGCCGAGGGGCTGGCGCGGCGAATCGTTGACGGAGATGTGCCGGAGTCGCTGAGCCATGCGCGCGTCCGCGCGTTGGATATGGGCGCGCTGGTTGCGGGGGCAAAGTTCCGCGGCGAGTTCGAGGAGCGCGTCAAGAACGTTCTGAACGACGTGCGGGCCGCTCACGGCGACATCGTGCTGTTCATCGACGAACTGCATACGGTTGTGGGCGCGGGCGCTGCCGAGGGATCGATGGACGCCTCCAACATGCTCAAGCCGGCGCTGTCGCGCGGCGAGCTGCAGGCGGTGGGCGCGACCACGCTGGACGAGTACCGCAAGCACATCGAAAAGGACACGGCGCTGGAGCGGCGTTTCCAGCCGGTCTATATCGAGGAGCCGTCCGTGGAGGACGCGATCAGCATTCTCAGGGGTGTCGCGCCGCGTTACGAGGCGCACCACAAGGTGACCATCACGCCGGAGGCGCTGGAGGCCGCGGTTCGACTGAGCGCGCGGTATATCACGGATCGGCAGCTGCCGGACAAGGCCATCGACCTCATCGACGAGGCAGGATCGCGTCTGCGAATCGACTCGGAGTCGTTCACGCTTGAATTGAAGCAGATGAAACAACGGATGAGTCAGTTTGAGATCGAGGACGAGGCGGCCTCTCAGCGTGAGAATTACGAAGAGGCGGCGCGCATCAAGCAAGCACATGCGCAGCTACAGAACGAGTATGAGGCAGCGCTCTCCACGTGGAAGCAAGAAAAGAAGATTCGCGATACCGTTGAGGCGGAAGACATCGCCACGCTGATCGCAGAGTGGACGGGCGTGCCGGTGAGCCGGATGCTGGAAGAGGAGACGCAGCGGCTGACCCGAATGGAAGAGGATCTGCACAGGCGCGTCATCGGGCAGGAGCAGGCCGTAACAGCACTATCCGACGCGATTCGACGCGCGCGGGCCGGCCTAAAGGATCCCGCGCGTCCCATCGGCAGCTTCATCTTCCTGGGGCCAACGGGCGTCGGCAAGACGGAGTTGGCGCGGGCGCTTGCGCAGTTCCTGTTCGGTGACGAAGAGGCGATGATCCGGCTTGATATGTCGGAATACGGCGAGCGGCATGAGGTCTCGCGGCTGGTCGGCGCGCCGCCCGGGTACATCGGGTACGACGACGGCGGTCAACTGACGGAACTGGTGCGTCGGCGTCCGTATCGGGTGATCCTGTTCGATGAGATCGAGAAGGCGCACCCGGACGTGTTCAACATGTTTCTCCAGATACTGGAGGACGGGCGGCTGACGGACGGGCACGGGCGGACGGTGGACTTCCGCAACACGGTCATCATCATGACGTCCAACCTGGGCACGGAGATCCTTCAGCGGGAGCAGATCGGGCTGCTGCGCAACACGAACGGGGCGCAGGCATTCCAGGACCTCCAGCGGTCCGTGGATCAGGCGCTCAAGAAGGCGTTCCGGCCGGAGTTCATCAACCGCATCGACGAGATCATCGTGTTCGAGCCGCTGAGCGAGGAGCAGATCCTGCAGATCGTCGACCTGATGGTGGCGGAGGTGCAGGAGCGGCTTGAGGAGAAGAGCCTGCGGATCACGCTGACGGACGCGGCCCGCGAGTGGCTGGCCAAGGTTGGCTTTGATCCATCGTTCGGCGCGAGGCCGTTGAGGCGGGCCGTACAGCGGCACGTGGAGAACGTGCTGGCGCGGGAGATCCTTGAGGGTCGTTTCTCCGACGGTGACGACATTACGGTGGACGTTGGCGACGAGGAGTTGACGTTCACGACGGTTGGGGCGCGGGAGCCGGAGGCTGCGGTGGCGCGGGTGTAGTGACCGGATGGATTCCGGCTTTCGCCGGAATGAGGGGAAAAGCGGAAGTGACGGAGATGGCGGGAGTGACACGAGGATTGAATGACTGATTATGCGTTGGGAGAGGGGTTTGTCTCCGTTGAGGGGATGCGCCTGCAGTATGTGGAGGCGGGGCCGAGCGACGGGCCGCCGCTGGTGTTCCTGCACGGGATCGGCGGGGGCATCGAGGACTGGTGGGCGAACCTGGGGTATTTCGGCGAGCAGGGGTACCACGTGTTCGCGCCGAGTTCTCCGGGGCACGGCACGTCCGATTATCCGCATGACAACTGGAATCCGGCCGAAAGCGGCAAGACGATCATGGCGCTGCTGGACGCGTGGGGAATCGAAACGGCTTCGTTGATCGGGCACTCTGCAGGCGGAATATCAGCGATATTGGCCACGCTTGAGAACCCGGGGCGCGTGACGAGTCTTGTGCTCGTCTCGCCGGGCGGTCTGACGCGGAAGGTTGGATGGCCGCTGAGGCTGGTGACCATCCCATTCCTGGGCGAGGCGCTGTGGCAGCCACGGCTATTGTCCGGGCATCGGGCGAGCAAGACCATCTTCGCCGATGAAGACCTGGTGAATCGCAGGATCATGGATGAGTGGGTATCCCGGCAGCGTGATTCGCAGCAGCGCAAGGCGTTCTTCACGCTGCTCCGGGAGGGGCTCACCGTACAAGGGCTCAAGGACAAGTACGATCTGCGGAGCCGCGTGCGCGGCATTCACTGTCCGACGCTGATCTTCTGGGGGCGGGAGGATATCATCGTGCCTCCGCCGGAGAGGCAGGAGGGACACCTGATGTCATGGCCTGAGGCGGAGTTCATGGAACTATCGCCGTCCGGGCACTGGCCGCAGGTGGAGCAGGCGGCGGTTTTCAACCAGGAGGCGGCACGGTTTCTTCTCGGTTCGCGATCGGGCTTGAAAAGCACCATGGGTTAGGATGCCGCGTAAGAGAATCCATGGTGCGCGGGAATGAACGTTAGTGGTGTGGGGATGGCAGGTTGAGCCAAGCGTCTGCCGCGCTTACAAGGTCTGTGGAACGCGCTGAATCATACCGAATCGGCGCTTAAACCATTCATCGCGCGGGCATATAATCGGCATATCCTGTGATGTTTGCGCACCTGCATACACATTCAGAGTTCAGCCTGCTGGATGGCTTGTGCCGCATTCCCGACCTAGTCGGACACGCGCGCGAGCTTGGATTTGAGTCGCTCGCCCTGACGGATCACGGCAGCCTGTACGGCGTCGTCGATTTCTACCGAGAGGCGCAAGCGGCAGGGATAAAGCCGATCATCGGCGTGGAGGGATACGTCGCGCCGGGGAGCAGGACGGACCGCACGCCGGGCAACAATCAGCCCTATCATCTTGTCCTCCTGGCCAGGAATGATGAGGGATATCACAACCTGCTGCGGCTGGTCAGCATCGCCCACCTCGAGGGTTTCTACTATCGACCCCGTATGGATCGGGAGGTGCTGGAGAAGAACGGGGCCGGGCTGATCGCTCTCTCCGCGTGCATGGCGGGCGAGGTGGCGCGGGCGCTGATGGAGGGCCGTCTTGATGATGCCCGAGAGGCGGCGCTGTGGCACAAGAAGACGTTTGACGGGTATTACATCGAGATCCAGCGGCACCCGGGCATTGCTGAGCTTGATCGGCTGAACACCATGCTCCTCGACCTGGCGCGAGAGCTGGATATTCCCATCGTCGCGACGAACGACCTGCACTACACGCGGCAGTCGGATGCAGATGCGCACGATGTTCTGCTGTGCATCCAGACGAACTCGACGGTCGATGACACGAATCGGATGCGGATGGAGGACGACGGGTTCTACCTGAAGTCCGAGGCGGAGATGCGGGAGTTGTTCGCAGACCTGCCGGAGGCGATCGAGAACGCGGGACGCATCGCGGACGAGTGCAATCTCGAGCTGGAGTTCAACCGGCTGCTGCTGCCGCAGATCGAACTGCCGGACGGGCTCTCGTCGTTCGAGTACCTTGAGCGGCTCTGCTATGAGGGGTTTGACCAACGGTACGCGGACTACGCGGACACGGAGGGGGCGCGGGAACGCGTGGCGTATGAGCTGGACGTGATCCGGCAGATGGACTTCGCCGACTATTTCCTCGTCGTATGGGATCTGGTGGCGTATGCGCGCAAGCAGGGAATCCTTGTGGGCGTGCGCGGGAGCGCGGCGGCCAGCGCGGTGCTGTATTGCCTGTACATCACGAATATCGAGCCGCTGCGATATGACCTCGTCTTCGAGCGTTTCCTGAATCTTGAGCGCAAGGAGATGCCGGATATCGACCTTGATATCGAGGACGAGCGGCGGGATGAGTTGATCGATTACGTGACGCGCCGTTACGGCCAGGATCGCGTGGCGCAGATCATCACGTTCGGAACGTTCGGGGCCCGCGCGGGCATCCGCGATGTTGGACGGGCAATGGGGATGTCGTTCGGCGAGGTGGACCAGGTGGCGCGGCTGCTGCCGGCGGGGGCGCATCCGTCATCGTTGCGGGATTCGCTGGACCGGCTCCCGCAGTTCCACGAGGCGTATGCGAGCGATGAGAGAATCAAGAAGCTGGTCGATACGGCGATGCAGCTGGAGGGGATCGCACGGAACGCGAGCACGCATGCGGCGGGGGTGGTGATCTCCCGGGAGCCGCTGGTCAACGTGGTGCCGCTCCAGCGGCCCGTCAAGAGCGCGGGGTCGGATGACGACGGCGTGCCGATGACGCAGTGGGACATGCACCGTGTGGCGGAGGCGGGGCTTCTCAAGCTGGACCTGCTGGGTCTGACAAACCTGACCACGCTGGCGCGGACGCGCGACCTGATCGAACGGCGGCACGGCAAGCGCATCGACATCGACACAATTCCCCTCGACGACGAGAAGACCTTTGATCTGCTGTCCTCGGGCAAGACGATGGGCCTGTTCCAGCTTGAGGGACAGGGGATGACGCGGTGGATTCAGAGGCTGCAGCCGCGGTCGCTGAACGAGGTCTCCGCGATGATCGCGCTCTACCGGCCGGGGCCGATGGAGCACATCCCGCGCTATATCGACAGCAAGAAGGGGGAGATTTCCGCCACGTTCCCGCACGACGACCTGAGAGACATCCTGCATGAGACGTACGGGGTCATCGTGTACCAGGACCAGGTCCTGCAGATTGCGCAGCGCTTCGCGGGGTACAGCCTTGGGCAGGCGGACATCGTGCGCAAGGCGATGGGCAAGAAGGTGCGGGAGATCATGGAGGCGGAGGAGCAGGGGTTCCTCAAGGGGTCGCTGGACCAGGGCTATAACGAGCACGACGCGCGGGAGATCTTCAGGCTCATCGAGCCGTTTGCCGGGTATGCGTTCAACAAGGCACACAGCGTGAGCTATGCCTACATCGCGTACCAGACGGCGTATTTCAAGGCGAATTATCCGCGTGAATACATGGCATCACTGTTGAACGCGCACCTGGGGGCGCAGGATCGCGCGGGGGCAGACGCTGAGGAATGCCGCGCCCTGGGGCTGACGGTCGCTCCACCGAGTGTGAACACGAGCACGGAAGAGTTCTCCATCGAAGACGGTCATGACCCGAATGACGAGTCTCCGGCGGACGACGCCGTGATTCGCGTGGGGCTCTCGGCAATCAAGAACGTGGGGTACGGGGCGGCACAGGCGCTGGTGGAGGAACGCAAGGCGAACGGGACGTTCAGGGACCTGGGGGATTTCATCAGCCGCGCAGACCTCACAAGCCTGAACCGGCGGGGACTGGAGAACCTGGTCAAGGCCGGGGCGCTGGACGAGCTTGGCGACAGGGCCACGCTCCTGGAAAACACGGAACGCATACTCTCATCCGCGACGCAGCAGCAGCGGCAACGGAACTCGTCGCAGTCCAGCATGTTCGACGCGATGGCGGGCGACCCTGCCCTGGAGCTGCCGACCATTCAGTTGACGCCCGCAGATGCGGCGACCAACGAGCAGAAGGGGGCGTGGGAGAAGGAGTTGATGGGCATCCACTTCTCCAACGATCCGTACCGCGTTCTGCGAGCGGCGCGGTTGCCGGAAGACCTCACACCGTGCACCAACGTCTCCGCCGAAATGGAAAGGGACAAGATCAACCTGGCGGGAATCGTGACATCCGTGCGGACGTTTATGGTTCGTGAGAAAAATGCCGCGTCCGTCACGCTGAACGATCAATCAGGCTCGACCACGGTGACGATCTGGCCGGAGCAATATGAGAGATCGATGGACACGTGGCAGATCAACACGCCGGTGCTTGTTCGTGGAACCGTGCGTGTACGCCAGGACGAGCCGTCCATCAATTGCGAAGAATTCACCGTGCTGGAAGTGAGCGCGGAGGATCTTGAGGCTGCTCCGCCTGCTCCCCTGGCGGTGAACGGCAAGAGCAGCGAGCGCTCGTCCCGGCAGGCCGTGAATGCTGAGAGCGCGGGGAGCGCAGTCGCGGTGGCTGAGCCGCCCGCGGACGCTGCGCCCTCCACGACAGTTGAGTCCGATCCGGTCGAGACAGAGGCTGCGAGCGCTCCGCCTGGGAAAACGGCGACCGGCAATGAGACCGGCAAGACGGACTCGCCCGGCGAATCGACGAGGGAAGCGCCGAAGACCGCGACAGGCAATGGAAACGGCGGCGCGGCGCGGCGGGTCTTGATCTCCGTGATGCTGCACGAGACTGCGGACGAGGAAGCCGACGTGGATCGGCTGAATCGGGTGGTACAGGCATTGAGGAGCCACCCGGGCGAGAGTCCCGTTCAGTTGGTGATCATGCAGCAGGGCGAGCAGTCCATCATGACGATGCCGTTCCAGACGGCCCACTCGGAGGAGTTGGAGGTGGAGATTTCAGGCATCCTGGGCGGCAGCTACCTGACGGTTCAGCCGCTGTTGATGTAGACGATTCGCCCCGGCCTTTCCAAGCTCCTGTAGTCTTTCTGTATGGACTGGACGCACCTGACGACGACCGATGACCAGTTGAGCGCGGAGCTTCTTGTGCAGGCTCTGCTGGAAGAGGGTATCGAGGCGCTGGTCAACCAGGGAGACACAAGCAGTTTTCTGGGCGTCATGGGGCACCCGTGCCGCGTGATGGTGCGGTCGGACTCGTGGACGCAGGCGGTGGCCTTCCTTGAGAAGTGGGAAGAGGAGGAGCCGCAGGAATGACGGGTGGCTAGGAGTTCCAGGGGCCGATGATGTCCTCGGTGCGCCAGCCTCCGTAGAAGTCGCCGTGAACCAGCTCAACGGGAAGGTCATCGACGTATGCGGCGTCGAGCTTCCACGTATAGAAGGCCATGTACTCCCTGATGCCCTCGTATTCGTCTTTCGGGTTCACGTAGCTCCAGATTGCCGTTTCAGCTTCGCGGTCCCCAACACGGACGCCCCAATAACTGGCGTCCCCCTTGAAGGGTCAAGTGGAGGATCGGTCTTCAGCGACAAGGAATTCCTGTCGCACGTCCTCAGGGGGGAAATAGTAGACGGGCGGCATGTCCTTTTCAACGATGCGGACGCCGCGCGTTGTTTCCGCGAGGACTTCTCCGTTGAATTCGACTCGGAGTCGGCGCGCCACCGGCTGAACCGGGCCGGGAGACGGCGGGTAGTCGGCTGCTGATTCGCGATCTGCTGTTGTCATTGGATTGCTCCTTCTAGCCATGGGCTATGGGGGGATTGTACGCCTTTTGGGGCGGGCTATGGTTAGCGGCGGGCGAATTGGCGTTCGAGTTGGGCGGAGCTGAGATGGACCATGGTGGGACGGCCATGGGGGCAGAGCCGCGGGAAGTTGGCATCACGGAACAGGGCAATCAGGGACTCCATCTCCGAGAGCGAGAGGGTCTGTCCCGCGCGGACGGTGGAATGGCAGGCGATGGTGGCCGCGATGCGTCTCTCTCGCATATCAACAGAATCCGCGCCGGAGGCGATGATGGCATCCGACGTGGTGGGGCCTGAGTCGTCAATCTCGCCGCCGGAACGCTCGTCAAGGACTTCGAGAAAGGCCTGCGCAGCCTCTGATTCCTTGAGGGTTGCGGGCATGGCGCGAAGGAGGATGGCGTCATCCCCGAAAGGCTCCCATTCGAAGCCGTAGGAGGATAACAGGTCGCTCAGCGGGGCGATGGCTTCCAGCTGGCGACCGGTGAGTTGGACGGTGGCGGGCGCGAGGAGTCCCTGTGAGGTGGCCGCTTCTTCACGGCGTGCGGCGAGGATCTGTTCAAAGACGACACGCTCATGGGCCGCATGCTGATCGATGAGATACATGCCGTCCGGTCCTTCCGCGACGATATAGGTAAGGCCAACCTGGCCGACGGGGCGGAGGGTGAATTGGGTGGGTGCGGGAGTTGCGCCACTGTGTTCGGTTGCAGAATCGGGATTGAGATTCCCGCTTTCGCGGGAATGACGACCATCGACCTGGGAGAAGAGGGGTGGGGCTTCGAGTTGGACTTCAGAGTCGGGGGGTGCGGAGGGAATCGCGGAGTTCTGGGTTCCCGCTTGCGCGGGAATGACGGAATGGCCGTGGGCGGCGAGGGTGCGGCGGATGGCGCGCTGGATGGTTGCGATGACCTCACCCTCGCGGCGGAGGCGCACCTCGGCCTTGGTTGGGTGAACGTTGACGTCGACCTCATCGGGCGGGACGGTGAGAAAGAGGACGACGAGGGGATAGCGGCCTCGCTGAACGATGTCACGGTACGCGTCGGCAATCGCGTAGTAGAGGATGCGGGCCTCGACGAGGCGTCCATTGACGAAGAGTATCTGGCCAGTGCGTCGGGGGCGCGTCGTGCCGGGCTCGCTCGCATAGCCGGAGACGGTCGTTCCACCCATGGCGGTGGGCTGGATGGGGAGCATGGCGGATGCGGTATCCGGCCCCCACATCTCGAGCAGGACGTGTGAGACGTCGCCGCTGCCGGGAGAGTGAAAGGCAAGGCGGCCATCAACGATGACGCGCAGCGCAACACCGGGATGCGCTAGGGCGTATTGGGTGAGGACGGTGACGCAGCGCGCAGCCTCAGCGGCGGGGGAGCGGAGGAATGAGAGGCGCGCAGGGACGTTCTTGAAGAGGTCACGGACGTAGACGGTGGTGCCGAACGGCGCGCCTTGTTTCCCGCGCTCGACGATCTCATTGTCCGCCGTAATCACGTAGTGTCCGCCCTCCGCGCCCGGAACACGGGAGACGATTGTCATGCGGGCGACGGCGGCGATGGAGGCCAGAGCCTCGCCGCGAAAGCCGAGTGTATCGATGCGCTCAAGGTCCCGAACGCTTCGCAGCTTGGACGTGGCATGGCGCATGACGGCCAACTCGAGTTCGTCCTCCGGGATGCCTGAGGCGTCGTCCGTGACGCGGATGATGTCGAGTCCGCCGCCGGCAATCTCAACTTCAACCTGGCCCGCGCCGGCGTCGATTGCGTTTTCGACCAGCTCCTTGACGACGGACGCGGGTCGCTCGATAACCTCACCGGCGGCGATCTTGGAGGCGACGTCTCTATCGAGAAGTTGGATCGGCATATCAGGCATCGCTTGCGCCGTTCCTGCCCTGCTCCGCCAGCCGCTGCAGGTCATAGAGCTTGGCGAGAGCCTCGAGGGGCGTCATCTGATCGGGCGACAGGCCGAGGATCTCTCTTTCGACTTGCGCAGCTGCGGATGTGGATTCCTGTTGCGGCGCGTGGATAGAGAAGAGCGCGGGCTGGGCGGCATCGGGCGCGGAAGCCACATTCCCCTCTTCGAGTTGAGCAAGAACTTCCTGGGCGCGGGCGACGACATCACGCGGCAGCCCGGCGAGTTGGGCGACGTGGACACCATAGGAGCGATCAGCGCCGCCGCGAACAACCTGCCGCAGGAACACGACCTTGCCCTCCTCCTCAGAGACAAGGACGTGGAGGTTGAATGCGTGGGGTAGCGTTTCGCCGAGTTCAACGAGTTCATGGTAGTGGGTTGCGAACGCGGTGCGGGCGCTGAGGCGGGGATGATTGTGGATGTGCTCCACGACGGCCCACGCGATGGAGAGGCCGTCGTACGTGCTGGTTCCCCTACCCGTCTCATCGAGGATGATGAGGGAGCGGTCGGTGGCCTGGTGCAGGATGGCCGCCGTCTCGATCATCTCGACCATGAAGGTTGAACGTCCGGTTGAGATGTCATCGTGGAGGCCGGCGCGCGTGAAGATGCGGTCGACGAGGCCGACGCGGGCACTTGCCGCGGGGACGAAGGAGCCGATCTGCGCCATCAGCGCAATGAGGGCAATCTGGCGGAGATAGGTGGACTTGCCCGCCATGTTGGGGCCGGTGATAATCGCGATCGGCCGATCTTCCGTGAGGGAGATATCGTTGGGGACGAACGGCTCGTCGAGAACTTCTTCCACGACGGGATGACGGGCGGCGGTTGCCTCCAACACGCGGGAGTCGTCGATCTCCGGGCGGGTCAGGCGGAGTCGAGCAGCATTCTCGGCGAAAGCGGCAAGAACATCGAGGCGGGCGACGGCGCGGGCGGTGGCAAGGATGGGCTCTCCCTGCTCGACGACCTGGCTGCAGACCTGCCGAAAGATGGCGGACTCAAGCTCCTCTGCGCGCTGCTGCGCCTCGGAGATCTGGACTTCAAGCTCCTTGAGGCGCGGCGTGAAGAAACGCTCGCCGCCCGCAACGGTCTGCTTGCGGATGTAGTGTTCCGGCACGCGGGACAGGTGGGGGCGGGTGACCTCGATGTAGTAGCCAAAGACGCGGGTGTAGCCGACCTTGAGCGTGGGGATGCCGGTCGCATCGCGCTCCTCCGTTTCGAGGGCAGCGACGGCGACGCGGGCATCAGAGGAAATCGCGCGCAGGTCTTCGAGTTCCTGCGAGAAGCCTTTGCGTACGACGCCGCCCGCGGAGAGTGTTGCGCCGGGCTCGTCGGCGATGGCCTCGTTCAGCAGCTTGCGGATTTCATCATGCGTTTCGACGTCGTTGAGAGTCCACGTGAGTGGGCTGACGGTCTCATCGTCCCGCTGAATCCCGGGTAAGGCGGCGGTGAGCACGGTATGGATGCCGGCGACGGCCTCAAGGCCGCGGCGGACGGCAACAACGTCACGCGGCGCGGCGGAGCCGGAGCGGATGAAGTTGATGAGGCGCTCGAGGTCCGGAAGTCCGTGCATGGCCGTACGGAGTCGTGAGCGGAGCATGGGGTCCTGAACGAGGGCCTCCACGTTGTCATGCCGCTCGATGACGGCCTCGCGGTTGAGGAGGGGGCGTCCGAGCCATTGGCGCAACAGCCTGCGTCCCATGGGGGTCTGCGTTGTGTCAAGGAGGTCAAGCAACCCGCCTTCGCGTGTGCCGGAACTGCCCTCAAAGAGTTCAAGGGTGCGGACGGTCTGGGGATCAAGGACCATCGTCTCCGCAGTTTGTCGCGTGGAGAGGGACTGAACCTGCGTAAGCGCGCCGCGTTGCGTTTCCTGCAAGTAGGAAAGAACGGCGCCTGCAGCCGAGACGGCAAGGGGCAGGTTGTCGCAGCCGTACGGTTCAAGCGAGTGGACGCCGAAATGCTTTAGCAAGCGCTGACGGGCGTCGTGTTCGCCAAAGCCGGAGGCATCGATGGCAACGAGGGCTGTGCTCTCCAGGGTCGGCGGCACGTGCAGGTTTTCCGGAACGATCAACTCCGCCGGGGAGAGGGCGGCGAGTTCGGTTTGTAGGTCATCGACGGGCACCTCGAGGGTGACGAACTCGGAAGTGGAGATATCGGCGTAGGACAGGCCGGCGCGTTCGCCATCAATGATGAGCGCGGCCAGGAAATTGTTTGCGCTCTCAGGCAGCAAATCGTGTTGGAGAACAGTGCCGGGCGTGACGACACGGATGATCTCACGGTCGAGGATGCCTTTTGCCGTCTTGGGGTCGCCAAACTGCTCACAGACGGCGACGCGGTGTCCCTTCTCCAGCAGTCGCGCAAGCGAAGCATCAAGGGAGTGGGTTGGGACGCCGGCAAGCGGGACGCGGTGGCCGCGCCCAAGCTCCTTTGACGTGAGGGCGATGCCGAGGTCACGCGAGACGATCTTGGCATCCTCGCCGAACGTCTCATAGAAATCGCCGAGTCGAAAGAGCAGGATTCCGTCAGGAAATTCAGCCTTGATCCGCTCGTATTGTTGCTTGAGGGGAGAACCCCTAGTCGTCATCGACCGATCCCAACCTTTTTGCAGTCTGCCACGCTGCCTACCCCCGATGGAACATTGTATAGCGGAGGAGGGCGGCGGATATACAGGCGCTAAGCCGCGGGTTAGGATTCGTGGATGGAATGCAACGGGAATCGGGTGCGGAATGACGGTTGACGCTGAACGCGGGGCGGCGGCGGGACAGCGCCTCTATACACGCTCTTTCGTCCTGTTGTTCCTGATGGAGTTCACGATCTTCGTGACGTTCTACATGCTGCTGCCGACGGTTCCCCTCTATATCAAGGAGCTTGGCGGCACGAATTCGACAGTTGGTTTGGTCATCGGCATCGCGGGGCCGATAGCGGCGTTCGGCGTTCCCCTATACGGGCTGGGTGTTGACCGGTGGAGCCGCAAGGGCATGGCGACCCTCGGCCTCGGGATCAACGTGATCGGCGCGCTGGTCATGATCATCGTCGTGTCGCCGCTGACGATGCTGCTGCCGACGATTCTGCGGCGCGTGGGAAGCGGGGCCACCGGGTCTGCGACGCGGACGCTCATCCTTGACATCGCGCCGCCCAACAGGCGTGGCGAGGCGATGACGAATTTCGCCACGTCACACAACATCGCCATCGCGTTTGGGCCCGCGGTCGGGCTGTGGATCTACCACGGTTTCGGGTCGACGGAGCTGTTCCTTGCCTGCGCGGCGCTGATGGCCGGGGCGACCCTCTTTCTCTTCCCTGTCAGGGCGCAGCGACCTGCCCCACCCTCCACCTCAACCGTGTCCCGCACGGGAGGAGGAGACTCCGGCGCCGCAGGAAAAGGGGACAGAGAGTCGCGCAGGGAGACGTGGGTGGACAAACTGATTGTTCCGGAGGCGCTGGTGCCGGGAATCACGGTGCTGCTCATAGCGGCAGCGTACCTGGCAACGACGACATTCGTGTCCATCCTCGGTGAGACCAGAGAGGTCCCGAATTACGAGTGGTTCTTCGTGATGTACGCGGTCGTGGTTATAGCCGGTCGGCTGCTGACCGGCCGCATCTCGGACACGTACGGCCGGGCGATCATCCTGCTGCCGTCGCTCATCCTCACCGTCGGTTGCATGATCACGCTGGCGTTCACGTATTCGACCGTCGGATTCCTGGCGGCGGCGTTCATGCTGGGGCTGGGGTTCGGAACGGGACAGCCGATGCTGCAGGCCGTCGCCGCGGACTGGACGCCACCGGAGAAATATGGACGGGCGATGGCGATGATGATGGGCGGGTTCTCATTCGGCTCGGCGGCGGGAACGGTATTCGTCGGCGAGGTGAGCGAGCGGCTGGACTTCACGGCGGCGTTCCTCGGGCTGGCGTTGACGGCGGGGGTGGCGCTGGTTATCGCGTGGTGGGGGTTCCGACGGCGGCAGATTCCGTTGCTGGTGACGCCGGAACGGGGCACGACGTAAGAAAGAGATGCCCAATGAGGAACGTGGGCGCTACAATCTGAAGACACCAGGCGCGTGACGGTTCATACAGCGCGTGTGGGGCAATTCAATAAACCGGAGGATATTCGGCAATGACCGTGGATTTTGTAAGCAACGAGGAGACGGTACAGGCGGCGCGCAAGAACCTTGACCAGGCGGGGTGGGACTACCTGGTCGGCGGGTCGGAGTCCGAGACGACGATGCGGCGCAACCGTGCCGCGTTCGACCGCGTCGCGTTCCGTCCGCGGGTGCTGCGCGATGTTTCCCAGATGGATCCATCCGTCGATTTCCTGGGCCACACGATGCGTATACCCGTGATGCTCGCGCCGGTTGGAGGAATGCAGCGACTTCACGCTGAGGGGGCGGGCGCGTCTGCAAAGGCGGCTGAGGCATTCGGCACGATACAGACGGTCAGTTCAGTCTCAGAGCCGGGTCTTGAGGGCACGATGGAGGCCGCCAGCGGCCCCAAGCTGTTCCAGATGTACATCCAGGGCGACTGGGATTGGATCGAGGGCATGGCGCCGCGCATCAAGGCCGCCGGCTATCACGCATTCGTCCTGACCGTGGACAACGCCCGGTACAGTCGACGCGAGCGGCCAATCGTCGGGCGTTCAGTACCGGCGAATCTGAACGTTCAGAGAGTCTCGCCCGGCTCGTCGGTCACGTGGGAGCTGGCGGAGCGCATCCGCGACCTGATTGGTCTGCCGTTCGCGGTGAAGGGCATCCAGACGGCGGAGGATGCGGAGATGGCAGTCGAGCGCGGCTTTGACATCATCTGGGTGTCCAACCATGGCGGGCGTCAGATCGATCATGCGCTTGGCAGTCTCGACACCCTGCCGGAGATCGCAAAGGCCGTTGACGGGCGCGCCAAGATCGTGCTGGACGGCGGGATCGTCCGCGGAAGCGACGTGGTCAAGGCTCTTGCGCTGGGCGCGGACTGCGTGGCGGTTGGAAAACTGCAGGGCTGGGGCCTCGCGGCGGGCGGCATCGACGGCATCGTGCGTTCGCTGGAGATCATGGAAGACGAGATGCTGAGCGCGATGGCGCTGATCGGCGTGTCCAGGATCGATCAGATCGATGGGGCCTACGTGACGGAGGGGTACCCGGTAACGCCGCCGCACGAGATGAGCGCGTGGGTGAACATGCCAGACAGCCGGATTCCGTAAGGGCGTGAATGACGAGGGTGGGGTCTACCAGTCGCCGAGGGTGGCCTTGAAGCAGCCGTCACGGTGGTCGTTGACCATGCCGGTGGCCTGCATGTGGGCGTAGCACACGGTTGATCCAACGAACTTGAAGCCGCGCGCCCTGAGGTCTTTCGCCATGGCGTCCGATTCCGGCGAGGTAGCAGGAACGTCCTCCCAGCCTGTAATGGGCCTGGGGCTACGCAGGGTCTTGTAGTTGGTGAACTGCCAGATGTAGCGGTCGAATGAGCCGAACTCTTCCTGGATCTCAATGAATCGCTGGGCGTTCGTGATTGCGCCGAGGATCTTGAGCCGGTTTCGAACGATGCCCTTGTCTTCGAGCAGGCGCGCAACATCATCGTCGTCAAATTGAGCGACTCTCTGAACATCGAAATCGGCGAACGCCTTCCGAAACGCCTCACGCTTGTTGAGGATGATGCGCCATGAGAGGCCAGCCTGGAATCCCTCGAGGATCAGGAATTCAAAGAGCTTGTCGTCGTCATGGAGCGGCGTGCCCCACTCCTCATCGTGGTAGGCGATCATCTGCGAATCGACGTCTACATCAGGCCAGCAGCGGGTCGGTTGGTCTGGGTCAGTTTGAGAGTCAGTCATGCCGCAACCAGGACCTTGACGATGACGGTGTAGCGCGGCATGGAGCACGCGTGGGGGAGAGCTTCAAAGGAGACAACTTCAGCGCTGCGCCACGCCTGGCCCGGGTCTTCGGCAGTGATGACGACGCCGGGAGCGGGTTCGAGAGGCTCGTCATCGCGGATGTGTATACCGAGGGGCCGACCGTCGTCATGGGCGCGGAGGTACCACGTTGCGGCAGTTGCGACCATGCGGGTTAAACGGCGGCGAGGCGGATGCGGCCACTGGCGTTGCCGAACGCGCCGCCCTGGTAGAGGCGCTCATCCGCGCCATCGTCCCGGAGCGGCCACGTGGGGCCGGTGAGTCGAGATTCCAGCGCCTCGGCGGTGATGCCGGCGTAACCGGGAACAGCCGCAACGATGTCGGCAAGGATCGCGTCAGCATTCTCATAGCCGAAACCCGATGCGCCGAGTCGGTTTGCAATCTCAACCGGAGCGCGCCAAACCGGCTGCGCTTCACCCGCGGCGTCCTTGATGGGGCGGACGCGCTGGACGCGCCGCTCGGTATTCGTGTAGGTGCCCTCACGCTCGACGGCAGCCGCGGCGGGAATCATCACGCTGGCCAGCGCGGCAAGCTCGTCATCGATGACAAGGCCCTGCACCACCAGGAACTCAAGGCGACCCAGGGCGGTGAGCAGCCGTGCGCGGGAAGAGTCACTCATTTCAGCGGGGATGCCGCCCGTCCAGTAGAGGGCTTTGACGGCGCCGGACTCGATGGAATCAATGACGTCGTCAAGCGTAGCGGCGTCTGCGCCAAGCACGTCACTGACTCCCTGCACGTTGCCGCCGCCGGGCCGCAGCACGTGCAGCCCGCCGCCCTGCGCGTTTGCGACGTTGCCCGTCACCGCGGCGATTGAGGCAATCAGCGTGGCCAGGCCGGGCGCATCATTTTCGCTCACCCCGTAGATGAGAGCAGCGGGGGCAGACGTGCCGATGATGCGGGCAGCCCAACGGAGATCGTCGGCTGAGACGTTTGCCTGAGCCGCCGCGTCTTCAACCGTCGTGTTCTCAAGACTCTCAGACAAGGCAGGCAGGCCGTCTATCGACTCTTCGGTGAATTCATCATGCACAAGATTGGCATCGAGCAGCGCGCGGAGGATGCCGCGCAAGACGGCGGGCTCAGTTCCCTCCGCGCAGGCAAGCCATCGCTCAGACGCGCGGCCAAGCTCCGGGTAGGCGACGGGGCCGATGCCAATGAGAGCGGCATCGTTGTAGTTGATGGCCTTGTGAACCTGGTAGGACGCGACGGGATGGGTGATTTCGATATCTGAACCGATCACGAGAACGGCGCGGGACTTGGCGATGTCCCGGATAGGGTTGGCATTGGCGGCGCTGCCGAACATTGCGGCGAGTTCCCTGCCCGCCTGAATTGGCGCGGACGATGCCATCGCAATAAATTCGGTCTGCAGGGATTCACGTGCGAGACGATTCAATGCCCACGCGTCCTCATTTGCGACGCGGGGAGAAATCACGACGGCAGCAGAACCGGCGGCATGGCCGCCGAGACCGTCCGCAGCGGCAGTGATCGCATCGTCCCAGGACGCTTCGGCAAGCGCGCCGTTGGCATCCCGGATCATGGCGCTGATGAGGCGGGCCTCATTGTTGGACTCGTTCGCGAGTTCGAACTTGCCGTGGATGCAGGCAAAGCCGCCGTTCGCGCCGCCATCAATGTCAGGAGTCACGCGCAGCAGGCGACCGTCCTGGAGTTCCGCAGTGACCTGGCAGCCGATCTCACATTCCGTGCAGACCGTTGTGACGCCGGTGTCCGGCAGGCCGGCCCACTTGTTGTCCTTTTCCGTGAGCGCGCCCACGGGGCAGACATCCACGCACGCGCCACAGAAGGTGCAGCCGGTCAGCGGGTCAGAGAGGGGCACGTCATTCGGCGTGCCGGGGAGGATGCGGTCGCCGCGATCCACCATGGAGATGGCCTCAGCGCCGATGACCTCATCACAGACACGCACGCAGCGCGCGCAGGAGATGCACAGGTTGTAGTCGCGGTCGATGTGCGGGTCTTCGGTGCGGATCGGCAGTTCACGGTAGGTATACGGGAGCAGTTGTTCCGTGACGCCGACGATCTCGACGGTGGCCTGCAGCTCGCATCGCTGGTTCTGCGGGCAGACGACGCAGCGGTCTGTGACTGAGACGTTGCGCAAGCAGATATCGTTGGGGCCGCAGTGAACGATACGGTCGCACGTCAGGCATCCGTGCGGGTGCTCGGACATGAGCAGGTTGAGGACGGATTGGCGGAGTTCGACGGTTTCGTCGGAGTTGGTCTTGTAGGCGGCGTCCGGCATGGCGGGGGCGACGCACGCGGCGGCGAAGCCGGGGCGGTCGACCTGCTGAACCATGCACATGCGGCAGGCGCCATAGGCCTTGAGGCGTTCGTCGTAGCAGAGGGTGGGGATGTAGATACCGGCCTCTGCGGCTGCCTCGAGGATGGTAGACCCCGCAGGGGCAGTGACCTGCCGTCCGTCAATCGTAATGGTGATTGTGTTGGCAGGAGATGCCTGGGTCACGTCCGAAACCTCCCGGGAGTTTACGTTTCTGTGTTCAGACTATCCCACGCGGGGGAGACGCTCAAGTTTGGGGTTAGTGGGCCGCGTAGACATTTGAGTCGCCGCGTTCTCCTTCGACCATCTCATCCGGAGAACGGGGAGGCAGGGGCGGTTTGCGGGCCGCGGCAAACAGGAACGCGCCTGCGGTTGTGACGAAAGCCATGAGGATGAACGCGCCGGCATACGAGTCAAATACATCCTTGAATTCCGCTGCCACCACGGGGCCAAACATCGTCCCGGCCTGAACGACAAGCGAGGAGAATCCCATGATCGTCGCAAAGGAGCCTCGGCCAAAGTACTCTGCGCGAATTGCCGTCATCAGCGGCCCCCGGAATCCCCACGACAGGGCCTGAACGACTGCAAACATTAACAGCAGCGGGATGGCGTATTCCGGATTTCCCGTGGGCAGGACAAGCAGGATAAGGGCGAGCGTGTGGCCAAACATGCAGGCGACGATGATGAGTCGCATCTCGACCCTCTCCGCGAGGAATCCTGTCGCCAGCTGTGCGCCGATCATGATTGTGGTCAAGAAGGTATAGATCCACGCTCCGGTTGCCCTCGATATGCCCAGGTCTTCCTCAAGATATGGAATGAACTGGGCATTGATGGCCGAAACGGCAAACATCGCGCTGGCGTGACCGAAGGAAACGAACCAGAAGGACGGATTCTTAAGCGCTTCACGGGCAGTGAATCCCCGTGCAACCAGGCTGAGAATCGGCCGCGCCGTCGCAGGAATTCCGTCTTCCTCCCGGCCGCCATTGTCCGGTTTTTCGCCGTCCGGCAAATAGCCGTATGGCTCAGGAGAATGCCTGAAGAGGAAGGTCAGAGGCAAGCCAAGACAAAGGACGATCACACCGGACCACATGGCGAGACCACGCCACCCCAACGCGTCCATCCCGAAGACGACGGCCGGCACCGCCCAGCCGGATACCCCCCATCCAACGGCGGCCAGTCCCATCGCGCGGGATCGTTTCTTGTCGAACCAGTTGGCGATGGCGGCGTTGATGGTGATAAACCCGCCGAGGCTCGATCCAATGGAGATAATCAGGTACGCGCCGTAGTACTGCCAGAGTTCCTCGATGTTCGCGAAGAGAAAGAAACCGCCGGAATAGAGCAGCACGCCAACCTGGAGAACGCGGCGCGTCCCGAACCGGTCAACCAGCCAGCCCTGGAACGGGCCAAGAACGCCACTCTCGGCGCGCGCGAGGGTGAATGCCAGAGCTATCTGCCGTCGTGTCCACCCGAATTCCAGCAGGAGGTGGTTGAAGTAGACCTGGAACGCCTGGAAGAACAGCCCGCCGTTGAGAACCTGGATAAGGAACGCGCCCAATACAATCCACCAGCCGAAGAAGACCTGGCTGGGATTGAATCGACTGCCGCTTCTTAGTCGGAACACCTACCTGTAAGCCATGAGGACAGAGATCGTATTCAAAACGTAAAGAAATCGTAACACACGCGGGGTTGGGGCGAGTTGTCAGATTCTTCGCTGCGCTCAGAATGACATCCTTGTTACGCTGCCATGCCGCAGGTGCCGGGGTTGAGGGGGCACGTGGAGCAGTTGGCCGCCGACGCGTTGTGCAGTTCCATCGTGCGTCTGGATGGCCGGGTTCCGGCTTTCGCCGAGATGAGGGGAGACGCGGGCTGCTCCTGGAAGAGGGGCATCTCAGCTTGCTTGGCGGGGCTGGGTTTGTGGCCCGGGAAGCGCAGGAACGGAAGCGCGCGCTTCATCACCACACCCATCGCCTTGAGTTCCCTGGTCTGTGTGATTGAGTGCTCGCGCCGCTGCCCGATGATGCGGCTGGCCGCCAACGGACCGACACCGGGGACACGCAGCAGTTCCTGTTCGGTCGCCTGATTTACGTCCACCGGAAAGCGCTCGAAATTGGTCATCGCGATCATGAGCTTCGGGTCGGTGCGCGTGTCAAGAAAGCCCTCGTCGCTGAAGGCGGGGCGCAATTCCTCGGAGTCGTAGCCGTAGATGCGCGACAGCCAATCCATCTGGTAGAGGCGATGCTCCCGCGCGGGCGGCGTTGCGGGGTGCTCCTCCAGTGGCGTGTACCTGACGGGGCGGAACGCCGAGTAGTAGACGCGCTTGAACCCGTAGTTTCCGTAGAGGCTCGTCATCCGGTTGTAGATGTCCCAGTCCGACTCATCCGCCGCGCCGACGACCATCTGCGTGGCCTGGCCGACCGCGCCGCCGTACTTCTCCTGCATGAGGTCGCTGATGCGCCCCATCGGGTCGATGATGCCCTTGTCAAAGTCCTTCATCTTGCTGACTTTGCGGAGGTGTTCGGCGACGGCGACTCGATATTGATGGAGAGGCGCGCGCCGAGCCGCTGGCTGGCTTCCAGGAGCGAGTCGTCATTCGTGCCGGGCATCACTTTCAGGTGAACATAGCCGCGGAATCCGTAGCGAGAGCGGACCGCGTCCACCACATCGAGCAGGCGCTCCTGCGTGGCGTTGGGATTCTTGAAGATCCCGGAGCTGAGGAAGAGTCCGTCAACCATGTGGCGCTGGTGCATCTCATTGAACAGCCGCGCGAGTTCATCCACCTTGAACCCGTAGCGCCTGCGCGGGACCCAGTGGGAGTTGGGGCAGTAGTGGCAGTCCATGATGCAGTGATCGGTGAACATCACGCGCATCAATGAAATGCGTTTGCCGTTCGGCATGGCGGCCTTGTAGACGCCGGCATGAGGAGTTGCACCGCCTCGCGGGCCCACGCGTTCCCCGCCAACACCCGGCCGCGTGATCCCGTCCGACCGCTCGGCCGGCGAGAGGATATCATCGGTGGCCATTCCGCCAAGGTGGCGGAGCTTCTCGTAGACGTCCGGAGTGCTTTTGATGAGCATGGCGGGCCTCCTTGTATGGAACTAATGTTCTATATCATAGAGGACTCTCTGAGCCTGTCAACCCCCTGTTTGGGTATGTGGGAAGGCGGAATGTGATTCAGATTCCCGCTTTCGCGGGAATGACGGAGGGGGGCGGGAATGACGGCGTGTGTATGGGAATGGCGGAGTACAGCGGGAATGACGGGAGGGTTAAGGGCGGAGGGTGTAGAGCCAGCCTTCGTCGTGGGCGAAGCCTCGTTGGACATCATCGGGATGGTCGAAAGCGCCGGGGTCGCGATGCCATTGGAGCGCGCCCGCCAGGTTCACGACGGCATCGAGGCAATCGTGGTTGGCACGGCACGCGAGGCGAACGTGCTCAGGGAGTTCTGTCCCGATCCACTCTTCAACGATTGAGAGGATCTGGTGGCGGCGTTGGAGGTTGTTGTCGCCGTTCTTGTAGCCGACGCCCGAGTCGCCCCTGGCACGCAGCAGCTGGCCCGGCATCAACTCCACGAGAGTCACGTCCCAATTTGCGGCATTGGCGGGGATGGGCGGGATGTGGAATCGGCCCTGGGCACGAGCGAGGATGCGGCCAAGCATCCTCATGCCGTGGTAAGTCATGGGAACCATGTTGGGGTTGGTGGTGTGGAGGGGTGAGAAGGCGGGCGCTGCGTCGCTGGCGCGGCGGGGTTCCCCATACGCGGCAACATACTCCCGCGCAACCTGCTCGAATTCGGCCTGGGAAATCTGCGCCGTGCGGTCGCAGGAGTCCATCTGGCCCTCGCCCCACCTGATGAAACCTTGCGTGACGGCAAAGTCAACCGGCAGTCCGAAGGGGAAATCCAGCGCGGCGACAGCGGGGCCCTCAATGGTCAGCAGCAGTTGTTCAAGATCGGCGCGGCGGATGGGGAACGGGGTTTGCCAATCGATGCCGCCATCGTCACCAACGGTGGCCATTGCGATCCACGTGGCGTTGTCGGCCTGCGACCCACTGAAGTCTACGCCGATGAGGGTTGTCATCTGATCGGCCCCTGTGCCAGTTGGCGTTCCCCTTATCTCAGGGCGTCGGCGGCTACCAGTTCCTGCGTCTCTTGCTGGCCGATGCCGAGGATCTCGGTGAGGATGGCGTCCGTGTGCTCATTGAGCATAGGGGCGCGGCGCAGTTCACCCGCGTACTCGCCGTTCACCTGCCAGGGCACTTTGGCCGTTCGGCGTGGACCGGCCTCCGGGTGGTCAATCGTGGCGAAGAAGCCGCGCGCCCGCTGATGCGGGTGCTCGACAACTTCAAGCGGGTCGAGGATCGGGGCGGCGGACACGCCCGCGCCGGCCAGTTGGTCGGCCGTCTCGTACTTGTCACGCGATGCCGCCCATGCCGCGATGATCTCATCCAGCGCGGCCTCGTTCTGCTTGCGGGATTCAGGTGTGGCAAAACGATCATCGTTGGCAAGGCCATCAATGATGCCGCACAGGCCGGCCCATTCGGCGTCGGTCCGGGCCGTAATGGCGATCCATTGGTCATCGCCGCTCGTTGCATAGACGTTGTGCGGCGCATGGAACGGGTGATGCGAGCCGTCGCGGACGGGTTCGTAGCTGCCGATGGCGCGAGCGACCATCGGTTCCGTGATGAGCGTCATCAGGGCCTCGGTCATCGCGACGTCGACGTGATGTCCCATGCCGGTGCGCTTGCGGTCGTGGAGGGCCGTCAGCGTGGCCATGGTGGCGTAGGTAGCGGACACGACATCCGGGAAGTAGGAGCCGAGCAGCCGGCGGTGGCCGTCCGTATATCCGGTAACGTCCGCGAGGCCGCAGAAGGCGTTGATGATGCTGTGGAGGCCGCTGTAGTCCTTGAGCGGGCCACTCCTGCCGAACGCGGCGACGGACGTGTAGATGACGCGCGGGTTGAGCGGCGCGATGTCGCTGTAGCCAAGCCCCCATCGCTCCATCAGGCCGGTTGAGAAGTTCTCGAGCACGATGTCGGCCGTCGCGCACAGTCGGCGGGCAACGTCCCTGCCCTCTTCGGTGCGGAGGTTGATGGGGATGGCGCGCTTGCCCATGCTGAGGGTGTTGTACGCGCCTGCGCGGTTCATGCCCGGAATCTGACCGGCGAACGGCGGGGAGTTGCGGAAATCGGCGGGATTCTCACGGCTTTCCACCTGGATCACGTCCGCGCCGAGGGCGGCGAGCCACTTGGCGCAGTACGGGATCGCGATGTACTGACCGAAATCAACGACGCGGAGGCCCGCAAGCGGGAGACTGGGCGTTGAGCCCATGTGCGACGCAGCAGCGCCGTTCACAGACGTTGGTGCGGGGACAGAGCCATCGGCTTCCGGCTTGCCGTCCTCGTTCCGCGGGTAGCCGGTGAGGATGAACGGCGCGCCGGTGAACGGGATCTCCTGTCCGTCCTGTGCCTTTACGTGGCGGATGTAGCGCCGCGCCTTGACGTGTTCGTGGGTTATGACCTCCTCAAGAGAGGTTGCCCAGAACGCGGGAATGTTCCGGGCCTGCAGTTGAGTGGTGATCTCCTCGCCAGTGTGCTCCATCGTCCAGTTGGTCATGAGCACGCTGACGGCGTCCCAGTTCATGGCGCGCTTCGTGCCGTCGTCAAAGTCCTCGGTGTATGCCCACTTCGGGCTGCCCATGACCTCCGCGAACTGCTCCCAGTGGCGGGGGCTCATGGCGACGATGACGATGTAGCCGTCCTTGCATGGGATGTAGCAGTTCGGCTGCCGCGCAAGGATGTTGGGGCCGCGGTCAAGCACGTATTCCAGGTATTCGCGCTGTGTGACGGGATGGTAGTTGAGGGCGGTGATGGCCTCCAGTTCAGAGATCTCGATGCGCGTGCCGGTCACTCCCGGCCCCGTGCCGTTGCCGCTGCCGGAGTCGGCATACAACGTGGCGAGTGTTCCCACGACGCTGACCGCCCCGGCCATGAGCGAGGGAACGGACGCGCCGGTGGGCATGAGCGGGGGCTCTTCAGGGAGATCAAAGGTGGTGTCGGGCGGGCCCGGGGTTGTCCACGCCATGCCGCAGAGCGCCCACGTTGCGAGGTCGCTTGGCGGCAGATCGGCCAATGGAGCGTCCTTGCCATAGGGTGTCAGAGAAACGACGGACAGATGAGGGTAGCGAGCGTGAACGGCATCCCAATCAAGGAAGGGCTTATCGCCGTCGAACATCCCAACGTCCTCAACAAGGACATTCTGTCCGTCCAACGCGGCCAAAAGGGATTCGGGCGTGACAGTCTCGGCGTCGGTGTCAGAGCGGTGAGACTTGTTGGCGTTGAGGGAGCGATGCAGGAGCGGATCCCACTCCGGCATCTCCCGTCCCTTGAGGCGGACATAGAGATCCCTCATGCGGCGGACGCGATCAACGTCCGCGCCCAACTCACCGAGGAGGCGGGCGGCGTAGGCTCCGGCAAGCGATGCGGTAACATCGACAACTCGCAGATGCGACAGTGGACCTGACATGAGCGCCCCCTTTGGCCGGATTCGTCGGCCTACCCCACTGAACGATAAATATACCGACCGTCACCCCCAGATGCTACAACTTTGCCGTTTTCAGTGATTGTTTTTCCGCGGACGAGGGTGCGGACGGGCCAGCCGGTGTAGGACATGCCCTCATAGATGGAGTAGTCGGCGCGGCCCTGCAGGCCCGCCGCGGTGACGGTTCGGGTCTCGTCCATATCAACGATGGCGATGTCGGCATCCGCGCCGACTTGCAGAGAACCCTTCTGCGGCCACATGCCAAATATGCGCGCGACATTGGCGGACGTCACCTCCGCCACACGCTCAAGCGGGAGTCCGCGAGCGAGGACGCCATCATTGAGCATGACGGGCAAGAGCATGGGCATGTTGGGCTGGCCGGGCGACGCGCTCCAGATCGTGCCCTGTTTGCGGTCGCCCAACCGGGCGGCGTGGTCTGAACCCATGGTGTCGACCGTGCCGTCGGCGATGGCCTCCCACAACGCGTCCTGGTCCTCAGGGCTGCGAAGGGGCGGGTTCTGCTTGCCGAAGGTACCGACCAGGGATTCATACGTGTGGGAGAGGTAGTGCGGGCACGTCTCGATGTAGATGCTGCCGCCGTCGCGACGGAATGCGCGGGCGGCTGCGAGAGTATCCGCCGACGTTGTATGAACGATGTATGGCGTGGAGCCGGTTTCACGCCCAAAGAGCATGACGCGGACGGCGGCCTCCGCCTCCGTGAACGGCGGACGCGACTCATGCCACGCCTTGAGGTCGTCACGGCCCGATTCTTCGAGACGTTTTCGGATCGACCAGACGACCTCGATGTTCTCCGTGTGGACGCAGAGGACGGTACCGGGGCGCTGGCCGAGTTTCTCCAGCAGCTCGTACATCAGGCCGTCATCGATT
The DNA here is from genome assembly GCA_965220565.1 of Dehalococcoidia bacterium. Taxonomy (GTDB): domain Bacteria; phylum Chloroflexota; class Dehalococcoidia; order UBA6926; family UBA6926; genus VXMO01. The sequence continues at coordinate 511,647 of CBDCQG010000001.1, read as the reverse complement.
GGCGGCAGGCCAATGTAGGCGCCCTCCTCGCCGCGGAAGCTCATGAAGAACTTGAAGCTGCCGATGCCGAATTCGTCGATATACCTGTCGACCTCCGCCAGTTGGTCCCGGGTCGAGATAATCGCATGGAGAGCGTAGTCAATCAGGCTCTGGGAGTCGCCCCACTCGCGGTATTGCTTGTACTCGGCCTCATACGGGTCGTTGGACATGAGGAAGTGGATAAGGGTGGTGATGCCGTGGAGGGCGGCGGCGCGTGTTTCGGTCTCAAAGGCGGTCTCGGCATCACCGAGGTTGAGGTGCGTGTGGGGATCGATGACGCCGGGGAGGATGACCTTGCCGGCGGCGTCGATGACCTCATTGGCGTCTACGTCAGTGTTCGGGCCGAGGTGGGCAGCAATGCGCCCGTCCGTGATGGCGAGATCGAGGCGGTGAACTCCGCTGTACGGCAGGACAACGTCGCCGCCGCGGATGAGTGTGTCGAAAGGCATATGGAACTCCGATTGGGTAGATTTCTATAGGGGAATGATAGGGGAAATCAGGGGTTAGCGGTTGGCACACGGGCAAAGTGAGACTTGGCTGAGACATGTAGATCAAGATTCCCGCTTTCGCGGGAATGACGGGCACGGGGCGGAAATGTCAGGTTGGGTTCAGGGGACGTCCATGTTGCGGAGTTGGATGAGGGTGAGGGCAAGGAAGGCGACGACGACGGCTGCTGCGCTGCCGAGCGCAACATTAAGGGCAATCTCCGAGCCGGCGATAGCGCCGACCAGGTCAAGCGAGTCTCCGCCAATCTCTTTCATGGTGGTGATGCTATAACTCCGAACACTCAGGTACCTAATGCCTCCAAAGATGCCGGCGGCAACGCCCTCCCAGACGAAGACGTAGACGATGGCGATACCGAGTGCTTGCCCGGAGATCAGGCCGAGCCACATAAAGGCGGCCGCATAGGCGAGGACACCGATGGCCAGGCCCGCAACGATTCCGATGATTGGTTTGACGACGCTCTCATAATCGAAGGCCGATTCACCGTTGAGGTCGCCGATGAATGCCACGGCGGCGGTTGCCGCGCCCAGCAGAAGCAGCGGGACGGCGGCGAGAATGACGACCGCAGCATACTTGGCCGCAATGATCTGCCAACGGGGGACGGGTCTCAGGACGATGTAGGACAGCGTACGGTCTTCCACGTCCTCGCCAAGCGCGGTTGTCGCAAGGATTGCAACAACGAGGGGCAGGACAACAGGAATGAGGAGCAGACTCATAGCAGGCCCGAGGATCACGTCAACGTAATCATCCGTGAGGTAACGGATGAGGATGGCGAAAGCCAACGGCAGGAGCGCAAAGAGCCACAGAATGACCTGCCGGCGCGTGCCGGTGAGTTGGCGGAGGGTGAGCGAAAAGACGGTGATCATCTGCTACCGCTCCACGATGTACGTGAATACGCTTTCCAGCGATTCGTCCTGCGGTTCAACGGTCTGAAGGATCGCGCCCGCGTCACGCGCCACGTCGGCAAGCTGCACCTGCACGGACGGCAGGTCATTCGTCAGGAAGAGAATCGAGCCGTCATCCTCCATGGTGACGGACGTGACAGCATCACTGCCGATGAGGCCGCCGGCCAGTGCGCGCGGATTGGTGGATGTGACGCGGATCTGATACGGGCGGTCGTCCAGCAGGGCGCGTATGGAACGGAAATCGCCGGAGGCGGCGAGCTTGCCGCTCACCATGAGAACGATGTTGTCGGCAAGCGTCTCCACCTCTTCAAGGATGTGCGAAGAAACGACAATCGTGCGTCCCTCTGCCGCAAGGCTCCGCGCGAGGTCATGGAACTCCAGCCGTTGGCGGGGATCAGTGCCGTTCAACGGCTCATCGAGCACAAGGATGGGCGGATCGTGCACAAGCGTGGCGGCCAGGCGCATCCGCTGCCGCATCCCGCGTGAATACGTGGAGAGGCGTCGATCCTGCGCATCCGCCATACGGACGGCCTCGATGGCCTTGTCAACCGCATCACCGATATTCTCGAGCCTGTGCATGCGGGCGGACAGCTCAACGAACTCGCGGCCCGTGTAGAAATCGTACACGGCCTGATGCTCCGTCATGACGCCGATCTGCCGATACAACTGCGTGTCGCCGCGCACCGGGCGGCCAAGGATGGTGACGTTGCCGCGCGAGGTGGCGGAGAGGCCGGTCATCATATGCAGGAGCGTGGTCTTGCCCGCGCCGTTCGGGCCAAGAAGGCCGGTGATGCCGGGGCCGAATTCCAGCGACACCTCGTTGACGGCAACGACATTGCCGAACCACTTGGAGACGTTGTCAACGACGATGGTGGCGTCCGAAGAGGGTTGGATGGTGCTGTCCATGTTGGCCTCATCAGTGCTCATGCCGCATACCTCCGATACCGCCACCACATGAGCGAGAGGGGAACGAGGATCCAGACGAGATAGGCGGCTACAGGGTAGTAATCCGGATGTTGGGCGACCAATCGGCGGTAGTTATTCGACTGCACATCCTCGAAGAGGAGATCGGTCACGAATACGGTTGCTCCCGTCGGATCAGTAAAGACAACCCACTTACTGGTTTCAGCGCCCAGAAGGGATTCAGGCTCTTCTGATCCAAATACACGGACATTGCCGCCATCGAGGGCTTCTTCAACATCAGCCCGCGACATCAGGTACTGCCTCGTCTCTCCCGATTCAAGTTCCACAGATATCATGACTTCCACGTTGTCCGGCATGGATCGTGTCGCATCCAGGAACTGTTCAGCCGCGGCGAGCTCTTCATCCGTGATCGGCCGTTCTTCGACTGTTTCAAATGACGATCCATCGAAATCAATGGGTTCAGTCAAGACCCCCACCGCAGTGCTCAGCACAAGAACACCACCGATGACGACTGCCGCCGCATAGACGCGACGGGGTGTAAAGGCGGCGACTGCCAGTGGTATGGATGTAATGAATGCGCCCATGGCGGCAGCGGCAATGAGGATCCTGGGGAAATCGAGCCAGTTATCGCGGAATTCCTGCGCCGCGTTGTTCGACAGGAGGATGTAGCCGAGGAGCAGGAGCAGGGGGCCGCTGGAAATAATGACGGCCGTCACGAGGAAGAACGCAAGCCAGCGTCCGGCGAGATAGTCAAATACGCCCATCGGCCTCACAAGATAGAGGCTCAGCACATTCTCCGTCCGGTCGGAGACGATGAGTCCCGGCGCGAGGATGGCCGCAACGATCATGAGGAGCAAGGCGTTTATGGGGAAATAGTCGCCCAGTTCAACGGGACGATCTATGATTCCGCCCCCTATGGCGGCTATGACAAGGATGACCGCTGCCGGAACGACAGACACCAACACCATGAGGACGGGCAGGATCTTTGAGCGCCCTCCGCGGCCCAGGCCGAGGGATTGGCGGACGCCGCTGACGAACAGGGCAAGGCGCGCGCGATTTCGACCCTGCCGGGGGCCGTCATAGCGCTGATAGCCGATGTCAAAGAGTTGGCCTGACGGACGGGATTCCATACCTGTTCAGTCCGTGGGTTCGTCCCGGAAGATCTCGGTCAACATGCGGCGGCGGTTGGCCATGCGGCGGAGCGGCGCCTGCGTCTCGATGAGCGCCTCCTGGATGGCCGCAAGATGCTCGCCGCTCTCATGCGCGATCAACACGGAGTTGCCGTCTCGCTCCACGTCCATGCCGCGGGCAGTCAGAGCCGCCATGAATTCATCATGGCGGGAGTCGATATCAACAGAGAGGACATCTGTGTTCTCCGTGAATCCGGAGACGCTGCCCTCGTGCGTCACCCGGCCCGCCTCCAGGACGATGATGTTGTCGCAGGTGCGCTCCACTTCGCCCATGAGGTGCGAGGAAAAGACGATGCTGATGCCGAAGTCGCGCCCCGTGCGCCTGACCAGGTCGAGCATTTCATCGCGACCGCCCGGGTCAAGGCCCGCCGTCGGCTCATCAAGCAGAACAAGGCGCGGGTCATGGACGATGGCCTGCGCGAGCTTGACGCGCTGTTTCATGCCCGTCGAATACTCGCCGATGCTGCGGTAGCGGGCTTCATCAAGGCCGACGTGGCGCATGGTGTCCGCAGCGCGTGTGCGGGCCTGGGCAGGCGGCAAACCACTGACCTGCGCCATGTGGGTGAGGAACTCCGAGGCGTTGACGGACGTTGGGAGACAGTCATGCTCCGGCATATAGCCAATCAGGGACCGGGCATTCACATCGTGGTAGGGCTGGGCGCCCATGACCTGGGCGACGCCCTCCGTCGGCTGAAGCAGGCCGAGAAAGAGCTTGATCGCGGTGCTCTTGCCCGCGCCGTTGGGGCCAAGAAGGCCCGTTATTCCATCACCGACGTTGAAGGTGACATTGTCGAGGGCGAGGACTCTGCCATAGCGCTTGGTGAGGTTTGTGGCTTCGAGTAACGACTCAGCTTGCATGTCACCTTTATAGCAGATTGCAGAGCATCCGACACGCTATCTCGAAACAGGAGCTGTTTCACGGGCCTACTCTCTGCGAGTCGGATTATGGTGGCAGCGTATCCGTTTCCAGCTGCTGCCACTTCAACAGTTCGAGGACCTCGTTACGCTCGTTGAGCGGCATGACGCGGTCGATGAGGTCAACATTGCTGCCCTGCTCTTTCAGGGCATTCAGGCTGTGCTGCACGGCCTTTGCCGCGGAACCGATGGCGAGGCCGGAGTAGCCGATTAAGCCGTAGCCCATGTCGGCGAGTTTGGCGGCGGGCAGGAGCGGTGTTTTGCCACCCTCCGTCAGGACGACCATGAACGTACCCTGCCCAACCAGTTTCGGGAATCTCTCCAGTTCGTCCACCGTCCCCGGGCCTGCCAGGAATGCCATGTCTGCGCCGGCGTCAAGATAGGCGCGGGCGCGTTTCGCCGCGCCCTCGACTCCCTCGGTCTCGACAGCGTCGGTGCGGGCGATGATGAGAAAGTCGTTGTCGCGGCGCGCGCCGAGCGCGGCTTTCAATTTGCCCAGCATCGCCTCTACCGGGATGACGGTTGTTCCGGCGAGGTGCGCGCAGCGCTTGGGGTCTTCCTGATCCTCCATGAAGAGACCGGCGAGTCCGGCGTCCTCCATGGCTCGTATCGTGTGCGCAGCCTGTAGCGGGCCGCCGTAGCCGGTGTCGGCATCCGCGATGACAGGGATGGTGACGGCTGCCGCGATGCGGCGCGCCTGTCCTACAACATCCTCGCGTGAAAGAAGGCCAACGTCCGGCAGGCCGAATGCGGAGGCGGCGACGGAAGAGCCGCTGATGCCCGCGGCGGGGAAACCGGCAGCCTCTATCAGCTTGGCGGAGAAGGCGTCATAGGCGAACGGGACGACAAGGGGAGACCGGGTGTCCAGCAGTTGGCGAAGGGTGTTGGGCTTAGTGGTCATGATTCAGATTCCCGCTTTCGCGGGAATGACGTGTTGATTCTACTTCCGTGTCTTTGGATTCTTCGCTGCGCTCAGAATGACAACACAAAGCGAAATGCCGTTAGACGGTGGCGGCGCTTTCCGTGCGAGCGGGGACGGAGTCGAGGATGGGTTCGAGTTCGTCCAGCGGCATGACATCTGCGTATTTCTGGGCGATGTCAAACAGGTTGATAGCGTGCGACGCCTGCCCGCGATCCCAAACACAGTCCTCGGGGACGATGCACCGGAAACCGTAGCTCATGCCGTCAACGACCGTGCCACGTACGCATCCGCTGGTGGTGCAGCCGACCACAACGAGCGTGTCCGCGCCGGCTGCAACAAGCTGGGTGACGAGGTTGGTCCCAAAGAAGATGGAGGGGAAACGCTTGTAGATGATGACATCCCCGGGCTCCGGCGTGAGCGGCTCGACAATCTGCGCGCCGTGGCTGCCGGGGAGGTTGTAGTCGGCGGAGAGCGACGGAATCTTGTCGGTGTAGCGCGCGCCCTCCTGCGCGCCGGTGCGCTCACCCTGCGCGTACATGACCGGCCAGCCCTTGCCCCGGAACACCTTGACCAGTTGCTCAATCTTGTCGACGGCGCGCCACGCATCCTCGCCGACGGCGGTGGCGTACTGCTTCATCGCCTCCTGTATGGGGACGGGGCCCTCACCGGTGGTGCGGTACTGCGCGTCAATGATCAGGAGCGCGGGACGCTCGCCGACGCCGACGCTCGCGCCGAAGCCGCTCTTGGCGTAGATCTCACGGTCGCGGTCGCTGATGAATGCGTCCCATGGGCGAGATCGCCCTTCGACAGGCTCAGGGCGAGCGGCGTGTTGTCCGTTTGTTGCCATTAGTCTCCTCCCCTGGGTGGCGTTTAGTTCTTGGAGATGAGGGGGTTCAGCAAATCGGCCAGCGTGGCGATGGTGCGCCTCTGCACCCACACCTTGCCCTCACCGCGGAACTTCATCACCAGACCCTCGCCGCCGCCGATGAGCGAGACGAGCCCGCCAACCTTGCCGATGGAGTATTCAACGCCATCCGTGAACGCGACAAGATGGCCGGTATCGACAACAAGCTCCTGGCCGCCCGAGACGGTCAGTTCCTTGATCGCGCCGTAGCAGTTGCAGAAAACGGTGCCTGTCGCGCGCTCCGTGTAGGCGCGCAGGAAGAAGAGATTCTCCCCGCTGAACAGGCCGCGCATCCCCTGGAACTTGGTGTCCAGTTCAACGTTCAAATCGGACGCAAGGAACGAACCGCCCTGGATATAGAGGTTCTGGCCCGGCTCGATATCAAACGACTTCACGTCTCCGGGGACGGTCGAGGCGATGCCCACCCAGCCGCCGCCGGGCCCGCCGGTAAACGTGTTGACGAAAAAGGACTCGCCGGCGACCATGCGGCGCACTTTCCCGAAAAGGCCGCCGCCGGTCATGCCCGTCTGCATATCGACGCCTTGAGACGTGGCCATCGCGCCGGGTTCAACCTTGATGGACTCGCCCTGATCCAGTTCCACCGTCAGATACGAATATGCCGGATCGAATTCAGTCGTTACCTTCACGTTTTTCCTCCTGTGACCAAAGGGGTGTCTTCAGGCTCACGTGCTTCTCCCACTATAGCGCCACCTCATAGCGGGCTTGTGCTGACGGCTCCACCCATCTCGCGCCACGCAGCGAGAACCTGTGCCAGTTCATCGGATGTTGGGGCGTCGCGTGTCCCAGAGCGAGAGACATTGATGCCGGCGGCGGCCGTTGCGCCGAGCAGCGCATCGGTGAATGCCTGTCCTTCGGCTTCGAGGGCGGCGAGCGCGCCATGAAAGGCGTCCCCTGCCCCAACGCTGTTGACCGGATTCATCCCGAGCTCCATGAGCGGGAGTGGCGGCACGTCGATGAGTCGACCGTTTGCAAAGTCAATGACGGTTGCTCCCTGCCCGCCCCGCTTGAGGATGATGCGGTTGGTCCAGCCCTCGTCTCGCAGCCGCCGGGCGATAGCGGGAGGGTTGTCCTCGCCAAAGAGAGCCGCCGTTTCTTCTTCATTCAGGAGCAGGGTGTCAACACGCCGCGCCAGAGGCCGGACGGCGTCACGGTCTGTTGCCAGCACGCCCGGGTCCCATGAGACACGGCATCCCGTGTTCTCCGTACTGCTCAGGATTTCCTCAATGACAGGGAGCGGCGGATCGGTGATGGCGCAGTTGCGGGCATTTGCGATCGTGTTCCGCACAATGGGTTGGCGGATATGGCCAGGAGCGAGCAGGGCGTTTGCGCCAAGCGCGCTGGCAATCACGTTCTGGCTGTTCGCGTCAACAAGGATGAACGCCTGGCCGGACTCGGTGTTCGGAATCGTCACGATGCCGTCTGCGGACACTCTCTCTGAACGCAGGATGTCACGCTGTTGCTCCGCGATGGCGTCATCGCCAAGCGCGCCGACAAAGGCGACGGCGTCCGGGGTGAGCAGCCGCGCAGCCGCGACGGCGACATTGGCGGCAGTGCCGCCCGGAACGCGGGCAACGTCAGAAACTGTTACCTCCTGTCCGGGGGTCGGCAGCGACTCCACGAACAGGGTGATGTCCCAGTTGATGGCCCCAAAGGCAACGACGAGGGGCGCTTGCGTAGTCGTTACGCCTCCTGCGTCAGCCGTCCCAACAAGAGTTCAAGAAAGCGCGGGCCGTCAACGGCGGTCGCAACCGCTATTTCCGGGCCGCTGCTGCGGCGAGGTCCGGGGCGGCGGTCAACGATGGTCTGGCCGCGCACTGACCCGTCCTGCGTGATGATCTCAATCGGGTAGGTTTCGAGCCGCATGAGTGTGGGGTCGATGACGGCGGCCACGGCCTGCGCGTCATGGATATTGACGACGCCGAATCGTTCGAGCACCTGCGTGCTGATGAGGGCGGCGGTTTGCGCGTAGGGATCGCCGCTGTTGCGGAGCATCTCGTGGCGCTCGGGGTTGATGGATGCGGTGGGATCGGTGGTGACATCGAGCCCGACTGCCGTGATGGGAATATCCGCCTGAACGAGTTCGGCGGCGGCCTCAGGGTCGGCCCAGATGTTGAACTCGGAGACGGTGGTGACGTTGCCGTGGCCGTACGGCGTGAGCGCGAATGCGCCACCCATGAGGACGATGTTGCTCAGGCGCGCGAAAGCGTCAGGAGCTTCTCGCATGAGGTGGGCGACGTTTGTCATGGGGCCCGTGGGGATCAGGGTGATTTCGCCCGGTTCGTGCGCCATAACGATGTCAGAGATGAATTGAACGGCGGGGCGTGCATCAAAGGTCATCTGCGTGGGTTGGGGAACGGGCGCGCCGCCAAGGCCATCGTTGCCATGAACATGCAGGGCAGCCTCCGGTTCGCGGGTAAGCGGTTTGGCCGCGCCTTTTGCTACCGGAATCTCCGTCCTTCCTGCCGCCTCCAGCACGCGCAAGACGTTGTTGGCGGTGTTTGCCAGTGGAGCGTTGCCCGCGACTGCCGTGATGCCCAGGATTTCCAGTTCCGGGGAACGGAGGGCGAGGAGGATGGCGAGCGAATCATCGACGCCGACGTCCATATCGAGGATTACTTTAGGCAACGGATTGCTCCCGGCGGGTTAGGGCTGCGCGTGGGCCGGCGCGGCAGAAACTGCCCTGATATGCTCCTCAAATTCCTCACGGAAATAGCGGATGGCGCTGTTCAGGACGCCGGGCGCGAGCTGCCCCAGGCCGCACAGCGAGCCCTGCACCATCGACGTGCCAACGTTCTGTATCTTGTCGAGGTCGCCCTCCTGCCCGTAGCCCTCCATGATATTGGCAAGCAGGTGGGAGATATGGGTCGCTCCCTTGCGGCACGGAAAGCACTTGCCGCACGATTCCGCGTCGATGAACTCAGCGATGTTCTTGACGAGATCCACGATGGAGGTGTCCTCATCAAGCACGAGGATGCCGCCGGAACCGAGCGGGCTGCCCTTGGCGGTCATGGCCTGGAACTCAGCCGGCATGTCCATCTCGGAAGCGGGCATGATGCCGCCGAGCGGGCCGCCGCACTGGAGAGCCTTCACTTTCTTGCCGCCGCGAATGCCGCCCGCAACGTTTTCAATAACTCCGGCCAAATTAATTCCAACGGGGATTTCTGCAATTCCGGGTTTATTGATATGGCCGGAAAGTGACAACATCGCCGTGCCGGACGCGTTCTCCGTGCCGATGGCGGCGAATGCCTCCGCGCCTATCTCAAGCACATGCGGAACATAGGAAATCGTCTTGACGTTGTTGATGGTGGTCGGTCGGCCAAAGATGCCGTAGGCGGCGGGGAACGGCGGGCGTGGGCGGGGCGCGCCGCGCTTGCCCTCAACGGACTCCATCAGCGCCGTCTCTTCACCACAGATATAGGCGTGGCCGGTGGCCTCGATCTCGACCTCATGGGAGAAGTCGGTGCCCATGATGTTATCGCCAACGAGTCCCCGCTCCTCCATCTCATGGAGCGCGCGGCGGAGCCGCTCAAGGGGTAGCCGGTATTCGGCGCGGATGTGGATATAGCTCTTGTTTGCGCCCATCGCATAGGAGGCAATCAGGATGCCTTCCAAGAGGCGATGTGGATCATTCTCGACGATGGCAGCGTCCGTGAACGCGCCGGGGTCGCCCTCCTCACCGTTGATGGCGAGATAGCGGTCTCCGGGGCCGGGCGGGCCCATGAAGCTCCACTTGACGCCGGCGGGGAAAAGCGCGCCGCCGCGCCCGCGCAGGCCGGAGTTGCGGACGGTATCCACAACGTCCTGCGGCGACATCTCATTCAGCGCCTTGTCCAGCGATTCCAGGCCGCCACGGGCCACGTAGTGCATCAAATTGCCCGGCTCGATATGGCCGAAATTGGTCATCAGGAGGCGGAGTTGGTCGCGCATCCAGTTCTGCTCATCGAGGAGAGGGATGTCTGCGCCGTCGATGGGTGTATCGCCCTGTACGCCGAGCGCAAGATCCGGTCGCAGGTTGCCGTCCACAAGCACATCACGGATCAGTTGGGGCGCGGCATCGGCCGTCACCTTTCCGTAGGTGATGCGCGGCATGTTGGGCGGGGCAATGTGAACGACGGGATCGGCCCACGAGAAGCCGATGTCTCCGACTTCCAGCAGCCGAACGTCGATATCGAGTTCCCCTAGTGTCGACTGGATTGCCTCAAGCGTCTCGCCTGCGCCGACGGTGAGGGCGGCAGCAGAGATGCCGACGCTGACGCGGGCAATGGACGGGTCATCCCACTCCGCCCACGCGGCGTCAGCTTCTTGCTTGAGTGTGGTGTAGATATCAGAGGACATAGTCAGGAAGCAACTCCCATGTTTCGGGCGAATTCGGCGGCGGTATCAGGCGTCAGTTGGCCCCGCCATTGCTGGTCGTAGGCGACGACGGGGGCCTGGTTGCAGAGGCGTGGGCATGAGATAGGGCGCACCTCCACATCCGAATCAGCCACGGCGTCGCGAATGGCGCGTTCGATGGACCGCGCGCCGGTGACGTGGCACGGGGCATCGATACACACGTCGATGAAGTGGTCGCTGCCCTGCCCCACGGAGAAATCGGAGTAGAAGGAGAGAACGCCCCACACCTCCGGCTTCGAGTAGCCAAGGATCTCGGCGGCGTCATCGACGGTCGTTTCCGGGATGTAGTTGAGCTGGTACTGGACGTCCAGCAGGGCCATGAGGAGCGCGCCCTTGTGGCCGACGTAGCCGGTGATGATGTCACGCGCCTGTTGGCGGGCGTCCGGATTGGCGCCGTTTGACCGATTGGATGCCGTCATGTGGACAGAATAGCAGAGAGCGGGAGGGTTCTTGCTAGGCCAGCGCCAAGATCAGCTTAGAGAGTTCGCCAACAGAATCCACGAGCTGACTCCTGTGCTCTTCCAGGCTTGGCTGAGGAGTAGCGTTGTTTCGATCAACGTCTACGTCACAGCGCATTTCGTCTTGAATAAAGCGCAAATAGTCGCCAATTGCATTATCTTTCCCTCGCAGACAACGCTCGAGCTTTTGCCTGCTTGGAAAGATAATCCGAGAGCCTGCCGAGATGGAGAATATCGCTACGTAACCCGACCTATCGCGTCGATTCACCTTGAGCGAGATTCCATTTTGCCCAACGGTATCAGCTCTGATGAAATCCCTGCCAACAGGCCCAATGGTGTAGTGGAGCCGGTCTCCAAGGGCTCCCTCCAGCGCCACGATTAGATGCTCCTTGCGCATTATCTCTGACACGCCTGCGCGGGGTTGAGCCGCTGTATGTCCGTTCAGTCCTTTCTCAATCAGTTTCGCCAGATACTCACAATGAAGTTTGTCCTGCAAGGACAGGGACCCTTGGTCGCGCTTCTCGATGACAAACTCCCTAACCTCCTCTAAGCTGAGGTCGCCCTTATCTTCTCTCTTGCCCCATACCGTCTTTACCGTCTCTCTGAAAATGCTTTGGTAATCTCGAACTTGTTTCTCATTCTTGCCAAGCTCGATTTCGATCCATGCGACGGGCTTCCCATCCCGCTCGACTTTCAAGTCTGGACGCCGACCCCGTACATTCACTGGCGGATAAACAACAGCGTTCACATCAAGGCCAAGTTGTTCCAAGAACCATACGCGGAACCAGTCTTGTTGCATTAGTGAGAACAATGCGAGGTTTACGCGATTCTCTGGCTTGCTAAGGTCTTCATTGATGAAGATGTTTAGGCCGTCAACCATGTGTTTTCTCCTATAGTCCCTTTGTGCCGTGTTCCTAGGTATTGGGCTTGCCATCAATTGAATATGGTCTTCGGATCGAGGATCGGCAAGCAGTTTGGCCAAGACTATCCGTTAGACGGGGATGATGGATTCCGGCTTTCGCCGGAATGAGGGCTGGGTGTATGACGGGAGCTTGTCACAAAAGCAAGAAAAGAGGGCGATGGTAAACTGACACAAAAAGTGCTGGCCCCAAGTGGTAACTGGCCATCCTGCCCGTGAGAGTCAAGACACCTCAGAGGGGGCTGTGAGGAGGTGCACGGTGGCTGAGTTCATCGACATAGTAGATCTCTTTGCTACGATTGCCGCTTTAGTGGGTGTCGTTTGGAGTGTTCTAAAACTCAGGAGAATCAAGTCTGCAGTCAGAGGTTATCTCGAAATCATGCCGATGAAGGTTATAACACAGAAAGAGTACGATGCTTTGAAGCGGCGTGGTGAGCTTGACGATGAGACGCTCTATATGACAACGGAGTAATGAAGGGGACTCTAGATACATCTCCTAAGAATTGGCGGGCCATGCGCAACGTCGATTACGAGCCACATGAAGGTCAGCAGGCTCGTCAGAAATTCGGGCGCACTGTCAGAGACGGCGCTTGCAACCAATCCGCTAGCATCTCTCCGCATGTGCAGTTAGGCGGCAGCGGCAAACAGATTATGAGGATTCATTTGGCTTGGTCTGAACAAGAGAGCGCATGAATCATCCGCCATGTGGGGCGGCATTTGGATGTGGCTACAGCGTAAGGAGATTGGGTGATGTGCCGGAGTATCAAGCGGTTGAGGGTCAGCGACGGGCCGGCAGCGTCCGAGGATGAGGTCCGGGAGGCGGCGCTGCAGTTCGTGCGGAAGATCAGCGGCTATCGCGTGCCGTCACAGCGCAATCGACCGGCGTTCGATCAGGCCGTCCAGGACATCGCCCGTGTTTCCGCGACTCTTCTTGACTCCCTCGCGCCGACTACGGCCTCGGCAGCGACTTAGAATTCCCGTCATTCCCGCGAAAGCGGGAATCCAGCACGGCCTGGCGCAGCCCCCACCGCGGCTTCCATGAGGAAGACGCCGATGGCGATGAGCCAGACGCCGACGAGCAGCTCGCCAAAGAAGAGGTTATGGGCGCCGTAGATGATCATCGCGCCCGCGCCGAGTTGGCCCACCAGTGATGCGATCCTGACCCCCCGCTGCCGGTTGTTCGTTATTGCCCAAAGGATGGCGCTGAGGATGCGGCCGCCGTCGAGGGGAAACAGGGGCAGCAGGTTGAAGACCCCGATGATGATGTTGGCGATGGCGAGGTAGTAAAACGGGAGGCCGAGCAGCGAAGGGCCTGAGGCACACGCGAGCGATTCGGAGTAAACATCCTGGCAGGCGACCGCGAACGGGGCGGTCAAAAGTACCGAGGCAAGGTACGAGGCGACTCCAAGCACAATGCTCGCCAGCGGGCCGGCGATGGAGATGGCCAGGTCACTGCCGGGGCCTTTCTGCTCATCGTCGATGTGAGAGACTCCGCCCAGGGCGAACAGGGTGATGGCGGACGCGCGGATGCCGAATCGGCGGGCGACCAGGACGTGAGCGAATTCGTGCAGCAGGATAGCGGCGGTGAGGCTGAGGGCAATGATTGCGCTAAACCCGTAACTGAGGGCGAGACCTCCTGAGAATTCCAGGTCTTCAACAAGCACCGTGCCAAGGACGATGGTGATGAATATGGGGGCGATGGGCCACGTGTAATTGACCCGTACCGGGGTGCCGAAGAGGGTGAAGATCTTCAGAGAGCGGGACATGAGTGAAAGAGATTGGTAGCGGGGGCAGGACTCGAACCTGCGACCTTTGGGTTATGAGCCCAACGAGCTGCCACTGCTCCACCCCGCGTCGGAACGGATGGGACTTGGTAAGTATACGCGCCGCGTTGTGCGGTGGCAAAGGAGAGTGGGGGTAGGCGGTTGGCGCCGAAACAAGTGAACGGGTCAAGAAAAGGGATTTCATGTGCTGACCATTGCGGTCATCCATTGTGGGGTAGAAACGAGGTAAGTAGTAGGTAGTTAAGCCCTCGGCCGATTAGTACCGCTAAGCTCCACACATTGCTGCGCTTCCACATGCGGCCTATCAAACTGGTAGTCTTCCAGTGGCCTTACCTCGTTAACCGAGTGGGAGGTCTAATCTTGGGAGGGGCTTCGTGCTTAGATGCTTTCAGCGCTTATCCCGTCCAGACATGGCTACCCAGCGGCGCCTCTGGCGAGACGACTGGCACACCAGCGGTCTGTCCTTCCCGGTCCTCTCGTACAAGGGAAAGCTTCCCTCAAACCTCCTACGCCCACGGCGGATAGAGACCGACCTGTCTCACGACGGTCTGAACCCAGCTCGCGTAACGCTTTAATCGGCGAACAGCCGAACCCTTGGGACCGCCTTCAGCCCCAGGATGCGTTGAGCCGACATCGAGGTGCCAAACCCTGCCGTCGATGTGAACTCTTGGGCAGGATCAGCCTGTTATCCCCGGGGTAGCTTTTATCCGATAAGCCACGGCCCTTCCACACGGTACCGTAGGATCACTTTGCCCGACTTTCGTCCCTGCTTGGCTTGTAGGCCTCACAGTCAAGCTCCCTTGTGCCAATGCGCTCCACGGGTGATTTCCATCCACCCTGAGGGAACCTTTGGACGCCTCCATTACCTTTTGGGAGGCGACTGCCCCAGTCAAACTGCCCGCCTGACACGGTCTCCCTGCTTGATCAGGGGTTAGCATCAAAACCAAAGAAGAGCGGTATTTCAAGGTTGACTCCATGCCGGCTGGCGCCGACACTTCACAGTCTCCCGCCTATCCTACACATCTCTGGCCCCAACACAATGCCAGGGTACAGTAAAGCTCCACGGGGTCTTTTTGTCCTGCCGCGGGTAACCCGCATCTTCACGGGTACTTCAACTTCACCGAGTCCCCCCTCGAGACAGCGCCCAAGTCGTTACGCCATTCGTGCGGGTCGGAACTTACCCGACAAGGAATTTCGCTACCTTAGGACCGTTATAGTTACGGCCGCCGTTCACCGGGGCTTCAATTCGAAGCTTGCACCTCTCCTCTTAACCTTCCGGCACTGGGCAGGCGTCAGCCCCTACACGTCGGATTACTCCTTCGCAGAGACCTGTGTTTTAGTTAAACAGTCGCTCGGGCCGGTTTTCTGAGACCTCCAGAGCGCAGCGGCGTGAAGCTGCCACGCCCAAAGGCACCCCTTCTTCCAAAGTTACGGGGTTAGATTGCCTAGTTCCTTAAGGGGGGTTATCTCGAACGCCTTCTCCGTTTTCGGAGCACCCACCTGTGTTGGTTTGCGGTACGGGCGCCTGTGTGCCATAGCATACGAAGGTTTTCTGGACAGCGTGAACTCAGCGGGATCGCCCTATCGCCGTAGCGAGAAAGCTCTCCCCTCTCCTCACCTACCTGTATCCGGGACGGATTTGCCTATCCCGGCATCGGCTGGGATCAGGGACACACCATGTCCAATAGGCATGCCCCGCCTATCCTCCTGCGTTACTCCGCAGCTTTAAACGACACACCGGCGGCGCTGGAATACTAACCAGCTGTCCATCGCTTACGGCTTTCGCCCTCAGCTTAGGCCCGGCTAACCCTACGTCGACAACCGTGGCGTAGGAACCCTTGGGTTTTCGGCGCCCGGGATTCTCACCCGGGTTCATTGCTACTCATGCCGGCATTCTCACTTCCCTGCGCTCCACTCAACCTCACGGTTGGGCTTCACTGCACAGGCAACGCTCCCCTACCACTCCCTCCCAAAGGAGGAAGTTCACAGCTTCGGTGGCGGACTTGAGCCCCGGTACGTTGTCCGCGCAGAGTCCCTCGACCAGTGAGCTGTTACGCACTCTTTCAAGGATGGCTGCTTCTAAGCCAACCTCCTGGCTGTTTGTGGAACTCCACCTCGTTGAACACTTAGACCGCACTTAGGGACCTTAGCTGGTGATCTGGGTTGTTTCCCTCTCGACGACGAAGCTTATCCCCCGCCGACTCACTCCCATGGTCTGGACCTCCGGCATTTGTGGTTTGATTGGGTTTGGTAAGCTCTCGCCCCCTAGCCCATTCAGAGCCCTACCTCCGGAGGTGAACCCATGGGGCTGCACCTCAATGCATTTCGGGGAGAACCAGCTATCTCCTGGTTCGATTGGCATATCACCTCTACCCACAGCTCATCCGAGAACTTTGCACCGTTCACCAGTTCGGGCCTCCACGAGCTTTTAGACTCGCTTCACCCTGGCCATGGGTAGCTCACCAGGTTTCGGGTCTAATCCGTGCCACTTTGGCGCCCTGTTCAGACTCGCTTTCGCTACGGCTGCGGATGGCCACATCCTTAACCTTGCGACACGGATTAACTCGCCGGCTCATTCTTCAATAGGCACGCCATCATCCCTCTTGCGAGAGACTCTGACCGCTTGTAGGCACGCGGTTTCAGATCTATTTCACTCCCCTCCCGGGGTGCTTTTCACCTTTCCCTCACGGTACTAGTACGCTATCGGTCGTCAGGAGTATTTAGCCTTGGAGAGTGGTCTCCCCAGCTTCCCACAAGATTTCCCGTGTCCCGTGGTACTCTCGTCCGCGATGCACGGAGCCTTTCCCCTTCGCCTACAGGACTATCACCTTCTCTGGTGGCTGTTTCCACAGACCTTCGGCTGGAGTCCGGTTGGTAACTCCGCGAGAGATCGCGGGATCTCTCCCATCACGTCGCGCAACCCCGGACAGACATAGGACCCGCGTCCGTTAAGCCTCCCCGGTTTGGGCTGTTCCCCGTTCGCTCGCCACTACTGAGGGAATAATCTCTTTTCTTCCAGGTACTTAGATGTTTCAGTTCTCTGACTTGCCTCCATCCGGCCTAATGTGTTCGGCCGGCGGTGACCCGCGATAAAGCGGGCCGGGTTTCCCCATTCGGGCATCCCGGGATCAACTTGCTTGGCAATTCCCCCGGGCTTATCGCAGCCAAGCTACGCCCTTCTTCGGCTCCTGACGCCAAGGCATCCACCACGCGCCCTTAGTAGCTTAACCCTACTATCGTTCTTGACTCGTTTCTCATTCATTGAAGAACCGCGGTCAGTACATACTGACCTTTCTTGACCTATTCACTTGTTAAGGCGCCAACCATCCAGCACCCGTCCGAGGACGGGCGCGGACTACCACTATACGGATGGCGAGAAGCGCATGTCAATGCGAAAAGTGGGGAGGTCAGGCTTCGATGAGCGCGCGGCAGAATTGGGCGCCCTGCTCAAGCTCCGAGATGCTGACGCTCTCACGAACGGTGTGAGCATCATGCATGGCCGCGCCAACGACGACGGCCTCAATGCCATTGAGGACGAAAACGTTGCCGTCCGTGCCGCCGCCGGAAATCGCCAGTTCTGCAGTCATGCCAAGTCCGGTCAGCGTTTCCTTGACGCGGGCGAGCAAGCCGGCGTTCTCATCCAGGCGATATCCGACAAATTGCTCCTGGAGTTCACAGTTGATGGTGGCGTCCGCCCACCGCCCCTGCGTGTCCTGGACGACGTTGAGGAGATACGCCCGGACGCGCTCCAGGGCCTCCGGGTCATGGCTGCGGGTTTCGCCAGTGACGCGGGCATGTTCGGGCACGGCGTTGCGGACGCTGCCGCCCTCGATGAGGCCGACATTGAACGTGGTGTTTTCATCGAGACGGCCGAGCCGCATCTGGACGATCATCTCGGCGGCAATCTGGATGGCGGAGATGCCCTTTTCAGGTTCAACGCCCGCGTGCGCGGCGCGTCCGGTGATGTCGATGTCAAAGGCGATGTACGTGGGGCTGCCCGTTGTCACGTGATATGCGGGGCCCTCGCCGTCAAAGACGACGGCCTGCTTGGCGCGAAGCATGGAGAAGTCGAGATTCTTTGCGCCGACAAGACCGATCTCCTCTTCACGCGTGAGAGCGATCTCAACAGGACGGCGCGCCACGCCATCGTTCCGCAGAGATTCGATTGCTTCAAGGATCATGGAGAGGCCGGCCTTGCAGTCGCCGCCAAGGACGGTGGAGCCGTCCGTGTGGATAACGTCGCCATCGATGATGGGGTTCACGCCCCGGCCGGGCTCAACGGTGTCCATGTGGGCGGAGAGGAGGACGGGGGAGTCACCGGGTTCGGACGCGATGACGTTGCCGTAGGCGTCACGCGAGACGGTGAATCCCAGCTCGGTGAGGCGGCCCATGAGAACATCCGCGATGGCGGCTTCCTCGCCGGACGGGCTGTCAATGCGGACGAGATCAGTGAACGTTTTGACGAGGCGGTCTCTGTCGATCATTGAACCTCCTAAAGCATGATCATGGAGTCGCCGAAGGAGTAGAAGCGGTATTCACGGGCGATTGCCTCACGGTAGGCGCGATCCACAAGCTCCTTGCTCGCGAATGCGGATGCAAGCATGAGGAGGGTGGAACGCGGCAGGTGGAAGTTGGTAATCATCGCGCCGATCACTTTGAACTCGAACCCAGGGAGGATCATGAGTTCCGTTTCTCCGATCTCAGCAGCGATTCTCCGCGGTTCGCCTTGGCCGGCGGCCACTTCCTGGTTGATGGCGATTGTTTCAAGGGCGCGGACGGGAGTTGAACCGACTGCGACCACGCGGCGGCCATCCGCAAGAGCCTGGGAGATGGTCTCTGCGGCGTCATCCGGCAGCTCGTAGCGCTCCTGTCCCATGACGTGCTCACGTGGATCATCCACCTTGACGGGTCGGAATGTGCCGGGGCCCACATCCAGGGTCAGGCGGGCGACACGGACGCCCTGCTCCTGCAAGCTCTCCATCAGTTCCGGCGTGAAATGGAGGCCGGCGGTTGGCGCAGCCACGCTGCCGGGCTTTGAGGCATAGATGGTCTGATACCGCTCAAGGTTTGGGATCTCCTGCCGGATGTACGGTGGCAGAGGAACCTGTCCGACATCATCGAGGACAAAGCCTTCCGGAAGGGTGACGAGCCGGGTGCCGTCCGTGTATTGCTGGCCAACGTGGACGCGTGGCGCGCCGGGGGCGTCCAATTCAACGATCGTGTTCGCGGCCACGCGGCGGGAAGGCCGCACCATCGCGGTCCACATGCGCTCATTTGCCTCAACGCCCTCGCCGGTTCCCGCGACGGGGCGGATGAGGAGGATCTCAACACGCCCGCCGCCGTCTCGCTTCGTTCCCAAGAGGCGGGCGGGGATGACGCGCGTTTCATTGACAACCAGGACGTCTCCCTCGGTGAGCACGGAACCGAGGTCGTAAAAGTGCTTGTGCTCGATCAGGCCGGAGTCACGGTGGATGACGAGGAGGCGGGAATGGTCACGCGGCTCAGCAGGCTGTTGGGCTATCAGGTGTTCCGGCAGTTCGAACTCATAATCGGTCACCATCAAGGGGGTGGAGTCGTTGTTGCCGGTATCGTCAGATGTCATGAGATATGTCAGCCTTGCGCGCCTGTCTGTACTGGTGATTCTACAACGAGGACGGTTCCCGTCATACCGGCCTCCGGATGGCCGGGGATCGAGCAGATGAGATCGAATTCGCCGACTTCAGTAGGCGTGAAGCGGACTGTTTTCTTTGAACCGATGCGCATCGACCCCGTTGCAACGCCGAACTCCTCGATGACGAGATCATGGTCGACGGTGCCAAGATTCCTGAACTCGATAACGGCTTCCTGGTTCACGGGAATCTCGATTGTGTCCGGTTCAAAGGCGAATTCCGTTCCGACGATGATATAGGTGCCATCCGGCTGCAGGTCTCTCGCGCCAAGGTCATTGTTGTTTCCGCAGGCGGCTGCGAGCGCCAGGGCGAGCAGCACGCATACGAGGGCAGCTAGCCGGACAGGCACGAGCCATTGAGCTTTCAGTTGCGGGCGCGCCAAACGTCCCAATGGGCTCCCTTTGCTGCGCTGCCCATCGCTTTCCCCCCTCACCTGTTTTCCAACTGCGCCCTCGCGGCAGAGACCGTGTTGCGCAGCAGCATTGCCACGGTCATGGGGCCAACACCGCCCGGCACGGGCGTGATGGCGCTCGCCACCTGAGACACAGCGTCAAAGTCAACGTCACCGACGATCTTGTAGCCTCTCCTCTGGCTCTTGTCCTCAACGTGATTGATGCCCACGTCAATGACAATGGCGCCCGGCTTGACCATCTCAGCGGTAATGACTTCAGGAATACCAACGGCCACAACGAGGATGTCCGCCTGCTTTGTCACTTCAGGGAGGTTCGGGTCCGTCCTGTGGCAGACGGTGACGCGCGGATACGAAACCGGATCGCCCTGCATCCACGCCGTCGCGATGGGCTTTCCGACAATGTTGCTGCGGCCAACGATGACGGCGTGCTTGCCGCCAAGCTGCACGCCCTCTCGCCGCAGCATCTCCATGACGCCGAACGGAGTGGCCGGCACGAACTGTGAGTCGCCGATGGCAAGATGTCCGATGTTGAGGGGGTGAAAACCGTCCGCGTCCTTGTCCGGTCGGACGCATTCAATGACGGCGTGTTCCTCGATGTGGGGAGGCAGCGGGAGCTGCACGAGGATGCCATGAACACGCGCCGCATTGTTGAGGGATTGCACCATGTCGAGCAGGCCGTCCTGCGACACGGATGAATCTATGCGGTGGATCTCCGTGTAGATGCCAACTTCCCGGCAGGCGCGTTCCTTGTTGGCGACATAGGTTTGGGAGGCGGGGTCATCACCCACGACGACGGCGGCAAGACCGGGCATGATGCCCTTCGCCTTGAGCGCGGCCACATCACGCGCGACTTCCTTGCGAATGTCTGCCGCGATGCTCCGGCCGTCGATGATGCGTGCGGTCAATGGCGTTCTCCGTCTCCAGGCTGTCCCTCTGTGAGTATACGGCAGGGACGGCGCATATTCCGTTCTGCGATAATCTGGGGACTGCATGGACAGAGGAGCATTTACCCGTAATGTTGACCACCGGAATCGATATGTGTGAGGTATGGAGAATCAGAGAGGCTCGCGAGCGGTTCGGACAGCGGTTCCTTGATCGTGTCTACACGCCGGAAGAACAGCGGACGAGCCGGATGCGGGACCCGGAGCTTGCGGCGCGATTCGCCAGCAAGGAGGCCGTGATGAAGGCGCTGGGCACGGGGGCGCGGGGCGTGGGCTGGAAGGATATCGAGATCCTGCCGATGCGCGGCGGCAAGCCGGAGGTGCGGCTGCACGGTCGGGCGAAAGCCGTCGCGGAACGCATCGGACTGACTGATCTAACCGTGAGCCAGACGCATTCGATTGAATACGCACTGTCGATCGTGGTGGGGACGGCGGAGTATCCGTCGCCCTATCACGCGCCGGAGTAAGCGGGTTCGCAAGTTCAGCGGTGCGACATGAGAGCCGTCACAGCCGCGGAGATGCGGCAGATTGAGGACAGAGCCATCGCGGCGGGCACGACCGTTGAGGAATTGATGCAGCGCGCCGGGCGAGCCGTGGCGGATGGCGTGGGTGAGGCACTCGACGGCCGTGGTGCAGGGCGGCGGATTCTTGTGCTGGCAGGCCCGGGCAAGAATGGCGGCGACGGCCTGATCGCTGCGCGGTTGCTGCGGCAGCGCGGGGCAAGCGTTTCGATTGTTTGTCCCATTCCACGAGCGGACGACCCACTGCTTGAAGACTGTGCAGCAGCCGGTTGCTCAATCACGCAGGGTGACCTGGCTGATTTAGGCGAGACGCTCTCAAAGGCGGAACTTGTTGTTGACGCCCTGCTCGGCACTGGACGGTCGCGAACCATCGAAGGGCCGATGTTGGAGACGTTGACCGCGGTGCGTGAGGCTTCGAGCAAGGCGACAATCGTTGCAGTCGATGTGCCATCAGGACTTGATTCAGACACGGGAGAGGTAGACCCGGCCACCTTGCCGGCCGATGTGACGGTGGCCCTAGGCAACGTGAAGATCGGCTGCCTGACGGTGAAAGGCGCGGAGATCTGCGGGCAGATTCGCGTTGCCGGAATCGGGCTTGGCGGAGATGGGGATGACGGTGGCGGCGTCCGCGTTCTGACCGCCGGAGACATCCGGGGGTTCTTGCCGGAGCGGCGAGCGACAGGCCATAAAGGCACGTTTGGGCACGCCGTAGTGGTCGGAGGCAGTGAGTCGTATCGCGGCGCGCCCGCGCTGGCGGCGTTGGCAGCGGCACGGGCGGGCGGGGGAACGACCGCCATCGCAGCGCCCGATTCGATCACGGCTTCTCTGGCCACTACCGCGCCGGAGGCAACACATATTCCCCTTACCAGTCACCCACAGACCGGTCTGACCGGGGCAGGCGCCGTTTCACAACTCATGGCCTCGTTGCAGACAAAAGCGCCGGACGCGTTTTGCGTTGGGCCGGGTTTGGGTCGATCAGTCGGCAGCGATATGTTCGTGGACGTGCTGCTGCGAGAACTTCCTGCGGATACACCGACGCTTATCGACGCTGACGGTCTGAATATGCTGGCCGAGAAGTCGGACTGGTGGGGATCACTGTCCGGCCCAACTGTCATCACGCCCCACCCGGGTGAAATGGCGTCCTTGTGCGACATATCCGTGCAGGATGTTCAGGCAAACCGCATTGAACTCGCGGCTGAGAAGGCAAATGAGTGGGGCGTGACCGTGGTGCTCAAGGGCGCGTATACGGTCGTTGCGAGCCCTGATGAGCCGCCATCCATCTGCCCGCTCGCCATGCCCGCCCTTGCGTCGGGCGGAACGGGGGACGCGCTGGCGGGAATCATCACGGGCTTCCTGGCCCAGGGGCTGACGACCTCCGCGGCGGCGCGGGCCGGTGTATACGTGCATGGCACGGCAGCGGCGCTGGCGGCTCAGGACAACGGCAACATGACCTCGGGGCTGTTGGCGTCCGACTTGATCGAGAAGATTCCGGCGGCGATGGCACTGATTGGGCGGGGAGAGGGCCCGGTTCCGCCTCTATTCGCCTAGCGCCAGCCGATGGCGCGGAGCCATTCCTCGAATTTAAGTGTGGGGATGCCCCACCTGGCTTCCAGGGCAGGAATATCCTCGTCGTAGCCGTAAGCCTGGTACCACTTGCCCATCGCGACGCCGGACTCCGGCATCTTTGCCCGCGCCTCCTCAGGTATCTCCTGGTAGGCGATCTCGTGCCCGATAACGCGGGTGAGGGCGGCGGCGATGTCGGTCATCGTGAGGGTTTCGGCGGCGATATCAATCTCCTGCCCCTGATATTCGGCAGGGTTGTTGAATGCGGCGGCAGCGTATGCGCCGATGTCGTGGCCCGAGATAACCTGCAGGGTCTTGTCCGGCGTCAGCAGACCGCGAACGACGCCGTTGGCGAGGCCGTTACGGTCGGAGACGTAGTTCTCCATGAACGACACAGGGCGGAGGATCGTATACGGAACGCCATTCTCCCGGACGTGGGCAATGACCTCCCGCTTGGCGTCCCAATACGAAACGCCACGATCCGGCTCCTTTGCCCCACAGGAGGAGGTGTAGACAAGATGCTGCACCTCTGCCCTCTTTGCGGCGTCGGCGACGGCGATGCCCTGCCGCGCCTCGTGCATGGGATCGTCCCCTCTCGCCTCCCCCTGCACGGAGAAGACGCCGTATGCGCCCTCCATGGCCGCGTCAAGAGACGCAGCGTCGTCCATGTCGCCTGCGACAATCTCCACGCCGCGCGCGGCAAGCGCCTGCGCCTTTTCACTCTGCGGGGAGCGGGTGAGGCCGCGGACGTGCCAGTCCTTGGACGACAGCAGGTGGCCGACAAGGCCGCCGCCCTGGTTGCCGGTTGCGCCGATGACGAGGACTGTGCGGGTCGGGTTGGTCATATGTGATTCTCCTTGTTTTCAGATTGTTTCAGATTCGCGGCTCAGATGGATAGACCCGACGCGTATAATTGCGTGTGTCTTTTGGGCAGACCGGCTGGATTCCGGCCGTCGCCGGAATGAGGTGGTACGGGATGCTGTTGGCGGTTGATATCGGGAACACGAACATGAAGTTCGCCGTTTTTGACGGTGAGCGAATTGTCGTGTCTGCCCGCCTCCCGACAGGCGAAAGCTATTCGCCGTCCGACACGGCTGAGTACATGTGCGCCGAGTTGGCGCGCCACAGTATCCGTGAAGCCGATATAGACGGCGTTTCCCTCTGTTCCGTCGTGCCCCCCCTGACAACGATGATGGAGCGGACGGCAGCGGACACGTTCGGCGTCACGGCACTGGACGCCAAGACAGCAACGCATCGGGGCGTGGCAGTAGACGTGGACAAGCCGGACGGCGTCGGCACGGACAGGATCGTGAACGCGGCGGCGGCGTACGGGCTGTACGGCGGGCCGGGCATCGTGGTCGATTTCGGTACGGCGACAACGTTTGACGTGGTGACAGGGGACGGGGTATTCATCGGGGGCGTGATCGCCCCGGGGATCGCGCTGGCGTCCGCGGCGCTGACACAGAGAGCGGCGCAGCTGCCGCCCATTGCACCGGTGTTTCCCGAAAAGGTCATCGGACGTGACACGGATCAGGCGATGCGCTCAGGTCTGATGTACGGGTATCTTGGTCTGATGGAGGGTGTGATCCAGCGGATACGCGCTGAGATCGGTTCG
Source organism: Dehalococcoidia bacterium (assembly GCA_965220565.1). Classification (GTDB taxonomy): domain Bacteria; phylum Chloroflexota; class Dehalococcoidia; order UBA6926; family UBA6926; genus VXMO01. The sequence goes on along the minus strand of CBDCQG010000001.1, from coordinate 487,049 downwards.
GATGCTCGAGTAATTGCGACGGGCGGGCTTGTTGAAACGATCGCGGAGGGAACGACGATTATCGATGAGCTGGAGCCGGACCTGACGCTGCAGGGTTTGCGGCTGATCTGGGAGCTTAATCAGGGATAGACTGAGCAAATCACGATTCAGATTCCCGCTTTCGCGGGAATGACGGTTGATGGGTGGGAATGACGGGTGAGAAGGTAGGAGATGAGTAGGGTAGACGCGATAGCGGGTAAGCGAGTCGTGCTGGGTGTGTCCGGCAGCATCGCGAGCTATAAGGCGGCGGACATCGCCTCCAAGCTCATGCAGGCGGGGGCGCTTGTTGACGTTGTGCTGACACGTTCCGCGCAGGAGTTCATCACCCCGCTCACGTTCCGTTCCCTGACGCACCGCCTCGTGATAACCGACCTCTTCGACGCCAACTCCGAGGACCCGTTGGAGCACGTGGAGATTGCGCGGCAGGCGGATGCCATCGTCATCGCGCCCGCAACGGCGAACGTGATGGCCAAGATTGCGCACGGCCTTGCGGACGACGCGCTCTCGACGATCGTTCTCGCCACGGAGGCCCCCGTTCTCATCGCGCCCGCGATGGAGCACCACATGTGGGCGAACGCGGCGACGCAGGCGAACGTGGCTGCTCTGAAAGAGCGCGGCTTCGAGTTCGCCGGGCCGAATGAAGGACGGCTTGCCTCAGGCGCGGTCGGCAGCGGCCGGCTCGTCGAGGCGACGGATATTCTCGAAGCGCTGGGAGGGATCCTCTCGGCGAACCAGGACCTGGCAGGACGGCATATCGTCGTCTCGGCAGGCGGAACACAGGAACCGATCGATCCCGTGCGCGTGGTGACGAATCGTTCATCAGGCAAGCAGGGCTATGCGTTCGCGGAGGCTGCGCGGGACAGGGGGGCGCGCGTGACGCTCGTAACGGCGGCAAGCCTGGCCAACCCGACGGGCATCAAGGTGGTCAAGGTGGAGAGCGCGCGCCAGATGCTTGCGGCGGTTTCCGACGCTCTGAACGACGCGGCAGATGCGCTGGTCATGGCGGCTGCGGTCGCGGACTGGGAGCCGATCTCCGCGGCGGGTCAGAAGATGAAAAAGGTCGAGGGACAGGACCGCCTGACCATCGAGATGCAGAAAACGCCGGACATCCTCGCGCAGGTTAGCAGCCTGCCCGGCATCAAGGTCGGCTTTGCCGCCGAGACGGAGGACCTGCTCAAGAACGCCCGCGCCAAGCTGGAGGGCAAGAAGCTGGACATGATCGTCGCCAACGACGTTTCGGCGGCGGATGCCGGCTTCGCGGTCGATACGAATCGCGTTGTCATTCTCGACAAGTCCGGCGGCCAGGAGGACCTGCCGCTGATGTCCAAGCGCGAGGTGGCGGACACCGTGCTGGATCGCGTGTGCGCCCTTTTCAGCGGGTGATCACCTAAGGAACTCGCGTGACCGAAACGGGTACCCGATTCGTTTCCCTGGTTATTCTCGCCGCGGGCAGTTCATCGCGCATGGGCCGTCCCAAGCAGACCCTGCCCTGGATGGGCAAGGACTTGTTGACGTATCAAGTTGAGCAGGGCGGGCTTTCGGGCGTGGATGAGTTGATCGTCGTGCTTGGGGAGGACGCCGGGGACTATCGGCCTCTCTTGCCGGAGTCGCTTGAGCGCGTGCCCGTCTACAAGATCATCGAGAACGCGGATTACGAACGCGGCAAGACGACGTCCGTGCTGGCCGGGTTGGCTGCAGCCGACCCACGTGCCACTGAGTGGATCTTTCTCGCGATGGACTCGCCGAAGCCTGCTCACGTCACGGACATGCTGGTGGAGGCGCATCACTCAGGCGGGCTGCCGATCACGTATCCATGGCACGGCGGCATCGAAGGACACCCGCCGGTGATGAACTCCTCCCTTCGTTCCGAGATCGAGGCAATCACGGAGGCAAAGCGCGGTCTGCGTGAAATCACGGAACGAGACCCTGATCGCGTCAACAGGGTCGAGTTTGCAGACCCGATCGTCATCGTGAACATGAACAGCCCTGAGGACTATGAGCGGGCGCTTGCGGTGACGGGGCAGACGGCGGGCTAGTCTCATTCATTCGCTACAATAGAAGCTGCTATGAATGACCGCCTCTATCATCTTGCCTTTTTGAGCCGTCGGAGCGCCCGCTAATGGCGATCGATTCGAACTCTGCGGCTGAGATGCCGCCCGCGTATGACCCGGCGCGATTCGAAGAGGCGCGCTACCAGTGGTGGGAGGACCGCGGGTATTTTCAACCCCGTATCGACCACGAGCGGCAGCCCTTCGTCGTCATCATGCCGCCGCCCAACGTCACGGGGCAGCTGCATCTCGGCCATGCGCTGACGGCGTCGGTTGAGGACACGCTGGTGCGGTGGCATCGGATGCGGGGCGACCCGACACTGTGGCTGCCCGGGACGGATCACGCAGGCATCGCGACTCAATACGTCGTTGAGAATCACCTTGCGTCACAAGGCATGGACCGGCGCGAGATCGGGCGCGAGAGATTCCTGGAGCACGTGTGGGAGTGGGTGAGGGAGTACGGCGGCGCAATCCAGAATCAGCACCGGCGTCTCGGCGCGTCATGCGACTGGACGCGCGAGCGGTTCACGCTCGATGAGGGGCCGTCACGGGCTGTCCGAGCCACGTTCGTAAACCTGTTCAACAAGGGGCGCATCTACCGCGGCGAGCGGATGATCAACTGGTGCCCAACCGACCACACTGCCCTGTCTGACCTTGAAACCGAATACGAGGACACCGAGGGCAAGCTCTGGCACATCAACTACCCCTATACTGACGGCTCAGGACGTTATGTGACCGTAGCCACGACGCGGCCGGAGACGTATTTGGGTGATACGGCCGTCGCCGTGAACACGAACGACCCGCGATTCGCAGACGCCATCGGCACGACGGTGCGCCTGCCGTTCATCGACCGCGAAATCCCCATCGTCGGGGATGACTACGTGGACATGGAGTTCGGGACGGGCGCGCTCAAGGTGACGCCGGCGCACGACCAGAACGACTTTGAGATCGGTCAGCGGCATGGCCTCGATGCAATAGAAGTTATCGACGCGGACGGCGTGATGAATGAACACGCGGGGCCGTTCGAGGGGCTGGAGCGATTCGAGGCGCGGCAACGCATCGTCGCCGACCTTGAGGCGCAGGGCTTCCTCGAAAAAACGGAGGACTATCAGAACCGTGTGGGACGATGCTACCGGTGCCAATCCATCATTGAGCCGCGCATCAGCATCCAGTGGTTCGTCGACATTCTGCCCTTGGCCGAGCGCGCCGCGGAGGCCGTGCGTGACGGCCGGATCAACATCGTGCCGGAACGTTTCACGGGCACGTATCTCAACTGGATGGACGGCATCCGTGACTGGTGCATCTCCCGCCAGTTGTGGTGGGGGCATCGCATCCCGGCGTGGTTCTGCGGCGAATGCGACGGCGCACGGCTCCAAATCATCCTGCGAGATGCCATAACGGGGCCTGACGGGCAGCCGTTGTGGGAGGCGACGTATTCGGAGTTGCGGGAGATTGGGCTGACCCCTGAGGAGATCGTCACGCGAGCCGATCGGGTGAACGCCGACAAGGATGCGACGCCCATCGTGGCGTTGGATGGTCCGTCCGCGTGCCCGGAGTGCGGCCCGGCGGCGCTGGTGCAGGATCCGGACGTGCTGGACACGTGGTTCTCCTCCGGGTTGTGGCCGCATTCCACGCTCGGCTGGCCGGACGAGACGGAGGACTACACGTATTTCCATCCGACATCCGTGATGGAAACGGGCTACGACATCCTGTTTTTCTGGGTCGCGCGGATGATCATGATGGGACTGGAGAACACGGGGGAGATTCCCTTCCGCACCGTTTACCTGCACGGCCTGGTGCGTGATGCCCAACGACAAAAAATGTCAAAGACACGCGGGAACGTGATCGATCCACTGGAGAGCATCGCGGAGTACGGCACGGACGCGCTGCGCATGGCCCTGACGATTGCCACGACGCCGGGGAATGATCTTGCGCTGACACCGGGGCGCATGGAGGCGGGGCGCAATTTCGCCAACAAGTTGTGGAACGCTGCGCGGTTCGTCGTGCGGTCGATGGAACAGGCGGACACGCAGGTTGGCGGCGAGATGCCTGCGCCGGAACACCGCGAGGACCGGTGGATCGCCTCTCGTATGGCGAGCGTCACTGCCGACGTGAACCGGCTGCTTGAGGACTTCCAGTTGGGACAGGCCGAGCAGATCATCCGTGATTTCCTGTGGGATGAGTTCGCGGATTGGTATATCGAGCTTGCCAAGGTGCGTATTCGCAACGGGGATGACAGACCCGTTCACTACCTGGTTGGCGTGCTTGAGCAGTCGATGCGCCTGCTCCATCCGTTCATGCCGTTTGTGACAGAGGAAATCTGGCAGAGCCTGATTGCCCGCGCGCCGGAGTTGGCGCGGGGTGTGGACTCCATCATGATCAGCGCCTACCCGGAGGCAGACACAGGTCGTGTCGACGGGGCGGCGGAGTCCGAGGTCGCCGACGTTATCAACGTGGTCCGGGCTATCCGCAACGCGCGCGCCGAGGGCAACGTTGAGCATTCGCGCATGATCGAGACAATCGTCGACGCCGTGCCGGAATCACAGGGGGCCATCGCAGATTCGCGCGAGGCGATCGGCGTGCTCGCTCGCGTGTCCTCTCTGAACGTGCTTGCGCCTGAGGATGAGCGGCCCGACCCCGCGTCGGTAATGATAGCCATTCTCGATGGGGTGACGGTCATGGTGCCGCTGGCCGGGCTGGTGGACGCGGACGCGGAGCGGTCTCGGCTCTCAAAGGAATTGGACGAAACGCGTGGACGCCTGACCGGCCTTGAACAGCGGTTGGCGAACGAGAGTTTCCGCTCCAAGGCGCCGCCGCAGGTTGTGGCCAAGGAAGAGGAGCGGCTTGAGGAATCACGCCAACGCGTGCAGCGCATCGAGGAACAACTGGCGCGATTAGGCTGAGCGATGTACTACATCCTGATCTATGACTATGTGGCGGACGTGCTGGAACGGCGGCCGGCGCATCGCGATGAGCACCTGGCTCTCCTGAGAGACCTCCATGCCCGCGGGGTTGTCCCCATAGCCGGGGCGTACGATGATCCTGTCGACGGCGCATCGATCGTTTTCCGCACTGATGATACGTCCGTCATCGACGACTTTGTTTCGAAGGACCCGTACATCAACAACGGCCTGGTCGCCTCATGGCGAATCAGGAAATGGAACGTGGTGATCGGCGGGTAGCTGCGCTACGCCTCAAACTCGCGATCCCGCGCTACGGCGCGTCGTCCCAAACTTGGCGCTGGAAGCCAAGCTCATTCGCGATCTGGTCGGGGCCGTAGCCGGGCGGGGATTCCTTGCGCGTTCGGAGGCTTGCGTAGAGCAGGAATATCATAATCGCCTGGATCGGTCCCGCCATCGTGGGGGCGACGAGGTTCGAATACCACGTGCCAACGGTCTCCAGACCGGCGGCGGTTGCGATGAGGCCGGGAAAGCCGACCGCGAAGACGGCGAGCGTCGCGATGACGACGAAGCCGAATGTCCACCACCAGAAATTCTCCGTCAGTTCCCAACTACGCCTTAGGGCGGCAACCCCGATGAGGCCTTCAAACGCGATGACAGGCCAGATGAACGTCCAGCGGATGGCCGTATAGAGCGTGATGACCACCGCGCCCACAAAACCGGTCAGGGACAGCAGTCCGAACAGGGCGGCAACCAGGGTGGTGTCCATCGTAGCGTTTGCAATCATGAACGGCGCAATGAACAGGACGCCCCAGACGGCGAAAACCACGGCCAGCGCTATCAGCGTCGTGATGACCAGGCCGCCAACACGCTGTACGGAAAAGGTCAGGGCCTCCGAGATCAGAACGCGGCCAACGACATAGTGCGCGCCGATGACGAACATGTAGGCGCCCGCAGCCACGGCGGAAACCAGCAACGCGGCGGCGACAACAAGTGCAGACCTGAGGAGTTCCAGCGGCAGGTCCTCCAACTGCAACTCGGCTATCTCCTGGAGTTGCTCATTGGTTGGACTCTCGTCCTCCGGCACGCTTGTGAGGATCTCGTTGATCGCGGGCTGATTTCCCTCGGGCAGAATGGCATCGATGCCGGACATTGCTCCAAAGACGACAGCGGCACTGACGAAAGAAATGATGAGCAGGCGCACAACCCGCGCGAGATAAACGGACCAGAGCTCCGCAAAGATCTCATTTATTCCCCGCTGAGGGAATGCGTTCTCATTCTGCACGTTCGCGCCTCCGGAGAATCGTGGAGGCCAGGGCGGCTCGCGTACTGATCAACACCAGCGCCGACGCCATGCGGCGGCCCAGCCGTGCCTAGCTGCCTCCGCCGGCTGCGCCCATGCCGCCCGCTCCGCGCTGCTGCAACTCGATGAAGACCATCTTGGTGCCGAGGGGATGCACCCACGCAACGTTGGCATTGCCCTCTTCACGCTGGATACGGCCGCCCTTTTCCTCGATGTTCTTGATGGTCGCCTCGATATCGTCGACCTCAAGGCAGACCATGTACATGCCCTCGCCCTTGGGGTTTCGCTCGTTCTTGCGCTCCTCCATCATGCGGGCCAGGGCGGTCTCGGGGCCTGCGGGCGTCATGACTTCGATGACGGGCTGGCCGTTGTAACCGAGCATCTGCGCCCGGATGCCGAACTGGTTGCCGCGGGCCTGGTTGAGTTCCTCAAGACCGAACAGGTCTTTCCACAGCTGCACGCCCTCTTCCAGGTCCTCCACCATGACGGCGTTGTAGCGAATATCCGTAATCATCGTCTCCCTCTCCCCGCGCCGTTGTGGCGCTTTCCCTGTTCATCAGTTGTACCGCGAGTGTGGCCAATGGCAATGCGCCGTGTCAACGATGTTCCTCCCTCACGCCAGCCCCCTCCCCCATGGAGAGGGTAACTAGGAGTCAATCTTGGGACGTTCCAGCAGCGCGGGCGGCCAGACGGCGCTGTCCACAACACCAACGAACGGCAGATTCCGGTAGAAGCCTTCGTAGTCGAGGCCATAGCCCACGACAAAGACCGGGTCTATCGAGAAGCCGATAAAGTCAAGCTGAACGTCAACTTCGCGGTGCGCGGGCTTGTCCAGCAGCGTGCAGACCTTGACCGAGGCGGGATTCTCCGCGAGAACCTTATCGACCAGCAGCTTGAGCGTGACGCCGGTGTCCACGATGTCTTCAACAATGAGGATGTCGCGGCCGCGCAAGCTTTCGCGGAACGGGTTGGGCATCTCAACGGTGTGGCCGCGTTCATCGATGAACCGGTCAACGTGGACAAGCTCCACCGGCGCGGGGATGTCCATCTCGCGCACAAGGTCCGCGAGAAAGCAGATGACGCCGTTGAGAGCGCCGACGCAGACGACCTCTCCGTCCGCATACTCCGCGCTCAACTGCGCCGCCAGTTGTTTCACGCGGCGTTGGAGGCGCGTCTTGCTGATGAGGACGCGGTCGACGCCCTTGGCGGCGGGGCCTGCAAGGCCGCTAGTCCGCCGGGTTTTCTCTGTGCCGGAGGCCATAGTAAAAGCATAGCGGACGCAAGTAAGCGGCGTATACTTGATGCAGAGCTAAGGGGCACTGTGATGAATAAGCTACTTCAACAGGCGTTTGAAAAGGCAGCGGAACTGCCTGAAGAGAAGCAAGAAACTCTCGCGGCGGTAATCCTCGAAGAAATGGATGCAGACAAGAAGTGGGACGAATTGCTTGCGTCCCCGGAATCCCAAGAGTGGCTCGAAAAGATGGCAGAAAAGGTTCGCGCTGAGCATAAAGCCGGGCGCACCAAGCCTCTTCGTGAGGAAGATTTTGGCTAGTGCGCTCGTTCACTGAGCGCAACTTCTGGATTGAGTTCAGGCGACTGCCTGAGTCCGTACAAGAGCAAGCCAAGCGCGCATACGAATTCTTTCGCACAGACCCATATCACCGGAGTCTCGCATTCAAGAGAGTTGGAGTGAGGGAGCCGCTCTATTCCGTGCGGATCGGAGAGCACTATCGTGCCCTGGCTCTTATGGTGGATGGAGATGTTGTCTGGTTCTGGATTGGCCCGCACGCGGAATATGACAGAGTAATCCGTCGCTTCTAGATAGCTGTATCAAATCGCGTCGTCTTTCTTGACCCTGTTTGGCGCGGTTCCCATACTCGAAAGTGCGATGGATATTCTTGAGTTGATAGACCGCATCCGACAGAACCACGCGATTGAGCACGCGACGATTGCCGTGCTCGGTCGCAAATATGACCAGTTTGGCCGGCTCGGCGGCAGCGCCAAGCAGGACGGGTTCTTCGTCTATGGCCCCACGACGGCAGACCGCATCGAGGACGCGGCGAAAGAGGCCGTCGAGCGGCTGCGGGCGGGGGAATCCCACCTGGCGATTTCGCCGTTCTGCGGCACGAATTTCCTGCTTGGCGGCATGACGACTGCCCTGCTGACGGGGATGATCCTCGGCACACGAAACCGGGTTGGGCGGCTGCCGCAGGCGATGGGGCTGTCGGCCCTGGCGCTCATCGGCTCGTTCAGGGCGGGCGCGGTCGTCCAGCGCAAGTGGACGACGAAAGCCGACATCGGCGGGCTGGAGATCAAGAGCGTGTCCCAGTTGGGAGGGGCAGGCAGACCGCTCCATCGCGTGTATACGTGGCTGCCGGACGTGGTGGACGCTCCGCCGCCGCAGAACGAGTCTGCCGAATCCAGCGCGTAAGAGCGCAAGGCTGCCGCGACCTGGTCCTTTACCGACAGGCTGCGAAACACACACGGCTTCGCCCGTAGATTCGCGGCGCTATCATGGATGGGATGCCGCGACCTCAGCGCGTCCCTGTAGCTCAACCGGACAGAGCAGCGGACTTCTAATCCGCAGGTTGTGGGTTCGAGTCCCACCGGGGACGCCATCTACATCAATGGTGAAAAGACATGGTACGCATTCCGACAGATAGGGAGCCGACGCACCCCGGCGCGATGTTGTTGCAAGAGTTCCTCGACCCCATGGAGATGACTCAGCATGACCTGGCCGAGGCGATTAGGGTGCCGTATCAACGAGTGAATGAGATTGTGCGGGGCCGCCGAGGTGTGACACCAAGCACTGCCCTGCGACTTGCCCGGTTCTTCGGCAATTCCCCGGGTTTCTGGATGAATCTGCAACTACGCTGGGACCTTTATCATGCTGAACACGCTGAGGCGGATCAGTTACAGGAGATACGGCCGCGGGAGGGGATGGGAGTCTCATGAATAGGGGGGGCAGTAAAGTGTTTGGGGATCGGCAATTGCGAACAAGGAAGTGAAGCGGATGCTCTATGAAATGACTAACAAGACTTTGACTGGGATTGACCGGACGTCATTCCACGAAGAAAGTGTCGCAGAGGCGGACCTCCAAGAAGCTCTCCGCGAGCACCCAGAATTCATTGAGGAAGGTCTATTCGTTATCGCCGACGAATTCACGGATTGGGAGGACGCCTGGCGATACATTGACCTGCTTTGCATTGACTCATCCGGGAATTTGGTCGTTGTCGAGTTGAAACGCGGTGACGGCGTTCATATGGAGTTGCAGGCAATTCGCTATGCGGCGATGCTGGCAAATTTCCAGACACAGAGCATCATTGACGGTCACGCTCGCTACTTGAGAAACAAGAACATCAATGAGTCGGCTGAAGAACGAATCCGTGAACATCTTAACCTGACGGCAGAAGATGGCGACTTCTCGATCGCCACAGAGCGCCCGCGCATTATTCTCGTCTCCGAGGATTTCAACAAGGAAATCACAACATCAGTCCTCTGGCTGAACGAGATGGGGTTGGATATCAGATGCGTCCGAGTCCGAGCGTACCGGCATGAGGGCAAGCTTCTACTAGACATTGATCAAGTCATTCCGTTGCCGGAGGCTCAAGACTATCTGGTCACGGCACGTAACCGTGAGCAGGAGACGCAGGCTCAGCAACGGAACACATCCTCGGATCCGTTGGTGGAAAATATTGACAAATTCGTCGATACCGTCAATGAGCTTGCGTCCACACAACAAGACGACTTTAGAAACGTGATCAGTCTTGTAAAGGAACTGTCAGAGAAGCAATCCATCAGGGTCTGGAGCCACCGTATAGAGCGAGGCGCCACCCTTAGTGTGCGGTCACAAGACAATCATTTTCTCTACACCATTTACTGCCTTAACGGTGCTGTGGCTTTAGAGACCTCTTCGAATGCGCAAGAAAGAGCGCCCCTAGCCTGGCAAGCGTTATCTGAGAAGTTCGCTTGGGGTTGGCCGTCATCTAATCCTCGGCCATATAAAACAGGCCCTTTTGATGACGCTGTCATCAACCTGCTTAGGCAAATCTGTGACGAAGTGAACGGGGATTAGCGTCCCTACCCCATCACCCCTCCTCTGCCACGATGACGCCCTCTGTGCGTAGGCGTTCCAGCGTTTCTTCCGTGTAGCCGGTTAGGCCTTGCAGGACGGTTTCGTTGTGCTCGCCGAGGTCGGGGGCGGGGCCGAGGTTGCCGACGGGGGTGCGGGAGAAGCGCAGGGGCGAGTTGACGACGGGGATGCTGCCGACGCGCGAGTGAGGAACGTCCACCATCGCGCCGCGGTCCCGGACCTGCTCGTCCGCCAGCACCTGGTCGATGCGATTGACGGGGCCGCATGCGATGCCGAGCCGCCCAAGCTCGCGCAGCCATTGCTCGGCGGGTTTGGCGGCAAGCGCCGCTTCCAGTTCGGGAATCAGCTGGTCGTAATTCAGGGTGCGGTGGTAGCCATCGACGTAGCGGACATCATCGATCAGGTCCACGCGGTCGATGGCGGCGCAGAACAGCGGCCACTGGTCGTTCACGCCGCCGACAATCGCCACAACGATCCAGTCGTCCGCCGTCTTGAACGCCTGGAACGGTGTGAACGAGGGGTGGCGGGTGCCGATGGGGCCGGGGACGTGGCCTGTCGAGACGTATCGCCCGACGGCGGCCTCAAGGATGGCGAGTTGGCACTCCAGCATCGAAACGTCGATGTACTGCCCCTGCCCGCTCCGCTCCCGTTCCTGCACGGCGGCGAGGATGGCGGTTGTTGCAAAGAGACCGGCAATCATGTCTCCGAGCGAGCTGCCGGGGCGGACGGGGCCGCCGTTGGGCTCGCCGGTGATGCTCATGATGCCGCCCATCGCCTGCACGATGATGTCCAACGCAGGACGCTGAGCGTAGGGGCCGGTCTGGCCGAAGCCGGAGATGGAGCAATAGACGAGGCGGGGGTTCACCGCCTGCAGGTCGTCGTAGGAGAGGCCGAAATTGGCCATCGTGCCGGGGACGAAGTTCTCGACGAGCACGTCGCACTCGGCGGCGATGTCTTTCAGCGCCTGCTGCCCATCCGGGTGAGCGAGGTTGATGCTGACGCTCTGTTTGCCGCGGTTGACGCTGACGAAGTAATAGCTCTCTCCTTCGAAGAACGGGCCTGTGCCGCGAGAGAGGTCGCCGCCCTCGGGGCGTTCGACCTTTATGACCTCCGCGCCCATGTCGGATAGAATCATGGTTGCGAACGGCCCCGCGAGGATGCGGGTTAAATCGACGATTCGGAGACCTTCCAGTGGTCCACTCATACGTGTATGCCTTCCATCGTTAGAGTCGCGCGCCAAAGCGCATCGGGTTTCATTGTAGACGGGGGAGCGCCGCCGACGCGTTGCAGCCGCAGCGGAGCGGAGCGGTCATGATTCCTCTTTCGGATAACGCCGGTGAGCGGCACGGCGCGCCGTGGTTGACCATCACGCTGATCGTCATCAATGCTCTCGCGTTCCTGTACACGATCATCCTCGACCCGGAGCAGCGGGCGATATTCCATTTCCGTTTTGGCGTGGTTCCCTACGAATTCACGCACGGAGAGTTGTTCGACCAGATAATGTCGCTGCCCGAATACGCGGCGATCGCGCCTCTCGTCCCATCATGGATGACGCTGTTCACGTCGATGTTCCTGCACGGCGGATGGGCGCACATCCTGGGGAACATGGTTTTCCTCTGGGTGTTCGGCGACAACCTTGAGCACCATTTCGGGCGCGTGGGGTTTCTTGTTTTCTACCTGGCAACCGGCATTCTCGCGTCCGCCACGCACATCCTGTTCAACTGGGACAGCAGCATCCCGGCCATCGGCGCGAGCGGCGCGATCGCCGGAGTTCTGGGGGCATATCTGCTGCTATTCCCGCGCCGCCGGGTTCGGACGCTGTTCATGATGGGCTTGATCACGGTGATGGAGATACCGGCAGTGTGGCTGCTGGTCATGTGGATGGTGATTCAGCTCTTCCAGGGCGTCGGCGGGCTTGTCGTGGCCGGAGGCGGTGGAGGCGTGGCGTACTGGGCGCACGTTGGCGGCTTTGTTGCGGGCGCGGGGATCGTTGCAGGATGGCGCATCCTGAGGCGGGAGCGCGTGTGGCAGCCGAACAAGTATGAGACGAGACGATCCAGGCTCTACCGGTACGATGACGACGATGATGACGACTACTACGAGCCGCCGATGCCGCCGCGGTATCCGCCCTATCGGCGGCGTTAGTTTCTCAGGAGGCACGCTCCAATGAACGAATACGAACCGCAGGACCTCATTGGACTCGCGGGCATGGTGTTCTACGGACATCATGGCGCGACGGCGGAAGAACAGGCCGTCGGACAGCGATTTGTCGTCGATCTTGAAATGGCCACGGACCTTTCCGTCGCGGGACATTCCGACGATCTGAATGACACGGCCGACTATGGACGGGCATTCGAGATCGTGCAGGCAGTGGTGGAGGGGCCGCCGCACGCGCTGTTGGAGAGCATCGCGGAGGAGTCAGCCCAACGCTTGCTCGATGAGCTGCCGATTGAGCAGGTGCGCATCCGCGTCAGCAAGCCGTCCGCGCCCATCAGGGGAACGCTGGACAGCGCCTGGGTAGAGATCACGCGGCGGCGATAGGAGCCTAGAAGTCGTAGCGTTCTGAGCGCCACGGGTCTCCGTTGCCGTTATAGCCGTGAAGCTCCCAGAAGCCGCGCTTGTTCTCCGGCATAAGTTCCAGCGCCTTGATCCACTTGGCGCTCTTGTAGGCGTAACGGTCGGGCACGATGAGGCGGGCAGGTCCGCCGTGTTCGGTTTCCAACGGCATTCCGTCATGCCGGTGAGCAATCAGGACATCGGGATTCAGCAGCGCCGCTATCGGCAGATTCGTTGTGTACCCGCCGTAGCAGTGGGCCATGACGTGGGTGGCCGTTGGGCGGATGCGGGCCTCGTCGAATAGATCGCGGACGAAGACGCCCTCCCATCGATTGTCGAGGCGAGACCACCCCGTGACGCAGTGGAAGTCCGCGGTGACGCCATCGTTGGCGCGAGCGAGGAATTGCTCCCACGTGAAGCTGATCGGGTTGTCGACGAGGCCGATGACCTCAAATGTCCACGTGGCGAGGTCGATCTCGGGGATCTTTCCGTACGAGAGTACCGGGAACTTCTGCGTGACGGTCTGGCCGGGCGGAACGCGATCCTTGTCCACTGCTGCCGCGCCGCCGAACATCCGCTGCGCCTTGTCGATAATGCTCATACCTCAATTCTACATGCGCGGCACAAAAGGCAGGCGGGTGAGTGTCACTGTGGTGGCATACTGTCGATGACGAATCCTGGGCGCAGGGAAGACTCGCCAAGGGGGGACGCGATGACGACCGAGAACTATGCCCATCCGGAATACCTGGTGGAGGCGGACTGGCTGGCGGAGCACCTGGACGACGCCAACGTCGTCGTCGTGGATTGCGACGTGGACGCAGGCTACAACCGGGGGCATATCCCGGGTTCGGTTCTGATCCCGGACAACTTCGTCAAAGACCCCGACACGAATCGCACGTTGATGATGACGCCCGCGCAGTTCAAGGAGATGTGTGAGGGACTCGGCATCGGCGATGACACAGTGGTGATCTCGTACGACAATGCGCAGAGTGTGACGGCAGCGCGCCTGTGGTGGGTGCTCAACACGTATGGGCACCGCAACGCGCGGGTCCTGAACGGCGGCTGGCGTGGCTGGGTCACAGGCGGCCACACAATCAGTTTCCAGCGACCGGCGCGGGCGGAGGGCGTGACGTTCACCCCCAACCTTGACGACTCCATGCTGGTGACGGTGGACGGGTTGAAAGAGGCGTGCACGCTTGAGGATTCCGTCGTTTGGGACGTTCGCACAGACGGCGAATGGGACGGGTCCAACAACCGCGCCAACGCGCGAGCGGGGCATATCCCCGGCGCCGTTCACCTTGAATGGCTGAACCTGATGGACCGCGAGACGCACCGGTTCAAGTCGGCATCCGAGATACGGCGACTCCTTTCGGAACACGGCATCACGCCGGACAAGAACGTCTACACGTATTGACAGGGCGGCATCCGTGCGGCGCACGGAGTATTCGTGATGCGGCTTGTGGGTTACGAAAGCACGCGGAACTACGACGGTTCCATGCGGGAATGGGCGAACCGGGACGATACGCCGCTTGAGGTGTGAGGGCGCTCATGCCCTTCGACAGGCTCAGGATGAGCGGCGGGAGTTAGGCGCCGGTCGAGCCGTGTCCGCCGCCGCCCCGCTCGGTCTCCCCAAGGCTTTCCGCGATCTCCAGTGAAACGTCGGCGCGGACTCCGACGACCATTTGCGCAATCCTGTCACCGCTGCGAACGACGTGGGGCGGGCGGTTCCCCACGGTATACATGGTGACGAAGACCTCTCCTCGATAGTCGCTGTCGATGGTCCCGACGGTGCTCATCACTCCCCTGCTGCTGAGGCCGGAGCGTGGGCGAACCTGGACATCGAGAGTTGGAGGGAACTCAAGGGCGATGCCGGTTGGAATCAGTACCGGGTCAGGGCCAACGACGATCTCTTCTTCTCCGTCGTGGAGGCAGGCATAGACGTCAAAGCCCGTTGAGCCGGGTGTGGCACGGAACGGCAGGCGCGCGCCCTCACGCAGCAAGGCGACACGAACGACGACAGTGGGATCAGTGTGCACCTATCCACAATAACGGAACGGGGCGTGGAGGGCCTGCCCGGCCCACCGCGCCCCGTGAGTCCGTGCGTGTCTGAATCTAGCGGGAGCGCCGACCCAACGTGCCGCGCGCCAGCATGACGCCGGTACCGGCCAGGGCGAATCCAAGCATGGCGATGAACAGCAGGGTCATGGAACTCAGTGAAACGTCTCCACCCTGGATGGGCGGCGGCGGCTCCTCCCTGAACAGGGCGAACTGGCCGGCCCGGGCGACCTTGGCCGTCACGACCATATCGAACGGGTTCGTGGATGTTTCAACGGTCAACCACATATTCCTGCCGGCATCCCAAGCGCGAACGACGAACGCATCCGGGTCATTGTCCGCCTCTTCCCATTCGGCATCCGTCAGGTCCAGATTGAGCATCATGGTGGGGTTGAAGCGGGCCGTTTCGCTCGCATCCTGGCCGTCAATGCTGACAGACACGGAAACGGCGCGGTGCAGGTACTCTGCCGTGCTGCCGCTTGGCTTGCTCGGATTGGGCGCAATCAGCGTGGGCATCGTCTGGCTTTCTTCCAGCTGAAGCGGCTCAATCGTGATGGAGGCCGCCGGCATCTCATTGCCGTCCACTTGCAGCGCGCGAGGCTGAATCATCAGGGACCCCGCTGCATCAAAGCCGGGGAAGAATGATCCCGGGATGTTCAGGTTGATCCCTGAGTCATATTCAAAACTTGCGGAAACGCTGTTCTCTTCGCCCGCCGGGGCTTCTTGCGCCAGGGCGACGGTAATGGAGGCCAACAGCAGTCCACCAACGATTCCCAGCACGCCGAGCAACTTCAGGCGTCTGCTTACGCCCGCATGCGTCCATGGCATGACACCACTCCTCTTTGGGCCGCAGCCCACTATCTCAACCGCTCCCGTATCCCGCGCTTTGGCCCCTCCGGGCCACCAAATTCAAAACGAAACCTAAAATTTGTTTTGAACCAAGTTTGGATTATAAGCTCGTTTGACGCTCTGGTCAATCGCTCAGGCGTTCAGATTGTGGGAAGCGCGCGGCCGGTCTGGGAATGCAGCACCCGGACACGCCGCGGGAGATCGAACTGGGCGCCCGGGTTGGCCTGCCATCCCCGAACGCGATTCTGCCGGGCCAGGACGGGCAGGATATCCGTCACCCAATCCGCGTTCACTCCTGCCTCTTGCAGCGGTTCCACTGTCTCCGGCTCGATGATGTAGACGCCGACCCCGACAAGAATCTGCGGGTCGGCCGGGAACGGCGGATCAACCAGGACCTGTTGCACGGAACGAGAGGAGGAATCCGTTTGCGCGCGGGGCAGCCCCGCCGTTTCCTCTACTTCAGCGGCCAGGCACATGGTGACATCTGCATCTGCGGAGTGGTGCACATCATACATGGCACCGAGACGGATATCCGTGACGAGAGCGCCGTCGATAACGAGCGTTGATTCCGTTATATGCTGACGGGCAGCCATGAGCGCGCCGCCTGAGCCGGGCGGGCCGTCCTGCCGGATATGCGTCGCCCTGACTCCCCACCGGCTTCCATCGCCAAAATAGTGAACGACCATGCCCGGCAAGGCGCGGGAAACGAGCCATACCTCGGTTATTCCCTGCTCTGCGAGATGTCGGAGAAGCGCGTCCGCAGCGGGCATGCCGTTCACGTCCCTGAACGCCGGATGAGGGCCCGCAGCGGGCAGAACGGCACGCGGGTCAAGACCATCGATCAGGACGATGGCGCGGGTGAGTTTATCCGGGGCTTTCATGCGCCCAGTTTCTCATTCTCGCCGACATGAGGGAAATGAAAGGGGCGCCCTTTGCGGGCGCCCCTGTTCGTGACCGTATTTTCGAGGTCTAGTTGGGAACAAGCACAACCTTGCCCGCCACGGCCTCGGTCTCAAGCAGGGTCTGACCTTCGCCTGCATCCTTCATGGGCAGGACGCGGTCGATAACCGGCTTGATGTGACCTGCCTGCACCTGGTCCAGCGCGTCCTGCAGCTGGTGGACCGTACCCAGGGTGGACCCAACCAGCTTGACCTGTCGGAAGAAGATGTGCCGCAGGTCGATGTTGGAGTCGTAGCCGCTGGTTGCGCCACTGGTGACCACGGTGCCGCCCCAACTGGCGAGCTGGACGCTGAGGCCCATGGTGGCCTGGCCGGGGTGTTCAAAAACGATCTCTGCGCCGCGCCGCCCCACAATGTTGCGCATCTCTTGCCGGACATCTTGCGTCTTGCGGTTGATCAGGTACTCCGCGCCGAGATCCTTGCACAGTTCCAGCTTCTCATCGCTGGAAGCAACGGCGATCGGATGCGCCCGGAACAGCCTCGCAATCTGGATGGCCATGACGCCCAGACCGCCCGCAGCGCCCCAGATGAGGACGTGGTCGCCGGGCTTGATGTTGGACTTCTCAACCAGCTTGCGCCACGTGGTGACGAGAACAAGCGGGAATGAAGCGGCCTCTTCATGCGTGAGATTGGTGGGCTTGGGAACGGCGTTCTCCGCCGGAACTCTCACATACTGGCCGTGCGCGCCATCGAGCGCGGGCCAGTCATAGCCCCAGATGTTGCACTCCTGCCCGGTGCGATTGTTGAAAGCCGGGCGGCCGCAGTGGACGACAACCTCGTCACCGATGGAATGCGACGTGACCTCGGCGCCCTTGTCAACGACGATGCCGGATGCGTCACTGCCGGATATGTGGGGCAGAGCCACCTCCATAGGTGCTCCGCGGCGTCCCCAGACATCGTTGTAGTTGATGGCCGTAGCCTTAACCTCAATCACGACGTCATTCGGCCCGGGCTTGGGGTCATCAATGTCCTTCCACTGGAGGACTTCCGGGCCGCCGTACTCATCAAAGACGAGTGCCTTCATGCCAATTTCCCTCCCTTAGCGTCAGTGCAGCGCACGACGATGTATCACGAGTCTCTTCAGGGGCGCGCGAAACGAGTACTCTTCACCTACCCCACCCACCGGGTTATGGCCGTGACGCGGCGCACCGCCCGGTTCGCCCAATGTAGCACACGGCAGGCGTGGGCGTCATGGGTAAATAGAGGGGCGAGCGGCGACCCGCCCCTCTATCTCTTGGCTGTGTAGGCGGACCCCTATGGCGCGCGGCTGGGGCGCGCCATCTGCTCGGCGGCGATGGCCTGATCTTCCTCGGTGAACGCGTCGTTCATGTATTGGAACCCGGCGCGCATCCCCTGCTCTGCCGTCACACGATCCACGTCCTGCAGGCCCTTCGGCAAGTCCTCCGGCGAGGAGGCGTAGGACACGTACATCAGGTTCTCCGCGTACTCGTACGCCTGGAACATGCCCTGTGACTCGTAGTAGTAGTTGATGGCGCGCTTGTTGAGCTCCGTGGATGCGGGCGGCAGCTTGGAGATGGTGTTGGCGAGCGTCCAGACATAATCGTCAAGCTCATCTCGCGCGACAACCTCGCTTACCAGGCCGACGCGAAGCGCTTCCTGCGCGTCCATCATGTTGCCGGTGAAAGCGAGCTGCTTCATCTTCTTCATGCCGACCAGTTCCGGCCAGATCATGTACGTCGCCACGCTGGCGTAGCGCGCGGGCGGGTAGCCGAAGAGCGCATCGTCAGCCGCGATGGTGATGTCGCAGTGGCAAGCCAGCTGGCCGCCGCCGGCGAGGCTGAACGAGTGGCACTGCGCGATGACCGGCTTGCGGTTATTCCAGATCCAGCGGCGATACATGGTGGTGGGGTGGTCGCTGGTGATCATGGTCAGGGCGTCACGCGGCAGGTTGCCCTCTGACTGCACGTTCATGTCATAGCCCGCGGAGAACGCCCGGCCTGCGCCCTTGATGACGATGCAGCGGACGGTCTCGTCCTTGTCCGCCTCTTCAAGCGCGCCGCCGAGGTCTGCGAGCAGGCCGCGACTCAGCGCGTTCAGTCTCTCAGGGCGGTTCAGCGTGATGTAGGCGACGTTGCCGCCTGCTGCTTCACGCAGTTCATAGATGATGTTCTCGTAGTCCGCCATCTCTTCCCTCCTTCTTTATCCCCCGGTCTCTTGCAATCCTCTCACGTTCACATGTTGTCTGTCAGTGCGGCGCGGCCACGGTGAATCGCTGATGCCAGTCCCGGATAATCTTGATGTCCCGTTCAAAGGCCATGTCCGGGAGTTCGTCGGGGCCAAAGTACTCGACTGCCAGGCTCTCGTCGCCCGGCTTTGGCTCACCCTCCACGATGTGTCCCTGATACACGACGAGGATCACGCGGTTGCCCGTCTCTGAATGGATCCCCAGCAAGTCGTCCAATTCGACGGTGACGCCGACCTCTTCCTGCGTCTCACGGATCGCGGCGTCTTCCACCTTTTCACCGGCATCGACGAATCCCGCCGGATACGACCACAGGTCTTTGCGGGGATGGTGGGCGCGCTGCATGAGGAGCACGCGTCCCTCGTCGTCACCGATCAAGACGCCGACGGCAACCTTGGGATCCGTGTAGTGGACGTATCCACAGGAATCGCATGCAA
Source organism: Dehalococcoidia bacterium (assembly GCA_965220565.1). GTDB lineage: Bacteria > Chloroflexota > Dehalococcoidia > UBA6926 > UBA6926 > VXMO01. The sequence goes on along the minus strand of CBDCQG010000001.1, from coordinate 467,607 downwards.
GACGCATTGCGCCGTCAATCTCACGCTCAGCGAGTTCGTCGCCACAGTTCAGGCAGAACTTTGCCTTACCATGCCCGTGCATGATGGGCGGGTGCCCGCCCTGCTGGTTATCGGCCATCCATCAGCCTCACGACCGAGCCAATTCGTCCCGGTTACGTCTCTGCCCTAGCGGAACGGGCCGTCGCGCGCATCGAGGAACGCTCTCATGCCCTGCTCAACACGCACATTGCCGAGGTGCTCACGCTCGGGAACGTCAGGGGTGAGCGACTCAATCATGCGCAGCATGAGGTGCTCGTCCTGCCCCTTCTTGAAGCCCTGCGCGTCATAGACGGCGTTGATGGAGCGCTTCATCATCTGGAGAGCGAACGGCGGCACCTGCGCGATGCGACGCGCCATGGCCATCGCCTCGTTGAGCGCCTCTCCCGCCGGAACAACCTTGTTGACCAGGTCCCACTTCTCAGCGGTTTCCACGTCGATGAAATCACCCGTGTAATAGAACTCCCGCAGGTGGCGATTGCTCGTGATGAACGGCAGCAGAACGTGGGGCGAGTGCGCGACATGGCGGATCTCCGGTTCGCCGAACTGCGCTCGCTCAGAGGCGACAATAAGATCGCAGCTCATGGCGAGGACATTGCCCGCCGCGGCCGCGGGACCGTCCACCGCCGCGATCCACGGCACGCGGGAGTACCACGGACGCGAGACGAGAATGGCCTGCCAATGGGTGTGCTCCCAGCGCTCCGTCGCGCTATAGGTCGGCCTCTCCTGGTTCGGGGTGAGGTCGTAGCCCGCGCAGAACGCGGGGCCTGCACCCGTGATAACGGCGATGCGCACATTGTCGTCGCTCTCAACGGCATCGAAGACTTCTTCGAGTTCGTGGAGCAACTGCGGATTGAGCGCGTTGCGGCGCTCCGGTCGATTCAGGGTGACTTGCGCGACTCCGTCGTCGCCAACCTCGTAGATAACAGTCTCAAAATCAGCCATGTGGAAATCCCTCCCCGGAATGAACGTGGCGGCCATCCTCAGCCGCTCATTGAGTATACGGTACTGGACGGAAAGGGAGAGGAGCGGGCGAACGACTTCTACACGTATTCCTTGACGCGTTCGGCGAGGCGTTTGGTCATGCCAGGCGCGGCGGACAAGTCATCAATTGAAGCCTCACGGATGGCGTCAAGGCTGCCGAAGTGGCGCATGAGCATGCGCTTGCGGCGCGGGCCGATGCCGGGCACCGCGTCCAGCATGGATTCCATCCCCTTCTTCTGGCGGACGCCGCGATGGAACGTGATGGCAAAGCGGTGGGCCTCGTCGCGGGCGCGCTGGACAAGGTAGAGGGCGGGCGAGGTCCGCGGCAGCATGATCGACTCCGCCATCTCCGGCAGGAAGACCTCCTCCTCCTGCTTGGCCAACGACGCGAGCGGGATCTGGTGAAGACCCAGCTCAACACGCATCACCTCAGCGACGGCGTTCAGCTGCCCTTTTCCGCCATCGATCAGCACGAGGTCAGGCAGCGTCATGAACGAGCCGTCTGCCGTTTCCTTCTTGTTGGCATCACGCTCGTCCTTGCTGCGGGACGGGGCCGACTTGAACTGCGCGATGACCTCCTCGGCGTCCTCGGCTGTCGATGCAAGCCCGCGCGCGGCGCTGCCAAGCGCGCCGGAGCGTCGGAATCGCCGCCGGATGACCTCTTGCAGCGATGCGAAATCGTTCGCGCCCTCCACCGTCTTTATCCTGAAACGACGGTAGTGGTCCTTGAGCGGCTGCCCGTCCTGGAACACAACCATGGAGGCGACGGAGTTCGTTCCCTGCGTGTTGGATATGTCGTAGCACTCAATGCGGCGCGGGAGTTCCGGCAGGTTGAGCTGTTCCTTGAGTTCCGCCAGCGCCGTCTCCGTCGCCGCCTCATCCGCGAGCACTTTGATGCGCAGCGCCTCAAGGCCCTGCAGGGCGTTTTCAGCAACGAGTTCCAGCAGCTTCTTGCGTTCGCCGCGCTGCGGGACGATGAGGCGTACTTTTCTGCCCTCTCGTCGCTCCTCAAGCCATTCCGTGATGGCAGGGCCGTCCGCGACGGGCGACTGCGTGAGGATACGAGGCGGCACGACGGGGCTGTTCACGTAGAACTGCTTGATGAACCCGGCAAGAACCTCACCGTCCGTTTCGCCGAGCGTGCCGTCCAGCAGGAAATTGTCGCGCTCCAGCAACCGTCCGCCGCGCACGAAGAACACCTCCGCCCATGCCTCGTTGCCGGCGCGGGCGATGGCGATGATGTCCTCGTCGACGGCATGCGTGGAGACGGCCTTCTGCTCAGCGGAGACGCGGTTGATGGCGTTGAGTTGGTCGCGGAAGAACGCTGCGCGTTCATATTCAAGGCTGTCGGACGCGTCCATCATCTTGCGTTTGATGTCCTTCGCGATGGTGGCCTGCTTGCCCTCCAGGAACGCGGAGACCTGCCCGATGACCTCGCGGTAGTCCTCGTTGGATACCGCGCCGATGCAGGGGCCGAGACAGCGCTTGATGTGGTAATCAAGGCACGGACGCGGATCCGTGCCCGTAATCTCCTTGGTGCAGGAGCGGTAGGGGAACAGCTTGTTGAGCAGGTCAAGGGTCTTGCGGACGCTCGACGCGCTGGCGTACGGGCCGAAATAGCGAGCGCCGTCGTCCTGCATCCGCCGGGTGATGTACACGCGCGGCCATTCTTCACGCACGTCGATCTTCAGATAGGGATAGGTCTTGTCGTCTTTCAGGCGAACGTTGAAGCGCGGCTTGTGGCGCTTGATGAGCGTGTTCTCAAGGATCAGGGCCTCCGCCTCGGTCGTCGTGACGATGCAGTCGAGGTCGGAAGCGCGCTGAGCGATCTGGAATGCCTTGGTTCCCGGCGTCAGGGCGTCCGAGCCGAAATAGGAACGCACGCGGTTGCGGAGGACGGCGGCCTTGCCGACGTAGATCGGCTTGCCGCGCGCGTCACGAAAGATGTAGACGCCGGGCTGTGTGGGCAGGCCGCGGGCGACCTTGGCGAGATCAATACTCATCGTGCGCTCATTCTATCGCGCCACGACATGGTATGAGTTGGGGGATTCTTCGCTGTGCTCAGAATGACAGCGAGGGCGCTAGAGGAAGAATGCGGCAGCGACAAGGGCGGCGGCGGTGACAACGGCGGCGAGGCCGATGGAACGAAGATCCTTGATGGAATCACGGCGGATCCGCTCTTCGCGCTGCGCGTCAAGCGCGCGTGCGGATGACGTCGCTCCGCGTCGGAGCGCGCCGACTCCCCTGCCTCGTGTCCGCACACCCGTCTGCGCGGCTGAGGGCGTTTGCTGCGGCACCGCCGGGGCAGGCTCAGACGCAGTCGTTCGAGTCTCTTCAGGTGCTGCAGGAGGAGGAGTGCCGGCACGCGCGGCCCTCACGATGCGTCCCGGTGAAACGGGCGGGGCCGGACGGGGCCGACGCTCAGCCGGAGTGCCACGTCGTTTTCTATCTTTTCTACTTGGTTTGCCAGGCATTACTTTCGTTCCTCCATTCCTGCGTCGTTTCGTTGGAGGTCACATTAAGTGTCGTCGCAAAGCAGCTGTTCGTCCAGCGCGCGTGCGCCTGTCGCGACCATTTGCGCGTAGTGCTTGATATCGAGCCGATCGACACGGAGCACCATATCAAACCAGCTGGGATCGAACGGATCGACACCGAAGAATTTTCTCAGAAACGCCTGCCGGTGATGTTCCTGATCGTCGACCTCCCTGCGCGCCGCGTCCTCCGACAAACCGTTCCGGTTGGCCCAGCGTTCAATGCGCGCGTCACGGGGCGCAAGCGCGAGGACGTTGAAGACACGGGGGCTGTTCCTGAGGATATACGTCGCTCCCCGACCGATGATGACGACCCTGGGCAGGCGGGCAAGCTCCTGGATGATCTCCGTCGTCACCTCGAGGAAGCGCTGATCATCGAGCGTCTGCTCATCAGTGCGCGGCTCGGCGGCGGCCTGTTCATAGGTGCGTGAGAGGATCGGCTCGCCGCTCATGTACGGGTCGGCGGTGTAGCTGGCAGCGGATCGCTGAATGAATGTCTGGAAGACGCGGGCGATGCGATCCGTCAGGCTGTCAACGCGCATATCGCGCGCATCCCATTCTTCAATGCTCATACCGGTGCGGCTTGCAGCCTCGCTGAGGAGGAAGTTATCGACGAATTCAGCTTCAAGCTCTTTGGCGACTTCCTGACCGATATCCTGACCGCCACTGCCGATCTGCCCTGCAATCGCTACAACAGCCATGGCACCCCCAGTCCACCGCGAATCCTACGGCGTGCGGCCTCGCCTCGCGGACGCCCCCATCATGCCATGCTGTGTCGCTTTAGGCGATAGGAGCGCCGACGCTGTCAGGAGAGGCTATCCGGCGGTGACGGCGTCGCGCTCACGGCCGTAGCGGGCGCGTGGATGGGCACGGTCGTACTCGTCACGCAGCTGGTCATGGGCCAGGCGCGTGTAGATCTGGGTGGTGGAGATGCTTGAGTGCCCGAGCAACTCCTGGACGTGGCGGAGAGCAGCGCCGCCGCGCAGCAGGTGTGTTGCGAAACTATGGCGAAGGGTGTGCGGCGTGATGCTGTGCGTGATGCAGGCCTCGGCGGCAAGCGACTTGAGGAGAAGCCAAAAGCCCTGCCGGGTCAGGCGGTTGCCGCGTCGATTCAGGAACAACGCAGGCTCGTCACGCCGTCGGCGGAGCCGTGGTCGGGCTTCATCGATATAGAGGCGCAGGGCGCGGATGGCCTCCGGGTAGACGGGAATGATGCGCTCCTTGTACCCCTTGCCACGGCATCGTACATAACCTTCATCGAGATTGACGTCCGCAACGCTCAAGGAGACGAGTTCCGAGACACGCATTCCCGTCGCATACAGGAGTTCAAGCATGGCGGATGCGCGCATGGCCTCCGGCGTTGATTTGCCTCTCGGCTGATTCAAGAGCGATTCGACCTCATCGACGCCGAGAGGTGACGGCAGCGCCCTGCCCACCTTTGGTGAACTGAGTCCCTCAGAGGGATCGGATTCAACGAGGTCATGTGTGGTCATATAGGAGAAGAACGACTTCACGGCGGCAATCTTCCGCGCGATGGTGGTGGTGGCGTACTCCCGGGACTTGAGGTGGCTGATGAATTCGAGGAGATGGTCACGTGAGACATCAGTCCACGATTCCGGAGCCGCCAGACCCTCAGACGGGGTCGCGAGCCACTCCGTGAGCTGGGTTATGTCACTGCGGTACGCCTCCGACGTGTTGGCGGAGAAGCCTTTGACAGTAGTGAGGTACACAAGGAAATCTCGTACGCGTTGATCGAGCATCCGGGCCGTCCCTTTGACTGGTTATGGATGTGTTACGTCACGTCTAGAGAATAATATCACAAAGTCTGATAGGTAAGGCGCTCCGTTGCCACAGATCGCCGACTCGCAGATGTGACGGCGGGGGCATAGAATAGTGAGGACGGGTATGGAGCCGCAGGGCGCATGACCCGGCCGATTCTAACCAGCGAGGTAGTACAGCTTGAACGTTCTTGCCGCCATCAACATTGGAATTGACCCCACGATCTTTGAGGTTGGCCCGTTCCTCGTAACGTGGCACGGATTCTTCACGGCGGTGGGTATTGTCGCCGTCGTTATCTGGGCCGTGTACATGGGCCGCAAGCACGGCATCCATGAGGACGCCGTGTACGGCACGGCCGTCTGGGCCGTTCTGGGCGGCTTGATCGGCGCGCGACTGGTCCACGTGATTGATAACTGGGACTACTACGCGACGGACCTGCTGCTCATTCTCCGCATCTATGAGGGCGGAATCGGCCTGCTCGGCGGCATCCTTGGCGCGACGCTCGCCGGAACCTTCTACGCGTGGCGGCACCGTTATCCCGTGGGGCGCATGGTGGACCTGGTCACGCCGGGACTGTTGCTTGGCATGTTCCTCGGACGGTTCGGAGACATCATCAACGGCGAGCACCTGGGCGAGACGCTGGTGAGGCCATGGGCGTTCCTGTACACGCACCCGGGCAGCCCGGCGAACGGCGAGGGCCCCATGCACCCGGTCATCGTCTACGAGATGGCGCTGGACGCCTTCATCGGAATCGTCACCTATTTCCTGATCGGACGGCTGCGTCCGGACGGCTCGGTCTTCTTCATGTACCTGCTGATGTACGGACTTGGCCGGTTTGTCATCCAATTCATGCGCCGCGACGCTGTCTGGTTCCTGGGACTCCAGCAAGCCCATCTGCTGGCCATCCTGCTGGTGGTGATTGCGCTGGCGTTCCTGATTACACGGGTGCGACTTGCAAACTCGGGAGATGACGGCTCCGACGAGTCAGGCGACGGTTCTGACGAGGAAACGGAGGACGGGCAGGCAGACGCTCCGCCGCAGCCTGCGTAGATTCCTCGACTGCGCTCGGAATGACAGTGGTTAGGCTGAGGGGCGGAAGTCCTGGACGTTGAGTTCCAGGGTGGGCGGGCGGTTCGCGTTGGGGCCGCCGTCGTTCTCCTGGAACTGAAACGCAACGTCGATCTCTCCTCGCGCCTGCCCTGCCTTGTCGCCCTGCCGGAATGCGATGGCATTCCATTCTCTCCCCGTGTCGGCTTCCGCCAGTGAGAGGCGTAGATGCGAGCCGTCCCCGACCCTCCGCGACGAGATGACGCGCATTTTCTCCGCAAGGAACACCGGTTTCCTGTTGCCCTCGCCGAATGGTTCGAGTTTTGCCATGTGCGAGTTGAGTTCTACAGCGATGCGTGTGGGCGCGCCCTCGGCGTCAATGGATAGCACAGGACGAAGGTCGACGCCGTCCAAGGTCCTGGCAGCCAGATCACGCAGCCTGTCGCGGAATGCGGGGAGGCTGCTTCCCGGTGCGGAGAAACCGGCGGCGCGATGGTGCCCGCCGAACTGGGTGAGCAGGTCCGCGCATTGCTTCAATGCGCCATCGGCATCGAACTCCTCGATGCTGCGGGCGGAGCCCTGGATCAACCCGTCGCCGTCGGTGGAATAGACGAAGCTTGGACGATAATACTCTTCCGCCAGGCGACCGGCGATGAGGCCCAGGAGGCCCGCGGGAATATCCGGCGCGCCGGCCACGATGACAGGCGCTTGCGTATCGTCGTCCGTCATGTGCTCCCGGACTTTGTCGTACGCATCCTGGGTGAGTTCACGGCGGCGCTGGTTCAGTTCGTCAAGCCGGACGGCGAGGGTTCGGGCCTCCTCTTCATCCACAGTGGAAAGCAGGCGCAGCGCATCATCCGCGTGAGTGAGACGGCCCGGGGCATTGAGACGCGGGGCGATCTGAAAGGCGATGTCCTCGGATGTGAGACCGGCAAGGGGTCGTCGGACGACGGACGCGAGGATGCGGATGCCGGGACGCCGCGTGTTTCGCATTCGGACCAGTCCTTCGTTGACCAGGTAGCGGTTCTCGTCGATTAGGGGCGCAACGTCTGCAACGGTGCCGAGCGCCACGAGTTCAAGGAGGCCATCCGGAAGGTCTTTATCGAGCGCCTGATACAGTCCCTGGGCGAGCTTGTAGGCCACACCGACACCGGCAAGTTTCGGCGACGGGTACGCGGATTCCCGTCGCATGGGGTTCACGATAGCGGTGAAATCAGGCAGCGCGTCCCCGGGCATATGGTGATCCGTCACGATGACGTCCATGCCCCTGGGCGGCGCGGCACCATCGTTGATGCCGCCAACCCCGCAGTCCGCAGTGATGACCAATGTGCAGCCGTCGTCGTGGAGCGTCTTGAGGGCGGCGCGATTCACGCCGTGGCCTTCAGCGCGAGAGGGAATATAGGGCGTCACTGCCAGGCCGAGGTTCTGCAGCGCCTCATACAGAAGCGCGGTGCCGGTGACGCCGTCGGAATCGAAATCGCCGTAGACTCCGATTTTCTCACCGCCGAACATGGCCTGACGGATGCGGTGGATAGCGGCGTCCATGCCCGGGATATCGTTCGGGTCGCCGCTCAGGCGCTCGTCGGGTCGGAGGAACAGATCGGCGGCCTCGGCGGTCTCGATCCCGCGGTTGACGAGGATCTGCTGGAGTGTTCGCGGGAACGCGGTCAGGGCCTCACGCGCCTGCGGCGACGGCGGTTCCGGCATCGCCCACCGTCGTTGCACCGTCATGGCAGGCGGCAGTTAGTCCGCGAATTTGCGGAAGATGATTGCCGTGTTGTGGCCGCCGAATCCGAACGTGTTTGACAGGGCGCTGTTGACGGGGCCGGTGCGGACCTCATGCGGCGTGTAATTCAGGTCACAATCCGGATCAGCGTTTTCGAGGTTGATGGTCGGGGGGATCTGATCGTTCGCGACGGCAAGGGCGCAGATGGCGGCCTCCAATGCGCCGCCCGCGCCAAGCAGGTGGCCGTGCATCGACTTGGTTGAGGAGATCGGCACGGAGTAGGCGGCCTCGCCAAAGACGGTCTTGATAGCCTTGGTCTCCTCGCGGTCGTTGATGGGCGTTGAGGTGCCGTGCGCGTTGATATAGCCGAGTTCGGCGGGGGTGAGTTCCGCCCTGCCGAGCGCCTTGCGCATGGCGCGCACTGCCCCCTCGCCGTTCTCGGCGGGGTGTGTGATGTGATACGCGTCTGCCGTGGATGCGAACCCGGACAGTTCCGCGATGATGGTCGCGCCGCGCGCCTTCGCGTGTTCAAGGTCCTCAAGGACAAGCACGCACGCGCCCTCGCCCATCACGAAGCCGTCACGGTCGACGTCAAAGGGGCGGGAGGCCTGCGAGGGCTTGTCATTGCGCTTGGTGGACAACGCGCCCGCCTGGCTGAAACCGGCGAATGCGATGGGCGTGATGGTGGCCTCTGCGCCACCCGCCAACGCAACCGTGGCGTCGCCGCGTCGAATGAGATCAGCCGCCGCGCCGATGGAATCGGAGCCGGAGCAGCACGATGACGTAACGGAGTAGGCGGGGCCGCGCGCGCCAAGCGCGATGGACACCTTGGACGCGCCCATCTCCGTGACCATCATGGGCATGAGGAACGGGCTGACGCGGTTGGGGCCGCGCGTGGAGAGAGTCTCGACGGCGTTCTGGACGGTGGCGATGCCGCCGTAGCCGCTGCCGATGATGGTCGCAACGTCATTGCGGTTATCGTCCGTCACCTCAAGGCCGGACTCCGCGACGGCCTGGTCGGCGGCGGCCATGGCGAACTGGATGTAGCGGTCGGTCTGCCGGACTTCCTTGCGGTCCATGAAGGTGGACGGGTCAAAGCCCTTGACCTCGCAGGCGATGGTTGTGGGGTACGGCTCAACGTCAAAGAGGGAGACGGTGTCCGCGCCGGACTGTCCGGCGAGCAGGGATTTCCATGTGGTCTGCGTATCAAGGCCAAGGGGCGTCACCATACCGACGCCGGTCACAACGATTCGAGTCACTCTCAACAACTCCTACAGAAGATTCTCCGCGCTCGCCGCGAATTGAGCGGTTGGCTAGATGATACGGGGACGCGCGGCATGGGGACAAGAGAGGGGGGAGAGCCACGCTTCAACCACTAGTCGTTACAATAAACCCATGAATGTTGAAACGCGTCCGTACGTTGATCGCAGCGCCCACTATCTGGCTCAGGCGTCAGAGGAGCTTGCTCGCGGGGATACTCTGCAGGCCAGCGAGAAAGGGTGGGGCGCGACCGCGCAGATCATCAAGGCCGTCGCCGAGGAGCACGGGTGGGAGCATAGCCGTCACGCGCAACTCATCGGTATAGTGCGCCGCATCGTCGAAGAGACGGGAGATGCCGACCTTTGGGTCGCATTCGGGATGTCTCGGAATCTGCACGAGAATTTCTACGAGGGCGAGATGGGGCCGACCGACGTTGACACTCATCTTGGCCAGATAGCCGGGTTCGTGGAGAGGATGCGGGGGCTGATCGACGATTAGGCTCGCTCCGGGTTCTGGATTCCCGCTTTCGCGGGAATGACGAAAACTCCCTGCCCTAAATCCACAAGCCCGTTACACTGTTAGGTGCCCGCTTCGGCGGGGCTTTGGGCGTTTAAGGCCGCCCGTTGGGCGGCACTGGATTCCCGCTTTCGCGGGAATGACGAGTAGGAGGTGACGGTTGAGTCTGGCGGCGTTGTCCGAGGGGTTGCGGCGGCGGTATGCGTATCGTCAGCTGGTTGAGACGCTGCGCGCGGGTCAGCCGGAGGCCATCCTGCTGGATCCGCTGGAGGGCGCGACACCGTTCATCATCGCGAGCCTGTGGCGTGACCTCGGGCGGCCTGTGCTGTGGCTGCACGCCGGGGCGGAGGACGCGCGGCGGGCGCATGAGCAGATCAGCGCCTATGTGTCGTCGTCCGCCGCGAACGTTGTCATCCCCTATCCTGAGCCGGATGCCCTGCCCTACGAGCAGCTGGCCAACGACGCATCTACAACGCGGGAGCGGCTGCGGGCGCTCTCTGCGCTGGCCGATTTTCGGGCCGGGTCGCAGGAGGCGCGTCTGCAGGAACTCATGGCCCGCCCCGCCCCGTTCATCATCGCGAGCGCGTATGCCGCCGCCGCGGTGACGCTGCCCCCGGAGGATTTTCAACGCGCGTCATTCACGTTGAGCATCGGTGAGGCGATTTCGATCGACGGCATCCTCTCGGACGCCGTGGAACTGGGGTATGAGCCAGTGGCGGCCATCGAGACGCCGGGGACAATCAGCCGTCGGGGCGGCATCGTTGATATCTGGCCGCCGCAGGATGAAAGCCCGGCCCGCATCGAGCTATTTGGGGACATCATCGACAGCATCCGCTCGTTCGACGCGGCGACGCAGCGCTCACGCACAGAAGTGGACGAGGTTGTTGTGACGCCCGCGCTGGAGTTGCTGCCGTCCGCCGTGCGGGACGCGCCGCCGCCTGCTCTGGACGGGCTTGGGGGTGAGGACGCGGCGGCTTTCGCGGAAGAACTGCGGCAGTTCTCTGAGGGCGCAGCCGTGCCGGGCGTCGGGTTCTTCTCGCCGTATTTCCATCGCTCGACGCTCATCGACCACCTGCCTGACGAAACCCTTGTCATCGTTGACCGGCCCATGAGCGTGCGGACACGCCTTGACGAGGTGATCAGGCGGGGGCTGGAGATCCGCGACGGACAGATCGATCGAGGCAAGCTGCCGCGCGGCTTTCCAAGCCCCGTCGCCACGTCGGAGCGGCTTGAGATGTCGCTGGCGGACGTGCCGCGGCGACTCCACCTTGAGCCGTTCGCGCAGGCATCACCTGCCGACGTCCAGGAGGGGGCGCGGTCGTTTGGGAGTTTAGGATTCTCACCGCCCGAGACATATGGCGGGCGCATCGATCGTCTCAGCAGCGATATCCTCGGCGCGCGCCATCGCGGAAACGCAGTCGTCATCGCGTCGCTGCAGGCGCAGAGACTGGCCGAGATGCTGCGCGAAAGCGGGCATGAGCTCTCCTTACGGACGGACATGGACGCCGTGCCGACGCCCGGGAGCCTTGTGATCGTGCAAACGGCGCTGGCAGAGGGGTGGGAACTGAGCGGCGGGGAATCGGGCGTCAGCGGGTCGATCATCACGCTTTCAGACACGGAGATCTTTGGATTCATCAAGAGGCCGCGTCCGGTGCGTCGACGCGTGGTGCGGCGCGACGCGTTTCTCTCCGATTTCGTGGAGGGCGACTACGTCGTTCACGTTGAGCATGGCATCGCGCGGTTCAAGGGAACGGTGCAGCGGGCAACGGAGGGCGCGGAACGCGAATACCTGGCGCTGGGCTACTCGGGCGGCGACACGCTCTACGTGCCAACGGACCAGGTTGACCGCGTGGCGCGCTATACGGGGACGGGCGGGAATCCGACGCTGACGCGGCTTGGCGGCAACGAATGGGCCAACACCAAGCGCCGCGTCAAGGAGGACGCGCTCAGGTTCGCGGAGGAACTGCTTCGCTTGTACGCAGAGCGGGAGATAAGCTCGCGCGAGCCGTTCGGAGGAGAGACGGCGTGGCAGTGGGAACTGGAAAGCTCGTTCCCGTACCAGGAGACGGAGGACCAGCAGCAGGCCATCGTCGACGTGAAATCGGACATGGAGGCGGGCCGGCCGATGGACCGGCTGATCTGCGGCGACGTGGGCTACGGCAAGACGGAGGTGGCGGTGCGCGCCGCGTTCAAGGCCGTGGCGGCCGGTTCGCAGGTGGCGCTGCTGGTGCCGACGACGGTGTTGGCGCAGCAGCACTATCGGACGTTCATGGAGCGGCTTGAGACCTTTCCCCTACGGGTCGACATGCTGTCGCGGCTGCGGACGGACGCGGAGCAGAAGGAGACGGTGGCGGCGTTGGCGCGGGGCGAGGTGGACGTGGTCATCGGCACGCATCGCCTGCTGTCCAAAGACGTGAGTTTCCGCAACCTGGGGCTGGTCATCATCGACGAGGAACAGCGGTTTGGGGTGCGGCACAAGGAGCACCTGCGCAAGATGCGGGCGACGGTGGACGTGCTGACAATGACCGCCACCCCCATTCCCCGCACGCTGCACATGGCGCTGTTCGGCATCCGCGATATGAGCCGCATCGACACCGCGCCGGAGGACCGGATTCCGGTGACCACGTTCGTGGCGGAGCAGGAGGACCGCACGATCCGCGAGGCGATCCTGCGCGAGACGGATCGCGGCGGGCAGGTCTTCTTCGTCCACAACCGCATACAGGACATCCATCGAATACTGGAACACCTGCAGGAGCTTGTGCCGGAGGCGAGCTTCGGCGTGGCGCACGGGCGGATGCCGCCGGAGTCGCTGGAAAGCGTGATGAACTCGTTCGCGGCGCAGGAGTTCGACGTGCTGATCTGCACCACGATCATTCAGGCGGGTCTGGACATGCCGAACGCCAACACGCTCATCGTGGACGACGCGGATCGGCTGGGCCTTACACAGCTCTACCAGCTGCGTGGGCGCGTGGGGCGCTCGTCGATCCGCGCGTATGCCTATTTCCTGTTCCGGCGCGATCGCGTGCTGACGCCAACGGCGGAGCGCCGCCTGCGCGCCATCCTGTCCGCCGCCGAGCTTGGCGCGGGATTCCGGCTCGCGATGAAGGACCTTGAGATCCGTGGCGCGGGCAATATCCTGGGCGCGGAACAGAGCGGGAACGTGGCGGCGGTCGGTTTCGACCTGTACACGCGGCTGCTCTCAGAGGCGATCGAGGAGGTCCGCAAGGGCAAGTCGGCGCACGTGCCGGACGAGCCGGGGCTGACGGGAGGGCGGCCACTATTGGCGGCGGGGGCTGCTCGCGCGCCCGTCGACCTTCCTGCCGACGCCCGCATCCCGCCGGACTACGTGGAGGACACCGGAACGCGGCTGGCCGTGTACGAACGGCTGGCCAATCTTGTCGATCCGGCAGAGGTTGAGACCATACGCGGGGAGTTGCGGGACAGATTCGGGCCGCTGCCGCAGCACCTGGATGACCTGCTGTTGGCCGTCGAGGTCCGGGCGCAGACGGGGCAGCTGCGCGGCATGGTGCGCTCAATCGCGACGGAGGGCACGGAGATTGTCGTGCGGCTCAGGGACGTCTATTGGCTGGACCGCGAGGCGATCCGCCGCGCGCTGCCGACCGCGAACGTGGGGCATCTGCAGATACGGGTGCCCGCGCGCTCCGGCAGCGACTGGCGTGAACAACTGCGCCGGCTGTTGGAGGAGTTCGGGCGGATGAGCGGAAATGCCGCGGCGGTGACGGCGTAACTAGTCGCGGGGGCGGTTGCGGCCACGGATGCGGTCCCACAGGGAGGGACCTTGGGGTCGATCTCTATAGAGTGTCTGCCCGCGCCAGCGCTTTTCATAGCCGCCGGGCAGGTTGGCCGGAGGGCCGTTCCTGAAGTAGCTCAGGTAAGCCGCGCCAAGCAGGACTAATCCGCCGAGAGCCAGGCCCGCGCCAAGCGACCCCGACATGCCCCAGAGCAGCGCGCCGCTGATGAGGAGAAGGAGTCCGAAAACGGCAGCGTACTTCACGCCGCCCATGAGTGAACGGCGGGGGCTGTCCGGGGATGGCCGCCGCCGTGGTCGGCGGGAACGGCGTGGCGGGGGCGGCAGGCTGCCCGCCTTCTCGACAATATCCTCAATCTCACGCTCGAGACGATCACCCATGTGTGTCTCTCCCTTTTCCCTGCCCCTCACGCGCATTCTACCCCGTGCCGCAACACCGCGCACGCGGAGAAAACGCCATCGATGGCAGTATACTCTGACGATGAACGATCCACAGCAACTGCCCTCGCTCCAACCGGACAGCGTCCGCGCCGCCCTTGATTCGTACGAGCCTGAATTCATCAACGATGAATCCCTGATGCCGTCCGCGGTGCTGATACCCATCATCGAGGCGGCGGAGGGGCCGAGCATCCTGTTCACCGTGCGCACCTCGCGCGTGGAGCACCACAAGGGAGAGGTGTCCTTCCCGGGCGGCGCGCGCGACCCCGAGGACGAGTCCATTCAGTCCACCGCGGTCCGGGAAACGCATGAGGAAGTCGGGATCGAGCCGGACAAGATCGAGGTGCTCGGCAGACTGAACGACCACCAGACGCGGACCGGATACCACATCACGCCGTTCGTCGGCATCGTCAGGCCGGGTGCGGACTACGACCATGACCGTTTCGAGGTGAACGAGATCTTTGAGGTCACGTTCGCCGACTTATGGGAGACGTACCTGAAGGGTCGCCAGCCGTTCACCTACGGCCAGAACACCATCATGGCGTACGAGTTCCACCACGACGGCTACCGCATCTGGGGCGCAACCGCCGGCATCCTGGCGGAGTTCTTCGACGTGCTGCGGGCGGGGGAATAACCACCCCCTCTGTCCACCCTGAGCCTGCTTCCTCCGTTCACCCTGAGCCTGTCGAAGGGCGAACCTCCTCCGTCATTCCCGCCCCTCTCCGTCATTCCCGCGAAAGCGGGAATCCAGTTGCGCCTGTTAAGGCCGGCATCCCAGAAAAGGCGCTCCAGTTTGGCGGTTGGCTCCCGAGGAACAAGGCTACTGCTGCTGCTCCTCCTCAATCATTGCGCCTGTTCTGTGGGCCCTTGCCCAAACTCCAATGCCAGCAGCAAGGCCGAGAACTGCTGGCGGGAAGAGAGCCAGTAGCCCCTCAAGTCCCATAGCTGAAAGTGTGAACAGACCAATAAAGAAAATCGCGACAACCAATATAAGACATCCCGTAGTGACTCGCTCGCGTTTGGAAATGAAACGTGTTCTTCTGAATTCACGCACTGTTTCAGACTGGCTTGTACGCCGAGTTGCAGCCCTGAACTCATCTTGGGATATGCGTCGTCGCGGAGGGGTTAGACGTCTTTGTGGGACAAGTCTGGAGTACCGCGCCCTGAATTCTTCGTCTGTCTGCAATCCCTTTCGCTGATTGCACGGGCTGCAAATGACCTGTAGGTTCGATTGGTCGTTGGAGCCACCTCGAACAACCGGGATAATGTGGTCAATCTCAAGTGTGCGTGCAGTTCGCCGGTGACCGCAATAGACGCAAGTATTGTTCTGGCGTCTCATCAGTTCTTGTTTCAAGCCTGCGGGCCAAGCTACTCGCTCGGTAGGCCGGACCCGACGGCCTTCGAGAGCGAGGATCATAATCCCAATCAAGCCATCTGCCAGCCACAACGAGACCAAAATAGTCCAAGCTACAATTGTCCGCAGGATTTTCTTAGCGAGTTGTTTCCTCGTGCCCATGCTCTACACTTTATAGTCAACCTGTAACTGACATATAACCATCGGATAGTATTTCTATGACTTTTTGTAACTATTTGGGGAATTTGGGCAATATTGCCCCTGTTGGCGCCAATCCTCGCGGTTTATAGGACAGGAATGACGGCATGCCCGCTCACCCTTCGACAAGCTCAGGGTGAACGGAGGGGTGCCCCCCATGTGCCACCACCCCCTTGCCCCATCCAACACACCTCCCCTAAAGTCACCCCCAACACGCCATACCCCGGCGGCGAGGGCAGTGTCGACACCCAACCCGCCACCTATCCCCGGGAGCGCAAAAACGGAGGGCGCTCCCTGCGAGGGGTGCATCGGTGCCAATGGACCTCCGGTTTCCCGGCCAGGAAACCACGACGGGTCGCTCGGGGCCACGAGCGATCAGTGACGGTGGGCTGACGGGAGCCTCACACGGACGGGCGGCAATCGCGGCGTAGCGACGGTCGTCCGGCGCCAAGTAGCTCTTGGCGCGAATATCTGGAGACCAAAGCGCGGCCTAAACGGTGGCCGACGTGATGGAAAGAAGCTCCCACTGCGCCGAACCGAACGTTCCACACTGACCGGAGGCCCGGCGCCGATGCACCCCCCAAGACCCCCCAAACCGACCAACCGGAAAGGAGTAACCCACCACCACCAACCCACCAACCCCCTCCGTCATTCCCGCGAAAGCGGGAATCTGAATCGCATTGAGCCAACCACACCTCGTAACGCCAACCGACCGCACCCACCCTGTCATTCCGAGCGCAGCCGAGGAATCTAAAATCTCGCCTGCCCGATCAAACACGGCTTTGGATTCTTCGACTCCACTGCGCTCCGCTCAGAATGACAGGCCCGATGGATTCCGGCTTTCGCCGGAATGAGGGGATGGGCTGGGACGGGGGCGGAGTCTCTTGACAGTCACGCACTAAGTCTTATAATACTATTATCAAGTTTAGTGCAGGAGGTTAGGAACAATGACGATGATGCGATGGAACCCCTGGCCGGTCCGCTCCGCGTTCGGGCGCGGCCTGGACCGCTTCTTCAATGACACGCCCTCGTACGCGTGGCGGCGCAACAGCGGCAACCTGCGGATCGACGTTGAGGACAACCCGGACAGCTACAGCCTGACGGCATCCCTGCCCGGTTTCGAGCCGGATGACGTGGACATCTCCATCACGGGCCGAACGGTCACCGTGTCCGCGGAGTCCAGGGCGGAGTCGGACAAGACGGAGGACAGCTACGTGCTGCGTGAGCGGTACAACGGCTCGCTGATCCGACGCCTCATCCTCCCCGGGGCGGTCGACGCGGCCAACGGCACGTCCGAGTTCAAGAACGGCGTGCTGACCATCAGCCTGCCCAAGGCGTCCGGTTCGGAGACGCACAAGGTGGCGATCGGCGCAGGGGAGTAATCCTCACTCGCCTCCCCATGGGAGCCTCGCAGAAATGCGGGGCTCCTTTCTTCTTTTTGGGGGGCGGGAATGACGATGGTTAGTCGTCGTTTGAGATGAGGACGGCGCGGGCGGGTGCGCCGTCGAGGCCGGGTGCTTTGAGGGGCAGGAAGGCGAGTGTGTATTCGCGGCCCGCTTCAACATGTGTGAGGTCAAGACCCTCCATGATGACGCCGTTCGCGCCGAGGATGGCAAGGTGGGTCTCGGGAGCGTCGCCACCGAATCGCTCGATCGATAGGTAGTCGATGCCGACCGACCGGACGCCCTTCTCAACGAGCCACTGGGCGGCCTCCGGGGTCAGGAAGACGAAGCGCGGCTGAAAGTAGTCCCTCGTCCAGAGCGCGGAATTGCGTGTTTTGAGGAGGAGACGCTCGACGGGCGTTTCCGGCATGGCGGCTTCAAGGTGCTCGACGGTGATGCCCGTGCCCATGGTCAGCCCGGTAAGATCCGCGACCCACGCCGGGCCGACAAGCATCTCAAGGGGCAGGGTCTCGGTTTCCGCGCCGCCCTCGATATAGTGCGCGGGCACGTCGATATGCGTGCCGTTGTGAGAGCCGATTTCGATGCGGGACAGCCTCATGCGGTCCTTGTGGATGGTCTTTTCCGTGCTCACGAAATAGGGGGCGTCGCCGGGGTAGACGTGCATGCCCTCTTTGAGGGATTTCAGCGGGACGGAGATGTCGATGACGCGCACGATGTATCCGGGATGGCGGACGGCGCTCCGGCGTCAGCCCGTCAGGGCAAGGCCGCCGTCGACGGCGATGAGTTGTCCGGTGATGTATGCGGCACGATCAGTGCAGAGAAACGCGACGATCTCCGCGATCTCCCACGCGTGGCCGCGCCGCCCAAGCGGGATGTGATCGGTCAACTGCTGCTTGATCTCTTCAGGCAGGTTCTCGGTCACGTCGGTGGAGATGTAGCCGGGCGCGACGATATTGGCCGTGACGTTCCTCGCGGCCAGCTCCTTGGCCATGCTGTAGGTGAATCCGGTGAGGCCGGACTTGGCGGCGGCATAGTTGGATTGGCCGGGGTTGCCGGCGAGCGCGACGACGGAGGAGATGTTGATGATGCGCCCCCAGCGCTCGCGCATCATGGAGCGGATGACGGCGCGCGTGCAGAGGAACGGCCCGCGCAGGTCCGTCCCGATGACGGTATCCCAGTCATCGTCCGTCATGCGGAGCAGGAGCTTGTCGCGGATGATGCCGGAGTTGTTGACGAGGATATCGACCTTGCCAAAGGTCTCCACTGCCCCATTGACCATCGCCTCAACCTGGTCCGTCTGTGAGACATCGGCCTGGAATGAGGCGCTCTCGACTCCAAGGCTTTTGATTTCGTCAACGACATCCGCGGCAAGGTCGCCGCTTGCGTTGTAGTTGACGGCGATATTGGCGCCCATGGAGGCGAGCTTGAGGGCGACTGCCTTGCCGATGCCGCGACCGGAGCCGGTGACGAGGGCAACGTGGCCTGCGAGTTCCTTGGATTCCTGTGTTGCCAATTCAGCCTGGGTCTGCATGTGTTTACGCTCCCGGCGAGGCGGCCGGCTCAGCGGCCTGGTTCCGCTCATGAATTGCGCTCAATTCGGCCTTGACGGCAGCGACGACATCATGATCTTTCAGCAGCTGGGCGGTACGGATTGCGCCATGCACCATGGGCGCGCGGGCGCGGCCGTGTCCGACGATAACGATTCCATTGACACCCAGAATCGGCCCGCCCGCCGTCTCCATGATGTTGATCTTCCGGAAGATGCTCATGGCGATGTCGCGGGCTTTGTCAGGACCGATCTCCGGGGCAAGGCGCTCCCCAAGATCGCGCGCGATGGCCTGACCCAGGCCTTCGCTGTACTTGAGGAGGGCGTTTCCGACGAAGCCGTCCGCAAGAACGACATTCGCCTTGCCCTGCACGGCCTCGTGCGCCTCAACGTTCCCGATAAAGTTCAGTCCTGAGTCCTGTAGATCCGTGTAGGCCTCCTTGACTTGCTTGGAGCCCTTGGTCGGTTCCTCACCGACGTTGAGCAACGCAACACTGGGGTTGTCAATTTCCAGGTACGCCCTGGCAGTTGCGACGCCGATGGCGGCGAAATCAAGGAACTGGGCGGGGCGCGCGTCAACGTTTGCGCCCATGTCCAGCCAGATCGTATTGGGGGCGTAGCCGAGCGCAGGACCGCCCAACACGGGGCGATCAAGATTCTCAAGGGTGCCGAGCAGGAAGTGCGCGCTGGCCATCAACGCGCCGGTGGAACCCATGCTGACGACGGCGTCAGCCATGCCCTCCTTGACGAGGCCGGTGGCGACGAGAACGGAGGCCTTTGGCTTTCGTCGCAGGGCAAGCGCGGGCTGCTCCGTCTCTTCAATAGCGTCATCGGACGGGACAACCTGGATGGGGAGTCCGCTAACATCCTGTTTGTCCAGCTCCGCCTGCACGCGCTCCGGCACGCCAACCAGGAAGACGGTTGCCCCCTCACGCGCCGCCGCAATGCCGCCGCTGACAGTCTCAGCGGGGGCATGATCGCCTCCCATGGCATCCAGCGCCACGCGGAATCCGCGTCCATCAAGCGAGGGGCTCGTCACGATTCCATCCTCCCGATCAGCAACTGTCCCACCTTCGGACAGCGCGCCTATTGTTCCGTCACCGTCAGCGTCGCGTCACCCGTCGCAAGGCGTTCGCGGGGTTCGGCTTTCCAACATTCTACGATGCAATGCACGTCTATTGTGCCATCGTCTCGTGGATGGCGTGAGCGCTCGTCCACGGATACGTCAACAACGTCACCCGGGCGGGCGGGAGCACGGAAACGACCACGCATCCTGCCGCTGGCGGCCCACGCCGCGCCGTATGCCTGTAAAAGCGCGTCGGACATGTATGCGAACAGGATCATGCCGTGGGCGATCGTGCCGCCGAACCGGGTTGTCGCTGCGAATTCGGCGTCAAGGTGGACGGGGTTGTGGTCGCCCGACGCCTCGGCGTAGGCGGCGATGCGCTCCTGCGTCACTGTTCGCGTGAGAACCGGGGCGATGCTCTCCGTCATACGGCCGCCCTCATTCACCGCCGGCGGGGAACATGACCGTCCCGGTGCCGGTGGCGAGCTGCCGGCTGCCGCCGGATTCGTCGGGGTGGCTCTCAACATTGAAGTCCAGCGAGACCAGCGTCATGCCCGCCCTGTTCGAGACGTTGGCGACAACGGCCTCACACACCGCCCGCGCGCCCACGGAAATCGGACGCCAGATGCGGATCTCCTGCGAGGCATGGAGGGAGCCGGGGGGAAGCGAGACGTGCTGCAGGAGGACGCCGAGGGAGAGGGACGCCACGACGGACGGCGGAACGAGTTCCACACCGTTTTCATCCTGGGGCAGGTCGGCCTCAACGGAGTTCAGCAAGTTGACAACGGCCTCACGGCTGAGGTCAAGCGGGGTTGGCGTGAATTCCTGCCCGGCGTGAACGGTTTCAAGCCCCAGCCGGGCGTGGAACTCAGGCGTTGAGGAAGTCAATCAATGCCCTGTTGAACTCATCCGGCTTGTCCAGGTTGGAGAGGTGGCTGGCATCAGCGATTGTGACCAGCGTTGAGTTATAGATGGCGTCCGCCATCGTCTGCGCGTCCGCAGGCGGAGTGATGCCGTCCTGATCGCCAACGACAATGAGCGTGGGCACGTGGATGCTGCCCAACGTGTCGGTCTGGTCAGGGCGCACCGCCATGCCGCGCGCCGCTCCCGCGACGCCCGCAGGCGACGCCGCTCGAATCATGTCCGACGCCTTGGCGACCACGTCAGGCTTGCCGTTGACAGTGGCTTCAGTCAGCATTCGGCCGGGCAACGCCTCCGCAAGGCCGCCGACGCCGTCCGCCTCAACCTGCCTGGCGAGATTCTCACGCCCCTCTGCCGCCTGTTCAGAGTCCGGGAGGTGGCGCGTATCAAGCAGCATCAGGCTGGAGAGATGCTCGGGATATGCGGCGGCAAAGGCCAGCGCAACATAGCCGCCCATGGAGAAACCGCCAAGGGCAACCTCCCCAAGAGACAGTTCTTCAACCAGCGCATGGAGATCATCCGCCAGCATCTCCATGGTGTACGGCCCCTCAGTCGCGCCGGATTCACCGTGGCCGCGCAGATCATAGGTAATGACGCGATGACTGCCGGAGAGCGCCGCAACCTGGTCATCCCACATGGACTTGTTGTAGGGAAAGCCGTGGATGAGAACGACGGGAGGCCCGTCACCCTGTCCCTGGTCTGTGTACGCGGTTTCGATTCCGTTGGTCTGGACGGTTGGCATAGACGTATTCCCCCTGCCCCAAAAATAGCCAAATCTCATGAACTGCCTACGAGTGTAACAGTGCTCAGACAGGAGGTGCTACGGGCGCAGGAACGGGCATCCCTGCGTTACAATGCCAGAACACAGTCTTGGGAAATATCCGGGGGTATGACAGTGACATCAACTGCGGGGAGCGGTGGCTCAAAGCTTGTCGGGACGTCAGTCCCACGCGTCGATGGGCCTGAAAAGGTAACAGGGTCTGCGGTGTACGGGCTTGACGCGCAGATGCCCGGCATGTTGTGGATGAAAATCCTGCGCAGCCCATTTCCCCACGCGCGCATCGTCTCAGTAGACACATCAGCCGCCAGCGCGCTGCCCGGCGTTCACCTGGTTCTGACCGGCGAGGATGTCAAGGGCAGGTTGACGGGCGCGATGATCAAGGACATGCCGCTGCTGGCGTGGGACAGGGTCATGCTTGTTGGCGACAAGGTTGCGGCGGTCGTCGCCGATGACGAGGACATCGCGCAGCAGGCAATCGGACTGATCGACATCGACTACGAGGAGCTTCCGGCCATTCTCGCGCCGGAGGACGCGATGACAGCGGACGCGCCGGTTCTCCACCCGGACGCCGGCTCATACGAGGGGATGCCGCCGCGAGACGAGCACCCCAACCGCTACGCAGGCATCCATTTCGCCAAGGGTGACGTGGACGCCGGGTTTGCTGACGCAGACCACGTGATTGAACGGACATACCGCACTCCCCTGCTCCACCAGGGCTATCTTGAGCCGCACGCCTGCCTCGTGTACGTCGATGACGAGGGCGTGGTTCAGGTGTGGAACGCGAATGACACCCCGACAGGCGCGCTGCAGGAGTTATCGCGCCTGACCGGCATTGACGAGGACAACATCAATTTCAATTTCAACTATGTTGGTGGCTCGTTCGGTGGAAAGTCGTCCGGCACAGATGTTGCGCTTGCGTATGAGTTCAATCAGCGAACCGGCAGGCCGATCAAGTGGACGATCGAGTATGACGAAGAGTTCCAGAACATGACGATGCGCCACCCGGCAACGATGCGGGTGAAGGCGGGCGTCAAGAACGACGGTACGATCACAGCATGGGAGTCCGAAGTTCATTTCGCGGGAGGCGGCTATGCGGCATACGCCCCCCTGCCCGCCATCATGGGCATCGTTGAAATCGTGGGGCCGTACCGCATTGCAAACGTCAAGGTGGACTCTCACCAGGTGTACACGAACACCTCTCCATGCACGTACGCCCGCGCGCCCGGGCACGTTCAAGCCCATTTCGCCGGGGAGTCCCATATGGACGTGCTGGCAAACGCCATCGGCATGGACCCCATGGATTTCCGGTTGCACAACGTTGTTGAACCCGGTGAAGAGTACCCGACAGGCGAGGAGTGGGAGAACGTGCAGGCCGGCGCGGCGCTGAGGCGCGCGGCGGAGGCGGCGGGCTACTACGACCCGAAGCCGGAAGGCGTGGGCCGCGGCGTGGCAATTGGCAGCCACTCACAGATCGGCGTGACTGGCAGCGTGGCCGTCAAGGTCATGGAGGATGGCCGCGTTGAGATCAATCATCCGGTCTTCGACCCGGGGACCGGGACGGGCACCATCATCGCGCAGATCGTTGCCGACGAGCTTGACATCCCGATCGACCGCATCGACGTCGTCACGTGGTCGACCCGCGAGGGCAAGACGGGAGACATGGGCATCGCCGGGAGCCGCGGCGCGCGGATGTTCAGCACGGCCGGTTTCAACGCGATGCAGGAGGTGAAGGGACGCCTGCAGCGCCTCACGTCGGAGTTCATGGGTTGGGACGAGGAACGGCTGACCATCGAGGCGGGCCATATCGTGAACGGCGCAAATGCCGACGAGCGCATCGCGATTGAGGACATTGCGCGGCGCTTTGGCGAGCCCGTTGGCGCGCGAACGGATGAGATGGAGGGCTTTGACAGCCCCTGGAACGGCTATGGCGTCCACGTCGTGGACGTGTCCGTGGACCCGGACACGGCAGAGGTGACGCCGCTGCGCTACACGGCAGTGCATGAGACGGGCCGCGTGCTGAATCCCATGGGATTCACAAGCCAGATCGAGGGCGGCATCGTGCAGTCCATTGGCTCGGCTTTGATGGAGGGGTTATTCTACGATGAGAGCGGGCGGGTCATGAATCCGTCGTTCGCGGACATGAAGCTGCCAACGGCGCGCGACATACCGAGCCTCGATGTCGTTGTGATGGAGTCCGATGACGGTCACGGCCCACTCCGGGCGCGGGGAATCGGTGAGCATGCGAACAGCATGGCGGCGCCGGCTATCGCCAACGCGGTTGCAGACAGCATCGGCGCGCGTATCAACAGCCTGCCGATCACAGCAGAGAAGGTGTACCAAGAACTGAAGTGATGATCGCCAGGGGGGACCGAGATGGGTGTTGCCCGGGCAGATGAGGGAGGGCAAGCAGTTGAGGCGCTCGCTCGCGCATGGGAGATTCTCGTCGCCCGCGCGAGGGAAGGCCGAACGATTTCCTACGGCGAAATGGCCACCGCGCTAGTACTCAGTCCACAGAGCAGCCAATTCACCGAGATGCTCAATGAGCTATCACGTGCTGAGGAGGCGGCAGGGCGGGGATTGCTGAGCGTCCTTGTGGTGCGGAAGCGGCAGGGAACGCCCGGCGTGAGCTTCTTCAGGCTTGCCCGTGAACTGGGACGCACATTCGAGAACGAAAAGGTCTTTTACCTGGAGGAGTCTGAGAGGGTTACCGCTCATTGGCAGGGACGTCCTGCGGAGGAATTGGATATTCTCCACGACGCTGTTATCAAGGAATTGGAGCGCCTCTATTTCAGTGCTCATGACGAGGAATCCGCGGCCTCCCGTGGCGCGCCCACCCGGGAAGGCGGCACGCAGACATCTGAGAAAGGCAACCCGCTCCGGGCTTTCATACGGGGCCTTGCGAGGATAGTCGGAAGATAATCGGTCGGTGGGCCGGTAGGAATGTCTGTGGGAGAGCAATGGTTTTCGAGCCGGATCCGTCACTGATCGTCCAGGCTATCGAGAGGCAGCGCGAGCTTGAGGCACGTGCTGCGGACGTTGAGTTGACCGCAGAAGTGGTCGAGCGGGCGCGGCAGGTCCTGATTCCGGTGGCGCGCAACGGCCAGCGGATGAGCTACGCGCAGTTTGCGGCACAGCTCAACGTGCCCGACATCGAGGGCACGACGTGTGATCCTCTGCTCGTGCGCGTGGCGGAGAGCGAGGCGGAGGCAGGACGCCCCCTGCTGAGCGTCATCGTCGTCAACAGCCACAACCGGCGGCCCAGCGCGGCGTTGTGCGACCTCATCCGCGAGATGCGCGGGTGGGACTGCGACGACGAAGAGGCCTATCTCAAAGAACTGGCGCTGGTCTACGAGTATTGGCGGCCCGTCTGACGATTCGCAGGACGGACGCCAAGAGGATTCCCGATGCCCATTGAACTGCGTGATCTGGCGCGGCTGCCGCCGTCTATCGAGAATATGGCGTTCTCCAAGATCAGGGTGGAACGCCTGCCGGAGGAGGAGGCGACCCGCTTCTTCAACGGGCTGTATGAAGTCGCGCTGCTCTCCCATGACGACGGCGATTGGTCGCGGGTCGACGAATTCCTCAGCGAGTGGGAGCGCGATCTGATTTCCCGCGTGAACCCCAACGCCATCTCTTTCGATTCTTCACCGTGGACGGCGTTTGAGAAGCCGCTCTCAGAGGCGCGCATTGCGCTCCTGACAACAGGCGGGACCTATGTGCGTGACGCGCAGGAGCCGTTCATCGATGACGACCCGTCATACCGCGTGATTCCATCCGCGACACCGGTGTCCGATCTGGCGATCTTCCATGAGCACTATGACAAGTCAAACGCTGAGAAGGACATCAACGTCATCTTTCCCATGGAACGGCTGCGCGAGATGGAGGCGGAAGATCGAATTGGGTCACTCGCCACGAGCGCTTTCGGTTTCATGGGCTACATCGTCGGCGACAATATCCCGCGCCTGATGGAGGAAACCGCGCCGGAAGCGGCACGGATGCTCCTTGAGGAAAACGTCGACGCCGCGTTGATCGGGACGACTTGACCCATGTGCAATCAGTCCGGAGGGCTGATCGCGCGGGTGCTTGAGGAGCACGGCATCTCAACGGTGGTGGTGAACCAGGGCTTGCAGCAGCCCATGCGGGTCAAACCGCCTCGTTCACTCTTTGTGAAACACCCCTACGGGCAGCCGTTCGGGCAACCGGGCAACGTGGACCAACAGCGCACCATCGTCGAAGACGCGCTCAGCCTGCTGGATACCGTTACCGAACCGGGAACAATCGTCCACTCGCCCTACCGATGGCGACGGGAGGATTTCACCGCTATTCGCAGGGAGCGGGATAGTCGGGAATAGTTCAGTCGCGCGCCAGGCGCGGGCCGACTTTTGTCTAGTTCTCGTGGCCCTCAATCGGCTTTTCGGCCAGGGCATAGTCAAGCTGGGCAAGGTCCTTCCTGAGCCGGCGAGCCATCGGAAGCATGGTGGACGCCGTCATACCTGCGCCGAGGAATCCCCCCAGGAGCGGGATGGCCTTGGCGAATCCGCGTGTGAACGTGTCCTTGGTGATCTTTACACCGATGTAGCGACCAACACGCCTGGCCAGCATCGACGAGGCGTGATACGTCACGGCGCGTGCGGAGAGCTGCTGGATGCCCTGCTTGGCCGCGCCCACACCCATCATCGCGCCGATGAACATCGTAATGTCAGCCTGGGCGATCTCATCCAACTCGCCTTCGTGCAAAAGGTCCGGCCACCCGTAGAGATAGGCTAACTCCTGCGCCATCACGGTGAGGTGATAGAAGTACTGGGCAAGGTCAGCCGGAATCGTCCCCAGCATGGCGAATCCACCGGGAATGCCGGTTGCGAATGAGATGCCGGACGCGCGGGCAACATGCTTCCTGATGAGGACATTCGCCCGTGCATCGATCCGGTCGATCTCGATGCCTGCCAGCGCAGGCCGGGTCTTGACGGCCTTTTCAACCTGCTCGTCATCAGCGATCGATTTCAGACTGGACCGCAGGAAGTCCTCACGATCAACCTTTACCCCGGGGACGGCGAGCGCAGCATGAAGGACACGCTGCCAGACGCGGTCGTCATGGCCGGACTCGACAAGCTCAAGAGTGCCGTTCTCGTCTTCAAGCGCGGACGCCTCGTGCTCAAGGCGTCCCTCGGCAATGTGAGCCTTGTCCTCGGTTTCAATAGTCGGAGCTTCGCTGTTGGCTCGTTCTTCCGACATCGTGCCCTCCCTCGGGCGACCAGGTTCCCCTACCTGCATGATACACGCGCCGTCACGCCCGCTGCCGCATCAATATGAGCGGAACAGCTCCCCCCACGGCGTTTCCAGCGCCTTCCCGGCTCTGCGCCGGCCAATCGCATTGTACCAATAGCCATTGAAATAGAGATTCGACGCAACATAGGACCAGGGAGCGATGACCGTCCGAAGCAGCAGATGCTCCAGGCGCTTGAGCGGGCCCCAGTAGATGAGTTTCTGCCCGCGGCTGGCGAACGTGTCCTCGCTCGCCTTCAGACGCCAATTCACCTCGGACACGTCCTCGCCAACGATTTCAATCTCCCGCGGATCACCGGTTCCCAAGCCGGCTTCATGCGCAAGACGAATGAATCTGACGGACATCGGGTCAATTCCCATGAGCTTGGCGGAGACGGCGTCGATGGCAACCTGGTCTGCCGACGCGAGCAAGATGTTCTTGGTTTGCCATTGCATGGCGCGCGGGCCGGGCCCATCACCCACAAAGGTGCCATCCATGACGGCGAACAGGCCGGGATGGATCTCTTTCTGGATGGCCAACAAGTCGACGAGCGTCTCGTGGATCACGGAATGCGTCCAGTGGCGGCGGTGATTCAGCAAGCCGCCAAACGCGTTCTTCATCGCGCCGGTCATCGTCGTGAAGACGTGGGTCTTCATGGTTGGCAGATGGATGATGTTCTTGCCGGGGAAGAGGGCCGGAATCCGCAGACCCTCCGGGAATATGTCGCCCAGCACGCGCATCTCCGCCTGCGGCTGGAACTGCATCCACTCCACGTCCTCGAGGTGTGTGTTCGGGATGCCGTGCTTCTCGATGACGGGCAGATGCTTGTTGTTGACCTCGCCAACCTTTGCATCAACGACGACCGTGCCGTTGTGCGCGGCAATGATGTCCTGGAACCCGTCCTCTTTCAGGGTCTTGATGACGCCGTCAAGCTGCCATGGCGTCGTTGAACAGGCCGGATACCAGAGCTGCCAGGAGATGTTGACCTTCAAAAGCGTGGCCGCAGCGGCATCAAGCGTCTCCTGATACCCTGCGAGGCGCATCAGGCGGCCAATATCGTCCAACACCGTTTCAGGCGTCGTGTAGACGACAGCCACGCGGGAGCGAGAGGGCGGCGCGGCATCCGGGGAAGGGTTGTCCAGAACTGTCTGCGTCATTGTTTCTCTATCGGGATTGGGGGGTACCCCGTTCCTTTCTCTATACTTTAGCCGATGAGCACGATAGGCCGCGTCGACGCGCACGTTCACATTTTTCACCCGGATGTGGCGGAGAATCGATTCCGCTACTTTCCGCAGGATGCCGCGTTCCATGAGATGTACCAGGCGCCGGACGCGCAGATCATCGTGACGGAGCAGCTGGTGGATTCAATGGACCTGGCGGGTATCTCGCGGTCGATTACATGCGGATTCGGGTGGAGCACGAACGACCTGTGCCGCGAGGGGAACAACGCGATCATCGAGGCGGTGCGGCTCTACCCCAGCCGCGTGGTGGGTTTCGGAACCGTTGCGCCGCGTGATTCACTCTCGGACGCGCTGGCAGAAATCGACCGCCTGGCCGCAGCGGGCGTCCGAGGGCTGGGGGAGCTTCGACCGGATACGCAGGGGCTGCTTGAGATGCAGGCCCACGACATAGATGCTTTCGGGGAGGGTGTTCGCGGGCACGGCATGGGGTTGTTGATGCACGCCTCCGAGCCCGTTGGGCGGATGTATCCGGGCAAGGGGACGGCGACGCCCGAGCGCGTGTACAGGCTATTGGAGCATCTGCGCGGCATACCCGTTATCCTTGCGCACGCCGGAGGGGGATTGCCGTTCTATGCGAATCTCCGCGCGTCTGAGGACGTGTTTGCGGACGTTTACGTGGACACGGCGGCAATGCCGTACCTGTACGACCCCGCCACCGTTCGCGCTCTCATCAACTCAATCGGCCTTGACCGGGTGCTGTTCGCGACGGATTACCCGCTGATGCGGCAGGAGCGTGTAATCCAATACCTCGATAAGGCCGGGCTGACGTCTGAGGAGATGGAGCGCGTGCTGCAGCACAATGCGGAAGAATTCCTGAGGAGAGTGGGGGCTTCCCGCGCGTGACGGCTGACTCCCCCGCTCCGCCCTCCTTCCGGGCGTTCGTCGCCGTTGTTCCGCCGCCGGGCGTCAGGACAGAACTCGAAGCGGTGGTCAATCAGCTTCGGCAGCGCGATGCGGATGACGCAGTGCGCTGGGTGGCGGCGGACGCGATGCACGTCACACTCGCCTTTCTCGGCCAGATCACTGAAAGCGCGGCTGAGCCGCTGATCGATGCCCTCCGGAAAGAGACGGCGGGCACCGAGTCTTTCGAGTTGACCGTAGGCAGTTTGGGCACATTCGGTGACAGACGGCGGAGAGGCGGCGCTCAGGTGGTGTGGGCTGGTTTGGAGGGCGACATGGATGCCCTGCACGAGGTGCATGAACGGGTGAACGCCGCGGTGAAGAGCATCGGTTTGCGTGTAGAGTCCCGCGCATTTCAACCGCATATCACGCTGGGGCGCGTGAGGCGCGGACGGAGATGGCGGCTTGACGCGATAGATGCGCCGTCAATTCCCTCAAAGGTATTCCGCGTCGATGCGGTGACCCTGATGGAGAGCCGGTTGGGCCGGGGGCCTGCCGAGTACGTGGAGCGGGGCATCGCCAGATTGACAAAAGGGGGGTCCACAGGTAGGATTTTGAGCAAATTGAATAGGAACTAAAGGCGACGAACGAGAGTAGTACCGTCCATCGTCAGGCTGCAGAGAGTCGGGGATTGGTGGAATCCCGGCGCCGAACCGGATGGGAATGGACTCGGGAGCCGCGGACCGAACAGGGAGGCGAAAGCCGCGCCCCAGTAGGCTCCGACGGGTTGGGACGCCGTTACACGTCCACGGTATACCCCCAGAGGCTACGGCCAACGGGAAGTACCTAACGAGAGCTCCCGCCAAGAGGCGGGGGAATAAGGGTGGCACCGCGGGAATCCACGCGAAACGAGGACCCGTCCCTGTGAGGGACGGGCTTTTTGTTTGTCCCGGGAATTTCAGGCACGGACGAGGGAGAAGCAGAAAGGCGGGAGTGGAGATGACGACGTATTTCCCGGGCATGGATGAGGTGCGCGCGATGCGGGGACAGGGCAACGTCGTGCCGGTTTGGCGTGACATTCCTGCCGACATGGAGACTCCCGTCACCGCCTACCTCAAGGTGGCGCAGGAAGCGCCCTCATTCCTGCTGGAAAGCGTGGAGGGCGGCGAGCACGTTGCTCGATACAGCTTCATCGGCACGCTGCCAACCACGGTGCTCAGGACAGGGCCAAACACGCCGGCGGGCAGCGTTGATCCGCTGACGCTCATCGAGAAGGAACTGGAGGGCATCAAGCCGGTGCAGGTTCCCGGCCTGCCCCGATTCCTGGGCGGGGCGGTTGGGTTCATTGCCTATGAGGCGGTTCACCACTTTGAGCCGCGCGTCCCGCGAAACGAGAACCCGGACCCGATGGGACTGCCGGAATCCGTCTTCATGTTGACCGACACGCTGTTGATCTTCGACCACGTCAAGCACGTGATCAAGGTCGTCACCCATGCGTCGCTTGACGGCGACGATGACCGGATCCACGAGTCCTATCAGCAAGCGACCGAACACATCGACAACATCATCCTGAGGCTTGAGACAGGCAGGCTTGACGGCAACGCCTGCCTCGATCCCGGCGACGAGAGTGATTACCGCAGCGAGTTGACGTCCAACCACACGCCGGAGTCGTTCATGCAGCAGGTTGAAGAGGCGCGGGAGCTGATCACGGACGGCGAGTGCATACAGGTGGTGCTGTCCCAGCGGCTGGCGCGGCGCACCTCCGCCGCTCCGTTTGACATCTACCGCGCGCTGCGGACGCTGAACCCCTCGCCGTACATGTACTTCCTCGATATGGGCGACTTTCACATCATCGGCTCGTCTCCGGAGATGCTCGTGCGCGTGGAGGACGGAATCGCGACAACACATCCCATTGCGGGGACACGGCGGCGCGGCGGGACGCCTGAGGAGGACAACGCGCTTGCCGAAGAGTTGATTACGGACGAGAAAGAACGGGCCGAACACATCATGCTTGTTGATCTCGGCCGGAACGACATCGGTCGCGTCAGTGAGCCGGGCACCGT
Source organism: Dehalococcoidia bacterium (assembly GCA_965220565.1). Classification (GTDB taxonomy): domain Bacteria; phylum Chloroflexota; class Dehalococcoidia; order UBA6926; family UBA6926; genus VXMO01. The sequence goes on along the minus strand of CBDCQG010000001.1, from coordinate 436,845 downwards.
AGAAGTAACACAGCTCATGGAGATCGAGAAGTACTCGCACGTGATGCACATCGTGTCGAACGTGGTTGGCAAGCTGCGCCCGGAATACACGGCGTACAACACGCTGCGCTCCTGTTTCCCGGCGGGCACGCTGTCCGGCGCGCCCAAGGTGCGGGCCATGGAGATCATCGCGGACAAGGAGCCGCACGCGCGTGGGCCGTACGGCGGCGCGGTGGGCTACTTCTCCAACGCGGGCAACATGGACATGGCCATCTGCATCCGCACCATCGTGATGAAGGACGGGTTGGCAACCGTGCAGGCGGGCGGCGGTCTCGTCTATGACAGCGAGCCGAGAGCCGAGTACGAGGAATCGCTATCCAAGGCGCGGGGGATGCTGGCGGCACTGGACGCCGGAGAGGACCTCACGAATACGCGGATACATCGGCCAGGCCCGGTGGCCGTGGGAGGCGCGCGATGATATTCCTGCTGGATAACTACGACAGCTTTACCTACAACCTGTACCAATACCTGTCCGAGCTTGGCGAAGAGGTTGTCGTTGATCGGAACGACAAGACGACGGTTGAAAACATCGCGGAGATGCAGCCGGAGAAGGTGGTCATCTCACCGGGCCCGTCGAATCCTGCCAACGCGGGCATCTCCAAGGACGTTGCGCGCTATTTCGGTGAACGGGGGACGCCGGTGTTGGGCGTGTGCCTCGGCCATCAGTGCATCGGGGAGGCCTTCGGCGGGACGGTGGCCGGGGCGGGAGAAATCATGCACGGCAAATCCAGCATGATTTACCATGACGACAAGGGTGTGTACGAGGGTCTGCCAAATCCGTTCGAGGCGATCCGCTACCACTCACTCGCCATCCTGCCGGACACCGTGCCCGAGGAGCTTGAGGTAACGGCGCGGACGGACACGGGCGTTGTGATGGGCGTACGGCACCGTGAGTATCCCATTGTGGGCATACAGTTCCATCCGGAGAGCATTCGCACGGAGGTTGGCAAGGACCTGCTCCGTAATTTCCTGAAGATGTAGGCGCGAGGACACGTTGGCGCAGAACATTCAACAGCAAGGTGAAGGATCAACGGCATCGGCGCCGGCCGAGCGTGAACTGACGACCGGCCAGCGGCGGACGCTGCTGATCACCGCCGTTGCGGGCCACGGCATAAAGCACCTGATGAATGCCGCCTTTGCGGTGCTGTTGCCTGAACTCAAGACAGGCCTTGGCCTCACCAATACGCAGGTTGGCGTTCTCTCCACGTCGCGCTTTCTAACCGGCGGGCTGGCCAACTTCCCGGCAGGCTACATAGCCGACCGATTCACAAAGCTCCGCGCAATCGTGCTGGGCATCTCGATTGCAGGCATCGGCGTTACATACGCACTCGCCGGACTAACGATGTCGTTCTGGCTCGTCACGCTATGGACATCGTTGATGGTGCTGTTCATCTCTCTGTGGCACCCGGCGGCGATAGGCTCACTCTCGCGGCAATTCACCGCAAACCGTGGATTCGCCATCGCCTTGCACGGCACGGGAGGGAGCGTCGGCGAGGCCCTCGGCCCGATCGTCGCGGGTTTTCTGCTGGGGTTCTTTGCGTGGCAGGTGATCTTCCAGGGCGCGATCGTCCCCGGATTGATCCTCGGGTTCATCATCTGGTTCGTGCTGCGACGCGTCCCTGCCGACATCAGCCAGGCCGCATCCTTTGCTGAATACCTGGTCGCGCTGCGCAGACTCTTGCGCAATCGGCGTCTGCTGCTGGTGCTGTTCTTTACGGGCGGATTCGCCGGCGCTCAAGCCACCATGTACACATTCCTGCCCGTCTATCTACGCGAGGACATTGGCTTGACGTCGGGCGCTTTGGGCTTCCACCTCTTCCTGCTGCACGTGACCGGCATCGGTTCTCAGCCGGTGATGGGATACCTTTCAGACCGTTGGGGCCGCAAAGCCGTGATGGTTCCGGCGATGGCCGTTCTTGGAATCGCCTACGTCCTGTTCGGTGTTGTCCCCGAGGGACTGCCGTTGATCGGCATCATCCTGGTCGCGAGCCTGTTCTTCTACCCGATGATGGCGATCTTCCTCGCGTCCGCGTCCGACCTCGCGCCATCCGACGTTCAATCCACGACGGTTTCACTCGTTTTTGGCGTTGCAACGCTGTTCGGCTCTCTCGCCCCTCTCATTGGCGGGTGGATTGCAGATGAAAGAGACTTGCCGGCGACTTTCATCTTCTGCGCCGTGCTCGTCTTGTTCGCCGCAACCGTTGCGCTGGTGACGCGATGGGAGGGGCAGCGCCACTACGCCGCCTCGGATTAGCCCGCCCCCCTCTATGGCAACACGTATCATGTGGTCGCAACGAGTTCAGGACTAGGAACGATATGGAGCGCATCCGATGATTCGAGAGGCAATTGCACACCTGATTGAGGGCCGCAGCATCTCGCAGGCGGAGGCCGAGCAGGTGATGACGGAGATCATGGACGGCGAGGCCACGCCCGCGCAGTTGGGCGCGTTCCTCATGGCGCTGCGCACGAAGGGCGAGGGCGTCGACGAAATCGCCGGGCTTGCTCGCGTGATGCGGGCGCGGGCGCTGCGCGTCGAGGTTGACGATCCCGAGTCGCTGCTGGATACGTGCGGGACGGGCGGCGACGCGTCTCACACTTTCAATATCTCAACGACGGCGGCACTGGTGGCCACGGGAGCGGGGCTGCGCGTTGCCAAGCACGGCAACCGCGCCGCGTCGTCCGCGTGCGGCTCCGCCGACGTGCTGGAGGCGGCGGGCGTGACCATCGAGCTTGAGCCGGAGCAGGTGGCGCACTGCATCGACAGCGCGGGCATCGGCTTCATGTTCGCGCCGAAATATCACCCCGCGATGCGACACGCGGCAGCGCCGCGCCGCGAGATCGGCGTGCGGACGGTGTTCAACATCCTCGGACCCCTCACGAATCCGGCCCACGCCGGGCATCAGCTTGTCGGCGTGCCGCGCCCTGAACTCGTGGAGACCATCGCCCGCGTGCTGGGAGAGCTGGGCGCAAAGCGGGCCATCGTGGTGCATGGCGCGGACGGGTTGGACGAGATCGCGCTGAGCGGGCCGTCGATCATGGCGGAGTACCGCGACGGCTCCGTGACGGTGCAAGAGATCGCGCCGGAACAGTTTGGGCTGACTCATGCCGGCGTCGACCAGATACGAAGCGAGGACGTGGAGTCCAGTTACCGCATCTTCACGAACGTGCTGAACGGGGAGCCGGGGCCGTACCGCGACATCGTGCTCATCAACGCGGCTGCCGCGCTGGTAGCCGGAGAGGCAGCGGACGATCTGGCCGGAGGACTTGAGGCGGCGCGGGAGTCCATCGACTCCGGCGCGGCGCGAGACAGGCTGGAGCGGCTGGTGGCGGCGAGCAGGGGTTAGGGAGCTGCGTTGAACAGCAGCAAGGCTAGAATCGCCACGCCGATCAGGGCGATGACCGCAACAATCAGGCGGCGGCCTGCGAATTTCTTGAAGCTCTCGCCTTCTTTGCGGCGCTCGCCCTCGCGGAGTTCCTGGTCAAACATGGAAAGCCTATCCGGAAAGATACGGTTGGGCTTAGGCAGCGCGCGCGGCGTAAATGAAGAGCACGATGATCGGCAGCGCGGAGATACCCGCGATGATGGCAAGGTAAACGAGGGCGCGTTCGAGAGTAACCGGATGTCGGTGGCCGTCGTGCGTCTCACGGTGCTTCTGCACCGCCTCCTGGGGGTCCGGGGTGTTCAGGTGAAACATGTCCCAGTTGGACATGGAAGCCTCCCTCGCGGCGTCAGGCCGCAATGAGTGGCATTATAGACGTGCTTCACGACAGGTCAAGGAATCACACCAATGACGACCGGCACATACCTGGATAGAATCCTGCCGCAAACGCGGGAGGATCTTGATGACCGCATGTCGTCGCAGCCTCTCAACGAGGTCAAGGCGCGGGCCCAAGACGCCGAGGAAACGCGCAGTTTCTATGACGCGTTTGCGGAGGACCGGCTGCACCTGATCGCCGAGGTCAAGCGGGCGTCGCCGTCCAAAGGAGACCTCGCGCCGGACATCGACGCCGCAGAGCTTGCCCGCGTGTATATCGACAACGGCGCGTCGGCGCTCTCCGTGCTGACGGACAGGCCGTTCTTCAAGGGGTCGTTAGACGATCTCGCGGCGGTGAGAGAAGTCACGGCGGAATCAGGAACACCCATCCTGCGCAAGGATTTCGTCATCGACGAGTACATGATCTATGAGGCGCGGGTGTGGGGCGCGGACGCCATTCTCCTGCTCGTCATCAGCCTGTCCGACGGGCAGCTGCAGGACTACCAGGGGCTGGCGAACGAACTGGGCATGGCGGCGTTGATCGAAACGCATGACGAGCTTGAACTCTATCGCGCGCTGGACATCAAGCCGCGACTGGTGGGCATCAACAACCGCGATCTCCGTACGTTCGAGACGGATTTGGCCACGACACACGGCCTCGCGCCGCGCATCGGCGGCAGCACGCGCGTCGTGGCGGAAAGCGGCATCTCCACTGAGGAGGACGCACGCAGCATGAGAGCGGCCGGCGCGGACGCGATACTCGTTGGCGAGGCGCTGATTACCGCGGACGATACTGCCGCCAAGGCGCAGAATCTCAGTTCAGTTCGCATCCCGCGTTTGACGGGCATGGAGACGAACGTGCCCGAGGATGCCATACGGGACACGATTCCGCAGTTCGGCGGCGGGCCTCCCGTGCCGGGCGGCGGGGTTCCGGGAATCGGCGGTTTCGGACCGCCGCGCTTCCCCGGCATGCCGGGCGACTTCGGGCCGCGGAGCAGCTGATGGGTCTCGCAATCAAGATGTGCGGCAACCGGTCCGCAACCGACCTTATCAATGCCGCCGACGCGGGGGCCGACCTGTTGGGCATCATCTTCGCCGACGCGTGGCGGCGCATCCCTGTCGACTACGCCCGGGAGATTGTCAGCACCCTGCGGGGCGAGGCTGATCACGTGCCGCCCGTCGTTGGCGTGTTCGTCGATCAGCCCGTTGACGAGGTCAACGCGACGGCGGACGAGGTGGGGCTGGACATGATTCAACTGCACGGGACGGAAACTCCGTCGTATTGGGAGCAGATGGAGAGGCCGCTGATCATCTGCCGGCGTATATCGTCCGCCCTGACGCCGGAACAGGTTGAGGACGAACTTGGAGTCGTGGCCGAATTCACACAGCGCACCGGCTCGCTGAGCCTGATTGAGCCGCACGTGGAGGGCGAGCCCGGGGGCGCGGGCGTCAGCCTCGATTTTGCGCTGGCGGAGCGGCTCGCGAGGCGCTACTCGTTCATCCTGGCGGGCGGTCTTGGGCCGGACAACGTCGCTGAGGCAATTCGCTCAGTTCGTCCGTGGGGCGTGGACGTTTCAAGCGGTGTTGAAACGGAACGAGTGAAGGATCCCTCCAAGGTGGGACGATTCGTCTATGAGGCGCGGCGGGCGTCAACGGACTCCGTCGGCGCGCGCACCGGTGGCGGGACAACGCGATGACCATCGTCAAGACGGGAGCAGATGCGGAGGCGCCGGGACGCTTTGGGAGATTCGGCGGCCGCTATGTGCCGGAGACGCTGATGGCGGCGGTCACGGAGCTTGAGGAGTCATACGCGGCGGCCCGCGAGGACACGGAGTTCCTTTCACGCCTGGACCATCTCTCACGAACCTATGCAGGCCGCCCAACACCGCTATCGCTGGCCGAGAGGCTGACCCAACAAAGCAGCGGCGCACGCATCTACCTCAAGCGAGAGGACCTGGCGCACACAGGCGCGCACAAGATCAACAACGCCCTCGGGCAGGTGCTGCTGGCCCGGCGCATGGGCAAGACACGGATCATCGCGGAGACCGGCGCGGGGCAGCACGGCGTGGCAACGGCCACCGTCTGCGCGCTGTTGGGCCTCGAATGCGTCGTGTACATGGGCGAGGAGGACATTCACCGGCAAGCGCCAAACGTGTTCCGCATGCGGCTGCTGGGGGCGGACGTCGTGTCCGTCACGGCGGGTTCCCGCACGCTCAAGGATGCCGTTAACGAGGCGATGCGCGACTGGGTGACGAACGTTGCGAACACGTACTACGTCATCGGCAGCGTCGTCGGGCCTCACCCCTACCCTGTCATCGTGCGCGATTTCCAGGCCGTCATCGGGCAGGAGGCGCGTGAGCAGATGCTGGAGGTTGAGGGTCGGCTGCCGACGCATCTTGTGGCGTGCGTGGGCGGCGGGAGCAACGCGATGGGGCTGTTCCACGCGTTCTACGGCGACTCAGACGTTACGATGGTCGGCGTGGAGGCTGCGGGGCACGGCATCGATACGGGCGAGCACAGCGCGAGCCTCGGCGCAGGCAAACCAGGCGTGCTGCACGGGTCATTTTCACAAGTACTGCAGGACCAATGGGGGCAGGTGACGGAAACACACAGCATCTCCGCAGGCCTGGACTACCCCGGCGTGGGGCCGGAATTGTCGTATTACCAGGAGACGGAGCGGGCCCGATTCACGAGCGTGACGGACACGGAGGCGCTGGAGGGTTTTAAGCTCTTGGCGCGGACGGAGGGCATCATCCCGGCGCTGGAATCATCACACGCGATATTTGAGGCGGCGCGTCTGGCCGCCACGCTGACATCAGACGACATAATCCTCGTGAACCTGAGCGGTCGCGGCGACAAGGATCTGGCCACGGTGACGGACGCGCTGGGCATTGAACTGGACAGGGCATAGCCCCAAAAAGACGCTACCCCCTGACATTCGCTCGGCCTCGAATGAGAGGGGGCAGCGCAGCGCGGGGAAAGCAGTGAGGTACAGTTCACATAGTTACTGCCGTCCCGCGCCCGAACACACCGCCGATAAGTTTACCACATATTGGGTAGATAGGGAACGGGGGGAGCCCGACTTCTCCCTATTGAGCGGCTACGGGAGTGAGAGCAGGTAGGATTCCAGCGCGAGGCGGGCGTTGGCGTTCTGGCGTAGCGCCTGCATGGTGAAGAGGGTCTCGTTCAGGGCTGATTGGGCCTCCCCCAGTGTGACGCCGATCTCCCCTACACGATCCAGGTCCTCGGAATCCGTTACGTCCTCCGGCGCGCCCGCCGCAACGATTAGCGCGTCGCGCCATATCGATGCCCACGCCTCAAGCCGGGCAAGCAGGCGCTGGCGGTCGGCGTAGAAGTCCTCGGCCATCCTGCCGGCGCGCCTGAGGCGGTCGGCAACAGGCTCGCCGCGAACGGCAAGGATGTCATCCAGGGCGGCGCGGCGAGCATCCAGCGGTGCGGTATCGGCCAGCAGGCTGAGCGCGTATTCGAGTCGTCCGCCGGAGAGTTTCGCAAGACGGTTCGCTTCCTTGTCATCCACGCCGTTCTCGCGCAACGCCTCTGCGACCTGCTCGAACGGGATCGGGCGGAGCGGCACGATCTGGCAGCGAGAACGGATGGTATCAAGAATCGCCTCGTCATTGGCCGTCACGAGGATGAGGGTGACGTTCGGATGAGGTTCCTCCAGCACCTTGAGGAGGGCGTTCGCCGCCTCACGTGTAAGGGTGTCCGCATCGTCGATGATGATGACTCGTCCGGACGCCTCGTACGGCTGCAGGTTGGCGGCGGCCTGGAGATCGCGAGCGGCCTCGATGCCGATGGAGCCTGTGCCGGCAGGCGAGATGACCATGACGTCCGCGTGGTGGCCGCTTGCGACGCGCTGGCATTGGCGACACTCATCGCACGGCCCGCCCTGCTTAGCGTCACACAGGAGCGCCTTCGCGAATTCGCGGGCGAGCGCCAGCCCGCCAACACCGGCGGGGCCGGTCAGGAGCCACGCGTGGGCGAGTCTTCCCTGCTGAATACTGCGGTCAAGGAGACCGATAGCGTCTTCATCGGCGGGCACTTTCCACATCAGGAGACCCCCCACCCTAACCCTCTCCCACTGAGGGGAGAGGGAATACTTGGGCTAAACATCGAGGCGCATGAGGTCTTCAAACGTTTCACGGCGGCGAATGGTGCGGGCCTCACCGTTGGAGACGAGGACGACCTCCGGGCGTGGATTGGCGTTGTACGTGGACGACATCGCGATGCAGTACGCGCCGGATACCGGGATGGCGAGGATATCACCCGCAGCAGGCGTCGGCAGGGAGCAGTCGCGGACGAGGATATCCCCGGACTCACAGTACTTCCCGGCGATGGTCACCGTGATCTCCTCCGGGGCCCCCATTCGTGACGCCAGCACGGCCTCGTATTCAGAGCCATAGATAGCGGGACGGATATTGTCGCCCATGCCGCCATCAACGGAGACGTACGTGCGGATGTCCGGCAGCAGCTTGGTCGCGCCGACGGTGTAGAGCGCGACGCCCGCAGTGCCCACCATGGAGCGGCCGGGTTCGATGGAGATGGCGGGAAGTTCCAGGCCGTGAACGTCACAGCCCTGGATGATGGCCTTTGAAATTGTGGAGATGTATGTGTCCGGCACGGGAGCTTCATCCGTTGTGAGGTAGTTGACGGCAAATCCGCCACCGGGGCTGAACATGCGCAGCGAGAAACCGTACTTGTCTCTCATCTGCGCCGCAAACTCCATCGTGATCTGAATGGCCTCCTCGTATGGCTCTATCTCGAATATGGGAGAGCCGAGGTGGAAATGGAGCCCGCCCACATCAAGCCGCGACGACTGCATGGCGCGGGCAATGGCCTCCTCCGCCTGCCCTGTTTGAATGGCGAGTCCGAACTTGCTGTCCAGCACGCCGGTTGTGGTGTGCGCGTGCGTGTGAGGATCGACGCCGGGTGACACACGGAATGAAACGCTCTGCGTTCGGCCAAGTCGCTCAAGAATCGACTCAAGCAGCGCAAGCTCATGGAGATTGTCGACGACAATCGCTCCGATGCCGGATTCGACAGCCCGCTCAAGTTCCTCCGCGCTCTTGTTATTGCCATGGAAGTGAACGCTGGCCGGGTCGACGCCTGCCGCCTGCGTTGTCGCCAGCTCTCCCCCGCTCACAACGTCAAATCCGACGCCTTCCTCCGCAAGCAGGCGAAAGAGGGCGACATTCGAAAAGGCCTTGGATGCGTAGATGATGGAGCTTTCGCCGGGATAGTGGGCGTCCAGTGCTGAGCGATAGCGGCGGGCGGCGTCTCGCAGTTCAGCCTCATCGAACACGTACAGTGGTGTGCCTTGTGTGCGGGCGAGTTCCACGGCATCCAGACCGGCGATCTCAAGGTGGCCGTTGTCACGCGCCCTGGCGGACGCGGGGAATACAGCCAGGGCGTCAATTCCTCTCATGGTTGGTTGGTTCCTCTCACTAATGACCTTCGGCAATTCGATTCGTCGTCTTTGTCTAGGCTAAGCGGTAGCTGTTTCCCGCCTCAACTTCGGTTACGGTTCCCTCCCCTATCAGTTTCAGGAGGTGGCCGATGATCTGCTCCCGTGCAGCGTTCCAGCGCCATTCCTCAAGGTTGGCCGCGCCGTACAACCGCTCACGCATCGCGTCCACATCCGTCACGCCGTCGCGCAGGCATTCCAGGATGGATGCGTCGCGGGAATTGCGATGCCCGATGAGTTCGGCGAGCTTGGCGGCAGGGTCCGTGACGGGCGTGCCGTGAAATGAGAGCAGAAGATTCGCGTTTTGTTCAGCAAGTCTCTGCAGGGACGCAACATAGGCGGCCATGTCGCCGCCCTGGTCGAGGTGGACGGCGGTGGTGCCGCGGCTCAACACGCAGTCGCCGCTGAACAGAACGCTGTCGGGTTGGAGGAGGTAGCACATGCTGCCGCCAACATGGCCGGGCGTGGCAATCGCGTGAATCACCCGGCCGCCGCCGAGGTCAAACGTTTCGCCGCCATTCAATGACACGTCCACCGCCCCGCCGGTTTCCTCATTGATCGCATCCACGTCACCTGCGCCCGCGTGGACAACCATGCCCGGGAACGCCGATTTGAGCGCCGCCGCGCCGCCGCAGTGTTCGCCAAAACGATCCGTAATCAGTAGGACGGCGGGCGCGAGATTCCCGCTTTCGCGGGAATGACGAGTGGAGGCAATGTCGTTGACGGCGTCGATGACACGCTGGGAAACGTCGTCCTCGCCGTGGCCGGCGTCGATGAGCACGCCGCCGTTCTCTCCCCGCGCCCAATAGACGTGTGGGGAGTCGTCATCATCGGGGCGCAGTGTGATGGCAAGGACGCCGGGGGCGACTTCACTAGTCATGTGATTCCTCCGCGCCGCGAGAACCAACTCAAAGGTGGGCAATTTGGGTCGCGGCGTGCAAGAATCCTAAGAAAGCGCGGTTAGGGGTGTCAACGCGGGCAAGGGATTGACGGGAGAGTTTCAGGGATGACGCTAACGCACAACGGGATGGATCTGCGGGTCTACAGCATGGAAGTCGGGAATTGGGGGAATAACTTCTACGTCGTCGTGGACCCTTTGCGCAACGTCGCGGCAATCATCGACGCGGCGGCGGAGGCTGACAAGATCCTGAAAGCCGTTGCGGGCATGGACGTTCTCTACATCCTGACTACGCACAGACACTCCGATCATTGGGGGGCGTTGGAGGAGGTTTCCGCTGCGCTGCCGAATGCCATCGTCGCGGCGACACCGGAGGATGCCGGGGACCTGCCGGTCACTCCCGGCCTCCTGTTGAATGACGGGGATACGCTTCAGATTGGGACGGCACCCCTGCAGGTGATCACCACACCCGGGCACACGCCGGGGAGCGTGTGTTTCATCACAGGGCAGCACCTGTTCGCGGGAGACACCCTCTTCCCGGGCGGGCCGGGGAATTCAGTCAGCCCGGAAGCTTTTCGGCAGCAGATCACAAGCATCACAACAAAGTTGTACGTGCGGCCGGACGAGACAATCGTCTACACCGGACACGGGCCGGGAACGACGATCGGCGCGAGCAAGGCGGAATACGCGGTGTTCGCGGCCAAGCCGCATCCTGACGATCTGCACGGCGACGTGCTGTGGCTGGAATCGTGACCGGCTCACAGGGCAGCGGTGACGCGCACGCGCTGCCTGCGCCCACGACCATCAGCGGGTACACGATGACGGAGGCGCTTGCCCCCTATACGCGAACCGTCCTGCCGAACGGCATCCGACTCCTGACGGCGTCAATGCCGGCGACGCGCGCCGTTTCCATCGCGTTCTACGTCGGCACAGGCTCACGCTATGAGCGCGAGGACGAATCCGGCGCGTCGCACTTCCTTGAGCACATCCTGTTCAAGGGAACGGAGCGGCGTCCGCTGGCGCAGGACGTGTCCGAGACCATCGAGCGCGTGGGCGGATTCATGAACGCCAGCACCGACCGCGAAGTGACGATCTATTGGGCGCGCGTGGCGCGGCCTCACCTGTCCATCGGCATCGATATCCTGTCCGACATGCTCTTGAACTCGACGTTCCCGGCAGAGGAGATCGAGAAGGAACGCGACGTCATTCTTGAAGAGATACACACCTCATTCGACTCGCCGGCGCAGCGCGTGTTCCACATGGCGGACAAGATCATGTGGCCGGACCAGCCACTGGGGCGTGACATTGCCGGAACGGAAGAGAGCGTCCGCGCAATGTCCCGGGACACCATCATGTCGTACATGCGTGAGCAGTACGACCCGTCCCAGGTCGTGCTGGCGGTGGCGGGGCAGATTGAACACGCGGAGATCGAGCAAATGGTTGCGACGCTGTTGGAGGCGTGGCCGAGCGGGAATCCGCGCCTGATGGCTCCTGTGGATGACAAGCAGCCGGAGAGTCGCGTCGACGTGGAATACCGAAAGACGGAGCAGGCCCACATCTGCCTGATGTTCCCCGGCATGTCCGCCTTCGATCCGGATCGGCGAGCGTTGTGGCTGCTGAACGCGATTCTCGGCGACGGCATGGCGTGCCGCCTCTTTCTTGAACTGCGCGAGCGTATGGGCATCGTGTATGAGGTGGATACGGACGTGCTGCACCTGCGAGACTCAGGCGCGATGGCGGTGTACGCGGGAACGGTGCCGCAGCGGGGCCCGCAGGCACTGGAGGCTGTCATCAAGGAGCTGGACCGCGCCACGCGCGACATCACGCAGAGCGAACTGGATCGCGCGCGGGAGTTGTCCAAGGGGCGGATGCTGCTGCGCCTGGAAGACACGCGCAGCATTTCAAGCTGGCTGGGCGGGCAGGAGATCACCTTTGGGCATATCGAGACCCCGGAGGAGGTTGCCGAACAGTTGGACAGCATCACCGTGGATGACGTGCAGCGCGTTGCGCAGCGCATCTTCGACCCTGAACGTTATCGTCTCACCATCGTCGGGCCGTATCGGAGTGACCGCAGGTTCAGGAACATCATCGAGGGGCGTTAGATGGCGGCCATGATGAGTCGGCTCATCCGGATACTCACCGTTGCCGTCATCCTTGCGGTGGTCTACGAGGAATTGCGCAAGGGCCCGGAGAATGAGCGCTGGCATGGCCGCGCGCTTGGATTCATACCCTATGACCTCAGGCCCCCCACCCTTCAGCAGATACGCGAGACGTACTGGAATCCGGAGGACCCCCGCGTCTTTCCCGGGCGGGTAGCCGGCATCGGCTGGGGCGTTAATTTCGCAGCCCTGTTCGATCGCATCAGCCGAATGTAGCAGCGCCCACCCTGCCTCAACTCTCCTCGACAGGGAGGGAGACGGTTTCCTGAGGGTTTTCAGAAGTGGTATGCCGCAAGTTGACTTGTGCTATAGTCCACGCGGTACCCGCCTGGGACCAAGGGGGAGTGGGGGTAGACCGTCATGACGTTCAGCGATCGCACGCTGACGTGTTCCGAATGCGGCAGTGATTACGTTTTTACCGCGGGCGAACAGCAATACTACTCGGATCGCGGCTTCCGAAATAAACCAAAGAGGTGCCACGCCTGCCGTGTTGTACGCCGTGCCGACATGGCGCGGCGGCGGGAGACGCGCGACGCTGCGCCAATGGAGCAGGATCGGCCCCGACGGCAGATGTATCCGGCGACGTGCGCAGAATGCGGGCGTGAGACTGAGGTGCCGTTTGAGCCACGCGGAATTCGACCCGTCTATTGCGCCACGTGCTTCACACGCCAACGGAACTCACCGCCCAGCCGTTTCCGCGACTGAACTCGTTGCGCGGACACCATCCATCCCGTTCCCTATTCCGACTGTGCTATTAATGGACGGGTGGCCGCGTGCGGCGCGGCGCACTTCCGGCAACGCTGTGAGCAACAAGATCGCATTGAGAACTGAAACGGAGGAAAGTGGCGAATGACGTATGTAGTCCTGCGTGAGGGTGAGAGCCAGGAGCAGCTGATCAAGCGGTTCCGTTCCGTGGTTGAACGTTCAGGCATCCTGAGGCAGGCAAAAGAGAAGCGCCATTTCATCTCCAAGCAGGAACGAGCACGCTTGAAGGCCCGCAAGGCGCGGCGCCGACGCAATTAGCCAGAGTTCATGGCCTGAGACCAACGACCATGACTCACTCACAGTCCTCATCTTCAGCCACGGCCGGCGGCGACGATTATTCATTCAACGCATTCGCGCGGCAACCCTTCTACCAGGAAGAGAACAGCCGGCTGGTCGATCTCGTCGGCTTGCAGACCGGGAACCGCGTCATTGACCTTGCGTGCGGCCCGGGCGAGATCACACGGAAGATCCTCGACAAGGTGCGCGGACACGGCGCATGGATCCTGGGTGTCGATATGTCGCCGGAGACGCTGGAAGAGGCGCGGCGGCAGTTCACTGACGTGACGGACGCCGAGGTCTCTTTTGAGAACGCGCGCGCAGAAGACCTCTCAGATGTTGCGTCAGAACCGGTTGACGCCGTGGTTTTCTGCAACGCGATTCACCTGGTGGACAACAAGCCGGACGTGCTTGGGGGCATTATGAGCGCGCTGAAGCCCGGCGGCCTGTTCGCGTTCAACAGCACCTTCTATTCAGGCTCCATCGTGGAAGGCACGGAACCGTTCTACCGCCGGTGGATGATGCGCTCCCTGCGCTTGCTCAAGTCGGAACACGGTTTGAGCCCCGTGAAGAACAAGGTGATGGCGCGGCAGCAGTTGACGCCGGAGGAGTACAAGGCGCTGCTGACTGACGCGGGTTTCAGCATCCGGGATGAGCGCGTTATTCCAATCGAGGTGCCGATTGAGGGGTGGCTCTCCATCTGCTCATTCTCAGACTTCGTGGAAGGGGCGCTGCCGGGCGTGCAGATAGAAACAGCGAGCGACGTGCTGCGGGCGACCATTCGCGAGACTTTCCATGACATGGAGCTGTCTTTCGTCCCTCGCAACTGGCTCGAAATCGTAGCAGTGCGCGACTAGCGCCACGCGAATCGGCCGGACGGAGATTTTTCCGATGCCGGACATCACCCCAGACGAGTTTCGCCGTGTGATGGGTCGGTTCGCCACGGGCGTTACCATCGTCACGACTCGCGCAGGCGATGACGTGCATGGGACAACGATGAGCGCAGTCTGTTCCGTGTCGTTGCACCCACAACTCGTGCTTGTCTGTGTCGACCATGAATCAGATATTCACGCGCTCATCCGTGAGAGCGGCGTTTTTGCCGTCAATGTGCTGCACGAGGGGCAGGCAAGTTTGGCTGCCGAGTTGTCCCATAAGGGCACAGCCGAATTGCTGGCGGCCCACCGGTTGGAAACGCTGCCCCATCGGACCGGTGAATCGGGCGCGCCGCTGCTGGAAGACAGTCTCGCCCATGTCGAATGTCGTGTTGAGAACACTGTCGAGGCGGGAGATCACACGATATACGTTGGCGCTGTGGTTGCGGCAGGCGTCAATCCTCGTGCGGATCGGCCATTGCTGCACTACGAAGGACGGTACGAATCGCTAGGTGGGGACGGCTAGTCCAGGTTTGTTGACACTAATTCCATTCCTACCTACAATTTGAAGTCGCGCCCCCTATTGGGGACGCAGGGTATTTGTGCCTGTTTTTCGTGTTTGGCGACACGGACAGTGGGAACAGTCTCAGTCCTTGTCCATCACGGACCTGGGATTGGGCATACCAAGCCAAGAGAAGCAGCGAGATGCGTCTGCCCGCGCGCGTGCGCGCCGCAGCAGATAAAAAGAGGAAAGCAACGGGATGCCGACAGTCAACCAGTTGGTACGGAAGGGTCGAAACCGGCCGCGGTCGAAGTCAAAGGCGCCCGCCCTGCAGGTGAGCTATAACGCGCTGACGAACAGGGTTGTGCGGAATCAGCCGTCGCCTCAGAAGCGAGGCGTCTGCACGCAGGTCCGCACAATGACGCCCAAGAAGCCCAACTCCGCGCTGCGCAAGATCGCCCGCGTTCGGCTGACGAACGGGACTGAAGTCACTGCGTACATCCCGGGCGAAGGACACAATCTGCAAGAGCACTCCACGGTGCTGATCCGCGGCGGCCGCGTGAAGGACCTTCCGGGCGTCCGCTATCACATCATCCGCGGCGCTCTGGATTCCGGCGGCGTGAATGGCCGCAAGCGAGGCCGCAGCAAGTACGGAGCCAAGAGAAACTAACGCCATGTCACGACGTCGACGGGCGATCAAGCGCCCCATCATTCCCGATCCGCGCTATGGAAGCGTTTTGGTGACGCGATTCACCAATCGCGTCATGCAGCGCGGCAAGAAGAACACGGCCCGGAGCATCGTCTACGGCGCGCTGGCAAACATTGCCTCAAACGGGGATGACCCCATTGAGACGTTCGAACGGGCGATACGCAACGCGACGCCGCTGCTGCAGGTTCGGCCCCGGCGCGTGGGCGGCGCGACGTACCAAGTGCCCGTTGAAGTGCGTGGAGAACGCGGACTGACGCTCTCCATGCGGTGGATCATTGATTCCGCGCGTCAGCGCACGGGACGCCCGATGCTTGACAAGCTGACGACGGAGATCATAGAGGCGGCGCAGGGACAGGGCAACGCGGTCCGCCGCCGGGAAGAGATGCACCGCATGGCTGAGGCCAACCGCGCCTTTGCGCACTACCGTTGGTGAAGCGGACTATCTGATACAGCGCAGGGGAAAACAGTAATGGCCACCGACTTACCACTCTCTAAAATCCGAAATATCGGCTTTATCGCGCACATCGACGCCGGAAAGACAACGGTGTCCGAACGCGTGCTGTATTTCACGGGCCGGACGTACAAGCTGGGCACCGTGGATGACGGCACAGCCGTCATGGACTGGATGCCGCAGGAAAAGGAACGCGGCATTACCATCGTGTCCGCAGCAACGACCGTGGACTGGAAGGGCTTTACGGTCAACATTATCGACACGCCCGGACACGTCGATTTCACCGCGGAGGTTGAGCGCAGCCTCCGCGTTCTTGATGGTGGCGTTGTTATTCTCGACGCCAACGCGGGCGTCGAGCCGCAGTCTGAGACCGTATGGCGGCAGGCGGACAGGTACCATGTGCCGCGCGTTGTATTTGTCAACAAGATGGACAAGATCGGCGCGGACTTCTTCGCGTCGGTCGATTCAATCCACGTCCGCTTGAACGCCATCCCCGTGCCGGTTCAGATTCCGTGGGGCAAGGAAGACGATTTCCGCGGCGTCATCGATCTGATCCGGCAAGTCGCCATTACCTGGGAGGATGCCGAGGGCACAGAGATGGTGGAGCAGCCCATCCCCGACGAGCTCGTCGAGGATGCCGCCCGCTACCGCGAGGCGATGATTGAGCGCGCGGCAGAGCAGGACGACGAGTTGATGGTCAAGTACCTCGAAGGAGAGGAGTTGACCGAGGACGAGATCCGCTGCGGGCTGCGGGCCGGAACGGTCAAGATGGCCATCTATCCGGTGTTCTGTGGCACGGCGCTCCGCAACAAGGGCGTGCAGCCGCTCATCGACGCTATCACCGATTATCTGCCCTCTCCGCTGGACGTGCCTCCCGTGGAAGGAACGGACCCGCGCGACGAGAACGTTGTCATGGAGCGCGCGCCGGACCCGTCCGAGCCGTTCTCCGCCCTTGCGTTCAAGGTGGTTACGGACCCATTCGCGGGCCGGCTCGTGTACCTCCGCGTCTATTCCGGCACGGGCAAGGCCGGGGCGACGGTGCTCAATTCCAGCAGGCAGGGGCGTGAGCGCCTGGGCCGCCTGATCCAGATGCATTCAAATCACCGCGAAGAACTCGAGGAGGCGACGGCGGGCAACATCGTCGCGGCCGTTGGACTCAAGGACACCTTCACCGGCGATACGATCTCCGCCGTCAATAGCCCCGTCGTGCTGGAATCCATCCGCTTTCCGGACCCCGTTGTGTCCGTGGCTATCGAGCCCAAGACGCGTGAGGAGGAGGAGAAGCTGGTGGATGCCCTGGTCAAGCTGGGGCAGGAGGATCCCACGTTCCAGTCCTCGCACGACCTGGAGACCGGCCAAACGGTCATCTCCGGCATGGGCGAGCTTCATATTGAGGTCATTGTCGACCGTCTCAAGCGAGAGTTCCGCGTCGATGCGCGCACGGGCCGCCCACAGGTGGCGTACCGCGAGACGATCACGCGGCTTGCGCGGGCGGAGGGACGCTACGTGCGGCAGACGGGCGGACGCGGGCAATACGGCCACGTCTGGCTTGAGGTTGAGCCGCTTGAGCCGGGGAGCGGCATTGAGTTTGTGAACAAGATCGTCGGCGGCGCGGTGCCGCGCGAGTACATTCCCGCCGTTGAGCAGGGCGCCCGGGAAGCGGCGCAGAATGGGCAGCTGACCGGTTTCCCCATTGTTGATCTCCGCATCACCGTCGATGACGGGTCGTTCCACGAGGTGGACTCGTCTGAGATGGCGTTCAAGATGGCGGGGTCGATGGGATTCAAGGCCGCCATCGAACGGGCGCGGCCCGTCGCTCTTGAGCCAATCATGAAGGTTGAAGTGGTTGGGCCGGCAAAGTCCATCGGTGATGTGATGGGTGATCTGCAGAGCCGGCGCGCGCAGGTGCAGGGAATGGAGAGCCGGGGCGAACTCGGAATCGTGACGGCATTCGTTCCCCTCGCGGAGATGTTCGGGTATGCTACATCTCTGCGCTCCGCCACGCAGGGACGCGCAAGCTACAGCATGGAGTTCGATCACTACAGCCACGTCCCGCAGCAGGTGGTGGAATCGCTGACGCGACGCCCGGCAAGCGTTGGGGCTCGATAGGCGGGACAACAGGACAGCACTATGACGACGGTACGGCAACGACAGAAGATACGCATCACGCTGAAGGCGTTTGATCACCGCCTGCTGGATGCGTCTGCCGTGCAGATCGTGGAGGCCGCGGAGGGGACGGGCGCGCAGGTGTCCGGGCCGATTCCGCTGCCGACGCGCATCAAGCGATTCACCGTAATTCGCTCCCCGCACGTCGATAAGGATTCACGCGAGCAGTTCGAGATCCGGACGCACAAGCGAATCGTCGATATTCTCGACCCAACGTCACGCACCATCGATTCATTGACGCACCTGGACCTGCCGGCCGGCGTCAGCATTGAAATCAGCTCATAGGAATCGCGCCAGGTATTTTCCGACAATGCTCTCCGCACTCTTAGGAACCAAGCTCGGAATGACGCAATACATCCATGAGGATGGAACGGTGTCTGCCGTGACGGCCATCCGCGTGGGGCCATGTACGGTGACGCAGGTCAAGACGGCGGCAACGGACGGCTATGACGCGGTGCAGATCGGCTATGAGGCAGTCCCTGAGCGCAAGCTGAACGGGCCGCGCATGGGCCACCTTTCCAGGAACGACATCGGCCCGCTGCGGCACCTGCGAGAGGTGCGGGCACAGGGCGATATGCCCGAGGTCGGAACCGTCGTGACGGCAGACCAGGTCTTTGAGGTCGGGGAGCAGGTTGATCTGACGGCCCGATCCAAGGGCAAGGGTTTCGCGGGCGGCGTGAAGCGCTGGCATTTCCGCGGCGGCCCGAAGACGCACGGACAGGGCGACCGATGGCGCGCGCCGGGCTCCGTTGGCGCAGGCACCACTCCCGGCCGGGTCCGCAAGGGACTCAAGATGGCCGGTCAGATGGGCAATAAGCGAACGACACAGAAGAGCGGTCTCGTCGTGGCCGTGGACGCGGAGCGCAACCTGCTGTTTGTGCGCGGCTCCGCGCCCGGAGCCCCCGAGGGAATCGTCCTCGTGCGCAAGAAGGCGAGCCGCTGATATGGAAGTCGACGTCCGGAATACCCGCGGGCAGGTCATTGACCACGTCGAGGTAAGCGACCTGCTCTTCAATGCGCCGATCTATGAGGCTCTCGTCCACCAGGCGCTCGTGCGACAGCGCGCGAACGCCCGCCAGGGGACACATTCCACGAAGTCGCGCGGCGAGATACGCGGCGGCGGACGCAAGCCGTGGCGACAGAAGTACACCGGCCGGTCGCGGCAGGGCAGCATCCGCTCCCCGCTGTGGCGTCACGGCGGCGTGACATTCGGCCCCAAGCCGCGTAGTTACCGGCAGGACCTCCCGGTCCGTATGAGGCGGCAGGCCCTGCGCAGCGTGCTGACGAGCAAGCTGGTGGGCGGAGACCTGATCATCATCGACAGCTTCGGGTTGGAGAGGCCGCGCACGAAGGACGTGGTGGCAGCGCTTCAGAGCCTTGAGATCAACGCCCCTGCCCTGCTGGTGACGGCAGAGCCGGAGGAGAACCTGATCCGCTCGGCGCACAACGTGCCGCGGGTCAAGACGCTGCCGGCGCGCTATATGAACGTTGGTGACCTGCTGGCGCACCGCAAACTGGTGATCACCCTGGACGCGATCCGCAGCGCAGAAGAGTTGTGGGCGAAGAGCGGCAGAAAGGCGGAGAGGTAATCATGGACCTGCATCCGCTGGAGGTTCTGCGCCGTCCCGTGATCACGGAGAAGTACACGGCGCTCCAGGACCGGAGCAAGTACGCCTTCGAGGTGCATCGCAAGGCCAACAAGAAGCAGATCCGCGAGGCGGTTGAGATTGCCTTCCGCGTGCGCGTGTCCGCCGTGAACGTGATGAACGTGAAGGGCAAGACCAGGCGCGCCGGACTGAAGACCTACCAGACGAAGCCGTGGAAGAAGGCCGTTGTGACCCTGCAGGCGGGCGAGCGGATCGAGGTCTTCGAGGGCGTGTAGGGGCAGAGTGATGGCAGTCAAGACAGTCAAACCCACATCACCAGGCCGCCGCGGCATGGTGCTGGACGCTTTTGACGACATCGACAAGGTGCGGCCTGAGAAGTCGCTGCTGGAGCCGCTGAAGAGCAACGCGGGACGCAACCATTCCGGCCGCATTACCGTTCGCCATCGCGGCGGCGGCGTGAAGCGTTCCTATCGCGTTATCGATTTCAAGCGCAACAAGCACGGCGTTCCGGCGTCCGTCAAGACGATTGAATATGATCCGAACCGCTCGTCGCGGATCGCGCTGCTGAACTATCACGACGGCGAAAAGCGCTATATCATTGCTCCTCTTGGCCTGCAGCGCGGCGACGTGCTTGAGTCGGGCCCGGAGGCTGAGGTTCGCGTTGGCAATGCGCTTCCCCTGGGGGTAATTCCAACCGGCACAACGGTGCACAACATCGAGATTCATCTCGGCAAGGGCGGACAACTCGTCCGCGGAGCGGGCACCGGCGCGCAGGTCATGGCGCATGAGGACAAGTACACGCTGCTCCGTTTGCCCTCGGGTGAGCTGCGGCGCGTACTCTCCGCCTGTTACGCAACCATCGGGCAGGTCGGGAATCCCGACCATAAGAACCTGTCATGGGGCAAGGCGGGCAGAAAGCGTCTCAAGGGATGGCGTCCGACGGTGCGCGGCTCTGCAATGTCTCCGCGCGACCATCCGCACGGGGGCGGTGAAGGACGCTCCCCGATCGGGATGCCCGGGCCGAAATCGCCGTGGGGCAAGCCGACACTCGGCAAACGGACACGCAGGAACAAGAAGACGGACGTGTTCATCGTGCGGAGGCGCGGCGGGCGCAGAGGCTCGCGCCGCTAGAGAGACGAGAAAAAGGAACGCTGAAGAACGATGTCTCGATCAGTCAAGAAGGGACCGTACATAGAGCCCAAGCTCTTGCGCAAGGTGACCGTCGCGCAGCAGACGAACTCGCGGGCGGTGATCCGCACGTGGTCGCGCGCGTCAACCATCGTGCCGGAGATGGTGGGGCTGAACATGGCGGTGCATGACGGTCGACGGCACATTCCCCTGTTCATCACGGAAAACATGGTGGGCCACAAGCTCGGCGAGTTCGCCCCAACACGGACATTCCGCGGCCACGTTCGCAATGAGCGGCAGGCGAGGCGGTAGGACGGGGTTGACACCATGCAAGTAACAGCGCGAGCACGCCGCATGTCGCTCTCCGTGCGCAAGCTGCACGTCATCACGCAGATGCTGCCCGGCATGTTCGTGGATGATGCGCTCACGCAGCTGCAATTCATGACGAGTCCGTGGGCCAAAGAGGTCGCGAAAGTCGTGCGTTCAGCCGCAGCGAACGCGGAGAACAACTACGATCTGGACCCGAGCATGCTGCGCATCGTGCGCATGGACATCGGCCCGGCGGAGACGCTGCGGCGCTACAAGCCTCGCGCGCGGGGACAGGCGGGCAAGCATTTTCGCAAGCACAGCAATCTGACGGTCATCGTGGATGATGAGGAGAACGGTTAATGGGTCATAAGGTTCACCCGTTTGGGTTCCGCCTCGGGTACATCCGTGATTGGCAGACGCACTGGTTCGCAGATCGCGCGGAGCAGTATCGAACGAATCTGCTGGAGGACCTGCAGATTCGGGATCATATCGTTGACAAGCACCGTGACGCCGCCGTTGCTCGCGTCGAGCTTGAGCGAAAGGCGAGCGAGGTGCGGGCGCTCATCCACACGGCGCGGCCGGGCGTCGTCATTGGGCGCGGCGGCCAGCGCGTTGAGGAGTTGCGGCAGGAACTCGAGACCCTGACGGGCAAGCGCGTCCGCGTGGACATCAACGAGATTCGGCAGCCCGAGTTGGAGGCGACGCTTGTTGCGCAGAGCATCGCAGACCAGATTCAGCGGCAAGTCTCCTTCCGGCGCGCCACGCGGCAGGCCGTCCAGCGGTCCATGCAGGCCGGGGCGCAGGGGATTCGTGTCGCCGTGTCGGGACGACTGGGCGGCGCGGAGATTGCGCGCACGGAGAAGGCGATGGACGGCCGCGTGCCGCTCCACACACTGCGCGCCGATATTGACTTCGGCACCGCGGAGGCGCGGACGCAGATGGGGCAGATCGGCGTCAAGGTCTGGGTCTATCGCGGCGATATTGTGACGGAGGCGACACCGGAGGAACTGGCGCGGCGCAGCGCCCTGATGTCCACGCCGGTGGCGTCCTCAGACGGCGGAGCGGCGGATGGCGCGGCGGCCGTTGCCGAGGCGACGGCTCCCGCAAGTGATACACCTGCCGCAGTCGAAACTCCCGCCGCCGAATCCGAAACCCCGGCCGCTCATGATGACACGCCGGCTGCTGACGAGACGGCAGGCGACGCGCCCGCTGCGGCTGAGGAACCGGGCACTGACGAGACGACGAGTAGTTCGGACTGACCGCTATGCTGCAACCACGACGAGTCAAATATCGCAAGCAACACCGGGGCCGGATGCGCGGAATGGCGCAGAAGGGCAACACGGTGGCGTTCGGCGAGTTCGGCATCCAGTCGATGGAGCCGGTCTGGCTCACGGGCCGCCAGATCGAGGCGGCGCGGCGAGCGATGACGCGCCATGTCCGGCGCGGCGGCCAGATCTGGATTCGCGTCTTTCCGCATAAGTCGATCACAAAGAAGCCGCTGGAAACACGGATGGGGTCCGGCAAGGGCAACGTGGACGGCTGGGTGGCCGTGGTGCGCCCCGGCAAGATCCTGTTCGAGATTGCCGGTGTCCCTGAGGACGCGGCGCGGCGGGCAATGCGCCTGGCGCAGGACAAGCTGCCCATCCGCACGCAGATCGTCACTCGTGACATGGAGTAGTCCGGATGGACATGGAAGAGATACGCGCCCTGAATAATGACCAGCTCCAGGAGGAGATGGAGAATGCGCATCGCGAGTTGTTCAACCTGCGCTTTCGCGCAGTCACGCGGCAGCTGGCCAACACCAGCGAGGTTGGCAAGGCGCGCAAGACCGTCGCCCGTTTCAAGACCGTGATCCGTGAGCGGCAGCTGGAGGCCTTCGCGGTGGAGGAGACAGCGTAGATGCCCGGTCAGAAGACACGCGTTGGCCGCGTGGTCAGCACAAAGATGGAGAAGACGGTCATCGTGACCGTTGAGCGGCAACGCACCCACCGCCTGTACAAGAAGGCCGTGCGCCGCCTGACACGATTCAAAGCGCACGACGAGAACAGCGTGTGCGCCGAGGGCGACCTGGTGCGCATCCAGGAGACGCGGCCGCTGTCCAGGGACAAGCGGTGGCGCGTGACCGAGGTGTTGGAGCGGGGCGTCGTCGTGGCGCTGCCTGACGATGCGAGGGCAGGTTCCGAATGATCCAGGTGCAAACACGTCTTCGCGTCGCGGACAATTCCGGCGCTCGCGAGATCCAGTGCATCAACGTGCCCGGCGGCACGCGGCGGCACTATGCGTCCGTGGGCGACATCATCGTCGCATCCGTCAAGGAGGCTCAGCCGAACGCGGGCGTGCGCAAGGGAGACGTGGTTCGCGCCGTTGTGGTGCGCGTGGCCAAGCCGTATCGGAGGCCGGACGGCTCCTATATCAGGTTCGATGAGAACGCGGCAGTCATCCTGACTGAGCGTGATCTGCCGCGCGGCACACGCATCTTCGGGCCCGTCGCGCGAGAACTGCGCGACAAGAATTTCATGCGGATCATATCCCTCGCCCCGGAGGTCTTGTAGCGATGGCGGCGAAGATCAAGCGAAACGACACGGTGTACGTGGCCGCGGGCAAGGACCGGGGCAAGCGCGGCACGGTTGAACGCGTGATTCCGTCCAAAAACCGCGTCGTCGTGCAGGGCGTGAACATCATCAAGAAGCATCAGCGCCCGCAGCCGGGCGTGCGACAGGGCGGCATCATCGAGATGCCCAACCCACTTCATATCTCAAACGTGAGGCTGATCTGCCCTCACTGCGATAAGGCGGTGCGGGTGACTTTCGGCACACTCGAAGACGGACGCAAGGTTCGACAGTGCAAGACATGCGACGAGACGATCGACTAGACAACGACGATAGCGAACGCGATCTGCCGTTCCCCGTTCCGGCGGGAGCGTCGACGGACGACGCGCAAGAGGGCGAGGAGGCTGCGGCCCCTGCCCGCCAGCGGCGCTCATCCGGACGGCGGCGGCAGGCCGAGTCGTCCGACGACGGGACGCAGGAGGCCGCGTCGACGAATGGCGCGCGCCCTGCGGAGATTCCGCGCCTGCGCCGGATGTACATGGACGAGGTTGCCCCTGCCCTGATGCAGGAGTTCAACATCACGAACACGATGCGCGTGCCGAAGATCACAAAGATCGTGCTGAACATCGGCGCGGGAGACGCGCGTGACGAAGCGCGCGTGCTGGAGGGCATCCAACGCGATCTGACGACGATCTCCGGCCAGAAGCCGGTAGTCACTCGCGCCCGGAACTCCATCGCCGGATTCCACATCCGCGAGGGAAACACTATCGGCGCGTCCGTGACGCTGCGCGGCGCCCGCATGTGGAATTTCCTGGACAGGCTGATGAATGTTGCCCTTCCGCGCACGAGAGACTTCCGGGGCGTTTCAACAAAGGCATTTGACAGGCGCGGCAACTACAGCGTCGGGCTGCGGGAACAGATCATCTTTCCCGAAGTCGACTACAACCGTGTGGATAGAATCCGCGGTTTGCAGGTGAACATTGTGACGACGGCGCAGACGGACGACGAGGGGCTCAGGCTGCTGGCCCTGTTGGGGATGCCGTTCGCGCGTGAGGAGATCACCAACTGATGGCGAAGAAGTCCAAGATTGCCAGCTGGAAGCGCGAGCCCAAGTACAAGGTGCGGGCATACAACCGCTGCTACGTGTGCGGCAGGCCGCGCGCCTACTACCGCATGTTCGGCCTGTGCCGCATCTGCCTGCGGGAAAGGGCGCTGACGGGGCAGCTTCCGGGCGTGCGCAAGGCGAGCTGGTAGAGGGGAGAGCGTAAGAACATGACCGTCAGCGATCCCATCGGCGACATGCTCACCCGCATCCGCAACGGGTTGATGGCTCGGCATGAGTCGATCACCGTGCCGGCATCCAAGACGAAGGTCGCCATCGCGGAAATCCTCAAGCAGGAGGGTTTCATCCGCGACTTTTCGATCCTGAAGGGGTCGACGCCTCAGCAGATCGTGCGGATGCAGATGGCGTACCGCGAGGGCAACAGCCCGGTCATCAACGGGCTGCGGCGCGTCAGCAAGCCCGGACTGCGCGTGTACGTGCAGCGCGGCGAGATTCCACGCATCTTCGGCGGCCTCGGCATTGCGGTCGTCTCAACGTCGAGCGGCGTGATGACGGGCCGGGAGGCGTGGCGCAAGGGCATTGGAGGAGAGTTGCTCGCCTACGTGTGGTAGGCAGGGTAGATTCCCGCTTTCGCGGGAATGACGGATTGAAATGTGAATGACGGACTGAAATCGGAATGACGACTGAGATGGGAATGGCAGGGAGTTAGGTTTCACAAGATGTCACGAGTGGGACGGATGCCGATACCGGTGCCGGGGGGCGTGCAGGTCACGATGACCGACGACACCCAGGGGACGACTATTGCCGTCAAGGGGCCGCGCGGCGAACTGACACGCCGTTTCCACCGCACCGTGCGATTCGAGCAGGAGGATGGCGTGATCACCGTCTATCGCAAGGACGAGAATGATCGCTCATCCGCGGCGTTCCACGGCCTGTCGCGCGCCCTCTTGTCAAACATGGTGATCGGCGTGTCCGAAGGCTATCGGCGGACCCTTGAAATCCAGGGCGCGGGCTACCGCGCGCAACAGACGGGACGCGGCATCACGCTGAGCGTCGGATACTCGCACACAGTCGATATCCAGCCGCCCGAGGGCATCACGCTGGAGGCGGAGAGCAACACACGCCTGCACGTGGACGGCATCGACAAGGAACTTGTCGGGCAGGTTGCGGCGAATATCCGCAAGGTGCGCAAGCCGGGCGTCTACACCGGCAAGGGCATCCGCTACCAGGGCGAGCAGGTGAGGCGCAAGGCGGGCAAGGGCGCCGGACGCAGATAGGCGGAGTACACACAGACATGCCACGCATCAAGACAGCGAGAGAGGGACGAAGCCGACGCCACCTGCGGCTGCGGCAGCGGGTTTCCGGCACGGAACAGCGGCCCCGGCTGTGCGTTTTCCGCAGCCTGAACCATATCTACGCGCAGGTGGTTGATGACTCGCGTGGCGTAACTCTCGCCGCCGCCTCAACACGCGACAAGGACATTCGAGACGGGGCGAGCGGACAGAACAAGTCGGATCGCTCGAAGATGGTCGGCGCGGCGGTCGCGCAGCGAGCGGTCGCCGGCGGCATCAAGACCGTCGTATTTGACCGGGGCGGGTACCAGTATCATGGTCGAATCAAGGCCGTTGCCGAAGCGGCGCGTGAGAACGGCCTTGTTTTCTAGGGACGGGGAGCGGACGGAGAAACGATGACACTAGGACGCACACGCGGCGCGCGCGGGCGCACACGGGAACGACAACGCGACGCTGATCGGGAATCGGACGGCCTGACCGAAAGCGTGGTGTCGATCCGGCGCGTGGCGAAAACCGTTGCGGGCGGACGTCGTTTCACGTTCAACGCGCTCGTCGTCGTTGGCGACGGCAAGGGCAAGATCGGCTACGGCCTCGGTAAGGCGGCGGAGGTGCCGCTTGCGGTGCAGAAGGGCGGCGCGATCGCTCGCCGTTCGCTGATCGACGTCTCGACGCTTGAAAGCAGCGTGCCGCAGCAGGTTGTCAGTCGATTCGGAGGCGCGCAGGTGCTTCTTCGCCCCGCCGCGCCCGGCACGGGTGTCCGCGCCAGCGCCGCCGTGCGGGCCGTGGTACAGGCCGCCGGTGTTCGCGATATCTTGACGAAGTCGCAGGGCAGCAACAACCCGATCAACGTGGTGCAGGCCACCATCAAGGGCCTGCAGATGATGCGGGACCCGCGCCAGACAATCTCCCTGCGCCGCATGGTGCGGGGCGAGGCGCCGCTCCCCGAGAAGGAGCCGGACGCAGCTGCCGACTATTCCGGGCCCACGCCCATCGATCCGCAGCCGGTGAGCAGCGACACGTTCCTTGCGGAGAACGCGGACGAGGAGCAACAGGCCACGGCGACGGAATCACAAGAATCCGAGACCGAGGCGCAGGCCGACGCCGAGACGGAAGCTGACACCGCGGCGGAGACCGCGGACGCTGAGCCGGATTCCGCCGAGGAGACGGCCACGCCCGCCGCCGATACTGAGGAAGCCCCCGCCGCCGAGGCCGACGAGTCTCCCACAGCAGAGGCTGAGGAGCCCGCGACGTCTGAGGCGACCGGGGACGCTGAAAGCTCTAACGAGAGTGACGATAACAACGAGGGCGCAGGGTCATGACAAAGGTGCGTGTGACGCTCACCAAGAGTCCGATCAACCAGAAGTCGGACCAGGTCAAGACACTGCGGGCGCTTGGCCTGCGGCGCATGGGGGATGAGCGGGAGCACGACTACTCGCGCTCGATCCGGGGGATGTTGATCAAAGTGCGCCACCTGGTGACGACGGAACTGAGAGACGAGGGAGGCGCGAGCGCCGATGCATGAGAACGAACTGCGAGCGCCCGCCGGGTCCCACAAGCGCAGGCGGCGCGTGGGACGCGGAAACTCGTCGGGACGCGGCACCTACGCCGGCAAAGGCTTGAAGGGACAGAAGTCTCGTTCAGGCGGCGGTGTGCGGGCGAGTTTCGAGGGCGGTCAGCTGTCGCTGGTCAAGAGGCTGCCGCACAAGCGGGGATTCAAGAATCTCTTCCGTGTGGAATATGAGCCGGTGAACCTTTCAAACCTGGTCGACCTGCCCGCCGGTTCAGAAGTCAGTCCGGAATCGTTGCGCGAACAGGGGATCATCAGGTCGCTCAAGAAGCCTGTCGTCATCCTGGCGGACGGGGAGATCGAGCAGCCGCTCACCGTTCGCGTCCACCGCGTGTCCCGCACCGCGCGTGAGAAGATCGAGGCGGCGGGCGGCACCATTGACACTCTTCCCAAGCCCGTCATTCATCGACCGCGCTAAGAGGGAGCAGATCGCGTCGTGAGTTACTCATCGACGACCGAGCGGCGTCAGCCGCGTCCGGCCCTGATCCAGGCGATGATCGATGCCTGGTACCAGCCGGACCTACGCCGCCGCATCCTCTTCACGTTCGCCATTCTTGTCATCTTCCGGTTCATCGCGCACGTTCCGGTGCCGGGCGCAGACATTGTTGCGCTGCGGCAGCTTTTCCAGAGCAACCAGCTGTTGGGATTCCTGGATATCTTCAGCGGCGGCGCGATGCGCAACCTGTCAGTTGCCGCGATGGGCGTGTACCCGTACATCACGGCAAGCATCATCCTGCAGATCATGATCCCGGTCATCCCCCGCCTGTCCGCGCTTGCGCGAGAGGGCGAGGCCGGACGGCAGAAGATCAACCAGTACACGCACTGGATGACGGTGCCCATCGCCGCGGCATCCGCCTATGGACAGCTTGTCCTGCTGAACAGGCTTGGCGTTCTGGGCGCATTGTGGCCATACCCGGGCGGCGAGTTCCTGCCGACGCTCGCGATGATCGTGAGCATGGCGGGCGGGACGATGCTGCTGGTGTGGCTTGGTGAGCTGATCACGGAGAGCGGCATCGGCAACGGCATCTCCGTCATCATCTTCGGCGGCATCGTGGCCGGACTGCCGACACTGTTTGGGCAGGGCCTGTTCGCCAGCGACCCGATTGCCCTTGCGCTGGTAGGATTTGCCGGGCTGGCGACCATCTATTTCATCGTCGTTTTCACGGAGGCGCAGCGTCGAATACCCGTTCAATATGGGCGGAGCGTGACACGGCAGGGCCGCGTCTATAGACAGAGCGGATCGACGTTCATCCCGTTGCGCGTGAACTCCGCCGGCATGATCCCGCTCATCTTCGCCTTCTCCATCCTGATCTTCCCGCCGACGGTCGCGAGCTATTTCCAGCAGGCGGACAACAACATCGTCGCGGGAGTCGGCGATTTCTTCGCCCGGAACCTGGGCCCGGAAGGCTTCATGTACTGGCTGCTGCTCTTCTGGCTGGTGGTGGCCTTCACCTTCTTCTACACAATGGTCACCTTCCAACAGCAGAATCTCGCGGAGTCCTTACAACGCAACGGAGGATTCATCCCCGGCATCAGACCCGGTGCGCCGACGCATAACTACCTCATTCGCGTGCTGACGCGGATCACGTGGGGCGGCGCGATATTCCTGGGGATCGTCGCAATCGTTCCGTTCTTCCTGCTGCTTGCGACGGGCGTGAGCACGTTATCGATTTCAAGCACTGCCCTGCTCATCGTTGTTGCAGTCGTGCTGGACACGATGCGACAGCTGCAATCACAGCTTCTGATGCGGCAATACGAGGGGTTCTTGAGGTAGCGGCAGCCCGCGCGCAACCGGCCGGCACACACGACCTATCCAGTCAGGCACACGCTGATACGAACAGGGAGTCACGATGCGAATCATTCTTCTTGGAGCACCCGGCGCGGGCAAGGGCACGCAGGCGGCGACACTGCATGAGCAACTGAACGCGCCGCACATCGCGACGGGCGACCTTTTCCGCGCCGCTCTCTCGCAGGGCACACCACTCGGCCTGGAAGCCAAGTCGTACATGGATCGCGGCGAGCTGGTGCCGGACGACGTGACGGTGCGAATGCTGCTGGAGCGCATCTCGGAGCCGGATGCGGCAGACGGCTACATCCTGGACGGATTCCCGCGCAGCCTTGCGCAGGCGGAGGCCCTGGACGAAGCGCTCGCAAGCCGCAATGAGAACATCGACAAGGTCCTGTTGGTCGATGTCTCTGAGGAAGAGCTGGTTAGCCGCCTGAGCGGGCGCCTGGTCTGCCGCGGATGCCCAACGCCCTACCACGTCATCAACAACCCGCCAAAAAGGGAGGGCATGTGTGACACATGCAACGAGGACGAAGGCGAACTCTACCAGCGGGATGATGACAAGCCGGAGACGGTGCGGAATCGCCTGGGCGTGTACCGGGATCAGACCGCGCCGCTGATTGATTACTACACCGCACAGAATATCCTGACGAGCATCAACGGCGAGCAGGGAATCGAGCGCGTGCGGGCGGACCTGCTCGCGGCCATCGAGTAGGCCTCCCCCAATTTCGCAATGGTCCTTGGCCACAACAGTCAGTCGCCAACGGTGAAATCGCCGCGTGAGATCGATCTCATGCGCAAGGCCGGGCACATCGTCGCCGATGTTCTGACCATCCTGCGTGACACAGCCAAGCCCGGCATGACAACTGCGCAGCTGGATGAGATCGCGGGGCGCGAGATACGCGGGCGCGGCGGCGTGCCCTCGTTCCTCGGATACCAGGGCTTTCCGGCGCACATCTGCACATCACTCAACGAGGAGGTCGTTCACGGAATCCCCGGCCCGCGTGAGATCAAGGATGGAGATGTCCTGTCCATCGACTGCGGCGCGATCTACGACGGCTACCATGGTGATTCAGCGATTACGTTCGCGGTGGGCGACGTCCCCGAGGAGGTACAGAAGCTCATCGAGGACACGCGCGAGTCGTTGATTGCGTGCATCAACGCCGCCCGGCCGGGAAACGGGCTTTTCGATCTGACAAAGGCTATCAGGGACTACGGCGAGCCACGGGGCTACAGCATGATTCGCGGGTACGGCGGCCACGGGATCGGCACGGAAATGCACGAGAACCCCTGGATCCCCAACAATGTCGCTGATTTCGACAGCACGGGTCGCCGGGGACTGCGGCGCTTTCGGCTGCGTCCCGGGGTGACAATCGCGCTGGAGCCGATGTTGACGCTTGGCGGTTGGCAGACAGTGGTGGAGGAAGACGATTGGACGGTCTCAACCGCGGACGGGAGTATGTCCGCCCACTGGGAACACACAATCGTTGTCACGGAGGACGGGCCGGAGGTGCTGACAAGCCGGACCGGGCAGCCGTAACGTAGCATTTTGTATTCGCGCTATGGCATACTTACAGTTCGTGCGGCCTACCTGATGGGCAAGGTATGACTCAAAAGAACAAGAAGGAAACAATCGAGGTTGAGGGCACCGTGCGGGAAGCTCTCCCAAACGGCATGTTTCGTGTGGACTTGCCGAATGAGCATTCAGTGCTGGCGCACGCCTCGGGAAAAATCAGGCTCAACTTTATACGCATCCTGCCCGGGGATCGCGTCCTTGTTGAGCTTTCGCCATATGACTTGAAGCGGGGACGGGTGACCTACCGCTTCCGCTAGATTCACAAACGCCAGGTAAAACGAGCAGAGAAGAGGGATAGCGCGACATGAAGGTTTCAGCGTCCGTGAAGGCGCGGTGCAGCAAGTGCCGCATCGTTCGGCGCAAGCGTCGCCTGTTCGTGATCTGCGTGAATCCGAAGTGCAAGCAGCGACAAGGCTAAACAGGGAGCACGGGACGGACTGATGGTACGAATAGCCGGGGCGGATATTCCGGACAACAAGAAGGTTGCCTATTCACTTCGTTACATCTACGGCGTCGGTCCGCGCCGGGCAGGCGAGATCCTCGAACGATCCGGAGTTGATCCCGACCGTCGAGTGCATGACCTGACCGAACAGGATATGGCTCTGCTGCGTGAGGCCATCGAGCGGGGCGGCTATCTGATCGAGGGCGATCTGCGACGTGAGATCGCCATGAACATCCGCAGGCTCATCGAAATCGGCAGCTACCGCGGCGTCAGGCATCGCGTGGGGTTGCCTGTGCGTGGCCAGCGAACGCGCACCAATGCGCGCATCCGCAAGGGCCCCAAGCGCACGGTGGCCGGCAAGCGACGGGCTGCTCGCAAGTAAGAAACGGCCCATCGAGAACAGACAAGAGGGCCGACTCGCCAAAACGCGCGAGTATCAGACTGCCCGCCGAAAGGAGCGATAACGACACATGGCGAGACGAGGACGCCAACGCGTGCGCCGCAGGGAGCGCAAGTCCGTGCCCTATGGCCGCGCGTACATCTACGCCACGTTCAACAACACGGTTGTCACGCTGACAGACCCGGTTGGGAACGTGATTGCGTCCGGCAGCGGAGGCGCGGTTGGATTCCGCGGCTCGCGCAAGGGGACGGCCTTTGCGGCGCAGCGGGCCGCTGAAGAGACGGCGCGCCGCGGCATGGAGCATGGCCTGCAGCACGTGGAAGTGCGTGTGAAAGGTCCCGGCAGCGGCCGTGAGGCGGCGATCCGCTCCCTGCAAGCCACCGGCCTCGTCGTCACCGCCATCAGGGATACCACGCCGATACCGCACAACGGCTGCCGACCGCGAAAGCGCCGTCGCGTCTAGTTGTCACACGAGGAATTCAGAGGCCAATGACGCGAACAGCGGCACACGGATTGATTGCGGTCATGCAGACAACCAGGAGGAACACGTAAGGAATGGCTCGATATACGGGGCCGGTCTGCCGGCTATGCCGGCGACAAGGAATCAAGCTCTTTCTCAAGGGGGAGCGCTGCTACACACCGAAATGCGCCATTGAGCGGCGTCGCAGCGCCCCCGGCGAATCGACCACGGGCAACCGGCGCCGGCGGCGGCTCTCGGAGTGGGGCATCCACTTGAGGGAGAAGCAGAAGGCTCGCCACATCTACGGCGTGCTTGAGCGCCAGTTCCGACGGCACTATGCCGTCGCCGCGCGACAACGCGGCGCGACGGGCGAGAACCTGCTCAAGATCCTCGAAACGCGGCTGGACAACGTCGTCTATCGACTCGGATGGGCCAACTCGCGCAAAGAGGCGCGCCAGATGGTGTCGCACGGTCACCTGGCCGTGAACGGCCGCCGGGCGCGCACGCCGTCCATCAGCGTCAAGGAGGGGGCGGAGATCACGTGGATGCCCAGCTCCTCCAGCACAACGCAATATGAAATCGTTCAGTACCAGGCGCAGCGGCGACAGCCGCCGGAGTGGCTCCAGATGGATGCGCGGGCCATGGTCGGGCGGATGCTGCGGCAGCCTGAACGCACCGATATGGACATCCGCATCGATGACCGCCTGATCGTTGAGTTCTATTCACGGTAGAGACTGCGGAACGCGAGGGCGCAGACTGCACACGCATACCTGTACGACAGGGAGGCCAAACTCTTGACCCTGATGACTGAGGCAGAACTACAGCTAGAGTCGGGCGCGAGCCTTGCTCCGGAAATCACGACCGACAGGTCGCAGGACTCGTACGGCCGGTTCATCATCGAGCCGCTGACACAGGGCTTTGGCGTGACGCTTGGCAACGCCATCCGGCGCGTCCTGCTGAATTCACTGCCCGGCGTGGCAATAACCGCGGTGCGCATTGAGGGCGCGCAGCATGAATACTCCACCCTGCCCCACGTTCGTGAGGACATGGTGGATTTCCTGCTGAACGTGAAGGACATCCGCATCCAGTCCATCACGGGCCGTCCCGGCACCTTGCGGCTTGACGTGAGCGGGCAGGCGGGAGCGATCACGGCCGGCGATATCCAGCGGCATGGCGATTACACAATCGTCAATCCCGATCTAGTGCTGCTCAATGCCGACAGCAAGGACGCCCAGTTGTCCATCGAGTTCACCGTCGAACAGGGAACAGGCTTCCGGGCGGCAGAGACCTCGGTGGAGGACCCCATCGGCATTTTGCCTGTGGACGCCATCTTCACGCCCATTCGCCGTGCAAACTTCGAGGTCGAGGCAACGCGCGTCGGCCAGGTGACGGACTTTGACCGGCTGGTGCTTGAGGTGTGGACGGACGGCACGATCACGCCCGAGGATGCCGTCCGCAAGGGAACGCAGATCATCATCGATCAACTGCAGCCGTTCGCCTCCCTTGGCGAGTCGGATGCACTTGCCGGCGGGCAGCAGCCGGGCCTCAGCGTTCCGTCGTCACTGTCGTCAAGCACCGTCGAAGACCTGCATCTTTCCACGCGAACGCAGAACAGCCTGCGCCGGGGCAACCTGTCAACGGTGGGGCACGTGCTGGAGAAGTCCGCCCAGGAGCTCCTCGAGCTGCGCAACTTTGGCGAGCAGTCTCTCAATGAACTCGTCCAGCGGCTTCGCGAAATGGGTGTGGCGATCCCGGAGGACGATGAGGATCGCGCGTGGCGGCGCGTCCCCCTGGCGACGCTCGTTCCGAGCGCCGAGAGCATGGCAGCAGGGGCTGAGCAAGGAGCGGATGGAGACGCTGATGAATCCGACGAGCGAGCGGTCTTTTCGATGCGCCCGGATGAGGATGTTTCAGAGGTGGATCTGACTCATTACTCACGCCGCTCGTTCGCCCCGGACGATGATGACGAGGAATAGGACAGCCAGACTATGAGACACCGCGTTTCAGGCCGCACGCTTGGCAGAAAAACTGCGCCGCGGATGCTGATGTACCGCAACCTGACACGGGACCTGTTCCTGCGTGAAGCGATCGTGACGACCGAGGCCAAGGCCAAGGAAACACGCAGTTTCGCAGAGCGCATGGTGACGCTTGGCAAGGACGGGAGTCTCCCCGCGCGTCGGCGTGCGCTCAAGTTCATTCCGGACAAGGACGTGGTGGATAAGCTCTTCCGGGTGTACGGAGAGCGGTACCAGGACCGCCCCGGCGGGTTTACGCGGATCACGAAGATCGGGCCTCGACAGGGCGATGCCGCGCCGATGGTGCGGTTGGAGCTTGTCTAGGACATCGAACGATGCAGACTGCCGCCCTCAGCAAGCCGGACGCCGACGTGCCGACGCAAAACGCCACGGCAGACCGTCTTGTGGTGCTCACTGTCGAGTACGCAGGGGCGCGCTACCAGGGGATGCAGCTGCAGAAACCGGGCGTCCCGACGATCCAGGGCGAGATTGAGGACGCGCTCGTGAAGCTGACGGGGCAGCACTATCGGATTGCCGCGGCCGGACGCACCGATTCAGGGGCGAGTGCGCGCGGGCAGGTCGTCAGCTTTCAGCCGACGACCGAACTGCCCTTTGATCGTTATGTGACAGGACTGAACCACTACCTGCCCAACGACATCAGCGTGACGAAGGCGCAATGGGCGCCTGGAACCTTTGACGTGACACGGGACGCCCGTTCACGCCACTATCGCTACACCATCATCAACCGTCCCTCGCCGTCCGCGCTGCTCCGGCAACAGGCCGCGCACGTGAAGGAGCCCCTCGATGAGACGGCGATGGCAGAGGCGATACGCGCCCTGGACGGCTGGCTGGACGCCCGTCCGTTCACAGGTCCGTTGCCAGCAGACCGCAACCCGCTACGGCGCTACGACGACGCAGCAGTGACGCGTGACGGTGACATCGTGACGATCGACCTCCATGGCAGCGGTTTCCTACCCCACCAGGTTCGGCGCGTTGCCGGCGCTCTGGTGCAGGTAGGCACGGGGCAGATGAGCGTGGCAGAGTTTCATCGCCTCGCGCGAGAGGGCGAACCGGGGGAGGCAACATGGACGATGCCTGCCGCCGGCCTCTGCCTGATTGGCGTCATCTATGACAACGGAATTCTTGAAGACTGAGGCAAGCTCAATGGCACGTGTACGAACATTCAGCCCCAGGAAGAGCGAGATCGAGCGCGGGTGGCGCGTCATTGACGCGGAGGGCGAGACGCTTGGACGCCTGGCGACGCGCATCGCAACCATCCTGCGCGGCAAGGACAAGCCAACGTATACGATGCACATGTCGGTCGGCGACAACGTGATCGTCATCAATGCCGACAAGGTGCGGGTGACGGGACAGAAAGAAGACCAGAAGACGTACTATCGCCACACGCAGTACCCGGGCGGGCTGCGCGCGGTCACGCTGTCCACGCTCCGGGAGAAGCACCCGGAACGCATCATTCAGAAGGCCGTGAAGGGCATGCTCCCGCACAACCGGCTTGGCAGGCAGAATCTTCGCCGCCTGCACATCTACGCCGGGCCTGAGCACCCGCATGAGGCGCAGGTACGCGCCGGCATGGGAGCGGCGGGCCGCCGGAAGCAGGCTGAGCTGGAGGCGCAGGCCGCCGCGCCTGCGCCGGTTGCCGCGCCCGAAGAGGCGCCGCCGGTTGTGCCGCCAACCCGCAGACGACGACGCGCTGCCGCGCAGGAATCACAGGACGCAGCCCCGCCGGAGGCGACGACCGCCGAGGCGCAGGACACCGAAGAGGCAGCGCCGGTCGTGCCCCCGACTCGCAGGCGACGGCGTACTGCTGCGCAGGCTGCGGAGGAAACCCCGACGGAGGCAACCACCGAGACGCCAGCCACCGAGGAGGCAGCGCCGGCTGCGCCGCCAACTCGCAGGCGGCGGCGTACTGCCGCGCAGGCGACGGAGGAAGCCTCACCGGAGGCAACGACCACCGAGGCGCAGGACACCGAAGAGGAAGCGCCGGCTACGCGCCCGCGCAGGCGACGGCGTACTGCCGCGCAGGCTGCGGAGGAAACTCCGCCGGAGGAGTCCGCTGCGGAGAACGAGCAAGCGCCTGAAACCGATGACTCAGCGGATGGGGCCTCAGATGAGAGCGACGAGGCCAAAGAGCAGGGATAAGAACGGAACGACTCCCGGGGAGGAGAACGGAAA
This sequence comes from Dehalococcoidia bacterium, assembly GCA_965220565.1. Classification (GTDB taxonomy): domain Bacteria; phylum Chloroflexota; class Dehalococcoidia; order UBA6926; family UBA6926; genus VXMO01. The sequence goes on along the minus strand of CBDCQG010000001.1, from coordinate 400,381 downwards.
AGCATGACGACAGCAGGTCGATATTTCCAGGGAACAGGGCGGCGCAAGCGGGCGGTGGCGCGTGTACGCGTGACGCCGGGGGCCGAGTCCATGTTCATCGTGGACGACAAACCGCTTGAGGAGCGATTCCCGCTGGAGATTCATCGCCGCTCGATCTTGCAGCCACTGGTTGCGACGGATTCCCTGCGGCGCTTTGCGATCTCAGTAAAGGTCACGGGGGGCGGGGTGACGGGACAGGCGGAGGCAATCCGTCACGGACTGGCGCGTGCGCTCTCGAACCTCGATGAGTCGATGCGCCCCGTGCTCAAGAAGTCCGGGTTCCTCACGCGAGACGCCCGCGAGAAGGAGCGCAAGAAGTACGGCCTGTTCCGCGCCCGGAAGAAGCAGCAGTACTCGAAACGCTAATTGTCGAGGCTGTCAGATTCCCGTTAGGTCTCGGCCTGCGCCGATGAGGCGTTGGACGCGCTCCATGGAGCGAGCCTCGGCGTAGATCCTCAGCAGCGGCTCTGTTCCGGAGAACCTGATGAGCATCCATGAGCCGTCCTCAAGCATGAAATGGTAACCGTCCTTGGTTGAGATATCCGTGACGGCCACCCCCGCAAGCTCCCCCGGCTGACTTTCCGCGACGCTGCCCATGACCTCGGCGCGGCGGGCGGCAGGAAACTCAAGGTCAAGGCGGTCATACTGGTGCGGCCCGACGGTTTCATAGAGCCAATCGATCAGGCCGGACAGGGAGCGGCCCGTCCGCGCCATTGCATCGAGGACGTAGAGCGCGGAAAGCACGCCGTCGCGCTCCGGCACGTGCCCACGGAATCCGAAGCCGCCGCTCTCCTCGCCGCCGATCAACGCGTCCGTCTCCATCATGCGCGGTCCGACGTACTTGAAGCCGACCGGCTCTTCATAGACGGGGACGCCGTATTTCTCACCGAGGATGTCGATCATGCGCGAACTCGTGATTGACTTGACCAGCGGGCCGCGTTCGCCCCGGATCTCCAGCAGGTAGAAGGCGAGCAGCGCGAAGAACTGCAGGGGCGTGAGGAATCGACCCCGCTCGTCCACACCTCCAACGCGGTCCGCGTCGCCGTCGGTCGCCAACCCCACCCCGTAGCCGTACCGCACGACAGCCTCGCGCAGTTCGCTGAGGTTGTGGGAGATGGGCTCCGGCTGCCTCATGCCGGGGAAGTCGGGGTTGCGTTCGCCGTGAATCTCTATCAGCTCCGTGTTGCCGCCGCCAAGCAACTCCGCAAGGTAGCCGATGCCCGCGCCGTACATCGGATCGCTCACCACGCGCAGGCCTGCGGCGCGGATACGCTCCACGTCAACCAGCGAGCGGAGTTGGTCGATATAGACCGGGCGAGGATCGATCATGGTCACAATCCCGTCCCGTTGCGCGTCCGCCAGCGGCATCACGGCCGCCGGGCCCGCCGACTCAACTGCATGGATCTCCCTCTCAACGGCTTCAATGATCTCCGGCGACGCAGAGCCGCCGTAGTCCGGCTTGTACTTGAAACCGTTCCATTCGGGCGGGTTGTGGCTGGCTGTGACAATGATGGCGCCGGCGGCCTTTTGAGCGATGACGTTGTAGCTGACGGTGGGTGTCGGCGCCCACGTTTCGCACAAGTACGACGGCACGCCCTCCGCTGCCAGCACCTCCGCGATGGCCGCGGCAAACCGTTCCGAGCCGAAGCGCGTGTCATAGCCAACGATGACACCCTGCCCGGCCGTGCCCTGCGCCTTGAGATACTGCGCGACTCCCTTCGCGCAGTAGCGCACGTTTTCAAAGGTGAATTCTTCCGCGATGATCGCCCGCCAGCCGTCGGTTCCAAAGGCGATCTGAGATTGGGTGGAAATTGTCACTATCCTGCGGCCTCCAATCCATGGATGGGGAAAATGAGCTCCTGCACGCGCTTGACGGTTTCCTCCGCCTCCCGCCAGACACGCGCCTCATCGGCTTCGAGAAGGTCGGAAGCGGGGGCGTCGCGCAGCTGCTTGAGTCCGTATGCCTCCTGGTATGAGTCGGGGATATCATCAGGCAACTCCACCCCCGCCATGACGGCGAAATCCATCGCCCAGCACCGCGCCACGGCGGAGAGATCATATCCGCCGCCCCCCATGGCGAGCCATTTACCGGGGGAAAGAGCGCCCAGGGCCGCGACGGCTGATGTATGCCCTGCCGACGTGAGCCGCAGGTGAGTGAGCGGGTCATCTATGTGCGTGTCAATGCCCTGCTGCGTGACGAGAACATCCGGATTGAACGCGCGAATAAGGGGCGCGACGGCGTTTTCCAGAACGTGCCTGTATGCCTCGTTGTGCGTTCCGGGGGCGAGTGGCAGATTGACGGCGTAGCCGATGCCCGCCTCTTCACCCATCTCCGCCGTCTCTCCCGTACCGGGGAAAAGCGTGTGCCCTGATTGATGGATGGAGACCGTCAGCACACGATTGCTGGCGTAGAAGGCGTTCTGCACGCCGTCGCCATGGTGCGCATCGATGTCGATGTAGGCGACACGCTCCGCGCCGAGCGCAAGCAGGCGCAGGATGGCGATGACCGCATCATTGAACACGCAGAACCCCGAGGCGAAATCGGGACCGGCGTGGTGGTAGCCGCCGCCCGCGTTGAAGACGACGTCCGCTTCGCCGGTCCACACGGATTCCGCCGCAACCAGCGAGGCCCCTGCGGCCAGCGCGGCAGCCTCATACATACCGTCCGAGATGGGATTATCACCCCAATCGCTGAAGCCGTAACGGTGTTGGCGATGGAGGTCCTCGCCGCGACTGAATGCCTGCACGGACTCCACGTAATCGCGTCCGTGGAACGTCATCAGTTCCTGTTCCGTGGCAACACGCGGCTCAATCACCACCGCGCCAGGCTGCTCAAATACGCCATACGCCTGCAGCAGCTCATACACGAGGCGCAGGCGCATGGGACGCAGCACGTGATCCTCACGAAGAATGTTCCGCGTGAGTTCCGGGCTGTACATGAATCCTGCTGTCATCTGAAGTACCGCGTTCCCCTACTCTCCCCTGTCGTTATGGTACAGGGCGGCGGAGGGGTTTAGACAGTCACTGTCATATCTGCTTCGCCAAGAGTGATGTCCCAGCCCGTTTCGGCAGAGAGGGCGTCGATTTCGTGGGCGATCTGCCGGTCGTGGGCAGGGTTGCGGTGAATCACGATGACGCGCGGCGTCCAACCGGACCGGGCAACGATACGCGCAACTTCTCCGTGCAGCAGCGCAGGAGTCATGTGCCCGTTGCGGGAGGCATCCTCTACGCCCGTGTTCGCGTAGGTGACCTCAGAAATGAGGATGTCCGGCGGGGATGCCGCAAGGTGGGCAGAGAAACCCGGGGCGGTGTCGCCCGTATAGTAGAGGCTTCGCTCGCCGCCGGAGACGAGAAAGCCAAGCGCGGGCGCGGTGTGATTGGCCGTATATGCGGTGACGGCAAGATCGCCAATCGTCATTGATGTATCCGGTTCCAACGGATGGAAGCGGGCACGGGGGTTGCCGTCCTCATCCGTTCGTTCCTGGTACGCCGAATAGATGACGTTGTTCATCAGGTGAGCAGAGAGGGCATCGAGCGTGTCCCGTAGGCCATAGACGTGCAGCGTGCCCGCTAACGGAGTTGCGTATGCCAGCGCAGGAAGATCGCGAATGTGGTCGTAGTGGCGATGCGTCAGGAAAACGTGGCGAAGACCCTGGAGTTCCTCAAGCGTCAGCGAGCGCGTCAGGCTGCCGGCATCGAGCGCGACGCGGCCATCAATGACGATACCTGCCAGCCTCGTCGCGGCGGATTCCGCGTTATGGGCGCCGGTCAAACGCACGAACATGTGCTTGCTGAAGATGTACTGTCGATCGCCTAGTATGCAGAACGGGAGGCGTGGCGGCGCTACTCGGTCGTTATGATGAGATTGATGTCCTTGATGGGATTGCTGATATCAGCGACATAGATTCCCCGTTGCGGAGCCTCAAAGCAGTTGACGTAGAAGACAACTTCCTCGTTCGCATACCCGTCTTCCTCCGGCGGTTGGACCTCGGTGAACGGTATTCTCCCAATCTCAACGACGGGTCTGATCTCGGCAACATACCCTGCGACTCGCGCCTGGATCCTTGTGCCCAACGGCGCCGGTTCGCCGTCTATCGTGACGGTCCCCTGGTAAAACTGCCCAAAGGGCGGCACGGGGTTGATGCTGACGGCATCAGGATTGTGTGGACGGAAGCAGGTTGCGCCTCGTTTGAGGTCTTCTGCGTTGGACAGGATCGATCGGATAGCAACGCCCAGACCGGACGCGGCGGACCCGGGCCCAAGCACTTCGACGATTCTCGGCGAGACGATGCCCACAACATCCGTATTCAGGTTGAAGATGGGCGCGCCGCTAAGTCCCTCGGCGAATTGACTATCGACCTGGAAGAACAGCGTTCCCTCGATCTCGTGCCGGGCCTGGATCCTCCCACTCGTACCGGTTGGCACCTGTCCACCGGCTCCCCCGGGGTACCCAACGGCGACAATACTCTCACCGGCGGGAACAAACGCGTCCCCCACAAGATTCAGCGGCGGAATCTCCGTATCAAAGGCCAGCCGGATGACGGCCACATCCCGAAGTTCGTCCCGGCCCACAAGAGTGGCGAGCACCGAACCGGTTGTCGCATGTGTGACCTGGATCTCCCTTGCATCCAGTGGAATGAGTTCAGAGCTTGTGACAATGTGCCCCTGTTCGTCGAGAACGAACCCCGTCCCCTGGAGGTTCCCAACGTTGATGCGCACAATGGAATCGCCCACCTCAGCGACCACTTCTTCCGGAGTCCGGATTGGCTTTGGCGTCGCGGTGGGGGTAGGCAAAGGCGTTGCCGTGGGCAAGGGTGGGCGCGGCGTCGCGGTTGGAGTCGGCGTGACGGTTGGCGTGGGCGTAACCGTCGGAGTGTGGGTTGGGAGAGGAGTATAGGTGGGTATGGCTGTTGCCGTCGCTGTCGGAGGCGGCGGTTCTCCATCGCAGGCGCCACTGAGCCCAATGACAAGCGCGATGCCCGCTATCATCACGCCGAGCAGCACAATCCTCAGCAATCCACCAGCGCCCTTACTCCCTGACATCATGAATCGGTGTCCACTCTTCTCCTGTTGACTAGCGCGAGAGCCATGTTTCCTGCGTGATGCCAGCTATACTTTGACAATGGCCGCTCCAGGCAGCCGCGTCGACCGGCCTCCCCACGCCGACTTCCATTCTACCGTACTTGTGACAGGTGGAACGGGGGTTATGGGGACTGTGGTGGCAGATTGCCTGCTCGCAGAGGGTCATTCAGTGCGCGTCTACTCACGGCGAGCCACGCACGCACACGTTTCACCGGGTATAGAGCCCTTTGATGGCGATATTCGCGATGTCAACGCCCTGGCGGCAACACTCACCGGCGTGGATGCCGTCGTGCACCTCGTCGGAATCCTGCGCGAGACCGGAGGCGTGCAGACCTTTGGCGGCGTGTTCCTGGAGGGCACGCGCGCCGTCATCGAGGCAGCTCGGCAGGCAGGCGTCCGGCGCTTTATCCACGTGACGGGTATCGGGGCGAACCCGGATTCTCCTGATGCGTTTGAGCGGACACGGGGATTGGCGGAGCGCGAAACGCGCGAGTCCGGTCTTGATTGGGTTGTCCTGCGGCCATCAGTGATTTTCGGCGTGCGGAACAGCATGTTCGACCGCATGGCACGGAGCGTGAAAAGCACGTGGCCGTTTGCAGTCGTGCCGCGGCAGGAGGGGTTGTATCAACCGATCTGGCGTGACGATGCCGCGCTGTGTGTCGCCGCCGCGCTGCAAGACGAGGCCTTGCTGGGCGGCACGTACGAACTTGGCGGGCCGGACACGTGGACGTACAGGGAGCTCGTCGGGTTGGCTCTGCGCCAACTCAGGCTCAGGCGAATTGTGTTGCCGCTTCCATCCCCTCTATTGCTGGCCGGGGCGGGTCTCCCACGGCTGGCGGGAAAGAGAGCCATGGTCACGGCATCCGAATTGCGTCAGCTCACTCGCGATAACCGGACTGATCCCTCCGTGATGCGCAACGCATTCGGCATCGAGCCGACGGGTCTCCTGGACAAGATTGACGAGGCGTTCGCCCTCCGACAGGTCACCGGCGGAGAGATGTCATAAGATAGAACGAGGTGAGGTGCGGAGGCCGCCACACGTGGGCGATTCTGCCTCCACAATCAGCGCAAAGGGAAGGTTCATCGTGACCACTCGCTGGACAGGGCTATCGCCAGTGACACGGCGCGCTCCGGACGCGCCGCAAATGGACCCCAGTCGCGTTGCGCCTGCGCGCACGGCAGGCCGCCGACGCGGGCGCGCCGGAGTGCGCCGCCCTGATGAGCTTGAGCATTTTCGCGGTCGCTTCAGCAGGTTCCGCCCCAGCCAGTTCCGTTTGACGATGCAGACGAAGATCGCCCTGAGCGGTCTTTTCTTCGGGACGTTCCTTGTTGCGGGCGGTTTATTCGTGGCGTATCTCAACGCCGACGAGGCGCGCGTGGATCAACTCGGCCTCATCGGCGCTTTCGTAATCAGCCTGACGTCAAGCGCGACGGTGGTGCTGCCTGCGCCCGGCATCCTGATCATCCTCAGCATGGCGGAGATCATCGATCCGTGGCGGTTGGGCGTTGTCACGGGCATCGGCACCGGACTCGGCGGCAGCACGGCATACCTTGCCGGAGTGGTCGGCCGCGGCGCGATGGGGGAGTCGAACAGGATCAGACAATGGATGACGGACCTCTTCAGTAGTAGATGGGGCGTAGTCATACTGTTCTTCGGCAACCTGATCCCCTTTGCGCCCGGTGACGCTATCAGCGCCATCGCAGGCATCTCACGCTTCCCGCTGATTGCCTTCTTCATCTACATCATCATTGCCTCAATCATCAAGATGATTGCTCTTTCATGGCTTGGGCGGATTGCGCCGGACATCGCAGGGACTTTCCTGGGCTAAAAAGGAGCGCCATCCCGTGAAGATCGCCGTCGGGGCTGACCATGCAGGTCTCCCACTCAAGGAAGCGGTTATCACGCGCATTGACGCGCTGGCGCACACGCCGGTCGATCTCGGCGCGCACGACTATGACGCGAATGACGACTACCCGGACTTTGCCCTTGCCGTGGCCACAGAGGTGGCGGAGGGCCGCGCAGACCGCGGCGTCGTGCTGTGCGGAAGCGGCGTTGGGGCAAGCATCGTCGCCAACAAGGTACGCGGCGTGCGCGCCGCCGTCTGCCATGACACGTATTCCGCGAGACAGGGCGTGGAACATGATGATATGAACGTCCTGTGCATCGGTTCACGCGTCATCGGCTCAGCGCTTGCCGACGGTATCGTGACCGCATTTGTCAGCGCCGCGTTCTCGGGAGAGGAACGCCATGCGCGACGCCTTGAGAAGATCAAGGCAATCGAGTCATCGGGCGGCATGTCGCACTAGTTGGAGGGTTGTGAGGGAATCAGGGGGGCATCCTGTGGCAACGTCAGACTTGAAACCGAATGAGTTTGTGGACGCCGTATCAGCGGCGGTGGACGAGTTGAGCGATGAACTCATCCGCATCAGCAAGGACGTTCACGCGCATCCTGAACTCAACTACGAGGAGTTTTACTCGTCCGCGTTGTTGGCGGATGCCATGGAACGGCACGGATTCTCGGTTGAACGCGGGACCGGAGGCGTTGAGACCGCTTTCCGCGCGACGCTCGAGGGCGGCGCAGGTTCGGGGCCGACCGTTGCGTTCCTGGCTGAGTACGATGCTCTCCCGGAGATCGGCCATGGCTGCGGCCACAATCTGATCGCGATCTCCAATATCGGCGCGGCGCTAGCTCTGAAAGCACTCATGCCACGACTGCCGGGCACGATAGAAGTGCTCGGAACGCCGGCGGAAGAAGGCGGCGGTGGGAAGATCCGGATGATCGATGCGGGCTCATTCGGTGACGTGGACGTTGCGCTTTCATCGCATCCGGCGGCCAACCGCACCGTCATCCCCAACTCGATCCCGGTTGAAGAGAGCTGGAGCCTGGCGATGGTCGGCTATCGATTCGCCTACCACGGCAAGGCCGCCCACGCCGCGGTCTCCCCCCACCACGGCATCAATGCGCTCAACTCCGTCATCCACCTTTTCACGGGAATCGACGCCCTCAGGCAGCACCTTCGAGAGGATGTCCGCATCCACGGCATCATCACCGACGGCGGTCTGGCGCCGAACATCGTCCCGGAATTCGCCGCCGCGAATTTCATGCTGCGTTCGCGTGACCGCGATTACCTCAGTGAAGTCGTGGAGAGAGTGAAACAGGTGGCGGAAGGAGCGGCGACGCTGACAGGCGCAACGCTTGAAATCCTGGACGCGCATCCGATGTATGAGAACGTGCGGCCAAACGAGCCTCTGGCTCGCGCGGCGCGGCAATACGCAGAAGCTGTGGGCATGACCGTCCATAATCCGCGGCCCGGCTCTCGCGGCGGCGCATCAACGGATTTCGGAAACGTGAGCCAGCGGATGCCGTCATTCGCAGTGAGCTTCGCGGTGAGCGAGACGCCTATACCGGGGCATTCCCTCCAGATGACGGAGGCAGCGCTGTCCGACCTGGCGCATGAGAGCGCGTTGGGCGTGGCGAAATCGCTGGCGCTGACCGGCATAGACGCACTGACGGATGCGGATTTCCTCAGGGCGGTGCGCGCAGACTTTGAGGCGAGGCACGGTTAACCGAAACCGCAGGGGCTGCTTCAATGGCACGCGTTAAAATCGCCAACGCCAGGTTCATCATGACGATGAACGCGTCACGCCGCATCATCAGCGACGGGACGATCATCTTCGACGACGACCGCATCACGCACGTGGGCAAGGCGGCGGACCTGGAGAACGCGCCGGCCGAGCGGGTCATCGACGCGCGGGAGATGGTGATCACGCCCGGGTTCGTCAACGGACACATGCATATTTCCTATGCCCACGCGACGCGCGGCATCTTCCCAGACGATCTCAGCCCCCGCGACTATCTGAGCAACGTGTTTGCCCTGCAGCAGTCCATGACGGAGGAGGAGGAGCACGACACGTCCCTGTTGGGCATTACGGAACTGCTGCGCGGGGGGACGACGACGTTCGTGGACCCCGGAAGCACACGATTCCTCGATGCCTGCATGGACGCCTATGAACGGGCCGGCTGCCGCATCGTCGTGGGGAGGCAGGTCACGGACCAGACGAACCCGCTCAACCTGCCCGTGTATGAGACGGGGGAGGCCATCGCGCTGACGGGGCGAACGATCGACGCCTACGACGGCGGCCTTGACGGGCGCGTTCACGCGTGGGCGATGCCGTTTTCCGTCGACTACTGCTCGCCGGCGCTGCTCAGGGAGCTCAAGGCGCTGGCCGATTCCATGGACACGCGCATCACTCTCCACCACGGGAACGGCCCGGGCACCGTGCGCGCGTTCCTTGAGAACCACAACGTCCGCCCGACCATGTGGCTGGAGGATCAAGGCATCCTCGGGGATAACGTCGTGTTGTCGCACATCATCGGCCTGGATGGCAAAGAGGTTGCCTCCATGGCGCGTACAAACACGTGCGGCATCCTGTGCCCAACGGCGGCGATGAAGATGGGCTCCGGCCTTTCACAACAGGGGATGGCGCCGGAGATGCTTCGGAGCGGCGTCACACTGGGACTCGGCACGGATGCCGGCAATAACTCGAACCTCATCGAAACGCTCCGATCCATGTATCTCATTGCCATCCTGTTCAAGGACGCCCGGACGGACACGCGGATGGTCCCTGCAGAGGCCGCGCTGGAGATGGCAACGATAGGTGGAGCGACGGCCCTCGGCCTGGAAGATGAAATCGGCTCCATCGAGACGGACAAGAAGGCTGATCTTGTGCTGTTCGACACGCGCCGGGCGCAATGGCGGACACTGTTCAATCCGGTGAACAGCCTTGTGTACAACGCGGACGGACGCAGCGTCCACACAGTGATTGTGAACGGGCGGACGGTCGTGGAGGGCGGAGAGGCGACATTTGTCGATGAGTGGGAGCTGGCGCAGCGAGTACAGGGGCACGGCGAGTCCATGCTGGAGCGCACCAATACATCGTTCCCGCCCCGCTGGCCGGTTATCTAGCTCCGGCGGCCCTAATCCGGCAGAGTTCCCTCTTCCCGCATCACGTTGGCAAGCAGGCCGATCCCATCCTGGATCTCCTGTGGCGTCGGGAAGCTGTAATTCAACCGCGCCCGCTGCGAGCCCTCTCCGATAGGTGAGAACTGGTGCCCGCCAAGGTAGCGCACACCGCGCTCCTGCGTAACCGGCTCAAGCGCCTGCATGTCTATGTTCTCCGGGAATTCCGCCCACACGAACATGCCCGCTTTGGGAACGGTCATGCTCACAAGCGGCCCGAAGTTCTCCCCGAGCGCGGCGATCATCGTGTCGCGCTTGTGCCGCATGCGGTCGTTCAGGTGGCTGATGCGGGCGTCCATGTGGTCTTCCATGAACTTGGCAACGATGAGGCCGGAGAGGTAGTCATTGCCAACATCCTGCTTGTACGCCGCCATCCGCTCAACGAGGCGTTCATCCCCCGCCACCCAGGCCACGCGGACGCCGGGGGAGAGAATCTTGGAGAAGGTGGCGATGTAGATGACGCGTTCCTGCGCTCCGTCAAGCGAGGCGATGGCTGGGGGCATCTCATCCACGTCCAGCATCTGGTCCACGTAGCAGTCATCTTCGAGGATCAGCGTGTCGTATTCCTGCGCGAGGGCGAGCATCTTCTCTCGGCGGTCAGACGGCATGATGGAACCGTCCGGATTCTGCGGGCTGGGGATCGTATAGATGAACTTCGGAGTGACGCCCTCGGACTTGAGCTCACTGAGCTTCTGTTCAAGAAGGTCCATCCGCATCCCGTCCACATCTCTGTCGATGGTGACGATGCGGAGTCCGCGAGCGATGAACGCACGCACAGCGCCCTGGTAGAAGAATCGATCGGTGATGATGGCATCGCCCGGGACGGTGAGGGTTTCAAGACAGAGCGTGATGCCCTGCGCGGAGCCGTTGGTGGTGAGCACCTCAGTAATGGTCGGCCACGTCATGCCGCGGTGCGCGGCCATCTTGTGGAGGATGATCTCACGCGTGCGGACAGGGCCATAGGTGGGCGGATAGCGGGCGATGATCTCCTTCTCTTCGTGGATGACCGCCCGCGCGGCTTCCGCCAGCTCCTCGATGGGCATGACGTCCGGGCCGGGATTCGCGCCGCCGAAGTCGTACTGAAAGACCTCTTCCTGCCACGTGGGCACGGGCCTCTCAGGCACCGTCCAAAAACGGGAATAGTCGATGCTGCCCATAAGCCCTCCGCCTCTCATTCCCCATCACGCGGTCAACCACCGCGCTGCGCGGAGAGTAGCACAAAGCGTCCCCCGATGCCGACTGTGCGCCAATCGGCATCGGGGGACGCTGCGAGTCCGATCTTATTCGGTTGGCCAGCCGGCCGGAATCACGCCCTCATCGAGGGATTCCTGGATGGCGTCAGCGATGTCATCCGGAACCCACGCGCTCCAGACGTCCTCGTTGTTATTGAGCCACCACAGCGCGGAATCGGCGGTGTCAGCATTGGGATTGTCCTGCTGCCATGCCACAACCGTGCCGAACTGCGGAATGTCAAAGCTCCATTGCTCGAACATGTCGATGACTTCAGGAGCTCGCTCTGCGAGGTCCGTGCGGACGGCAATCTTGATCTCGGCGTCGCGGTAGCCGCAGCCCGCCGTTGGGGCGGGGCCGCCGTCACTGAAGGCCTGCATCGCTGTCCAGCAGGCTTCGTCGTACGGAGGCTCTTCCAGGCGAACGAGGTCAAGGAGGAGCGCCGGGTCATTTGTGCCCCACTGGTAGCCGAGCCACGGCTCCTGGCGCTCATACGCGCCATAGAGGTCTGCGTTGGCAGCGGCGCCGTCACCGGGGTTCACGACGTGGACGTGATCCACCAGCCCATAGCCCTCGATCTGCGCGGCATTGACGTTCTCACACGCCCATCCGATGACACAGGAAACCAGCCGGGCCTTGCCATCGGTCTCCGCAGTGGCGAACAGCGCCTTGTACTGCTCGTCCTTGAGGTCATCGATGCTATCCAGATCGGGATACTGATCCTGGAGATACTTCGGGATCACGAATGCAGACTGCCAATCTGCGCCCAGGCTAAAGCCGACTTCCTGCACCGTACCTTCAGCCAGCGCGTCAACCCAGGCGGCATCCTGGTTGGGCAGCCAGATCTCCATGGTCACGTGCGTATCACCGGCACGCAGACCCTGCAGCAACGGGAGCGTTGCGCCGAAGACGACATCCGTCGGATATCCGTAGCCTTCTTCAACGATGTATTGCGCGATGCGGTTCTGAATCTGCGCGCTCGGCCAGTTCAGATCGCTGAACACAATAGGATCTTTCTCTTCCTCTTGCGTGCATCCTGCGACCGCTGCCACAGCCAACGCAGCGATGGCGAGAGCAAGAATCACAAACTTTCTCATCGGGTACCTCCCCCTTCTTTATCGAGATTATATCTTACCGAATGTCAGCAGATGTTTCAGTGTGGCGATTTGGGCCGCTACCCTGCGGTCACGGCCTCCGTTCGTCTGGCAGCCACGGCCTGCGTCAGGCGGTCAATGATGATAGCGAGGAACACGATGGCAAGGCCGGCAAGCAGGCCGTTCCCCGGCTCGTTCTTCTGGAGCGCGCGATTGACGTTGTCACCCAGTCCGCCCGCGCCGACAAGGCTGGCGATAACGACCATTGCCAACGCCATCATCGTGGTCTGGTTAACGCCGGCCATGATCGTTGGCAGCGCCATTGGCACCTGGACCTTGGTCAGGATCTGCCAATGCGATGAGCCGAACGCCCTCGCGGCGTCGACAACATCAGGCGCGACTTGCCGAATGCCCAGGTTTGTCAAGCGGATAACAGGAGGCATGGCGTAGAGCAGCGTGGCGAAGATTGCGCCCGGCTTTCCCAGTCCGAAGAAGAGAATCCCCGGCAGCAGGTAGACAAAGCTGGGCATTGTCTGCATGCCGTCCAGAATTGGTCTCATCAGGCGATCGACAAAGTCGTTTCGCGCCCCGATTATGCCAATCGGCAGGCCAATCGCAATACACACGGCGACGGCCACCATCATCAGCGCGAGGGTTTCCATTGTGCGATTCCACAGATCCATAAACCCGATAAAGAACAACGCAGACAGCGCAAAGGCCATCAGCGGCATTCGCCCTACCCCATACGCCAGGAGCGCGAGTCCCACAACCATGGCGGGCCACGGCGCCCACTTCAGGCCCCTTTCGATGTAGACCAGGGCGTATGTGACTCCTGTGCCCAACCCGTCAAAGGCCCACGCCGCTTCCCGGGTCAGCCAGGAGACTGAACTGTCGATCCTGTCTGCAACTACTTCCCTCGCACTGACAGGAAGAATCATCGACCCATCGGACGATTCCTGGTGCGCAACAGTCGTTGGGAATCCCATATTTGAACCCCAGATGGCCAGGGACACGATGAGAACAACCAGAACAAGGGCAAGTCCCAGCCAACGCCGTCGAGGCAGCTCACGGCCATTGGAAGCCGGCGTTTCCTTTTTGGTTTCAGCGGCCTTTGGGGCCTTGTCCATCACGACGTCGTCGGTGCTAGCCACTGTTGTCTCCGATCCCTACTCCACCCGACAGCAGTTCATCACGCCGAATCACCCCGATGAGCACGCCGTTTCCCTCGACGACTCCAACCGGGTACGGAGCTTCCTCGACCAACGGGATGATTTCATCCAGCGAGGTGTCCGGATCGACGATGACGGGGTCCTGAAGCCTGGCTTCCTCCAACGTCTTGTTTCGACGGTTGGCGAGTAATTCAGCTTCCTTTTTGGTCAGCATGCCCCGCAGCCGGGAATCCCCACCCAGAACGAACAAGGCGTCACTACCCATGTTCTCCATGATAATGAGGGCTGCGCCGGGACCCTGGCGGAGATTGACAACATCCGCCGCCTCACTCATCACAGTGCGCGCCTGGATGAGTCGCGTCGACGAGACATCACGCACGAATTCAGACACATAGTCGTCACTCGGCAGCGCGACGATCTCATCCGGCGTTCCCTCCTGGATGATCTCCCCGTCACGCATGATGGCGATACGGTTTCCAAGCTTGATGGCTTCATTGAGATCATGCGTGATGAAGACGATGGTCTTGTGCAGATCCGCCTGGAGCGTCAGCAATTCGTCCTGCATCTGTCGCCGAATGAGCGGGTCGAGGCCGCTGAAAGGCTCATCCATGATGAGCACGGACGGATTGACGGCGAGCGCGCGGGCAAGGCCCACACGCTGCTGCATTCCACCGCTCATCTCGCGAGGGAAGTAGCGCTCCCAGCCATTGAGGCCGACCTTTTCAATCGTGTCGCGCGCGATGTCAAGACGCTCCTCTTTTTCCATGCCCTTGACTTCAAGGCCGTACGCCACATTTTCCAGGACGCGGCGATGCGGCAGGAGGGCGTAGTTCTGGAAGACCATTGCGACGGTTGACCGGCGGAAATCGATCAACTGATCCGTTGAGAGTTGGAGGATGTCCTCACCGTCAAAGAGAATCTCTCCGGCGGTGGGATCGGCCAACCTGATAAGAGCCCTGGCGAGGGTGGATTTCCCGCTCCCGGACAGGCCCATCAGGACATAGACCTGTCCGAAGTCAACGTTGAAGGAGACATCGCGAAGCGCAGTAACCAGACCCAGCTCTTCCTGGATCTCCGTGCGGGTCTTCTCTGCGTGCTCTGAATCAAGAGCCCGTTCGGGATGGTTGCCGAATACCTTCCAGACGTTCTTGACTTCAATCTGATGTTCGGTCTCAGTCATAGCACCCATTTCTTTGGCGGATCGACGCGGGCAATAGTAGAGAATACGGATAAACCACGTCGTTCAGCCCCCCCTGCTTGCGACACCACACTGTAGCCGATTAGGCCGCAGTCGTCCAATCGCCCATCGAACCCGTGAAACGGCTGCCCGGCGTGGCCTGAAAAACGCCCGGTCCGGGTGGGATTCGTTGGCGTCCATATCCAATTCGTGGCAGAATAGAAACCAAGTCTATCGAGCCCATTAGGAACATTTCGGGAGGAGCAATGAGCGGCAGGCTATTTCTACTTGCATTGGCCATCGTCGCAGGCCTGATGATTTTCGCGGCTTGCAACGGGGAAGAGGAGGAGACTCCTGAGGCGACCGACGCCGAAGAAGAGATGATGGATGAAGAAGAGATGATGAGTCGTCTCGCCACGGTGCAAGAGCGCGGAACGCTTGTTTGCGCCATCAATACCGTTTTGCCGGGCTTCGGCGCGCTGGACGCAGACGGCAACAACGTCGGCTTTGACATTGACCAGTGCCGCGCAGTGGCGGCAGCAGTTCTTGGAGATGCCAACGCTGTTGAGTTCCGCCAGACAACGGCCGCACAGCGTGGCCCGACAATGCAGTCCGGCGAAGTCGATCTGATGGTTCGGAACACGACGTGGACATCCGGACGTGACGCAACGTGGGGCAACTTCGCCCAGACCACGTTCTACGACGGCCAGGGGTTCATGGTGCCTGCCAGCCTGGGCGTAAGCGATCCTGTTGAGTTGGACGGTTCATCAATCTGCGTCCTGTCCGGAACGACGACAGAGCAGAACCTGCAGGACTTCATCAGCCAGAACGGGCTGGATATTGAGGTCATCACGTTCAGTGAGCAACCGCCTCTGACTGAGGCATACCTGGCCGGTCAATGCCAGGCGGAGACCACCGATAAGTCCGGCCTGGTCTCACTGCGAACCACGTACGACAACCCTGATGATCACGTCATCCTGGGCGCAACGATCTCCGAGGAGCCGCTCGGGCCCGTCGTTCCGCACGGTGACGATCAGTGGTACGACGTTGTCAAGTCCGTTATCGCAATCCTGATCTACGCCGAGGCGTTCGAGATTGATTCGATGAACGTGCCGACAGCCGCAACAGGGAATGCCGCCATTGACAGGCTCTTCGGTCTCAGCGACACGAACTGGGGTCAGGCAGACCTCGGCCTGGACCAGACAGTGGCGCAGACGGTGATCCAGCAGGTCGGGAACTATGGCGAGATTTACGATCGCCACCTGACGCCGCTGGGCGTCACGCGAGAGGGCAGCCGCAACGCGCTGTGGATTTCCGCGCCATGCGGCATGTGCCCCAAGGGCGGAGAGATCTACGCCGCGCCGCTGCGGTAAGGAAAGTACTCGATTGTAAAGCGTCTCAGGGGCGCGATGATCGAAAGACAAAGGCGGGGAGTTTGCTGTCACGAGGCAGCAAGCTCCCCGCCTTCCTTTATGGCCCGTCTCTGCCGCGACTTGCGCTATAGTCAGGGCTGAACAGGCAACGCCGCTTTAGGGGACTGAATCGGAAGATGGCCGACCGACCACAGGGCTTTTTGACGTACCAGGGAATTCCTGTATGGCGTCACGCAGTGCTCATTCAGTGGGCGCTGCAGATCGTATCCACCATCATGGTGGTCACCCTTGTCTTGTGGTTCTTCTCCAACGTCGCGTTCGCGATCAATGATCGAGACATTCCCTTCGGATGGCGGTTCTTCTCCCGGGATTACGGAACGCCGGTCCCTGAACACGCCCTGCCCTTCAATGATTCGGATGACAGCTACGCGTATGCGTTGTTGGTGGCAGCCGTCAATACAATCCTGCTCGCGGTGGCAGGGGTCATACTCGCCATCATCCTTGGAATCCTCATCGGAATCGCCCGTATCTCGTCAAACTGGCTCCTGTCACGACTCGCGCTCGTCTTTGTGGAGTTCTTCCGCAACGTTCCCTTGCTCGTACAACTCCTCTTCATCTTTTACTTCATCCTGATCCTGCCGCCGATCACGGAGACCTACAATCTCTTCAACACCGTTTACCTGAACAACGCCGGACTGGCTATACCGCAGCCGACGTTAGACCACGGCGCAATTCAGGGCCTCATCTGGCTGCTTGCCGCCTTGGCAGGCATCGTCATCGGAATTGTCGTGCATCGTTACCTCGCCAAACGCGAGACGTTGACAGGAAAAGTCTCGTATCCGGTCGCCACCGGTTTCGGTGTTGCAGTTGGCATCGCGCTCATCGCCTGGCTGGTCATCTGGATGATGTCAGGGGACACGCCGATGGGCTGGAGCACGCCGGAGCAGGATGATCGA
Source organism: Dehalococcoidia bacterium (assembly GCA_965220565.1). Lineage (GTDB taxonomy): Bacteria > Chloroflexota > Dehalococcoidia > UBA6926 > UBA6926 > VXMO01. The sequence continues at coordinate 383,239 of CBDCQG010000001.1, read as the reverse complement.
TTTGGGCGGCTTGAAGGCGGGTTGCGTGTTCGGTCCGGCGCTATCGTGATGCTGATCGGCCTCGTCATGTACACCGCTTCGTTTATTGCCGAGATTGTGCGAGCCGGCATCCAATCAGTGAGCAAGGGGCAAACTGAAGCGGCGCTGGCAGTGGGCCTCACGCCGATGGGCGTGCTCCGCAACATCACGTTCCCGCAGGCATTGCGCGTGATCATTCCGCCTCTCATCAGCCAATGTCTGAATCTGACGAAGAACAGCAGCCTTGCCCCGGCGGTCGGTTTTGCCGATCTGACCAATGTTGGCATCACGATGACGCAGACCGCGCCCGCCATCAACATCTTCATCGTCATCATGCTGGCGTACCTCGCGATGAGCTTGACCTGGTCGGCTGTCGGCAACTTCTACAATTGGCGCACGCGGATTGTGGGGGCATAGACGATGGCATCTCAGCAAGCAATGACGCCGGGCGCCAGCCTTCCGCCCCCACGGATGACCACGGGCAAGGCCGGTTGGGTCAGGAACAACCTGTTCAGCTCACCCGCCAACGGCGTCACCACGGTCGTTGTGGCGGCGCTGACGGTCTATCTTGCGTGGCTGCTGCTGAGTTGGGCGTTCGGGCCGGCCGACTGGGCGGTTATTCCAACGCTTGGCGGAACGCTGATCCTGGGCCAATACAACTCTGACTCGGTATGCCCGTCAAACGATTGTTTCTGGCGTCCCCAGGCCTCACTCCTCATCGCCGTGACGTACTTCGGCATCCTGTGGGCCGTCGCAGCGACGCCGCTCGTAAGAGGCGTGGCGCTGACCGTCGCGTTCGCCTCCGCGGCAATGGCCCTCATCCCCCTGCCCTTCGATGAGATGGGCATGGACGTGCGCCTCCTGCTGCTTGCCAACATCCCGGCCGTCTTCATCGGCCGTTGGCTTGGCCGAAACACCCCCGTTGGGTCCACCAGGAATCTCATCATCATCGCGTTTGTTGGCTTCATCACGGTGTATTTCCTGCTGCGAGGAATAGAGGGGGTTCCCGGCCTGTATCCCGTCCCGTCCCGGTTCTGGGGCGGGTTGATGCTGAACATCCTGCTGGCGGCGGGCGGCATTACGGCCAGCCTGCCCATAGGCATCCTTTTAGCCCTGGGCAGACGCAGCAATCTGCCGGTCGTCAAGATTCTGTGTATCGGCTTTATCGAGTTCTTCCGCGGCGTGCCGCTCATTACGCTGCTATTCATGTCCCAGACGCTGGTGCCGCTGGCGTTCCCGCGAGATTTCCCGTTGGATGAGGTGACGCGGGCAGGCATCGTTATCACGGTTTTCAGTTCCGCCTACATGGCTGAGAACATCCGGGGCGGTTTGCAGGCGCTGCATCGAGGCCAGACGGAGGCGGCCCGCGCCCTTGGCCTGCCGCCATGGAACACAACGACGTTCATCACGCTGCCACAGGCTCTTCGGAACGTCGTGCCCGCCATTGTGGGCCAATATATCAGCCTGTTCAAAGACACCACCCTGGTCTTCATCATCGGAATGCTCGATATCCTGCACATGGGCAACGCGTTCATTGGAAGCAATCGGGAGTTTCTCGCAAACAGCCGCGAGCTTTTCCTGTTCATTGCGCTGGTCTTCTGGGTGTTCAACTACGGCATGTCATATGTGAGTCGCAGGGTGGAACATAACCTGGGCGTTGGCCAGAGATAGATAGCCTGAACTGAGGTATCCGCGCAAAGCAAGGAGGCGCCTGATGACTAATGGGGACGCGTCGGACAACGGCGTTGAGGACATCATCATCGCTCGTGACGTTCACAAGTGGTTTGGTTCGTTCCACGCGTTGCGCGGAGTTTCAACCACCGTCAAACCGGCCGAGAAGGTCGTCATCCTCGGCCCCTCCGGCTCCGGCAAGTCGACGTTCATCCGCACGATCAACCGGCTTGAGGAGCATCAGCGCGGCGAGATCATCGTTGACGGCATAACTCTCTCAAACGACATTCGCAACATCGACGCGATTCGCAGCGAAGTTGGGATGGTGTTCCAGCAATTCAACCTCTTCCCACACCTGACCGTGATGAACAACATCACGCTGGCGCCAATGAAGGTTCGACACACACCGCGGGCAGAGGCGGAAGACATGGCCATGAGCCTGCTGGAGCGAGTCGGCATCCCGGAGCAGGCCGAGAAATATCCGGCGGAGTTGTCCGGCGGTCAGCAGCAGCGTGTCGCCATCGCGCGGGCGCTTGCGATGCAGCCCCGGATCATGCTATTCGATGAACCGACGTCGGCGCTTGATCCGGAGATGATCAAGGACGTGCTGGACGTGATGACTGAACTGGCACAGTCCGGCATGACCATGTTGATCGTGACGCACGAGGTTGGGTTCGCCCGCGAGGTGGCGGATCGCGTCATCATGTTTGACGAGGGGATGATTGCGGAAGAGGCCCCGCCCAACGAGTTCTTCATCAACCCCAAGAGCGACCGCGCCAAGCTGTTTTTGTCACAGATTTTGCACTGACGACGCGAGGTGGCGGGCTTAAGTTGACGGTAGATGGCACCATCTTGGAGCTTTGGCTGGGAGGCCTAGGATGGCCTGAATGAGCTGTCCGAGCCTTCTCAATTGGGCGGATACTGACAGGCCCAGGCCCTGCCTGTCGCAAGACCAAAGCACCGCGCCTAGTTCAGCACGCCGCAGGCGATGCGCCCTCCGGCTCCTCCGATGGGCTGGGTGTTATGGTCATCGCGGTTCTCGTGGATCACGATGGCTGACCCGTCGTTGTCCATCAGCAGGTCTGGATTAACCAGGGTTGTGAATAATTCGGCCTGCACGGCGCCATCGGCGGTGGCGTAGATATTGGGCAGGTCTCCGTTGTCCGGGCCATCGGGGTTGAGCAGTCCGTGCTGGCGGTTGTCCACGTTGATGTGTCCGCCCGACGCCCCAAAATCGGGCATGCACGTCCCGACTGAGTGGATGTGGATGCCGTGCGGACCGGGTTCGATGCCTTCCACCATGACGGTCACCAGGAATCCCCCTGAGCCTTGCTGCATGACTACAGTGCCTATGGGGTCGCCTTCCGCGTTCCGCATCTCGGCTGTGTAGCGCGCATCACCCCAGGTTCTGGCGTCGTTGCTGCACGCTGTGAACACGAGCACCAGCGCAACTGCCACTATCAGAGCGAAACCGCGGTTCCTGATTATCATCTGCATTACGATTCCACCTCCGCCCCACGCAGCATGAGGATTCGAGCCCTCTCTGGTCTTAGTCATAAGTTGGTGGGCCTACCGGGATGATACTGCGAACTTTTCGGCTGGAGGTGCAGCTGTAGAGGGTCAGTGGCTCGCTGACCGAAGACTACAGTGGACATTCCACGGTAGGTCTTGATTCCCGCGCAAACCCGGCCCGTTCAAATCATTTGCCTGAGCCAGCGCGGCCAAAGAGACAGGTGATGAATGACTTCTTCCAAGTACTCGTCCTCAAGCGCCTTTAGAGCAGCGTACCCGAGGTCAGGCATATTCATCGCAGAGTCATCATCAGGGACAGATTCCAGCCATGCCTCCCTCATCGCACCACCTGCTACTGTACGTACTTGCGTAAGGAGCTCGGCAAACTTCCGATGAACATGGGGGGATTCGGTCTGCAACCAAGCGGAGTAGAAGGCTAAGTCAGACTGTACCCTCTGTAGTTCTGACGATATACGGATCCGTTCTTCCTCTGGTGACGCCGTCCTTCGTCGCCTGATGACGTATGGATACTCCTTGTACTCCTGGACGGACGCAAATGCACGGGAAAAGACCTCTCGACTTCGATTGTGCCGGTCACGCACGCCGTTCAGCCAGTTACTCACGACAAATATAACGACCGAAACCGAGGCGGTGACAACTGCCCCCAAAATGGGCCACGGAATGGAGACTTGTTGCGCATCAATCATATCTATGCCGCGTCCTTTGGTTCCGATCCATGAGGAACCTCTTCGCCTACCCATTCTCCGGTCTCTCTCCACCAAGCCTCTCGGAACAAGTGGATGGCGACCAAGGAGATCAGCATGAGCAGCCCGTCGCTAAAGACCCACTTGCGTTCGTCCGGATCGTTCGGATACCACATGCACAGGCTCTTGTCAGAGTACCTGTGAGGCGAATCTTCTGGGCCGTCGGAGAACACTGCGGGTATATCCGAATGTCCCCTGAACCGGATCCTCACGGCTCGTTCATCGTATTCAGGGATGGGCAGCGACAGTCGGTATTCGTAGGCACCCTTAGTCTTGATACGGCGCAGCCTCGGATGCTGGCTGCGCGCGCCTCTCTCGAACTTCAGCCGCTCCACCGGTACGTCATACCAAGGTCGACGGTCACGATTGGCCGGGCCGCTATACCTCCGCCGAGGGCTCACTGCCAAATGACCTTGTAGACTTTGCAGGAGTGTTCCCCTGATGCGTCAAGATCGCCGGTCCCACTGAGATGCCAAAAGGCGACATGTCTTCCCGCAGTGCTGCCGCGAGGAGCGACTTACGGTCTGTTGAAGGCCAGTCCTCAGCATAATTCGGGTAGAGGCGTCCAAGAGTCTCTTCCACCTTTTCCCTATCGTCGTCATGTTCTAGCGCCTGCTCCATTAGTGAGGCAGCGCGTTCGAGGCGGCCGACCACGATGTCCCTGTCGTAAAGCAGCTTGATAGGCTGTGAGACACCAGCAGGATCAGGCGTCAAGTGTTTCTTCAGGTCAGTCGCGGCGAATCGAAATAGTTCTGCAAGACCATCTGCAGCTTCATGCTCGTCTGTGACACAGATTAATGCCAAGGCTTCAATGTTGAAGCTGCATAGGCCGGGCTTCGTGAACTGAGAATTCCAGCCCTTTGCCAGCCGTATGATTCTCGCCCTCGTCCGTCGAAGGTCAGCAGGCTCTGCCGTCAGCAATTCCGTATGGCGCTCTGGATGAGATGCGTCCCAGCGCCCCATCTCCGTATTAGGTATCCAGAGACCTTCGCCTTTCCTAGTCAGCGCCACAATGAGATCAACCGAGGGGTCCGAACCGTCGGAGAGTGGCTCATTGAACTTGACTTGAATGGCCCGCTTTGTGACACGGAACCCAATGTTTGGATAATCCTGCTTGAGGGCGCTGCGCAATAGTTGCCTCACCTCCTCGACGACATTGCCCGGCCCCTCGCCATCCCCATCGGGCCCCAGCGCCGGATACGACCGCCGATCGAGAACGATTCCGCAGTCCGCATCAGTGTCGTGATTCGCCGTCTTATGGGCAATCGAGCCAGAAATGTACGTTCTCAACACACCGCTGTATCTGCGGGCCACGGCCAGCACTTCTTCTCGCCGCGCTCGCGCAGCTGCCAGCGTTTCATCCGGTGGCGCCAGCTCTCTGTGAACGTCATTCAAGCATGCAGCAGTATTTTGCATCTGTTTCTCCGATTCACCTCTACTATCCCCTGCGCCCTTATGATTCAATCCTACTCATTCAGGCACGGGGCGTCAAATCGCAATAGTCCGTGTTGATTATTTTAGCTCTGCACGGGTAAGATGACACTATGACTCAATTATACGCTATCGCGGACGTTCTTCAGGGCCTGGCACGCACCCGGTTGGAACCCTCACGCGCCGAGTCCGATTGGGCGTTGAGCATGGTCGAGAGCGGTGACATCAAGGATGACGGCTGGTTTACTGCTGATGGCCTGCGAGAAGCCAGCGTCCCCTCTCGCTTGCTTGTAGAGCGACACACGCTCCGACCTTATGATGTCCTAGTTACTGCTCGCACCAGCGATGTAAAGGTTGCCCTAGTCCCTCCGTCCATTACACACGTCGTGGCAGGAATCACAATCCTGGTTGTTCGGCCGGACGAGCCGGGACTAGGATTCGGCCATTGGATCTGGTATTACCTGACTTCCGCGCATGGCCGCGAGCATCTCTCACGCCGCATGACCGTCAACGCAACAACCACGTCCATTTCTGCCCGCAGCGTATCGGAAATCGAAATCCCCATCCCATCGCGGAGGCAGCTTGACGATGTGGCGCGTCTCGTCGAGGCGTCTGAGACTGCCTACACCGAGGCAATTGCCGCCGCGCGCATCCGCCGCGAAACTCTCAGAGACGCCATAATCAATGACATCATGCACCGCAGTGACGGAGGCGCGTAGGAACGCAGGAGGACTACATCCATGCCACTCACTCGGCAAGAACTTGAGTCCAAGCTATGGCAGGCCGCGGACATCCTTCGCGGCCAGATCGACGCCGCCGACTACAAGAACTACATCTTCTCCATGCTTTTCCTCAAGCGGCTCTCCGACCGTTTCGGCGAAGAGGTTGAGAGTTCCGTCGCCCGCGGCGTTCCCCATGAGACCGCCCTAAGCGACCCTGATGAGCATGAGTTCTTCGTCCCTCAGTCCGCGACTTGGTCCGCCATCGCCGGAGCGTCATCTATGAACCTGGGCGAGACCATCAATGTCGCCAGCCACGAGATCGAAGCTGCAAATAGCGGGCGTCTGGACGGCGTTCTCTCACCCACCAACTGGAACGACGAGTCCAAGCTCGGCAGCCCCCAGAACCGTGAGGGCATCATACGCCGCCTCCTCAACCATTTCTCTGATCTCGATCTGCGGGACGCCAATTTGAGAGAAGACAGTGACGGCGGCGGCAACGTCCTGGGTGACGCATATGAGTACCTCATCAACCGCTTTGCGGACGATGCCGGCAAGAAGGGCGGTGAGTTCTACACGCCCCGCCCCGTCGTCCAACTCATTGTTGAGCTGCTGCGCCCTACCGAGGGCATGCGGATCTGCGACCCAACGTCCGGCTCCGGCGGAATGCTCATCTACGCCGCGCAATACGTCGCCAGGCACGGCGGCGATATCCGTAACCTCGCACTGCATGGGCAGGAGCGGAATCTGGGCACGCTCGGCCTCGGCAAACTCAACCTTCTGCTCCACGGCCTTCGTGCCGCGCGACTTGAGCCTGGCGATGTCATCGCCGAGCCCGGCCTTGTCGACAATGCAGGGCGGCTGCTGTCTTATGACCGCGTCATCGCCAATCCCCCCTTCAGTCTCAAGAACTGGGGACATGACTTTGCCCCCAGTGACCCGCACCACCGCTTTGACAAGTACGGCGCCATTCCGCCCCGCACGCGGGGCGACCTTGCCTTCCTGCTCCACATGCTGTCCGTCACCAATGGCGAAGGCATGGTCGGCGTCGTCATGCCGCATGGTGTGTTGTTCCGGCGCGGCGCGGAGGGTAAAATCCGCCAGGGCATCATTGAGGCGGACCTGTTCGAGGCAATCATCGGCCTCGCGCCTAACCTCTTCTTCGGCGCAAGCATCCCCGTCGCCATCTGCGTCCTCAACAAGAACAAGCCCGCCAATCGCCGCGGCAAGGTGCTCTTCATCGATGCTGCGCAAGAGGGCTACTTCCGGCAGGGCAAGGCGCAGAATTTCCTTGACCCTGAGCACATTCAGAAGATCGCGGAGGCATACACCACCTTTGAGGACGTTGATCGATTCGCTCACGTCGCGGACATGGAGGAAATCGAGTCCAACGACTTCAACCTGAACATCAGCCGCTACGTGGATACGACGGAGCCGATAGAGATGATGAGCGTGGAGGACGCGCTGATTGAACTGGCCGCGGCGGAGAAGAAGCGCGATGAAGCCGTCACCACAATGGACGGGCTGCTGGTCGAGCTAGGCTACAAACGGTAGTGAGGCATTATGCCCAAAGTGAGAGACGTGATTCGTCAGGTGGAACAAGATGGGTGGAGATTGGCACGGACGCGTGGAAGCCATAGAGTCTACAAACATCCGCGCAAATCCGGCATCGTCGTCATTGCTGGAAATCCTGGGGTTGACATGCCCCCGGGAACATATAATGAAGTGCTCAAGCAGGCTGGACTAAAGTAAGGAGCCCTCAGCATGGGATACGCGGTCATCATTGAAAAGGGGCCGAACAGTTACGGCGCACATGTGCCGGACCTGCCGGGGTGTGTCGCCGCCGCTGAGACGAAGGAGGAAGTGCGCTCCTTAATTCTTGAAGCAATCACCCTGTATGTCGAAGCGCTCAAGGAAGAAGGGTTGCCGGTACCCCCGCCGCAATCATATGAGTTGGTGGAGGTGTAGAGATTCCCGCTGAGGTTTCCACAGCTTTCGTCTCGTGGTTGTTGGGTGCCATGAATATAGAGGTGACCGACCGCAAACTCATGGAGTTTGAATGCTCCCGGCGCGAAAACAAGGACAAGTAGCGCACCATCCGGCTCAAGGAACTGCCTGGTGCATCCCGAAAGGAGTAAGGATAATGGCGAAAGAAGTTGGAATCATCATCGGCTTACTGCTACTCGTAGTCGGCGTCATTTTGCTCGCCGTTGGGGCATCAGGAACTACCTCCTACATTCAATTGGGAATTGGCGCTTTCTTGGCCGTGGTGGGAGCCCTTTCGATCCTATTGGCAGTGAAAGGTTAGGTCAGTACCTACTGTCATTTTGAACGCCGCGAAGAATCCCGCCACCATCAGCCTCATCGCGCCGTCTCCAACGCCACGCACCAACTGGATCGCGCAATTTCACCGAACGGAGGCCCATAGATGGCAGGCATTGTAGTCGGACTCGGTCTCTTTCTCGTGGGGCTGTTGATAGCAGGGATTGCCGCATCGGGTACTTTCTCGACCGTGCCCTTTGGTATTGGCGTCGTAATGGCGATTGTCGGAGCGATTGTGCTCGTCGTAGCCGTAAAAGGTAACTCTAAGGGTTCTTTGCCGTGAACTTGCCCGAAATACCAGTCGCGCTCGCTGTTGGGGTGGTGGCTTCCCTAATTGCAGCGGTCATAGGCTGGTTCTTCCGGAGGCAGTTGCTCGTATCGCTGTCTTCGCTGGATATGTCAACTGGTGCAGTCCTCGGCTGGGTAATGGTCTTTTTGATGCTTCTTGTGGTGATCGTGTTCGCCTGGAATGGCACTGATATCCCTAGCCTCTTTTACGCCCTCTTGCCAATGATGACCATTAACTTGCTGATGGCCACAGTAAATCGACGGAGATAAGTTTCGACCTTATGCCTATGTTGAATCAACCTGGACTCCCCGACGGCTGGCGCATGGTGCGGCTGGGTGAGGTCGCGGACGTTGCATTCAGTCCCGTTGACAAGAAGACCGTCGATGGTGAGTCTGCCACCCGTCTCTGCAATTACACCGATGTGTTCTATAGTCGGCGCATCAGTCCCGAAATGGACTTCATGGCTGCGACTGCAACGCAACTTGAGATTGACCGATGGGCCCTGAAACGCGGGGACGTACTCTTTACCAAAGATTCGGAGACTCCGGATGAAATAGGAATTCCGGCTTATGTAGCTCAAGACATGCCCAATGTCCTTTGCGGCTATCACTTGGGCCTAGCTCGTCCGAACAATAAGTTGGTAGAGGGCGCTTATCTCGCTGAGGCTCTTGCGTCCCCCCGGTCCGCAAGCGAGTTCGGCAGAATAGCCAACGGCGTCACAAGATTTGGCCTGACCCTGCCGGGAACGCAAGCCCTCCCCATACTTCTTCCGCCATTGGAGGAGCAGCGCGGCATCGCCGCTGTGCTGGATTCCATCGACGAGGCCATCGAGCACGAGGAGGCCGTCCTCGCCGCGACGGAGCGGCTGCGCGATGCGATGCTCCACGAACTCCTGACTCGGGGCATCCCCGGCCGACACACCGAGTGGCAAGACGTTCCGGGCCTCGGCACAATCCCCGCCAGCTGGGACGTGAAGAAGCTGGGGGATGTGGCTCAATTCGACAGGGGACTGAGTTGGTCCCGTGACCAAGAATTGTCTGGCCCTCGGGAAGGCTCCACCCCAGTTATCCGCATCGGCAACGTGCAGCGTGATGGTTTCAAGATGGATGATATCCTGCACATCCGAGGAGTTTCTTCGCGCGATTTCCAAAAACATCAGATCACAGCCAGAAACCTCGTGATGGTCGGTTCGAACGGTAATCCCGACCGGGTAGGGAATCTCTTTCTTGCCAATAGGCAGGTGATTGGTCATGTAGTGGCTTCTTTCTTGATCCGAGTCACACCAACTGAACAGGCTGCCATCGGTTACCTCGCTCGGTATCTTGCCTCTCGGCGCCCACAGCGGGCAATCACGGAATCTACTTCGGGCTCGACTGGCCTAAGGAATCTGAGCTTGGAGTTCGTGCGGTCACTAAGACTCCCTCTCCCGCCCCTGCCGGAGCAGGAGCAAATAGCCGATGTAGTAGACGGCATCGAATCGTCGATAAAGGAGAGTAGGATGCAGGCGGAAGTGCTACGATCGCTCAAAGTGTCAGCGGCAGAGGCGCTGCTGACCGGTAAGGTACGCGTGCGGGGGAAATAGGGCCATAGATAAGGAATTGGAGCCAAGCCGTAATGACTTTACCAATACAGATCACCCAATCGTCGTGGACAGTGTCCTATGAAGGTGAAAATTTCGAAGACGGTTCAATTGGTGCGCTGGAACTGGCCGACGCCCTGAGAGCACTACAAAGTCTGGTTGTACGCTGCAATGCCCTTACGAACGACCCGGAGACTCCACCGGTGCTTCGGATACGGGCGCAACCGCCCGCGTCGTTTGAGTTCCTTTCAGAACTTAACGTTTACACTGCTGCGGTACCACTCATAGCCGACGTCCGCCTGACGGCCGACGCGCTTAGGGCAGTCATTTTCGGGGCACGTGGCACCCTGGGTGTCTTGGGCCTTATCGCCGCGTTGCGCGGGCGCATGGCAAGCGACATCGAGCGGCAGGGTGATTCAATCATCATCGAAGAAACAGCAGAATATAGGAGGGCAGTCGTACCCTCGCAAATCTTCAATCTGGCTGCAGACCGGGATGTCCGCATCTCGGCTGCTGGACTTTTCGCGCCGCTTCGCGGTAGCGCGAATAACAGTCTGGTAATCAGAGACGATTCAGATGACGTCTTCTCAATGAATGGGAGCGACATTGATGCATTCGAATATGGCCGGATTGGAGCGGATGAAGATAACGATACGGATCTCCCGGCACAGAGTCTGCGTATTTCTGCCGTAAATCTGGCCAACCGTAACGCTCGTTGGAGACTCAGTGATGGGAAGCGTACTGATTCCTACTATATCCGTGATGAGGAGTTTTTGGATCGTGTTATGGACGGAGAGGAGCGCTTCGGCAAGGGCGACATCCTGATATGTCGGGTACTCCAGACTGAATACACACGACGAAATGGTCAATTATCCACGAGGTACAACGTTATCCGTGTCTTGGAACATCAGCAGCCTCCTATTCAAGAGCCGCTCTTTACAGATACGCCATGACCTCCTATGCCTCCCTCAAAGAATACGACACGGCCGAGTTGCCAGCACGGCAACTGCTGAAGAAGCTCGGGTTGCCATACGCTCCACGTGAGGCGTTGCTGACAGGTAAAGTGCGCGTGCGGGGGAAGTAGGTGGGGAGTCTCTCCAAGGGAAAATCATGTCATTCGCCGAGGACATCAAGCGCATTTTCAGGGTCTTCTCCCGTAGGCACGTAAACGACGCAAAGCTTGGAGCCCAACAGGTCTCGAAGGAAACCCGTACACGCCTCCTGCACGTCTATAGAGAGCTTGTCGGCTGGGCCAATAACCCATTCGACAATCAGACGGCTTACACGTATTGGAGTCGCCTCCACGACTTGTTGGGTACTCTGAAGGGAGATTGGGTCTTATCGCAACGCTTCAAGCAGCACGAGCCTTTTGAGAGGACACGTCCGCATCATGACGTTGCCGCATATGTATACGAATGTACGACAGGAGAACTTTTTGATTTCATCGAGTTGAGCTTTCAGGTAAAGGAGCTTGAGGAGCTCATGAAAGATTCCCAAGATGCGATTCGATCCATCAACCAAATCTTCGAGAGCGATGACGTTCCTTATCGTCTGACCGACTTTGTCAGGGAAGAACAAGAAGTCCTCGCCTACCCGAATTCAATGTCGCAACAGAGATTTATCACTGCTGAGGTTGTCTCCTACCCAATCGTAATCGATAGAACTGATGAAGTCGTTTATGAAGAAGCACTTGCTCCTTCACTTGAAGTGCTGGCACGTTCCGAGTTTGGAGGGGCAAACAAAGAGTTCCGAGATAGCTTGGAGCATTACAGGGCGGGCAGATATGGGGATTTCTTGTCGAACTGCGGCAGTGCCCTAGAGAGTGTTCTTCAGGTCATCTGTGACGAACACCGGTGGTCCTACGGCTCAGACGCAACGTTGGGCCAACTGTTGGACAAAGTCATATCGGGGCTGCATATTGATGCGGTCTATTCCGAGAACTTTAAACTGCTGGCCACAATCCGAAACCGCCTTAGCTCGTCACACGGTGGCGGCAGCAAACCCAGAGACCCGGATCTGCCTTATGCCCGGCTCATGCTGACTAATACCGCAGCAGCAATTGTATTCCTTGTGCAGATGTCCGATTCGAAGTGAAAGCAGCGCTATGACCTCCCCCGATTCCCTCAACGAATACAATGCCGCCGAGTTGCCGGCACGGGAGTTGCTTGAGCAGCTCGGGTGGGAGTACGTGCCGCGTGAGACGCTGGCGGACGAGCGCAACAGCGAACGGGAGGTACTGCTCAAGGATAGGCTCCGCCGCGCGCTGCTCCGCCTCAACCCCGGGCTGACCGAGAACGAGGCTGACCGCGCCATATTCAACTTGGAGAACATCGACGCCACCGGCATCGCTCGCAATGAGCGCGTCCACGAGTATTTGACCTATGGGATGCCCCTCAACGTGCCTGGCACGGGCAACCGGCCCACCCGAATCGTGCGGTTCTTTGACTTCGACAACCCCGCCACCGGCCTGAACGAATTCGTCGTCACCACACAGTTCCGTGTCCGGCGAGGCAATGATCGGGGCTCGGACGATGATGAGAACCGTGTCATCAAGCCTGACCTCGCGCTCTTTGTGAACGGCATCCCACTTGTCGTGATGGAGGCAAAGTCGCCTACCCTCGGCACGGAATGGCTTTACAAGGCCGTGCGGCAGCTGCGCCGATACCAGGAGGCGGGGCCTGAGTGGCACGGGACGGGCGCGCCGGAGCTCTTCTATTACAACCTGTTATGCGTGGCGCATTGCGGAGCGGCAGCCCGGTTTGCTGCGCCCGGGGCGCCGGAAAACGCCTATTTTGAATGGAAATCCGTCCTCCCCTACACCGACGATGAGGCGCGCCGACACTTTGGCGAAGAACCGCAGGGGCAGGCGCAACTGATTATCGGCCTTCTCTCGCCGACAACCCTTCTGGACATCCTGCGAGACTACGTTGTCTTTGAGTCGGAGCGAGGCCGAACCGTCAAGAAGCTGCCGCGTTACCAACAATACCGAGCCGTACGGGCGGCGGTTGATCGGATGCTTAAGAACGAGAAGCCGGAGGAGCGCGGTGGCGTGGTCTGGCACACGCAGGGCTCCGGCAAGTCGTTGACCATGCTGTGGCTGGCGACGAAGCTGCGCCGCGAACCACGTCTGCGAAACCCGACCATCCTCGTTGTCACGGACCGCACTCAGCTTGACCGACAGATAACATCGACGTTCGAGCGCAGCGGCTTCCCCGCGCCGGAACAGGCCGACTCAAGCCGCGACCTGCGCCGTCTTCTGACCACCGGCCAGAGCCGCACAATCATGACCACCATCCAGAAGTTCGAGGATGTGCTGGGTGAAGGTTCCGGGCACGACATTCTCAATGCCTCTCCGGACATCATTGTCATGGTAGATGAGGCCCACCGCACGCAATACGGCATCCTCGCAGCCCGCATGTCACTCGCGCTGCCGAACGCCTCTCTCGTCGGATTCACCGGTACACCGATTGACCGTGGTTTCCGTCGCAGCACGATGCGTCGGTTCGGCTCGCTGATCGATTCATACACTATCCCGCAGTCTGTGGCGGACGGCGCGACTGTTCCGATTCACTATGAGGCGCGCCTGCCGGATCTTTCCATCGAGGGCGCGGAGACCCTGGACAGGCTCTACGAGGCGATGTTCGGTAAGAAGCCGGCGCAGGTGCAGGCCGAACTGCGTCGCCGCTATGCCAATAAAGAAACGGTTGCCCAGGCGGAACGCCGCATCCAGATGATCGCCCTCAACATCGCTGACCATTTCAGAACGCGGATTCGCCCTAACGGCTTCAAGGCGCAGGTCGTCGCACCCAGCCGGGCCGCTGCTATGCGCTACTACCAGCACCTCAAAAACTTCGGCATCAATGCTTACCCGATTATTACAACGCACAACAATGACGGCCCCGAATTCAAGGACGCGCGGGAACTCAATCAGTCAGCCATAACGAGCGCTTTCGTTGATTCTGAAGGCGAGCCGGAGATCCTCGTTGTTGTAGATATGTTGTTGACGGGATTCGATGCTCCCCCTGAGCAAGTTCTCTACCTTGACCGCCCACTCAGGGAACACAGCCTCCTGCAGGCCATCGCTCGGGTAAACCGTCGATTCACCCACGTCGTTGACGGAGTACCGACTGAGAAAACACATGGGCTCATCGTCGACTACTACGGTGTCTCGGCCAATCTGGAGGATGCTCTCGCCACCTTTGACTGGCCGGACGTGCAGGAGGCGATGACCGAGACGGAAGAGGATCCTGCGCCGGTGATTGAGTCGGTCGCCGTGCAGGCGGAATCACACTTCAAGGGACGCAACCTGAGTAACGTGTGGGACTGCGTGGCCGTGTTTGCGCCAGACGCGGACACGGACGGCGACTACAAGGCGGATGTGTATGAACGGTTCAACTTGGACTACCGTCAGTTCTCCCGCCTGTTGGATCGCTTCATGCCAGATCCTCGCGCCTTGCCCTATGTGGACCGGCTGGCTCGATTAACAGAGATTCGCTCCTATGCCCGTGCGCAATTTCTGCGGGAGGACGCGAATGTGGATTGGACAGAGATCGGTGCAAAGGTCAAGAAGCTCGTTGATGAGCGAATCGACGCAGACGTGCGTCATTTGATGACGCCGGTTTCCATCCTGGACGGCGACTTTGAGCAGAAGATCGCCGGCCTACCGCATGACCCTGCCAGGGCCTCGATCATGGAACACGCCATCCGCGCCCACATTCACGAAAAGCTGGCCGAGAATCCAGTCTTCTTTGAACGACTGTCCGACAAACTTTCTCGCATCATTGCCGAGATGCGAATGGGTGTTATTGATTCTGCGGAGGCGTGCAGGCAGATGGCGGCACTACGTCAGGAAGCGCGGAGTGAAGCCGAAATCGCCCAAGAACATGGTCTCACACCAACATCATTCGCCATCTACGAGCTCTTGGAAGGCCAGTCACAAACGTCCGGCGCGGACAATGGTGTGCGTGAGGAGCAAGCACCTTATCGGATCTCATTCGACGAGTCCACAAAGCGCACGGCGATCAAGGTCGCGGACGTGATCGAGTCGCATATGAAGGTTGTGGACTGGCAATCCAACCAGGAAGTTCATCGCGAGATGCGGAGAGACATCAAGGATGAACTCCGCAATTCGCCCGACTACAGCGGAACTGATTTAGATGACCTAGCAAGGCGTCTTGTAGAGATGGCCATGAAGAGGAACAGCCGTTGAGTGACCAGAGCCGCGTCCGGTTTGGCAACACGGACATAGATTTCACCGTGCGACGCAGCCCGCGACGACGGAAGACCGTCCAGATCAGTGTTGTCGGAGGCGGAGTAGTTGTTGCCGCACCGATGAGGACATCGGAAGATGAGCTCCAAGAGATCGTCCGCAAGCGTGCGCCGTGGATTATGCGCCACGCATTGGAAGAGGCCAACCGTCCCGCCCCAAAGCGATTCGTCAGTGGCGAGACCTTACCCTACCTCGGACGTAACGTTGTTATGGTCATTGAATCGACGGATGACTCTAAGGCGACTGTCCGATTCGACCATTGGCGCTTCCGCATCGCGGTGCCTGAAACCATAGAGGAAGACCTACGATTGGAAGCCACACGCGCGGCCACGATTCGGTGGTATCGGGCCAGAGCGGCTGAACGGCTGGCAAATTTGGTGCAAAGCTGGTGGCCGCGGCTAGGCAAAGGGAACCCGTCACAGGTTCTCATTCGGGATCAACGTCAGCGCTGGGGAAGTTGCGCCCCGGACGGCACGCTGCGCTTCAATTGGCGTGCCATGATGCTGAAGCCAGCGCTTATTGAATACGTTGTTGCGCATGAACTTGCCCATCTCACCCACCAGAACCATGCCAAAGAGTTCTGGAACCTGTTGGCAAGTGTTATGCCGGACGCCCAACAACGACGCCGTAACCTCCGTGAGGCAGGACGGCTGTTGCCGCTGTAGGGTCGGCTACACTTCCTGTAGTGGAGAATCCTCGAACAATGACAGTGACCAACTCTGGTCGACAACTCACAAGTCGCATGGCGCGCGCCGCCTTTGGCGACAAGGGGCTCTATTGGGAACTCGCGCTTGATGCATGCGTGATTCGGCAGTCCCTTCTGGCGGTCCTCTTCGTCGCGGTTGCGTGGGGAGCCGGGTCAGCCATTCACGACCTCATGAGAGGCGCTGTTGGCGGGGCGGCGGGCGGGTTCACCGTGATGGTGTTGTAGGGAATGTTCTACTGGCTCGTGTTTAGCGTGTCCTCACGGACACTCACGCGATTGCTGGCCGTCTGCTACGAAGTCGACGTGGGGAGGGTAACCTACCTACAGTTCATACGCAGATTTGGCTTCGTATTCGCCCCCGCACTCCTCGTCCTCCTTACGCCCATTCCGTTCGTGGGCGAGGTAGCGGTGCTCATGGCCTTCATGTGGACAATGCTCGCCGCGGCAGTCGCTATCCAATGGACGGCCGAGACACCCATCGGGCTGGCTTTTATGGCAGCGTCCGGCGGAATGGTGGCTGCCCTTGTGCTCTCAGTATTCGTTCTCGTTTACGTCCTGCTGTAGCAGGAGTCGCGTAACGCCGTGAGCGGGAGACCTGTCTTAGAGACCGGGCCTCCCGCTCGCTTCGCTACAAGTTAGGCTGCACCCTTCTCGCTTCTCGTCAGCAACACCGTGCAATCACGTTGGATGACGTAGTGGACGTACGTACGACCAGCGCCGTCGTAGCCGGTGTGGCACGCGAAATCGATGTTCGCGCCGTCAGGCATGCGGCCGCCAATGCGGGCGGTCTGACCGTTGTCTTCGCGCACGACCATCCGGCTGTCCTTCCTGTCCCGCCCGCAGCGCCCACTAGGGAGGTGTTGAGGAGGGATGTGGGGAACGAGTTCGGCGCCTTCGCGTGGGGATAGACCTCCGCGGGCCTCGTTCGTAGCAAGCGTCTCAAAGGCTCCCCCGCACACGCGGGGATCGACTGACGGAAGCCGTTGAGATATGGTCTGAAGATGTGGGGTAAGGGAATGGCGCGGCTAGGGGATGTTGTGATGGTCTTCGCGTTGGCCGCATACGCGCTGGCCCTCGTTTCGGTGGCAGCAATCCTCACGGCGGCGCTTGTGGCGGCATTGACGTAGAGCGGTTCCCCCGCACAAGCAGGGATAGACCCCAGGTGGTATGGTGTGCCGCCGACGGTACGGGAACCGGACCTGGCCCCAACGTCCATCGGAACGGTCCCCCACTCACGCCGGGACAGACCGCTTACAGTGATTGGCAGCCTACAGCCAACAGATTTTCGATGCGCACCCTTGATGAGTCCGTAAATATGACCCGCCACTTGTCACAAACCTAGTTCTTACTGTTTCGATGCGTTGGGGCGGGGCGGGTCATACTTACCCACCCACGATAACAGTGGCCCGTGGCGGCGTCATCAACATCCTCAGAGTATTCGGAAGGATCGCTGAAGACGACTGGCACGAGGAAGTGATATTTGCGGCACCCCCCGCCCACGCGGGGATAGAGAATGGCGAAGCGGGCCCCGCAGCCAGACTGTGGGGCCCGCGATTCTCTGATCCAGCCCGGCTTGGCGCGAGAGCCACTAGGCAGGGCCGCCAAGCTTCTTCATCGGTTCCTCCCGCCGCGTCAGCAACGCTGAACAGTCACGTTGGATGACGTGATGGACGTATGTCCGTCCGGAGCCGTCATAGCCGGTGCGGTAGGCGAAAGCGACGCTCGCGCCGTCGGGCATGCGGCCGCCAAGACGGGCGGTCTGCCCGTTGTCTTCGCGCACCACCATGCCGCTGCGCTCACCCTTGCGCCAGCCCAGCACCTTCACCTCGGCGGGCATCACGTGCAGTTCGGCCTTGGACGGCTGGAACAGCACGGCGTGCAGCTTCCTGAGCACCGTAGGCGACGGGTTGCACTTGCCGGACACAATCCGCGACAAGTGCGTCGTACTGATGCCCGCTCGTCGTGCCAGTTCGCGCTGGCTGATACCGTGGGCGTCCAGGCGTTCCCAGAGCGTTTGGATGTTGGTACCGGCGCGGGCCGCGGGCGCAATCTCTGCGGAACCCTCCAGCACCGCCTCCAGACGCGCTCGCGCGTTGACGTTCAGGATCCTCTGGCCCCGTGACGCCTGAGAGAGGTAGGACTCCGACAAACCCGTGCGGGCCGCCACATCGCGCATCGTCAAGCCCAACTCGCGGGCGCGTTCTCGGATATACGTGCTCTCGCCGTCCACCTCTTCCTGCCGAACGCGAACCGTGCCCTGTCCGGGCACCGCGCCCAGAACCGCCATGACCTTCGCCCGCATCTTTGGCGTCCACCGGAGCTTTCCTGTGCCGATCTGCGACAGGTGGCTCCTGGACACGCCCATCCTTGCGGCAAGTTCTTCGATCGTGAGCCCGTGTCGCCGCGCGGCAGCTCTCAGTTCCGACTCGGTCCTGTCGATGCCTGTCATCTCGATTCCTCCCGAAATGAACAAGCGGGACCGCCCCCGGAGGAGACAGTCCCGCTTGATTGGCGTCCCGACGCGCGGGACTGTCTCCTTTGGTTTCCTGGCCATGAAATGGCCGTTGTGGCGTCGCATGCACGCGACGCCGCGTGGGCCTGCTTTGGACTTGCTCCCAGCGGGCCCGATAAATGACGTGAGACCCGCGCCGGCATCCGGGCGCAGGTCGACCAAGGTCTATGGAACGAGTGCCAGAGCCCGCCGACGGCCGGATGCCGAGCCGTCACACGGGTTCAAGAGGGGGTCAGCGGACGCAGGAAAGCACGTCGTCCCAGTGGAACGACGCTTCTCAACTGCCGCCCGATTTGGAAACGCCGGCCTCGGCTTCAGCCGCAGACCGCAGATGAAAGATGCCCGCCTAGCTACGTCTCAGTCGCACTCACGGGCATGGTGAAGCAGCCGATTCGCGCGGTGCGTTCCGGCCGATGCGTGGGGCGGTGAGACGTCAATGACGACCCGTCCGCAGGTTCCCGCTGTTCGAGGTGGCTCAATGGAAGAAGACTCCCAACCCGACTCCGCCTCTCGCCCCGGGGAGCGATGAATCCCGCGTTCGCGATGGAAATGGGGAGAAACTCGACCCTCTTCCATCTCTCGCCGCGGGGGCGATTATCCTGATTTCGGTTGCCCGGAGAGAATTCAATCGATCCCCGTGTGCAGCCAGGTCGTTCGGGACAACCCATCCAGGTTTCTATGGCCGGAAACGCTGGAAAGCCAAACAACCCTGCCATTCTTACCGTCTAGGCAGCCACTGACAAGGACATTTAGCCGATTCTGACCGACGTGACACGAATCGTTCGCAGTTGTGTTCTTTCTATTTCCACTTCATCTGCACAATGTAGCGGATCGCTCCCGCCGGCTAGTTCCACCACGCCCCGAACGTCGCCAGCCGTCTCATCCAGCGCAGCAGCTTGCGACGCAGAATCCGTCGCCTCACCACGCGGAGATCGTCCAGCCGCCAGTTCGTCACGTGCCGTCGCCACGAGTCGTCGATGGGATGCGTGTCCGGCGGCAGGGTCAGCTTGTACTCGTTCAGCAACGACAGCTCCACCTCCAACAGTCGCTCCTGCCGTTCCATCCATGTGAGCGTGCTGCCCTCAGGTGGGTGATCGCGCCTCAGCATCCGCCACTCGCGTATGAGCGGCCACGCTTTGCCGTACACGTAGGAATCGTCCGGCGCAGGCGCAACGGTCACCACATCGTCGAAGTCGCGCCTCGGGAATCTCGGCCTGGTGGGTTTCTCGGGAGCCTTGATGGACGTGATCGCCTTGGCGCGCTTGCCACGTTTGGCAGCCTTCCCATCTTCTCCGCCCGCAGGGCCCGCAGGCGATGCCGCCGAGTCCACGCTGATTCTTTCCTCCAGCGTCCGGTTGACCCTGTCCTGTTCGGCCCGGTTCGTCTCCATGGACGCGCGCAGCTGGTTCGCGCCGGCCACGACCTCCTTGAAAATGCCCTCCAGTTTGTCCAGTCGCTCTCCGAAGGCGTCCAGCCTCTGCTCATGCACCTGAAAGACGGGGTTGCCCTCCGACAACAGCTGCAGTTCCAGCACCTGGGTCATCCGCCGCGACAAACGGCGAGTCTCCAGCGCCACAGCGAGCGTCTTGTAATTCACGCCCAGCCTGTCGGCCGCCCGCATCGGACCTTCCTCCCGCACGAGTCGATCCATCAGGATGAGCAGCGCCTCTCGTCCCCGTGTCCTCGCTCCCTGCTCGTGATCCAGCATCAGGAAATCGTCCTCCACGCATCACCTCCGTCTGTTTTCCGTTTTCGCATGTCTTCAAGCCGCGGGTCGCAATCCACCTCCGACGGATGCCCCTGAGAATTGGAGACCGTGAATAGGCAGGTTGGGTGAGGAATCCATACTCACGACTTAATCAGAGAACATGGAATTGGTCTCGATACAAACCTCCTTTTCCGCATGACGACGTGGTGGACAGCCTCTCCGTCCTCTTTCAGTACAAGCCTCAATCCCTGTACACCCCAGATACTTGCAGACATCGTCTTGCCGCGACATGGTGCGCAGGGCAGGCCTCTGCGCGAGCCCCCTTAGCTTGGGAACACACCAACAGGGATCGATTGGCCGGCCGTCGCGGCACTGAAAGAAGCTCGAATATCCCTTGTTGAATGGAGAAGCGGAAGTCGGCTCCAACCGATTTGGTTTCTGCAAACGCCAGGTACTGCGATTGCAATCACAGATGAGATTGAGCCTCTTACCCGGGATGCTTGCCCAAGTTTGCGGAGGGGATCAAATGCAATCTGACACGCCTGTTGCTTGACGCGCCGGATCGAATCTCCCATGCTTGCTGACGTACATTCCGAGCGAGGGTTTCCTTGCTCGGAATGCTCACTATCGTGTCCCTCCCCACTGCGGGACGCACACGATGAGGGGCGTCAGTTGTGCAAACCACTGGCGCCCCTAACCTTTAGTGGCCATTCCGGTTTCTGCGTGGTGGGCACTGACGAAAAGCACGGGCGCTACCTTATACCGCACACCCTATTACTGGTTCTCCAACCGATCGGCGCCCTCACCTCAATGGGCTAGGCAAGTAGCCTTACATGTTCCAGGTTCCATCTTCCATTTGAGGGACACCCTGTCCGCCCGTGCCGCGGTGATGCCGTCACTGCCAAGCCCGTGACCTGATCGGGAACAGGAAGGGGCGTTGGCGTGGGTGTCGGCGGCACAGGCGTCGGCGTTGGAGTGAAGCCGGCGTGGCGGTCGCGTAGGACAGCCAGGTCGCGGGCCGCTCGGCTCAGCACTTGAAGTGGCTGCCTTGATTTGCTCAGCTTCTCGCGTGCGATGTGTTCGCTAACAAGTGCTAGGCCGGCGTGGATCTCGTCACTAACGACGTCCCTGATGTTCTCCTGTTGGCCTGGTCAGTGGCTAGTCATGGTCTGCTCTCCGGCGCGCGCGCCGGCTTCAAGCGGGGTTGGTCGCCTGGGCCGGTTGGGGCGTGTCGTCATGCGGCGGCCAGTTGGATCTGGGGTCGATGATGTCGTTCGCCTCTCCGATGCCGGAGACGGTGGCTGTCCATTCGGTCAACTGCTGTTCCTGGCGTACGCGTCCGTTCGGGTACTGCTCTGCGGCTGATGCCAGATAGCGGTCTTCGGGGTTGTCCCAGAAGGTCTGGCGGCGGATGAGGATACCGGCGTCTGTAATCCAGTAGTGGCGGGTCTCGTGGATGACTTGTTCGGGGGTGGGTGTGAGTGCGAGAGGATGCCTCTTGAGCCCGGAGTCCTTGTAGTGAGTGGTGTCGAATCCGTCGATGCGCTCCTGGCCGACGGTGATGAAGTCGTTACGGGTCTCCTGCAGTGTGGGGATGTGTGGGCAGACGTTCTTGTGGTTGATGAAGGTGAAGCTGTCGTCTGGGTCTGCTTGCGTCTCTGCGAAGCTCCAGTCGATTTGGCAGTTGGTGGTTCCGGGTTCGCAGAGGTACAGCAGCTGCTGGTCTCCGCCGACGAACACCATTTCGCCGTAGGTCTGTTGGGCGGCTGGGATGGGTGTGCTCTCGGCCGTCGTGCTTGTCATGATGCTGTGGAAGTTGTCTCCGGAGACACGTGTTTCTATCGCGCCTTCGTCGGTGAGCGTGCCCGGCGGTTGGTGAGTGTTGTACGTGGTCATCACATCGTATGACCGGTCGAGGGGGTGTTGTTGGCAAAGGGTCGGTTCCGGCTCCGCGCAGCCGGCGAGCGCCAACACGATGATGGCCATGAGCGTGTACCTGGTCATGGCTCCTCTTGGGAACATGAGCTCGCGACGACCTCCTTCCGGACCGTGGCTGTTAGGACACGTCGGGCGCGGTGATGATGTTGGGCTCGTTCACGCCGGAGATTTGGGACGTGAGTTCAGCCCTGTAATCTGCTGGATACCAGTCGCTTGCTGGAGTGTCATGGACTTGTTTCATCTGAAGTAGCCCTTGAGTTTCGGAATCGATCCAGAAGTCCCATGTCTCGGCTGTTGTAGGACCAGAGTAGTCGTCCGTTGACCCAAGAGGGCCGTAGTTAGTTGTTCTAGATTCACTGAAGTGGATGGTGGATGTGGATTCAACCATCTCTTCTCCTACTCTGGCGATACTTCCCTCGAGCTGGGGACAGAGTGCTCCAGGTGAGATGAAGATGTATGCGCTCTCCCATCCAGGTCCAGATGGTATTCTCCAAGGACCCGGGCGGTCGCGAATGTAGGTCACACTATCTACGTGTACAAGTTCCCAAATAGCACCGTCGTCGTAGCTGATGACCACGTCATGGTCGTTGCCGGAGACTCGTGTTTCAATTGTTCCAGCGGTAATCAAAACATCGTCCTCAAACTGTAGGGCTCGAGTCGTCACGTCATAGGAATGTGCTGTATTGGCTTGAGAGCACGAGTGCTCAACAATTTCTTGGGCTCTTGCAGTGCTCTCACTACGTGGTGAATTTGGAAGTAGCAGCCACAACCCCGCCAAAAGCCCGGCTAAGGCGGCCATGCCAAGTACCAAGAGAGCCGACTTTGTGCGGATGCGCATCTGAACCAGATCCTTGCGTTACTTCCCGGCTTCCTTCAGAATCCGCCTCCCTAGAGTCGCCGCCCGCTCTCAGGCCGTCACTGTCACGGCCTGCGTCGTTGTGGCGATGGTGGTTCCATGTATGAGCCGCGCCGTAATCGTCCCGCCCGGCGCGGCGCAGCCGTGCAGCGTGAACGTGGCGGTGTGCGAGGTGACGCCAATCGGCAGAATCACAGTCCTGTCTCCTGACGTGCAGCCGCTATTGAGGGAGATGCCTGACCCGCTGGTCAACAGCGCGATCAGGAAGATGCCGGTCGTATCCTGTCCAAGGGTGGCCGTCACGGTGAATTCGTCGCTCTCACCCTTGCCGAGCGTCGTGACAAGCCCGCTTATGGTGATCGACGGGCCGACGGACGGCTCAACGACATCCGTGACGCTGATGGCCACGGAGACCGTTGTCGTCCCGCCGTTGCCGTCGGCGGCCTGCGCTGTCAGCGTGTAGGACGCGGTGGTCTCGTAGTCGAGCGCTCCCGCGACGGTGATCGCTCCTGTACTTCCATTGACGGCAAACTTCCCGTCCGCGTTCCCCGCAGTGATGGAGTACGTCACCGTGTCTCCCGCGTCCGCATCGGTGGCGGAGACGGAGCCCACCGCGTCGCCGGTGGAGGCGTCCTCCCGAACTGAGAAGGTGTAGGAGGACGCGCCGAACGCCGGAGCCCGGTTCCGATTGGCGCACGCGTCGGTGCTCCCCGACACCGTCGCCGCCGTGCCCCAAGCGGCCTTGCGCGTCGTGCCGTTGCCATACGCGCTTACCCTGAAGTCATACGCCGTGCCGCAGGTCAGGCCGTCCACGGTGTGCGACGTGCCCGTGACTGATGCGTCGTCAGTGGTCCATGAACTGCTTGTGCTGAGCCGGTATTCGACCCGGTACTTGGCCGCGCCCGACACGGCGTCCCAACTCAGATCGACTTCAGTATCATCGGCTGTGGCAACCGGGTTCGTTGGCGCGGCGGGCGCAGCAAGACGTGTGGCGCTTTGGCGGATGCGGAGCATGAGTTGGTCTTCCTCCCGCCAGGGTTGAGTCGCCACGGGCCAGGTCAGGGTGCCGGTGGTTCGGTCGACGACAGCCGCCCCGGCGTCCAGGGAGAGGATCACCGTCCCGTCTAGGCCGATGAAGTCCAAGGTGTGGCCCGCGAGGTTCGCATAGGGGTACAGGGTGAGCACGACCTTTCCGTTATTCCAGTCGAGCAGGTGTATTGCGGTACTCACACCGCTGATGGCGAAATCCGGGGGAAGAGGAAAGCCTGTGGTCCCCACCAACAGGTCGAAAAAGGCCTCATGAACCGTGCCGGCCGGCGCGGTGACCGTCACCGTCCAGTCGGAATATGAAACGCTTGGCTTAAAGTTGCATGGGACGTGGGTGTAATGCTGCGGCATATAGTGGACGCGGTACGTTCCTGCGAGCAGCGGACGCGCCGTTGCGAGCATGTACGTGTATCCGTTGGCGGGCGAGGTGTCATCGTCGACATTCACCGCCTGGAAGAAACTTGCGTCCGGCCCCTTCAGCCAATAGTTGTTGTATTGAGGTTCCCCATGATTGTCTTCACGGATGTCGATCCCTGTCCCAGCCGCCAAGCCGGAGCCGATGGTCTTTGCCTTTGGGCGCGGCCCTAGGTTTTGTGCACGAGTAAGCCGCTCATACAGGATCCTGCGACTGATGCACTCCTCGAACCCGAAGATTCCCTTTCCCGCATCAAACTCGGCCTTCAACGCCGCTATCTGGGTCCTCAGGTCCGCCATAGTAATCGTCGGCGCCGGGGATTTGGCACCATCGGTGATAAACCTGAAATTGGCAGCCACACTATCTGTGCCCGTGGCTGCCGCCTCGCCTGGAAGCCACGCCCGGCTCATGTGGTCGACCGTATAGTCCCATGGCGATTCCTCGGGATTCGACCTCATAAACGCGGCTCTTCGAGAGGTGCCTCCAGATCCTCCAGTGCCCTGAGCTGACGCCTCTGCCAAGCCGACAAAAAGTGTAGCCTGCCGATTGTCCCAAGAGGTGTTGCGCTGAGACGCAGCATACTCCGCTTCACGTCGCGCCAGGGGCTCCGTTGGATACGTGCGCTCGCCGCGCACCACTACCACAAGCTCGGTTGGACCGCTTCCCTCCAGGTATTCGTGAACGGTGAAGCGCAGCTCGTGTAATGGCCGGTAGCCCGCCCCTTCCTCCTCGGTTGTCGCCGTCACAGACAGCAACGACGCTCGCACGATGACCAGACGATCATAGGTCAATGCGTCGAATATCTGCTCCTCCAAAGAGGGAGCGACAGCCCATTTTGGATTGGGATGACCGTGTACTTCCGGACCTGGAGTTGTTCGTGGCATCTCCTGATCTGCACTTGGTCGTGCTCCTTCAGGGGTGGACGCCTGCTGAGCACCGCCGCATGCTACGGAGACCAGGAGGAAAACGGCGATCCACAACGCCGGAAACATCACGACGCGGCATCTTGTGAGGCGGGTCATACTAGCTCTCCCTATGGACCAAATGATGATTGTAGATAGACTTGGCCCCCTGCTTGTCGTTGTCTGAAAGGCCGCATCGTTCGGGCTCATCGCCGGTGTAGGAACACGGCTCCAGCTCCCTGGCTTGCCCACTCATTATCGTTTCCCATGTACCGTGCCCTAGTCCGAAGGTGTGCCCGAACTCATGCATGAGGGTCGAAGGAAGATATAGGTAGCTTTCAGGAGAGTCGATCGCTTTTTCAAAGTCAGTGGTCCACTGTTTAGAGCTGGCATCGCCGCCAAAGTGAGGCGGGTCCTCGATCCACAAGATCTGCGGGCTGCCCAGATGCGGGTACGTGCCCGCTCCTTCGGTGCATGAAGCACTCTCATGGCATATCGCCATGGAAAACGGAATCTTTTTACCGGAGGAATCGACCTTCCTCGGGCCGCCGCGATCCTCGTCCCAGAAGCCTTGGACAATCACGTCGGCGCCAGCGGCCGTTGACAATCCGGCCATCGTCACCTTGGCGTTCACGTCGTTCCATGGCTTAACGGCGGCAGTGTAGTTGGCCGGGTCCAGCAAGAGAGGAGACGGGGAGCGAGGTGGCGCAAAGTTCGGAGGCCTCCCACCGCTGAGGTGGGAGGGTCTCGTGCTTGGGAACAGACCGTGGGAGTTCGGCGCCGAAACGCCCTGTATGCCCGCGCCGGTAAACCCACGGATGTAGTAGTCGACACGGTGGTCGTTCCTATGCCATGCCTGAAGTATCGTCACATCCGTTATGGAGAACGCGGAGCCCCAACCGCTCTCGCCCTGGATCCTGACCTGCATCCTGATGTCGACGGCGTCTCCTGAGCCGAGGCCGCAGCGCACCAGGTCGAATGTCCCTTGCGACAGGAGTACCCAATCCGACCACAGCATCGCCGTTGACGTCGGCGGCTTTGCGGGCCATGAGCACTCGTCGCCTAACTGGAATCCCGTGCTGGCTGGGATGCCAACCCGGAACTGGTAGGTTTCCGCGCGGTAAACGGGGTCGGTAACCTTTGCTTCCTTGTGGGCGAGAACCCCCCATTCGATATCCTTCAGGTTTTGATTCTCGACCGACACCAATGCATCGAAGACGACTAGAGTTATCCGGAGACGGGCGGTGTCTCCATCCGCATCGGTGGCAGTGTAGGTATAAAGAGTCGACCTGGCAGCGTACTTGGGCGTACCTCTAATCGTCCGGGTCGATGCGTCGAACCTGAGTCCATCGCCGATGGCCGGAGAGATCTTGTATCTCAGCATGCCGTCTCCGCCGGTAGCCGCAGGCAGCTGAAAACGTACATCCTCCCCTTTCTGGTACCTCTGTGGAGCAACGGTCGTTGAGCCAAAGGTGGGCGTCCGGTCTCTAGGGGAAGGTGGGTCACACGGTCGTCCGCAGGGCTCAGGTGTCGGCGTATGCGTCGGTGTGTGGGTGGGCGTGGGTGTGTAGGTGGGCGTGGGTGTGGGTGTGAAGGTCGGGGTGGGTGTGGGTGTGGGTGTCGGCGGCGGCTTCACGGTCATGGTGATGCTGGCCTGGTCGACGCTTATGCTGCCACTCTTGTCGCCGTACGCGACGGTGAGGGTGAGCGTGTAACTCGTCCTGGATGTGACGGTCGGCGCAATCCACCACGTGCTGGCGCTGCTGCTTGTCCCGCTGGGAGAACTGAACGAGCCGCCGCCGCTCCATGCCCAATCGGTGTGGTAACGCGCCGTTGCCCTGATCCATACGTGCGTGCCGCTGTTGACTGTCCGGCCGCGCGTCGATATGCGTGCTTCCTGCTGTCCGACGATCTGGGCATCGGCGGTCCTGGGTTCCGGCGCAGCGAGGAATGACCCGATGGCAATAACTACGAGTACAACGGCGACCGACAGCACTGCCAGTTTCATACCTCGAGACATCGGATCAAACACCCCCGCGTCCTGACACCACCTCTTGGCTCCCCTCTTAGGAACAGTCAGTAATGTTAGCGGGTTGCATCTATGAAATAGGTATCAATAGACGAGCTTTCTGTATGAATTGATGTATGATTCGGGCTCGTTCCTCATTCAGCCGAATCGAAATCGAGTTTGGCGCACTCAGGTAGGGTTTAGATTCTTCATTGCGCCTCGAATAACGTGCGGGACGCGATGATGGAGAATCCGAGACACGGATGACTGCCACAGCGTCCTTCTCAACTCCTCAAAAGCCCTTGACTGCGTTGACGTAGTTATGACAAGTATCGATGAGGCCCGATTTTCACCGCCATCACCTTGCCCATTGAAGGAGGTCCAACAATGACAGCAAAACACGAAAAAGAAGCACATACATCCGTGGCGCTCTATGCTCGCGTCTCCAGTGACCGCCAGGATGTTGATCTGTCTGTCGCTGCTCAGTTGCGGGCGCTGCGGGACTATGCCAACAAGAACGGCTATCTCGTCGCCCGGGAGTACATCGACGAAGCGGAGAGCGGCCGTATCGCCGACCGGCCCCAGTTCCGCAAGATGATCGATGCCGCCACCGCGACGGACGCGCCCTTCAGAGAGATCCTTGTCTGGAAATTCTCGCGGTTCACCCGCAAGCGCGAGCACGCCGTCGCCTTCAAGTCCATGCTTCGTCGCAAGGGTGTCCGTGTCGTCTCCATCACCGAACACGCCGACGACACCCCCACCGGCAAGCTCATGGAGGCCATCATCGAGAGCGTCGATGAATTCTATTCAGAAAACCTTGCCCAAGAGGTCACGCGCGGCATGCGCGAGGCCGCCTCACGCGGCTTCTGGGTGACGTCCGGCTCTCCCTTCGGGTATCAGCGAGTCTACGTCCAGGACGGGGCAAAGAAGCGACCCCGGCTGGAACTCGACCCTCCCGCTGACGCCGTTGTCCGCCGCATCTTCGACATGGTTCTCAAAGGGCATTCCCTCATGGATGTGACCAAGACTCTCAATGCCGAGGGTGTCGCGTCGTCGACCGCCAACAAGTGGCGCATCACGTCCGTCCACAAGATCCTCGTCAATGAGGCGTACACCGGGACCCTTGTCTGGGGCACGAATGCGAAGGATGGCGCACCGCCCGTCCGCGTCGAGAACGCCTTCCCTGCCATCGTCACCGTGCAGGAGTTTCAGCGGGTCCAGAGGCTGCTCAAGTCGCGCTCGCCCAAGACAGTTCATCCGCGCCGCGCGGCCAGCCCTTACCTGCTCAGTGGGCTTGCAACATGCGCCCTCTGTGGCAAGATGCTCACGGCCGCCGAGGCCAAGAGCGGAAAGTACACCTACTACGTCTGCCAGTCCATCCTCAAGTCAGGCAGCGGCTCGTGCGAGACGCCGCGTATCAACGCCAAGTCGTTCGAGGAGACGATCATCCGCAACCTCCGTGAGAACGTGCTAAGCGAGGGGAACATTCGAGGACTCGTCCAGGCGCTCGATGAGGAGATGGACGGACTCGCGCATGACCAGCGCAGGAGGTTGGAATCCATCGAGGGAGAGCTGGAGGACGTGAAGCGCCGGTTGGCCCGCATCTGGAACATCATTGAGACGACGGACATGGAGATGGCCGACGCCGCCGAGCGCGTCAGGGAGCTCAGGGACCGCAGGGAGAAGCTGGAGCGGGCTGAAGACGAGGCGCGGGCTGTGCTGGCAAAGCGACGCGAACTCTTGGATCGTGCCGAAACCATTGCGGCCTTCGCCGCTGACATGAGCGAGTTCCTGCGCACCAGCCAGTTGACCGAGACACGGTCATTCATCCGCTCGTTTGTTAAGGAGATTCAGATTAGGCCCGGCAAGGCGTCAATCATCTACACGATCCCCATGCCGGAGGACAGCCCGATAGGTGATTCGGATACCGCTGAACTCGCACTGACCGACGGAGTTCGCAGTACTTTCCGGGGTGGTGGAGCCGAGGGGATTCGAACCCCTGACCCCCTGCTTGCAAAGCAGGTGCTCTCCCGACTGAGCTACGACCCCACGATTGAATGACGGCTGTTTATTCTAACTTGCCGCTGCGCCGACGATGGCAAGGGTGATTATCGCCCCGGAAACGCAGACGGCCGCCGCCAGGATGCTGAGCTCAAGCAGCCCGAAACCGCGCCGACGCCTTCCTGCGCCCCCGGAATCTCTTGCCATGGCCTTGCCCTCATTTCTGTCCCTGCGCTGTCTCTCTATTATGCCGTGTGGCAGGGCGTCTGTAACAGAAGCCTATACTTTCAACTGAGAGTCCTTGCGATTCAATCTTGCGCCACGGCGGCGCGACACACAGGGAGAACCCCGGACGATGGCATCAGAAAAACGGGTGGTCATCTATACGGATGGAGCGTGCGAGGGGAATCCCGGCCCCGGCGGCTATGGCGTCGTGCTGCTCCACGGCGACCGTCGCAGGGAGTTGAGTGACGGCTACCGCCTCACAACGAACAATCGCATGGAACTGCTCGCCGTGATCCGGGGGCTTGAGGCCCTCAAGGAACGGTGCCGCGTGACGCTGCACAGCGATTCGCGCTACGTCATCGACGGCATCGAGAAGGGATGGGCGGCGCGGTGGCGGGCCAACGATTGGATGCGGAACAAGAGGGAGGCGGCCATCAACCCGGACCTGTGGGGGCGGCTGCTGGACCTCTGTGATGCCCACGACGTCGAGTTCAGATGGGTTCGCGGCCACTCCGGCGTTCCCGAGAATGAGCGTTGCGACCGGCTCGCGGTGGAAGCGTCGCGAAGCAAGAATCTGCAAGCCGATGAGGTCTACGAAGCGGGCACGGCGGCAGCGCGGCGTCCCTTGATGTGATGGGGGATCGCGAAGCGAGAAAACTACCCGGCGGAGTCGGGGTCTGAGGAGCCGACATCCTCGCGGCCGGATGCGCCCTTGAGGGCTTTCTGCAAGGTGTCCCATGCGAGGACGGCGCACTTGACGCGGGTTGGGTAGCGAGACGTGCCCTGCAGGGACATCAGATCGCCCATTGCCGTCTCATCGATGTCTTCGCCAAGGATCATGGCGCGGAAGTTGTGGGCAAGAGCGCTCGCGTCCTCGAGTGAACGGCCTCGCATCGCTTCGGTCATCATCGACGCGGACGACTGCGAGATCGAGCAGCCCTGTCCGACAAAGGCGATCTCCTCAATCGCTCCGTCACGGATGCGGGCCATCAGCCGAACTTCATCTCCGCACACCGGGTTGAACTGTGTCAGATCGGCATCGGCGTGCTCCAGCACGCGATTGTTCCGGGGCATCCGATAGTGATCCAGGATCAGATCCCGGTACAGCTGGTCAAAATGCGGCTCGGGTTCACTGCCTGCCAAAGAGTTCACCAGCCTTCTT
This sequence comes from Dehalococcoidia bacterium, assembly GCA_965220565.1. Taxonomy (GTDB): domain Bacteria; phylum Chloroflexota; class Dehalococcoidia; order UBA6926; family UBA6926; genus VXMO01. The sequence goes on along the minus strand of CBDCQG010000001.1, from coordinate 352,185 downwards.
CAGCGCATCGATGAGTCGGTCAACGTCCTCGTTCGTATTGTAAACGTAGAAGCTCGCGCGGGCGGTGGCAGGTACATTGAGGCGGCGCATCAACGGCTGCGCGCAGTGATGTCCGGCGCGAATCTGCACGCCCTCCCAGTCCAGCGTTTGAGCAATGTCATGGGGATGGATGGTCTCAATGGCGAATGAAACCACGCCGCCGCGATCCTCCGCGTTTGGCGGGCCGTGCAGCGTGACGCCCTCGCCAAGCGACCGCATCTGCCTCAGCGCGTAGTCCGTGATCTCGATCTCATGCTGCCGCACGCTGTCCATGCCGAGGTCGGTCAGGTAGTCGATGGCCGCGCCGAAGGCAACGACATCGGCGAAGTTCGGCGTGCCGGCCTCGAACTTCCAGGGCGGGTCTTTCCACGTGAAGCCGTCCTCGCGCACCTCCATGATCATCTCGCCGCCGCCAAGGAACGGCGGCATCTCATCGAGCAGCGCCCGCTTGCCGTAGAGGACTCCCACGCCCGTCGGGCCGAGCATCTTGTGGGATGAAAACACATAGAAATCCGCGTCCATCTCGCGGACGTCAACGGCAACGTGCGGCGCTCCCTGCGCGCCGTCCAGGATGGCGATCGCGCCGACCGCATGAGCCTTGTCCACGAGTTCACGGACAGGATTCACGGTCCCCAGCACGTTGGAGATGTGTGTGAAGGAGACGATCTTCGTGCGTTCCGTGATGAGCGTATCGATGTCGGTGAGATCGAGAAAACCCTCGTCCGTGACCGGGATGAAGCGGAGCACCGCGCCGCGTTCCTCGCAGACCATGTGCCACGGCACGATGTTGGAGTGGTGCTCCATGAGCGTGACGAGCACCTCATCCCCTTCGTTCAGATTCGCCCGTCCCCAGGAATAGGCCAGCAGATTCAGGGATTCCGTCGTGTTGCGGGTGAAGATGATCTCGCTGGAGGATTCGGCCTTGATGAATGCGGCCGTCTTCTCGCGGGCGCCTTCATAGGCCGCGGTCGATTCCTCGGACAGGGTGTAGATGCCGCGGTGAACGTTCGCGTTGGAGGTGCGATAGAAGTCGGCCAGTGCATCGATGACCTGCGTCGGCTTCTGCGATGTTGCCGTGCTGTCGAGATAAACGATCGGGTTGCCGTTGATGATGCGGGACAGGATGGGGAAATCGCCGCGGATGGCCTCGACGTCAAGCTGCGATGGGTGATCAGGCACGGTGTCCGGCCTTGCGCGTAATCGCCGCGCTATTGCGACGCCGGCGCGACCGCGCTGCCTGCGCCGGACCGGATGAGGTCATAGCCGTGTTCCTCAAGGTCATGGGCGAGCTCCGGGCCTCCCGACCTGACGATGGCCCCGTCCAGCATGACGTGGACGGTATCCGGCTCGATGTAATTGAAGATGCGCGTGTAGTGGGTGATGAGCAGGATGCCCATCGCCTCATGCCGCAGCTGGTTGACGCCGTGCGAAACGGTGCGCAGCGCATCGATGTCCAGGCCGGAGTCCGTCTCATCGAGGATGGCGAGCGTGGGATCGAGGACGGCAAGCTGAAGGATCTCGCTGCGCTTCTTCTCCCCGCCGGAGAAACCGGAGTTGACGTAGCGGGTCGCAAATGCGCGATCCATGCCCAGCGTGTCCATCTTCTCGTTCACCATCTGCCGAAACTCAACGAGCGGCATCTCCTCGCCGCGATGGGCGTTCACCATCTGTCGCAGGAAGTTGATCAGCGTGACCCCGGAAATCTCCACGGGGTACTGTGACGCCAGAAAGATGCCGTCGAGCGATCGCTGATCGGGCAGGTCCAGCGTGATGTCCTTGCCCTTGTAGAGGATGCGCCCGCCCGTGACGACATAGCGGGGGTTGCCCATGAGCGTGTTGGCCAGGGTGCTCTTGCCGGAGCCGTTGGGTCCCATGACGGCGTTCACCTTGCCGGCGGGGATCTCCAGGTTGACGCCCGTCAGGATCTCCTTGCCGTCCACCTCCACGCGGAGATCCTCAACGACCATCACGGCATTCCCGTTCTTGCTTGACACTGACTAACGCCCCCTGCGTGCGTGATCGGAATTGACGATTGTATCGAAAGTTCGACGCGCTTGCCAACGCGTCCTCAACGCCTTATGCACATAAATCATGCTCTAGCGTCATTCTACGGAGTAGCGGCAAGGGGTGGCAAGGGAACGGACAGTTACGGGACTATCCGCCTCCGCCGCCGGAGAAGCCGGGCTCCGTCATCTTGGCGGCGTCAAGGATCTCCTCCAGCGCCGCCTCGCCGAGCTCGGTCGTGCGCAGCGCCACCTGCCGCACCGTTTCGCCCGTCTCGGATGCCTCGTGCGCGATGGCGGCGGCGGCGTCATAGCCGATGACCGGCGCGAGGGCCGTGCAGATCGCCAGCCCCTGCTCAACGGTCTCCGGCCCGCGCTGCGTGGACACAAGCCCCTCGATGCACTGCTCGCGGAAATTGTCCGCCTCCGCGGCGAGCAGATCGATGGATTGAAGCAGGTTGTACGCCGCGACGGGCATCATGACGTTCAACTCGAAGTTGCTACCCTGCGCGTCGGCGATCGTGACGGTCACGTGATTGCCCATGACCTGCGCCGCCGCCTGCGCAACGGACTCCGCGATGACGGGGTTGATCTTGCCCGGCATGATGGACGAACCCGGCTGCACCTCCGGCAGCGCGATCTCGCCGAATCCCGCGCGCGGGCCCGAGCCGAGCCAACGCACGTCATTGGCGATCTTCAGCATGCTGACCGCGACGGTGTTCAGGACGCCGCTCGCCTCCGTGACGGCGTTCAGCGTGCTCTGCGCCTGGAAATGGTTCTCCGTCTCGCGGATGGGGAGGCCGGTGGAGGACGCGAGACGCGCGCAGACCATCTCCGAGAACGCGATGTCGCGCCCAATCCCCGTGCCGACGGCCGTTCCTCCGAGCGGGACCTCGCACAGCTCATCGACGGCGTGGCGCAGCCGCCGCACCGCCCGCTCCATCTGCCCCGCATGGCCCAGAAACTCCTGGCCGAGCCGGATGGGCGTTGCGTCCTGCAGGTGCGTGCGGCCCGTCTTGATGACGTCCCAGAAGGCCGCCGACTTGTCTCCAAGCGCCTGTTGCAGGCGCTCCAGCGCGGGCACGAGTTCCATGGCGATGCCGTGCGCGGCGGCGACCTGTATGGCCGTCGGGATGACATCGTTGGACGACTGGCCGCGGTTGACGTGGTCGTTGGGATGAACCATGCGGGAACCGACCTCGCCGCCGAGAATCTGCGTCGCGCGGTTGGCGATGACCTCGTTGGCGTTCATATTCGTGGACGTGCCCGAGCCCGTCTGAAAGATATCCAGGACAAAGTGGTCGTCAAGCTCGCCGTCCATCACTTCCTGCGCTGCGGATCGGACGGCAGCGGCCAGCTCGGGCGTCACGCCGCCAAGCTCCTCGTTGACCTCCGCGGCGGAGCGCTTGATCAACGCAAGCGACCTGATGAAACTGCGTGGAAATCGAAGATTGCTGATGGGGAAATTGCGGACGGCACGCTGTGTCTGCGCGCCCCAGAGGGCCTCGTCCGGCACCTCCATCTCGCCCATTGAGTCACGTTCGATGCGCATCGAGAGATCATCCTCCTATCGTTGAGTGCCCGGTCGGCGCGGCGTCCCGGGAGTACGCGCCGCCCCGTCATGATACTAGGGAGACCGGGATGCTGCCGCCATCGGACGGGCGGCTATCCCCCGGATGGGTAAAGAGATTCCCGCCCCCCGTTCAGCGAGGAGGCCGTCAGGCTCAAGAATCCCTGGTAGCGGCGAGCGGACAGCCGTGGTGATTGCCCGCCCGAACTCCCCGTGATGAGATGCCGCGCGCGGCGGGCAGCCTCGGATTCTCCCGGGTTGGGCAGGATGGCATAGACCTGCCGCGTCCTCCGTTCCAAATCCGCGTCGGACGCAAGATCCGCCACGGCAAGCAGGAAGGGCAGGACGGCCGTCGCCAGCATGTCCAGCGCGCGTCCCCGACCGATGAGCGCGGACGGCCTGCTCCGCCGCAATCGTCCGAAATCGCTGTGCGCCGCCCAATAACCCTCCTCAGGGATGACAAGCGCATCGATCAACCGCGCCGTCGCATCTCGCGGGTTTTCAGCCTCACTGACAGCAACGCGCAGATCACTGGGCAGTCCCGGCCCCCGGAGCCAGCGCCGCATGAGCCCCGCCGCAGCGCCCATCCGCCTGACCGGGTGATTGTCCGGCCTGACCCGAAACGTCTGCCATGACCCGCGCGGCAGAGACTCCAGCCCTGGGCGCCGCGCCCACTCGGTCTCCGCGAACGCCGTGAAGTGATCACGGTGGTTCGACATCGATTCGCTGAAAGGCAGCCGCCCCTGTGCCGCTCCACCTCGCTGCGAGGGAAGCAATCCCGCTGTCCCGAATAGCAGGCCGGTAAGGCGAGCAACGCGTGCTTCATCATTGGGCGCGCCGTCCGTCAATCCGCGCAGCGTGTCGATCGGCATGAGCCGCGCGACCTCCTGGAAGGCGGTCATATTGCGCGTGTAGCCGAGTCCTCTGAACAGGGCCTCATACAGCGTCTGCTCAGACCCGACGACGGCGATATCGCCCTCTATCGCCGCCGCTCGCTCCTCGAGCCGCGCGTCGCCCAGCGCATCGAGCATCACGGCTGCATCGCGCGATGTTTCCGTGTCGAGATTCAGCAGTTTTAGCGTGGCCGTTACGGGCTTGCGCTTCCTTTGGCGCGTACTGCGCAGCATCTCAAGAACAGGGGCCCCCGCGATCTCCGTCATGCCCTGCGCGTCCTCAACGACGTGCAGGATGACGCTCGCGAAGGCCGGGTTCGCTTCGTGCCCGTGCGCGAACCAGTCCGAAGCGCGCAGGTGCATCTCAACGTCGCCGCGGATGACGCGCCGCGGCTGCCCGGGGGATTCAATCGCGATGACCGCGCCCAGGAAATCCGGCCCATCGCCGGAATTGCGCGTACCGGCCTGGATGATGTCAACGGCTGCGCCCGTAACGGTTCTCAATCGCCGTCCCCGCCTGCTGTGCGCGCCGGACTCCCACGCGTCGCAGAGGTCTTTCTCGCTTGGCCACGCGCCCGGCGCTTCGGACACGCCGGCGGCATAATGCGCCGCTCCGTCACGGATACCGGACCGCATGGACGGCCTGGCGCCAGCTAGTGAATCAATCCCGCGCATGACAGGATTGTAGCGCAAACGTTCAGGTGCGGGTCTGGCCGTCTCCCACGATGGTCCACTTGTAGGACGTCAGCTCCCGCAGCCCCATCGGCCCGCGCGCGTGCAGCTTGTTGGTGCTGATGGCAACCTCCGCTCCCAGCCCCAGCTGCCCGCCGTCCGTGAACCTGCTTGACGCGTTCACGATGACGGCCGCCGCGTCCACCTCATCAAGGAACCGCGCGGCGTTCTCGTCGCTCGTCGTCAGAATCGCCTCCGTGTGGCCGGAGCCGTACTCCGCGATGTGATCCAGCGCCTCGTCGATGGAATCAACCACCTTCACGGCGGCTGTCAACGACAGGAACTCGCGGCCCCAGTCGTCCTCGACGGCCGTGATGACCCGCGTGGGAGGCTCAGGCCCGATCAATGCAAGCGCGCGCCCGTCCGCGTGGACCTCCACGTTGTCCCGCGCCCACGCCGCAACCACGGCGGGGAGCAGTTTCGGAGCGGCCTGGGCATGGACGAGCAGCGTGTCCAGCGCGTTGCACACCGTCGGGCGCTGCACCTTGGCGTTGTAGGCGATGGCGACGGCCTGCTCAACATCCGCGTCGGCATCAACGTACGTGTGGCAAACGCCGATGCCGCCGGTCACGACGGGGATCCGTGCGTTGTCCCGCACGAAGCGGATGAGCGTATCGCTGCCGCGCGGGATCAGCAGGTCGATGCCGCCCTCATACACCAGCATCTGCCCGACGATGGCGCGGTCCGTGGACTCGATGATCTGCGCCGCGTCACTGGGCAGGCCGGCATCCTCCAACGCCTCGCGCACGATGCCCGCGAGCGTCGTCGTGGAGTTGATGGCCTCTTTCCCGCCCCGCAGGATGACGGCGTTGCCGGACTTGATGCAGAGAGCGGCGATGTCGATGGTCACGTTCGGGCGGCTCTCATAGACCGCGGCGATGACGCCGAGCGGCACGCGCCGGCGGCAGATGCGGAGGCCGTTGGGCAGCGTCGACGCATCGAACTCCTCGCCGATGGGGTCCGGCAGGGCGATGGTGGCGCGCACGTCGGCGGCCATTCCGCGCACCCGCTCTTCGTTGAGCAGCAAGCGGTCAAGAAGGACATCCGACATGCAGTCCGCCTGCCCGGCGGCGTAGTCCAGGTCATTGGCGGCAATGATCTCCGCCGAACGCTCCTCCAGCAGGGCGGCAATGCGCTCAAGCGCCCCGTTCTTCTCGTCAGTGGACGCGCGCGACAGCGGCCTGCTCGCCTTGCGCGCCGCCTGCGCCTTGCTGACGAGCTCCTCCGAGAGTTCTCCTGCGTCGGTTTTTCGTGTCGCGGTTGCCGTCATCACGGTCACTCTTCCCTTCGAGGGCAACGGCATGGCGATGCCATCGATATCTGGCGTCAATCTATTGTGCAATTGTAGTTGCGCAGGTGGGGCTGTTCAAACAGGATAGCCGCCGTCACAGCAGCGTCAGGTGGTCGCGGTGGACCATCTCCTCGCCGTGGTAGGCGGCGTTCGCGTTGTCCTCGGCCTGGAAGAATTGGCGCACCTCTGCGTTGTGGAGGCCTGCCAGGCGGCGCATGAGGCCGGCAGGATAGGAGACCGCCCCTCGCGCCACGCCCGTCTCGTCCGGCCCGACGATCTCCACGATGTCGCCGGTCGTGAACTCGCCGCGCACCTCGCGAACCCCGACCGCAAGGAGGCTCGATGTGCCCCGCCGCAGCGCCTTTGCAGCGCCCTCATCCACGACGACCTGTCCGCGCACGAAGAGGGGGCCGAGGGAACGTCTGCGGGCAGACGGACGCCGTCGTCCCCACGCCTCAAACCGCGTCCCGATGTCCTCGCCCCGCGCGATGCGCAGCAGCGCGTCGGGAGCCTTGCCGTTGGCGATCACCACCGACGTGCCCCATGACGTGGCCTCTGCAGCCGCCCGGATCTTTGACGCCATGCCGCCGCGCCCCAGCTCGCTCGGCATCTCGGCGGCCATGGCGAGCGTGGCGTCCGTCACGCGGTCCACGCGGTGGATGAGCGCCGCGTCGGGATTCGTGCGCGGATCGCTGTCATAGAGCCCGTCGCGATCCGTCAGGAGGATGAGCATGTCCGCCGCCATCAGGTTTGTGAGAGCGGCTGACAGGGTGTCATTGTCGCCCAGCGTCTCGCTGAGTTCTTCCGAGGCGACGACATCGTTCTCGTTGATGATGGGGATCACGCCGAATCCCAAAAGCTCTCGCAGGGTGCGGCGGATGTTGACGGCGGAACGGCCGGCGGTGAAGTCTGCGCGGGTGATAAGGGCCTGGCCGACGATGAGACCGTGCTCCGCGAATGCCGCCTCCCACGAACGCATGAGGCGGTGCTGGCCTATCGCCGCGAGCGCCTGCAGCGTCGCAACACCCCGTCCCCTGCCCTGGAGTCCGATAATGCTGCGCCCCAGGGCAACTGCCGCGGAGGTAACGACGATCACCTGCGATTGGGCAGCCACAATCTCAGCGACCTGCTTCGCGATCGAGGCGATGAGACCCTCATCAAGTTGATCACCGCCTCCTGTCAGCACGCCGGTGCCGAGCTTGGCGATGATCAGTTGATGACGCGGCAGCGTCGCACCTTGATGCATATCTGATTCGGTGTGATTGGTCACAATCGCTCTCTTGCCAGCCCTCGGCGGCATTCCGGAAATACTGTCCAACGATAATCCGGAGTCCAACAACAACGGTCCTTAAAAGTATAGCCCGTGATGCTACGGAACCACTCAATTCTGTCCGGCGCATAGACCCATCGTCCTACGCCGCTCGCCCCGGCGTGTTTGAACCAATGCAATCGGAGTACGCTGGAAATGTTCATAGTGTCAAGTAGGAGGCGCTTGATGAAATTTGGCTTCAGGCGCGGGACAGGTGGTACGGCTATCGCCGCAGCCACCATTATGGTTCTTTTGACAGGATGTTCGGCTGAAGAAGCGACCACGGCGACCCCACCAGGAGAATCCTCTGTCGTTCGTCCAGCGCTACAGGTCTCGACTCTTACACCTCAGCCGACCCCAACGTCCCAGACCGACCAGATCCAAACGACCTCCACACCGGAACCAACGCCTTCTCCAACTAGCCTCTCACTGGAGCCAGGCACGGGCAACAATGGGGGTGGAACAGTCAACGATGACAACAAATCGGACGAGTCAGGTGGAGCGTTTGTGTCTATCAGCGCCTACCACACCCACACATGCGGCGTGAGAACCGGCGGCTCCGTAACCTGCTGGGGCTATGATGGATCCGGTGAGTCATCACCGCCGGCAAGCTCATTTGTGGCAGTCGCCGCAGGGGGAGGGCACACTTGCGGATTGAGGGTGGACATGTCCGTACAGTGCTGGGGTTCTAACTGGAGCGGCGAATCCATGCCGCCTGACGGTGAATTCATCAGCATCAGCGGAGGGTCATATAGCACTTGCGGCGTGAGGACAGACAACTCTGTTACCTGTTGGGGACAACATCCAACACACCCCGCAACGCCCCCGGACAGCGTCTTCAATTCAGTAAGCGTTGGATTTGACCATGCCTGTGGCATCACGCTGGATGACACAGTGGAATGCTGGGGCGAGAATGGACATGGTCAGTCCTCCCCCCCGGGTGGTCATTTCATTGAGGTAAGCTCAGGTGTCAACCATTCCTGTGGGCTCCGGGCAGATGGCGCAGCGGAATGTTGGGGCGCCAATTCCAGTGGGCAAGCTACACCTCCGGAGTTTGCATTGGAGAAGGTCGGCGCCGGGTGGGGCTTCTCTTGCGGTCTAAAGACTAACCGCACCATTACTTGTTGGGGCGCAACGACCTACGACAGGGCCAATTGGCCTGCCGGGCAATATTCAACGATCGCTGTAGGCACATACCACGCCTGCGCCATCAGCCTGGAGGGCTCTGCACACTGCTGGGGCCGTAGTTCATATGGTCAGGCGATGCCGCCAATGGGACCCGAGGAGACAGTTGATACTGAAACGGACAATTCCAGTGATGTCCCTGAAGCCACTTCGGAGCCTGATCCGCAACTCCCACCCAAGCCCACAATCGGGTACTCAACCATAAGATTTTCCGCCATCAGCGCCGGAGAACGTCACGCCTGTGGCCTGAAGCATGATGGCTCAGTTGTCTGCTGGGGCCGTGTCGGAAGTGACCAGAGTACTGTTCCGGCAGGCGCGTTCACTATCGTAACGGCCGGCAACAGCTTTACCTGCGGGCTCAGGGGCAATGGAACGGTGGAGTGCTGGGGTTTTGACAATCATGGTCAGACCATGCCTCCCGATATGACTTTCACAGATCTGAGTGCAGGCCGCGAGTCAGTCTGTGGAATCGTTAGCGATGGATCCGTTGTCTGTTGGGGCCGGGAGTTCCCACACGTGTCTGCCATGCCATCCGGGACTTTTCAGTCTGTGGAAGTGGGCGCCAGCTACGCATGCGGACTGACGACGGGAGGCCAAGCCAATTGCTGGGGCGCAGACGTCTACTTTGGATTCGATCACTACGGTCTGCAACGTCCTCCGAACACGCAATTTACCTCCCTTAGTGTCGGCGCGGTTCATTCCTGTGCGATTGGTGACGGCGGCAATGTCAGTTGCTGGGGCAATAACGCGTTTCAGGCCACGGTTGCACCGAGCGGTGAATTCATCTCAATTGGCGCCGGCTACTCACACACGTGTGGCGTGAAACCTGACGGCTCCGTCACCTGCTGGGGCGACGATTCTATGGGGCAGGCCTCTCCACCGGACAGCGGGTTTAAGTCCGTCAGCGCCGGTACGCACTATACCTGTGGCATCAGGACCGACGACACGGTGGTTTGTTGGGGAAGCAACGAATTCGACGAAATTTTCCCGCCATAAAGCGCAATTCAGGCAGGTGAGCGCCATTCGCATCACAACTCTTTCCCTGACCCACTTCCGGAACTACGCCTCGTTGACTTTTGAGCCGGCGGACGGCGTCACGGTGCTCACGGGCGATAACGGACAGGGCAAGACCAACCTTCTCGAATCCCTGTTCATTCTCGCAACCGGCCACTCCCATCGCGCGGACACGGATCGCGAGGTCATTGGCTGGAGCGCCGCCCGTGAGCCGATCCCGTACTCGCGCATCGCGGCAGACGTGGCAGCCGGAGACAGTTCTGAGCGAACGCTGGAACTCGTCATGCAGCTCGCGCCGCGCGGACAAGGAGGAGAACCGACCGCCCCCGCTGAGAGGACGATTGGGCCTTCCGGGCTCAGGGGCGGCACGCTCCAGAAAGGCTACAAGGTCAACGGCGTGCGGCAGCGTTCCGCGAGCAGCGTCGGCGATCTTGCGGTTGTCCTCGCAGGGCCGGAGGAGGTCGACCTGTTCGCGGGTCCTCCGGCTGATCGACGTCGCGCGATCGATTCAACGGCGATGCAGACGGACGCGGAGTACGCGCAGACGCTCCGGCGGTACGACCGCCTTGTCACCCAGCGCAATGCGGCGCTCAGGGAAGCCCGCGAGCGTGGCAGCACGCAGAGGACTGAGGAGATGCGGATCTGGGAACGGGAACTCATCCGCGCCGGCGCATTCCTCCTCGACCATCGGATCGCTATGATCAACGTCCTGCAGAAAGAGATGCTGGCCGCGCACACCGAATTCACGGGCCGCACCGGCCACCTCGCGCTCGAATACCGTTCAACGGTCATTGTCGGCGAGGATGCCGCATCACCCGAGCTGCAGCAGGGATTCGCGGATGCTCTGGAGGGCGCGTGGGCGCGTGATTCAGCCACGGCGACGACATCCGTCGGGCCGCACCGTGATGATCTGCGCGTGGTGTCCGGCGACGTCGATCTTGGCGTCTATGGTTCTCGCGGTCAGCAGCGGACAGCGGCGTTGGCGCTGGTCATCGCGCAATCGGCGTACATCGGCCGGCGTCTCGGCGATGAGCCGGTCATCCTGCTCGACGATCCGCTGTCCGAGCTTGATGCGGACCGCCGCGAGCGCGTCCTGAAGCATTGCCTTGCGCCCGGCCGGCAGGTTCTCATTACCACCGCTGACGTTGAGCTCATCCCCGCAGACGTTCGCACGCACGCCGCGATGTACACCGTGCGCGGCGGAACCGTGACACGGGCGTAACGTGACGATCGCTTTCTATGCCATCACGAAACGCAACAAAAATGTTGCATTATTTCTTTGGATTGAGCATCATGGAACGCAATGAATTCAAGTGAGCTTAGGCGGTGGCTGAGAAAGCACGGCTGCACATTTGAAACGCATAAGGGAGGCAGCGGGCACCTAACCGTCAAGCGTGGCGACCGTACAAGCCAACTCCCCACGCATGGAGGGCGCAAGGAGTTGCCGCGCGGCCTTGTCGAAAGGATAAAGAAAGACCTGGGATTGGACTGATGCTTGCCTATCCGATTGAACTTGAGGAAGAAGACGGCTCTGTTATCGCCACCTCCATCGACTTTCCCGAATTAAAGACGTTCGGGGACGATGACGATGATGCTCTGGCGCACGCGGCGGATGCGCTGGAGGAGGCAATAGCCGCCCGCATGCACTACCGTAAAGACATTCCGTTGCCTTCACGCGGCGACAACCTGGTTCCGCTTCCGACTCTTGCCTCAGCGAAGGTCATCCTCTATCGCACGATGCGCGAGAACGGGATTGGCAAGGCGGAATTGTCACGCCGCCTGGGCTGCCATATGCCGCAGGTGGATCGTCTTTTGGATCTCAATCACAACTCACGAATGAGCCTGGTTGATGCCGCCATGCACGCGGTCGGCCTCCGGTTGAGCGTCAGCGCCGTCCCCATACCGACGCCGCTGACGGCAATCGCGGAAAAACCGGCAGAGTATCGATCCCGCGAGGGTTAGTTTCATGCTGCCCACGCTTGACCTTTCACCTCGTTCGGCGTAGGTTCACTCTGTGTGGTTGGGCGGGTATGAAACCGCCTGAATATGTGGAGGAACAGTCATGACGAGAATCGTCAGCATTGAAGAGGCAGGAAATCGATTCAAGGACGGAATGCTCATCGCCACCACCGGCGGCAATGACCAATCCTCCATGGCGCTGACGCGGGAGATCGTGCGGCGCGGCATCACGGACCTCACTCTCGTCTTTACGCCCGCGGGCGGCATCCAGGGCGATATGCTCATCGGCGCAGGCGCCGTCAAGGCCATCGATACCGGCTCTCTCACGTTCGGGGAGCGCGGGTTCGCTCCGAACTACCGCCGCGTGGCCAAAGCAGGAGGAATCGCCGCGCTGGACAGCACCTGACCCGTCACACTCACAGGGCTCCAGGCTGGAGCCAACGGCGTGCCGTTCATCCCGTCCCGCGGCGTGATCGGCACCGATCTCGTCAATCTCCATCCCAACTGGAAGATCATCGAAGACCCCTACAACGAGGGGCATGACATCCTCCTCGTTCCGGCCATTCGCCCGGACATCGCCATGATTCACGCCTTCAAGGCGGACCGGAACGGCAACGTTCTTGCGCCAAGCTTCGAGGACCGCATGGTGGCGCAGGCAAGCGACAAGGTCCTCGTGACCGTTGAGGAGATCGTCGACTATGACCTCTCCGAGGACCCGCGCGGCGGCCACCTCGTTCCATGGCCGTTCGTCAGCCTCGTTGTCCACACGCCACAGGGGTCGCACCCCGGCGGCATGAAGCCCTACTACGAGGCGGACAATGACCACTTCGAGCGGTACATGGAGGCCTCACAGACCGCGGACGGTTTCAGCGCGTACCTCGACGAGTTCGTTCGCGGGCACACGGAGGACGACTACCGCGAGATGGTGACCCGCGTCGCCGTTCCCGCCTAGGCACGTTCAGCGACAACCGGCCCGATGCCGTTCCAGTCGGACGACTACACCATCGGCGAGCTGATGGCCACCCGCATTGCGCGGGAGGTTCAGGACGACACATACGTCAGTTCCGGCGCGGCATCGCCCGTGCCGATGGCGGGTGTCCTGCTGGCACAGGAGACGCACGCGCCGGACATGATCTATGTCCCCATTGGCGCATCCAACCCCGAACTCAACCTCATCAGCGGAAAGGAGGTCTTTGACCTCGCTCAACGCGGCAGGCTGGACATCTTCTTTCTCGGCGGCGCGCAGATCGACGGACACGGCAACATCAACCTGACCACCATCGGCGACCATGACAGGCCGGACGTGCGCCTCCCCGGCGCGGCCGGTTCCGGGATGCTCTACTTCATGACGAATCGCATCATCCTGTTCCGTTTGGAGCACACGAAGCGCGTCTTTGTGGAGAATGTGGATTTCATCACGTCCGCCGGATCCAGCGGGGAACGCGTTGAGCGGCCCGGCGGCCCCTCCATGCTCATCACCAACATCTGCGTGATGATGTATGAGAAGGATCACAAGACGTTCCGGCTTGAGTCCGTCCACCCCGGCGTCACCGTCGATGAGGTACGAGAGAACACCGGATTCGAGTTCATCGTTCCCGACGACGTGCCGGTGACGACAGTCCCGACGCCGGAGCAGCTTGAGCTGCTCCGCGGCTCCATCAAGGACCGTGTCGGCGGCGAATATCCGGGCTTCGTCGCATCAGGGGGATTCGGCGGATAAAGTCCTCAAAAAATGCTTGACGCTGAGCGCCGTCGGGACAACAATGGTTCATGGACGCTGAGCGATCCACGGGGGTTTATGTCAGGGGCACGATTGCGCGTGTCCCTTTGCTTTATGTAGCGCACAAAGCAGGGCTACACGGCGCCGCGATGCGGCGCCGTGCCGTTTTAAGGGGGTAGGTCGAGATGGTCGCAACAGAAGTCGCCGAGCGGGGAGTGGACTTTGGCATCGAAGACGAGGTTCCCGAGTTCAAACCGCTGCGGCGCGCATACGGATTTGAAGAGGTGGCCATCGTACCCGGGCGGGTCACGCTGAACCCGGAGCAGACGGATATCAGGTTCGCGATGGGGAATCGCATCTTCGATCTGCCGATACTCGCGGCGGCGATGGACGGCGTGGTTGACCCCTCCTTTGCCGCCACGTACACACGCCATGGCGGGCTTGCCGTCCTCAACCTCGAGGGTGTCCACGGGCGCTACCCCAACCCGGAGGAGGTCCTGCAAGAGGTTGTTGACGCCCCCGCAGATTCCGTCACGGCCACACTTCAGCGCATCTACTCCGCCCCGCTCAAGGAAGAATACGTCGGCATGACCATTGAGAAGATGAAGGCGCTCGGCGCGACCGTCGCCGTTTCCGCCACCCCGGCCAACACCAAGGCGCTTATTGGCTCGGTTGTTGAAGCGGGCGCGGACTATTATGTCTGCCAGTCAACGGTCACAACTGCGCGACACATCTCATCGAGCCCGGTCGGACTGCATTTCGAAGACCTCGTCGGCCGCATTCCGATCCCCGTCGTCGTCGGCAACGTCGTGGGTTATCACCAGACGATGGAACTGTTGCAGACGGGTGTGGCGGGCATCCTGGTCGGCGTCGGCCCCGGCGCCGCCTGCACCAGCCGCGAGGTGCTTGGCATCGGCGTGCCGCAGGTCACCGCCACCATTGAGACGGCTGCCGCGCGCAACGAATACCTCCGGCGCACCGGCCGATACGTTCCCATCATCACGGATGGCGGCATTCGCTCGGGGGGCGACCTGTGCAAGGCGCTCGTCGCGGGCGCGGACGCCGTTATGCTCGGATCGATCTTCGCAAGCGCGGAGGAGGCCCCCGGCAAGGGCTATCACTGGGGAATGGCGACGCCGCATCCCGCCCTGCCGCGCGGCACCCGCGTGCGCGTTGCCGTTAACGCGACGCTTGAGCGCCTGCTGTTCGGGCCCACGGACCGCACGGACGGCACGGAGAACCTCGTTGGGGCTATCCATACGGCGATGGGCATGTGCGGGGCGGAGACGATCCGCGACCTGCAGCAGGCGGAGATGATCGTCGCCCCTGCCATCAAGACGGAGGGCAAGCAGCTCCAGCTATCCGGGCAGGTCTAAGCCGGGCAACTAACGCTCCGTCATCAAGATTCCCGCTTTCGCGGGAATGACGAGTGGCGTTCCCTCCCCTTAGGGTGAGGGGTGTCTGGGGGCGGTTTATTCTACGGCGGAGACCGTGAAGCCGAGCTTGCCGGCGGGAATGTCGATCTCGAACGTGTCACCCTTCTTCTTGCCGATCAAGGCGCTTCCAACCGGCGATTCGTTGGAGATGCGGCCGCGCGCGGCATCCGCCTCCGCCCGGCCAACGATAGTCCACCGCTCCTCCTGGCCGTCGGAATCGACAACGACCACGGTCGAGCCAACGCGAACCTGCCCATCGGCCTGATCGCCCTGCTCCTCGATGAGGACGGCGCGGCGCACGTTGTCCTCAAGTTGGCGGATCCGGCCCTCAAGGAAGGCCTGCTCATTCTTTGCGGCGTCGTACTGCGCGCTGTCTGTGATGTCGCCAAGCTCCTTGGCGCGTTGGATCATCTCCGCGACCTCAGGCCTGCGGATGTTGCGGAGCTCCTCAAGCTCCTGCTTCATCCGCTCCAGTCCCTCGGCGCTGATGTACACACTGTTGTCCGTCGATGCGCTGTCCGTGGTCATGTAAAACTCCAATCTGAGAATGGACTATGTGGGGCCGGGTTGGCCGAATAGGTGCCCCCAAAGTCCAGACAGTGTACTAGTCTTCGAGTCGTCCTGCCAGAGAGTTAAGGACAATTCCGGTGGCAACCTTCGGGAAGAAGTAGGTTGACTTGGGCGGCAGGCGCTCACCGGCCTCCGCCGCCTCTGTCATATCCTCCATGCTCACGGCCCGCAGGAGAAAGCCGGCGTCATACCCGCCTTCGCGAATGGCCGCTATCGCCTCCGCGGCATCACGCGGATAGGACAGCCAGCCGCGGGTCTCCGCCTCGTGCTGGTCTGCGCCCACTCCATGCGTAAGCAGCACATCCAGGAAAACGCAGGGCCCAAGCCGCCCCCATGCCTCCGACTCCCCGGTCAGCAGTCCCTCGAAGATGCCGGGTTCCAGGGGGCGGAGCAGTTTGAGCACGTCTCCGGGCGGCTCGATCAGAGCCATCATGGGTGCATCCTGAGACTCGATTGCCGATGCGAATCTCTCGGCCGCGGCGGCATCGGAAAGGCCGCCGATCATGATCTCGTCCGCTCTGAAATACGTCTCCACCTGCCGCATCAGCCGCGCGCGGGCATCATCCGGCAGACCTTGAATCAGACGATGATAGGGCAGGCTGACCAGTCCGGGGTCTTCGATCGACGTGAGCGCGGCCAGGATATATCCGGGTGCGTGTTCGCCGTCGTTCGCCTCATCGGGCTGTTGGCTAAGGTACGTTAGCGCCGTCTCATAGCGGTGATGGCCGTCTGCGACGAACAGGGGACCGGAGACTCCCAGCCGGATCGCCCCAACCTCTCCCGGGTCAGACACGTGCCAGATGTCATACTCGTCCCCCGCAAGGTCAGTGAACGACGAGTCGGGCGGACGCGACGCTATAGCCCGGAGCAGGGTTCGAATCGCGCCGTCATCATCCTCATACAGCGCCATGATCGGGCTGATGTTTGCATGGAGCGAATTCATCAGCATGAGGCGGTCGCGCTTGGCGGCCTCATGCGTGTGTTCATGCGGCAGCACGGCGCCCTGCTCCCACTGGGCCAACCGAACCGCGCCCAGGATCTCGAACCGGCCGGTTCGCACGCCGCCGAGCGCGAACGTATGGCGAACGAGATAGAAATGCGCAGTTTCATCGCGTCGCAGGAAACCGTTTGACGTCCACTCGTCCCACGTCCTGCTCGCTGATCCGTACGGATCAGCCGCATCAACGGCGGACGGCAGCTCAAGGCGGATGACATTGTGCGGACTGGCATCAAGCAGGCGTTCCACATCGGACGGCGCAATGACGTCATATGGCGGCGCGGCAAGAGTGCCAAGGTCTCCTGCGCGGGTTGTATCGTAGCGCCAGCCGTGAAAGGGACGAAAGAGGGCCTCCGCCACCTATGTCGCCTCCAGGATGCCGCCGGAGACCTGACCATGCCCTTTCGCTCGCCGCACGGCGGCCACCAGTTCCGGCAGGGCCTCTCCGGTTGGAGCGCGGACGACGATATCGCACACCTCGGTGAGAGCCGTCTCGTTCGGGTTGATCTCAATGAGCGTTGCGCCGTTCAACCGCCGCGCCACTTCCGGGAGGGCGGCAGCCGGGTAGACGATTGCCGACGTGCCCAGGATCAGGACGCAGTCACTGAGGGCGGCCTCCTCCTGGCAGCGCCGGAGAACGTCCGGCGGAATCGGTTCTCCGAACATGACCGTGTCCGTCTTGAGAAGACCTTCGCAGCTCGGGCACCGGGGCGGCAATGTGTCGAGCGGAATCTCATCCCGCGTGAAGCGATCCACGCACTCGATGCAGCGGATCAACGTATGGTTGCCGTGAATCTCGGAGAGACTCTCACTGCCGGCAGCGCGATGAAGGTTGTCGACGTTCTGCGTCACAAGGTGGCGCAGCGCGCCCATGCGCTCGAGGTCAACAAGCGCGTAGTGGCCGGGATTCGGCTCCGCCGCCTCCAGCGCCTCTCGCATTTCCGGCATCTGGTTGTCGTTCAGCCGCTCCTCCCACCACTGTTGTGGGTCACGGAGGAACCGCTGGTATCCGAGATTGTCCGGTTCGCCGTATTTCTTCCACAGCCCGCCGGGGCCGCGAAACGTTGGTATGCCGCTCTCGGCGGACATGCCCGCGCCGGCCAGCGCGGTAACGTACGTCGCCTCCACCATGGTCTGCGCGGCGTCCTCCAGGGCGGCTCGCACCGAATCAGAAAGAGTCATGTGATCGCACCGTTCTCTTATGAGGGCCTGTTCAGTGATTATAGGGGCGTCAGGCAGGCGCTGCCGCTCGACTGATCCGTTGCTCCAGCCTCTCGGTGTCGTCGTTTGAGAGGTTAAAATACTTGGCTTGCGGATGATGGAAAACGAGCGCGCTGACTGAGCCCTCCGGCTCCATCATCATTTCCTCGGTCAGATTGACGCCGATGGACTCGACCGGATTGAGCAGCCGCCACAGGATCTCCTGGTCCTCCAGCCTCGGGCATGCCGGATACCCGAACGAGTACCGCTTGCCTTGATAGGCAGCGCGGAACAGGTCCGGCTTTGTGATGTCATCCGCATCGGCAAATCCCCACATCGCGCGCATCCGTTGGTGGAGCAGTTCCGCAAAACCCTCTGCGCCCTCCAACGCCAATACCTGCAGGATGTGTGAATCGAGGTACTCGCCCGTGTTCTTCCACTCGTCGGCCAGGGCGCGCACACCCGGCCCAACCGTCGTGACAAAAGCGCCGAGGTAGTCCGGCGCTCCGTCCGAGCGCACGTAGTCCGCGAGGCTCAGTCCCTCTCCGGCAGCCTGTCTGCCGAATTGCAGCCGTTCCAGCGCGTGTCCTCCATCAGATGACAGGATCAGGACATCCTCGTCGTCACGGGCAGCGCGGAAGAATCGATAGACTGCCGAGGCGCGAATGTCAGGCCGTGACGCCATCTCCCGCTGAACGCGCAAGACGCGTTCATGCAGTTCGAGCGCCCGCTCGTTGCCGTTTTCGAGGTCTTCAAGGAAACGGCCGCGATACCCCAGGTGCCGGACGTAGAGCATGGTCGGGTTGATGTACGAGAAGACCTCGTCGAGATCGTAATCCAGCAGGGTATGTTCAATCAGGTCCGGCGGGCGCGGGGGCGCATCGACGGGGGTGACGATTGCGGGCGCGCGACCGTCAGGAGACGGCGCGGTGGAACGAGCCGCGTCCTGGCTGCGAATGGTATCCGTCTCCGTCCGCAGTTCATCCTCAAGCCGCTCACGCTCCTCTGATGAGCGGATGCGGTTGGCGAGGTCAAGGCCCGTCATGGCGTCCTGCGCATACGCAACAAGTCCCTCGTATTCGGGCGCAATCCGAAGCCGTGTGAAGCGATTACTCAGCGCCGCGCCGCCGACAAGAATGGGCACGTCAACGCCCGCCTCCGTGAAATCACGCACGGTCTCGACCATCATCTGCGCCGATTTCACCAAGAGGCCCGAAAGGCCGATCATGTCGGGCCTGTGCTCCTGGTACGCCTCGATAAGCTCCCCCGGCGGCACCTTGATGCCGCGGTTGATCACGCGATAGCCGTTGTTGGACAGGATGATATCGACCAGGTTCTTGCCGATGTCATGCACGTCACCCTTCACGGTGGCGAGCAATACCTTGCCGCGTGAGCTTGTCTCCGTCGTTTCCATGTGCGGCTCAAGATGCGCGACGGCGGCTTTCATCACCTCCGCCGATTCAAGCACCTCCGCGACAATCAGTTCGTTGGCCGCAAACAACCGCCCAACCTCATCCATGCCGGCCATCAGCGGGCCGTTGATGATTTCCAGCGGGGGCCGTTCCTCAAGCGCCGTATCAAGATCCGGCGGCATGCCCTCGCGCGTGCCTTCAACAACCCGCCTCGCAATGCGCTCATCCAGGGACAGCCCTTCCATGCGGTCAACGCCCTGCTCGGCGGCGGATGCGCGCTGCTGGCGGAAATGGGCGGCAAAGGCGGCGATGGGGTCGTCGCCCCGCCAGAAGATGAGGTCGTCGCATAGCGCGCGTTCCTCGTCGGAGAGCGCCGCATAGCGCACGAGCCCGCCCGTGTTCACGATGGCGCTGTCGAGGCCCGCCTGCACGCAGTGATACAGCATGACCGCGTTCAGGGCTTCACGGCCCGCCGGCGGCAGCCCGAACGAGACATTCGAGATGCCGAGCGTCGTCTTTGCGAGCGGCAGCTCCTGCTTGATCAGCCGGATGCCCTCGATGGTCTCAACCGCGGAGCCGATGTAGTTTTCATCGCCGGTGCCGACGGGGAAAGTGAGCGCGTCAAAGATGATGTCCTCGCCGCGCAGGCCATATTTCTCCGTCAGCAGTTGATACGAACGCCGGGCAATCTCCAGCTTGCGCTCCCGTGTGATGGCCTGCGCCTGCTCCCTGTCATCGTCGATGCAGCCAACGATGACCGCCGCGCCATAGCTGCGGGCAAGCGGCGCGACGGCGGCAAAACGCTCCTCGCCATCCTCCAGGTTGATGGAGTTGATGATCGACTTGCCCTGCGTGCGCTTGAGCGCCTCCTCGATGACGTTGACATCGGTTGAATCGATCACCAGGGGTGCGCGCGTCTTGCGCACGAGCCGCTCCAGGAACACGTTCATGTCCGTGATTTCGTCGCGGTCCGGGTCCTGCAAACAGACGTCCAGCGCATGCGCGCCGTTGCGAATCTGGTCGCGTCCGATCTCGGACGCCTCCTCAATGCTGCCTTCACTGATGAGACGCTTGAATCGGCGGCTGCCAAGCACGTTCGTCCGCTCACCGATGAGTACCGGCTTCGTGTCCTCGTCGATAATCAGCGACTCCAGCCCGGAGACGACGGTCGCAGTAGGTTCCACGGGCACACGCGTCGGGCGATTGGCCACCACGGCGCACATGCGCTCCGTATGCTCCGGCACGGTCCCGCAGCATCCGCCGATGATGTTGACCCACCCGGCATCCATGAAGGAACTCAGAGCCGTGGCTATATCCTCGGGCGTCTCGTGGTAGTTGCCGTCCTCATCCGGCAGGCCGGCGTTCGGGATCACCGCCACCGGAAAGCGTGATATCTGCGAGAGGGTCCGCACGTAGTCACGCATGAACTCCGGCCCCGTCGCGCAGTTCATACCGATCCACAGCAGGTCACGGTGCGCGAAAGACGTGTAGAACGCCTCGATGTCCTGCCCGGCCAAGAGCGTGCCCATCGTCTCGATCGTGCATTGCACGGCAGACGGAACGTTCAGGCCGAGGTCCTCATTGGCGCGGTCGATGCCTTCCAGCGCGGCCTTGATGTTCAGGGCATCCTGCGAGGTTTCAACCAGCAGGACATCCACGCCGCCCGTGACCAGGCCGCGCGCCTGCACCCGGTAGTGCTCAACGAGTTCATCGAACGTGACGTTGGCCGTGACGGAGATCGAGCGCGTTGTCGGGCCCATCGAGCCTGCAACGAAGCGGGGATGGTCGTCGGTGGAGGCGTCGTCCGCCGCGGCGCGCGCGATCTCCGCGCCGATCCGGCTGATCTCCTCCGCCCGGTCGGCCAGGTCATATTCGCCCAGCACCAGTGGCGTGGACCCAAAAGTGTTCGTCTCGATGATGTCCGCGCCGGTGTCGAGAAAGGCGCGGTGAATCCCGGCGATGGCGTCCGGGCGCGTGATATTCAGATACTCGTTGCATCCCTCAAGCTCAGCGCCGCCGAAGTCCTCCGCGGTGAGGCCAAGCGACTGGATGCGCGTGCCCATCGCCCCGTCCACGACAAGGACGCGTTCGGCCAATAATTCTCGCAGGCGCGCAAGCCGCGACTCCCTGTTATCCGTCGTGATGATCTCCGTCTCCGTTCGCGCCTCGCGGCGGCGTCATCATGTTTGCCCGATTGCAGTTGATTGCTGTCCATCTATTGTAGTGTTTCGCGCGATGGGTGAGTACACACAGAGCCGTCGCGTGCGTGCGCTGCTGTACAATTGGAAGACTCCTGGGGCTGTAGCTCAGTTGGGAGAGCGCTTCAATGGCATTGAAGAGGTCAGGGGTTCGACTCCCCTCAGCTCCATACCATCAGGGTGACACGTTACAGTGCTGTTTACGATGGTTAGCGGCGTGAGGCAAACGATATGGATATTCAGACATGAAACGCCTCCCCGGCCTACTTCTTGGTTCCATTCTGGTCGTGACTGTATTCCTCGCCGCTTGCGCAGAGGAAGAGCCAACAGTCACGCCTGAGCCGACTGTTGCCCCGACAGCAACGGCCACACCCGTACCGACGGTGATTCCTGTCATCTCGTCAACCGCAGCCCCCAGGAGCATCCCGCGACCGACGCCCACAGCTGCTCCTACACTTAGTCCTACCCCTACCCCGTCGCCCACGCCAACTATTTCTCCGCGAGAGCAAATTCTCAGTACCCCTCCGGGTGACCTATCATCAGACGACTTGACTCGCATCGCGCAAGCGGTATTCGACGAGTTTCGTGAGGGTATTCTTGCGGAACCCGGTCCGGATACTGACCGGGTACGTATGACGTACTCCTCACACTGCTTGCCCAAGACCGACACTGACCTTGGCGACGTGGCATTCGACCTCGCATTGTTGTTCACCAAAGAACTCTTTGCCGAACAAGGCTACACCGTCGAAGTGACATTGGCGCGTCAACTTGGGGAAGACCAAATATTTGTAACAACAAGCACAACAATCTTAGGCAACACTATCCCGGGGGACAGCCTGGTCATTTACGAAGATGGCCGTTGGGTTGACAGTAGCTGTGAAGAGGGGAGGTTTGCCGCTGGACTGACGGAAATCCCCGGATCGGGTGCAGAAGACTTCCCCCAGCCGTCGCTTCCGGAGTTCTACTTCCCTGTCCTTGGCAGCGACCCCTCTGAACACACACTAGAAGAGGTTGCCCGTAGCGCGGAGGCAAACTTTGGGCGAACGATAGTGGCAGGAGTGATGGATACGACCTACACCGAAGAGGCTCAAGCATTGTTCACTCACGATTGTCGTGAAGGTCTTGGCGCTGAATCCAATGATAGCGAGGGTTCCCTTTCCCAGGAGTCCTTCGCAGCATTGGTTGCAGTACTCGTTGATCTGCGGGTCACGGGGGTCAGCCGAGTAGACGCGAGCCAGGCGTGGGTAGAACTAAACCTGACTGCGCCATTCGGGCCTCCGTCACCTGCCTTGATCCAACTATTTGCCTTCGAAGACGGCCGGTGGCTTAATGCGGGCTGCAGGCAAGAGCCGGATGGCGATCTCGTTCCGCCCGAGGACATCCAGGACATCCTCCGAGTCAGTTACATCGGTGAGACGGTGCAGGTTCAGAATGATTACGAAGACGCCCCCTTTGCAGTCACTGTCCTCGGCGAGCCCGAGATCATCGACGAATCCTTCGCCCGCGTGCCGGCCCGTTTCACGTCAATCGTCGAGCGTTGGGTTTTTGAGTCATATTTCCACATATCAGGCTACATGGCGTTGCCCAATGGGGATGGAGGGACGCAGATCTGGGAGACCGAAACGTGTGAAGGCAACAGCGCTCTGGAAAGCGTCGAACTCGTCAAGGGCGGCTGGTTCGATGGATATATTTGCTTGATCCCTGAAGACCAGTCTTACCAGTACGGATGGGCTGTAACTCCAGCACGCCCTAATAGCTGGCTGGAGTACAAATACTACAGTGAAGAGTCGGATCCTGAGCCCCTGATTGTCGACCTCACGCGAACCGTCGAGGCAACAGAATCCATCCGCTTCGCCCATGGCGTTCCAGATGGCCCCATACAGGGAATAAGCCCCCTCGTACGTCACATCGAGTGGTGGGAAGAAGAGAGCTGGCCCGCTGGGGCTGTAGGCGACAAAATCACTGTCCTCGATTTTCAGGACGTCCCTTATTTCACTGTGACTGTTCTCTCGGAGCCCGAAGTCTACAATTCGACGACAGCGCGATTTCGATTGGCTCTCTCTCTCATTTTTCCGTCCTTGTACCGGGATGATCTGGACATCCATTACTTGGGCATAGAACTAACAACAGCCCCGGATGAACAGGGCCGACTCGGCGAAACCTGGTGGACAACAACAACCGACGAGTCCGGTTCAGCGCTGCCTGATAGCTTCCACAATGTCACTCTCAATTCCGGCGAGTCGCACGAAGGTTGGGCGTACTTCACCGTCCCCGAAGGAGAGACACTCTCGGAAGACACCCTTCCCTCAATCCTTTGGGTTCAGGCGCAAGAATACGCTTATGTCCGCGTAAACTTGAATAGCTAGGATTGCAAGAGCCAGACAGGCTATCCGCAGCCAGAGTGTAATTTATCGATGGTGCCCCACCCTCCCCATCCCCACGCGGCGCGGCTCTCGGATGGTATACTTTCAGCGGCATGACGCGCCCCGCACCAGGGGCCGTTCGGCGTCCCCGGGTGGGGCGGGACGTGGAAAAGTCCTGAGGGGGTACAAGCATGTCAGAGGGGGTCGCTGACATTCGGCAGATGCCGAAACGCGAACTCACGGAAATACAGAAGCGGCAGGCATCCCTGCTGTGGTTCTCAGAAGTCGATTCCGGCGACCTGGCGCTTGCCGGCGGCAAGGGGTCCAATCTCGGCGAAATGACGCGCAGGGGCGCGCCGGTTCCGCCCGGCTTTGTCGTCAGCGTCGTCTCCTATCAGAAATTCCTCACGGACAACGGCCTCGACGCCAGGCTGAGCGAGATCCTCGGCGGCGTCGACGTGTATCACTCCTCGAACCTTGTTGAGGTCGCCGCGCAGGCTCAGCAGGCGATTCTCTCCGCGCCCATGCCCGCCGAACTCGCCGCTGAGATCACCCGGGCATACCGCGAACTCGGCGAGGGGCCGGTGGCCGTTCGCTCATCCGCAACGGCAGAGGACTTGCCGGACGCCTCGTTTGCCGGGCAGCAGCGCACGTATCTGAACGTGGAGGGCATCGAACAGGTCCTGGAGACCGTCAAGGGCTGCTGGGCGAGCCTGTTTGAGGCGCGCGCCATCTTCTATCGCGCGGAACAGAACTTCAACCAGCTTGGCGTCGGCATCGCCGTGCCCGTGCAGCGCATGGTGCAATCGGAGATTTCGGGCGTCATGTTCACCGCGGAGCCGAATCGCAGTGACCGCTCGAAGGTCCTTATTGAGGCCGTTTACGGCCTCGGCGAGTCTGTCGTATCCGGCGCAGTGACGCCGGATTCTTATTTAATCCAGAAGGACGGCATGGAGATCCTGGAGAAGCGGCTGGTTCCGCAGAGCAGGATGCTGACGCGCAATCCGGACGCCGCAGGCGCGGACGACCTGAACCACGAGGTGGATGTCCCCGTTGAGATGTCACGCACGTACAAGCTGACGGACAGTCAGATCGCGGAGGTTGCGCAGTTCGGACTGAACCTCGAGGAGGCGTACAACCACCCGCAGGACATCGAGTGGGCCATGGAGGGCAACGCCTTCTATATCACGCAGACGCGCCCCATCACCACTCTCGGCAGCATCGGCGAGTCCGAGGGTCTGGACGTGGACGAATCAGCGTATCCCCTGCTCCTGCAGGGCACGCCGGCAAGCCCGGGCAGCGCTACCGGCACAGTCGTCGTCTTGCCAAAGATCGATGAAACGTCTCTTGATCAGCTTGATCGGGTCAAGGAGGGGGACGTCCTCGTGACGGAGATGACCACGCCGGACTATGTCCCCGCCATGAAGCGCGCCACCGCCATCATCACTGATCACGGCGGCCGCACCGCCCACGCCGCCATCATTTCCCGGGAGCTCAGCATCCCGTGCGCCGTTGGAACCGGGGCGGCGACCACCACCCTCACGGACGGCCAGATCGTCACTGTCGACGGGTCCACCGGCCGTGTCTATGAGGGCGCGGTGCCGGGCGCAGGCCAGGAAATCAGCGCGGACGACGCCGCAGAGAATCTGCGAACGAAGACGAACGTCTACGTGAACCTGGCGGAGCCGGACCTGGCTGACGTGATCGCCGCCCGCAACGTGGACGGCGTCGGGCTGCTCCGCGCGGAGTTCATCGTCGCGCGCATCGGCGAACACCCCCGCCTGATGATTGAAGAAGGACGCGGTGAGGAGTACACGCAGAAGGTGGTTGACGGCCTGATGAAGTTCGCCGCCGCCTTTGATCCCCGCCCCGTCATCTACCGCACAACCGACTTCAAGACGAATGAGTACCGGAATCTGCGGGGCGGCGACCGCTACGAGCCGGAGGAAGAGAACCCGATGATCGGGTACCGGGGCGCGGGGCGCTACGTCAAGGAGCCCGATATCTTCGCCCTTGAGATCGAGGCGGTTCGCCGGGTGCGGGCCAAACACCCCAACCTGCACGTGATGATCCCGTTCGTCCGCACCGTGGATGAGCTTGTCCACACCAAGTCGCTGTTGGAGCAATATGGGCTGCGGCGCGGCGACAACGGCTTCAAGCTGTGGATGATGGCAGAGGTTCCCTCAAACGTGATCCTGCTGGAGGAGTTCATCAAGGTCGGCATCGACGGCGTGTCCATCGGTTCCAACGACCTGACGCAGCTCGTCCTCGGCGTGGACAGAGACAGCGCAATCCTGGCGGACGATTTCGATGAGCGGAACGAGGCCGTCATGCGCGCGCTGGAGACCATCGTCACAACCGCTGCGCGGCTGGGCATCACCTGCGGCATCTGTGGACAAGCGCCGAGCTTCTTCCCGGATCTGACGGCCAAGCTGGTTGAGTGGGGCATCACCTCCGTCAGCGTCTCGCCGGACGTCATCAACCACACGCGCCGCATCGTCCATGAGGTGGAGACGGCGCAGGCTGCGGACACGGCAAAGAGCTAGCTTTTCAGCCTTGACTTCTAACCTCAAGTCGCCATCGTGCGTTACACTGGATATTCATAATTCTCCGAACCGACGGGGGCGCGGGCGATGATTGAGGCACGTGGCCTAACGAAATTCTACGGCGATTTTCCGGCAATCGAGGACGTGTCCTTTGCCGCCGAACCGGGCGAGGTTATCGGTTTCCTCGGCCCGAACGGCGCAGGGAAAACGACCACGATGCGCATAATCACGGGATTCACGCCGCCCACCGCCGGCACGGCCGTTGTGGCGGGCCATGATGTGCAGGAGGAACCGTTGGATGCCCGCGCATCCATCGGCTACCTGCCTGAAACCGTGCCGCTCTATACGGACATGACCGTGCGGGAATACCTGCACTACATGGGGGAGTTGCGCGGCATGAACAAGTCCCGCATCCGCGCTCGCGTGGAGGACGTGTTCGGGCTTTGCCGCCTTGAGGAATACACGGACTCCCTGGTCAGCAAGCTTTCCAAGGGGTATCGCCAGCGCGTTGGCATCGCGCAGGCCATCCTCCATGAGCCGCCCGTGCTCGTGCTTGACGAACCGACAATCGGCATCGATCCGCGGCAGGTCGTCGAGACGCGGCAGATCATCCGTGGCCTTGGCGGCGACCACACCGTCATCCTCTCCACCCACATCCTGCCGGAAGTCAGCATGGTCTGCGACCGCGTGCTGATCATCCACGAAGGGCGAATCGTGGTCATGGACACGGCGGAGCGGCTGTCCGCCCGGCTTGGGGGCGTCTCACGCGTCGTGATGGACGTGCGCGGCCCACGCGAGCAGATTCAGCAGGCGCTCTCCAGGGTGGACGGAGTCGTAGAGGTCACCCTTTCCGACGCAGGCGGGCGCCAACAGTTCGTCGTGGAATGCGCGCCGAGCCGCGATATACGCGTTGAGCTTGCCCGCGCTGTGGCGGATCAGGGATGGGGCCTTGTCGAACTCCGCGCAATGGGGCTTTCTCTTGAGGAGATATTCCTGCGGCTGACCACGGAGGACGAGGAGACAGCCGCGTGAACGTGCGAACAATCCGCACCATCTGGTGGCGTGAACTGCGTTCCTACGCCAATTCGCCCAACGCCTGGGTCATTGCCGCCATCTTTCTCGGCCTCACCGGCCTCGCATTCGCGCTGAGCGTGACGGGGCGGTACCCGGAGGCGACGATACGCGGATTCCTCTTCGGCCCCATCGGCCCCATGGGGGCATTCTTCCTGACCATCCTCATCGCGCCCGCCCTGACGATGCGCCTGCTGGCAGAGGAGCAGAAACTGGGCACGATGGAGCTGTTGCTGACCGCCCCGGTCCGCGACATTGAGATTGTCCTGGGCAAGTACCTTGCCGCGTTGACCATCCTGACGGGCATGTACAGCCTTACCGTCTACTTCCCGTTGCAGCTTTTCTTCTTTGGAAATCCGGACGTCATTCCCCTTCTCACGGGATACGTTGTCCTGTTTCTCGTGGGCGCGGTGGCCGTCGCCGTGGGAATGCTGGGTTCCGCCCTCACGGCCAATCAGATCGTCTCCGCTATCTTCTCGCTTGCAATCCTGCTCGTGCTGTGGCTGTTCAATGCCACGGCGGCGCTGGGCGATCCCGACCACGCGTGGACGGACATTGTGACATTCCTCGCAATGAGTGAACACATCCGGGACATGGCATTCGGCGTGTTCGACACGAGGGACATCATCTATTTCCTCTCGCTCATCGTGTTCTTCCTCTTCCTGACGGTGCGGGCCGTGGAAACCCGCCGCTGGCGGTAACCGGTCAATGCGTGAGCGTCTATCCCTCCGCGGGGAGCGGGCATCCGAGGATATCGGCATTGCGCTGTTGGTCGTCGGAGCGGTTGCCGTCATCGGCGGCGCGCTCCTGTACGCCATCGTCGCAGAACTCAGGGTGTGGGCGCTTGTCCTGATAGGTGTCGGCGCTGTTGGGTTGCTTGTCGGGGCGTTCCTCAGCCGCGAGCAGGTCGTCCGGATCATGTCGACGCGGCAGGGACGATACGGCGTCAACACGCTCGTGATGATCGTTGCTTTCACCGTGGTTCTCGCGCTTGTGAACGTTGTCAGCGCCGCCGCGAACGCCCGCGTCGATCTGACAGCCAACCGTGGATTCACACTCGCGACGCAGACCCAGGAGGTGCTCAGGGGCCTTGACCAGCCGGTGGAGGCGTTCGGTTTCTTCACCCCCGGCGATGAGGCCGCCGCGGTTACGGAACAGCTGCTCCGGGAATACGATCTGCTGAGCAGCAACTTCACGTATGAGATCGTCGATCCGGAGACAGACCCTGCCAAGGCCAGCAGGTTCAACATCGATCAGAACGGTGTCGTCGTCTTTGCCTCGCGTGACCGTGTGGCGCAGACACGCCAGATTTCCGAGCAGGAATTCACGTCAAATCTCCTGCTCGCAACGGGCACGCAACTCCGAACCGTCTGCTTCCTCACGGGACACGGCGAGCACAGCATCCTGAGCACGACTGACATCGGCATGAGCCGCGCCAAAGAGGCGATGGAACGCGAACTGTACGTGGTGCGGGACTTTGGTTTTGCATCCGCCGGGCAGGTGCCGGATGAGTGCTCAGTGGTCGTCGTCGCGGGCCCTGATCGCGATCTTGTCGAGGAGGAGGGACGAAGCGATCGGGACCTGCTGGGGAACTACCTGGCACAGGGCGGCAACGTGCTGTTCCTGCTCTCCGACGATACGCCGGATTCCTGGCTTGAGCTGCTCTTCCTGGCAGGCATTGCAGCCGGCGGGGGCACGATAGTCGATCCGGCCAGCTATGCGCAGCCCGATATCACCACGCCGACGATCCGCTCGGATGCCTACCTGCCCGATCATCCGATAACCGCCCCAATGATTGACCGGTCTCTTGTGACGTTCTTCCCCCTGGTCACCCGCGTGGCCCCGCTGCCTGTGGAAGCACTGGAAGGCTCCCCCTTGACCGTCTATCCCCTGGCGTTTACGACGGATCGCAGTTGGCTTGAGCGTGACGAGAGCAGTCTGGTGGAACCGCGATTCGACGCGGACCGGGACACCCGCGGGCCTCTGTCGATTGCGTCAGCCGTCGAATTTCCATCCGACCCGCGTTTCCCGGAGGATACGGCCGGACGCATCGTTGCCATCGGAAACTCAGCGTTCGCGACAAATCAGTTCATCAACTCTGTTGGAAATCTCGACTTGGTAATGAATTCCACCAACTGGCTGACGGAACAGGAAGGCCTCATCGGCGTACGGGCGCGCCTGAACGTGCCGCGTATTCTCACACTCACGCAGCGGCAGGCGAACTGGATTCTCTACTCATCCGTCGGTGTCTTTCCGGCTTTTATGATCCTGGTCGCGGGGTGGACGTGGTGGCGGCGGCGCTGACCGATCTCATCCAACACAGTGCCGCCGGAGAACAACGCGCTCCATGAACTTTCGCATCTCACTCGTCCTTGTGGTCATCGCGGTCCTCATGGGCGGCTATCTGTGGTTCGGGCCGCCCCTGACCGAGCCGGAGGTGGACACGAGTCCGACCTCGCAGGACTGGTTCTATCTCGTCGATGACTTCTTGATCAATCGCCTCGACGCAACATATTTCGGCACGCAGGCCACGTTCGTTCGAGACAGCGAGCGCGTCTGGTACTACGGAAGTCTGGATGGCCCGCCGGTCAGTGAAGAGTTCGCAGGAACGCCATTCCTCGCCGGCGGCGCGCGCTCCCCACGCCTCATTGCGGAGAATCCCGATGCAGAAGCCCTCGCGCTGTACGGGCTTGATTCACCCCAGATTACACTGCGTTTCCACATGGAGGACGGGCAGGCATACACCGTTTACGTCGGCGATCTGACGCCGGATCGCATCACGAATTACGCGCGAATCGACGGCATTGATCGTGTGTATCTCCTTGACCGCACGTGGGGCGAACACATGGCGCGCCTCATCACGGAGACGTCCGTCTTTGTCAGCACGCCAACACCGACGCCCGGTGAGGACGCCACGCCGACTCCATGAAGTGGATCGAGTTCAGCATCGTCGTCACCGGTGAGACTGCTGAAGCCGTTACGGACCTCTTTAGCCAATACAGCCACGCGGGCGGCGTCGCGATACAAGAAATGGCTGAACCGGAGGAGATTCGGATCGGCCCGCAGTCCCTCACGCAGAGTCGCCGCGTTCGCGTGGCTGCATACGCGCCGCTTCCGGAGAACGGTGAGGATGGCTCGATTGTGGCGGCGCGGCAAGGACTGCGAGACGGCCTGTCATACCTGGACATGATCACACCCGTCGGCCAACTGCATGAACGGACAATCGCCGATGAGGACTGGGAATCCGCATGGCGTGAACACTTTCACCCGCACCGTGTCGGCCGGCGATCCGTTGTCGTTCCAACGTGGCGAGACTACGACCCTGAGCCGGATGACATCATCATTCGTCTCGATCCCGGCATGGCATTCGGCACCGGGCTGCACCCCACCACGCAGCTGTGCGCCCGGGAACTGGAGAAGCGCGTACAGACGGGGGAAACGGTGTTGGATGTCGGCTGCGGTTCCGGCATCTTGTCGATCATCGCCGCGCGGCTTGGCGCACGCTGCGTTCGGGGCATCGACATCGACCCTGTTGCCGTCACAGCGGCCCAGGAGAACGTTGCGCACAACACCCTTTCGGGCGTTATCGCTATCCGTGAAGGAACCTTGCCCCGCCCGGGACAGGACCCGTTTGAGGTTGCCCGGCAGGACTGGCCGGAGACAGTCAGGGAGAACGGCGGTTGGGACATTGTCGCCGCCAACCTGACTGCCGAAGTCCTTGACGAGTTGGCCGCGCCGCTTGCCGCCGCGACACGCCCGGGCGGGATGCTCATCGGCTCCGGCATCATCACCGAGAAGTTTGATATGGCGGCATATGCGCTGATGGAGGCCGGTTTGAGGCTCATCGACGCTGTGTCCGACGACAGCGGAGACTGGCGTGCAATCATCCTCATGCGCCCTGCCGGAACGGAGGCCGGGTAGATGGCATCCATCCGGGCGGTTCTGCTGGACCTGGACGATACGCTCTGCGATTCGGAGGGCCTGACACCCATCCGACTGAAAGCAGTGCATGAGGCGCTTGCGGATTCCGTTGACCCGACACTGCTTGCGGAAGTCATGGGCGAGGCGCTGAACTGGGACTCAGTCGGCGTGCCGGGTCGATTCCTGAACCGGATGTCGCGCATGGCGGAACGGCTTGGCCTGGACGACGAGGCGACGCAATTCATGCGGAGCGTCTACAACACCGTGCTGATGGATAATCTGACCCTGTATGACGGCGTGGAGGAAACGCTGTCATGGCTGGGAGCGCGATTCAAGCTGGGGCTGATCACAAACGGGCCGACGGACCTGCAGCGCGGCAAGATCGACGTGCTGGGGCTGGAGGATCGCTTCGGCTGCATCGCCATTGGCGGAGAGGTGGGCGCGCACAAACCGGACCCCAGGATCTTTCAGCACTGCCTGGACGGGCTGGACGTTGAGGCGTCCGAGTGCATCTACGTCGGTGACCGCACGGAGGCGGACATTGTCGGCGCGCGTACCATGGGAATAGTCGCCATCCGCATCAGAAAGTCGTACCCTTTCCCGATGGATGATGAACCGGCGCCGGATCACTTCCTGGACAGCGTGAATGAGCTGCCTGCCTTGATGCTGAGGGAGGGATGGGCAGCGCCGGAGAACGACTGAAGGTTTCCCTTCCCTTCGAGAAGGGGCTAGAGTGGGGGAGGGCCGAAACGCCCGCTCCCCCTGGGAGAGGGTTTGGGTAAGGGGAAGCACGATGAGCACACCCCGGGACAACCCGGACAGTGAGGCGGAACATCAGGGTGATGGCCTCCGCGATGAGATCGAGGAGATCCTGCGTGAACAGGGCGAAAAGCCCGTCATGCCGCGCCCGCCAAGAGCGCGAGACGGCGGCCCCATCAACAGCATGGCCGGGATGTTCCGCAGCTTTGGCGCCAGAGACGGCGATGGCGCACGCCCTGCGACGGCAACATTCATGAAAGCCGCCGTGCTGCTATTCCTGATGCGGCTGGCCGTCGGGTTGGCTTTCG
The DNA here is from genome assembly GCA_965220565.1 of Dehalococcoidia bacterium. GTDB lineage: Bacteria > Chloroflexota > Dehalococcoidia > UBA6926 > UBA6926 > VXMO01. Next base: position 319,689 of record CBDCQG010000001.1, on the reverse strand, counting down.
CCTTCATCGCCGTGCGCATCCTCGGGCCGCGCGCCGTCCTGCTTTTCATCGTCATCGCGATGGCTATCCTGGCGCTCATCATCCTTCGCTACATGATCGCGCGCAGGCGTTACAGTCGATAACGAACCCGTTTGATGGCACAATGAAGGCAACCTGGCATCGCGGCCAGCGCGCCGCGAAGTGGAGGATGCCAATGCCGCGTGGACAAGAACCGGGCACACTTCTTTGGGCAGTCGGTTGGGATGTCCTGCTGGGAGATATTCCTGAGGAGGCTGATCCCGTCGGCATCGCCGCGCGAGCCGCGGACGCGCTGGAAGCGCGCGCCCCTCAGAACTCATACGTTGCCCGCACCGTCTATGCCGTGGGAGCGGCATTCGCCCTGCCCTACGCCGCCTGGCTTGGCTCCAAGTGGGTTCTTGGCGCGGCCGGCCTCATCCACCGCGCCGTCTATCGTGAGGCTGCCACGGCGCTGCTCAAGGGCGCGATCTCCATCCGGGGCGGCCTGAATGCCCTGCGCGACCTTGAACAGCAGGACGAGCAGCAGATTGGGCAAGAGCCCATTACAGACGACGTCGAGCGGCTGATGCGCGAGGCGGGCATGAGCGAGTCCGTGACGGGAACCGCGCAGGAGGTCTCGCCGGAGACGCTGCAGCAGCAACGCTCTCACGCCCTGCGCAGGCTGAGCAACGATTTCCGTGACGGAGTCGTGGGCCCTCTCCTGTATTTTGCGATTTTCGGCATCCCCGGAGCCGTGGCCTATCGGGTGGTCAAGACGCTCGGCGCGCGATGGAGCAAGCATGGAAACGACCCTTTGGCGGTGGCGGCCAAGCGTGTTGACAGCGCGGCATCCATCGCGCCGTCCGTGGCCGCGGGACTGTTTATCTCCGCCGGCGCGCAGTTGACCTCACAGCGCGGTCAGGAAGCGTGGCAAACGAGCCGCTCAGAGGCCGGCGCGCGCGGCAACGTGCTCGAGGGTGGCTGGACGGAGGCGGCGACAGCAGGCGCGCTGGGCGTCACGCTGGACGCGGAGCCGGAGGTCACCGGCTGGGAGACTGCGACAAACCCCGAGGGGCGCAACATCGAAAACGAGGACATCGAGAACGCCCGCCAACTGTTTTGGATCGCCACCGCATGGGCCGTCGCCGCAACCCTGGCAGCGGTCATCCTCCGCGGGTCCTTCTCAAGGAGACGGTAGGCAAGCGCGTTCGCCCCTTACCGCAGTACGCCCTTCTCTTCTAATTCCGCGCGCCGTTCCGCTGGCAGGGCCAGAACCTCGTTGAAGACGTAGTCGTTCTGTTGGCCCTTTGTCGGGCATGGCTGCCCCGCGTTGCCGGGCGTGTCCGGCAGATTGACGTCGATGCCCTGGTGCTCCATCACGCCCGCGTCAGCATGCTCAGCCGGTACGATGGCCGCAGGGCGGCCCCGCAGATGCGGATCGACGTACAGCGTCTCGCCGTTGGCGACGTATGTGGCAGGAACACCGGCCTGTTGCAGGATGCGCATCGCGACGCGCGGCGTGTATTGCTTTGTCCACTCGCCGATATGCGCGTCCAACTCTTCTTTGTTGGCGATGCGCGCCTGCATCGTGGCGAATCGCTCGTCGTTGGCCCACCCCGGGCCGCCCATCGCCCCGACGAGCGCCTGCCACTGCTCCTCGGTGTGAACCTCGATCGCGCACCACTCATCGAACCCGATGCACGGATAGACGCCATGCGGCGCGTAGAATTCGCTGCGATTGCCCGCGGGCGGCGGATTATGGCCGTTGATCATGTAGTCCATGTAAGAGACGGTCAGCAGGTGTGCCCCGCCCTCCACCTGCGCGAGTTCGATGTACTGACCCTCGCCGGTGCGGTCGCGGTACTCCAGCGCCGCGGCCACGGACAGCGCTCCGAAGATGCCCGCGATGTAGTCCGGGAACGGCATCTTGATCCGCGTATCCATCGGCGCGTCCGGATGCCCCCACAGATTCGTGATGCCGGAGACGCCCATGATCTGCTGGCCGTAGCAGAAATACGTGCTCAGGGGGCCTGAGTTCCCCATGCCGGGCATCGCCAGCATGATGATGTCCGGCTTGACTTTGATCAGTTCCTCATAGCCCACGTTCTGGCGATCCATGACCGTGGGCCTGAAATTCTCGATGACTGCGTCGCTCTTGGCGGCCAGCTCCCGGATCAACTGCTGGCCCTCCGGGGTCCGCATGTCGATAGTGGCGCTGATCTTGGCGCGATTCAGGTCCTGGAACGTCGTTTGGCCCGGAGCGCGATTGTCGTCCAGGTCCTCCGACTCAATCTTGATGACCTCCGCGCCGAAGAAACCGAGGAACATCGTCGCCAACGGCCCAGCAAAAGCGCGTGTGAAGTCCACAACGCGTATGCCGTCCAGCGGCTTGACGCTGCCGGAGGCGACTGCGCCGTTGGATGCGGCCCCGGCAGGAACCGGCTCTCGTTCCAATTCAGCCAGCACCTCTTCTGTGTGTTCACCCAACAGCGGCGCAGTGCGACTTGGCTGCCACGGCGTCTTGCTGAACTTGAGCGGCGGCCCTGCCGTCTTGTACGGCCCAATGACGGGATGCTCCATCTCGATGAAGAACTCGCGCTCTTTGGCGTGCGCGCTGTCCGCGAACTCGCCGGGCGTCAGCACGGGCACGATCGGCATCCCGATGGCCTGGCCGCGCTCCGCAACATCATCGCGGTCGACGGTCTCCATGTACTCCTGGACGAACTGGTCGATGACCTCACGGTTCTCCTGCCGCACCTCGCGCTCCCACCACATTTCATCCGAAAGCACGGGGTGATTGCCCATGAGTTCCGTGGCCATCCGACCGAAGTGGTGCCGCATGTAGATGGACAGGTTCACGTAGCCGTCGTCGCGGGTGCGGAATGTGTTAACCGCGCCGAACGCGGAGTGATGCCCCTCGCGGCGGGTGATCTGGTTGATGTATGAATAGCGTGAGATATAGCTGTGCTGCGCCCACAGGCTCGCCTCTTGTTGCGAGACGTCCACGTGCTGGCCGTGCCCGATAACACGTCGCGCGCGTATCGCCAGCACCGCGCCGTACACCGCGTGCATGCTCGCCAGTTGGGTGACCATCTCGAACGGGGCCATGACGGGCGGGCGGGTATCGTCGCCGTTCGCGAACATCATGCCCGCGCTCGCCTGCGCGATGAGATCGCCGCCCTCGAATCCGGCATGCGGGCCCGTCTGCCCAAACGGCGTGATGGACACATAGACCAGGTTCGGATTGGTTGCCTTGAGATCCTCATAGCCAAGCCCGATAGCCGCCAAAACACCCGGCTTAAAATCCTCAACGAGGATGTCCGAGCGGGCAGCGAGTTTGGCAATCGCCTCTCGATCCGACTCAGCATTGATATCGAGCGTGACGCCGCGCTTGGAGCGGTTGGCGTGGATGAATCGCAGGCTGCGCTCCGGGTGCTCGATATTGCCCGCGAACGGCGGCAGCATTCGCGCAGGATCGCCGTCAGGCGCCTCCACCTTGATAACGTCTGCGCCCATATCCCCCAACGCCCGCGCGCAATGCTGAGCCGTATAGGACGTCAGATCAAGAACGCGGAGACCGGAGAGGGGACCGGGGTGATTGGCGCCATTGCTCATTCTCTCTCCAATCAGTACATGATGAGTTCGCGCGGGATGAGATTCTCCTCTTGCGGATCGACGGCCAGCCCAAACTCCTCAAGCGTGAGCGCGCCGAGAAGGTGTGGACCGTCATCAGCGCCAAACGCAACATACGTTATCTGGCTCTGGTCCCGTATGGTCAGGATCGCGTAGCCCCAATCCCGCTCGATTCTGCTGCCATCAGCGATCACGAACTGCCTCTTGCCAACCGGTTCAACCCCGACCTGGCGCAGCAGTGACTCAGGCAGCGTTGTCATAAACGCCCCGGTGTCCACAATGGCGTCGATATCCAGCGAGCGATCACCGTTCAGGTTCGCCAATCGGATTGGCCATGCGAACGTACTCACAAAAATCGTCCCTTCGAGGTGCGCGTCTTTCCCTCAACCTATTGTATTCCGCTAAAACAGACAACGGGGCTCGCCGTGATTGGCGAGCCCCACAGAGTTGTCCTTCTCTTGTCTTACGGCGCGCGGCTCGGTCGGGCCATCTGCTCCTGAGCGACCTTGTCCTCCTCCACAAACCGGTCGTTCATGTACTGGAAGCCCGCGCGCATCCCGTGCTCCGCCGTCACGCGGTTCACGTCCTGCAGGCCGCGCGGCAGCTCCTCTGGCGACGACGCGTAGGAGATGGAGGTGTACATCGACGCGAACTCCATCGCCTCGAACAGGCCCTGCCGGTCGTAGTAGTAGTTGATGGCCTTCTTGTTCAGCTTCGTGGACGCCGGCGGCAGCTTGGCGATGGTATTCGCCAACTGCCACACGCGCTCATCGAGCTCGTCCGTCGGTACAACGTCGCTGACCAGCCCGTGCCGCAGCGCGTCATCCGCCGTGATCATGGAGCCCGTGAACGCCATGAGCTTCGCCTTCTTCATGCCGACCAGCTCCGGCCACACCATCGGCATCATCATGCTGGCGTAGCGGACGGGCGGATAGCCGAACAGGGCGTTGTCCGCCGCGATGGTGATGTCGCAGTGGCAGGCAAGCTGTCCGCCGCCCGCCAGCGTGAACGAATGCACCTGCGCGATGATCGGCTTGGGGTTATTCCAGATGGCGCGGCGATACATGTTCGCCGGGCCGTCTTCCAGGACGGAATCAAGCGCCGGGCGTGGACCGCCCCGCCCCGTCGTCTGCACGTTCATGTCATAACCCGCGGAGAAGCCGCGTCCCGCGCCCTTGATGACGATGCAGCGAACGTCGTCGTCCGTCGCGCCCTCATCCAGCGCCTGCTCAAGCTCGGCGAGCAGGGGGCGGCTCAGCGCATTCAGGCGCTCCGGCCTGTTCAGCGTGATATACGCGACCTTGCCCTCGGCGGCGTCCTTTGTCTCATAGATGATGTTCTCGTAATCAGCCATCGTCTTTCCCTCCCCGGATTCCCTTTAAGCGACTCTACCGCCGCGTCTCTGCCATCACCGGCCTGCAAACGCCTGCGACAGACAACGCGAGTGTGGACGCGACGCCGCTAACGTGTCAAGCAAACACAGTTCCGTCATTCCCGCGAAAGCGGGAATCCAGACATTCCAGCTACAGACCACTACTCCTCCCTATACTTAACCCCAAGCCGTTATGCTTTTCTTTCTCTTTGATCTCATTCGACAGGATCCCGGCGCAGCCCTGCGCGTCGCGCCGTTCATCATGACCGCGCTTGGCGCCGGACTGCTCATCGCGCTCAGCGTCCACGAGTTCGGACACGCGTGGGTCGCAAGCCGGCTCGGCGACCAGACGGCGCGAGAGATGGGGCGTGTGACGCTCAACCCCCTCAAGCACCTTGATCCGGCGGGGACGTTCGTGTTTCTCGTCGTTGGCTTCGGATGGGGGAGGCCGGTGCCCGTCAACTCGGCAATGCTGCGCGGGGGCCGCCGCTCGGTTGCCTACGTGAGCTTTGCGGGGCCCGCCTCCAACTTCATCACCGCCGCCGCCTTCGGCCTCCTGATGCGGCTCTACGGTGTGGACCCCACAACCGGCATTATCCTGTCCAATCCGGATCTTTCCATGGGCGCATGGCTTGGAACCGCGCTCACCTACATCGTCGTCTACAACCTCTTGTTGGGCATCTTCAACCTGATTCCGCTCTCTCCGCTTGACGGTTCACAGGTCGCATTCGGCATCGCGCCACGGGAGATCGCGCGGCAGCTGCTCAGGTTCCAGCCCTACGCGCCCACCGTCCTCTTTGGAATAATTGGCATTGACCTTATCCTGAATGTGGGGATCCTGCGCAGCATCCTCATCCCACCCGTGCAGTTCATTGGGCGAGCGTTGATTGGACAGGACCTGCTGTAGGGTCGCGATTCGCGAGAGGAGCGGTCATGACAACGGAACGGCATCGCATAGCCATCATCGGGCTTGGCCAGATCGGCGCGTCCATCGGCATGGACATGCGCGGATCATTCAAGGGCGTGGACATCATCGGCCATGACAAGGACCCGGAGACCGCCGGCCTGGCGCGCAGGCGCGGCGCGGTGGATGAGGTCGCCTACACGCTCCCCGGCGCCGTTGAAGACGCTGCCATCGTCGTCGTCGCCGTCCCCGTCACCGCCGTCCGCGAGGTATTCACCGTCATCAGCCCCAACCTCTCCGACGGCGCAATCGTCACGGACACGGCGTCCACCAAGATGACCGTGCTCCAGTGGGCGGAGGAAATCCTGCCGACGAGCGTCGATTTCGTCGGCGGCCACCCCATGGCGGGCGTCGAGACACCCGGCATCGAGGGGGCGCAGTCCGGCATGTTCCAGGGCGCGACGTGGGCGGTCATCCCGCTGCCGCGCACGCAGCCCAAGTCCATTGACACGACGGTCAACCTCATCAAGACGCTCGGCGGAGAGCCGTATTTCGCCGACTCCGTTGAGCATGACAGCCTCGTTGCCGCCATCAGCCACCTGCCCATCGCGCTGTCCATCAACCTCATGCGCACCGCCGTCTCCTCGCCAAGTTGGCGCGAGATGGCGCGCATGGCCGCAGGCAGCTTCCGCGATGTCTCACGACTCGCCTCCGGCTCGGTTGACATGCACCACTCCATCTTCGCCACCAACAAGGACTTCATCCTCCACTGGATCGACACGTACGTCGCGCAGCTCCAGGAGATGCGAAAACTTGTGGACGAGGGCGGCGACGCCTTGCAAGAGGCTCTGCAGGAGGCGTACAACGCGCGCGACGCATGGCTGCGAGGTCGGGTTGGCGAGACGGAGCAGGATCGGCTCTATGACGAAGTGCCGACCGCGAGTGAGAGCGCCATCGGCGTGTTCGGCGGCGAACGCCTTGCCCGCATTGCCGGCCGCTTCCGCCGCGGCCGCCGCTAGGAAAGGCGCTCCATGGACACCGTTCGGCTCACCGCCCCGCCGCGCCTTGAACTCGATATCGAGTCGCCGGGTGACAAGTCCATCGGCCACCGCTCGCTCATCCTGAACGCCGCCGCCACGGGCGAGGCGACCGTCACACGATTTCCGCGCGGCGCGGACACCCTCGCATCGTTGGCAATCGTCCGCGCGCTTGGCGTCCGCGTGACGGAGCTTGAACGCTCGCCGGACGGGCACTCATCCACCTTCCGCGTCCGCTCCAACGGCGTGCGGGGCCTCACGGAGCCTGACCGCATCCTCAACGCCCGCAACAGCGGCACGACGATGCGGCTTATGCTCGGTCTCCTTGCCGGCGCTCCTCTCACTGCCGTCATGAACGGAGACAGTTCCCTGCGCGGCAGGCCCATGGGGCGTGTCGTTGAACCGCTCCGCGCGATGGGCGCGCAGATCTGGGGCCGGAACGATGGCGCGCTTGCGCCGCTCACCGTGCGTGGTTCCGACCTAACAGGCTTCACGTATGAAATGCCCGTTGCCAGCGCGCAGCTCAAATCGTGTCTGCTCATCGCCGGCCTCTCCGCGTCGGGCAAGACGACCGTTATCGAACCTGCGCCGTCCCGCGACCACACGGAGCGCATGGTGTCCGCCATGGGCGCGCGGATCAGGAGCGAGGGCAACACGATCGAAATCGAACGATCTGAAATGACGGCCACTGATGTCGTCGTGCCCGGTGACATCAGTTCCGCCGCGCCCTGGCTCGTCGCGGGCCTCGTTCATCCGAATGCACGCATCACCATCCGCGCCGTCGGCATCAACCCCACCCGCACCGGCATACTGGATGTCCTACAGGAGATGGGCGCGAATATGACCATCTCCAACGAGAAGGAGGTTGGCGGCGAGCCGATCGCCGATATCACCGTCGAGTCCAGTGAACTGCGCCCTGTTGAGGTGGGCGGAGCGATAATCCCGCGCCTGATCGATGAACTGCCCGTGCTAACCGTCGCCGCCATGCACGCCAACGGCGTCAGCCGATTTCGAGACGCAGCTGAACTCCGTGTCAAGGAAACAGACCGCATCGCCACCACGTCCGGAGAACTCGGAAAGATGGGGGCACGGGTTGAGGAAATGCCGGACGGAATGGTAATCTACGGCGGTCAGCGACCGGCGGGGGCGGTCGTTCGCAGCCACGGGGATCACCGCATCGTAATGACTTTGGCGATTGCAGCCATGGCGGCCCGAGGCGAAACGGTTATCCACGGGGCGGACGCGGTTCAGGTTTCATATCCGGCGTTCTTTGAACAATTGGGCGCTGACGTAACGTGATTTCGCGCCTCCCCACACTGTGAGGGATTTCCTCTCCCCGGGGAGAGGGTTAGGGTGAGGGGGAGCACGTGTTAGGTCCGGAAGTACTTCATATCGGCTTTGGCAATCACGTCATCATGAACCGTGTCATCGCGATAGTTTCACCGGGCTCCGCGCCCACTCGTCGACTCATCCAGGAATCCCGCAGCCGCAACGCCGTCATCGACATGACCAACGGGCGGCGCACCAAGGCCGTGCTCATCACGGACAGCGGTCACGTCGTCCTCGCCCCCATCAACCCGGAAACCGTTGCCGGCCGGGTCTCCGCCAGCAAGGGGAATCGCGCAGACGGCGAATACGAGGACTAAGCGCGGGGCTTGTGTCATTCTGAGCGTAGCGAAGAATCTAAAGCCTCCGTCACGCTTGCAATAGCCAGATGATCGTCGTCCGGTCGGGCCCGTCCGCATCCGGCAAGGACGCCGTCGCTGACCGCATCCTGAGCGATCACGCCGACCGCATTTCGCCCGCAATCACCGCAACCACGCGTCCGCCGCGCCCGGGAGAGGTCGACGCCGTTCACTATCACTTCCTGACGCCGGACGCGTTCGCTGAACTGGAAAAGTCCGGTGAGCTGTTGGAATCCGCGACCGTGTACGGCTATCGATACGGCGTTCCGCGTGAATCCGTCCGCGCCGCGTTGGACAGAACGCCGATTGCCCTGGTCAAGACCGACGTACAGGGCGCAGCCTCCATCAAGGCCCTGATTCCGCAGGCATTGCTGCTCTTCATCACCGTTCCCGATTTCGCCACGCTCGAACGCCGGATGTGGGCTCGCGGAGGCATGGATCAGGAGACGATGGAACGGCGACTGCAGGAGGCGCGCAGTGAGATTGAGCGGCGGGATGAGTTCGACTACGTCGTCGTGAACGAGGACGGCCGCCTGGACGAGGCCGTCAGGGAGACGTGGGAGATCATCGAGCGGGAGGCCGGGAGGCCTGAAAGGCGGCCCGTCGGGCTATAGTCCCCTACTCGTCGAAATCGTCGTCATCACCCTCATCAGGTGGGGGAGCGGCTGTCCCATCCGATACTGTCGGCACGGTTGCAGACGCACGGCCTCGTCGACGCCTCGATTGCGAGGGCACGGCAAGGATCGCCTCACGCAGTCCTGCAATTTTGGCAGCGGCGCGAGCATCCGCAACCTCGACAATGACGGCCACGAAGCCCAGATCGCGAAGCTGCTCCATCTCTCCCGCGCCCCAGTCGACGGACGCTCCTGTCAGCAGAGGGCCGGCCAAACGACTGGCAGCCGCGGCAACCTCGACGGCTTGCCCGACCGTGAGGTCCTTGCCTGCGTCTGCCTCGATTACGTTCCCCTCGAAAGGCAGGCGTTCAAGGGCGCGCAGACGGCGCTCGTCCGTATCCGCAGGCACGATGCCGTAATAGCCGATTGAATCGTCATTGAGCAGGCGCAGCGGTGTATCGCCTGCCAGGACGAACAGGAAATCGCAACCCGCCTCACGTAGTCCCGTATGGGCCTTTTCGGTTAGCGCCTCCGTTCGCGCGCCCCACGGCGTCGAACCGATGCCGGGCGGGGCCTTTGGCGTGGCGCCGGCCGGTACCAGGACGAACTCCGCGCCCGCCTTGATGGCCGCCTCCACAGACTTCTGTGTCGGCTTCGCAATGGACGCGATGATCGCGAGAGGAGGAATCTGTTCTCGAGAACCGGCGCTGAAACCCAATGGCCGCGCGGGGCCGGACGCTGCGCGCTCAAGTCGTTCGTGTAGCTTGCTCACCTCTGGATTATACCCTCCCGCTCGTACAGCTTGAGCCAGGCCGCTACCACGTCAATTGGCCGCGGGCGTTTAACTCCGAGGGCAGCAGCGCGGCATAGATGGCATCGTGGGCGGGTGTGGGAACGTCATGCCGCTGCCCAAGGCGAGGAATCACGCCAACCTGCGCCTCCAGTTCCGACGGCCTGCCTGCGGCAATATCGCGCTGCATGGACGCCGTGCCGCCTTCAGGAGACGCATCGACCAGGCGGAGGCCGCCGCTCAACGCATCGTCCGGCAATTCGACGCCCGTTGCCGCGGCAACAGCGATGATCTCCTCGATACAACGAATGAGCAATTGGCGGGATTCGGGCAGAGAACGAAATATCCCGATGGGCGCGCGCGTTGCCGCGCCGACACCGCCCAGCGGCCCGACGAATAGCAGTTTCTCCCAGAGGGCGGCCATGATGTCAGGTCGAATCGAGGCGGAAACACCCGCATCAAGAAGAGCCGAGCACATCTGCTCAACAGGCGCGGAATCGCTGCCGTCGAGTTCCCCAATGGTCAGCGTCGGCGTTGGGCCCGTATGGCGCACCAGCCCGGGCTCCGGGACGGCAGTGAAGATGCGGCACGTTCCGCCGATGACGTGGCCGTCGGACACCTCTGCGGCAAGCTGCTCCGGCGCTTCCACCCCATTCTGCAGGGGAATGACCGTCGTGTGCGGGCCGAGCATCGGCCCGATTGCGACGGCCGCCTCCGGCACCATCCACGTCTTGACCGCCACGAATACCGCATCAACCGGCCCCACGTCCTCCGGGTCATTGGTCGCGGAGAACGCGTCCGGCGGTATTTGAGCGTCGCCCTCAGGGCTTTCGATGCGGAGTCCCAGTGTTTGCAGGGCCTCAAGATGCGGGCCGCGGGCGATCAGGGAAACATCGTGCTTCCCGGTCTCGATCAGCCGTCCGCCGAAATACGCGCCAACTGCCCCTGCGCCAAAGACGGCGATCCTCACCGCGCGTCCCTACGCCGTGCCGAATTGGCGGTCGCCGGCGTCGCCGAGGCCGGGCACGATGAACCCGTGCTCGTTCAGGCGCTCATCAAGACCGGCGATATGAATGCGCACGTCGGGATGATCGCGCTGCAGGCGCTCAACCCCCTCCGGAGCGGCGATAAGGCCGATATAGCGGATGCGCTGCACCCCCCATTCCTTGAGGAGGTCGCACGCGGCGGAGGCGGAGCCGCCCGTCGCAAGCATCGGATCCATCAGCAAGCACGCCTGCACATCCGGCTCGACGGGTTTATTGGCGTAGTACTGCATCGGCTCCAGCGTGCGCTCATCGCGACGCAGCCCGATGTGCCAGACGACGGCGTCCGGCATCATCTCCCACAAGCCCTCCACCATGCCAAGACCGGCGCGCAGCACGGGCACAAGGCCGATGGAGCCGCGCAGGCGCTGGGCAGGCGTCGTGGCGAGGGGTGTTGTGACGCTGGTGGGTTCCGTGGCGAGGTCTGCCGTCGCTTCATAGGCGAGCATGAGTGTGATCTCTCGCACGAGCTCGCGGAATTTGCGGGCAGATGTCTCCACATCGCGTAGCTGAGTCAGCTTGTCCTGCACGATGGGATGGGTCGATACGTGAACACCGGCTTTGGCCGCAGTCTGACTCATATCCACAGTGTAGCGCCTGACTCCCCCACGCCGCACCAATCATCCGTGTGTCAGCCTGCTAAACTCAGATGGAGGAGTCCAAGCCTGATATGACATCGAGCCTGCCTGTTAATCTGCCCGACGGCAAGAAGGGCCGTGTGCTGTCCGGCGCGCGGCCGACCGGCCGTCTGCATCTGGGAAACTACTTCGGCGCGCTCAAGAACTGGGTGTCGCTGCAAGACGACTACGATTGCTTCTACTTCGTGGCGGACGTCCACGCCCTCACGACGGTTGAAGACACGGTGGGCCTCAAGCAAAACACGCGAGAGATGGTGCTGGATTGGCTGGCGGCGGGACTCGATCCCGATCGCAGCACCCTGTTCATCCAGTCGCGTGTCCCGGAGGTGCTCGAACTCCACACGTACCTGAGCATGGTGACGCCGATGGGATCGCTGCAGCGCGTGCCCAGCTTCAAGGAGCAGTTCCGCGCCCGCGCCGACAGCATGAACTACGGCCTCGTGGGCTATCCCGTCCTGCAGACGGCGGACATCATCATCTACCTGGCGAACACGGTGCCCGTCGGGGTGGACCAGGTCCCGCACGTTGAACTCTCACGGGAGATTGTCCGGAGGTTCAACGGGCAGTTCGGTGAGGTGTTTCCCGAGCCGGACGCCCTCCTCTCGGACACGCCGAGCATCAAGGGGACGGACGGTGATCAGAAGATGTCCAAGAGCCTGGACAATCACATCGAGCTGGCGGCAACACCGGAAGAGACGGCGCAGCGCGTCATGTCCATGGTGACCGATCCTCAGCGCGCCCGCCGAACCGACCCCGGCCGCCCCTGGATCTGCAACGTTTACGCGCTCCACCAGATCTTCTCCGATGAAAACTATACGAAGACGGTGTACGACCAATGCACCACGGCGGCCATTGGCTGCGTGGATGACAAACGCGCTCTTGCAGACGCGATAAATGAGAATCTCGCAGCGTTCCGGGAGCGGCGGGCCGAGCTCGCGACAAAGCCCAATCTCGTCGAGGACGTGCTCGCGGCAGGCACGGAACGAGCGCGCGCCGTTGCGATCCGAACGATGGAAGAGGTGCGGGATCGCATCGGGTTCTTCTAGGTGACCACATCACCGGACGGGCTTCCTCTCGCCGCCACCGGACGCACGGCGCAGTCCGTCGCGCTTGAGGCGGCGCAGTACGCCGGAAAGATCCACCTCCAACACTTTCGCGGCGACCACCTTGGGGCGCGCGAGAAGCGCCATGCGGATGTCGTGACGGACGTCGATGTCGCGATTGAGCAGGAAGTGCGGCGGCTCTTGGCGAGAGAGTTCCCCTTCGCAGGGTTCCTTGGTGAAGAGACAGGGGAATCCGAAGGCGACTCTGACTATACGTGGACGGTAGACCCAATCGACGGGACGGCAAACTTCGTCCGAGGCATCCCGCATTTCGCAACGACAATCGCTCTGCTGAAAGACGGCGCGCCGGTCCTCGGTGTCACGTATGACGCGATACGCAACGACACGTTCTACGCGGCCGCAGGACGCGGTCTGACACTGAATGGCGTGCTGATGAAGCCCACCTACGCCGTGAGCATCGAGGAGGCGAATCTCGGATTCGATATCGGGCCTGAAGAGGACTTGAACGTCCGCGCATTTGACATCATCAGGTCGCTCCTCCCGATGTTTCGCGTACGGCTCATGGGTTCAGGCGCGCTGGGTTTCGCCTATGCGGCGGCTGGGCTGATCGACGTGTATTTCCACCTCGCGCTCAAGCCGTGGGACGTGGCGGCGGGGCTGCTGTTCATCCGGGAAACCGCCGCGGACGCCGTCGCAATCGACTTTGGCGGCGCGCCTGCCACGCCGTGGAGCGGCAGCTACCTCGTCGGCGCGAGCAACCTGCTGGAGCGAGTGCGCACGGCGTGAGGGCTAGCGCATTCAGACCCGCCGCATCCTGCTGATGCGATGCGGCGTTACGACCTCATCCGGCGGAGCGTGACCCACGTGATGCTCGTGGACGTGATGAAGCTGAGCAGTCCACCGATGAGGATATCGATCGGCACCAGTGCTGTGGGCCATGTGGACAGTATCAGGAACGTGGGAACGCTGTACGTCGCGTACGCGGCCAAGCCCAGAACAAGGCTGTTCTTCATCGCCTTTGTCAGGTCTCTCGCCTTCACCGCCGGCTCGATGGCAAGGTAGCTATTGCCGAGCGCGATCAACCCAAAGAAGATGAGCGCGAAGATGATCTCCGGCCCGCCCAAGGTATCCATCTGGTTGCCGAAGGCGTCGAGGAGTTCTGTGTGACCGCTTGCATCGTAGAAGTTTTCATACATGGCCATCGCCGGCGGCGAGAAGTTCCATCCCACGTCAATCACCAGGTAGACGACAAACGCCGCGACAAATCGAATGTACTGCACTGTTTTACTCCTATCAGCCATCCCGCAGGGTGGGCAAAAGACGGGGGCGCTGCCTCTTGCGCGGCAACGCCCCCGTTTGCGTCTAATCTCTCGTGTCGGCGCTAGATGTCCATCGCCTGCGCGACGCGCTCACGGTGGTAGTCGCCATCGCCGAAGGAGACCTCCCACGCCTTGAGGCGGCGCGTGAACAGCTGCAGATCATGCTCCTGCGTGAAGCCGATGGCGCCGTGGCACTGGTGCGCCGTGGCCGCCACACGCTGCGCGGAGTCGCTGACCCACGCCTTCGCGGAGGAAACCTCCAGGTCGGAGGGCAGGCCCTCACCGAGCCGCCAGATCGCCTGATAGGTGATGAAGCGGGAGCCGTCGACATCCGTCGCCATGTTCGCGCAATAGTGCTGGATGGCCTGGAACGAGCCGATCGGCCGACCGAACTGCACGCGGTTCTTCACGTACTCAACGGTCATGTCCAGGACCTCCTGCAGCGCGCCGACCATCTGGCAGCAGCGCAGCGCGGCGCCCTTCTGGAGCAGCAGTCGCAGCTGGGACCAGCCGTTGCCGGCCTCGCCCAGAACGTTGGCGCCAGGAACGGACACGTTGTTGAACGTGACCTCGCACTGGTTGTCCGTGGCGATGGTCTTGAGCTTGTCAACCGACACGCCGTCGGACTGCGCATCGACGAGCAACAGCGTGACGCCATCTTCGCCGGAGCCGCCCGTTCGCGCCGCAACCAGCAGGTAGTCGGCTGCGTGGGCGTTCTCCACGAACATCTTTGTGCCGTTCAGTGTGTAGCCGTCACCGGATGCCGCTGCCTCGAGGTTGATGCCGTTGGCGTCGAGGCGGGAATACGGCTCAAGGATCGCGGCGGTGGCGATCAGGTCGCCCGCTGCGATCCGGGGCAGGTACTCGGCCTTCTGCGCGTCGGAGCCGGCATCGAGGATGGCGACGGTGACGAGCGCTGTGTTGAAGAACGGGCCCGGCATGACGCCGTGGCCAACCTCTTCCAGAAGGATGCCCAGATCGACCAGGTTCTGGCCGGTTCCACCGTGCTCCTCGGGAACGATCAGGCCGAGCCACCCAACCTGGGCGATCTTCTGCCACATGTCCGCCGTGAAACCACGGTCATCCTCTTCCATGTCGCGGACGAACGTGCGCGGCGTCTCCTGCTCAATGAACTCCCGAGCCATCGAGCGCAGCATTTCCTGGTCTTCAGTCAGTCCCAGATCCATTTCCCCCTCCTGTTTCCCTTACTCGTTCTTGTGTTCCCCACCAATACGGGGCTTTATCTGCGTTCTGTAGTCCGCCTTAGCGCGGGAGGCCAAGGCCCCTCTGCGCGATGATGTTCTTCTGAATCTCTCGCGTGCCACCGCCGATGCTTGTGCCGATGGACTGCCAGCCGCGAGCGGGCAGGAAACCATCGTCCGGCAGCGGGAAGCGGTCGCTGTTGGTGGGCAGCAGGTTGCCGTAGCCGTCCATGATCTGCGCGAGGCCGCGATAGATGTTCTGGAACAGCTGATCACCGAAGAACTTGACCATCGAGGATTCCTTCTGGGGAATCATGCCCTCGCTCTGCATCCAGCCCACGCGGTAGCAGAGGGACCGCAGCGTCTCGATCTCGATGCGCCACTCGGCCAGGCGATGGCGAATCTCAGCACGATCAATCGGCGTATCGCCGCCCTCGTTCCGCACCATGCCGCACCAGTCGGTGAACTGCTCCAGTGTGCGGAGCAACTGCGCCGGGCGGCCGATGTTGGAACGCTCAAAGGAAAGCGTCGTCATGGCCGCGTACCAGCCGCGATTCTCCTCACCGAGGATATTGTTCGCCGGGACGCGCCAGTTCTCCATGAACAACTCATCCCAGCGGTGATTATTCGTGCCGTCCTTGATGCCGCGAACCTGGATGCCCGGCATGTAGTTGCCGTCCTCATCCTTCAGGCGTGCGAGCAAATAGGTGATGCCGCGGTGCTTGGGCGCGTCCGGGTCCGTCCGCACCAGGATATGAATCCAGTCGCTTCGGTATGTGCCCCAGATCTTCTGGCCGCTGACCACGTAGTCATCGCCATCGCGCACTGCCCGTGTCTTGAGTCCGGCGAGGTCGGAACCCGCGTCAGGCTCGGAGAATCCCTGCGAGAACTCGATATCCGCGTTGGCCAGAAGCGGCAGAAACTGATCCTTCTGCCAATCTTGCCCATGCACCATCAGGACGGGGGCGACAAGACCGCCGCCAAGAGATGCCGGCGCATCGTGATAGGACATCACCTCGCGATACGCGAGTTGCTTTTCAATGGAGGCATCCTGGCCGCCGTACTCGCTGGGCCAGTGCATGGTGTACCAACCCTGGTTGACGAGTTTCTTGGCGAACTGCCGGGCCACTTCATGCCCCGCCTCGCGCTCCTCTTCGTTGCCATGCCAACCGGCAAGGCCGCCGGTGAGATCGTAGCCGGGATTCTGCCACTCTCGCTTGACGAAATCCTCGGCTTCGTCCCGGATGGCCTGCGCCTCCGCAGAGAACCGGAAATCCATTACCTGCTCCTCCTTACCCTATGATCGTTCGCTGGCTGTGTGGATGCTGAAAAGCTACCGCGGCAGGCCCAGTCCTCGCTGCGCGATGATCTGGCGCTGAACTTCAGTTGTGCCGCCGGCGACGCTGAGCGTGCCGGACATGAACGCGCGATTATTCAGGAATCCCTCGTTCGGCATGTCGATGCCCTCCTGCGTTGGCAGCAGGTTGCCGTACTCCTGGAGGCCGCGCGCAAGAGTCTTCATCGTCTTCTGATACTGCACGTCCGCCCAGAGCTTGCTCATGGAGGATTCCTTCTGGGGAATCTCCCCGCGGCTCTGCATCCAGCCGACCCGGTAGGCGATCATGCGCAGGGTCTCGATCTCGATGCGGAGATTGGCCATCTGGTGGCGGAACGGCGCATCATCCAGCGGGCTGAAGCCGCGTGTCGCCTTCAACTGGCGGACAAAGGCGATGTACTCCTCGATCTGGCGCTGCATCGTGGCGGGCGCCTGGATGTTGGAGCGCTCAAAGGAGAGCGTCGTCATCGCCGTGTACCAGCCGCGGTTCTCTTCACCGAGGATGTACCGCGCGGGAACGCGCCAATTCTCCATGAACAACTCATCCCAGCGATGCCGCCCAAGCGCGTCAGGAATCTTGCGAACCTGCACGCCCGGCATGAACTCGCCGTCGGCGTCCTTCAATGGCGCGAGGAGGTATGTGATGCCACGGTGCTTGGGGGCATCCGGGTCCGTTCGCACCAGGATGTGGATCCACGGGTTGCGGTACGTGCCCCAGATCTTCTGGCCGCTGATGAGATAGTCATCGCCGTCACGGACGGCGCGCGTCTTGAGCGAACCAAGATCGGAGCCTGCATCTGGCTCTGAGAAGCCTTGTGAAAACTCGATATCCGCGCTCGCAATGCCCGGCAGGAACTCATCCTGCATCCACTTGGGCGCCGCGAGCATCAGGACCGGAGCGACAAGACCGCCGCCCAGCGACGCGGGCGCGCCGGCGTAGGACATCGCCTCGCGGTAGGCAAGCTGCACCTCGATTGAGGCGTCCTGCCCGCCGAACTCGCTGGGCCAGTGCATCGTCCACCAGCCCTTGTTGACGAGCTTCTTCTCAAATTCGTTGACGGCCTCTTCAGCCTCATCAACCTGGTGGTGCCAGTTGACCAGGATCTGGGTATCCCACTTGCCGGGTTCCCACTCTTTCCGGGTGAACTCGATGGCATCTTGTTGTATCTGCTGCGCTTCCGGCGTAAAACGGAAGTCCATGGAATCGATTCCCCCTTTTCTACAACTCGTCCGACGCCGCATGACGGCGCACAAGTTGCCCCCCTGAGTCAACCCGTGAACGATAGCACGCGCACGCCGTCAAGGTAAAGCCTCAGGAAGCCCTACGATCGTGGCGCAGAACCGATAACCCTGTACTTGACAGCCTCAGTCCTTTCCGCGAGCGGGAGAACCTCAACGACAACCCGGGACAGCCCGACAACCTCCCCATTCGCGTCAAAGCTGTAATTGTCGCCGATGGCTCCGCTCCACGTGATGTCGTACAGGCAGTCTCGAAAGCCGTCGGCGTCACTGTCATCGCCGGTCTGTTTGAGACACTCCGCGGCGATATAAACGTCGTCATACGCAGATCCCAGGTGCCAAGGCAGGGTCACGTAGTCGTAGCGTTCTCTGAAATCCGCAAGGACTTGCTGCCCCTTTTCATTACCGGGGTCAAGGTCAGCCGTTATGGCTTTCACGCCCGTGGCGGCATCACCGGCAATCTCCAGTGCTGTCGTCCCGACTGACACGGTCTCAGCGTAGATCGGCCCCGTATAGCCCAGTTCCCTGGCCTGCTTCATGATGGAGCCTGCCGAGAACTCGGATTGCGGAGCGATGTGGAGCGCATCCGGGTTTGCCTGGAAGAGTTTGGTCAGATGCACCCGGAAATCGAGGGTGTCCGACTGATACCGCTCTGCGGCAACAACCTCGCCGCCACGCGTCTCAAACTGCTCGACTGACGTTCGCCGAACCCCTTCCGCGTAGTCCGTGGTCTCCGTAATCGTTGCGAGTGTGCGGATGCCGTCTGCCCACAAGGTGTTCCCGGTGTCGATGCCGACAAAGACATCGCTTATCTGCGTGCGGAATATGTAGTCGCCGGCATTGGCGATGTCAGGATTGCTTGCGAGACCGGAGAAGAGGATGACGCCGTCAGCTTCTGCCAGGGGAGCGACGGCAAGCATGGCGCTGCTGCACGAGGGGCCGAGGATGATCTTCAGGCCGTCAACCTGCGTGAGCTTGTTGTATGCGGCGATGGCATCCTGCGCGGCGCACTTCGAGTCCTCGACAACGAACTCAAGCGGACGGCCGTCAATACCGCCCGCGGCGTTGATCTCGTCGAGGGCCATCTCCTTGGCCTGGCTCGCAACCGTGCCATACGTTTCGCCGATGCCTGTCAGCGACTCCATCACCCCAATCGTGAACGGGCCCGCCTGCTCTTCCTCGTCTGCCGGGCTACACGCAAGAAGGGCAAGCGCCACCATGAGGCCGATGAGGACAGCCCCAATTCGTGTGCGATTGTTGATGGAGAGATTCATTCCGGATCAATCGTGTCTCTTGTCGTTCGCTGTGTTCCCAATACGTTTAGAGGCTGCAATCCCCCTTACAGAATAACGTAGGGGCGGCCATCTGGCCGCCCCTTTGTCGTCGTCTGTTGACAGAAACTACCTCGGCAGGCCCAGTCCGCGTTGGGCGATGATGTTGGGGCCCAACGCCAGCCCGCCTCCGCCGCCGAAGCCAGTCGTCATGGAGAGGGCGTAGTTCGTGCCGTACTTGCCGTTTCCCGGCGCGCGGCTCTCACCCTTCAGCAGCGCCCTGTAGGGGCCGATCGCCTTGGCCAACGCGGGCCAGAACGTGAATTTGGCCGTCGCCAGTGCGCGATAGCCCGAAATCGCGCCCTCCGCCTGCGGCACTTCGCCGTTCGCCTGCATCCACGCCACGCGATAGGCCAGCATCCGGTCGGCCTCCAACGTAATCCGCGCGTCCGCAAGGATATGGCGGATGACGTCATCCTTCAGCGGCGACTCCCCATTGAACGTCACGCCGCGCATCTCAGCGAGGTAACGATCCAGCACACCGATCAGGCGGGCAGCGCCATCGATGCCGGTGCGTTCAAAGTTGAGCGTCGTCATCGCCGCGTACCAGCCGCGATTGACCTCGCCGATGATCTGATGCCGCGGCACGCGGACTTCGTCCATGAACACCTCGTTCCAGCGCCGGCGGCCGAGCATGTCATACAACGGCCGGAGGGTGATGCCGGGCATCTGGTTGCCCTCATCGTCCTTGAGCTGCATGGCAAGGTAGGTGATGCCGCGATGCTTCGGGGCCTCGGGATCCGTTCGCACCAGCACGTGGTACCAGTTGGCGAAATGGGAGCCGGACGACCATATCTTCTGGCCAGTGACGACGAAATCATCGCCGTCCTCCACGCCGCGCGTCGTTAGCGAGGCGAGATCCGTTCCGGCGTTCGGCTCGGAGAAACCCTGCGCCCAGTTGACGGTGTTGTTGCGCATCCCGTCCAGGAACGTGTCCTTCATCCAGTCCGTGCCGTGGATCATGATCGCGCCGGCAACATTGGCCTGCGGCTGGGACGCGGGGGCGTTGTGATAGGCCATCTCCTCCGAGTAGACAAGCTGGCGGGAGATCGGTGCGTCCTGTCCGCCGTATTCCTCCGGCCATGCCATCGTCCACCAGCCGCGATCAATCAGCTTCTGTTGGAACTGCTCCGCATGGTCGCGCGCGCCCGGGTTGTCATAGTCATACGACCAGACGTTCATCGCATAGGCGTCGTAGTCCTTGGGGTCCCACTCTTTCGAGAGGAAATCGCGCAATTCGGCTCGAAAAGCCTCGTCGGCGGGGTTCGTTGAGAAGTCCATCCTGCCTCCCCCTCATCATTCAACGATGATTCGCGATGTCGTCCTGGCGACAGCCGCTTTCATGCGGGCAATGTAGCACCGCGCGGGAGTGGGGTAAAGCGAACGACGCGTGTGATCCGCCGTTTGGGTATCAGGATGAACCGGATTCCAACAGATATTCCGCGATCTGCTGAATGACCCGCCATTCCTCGTGTGACGGCGCGAACCGCTTTTCGATGATGATGGCCCACCCGTCGAAATCACGTTTGTCGTGCCGCTTGATCTCCAGGTCGTTGCGTTTGAGCACAAGCTGCCGCACGTCCACATCGTCGCTGAGTGTCGTCAGCAGCCCGGTGCCGTAATCCTCCCCATCCCAGCTCATGCCTATCTTGAAGCCAATGAGGGGAAAACTTTTCTTCGTGGTGGACTTGATCGAGACGAAACGATCGCCTGCGATTGGGCGGTCATCCGGCACCAGGAAGACGTACCACCACCTCGTCGCGGAATACTGATTTCCATCCCGCTTGAACACGTTGATCCAGGGGATCGGCCCGTCCGCGATCTCGATTCCGCCGAGGGCCCGCGCCCATCCCGGCTTCTGCACGTTCTCGATGGGCACATCCCGCTCGGACATGGACGCGGGGAGGCCCAGCGACTGCAACGCAGCCGCCAGATCGTCCCGCGTCTTGTCCCTGAATCGCTCTTTCATGGCCGCCGTTCGGGCTCTCCGGTCAGGGCACTGCTACAGCGTGGATGTCCCGCCGATGATCGCGCCCATCACCGTGAACGTCACGACGTGATAACCGGCGTTGATGACGAATAGTGTCGGCGATTTCTTCTCGAACAGGTACGTGACTGCAAAGGAAGCGGCAACGAACGCGGCGCCGACGGTCAGCCCGATACGCAGGCCATCAAGGATCGATGAATCGTCGCCAATCACCAGTGAAAGCACATAGGCCGCGATGAGCAGCATGACGGCGGAGCCGCCGAACATGCGGAGCAGGTTGCCCTGGTGATCGTCCTCAGTGAACCCGTTCTCACGCATCCACGGCTTGGCGAAGAGGATTGGCGAGTACCACGCCCCGCCGATCACAAACGCCACGATCGTCCCGGCAATGATCCCGATATAGTTCAGATCCGTATTGAATTCCATGAGCCTACGTCCTTACTGCCACTGCTGACGCCATAGAGTGTAAAGGACACTAGCCCTGCTAGTCCGTCCGGTACACGTATCTCAGGTCGAACAGGCCGTAGAGTGTGGCCGTGCTGTTCCCAAAGACGTTGCGGACGGCGGAGATCCTCTCCCCCAGTGTCGTGTAGATGATCGGCACGTTTTCCGCTGCTATTTCCTGTGCCCGGTGATAGAACACCACACGCCTTTGGCGATCCAGTTCCTTGCTGCCATTGATGTAGAGCTCATCGATTTCAGCTTCCCACTCCGTGGCCGGTTCCGGCTGGTTGGGATGCCAGAGGTGTAAGCCCTCACTGCTGTGCCAGAGGTTTATTCCGCCATGGGGCTCCGTCCCGCCCGTGAAGCCGATAACGATTGTTTCCCAATCGTAGGTGGTGGTCAATTGGCCCACGATTTCGCCAAAGTCGATCGCGGTGTAGTCAACGTCCAGACCGATAGCCTGCAATCCCTCATGAACGATCGACCCGACGGTCTCCCGGACGTGGTTGCCCTGGTTCGTTGTCAGCCCGAACTCGATTGCCCTGCCCTCGCTGTCCTCGCGAATCCCGTCGCCGTCCGTATCAACCCATCCGAGGTCATCGAGAATCTCATTCGCCTTATCGATGCTGTATTCGTACTGCCGGACGTTCGGGTTATGGAAGTCGCCCGCGGCGGGGCTGATGGGCGACCACTGCGGGTAGCCGAATCCGTGCTGCGCCTCATCGATGATGCGTTCCTTATCGATGACATGCGCGACGGCCTGGCGGAACTGCGTGGTGCTGAACCACTCACGCGTGTGAGGGTCCATGTAGGGCTCACCGGTTTCAGGGTTTCGCCCGGGATTCATGTTGAATGCCAGGAACGTTGTGCCGAAGGTGGGGCCGCGCCGATAGATCGTAAAGTTCTGTTCCTCCTGCAGGGGCTCCAACTGCGCATATTCTTCACCGAGCACCCCATGGATATCGGCTTGGCCGGACAGGAAGTACGCAAGTTCATCCGCCAACTCCGGAACGATCAGATGCACAACCCGATCCAGGTACGGCAAGCTGTTGCCGGAGTCGTCTTTCAGCCAATAGTCCGGGTTCCGGGCCATGACGACGCGTTCTCCCGGAATATACGTTTCGATGGTGAACGGCCCGGTTCCGATGATGTCCGAGGGGGCGGTGTTGATGTCCCACGTGTCGACAAACGTGCCGTCGTTCACATGCTTCTCGAGGATGTGCCGGGGGTAGATGGCCGTGCCCATGGTGCGCAGGAAGGGAGCGAACGGCTGCGGCAAGATGCACACAACCGTATGCTCGTCCACGGCCACGACGGTCATGGGAGACTCCTGCCACGTTCCGGTCTCCTTATCCAGGTATCGGAAATTGAAGGTGGGACGCGAGCTGGCAGGGATGTCATCGTTGTAGATGATGCGATTGAACGTGAACTCAACGTCGCGAGCCGTAAACGGCGTGCCGTCGTGCCACTGCACGTCGTCTCGCAGGTGGAATGTCCAGGTCATCCCGTCTTCTGAGGCCTCCCACGACCTGGCCAAAGACGGTTCAACGCGATCGGTCAGCCACGATACCTCGGTGAGCCCTTCAAAGAGGTATCCCAGGACGCCGGACGATGAGGCGTCATTCGCAATCGCCAGGTTGAAGGTCAGCGGATCGGAGATCGTGGCAATTGTCAGTTCTCCTCCATGGTCGCCGATAGCGTACTGAAACTGCTCTGCGTTGGCCTTGAGTTGATCGGTGACGGAAGGCCCCGCGTCGCCATCTGTTGCGGTTCCGGGTGTGTCTGCGGGTAGTGGAATTGCCGTGGGCGAAGAAATCACGATTGCCGTAGCGGCAGGTGTCGGAGTTACGACGGTGACCGCGGGCGCTTGCGACCCGGCATCCCGCGCGCCGGGCGTCGACATGGTCTCCTCACCGCAACCCGCCAGGAAAAGGAACAAGGAAAGCGCCACGACCACCAGGACATTTACTTGTTTCAACGATAGGACTCCTGTCATTCCGTCACTTCTATTGTAGGGGCGTTTCCCCGCCTCATCCCCCTGCTGAGACTATGTGACCCGCAACCAAACCTGTTTGGCGCAAAAATGAGACTCCCGCGCCGTAAGGGCGCGGGAGTCCGGTTCGCTTCAAGCGGTTATCGAGGCCGCCCTGCGTGGTTAGCGAGGCAGTCCCAGCCCACGCTGGGCGATGATGTTCGGGCCGAGCAGGATGCCGCCACCGCCGCCGAAGCCCAGCGACAGGGAGATGGCGTTGTAGGCGCCGTAATAGCCGTTGTGGGGCGCCCTGCCCTCGCCGCGGTTCAGAATGCCGTAGTCGCCGATGATCTTGGCGAGCACGGGCCAGAAGTGCAGCTTGGCCGTCACCTGGTTGCGGAGGCCGGAAATCGCCCCCTCGTGCTGCGGCACGTCGCCGCGCGCCTGCATCCACGCCACGCGGTTGGCGAGCTGCCTGTCAGCCTCGATGGTGACGCGCAGATCGGCCAGCTTGTGCCGGACCATCGGGTCGTTGAGCACCGGCTCGCCGTTGAACGTCGTCTCCTTGAGCATGTCGATGAACCGCTCCAGGATGCCGATGTGGCGAACGGGGCCCTCGGTGCCTGTGCGCTCGAAGTTCAGCGTGGTCATGGCGGCGTACCAGCCGCGGTTGACCTCTCCCAGCACGTACTTCTTCGGCACGCGGAGTCCGTCCATGAAGACCTCGCACCACCGCCAGCGACCCATCATGTCGTAGAGAGGGCGCAGCGTCAGCCCGTCCGGGCGATTCTCGTTCTCATCCTTCAGGTTGACCAGCAGATACGTGATGCCGCGGTGCTTGGGCGCCTCCGGATCCGTGCGAACAAGCACGTGGTACCAGTCCGCGAGGTGCGCGCCGGACGACCATATCTTCTGGCCGGTGATGACGAAATCGTCGCCGTCCTCAACCGCGCGGGTCTGGAGCGAGGCGAGGTCCGTGCCGGCGTTCGGCTCGGAGAAGCCCTGCGCCCACTCGATGTCGCCGTTCGCCATGCGGGGCAGGAACTCGTCTTTCACCTCATCGGAGGCGTGGAACATGAGGGCGCCGGTGATATTGGACTGCGGCGAGCCGTTCGGCGCGTTGGCGTAGGCCAGTTCCTCCTTGTAGATGAACTGCTGGGTGATGGGATAGTCGCCGCCGCCAAATTCCCTGGGCCAGGTCATGGTGTACCAGCCCTTGTCGACGAGCTTCTTCACAAA
Organism: Dehalococcoidia bacterium; assembly: GCA_965220565.1. GTDB lineage: Bacteria > Chloroflexota > Dehalococcoidia > UBA6926 > UBA6926 > VXMO01. Next base: position 294,843 of record CBDCQG010000001.1, on the reverse strand, counting down.
CTCCTTGTCGTTCTCACGGGATTCGACCGTATCGAAATCCCAGGAGCGGACGGACATACTGTGGCCGTCAAAGCCCTTCTCGTCCCAGTTCCTATTGATGAAATCACGCACCTCGGTCCGAAATGCCTGATCCTGTGGGTCTTCCCGAAAATCCATCGGAACGCCTCCTGCCCCGCTCATCGCCCACGCGATGCTTGCCGTTGCCCAAAGAGGTTCAACGATCCAAGTGTCACAAAGCTAGGCGCACTCTAGCACTGGGCGGGGGCGGGGTAAAGGGGAATAACCGTGTAGAAACGGCGGATTCTCGCTACTCTCCATGATGCAAGGGGGAAATCTGCGAGTGCGGGTTGGTAGAGCACTCGAATTGGAGGTGCCAGCGCGCCCGCGCCTCCCAATAGGCCGCCCGTTTCAGCGCGTCCTGCCGTTGGTCATGCGTCCACCCGGCGTAGTCGAACGACGTCACATCCTCGGGCCCGTCGCGGAACCACTCCTGCCGCGCCCACCATTCGAGGGGCGTCAGCGTGCCGCGCTCATTCTGGCCGGTCAGAGCGCGATTGCAGTCCGGGCAGGCCTGCACCAGGTTGGCGAGGTGATCGCACCCGCCGCGATCGAGCGGGATCACGTGTTCCCAGTTGGGCTTGGGCCCATAATCGGTGAACGGGTCGGCGCAGTACGCGCACTGCGCCCATTCGCGCTCCATCATGGCGTTAACCCCCCGGCATCGAACGATGCTACACAACCTTACTATGTCATTCACCACCAGCTATTGCGAATAGAATGCCCGCATTGCAGAAGACGTGCCCCATCATATGCCGCTTTCCAGACGCCCGAGCACATTCGTCATTCCCGCGCACGCGGGAATCCATTGGCATATCAGGCCTACAAGCATTTCCTCAAGGGTTTTCGGGCGGGCATCTGGATAGTTGGCTGCATAGTATACTTGGCTTGAGAACTTTTGAGCGGAAGACGAGTAGGTAGTGGTGGAAAGAAGATGCCTTCAATTGATGATTTCGTCGAGCATAGATTCGCCGATGCCAAGGAGGTTTTACGAGAGTTGGACTCCGAGTTTGTGCGCCGCCACGAAACGACGGTACGGCTACAAGCCATCGACCTATGGTCGCCCGTCTATAAGGATCCACGAGATCCACCACGAAAGAGACTTCCAAAGAAATGGCATACGTTGCTTGAAGGATGCAACGAGCTTGTGTGGCGCGTGGTGATTCTTAGGGAGTCCGCGTCCGGACTAACGGCTGAGTCGGCTCAAGGCATGATAGAGGAGCGCGCCGGCGCACGCTCGCACTTTGCTTTGCGTTCTTGGTTTATCCACATGGTTGCGCTATGTGAGCAGGTTCAAACGGTAATACACCGAACCCTCAATGTGAATGTTGACGATACCGGGAATCGGAAACAGCTTGCCAAAAAGTTCGTTGGTTTCGTCAACGAGCGTGTCAGGGTTTACGTCAACGAACAACGGAACGAATTCATTCATGGTGACCTCGGCAGTTGGTCTCAAGGGCTTACTGAGAATGGGTTGTGGGAGGTTGCAGTATCTTTCAGCCAAACTCCCAGCTTGGCTCTTAAGCAATTTGACTTGCCTTCACAAGGCAGGCGTGCCCAGGCTGGCCGGTACGATCATTTCGTCGAACTCACCGAGTATCGGTGCGAGCAGTTGGGGGGAATCCTGTTTGAACTTGAGGAAGAATTGGGTGTGTCGATGCACTAGATTGGTAGTCGTTCAAGAGTCGGAGCGACCAAATAGACGTTGCAACCAAGAACGCTTCGCTTCGCGTGGGTACTTTCTGTCGTACACCGCACGCAATAGTGGCATCATTATCTCTTCCCAAGTGGAAGATCTTGCCATATTTGTGATCTCACGCAGTTCAGATTTGTCTTCCCCGAACAAAATCGAATTCTCATGCCACCGCCGGATTTCCCAATAGTATCCTCCCATAACATGCACATAAACTTCACGCCATAGCTCTGGTGGAGGTTTCCCTGGGAGATCTTCATCCACCCAGTACATGCCTAATTCCAGAGCTTGTCTGCCAAGTACAAGGCCAGCCATCTCTGTTACGATTGCGAGTCTCTCAGACTCTTTTCGGTGGCCAATAGTGCCAATCAGGTTCGCTCTGTATCGTCCGTCCCTCGCAGCCTGAAGAGCAGCGCCCTTGGTTATCTCAACCACCTCTTCAATCGAGTTGAAGTTTTGTGCAGCCTGAAAAGCTGCTTCGAATACCGCTTGCCAAAGGCCGTCGGGGTTTCCGGCGGCGCTGATGATGTAACGAGTCAAATCATCTTCGCTACCCGCCCGGACGCCAGAGGCGGCTGCAAAAGCGACCTCACCTACGGCTCTTGCTGCAACTGACTCATGTTCCGTTGTCATTGCTCGCACTTCGAAAATTCACTGGTGACGCAAGTCAATGCTATTGCCGCCTAGGGATGAAGGGGCAGCCGGCAATCTTACCTCGGCAAGCCCAGCCCTCTTTGCGCGATGATGTTGCGCTGGATCTCCTTGGTGCCGCCCCCGAATGTGCGCCCCGTCGAGAGGTAGTGGTTCGCGCCGATGTACCCCCCGAGCGGCGACCACCGAGCCGGGCCGCCGGGGATGAGCGTGCCCATGTCCCGCATCAGGCGCGCGGCGGTGCGGAAGACGCGCTGCGTCGCCTCGCCGGCCCACACGCGGGCAAGCGATCCCTCCGCCTGCGGCATCTCGCCGTTGGCCTGCATCCATGCCACGCGATAGGCGAGCATGCGTCCCAGTTCGATGTAGATGCGCAGATCCGCCATTTCGCTGCGCACGATGGGATTCCTGGTAAACGGTTCTCCGTTCATATTCGTCGTGCGGAGATAGTCGAGGACTTTCTCCCACTCACGGAGCAACGATGCCGGAATGTCAACGGACGCCCGCTCGAACGAGAGCGTCGTCATGGCGGCGTACCAGCCGCGATTGAGTTCACCGATCAGGTTGCGCGCGGGGATGCGCACGTCCTCGAGGAACCACTCCGACCAGCGTCGCCGGCCGAGCATGTCATACAGAGGTCGCAGCGAGATGCCCGGGGATTCCATGTCGATCAGGAAATAGGAGATGCCGCGGTGCTTGGCGGCGTCCGGGTCCGTCCGCACAAGGATGTGGCCCCACTTGGCTCTCGGATGGTGGGCGGTCGATGTCCAGATCTTCTGGCCGTTGATGACGAAATCGTCGCCGTCCGCGACGGCGCGTGTTGTGAGGGAGCCGAGGTCTGAACCGGCATTGGGCTCGGAGAAGCCCTGAGCGAACTCAAACTCCGCGTTGGCGAGGCGCGGTATGAAATACTCCTTCTGCCAGTCCTGGCCGTGAATCATGAGGAGCGGCGCGACGAGGCCGCCGCCGAGCGCGGACGGCGCACCCTGGTAGGCCATCTCCTCGCGGTAGACGAGCTGCCGTTCGATGCCGGCGTCCTGTCCGCCGAACTCCTTTGGCCAGTGCATGGTCCACCAGCCCTTTTGAACAAGCTTCTGCTCGAATTCATGCTGGAGCGCGAGGGCGGCGTTGTCATCCAGGTGCCACGACGTGTTCATCGTGGAGACGAGATCATAGCCGCTGTCGTCCCACTCTCGCTGGACGAACTCTCGAACCTCCTGCCGGAAAGCCTCATCCTCTACGGAGAACCTGAAATCCATGGCGTGTACCCCCTCACCCTTTCGCCGACTCGCGACGTTACGCGGTCATGATACCCCGCGACGTCCATTTACGGGTAACGACCCTGACTGTCTTTTCCGGCTCTAGTTGCCGGACGCGGGAAACGGATCAGCGGCGCTTCGCCGTTCCTGCAGATCGAGGATGGAGACATCTGCAAAGTTCTTCCCCTCCCACAGGGTCTTGACGTACATGAGCACATCGACGATTTCATCGTGTGTCAATTTGTCGCCAAAGGGCGGCATCCCGCTCTTGAAATCCGGTTGACCCGGGATCGCTCCGCCGTCCCGCACAATCCGGTACAGCAGGCCGTCTGCGTGATGCCACGTATGGCCGTCGCCATTCAGCGGTGGCGGATTCAGCGTGCCGTCGGCGTTCTGAATCTGCCAGTCGGGATGGCCCTGCCCCGCGGCCCCGTGGCACTCCGCGCAGTTTGCGGTGAACACCGTCATCCCCGCCTCGATGACAGCTGCCGACGATGACCCCGCAGTGTCATCCGGCGGGCCCTCCACGAAGCCGGTCGAGCAGCCTGCACTGCCGATGGCAAGGAGAACAACGAGAACAGCCGACGCTGCAATGCTTCGTATCGACACGTATGACGCTAACTGTCTATCAGTCCCTCTTGCGGCATGGTCCACGGGGGCTGCGCCTGGCCCGCGAACATCTTTGCGCGGGGCAGCGATATGTCCGTCAGCGGCACGTCGATCACAACGGGCGCATTGCGTGACAGGGCCTCAGGCAGCAGCGTCTCCAACTCCTGGGGGTGTTCCGCCCTGATTCCCACCGCCCCGAATGATTCCGCAAACTTCACGATGTCAGGGTTCACCAGTTCCGTGCCGTACGCGCCGCCGAAGTAGTTGTCGAGATCGCGCGCGACGTTGCCATAGGCGTTGTCACGGAACACGACGGTAACGACATTGATGCCGTACTGCACCGCTGTTGCCAGCTCGGTCGCGTTGAACATGAACCCGCCGTCGCCGCTCACGCAGACGACGGGCGAGTCAGGGCTCGCCACCTTGATGCCCATGGCAGTCGGGAACGCATATCCCAGGTTGAAGGAGTAGCCGGAATCGATGTACGTCTTGGGCTGATTCACCCGGTAGTGCGACCGCGCGTAATAGCCGAACTGCGTCACGTCCCAGGCGATGATCGTCTCCTCGGCCAGGGTATTCCACATCATCTCAAGGATCGGGTACTGCGGCTCCTCCTCCCGAATGTCATAGAAGGCCATGAGCCTCTTCGTCACTTCGACGGCCTCTTCAGGGGACGGGCGATCCTGCGCGCCTGCGTCCGCAAGCAGCGGCAGCAGCGCCTCAATGGTGGCGCCCGCGTCTCCATGCAGGGGAATCGTATTCGATTGAATCCGTGTCAACTCCGAATCATCGATGTTGATGTTGATGAGGGTGGACGACTCTCCCGCCGGGTTGCCCATGGAGAAGCGCGCGCCGATGCCGATGACGAGATCGGCGGAGGCAAGCACCTCGTAAATCTGGTTCATTTCATCCATCTCGGCGCGCGGGCCGAAGCAGGAGCCGTAGGAGAAGGGATGGTCATCCGGAATCGTTCCCTTGCCGCCGCTTGAGGTGACGACGGGTATGTTCGTCGCCTCGGCAAGCCGCACGAGGGCATCTTCCGCATTGGACTGCGCCACACCGCCGCCGGCGTAGATGATCGGCAAACGGGAGTCCATCATCGCCTGCACCGCCCTGCGCAGGTCATCCGCGCTTGGAACGATTCTCGACACCGGCGCGGGCTCGCGCAGAACCACGTCCTCGCGCTCAACCCCTGCGTCGGGCGGCATCTCGATGAGAACGGGCCGCGGCCGGCCGGTGCGCATCTGTCGAAATGCCTCCGTCACAGCGGCGGGCACGTCTCTCGGGCGCAGAATCTGTCGCCGCCACTTTGTGACCGGCGCAACAACTCCGGCCTGATCAAAGACCTCATGAACCGCGCCCAGTTCCTTGCCGATCATGGCTCTCGGTATCTGCCCGGCGATGGTGAGAATAGGAGAGGAGCGGGCATAGGCCGTCGCCAGGCCGGATGCGGCGTTATACACGCCTGCGCCCGGCACCACAAGAAGGACGCCCGGCTTGCCGGAGACGCGCGCATAGCCGTCCGCCATGTGGGCCGCGCCCTGCTCATGCCGCGTGGTGATCAGCCGGAGGCTCGGCTCATCACGCATGGCTGCGACGATGCCGGACATATGAACGCCCGGTATGCCGAACACAACCTCAACGCCGTGGCGAACCAGGGACGCAACTAGCGCTTCACCGCCGCTCATCTGTGTCATGGTGTCTCTCGCTTTGGGGTGGGTTCCGTTGCAGAAGCGGTCGACCGTGGCACTTGGTCGCCTTGGTAGATCACTGACATATTCGCATGCTTGCCAAGCTGGGGGCAAAAACGTGTTCGGGGCGGCAGTGCCGCCCCGAACAATCGGATGCGTATCGAAAAAGCAGCTAGCGCGGCAGTCCCAGACCACGCTGGGCAATCAAGCCGGGCGCCAGGAGAATGCCTCCGCCGCCCGCGTAGCCGGTCACCATCGAAAGCGCGTAGTTGGTGCCGTACATGCCGTTGTCGGGAGAGCGTCCCTCGCCCTGCAACAGGGCGCGGTACGGCCCCATGATGTGCGCCAGCGCCGGCCAGAAGTTGAACTTGGCCATCATTGACGAATACAGGTTGGCGATCAGGCTCTCGGACTGCGGAACCTCACCCTTGGACTGCAGCCAGATGAGGCGCAATGAAAGCATGCGGCCGGTCTCAACCCGGATGCGGAGGTCCGCCAGCTGATTCCTGACCAAAGGATCATTGAGCACCGGCTCACCATTGAACTTAAGGTTCCTCGCCATATCGAGGAATTTCTCCAGCACAGCGACGTTCCTCGCGCCCGTGCCGCCCGCGCGCTCGAAGTTCAGCGTTGTCATGGCGGCGTACCACCCCCTGTTGACCTCGCCGATAACCTGCCGCTTGGGAACACGGACCTCGTCCATGAAGACCTCATTCCAGCGGCGGCGGCCAAACATGTCATACAAGGGGCGCAGCGTGATGCCGGGCATCTGGGTCCCCTCATCGTCCTTCAATTGCATGATCAGATATGTGATGCCCCGATGCTTCGGCGCAGAGGGATCCGTTCGCGTCAGCACGTGGTACCAGTTGGCATAGTGAGAACCCGACGACCATATCTTCTGGCCCGTCACGACGAAGTCGTCGCCGTCCTCAACGGCGCGCGTGGTCAGGCTGGCAAGGTCGGTGCCCGCGTTGGGCTCTGAAAAGCCCTGCGCCCAATCGATCTCGTTCTGCGCCATCTTGGGAAGGAATTCATTCTTGATGGAATCTTCAGCGTGGTACATCATCGCGCCGGTGATGTTGGCGCTGGGGCTGCCCTGCGGCGCGCCTGCATAGGCCAACTCATCCGCGTAGATAACCTGCCGGGACAACGGAATGCCCTGGCCGCCGTACTCCTGCGGCCACGCCATCGTCCAGTAGCCCTTCTCAACAAGCTTCTTCTGGAAGACCTTGGCGTCCTCCCGGTACTCGGCGCTGTCAAAGTCGTAGCCGAAGACGTTCAGGTCAGTGTTGTAGTCCTTGGGGTCCCATTCCCGCCGGACGAACTCCCGAATTTCCTGTCGAAACGCCTCATCTTCCGGCGCGAACGTGAAATCCATTGTTGTCTGCCTCCCCACCGGCGCGCGTCTGAAGGAACGCCGTTACTTTCGAACCGACTACTACGGAACTCTACGTGTTCTGAGTCGTTGTCAGCATACCACGCAGGCCGTCACAAAGCGGGCTAGGACAGTACGCAAGGGAGTAGTCAAAGGGGAAAGGGCGTACACCCCTGGCTGCGGGGCTACTCCGCGGCGGAAGCTCCGTTCCGGCCGTTCAGCAACGATTCGATCTGGTCAACGAGCACCGAAACCCGCTCAAGTCTCTCTGCGATTTCATCGCTGTCGTAGTAGCCCTCGTAGAAATTAGTGTGGAGTTCGGCTCCGGCATTGAACCTGTGCCGTAGCTCAGGATCATTGTGCTCGGACGCCAAGGCGCGTGAGATGGCCACCAAATGGCCGTGGCCTTTATGCTCGGCGCCGCGGGCATGAGCAACCGCCTTTATGGCTTGTGCCGTCGCGCCCCAGCCCTTCTCAGACGCCTGGCGTAGGTCATCCTTCGCCAGTTCCTCATATGCTTGAGTGAGGAATTGCCGTCCCTGAGCTACATAGTCGGTAGCAGCACCATTCTCGTTCGTCATGAGAACAGTATAGGCATCCGCGCCACCATATGAACGTTGACCGGTTCTTTACCCGCGCTCAGGCGGCAAGGCGCCGGTGTTGGCAATCGCCTATAACACCTACCTCGGCAGTCCCAGCGCCCGCTGGGAGATGATATTCTTCTGCACCTCTCGCGTGCCGCCGCCGATGCTCAGGCCTGTGGCAAGGATGGAGTTCACACCCATGAATCGGCCCGCGGGCGCCCACTTGTCCTCCGGGCGCAGTTGGCCGTAGTCGTTCAGGATCGAGGCGATTCCCCGGTAGATGCCCTGATGCAGCGTGTCTCCCCACAACTTGGTCTGTGAGGACTCCTTCACGGGAATCTCGCCGCGCGTCTGCATCCACGCCACGCGGTACGAGATCATCCGCGCAACCTCGATCTGGAGCCGCATATCCGCAAGGATGTGTCGCACACGCACGTCATCGAGTAACGGCTCGCCGTTGACCTTCGCCTCCGTCGCGTACTCGATAAACTCCTCAACGGTGCGGAGCATACGCGCCGGCCCGCCGATGTTGGAGCGCTCGAATGACAGGTGCGTCATGGTTGCGTACCAGCCCCGGTTGAGCTCCCCAACCATGTTGCGCTTGGGCACGCGAACCTCATCCATGAAGACCTCGCTCCAACGGCGGCGTCCGAGCATGTCATACAGCGGACGGAGGATGATGCCCGGCGACTTCATGTCAATGATGAGATAGGTCAGGCCGCGGTGCTTGGCGGCCTCAGGGTCTGTACGAACAAGCGCCTGGCCGTAGTCGGCCATCTCCGCCATGGACGTCCATATCTTCTGGCCGGTCACGATGAAATCGTCGCCGTCTTCCACGGCCCGCGTCTGCACGCTTGCAAGGTCGGAGCCCGCGCCCGGTTCGGAAAGCAGTCGGCAGAACTCGATCTCGGCAGTGGCGTAATGGGGCAGCAACTCATCGCGGTGCCATTCATTGCCGTGATACATGAGGACGGGGCCGACGAGGTCGCTTGCGCCGGACGCCGGCGCGCCCCAATAGGCCATTTCCTCCCGGTAGATCAGTTGGCGTGAGATAGGCGCGCCCATCCCACCGAATTGTTCCGGCCAGTGCAGCGTCCACCAACCCTTATCGGCAAGCTTGAGCTGCCATTCCTTGACGAGGTCTATCGCCTCGTGGGTGTGGAGATCATAAGATGCGATGGACGCGCCGACGGAGTCATATCCCTTGGGGTCCCACTCGGCGTTGACGAATTCCCTCACTTCCTGACGGAACGCCTCGTCCTCTTGAGAAAATCGGAAATCCATCGCCGTTCTCCCCGCTTCTACGTCCCTTGACGCATCGCTTTCTGCTCAGCCACGCCCTGCATCAGGAAGCTGTTGGCGCGCCGCAACCGCGCTGCCGTGCCGTGATCGGTCAAATCAAAGTGAGACTGAGAGGCACGTGACGGTGCGCAGAATACCCCCGATGGTATGGATGCAGCTCGCAACCAGGCTGCCGACCGTATTGAGGTCTTCTGCCTCGATTGTCGCAATGACATCGTACGGGCCTGTCACCGCGTCAACGGACGTCATCTCAGGAACCTTCTTGAGTTCATTGACGACGTCCTGCGTCTTGCCAACGGACGTCTCTACCAGTATGAAAGCGCGTGTGGCCACGTTAACCCCCCAAAATTCAACCCACCGAAGCCGCTAAAGGCGGCTTATTCTAGGCGCGGACGGACAAAAGTGTCAATTGGCTCACGCGCCGTCAAACCGCCACTGAAAGTACTCCGTCACGGCATCCAGGTATTCCTCAGGATGGTCGCTGAATGCCGTGCTGTGGCCGCCGGACGGGAATGATTGCAGGCGGGTTTCCGGGTGCGTGGACGCCGCCGCGATGCGTTCCGAGTGATCAGCGGCGATCCTGTCGTCGTCCTCTGAGTGCGTGAGCAGCAGGGGAACATCGAGTTCGCTCACGAATTCCTCAGGCTTGAGGGCCGACAGCGATATGCCATACCGCACCCGGGCCGCGATCTCCATACCCGGCTTGAACACTCCTATCGTCCATTCCGGAAGCGGCGTTCTATCAGCAACTTCGACCGCGAACAGGTCATCGATGTTCGCAAAGGCGCTGTCGATCACAAGGGCCCGCAGCCGCGGCTCTTCCGTCGCCGCCAGCAGCGCGGCAACTCCTCCCATCGAGAACGCCAGCGCGCCGATACGCTCCGCCGGAATCCCGTATCGAGTTTCGACGACATCCATCGCGCCCAGCACGTCGTAGCGCTCATAGTAACCGGCGGACATTATCTCGCCGTCCGACTCCCCATGCGCCCGCAGATCAAACGTGATCAGCGAGAAGCCCCTGTCACGGAGGTCTCGAATCAGCGGCATGTACAGTTCCGGGTCGCGGGCACGGTTCGAGTCCAGGCCGTGAACGACGATGATCGCCGAATCAGGACCAACGGCCTGAGCAGTTCTGGGAATCCACCATCCCCTCAGCGTTATGGTCTCGTCCTCCGCCCGCTCCTCCGGCATGCGCGGCGGGAACTCGATATCTTCGTAAGCCATGCCGTAGTCCAGTGGAGTGACCTCCACGGGCTCGCGCTCCGCAACCACGGCCTGCGAGACCATCGTCCAGGAGATGACGGCGATGAGGGCAACGATGATGCCAAGGGCCGCCATCAGGACGCGGCCCACAAGGAGGGGGCTCATTCGTCCTCAGGCAGTCCGTCGGAGATTCCGGTTGCTCCCAGCAGTTCGATACGCGTCTCGTCACCCGCTTCAAGGCGCGTCACGTCCTCAGGGCAGATCGCCAGCCCATTCGCCCGCGCCATCGCGGTCAGGATATTGGAACCTTGCGGGCCGGAGAGGCGGGCGTGCATGCGACCGTCATCGCCACGATACACATGGGCGCGGGCATAGACGCGGCGGCCGTCCTCATTCTGGATCGGGTCATCCAGCACGGCCGTCAGTGATGGAGAGTCCCACGTCTCGTGCCCCATCATCTTCCGCAGCGCCGGACGCGCGAGCATGTGAAAGACGACCATTGCGCTCACCGGGTTGCCCGGCAGACCAAGATGGGGGACATCCCGTCCCCACGGCGCGTCAGACGTTCCGCGCAGGATGCCGAATACCACCGGCTTGCCCGGGCGCATGCGCACCGCCCACACGCGCAGATCGCCCAACGATTGCAGCACCAGCTTGACCAGATCGTAGTAGCCGACGGAAACGCCTGCGGACGTGATCAGGAAATCGGCCTCCCGGGCCTGCTCCACGTGTGTTCGAACCGATTCTTCCGTATCACGGGCGATGCCCAGCGGGCGCGCGATTCCGCCCATCTGCTGCACAAGCCCCTGCACCGTGTATGTGTTGATGTCATAGATGTGGCCAACGCCCAGCTCTTCGCCGGGCGCGGCGATCTCGTTGCCGGACGCGAGGATCGCGACCACAGGACGTGGATAGACCGGAACTGCCGCCATGCCCACGGAGGCGAGCACGCCGAGCCGCGCAGGCGTCAATTCCGTCCCTTTGGCCAGCACCATCTCACCGGCCTGCACGTCTTCACCGGCGGCACGGATGGACATACCAAGTCTCGGAGAGGCATAGATCGTGATGGCATCCAGCGGTTGTCCGGTCGCTCGCCGGCTCTCCTCGTCCGTGTCCTCGAAGCGCACGATGGTGTCCGCGCCGGGCGGAATGGGAGCGCCGGTCATGATGCGCACAGCAGTGCCTGCGGTGACCGCAGGTTCGGGCGGCGATCCCGCCGCAATCTCCCCGATGACAGGCAGCACCACGGGCGACTTAGCCGCCGCAGCCACATCCTCCGCCCGCACGGCGTACCCGTCCATGGCGGAGTTCGGGAGCGGCGGGATGGAGATTGCGGAGCGCACGTCATCCGCAAGGACAAGGCCGTTGGCGTCGGCAAGCGGAACGCGCGTGGCTTGCAGAGGCCGGATATCGGCCAGGACGCGCTCAAGCGCCTCCTCCACAAGGATCATGCCGGTATCTGTCGTCATCGTTTCAATGCGCCTTTCGTCTTGAAGGGCGCATCTCCATCATGCCTGTGAACGGAGAGTCGCGCCCGTCTCTCTTTGCAGTTTATCCAGCAACTGCGTCTCCGCGACATCTACTTCAGTATCCGTCAATGTGCGCGTTGGCGACTGCCACACAAGCGAAAATGCGAGGGATTTCTTGCCGTCCGGCACCTGCGGGCCCTGGTAAACGTCCACGAGCGATGAGCGCACGACAGATGGGAAATCCCGGACGATGTCACTCACCGCCCCCGCAGGCGCTCCCTCATCGATGAGCAGTGAAAGCTCCCGCAGCACACCCGGGTAGCGGGAAACGGATTGCCACGTTCGTTCGGCCTCGCGTCGATGGTTCAGCGCTGCGTGCAGATCGATCTCATACAGCACGACGCGGGGGTTGCGGATATCCAGCGCCGCCAGCGTATCGGGATGAACCTCGCCGATGGTCCCAAATGGTCGGCCACCCTCTTCAGGCAGCAGGTGGGCCGTGCGCCCGTGCGCCAGGATGCGGTCTTCGGCGGCCTCGTACACCGCGCGGACGCCAATCGCCCCAAGCAGACTCTCCACAAGTCCCTTGGCGTCAAAAAAATCCATCTCCTCGGAATCGGCCTCGTTGCCGCCGATCCATGAGCGATTCGCCCTCATACCCGCCAGCACGCCGGTTACATACGTCCGTTCCTCCGGCTGATGGCGCGGACCATGCGGGAGATACGCCTGCCCGATCTCGAAGAGTCGGTACGATTCCCTGCCGATGCCGCGCTCATTGTTCGCGAGTGTTCGCAGCAGGCTGCCCCGCAGTGTTGTTCTCAGATACTCCTGGTCAGGCGACATGCGATTCCACACACGCAGCGGGTCCTGCGGCGCGTCCCCTGGAATCGTGGCCTGCAGCAAGTCCATCGGCACAAGCGGATAGGAGATGGTCTCCCGGTTGCCAAGCCGAACAAGGATGTCCCGTACGTCGTCCTTGAGCTGTGTCAATGGGTCCGGCAGATCGGGCTCGCCCGTCGAGGGAAGCAGTGTCACGGGGACGGCATCATAGCCAACGATCCGCGCGACTTCCTCGATAAGGTCGTCGGGGATCCCAATGTCCGTCCGCCAATACGGAACGACGGCGTCAATGGTGTATTCACCGTCCGGCCTGTCAGTGGCCGTCAGTTCAAAACCGAGCGAGCGCAGCGTCCGCTCTGAGACCTCTCGCCCCGGGTCGTTGCCCATCACCTGCTTCATGCGTTCCGAGGTCATGGTGACCACTGCGGGGTCGCGGCGATCCGGCCAGTCATCGGCGATGCCCTGTGCCGCCGTTCCGCCACAGAGTTCAACCAGCATCTTGGCGGCGCGGCGGAGACCGATGGGCGGAAGTGTTATCGGCAGGTTGCGCTCGAAACGTTGGGAGGCCTCCGTGCCGCGCTTGCCGCCCACCTCGATGCGCCGTCTCTGCACCGTGCGGCGCGTGCTGGCAAAGCCGAATGATGCGGACTCAAGGATGATGTCCGTGGTGGAATCCGAGACCTCGGAGTTCTCCCCACCCATGATGCCGCCCAGCCCAACGGGGCCGTTCTCATCGGCGATCACCAGGTCTTCCGTCGAGAGAGCGTGCGTACGCCCATCCAGTGTCATGAGCGGCTCGTCCGGCGTGGCGCGGCGGACGATGAGTTTGCCGCCGACGATGGTGTCCCGATCAAATGCGTGCAGCGGCTGCCCGATCTCCAACATGACGTAGTTCGTGATGTCAACCACGTTGGAGATTGGCCGCACGCCGGCAGACTTCAATCGCAGCTGCATCCAGCCGGGCGCGGGAGCAATGGTTACGCCTGTGACCAGCGCTGACGTATAGCGCGGCGCGAACTCCGGCGCGCGCAGGTCAACCAGGTCCGTCGTCGCTATCGGGTTTCCGTCCTCTGCATATTCCAGTGACGGCACACGCACAGGATTGCCTGTCAGTGCGCCAACTTCCCAGGCCACGCCGAGCATGGACAGACAATCAGGCCGGTTGGCCGTGACTTCAACATCGAGAATGACATCGCCCAGGTAGTCTTCCAGCGGTGTGCCGGGAACGGCATCATCCGGCAGAACGAGGATGCCCTCATGATCGTCGCCCAGCCCAAGCTCGCGCTCGGAGCAGATCATGCCCTCCGAGACGACGCCGCGGATGCGCGCGGCCTTGAGCGTCTCCTGGTTGCCCGTCTGCGGGTTCGTCAGTGTCGCTCCCACGCGTGCGAGCGCGATCTTATGACCGCCCTCGACGTTCGGCGCGCCGCAGATGACCTCCAATTGCTCGGAGCCGGTGTCAACGGTGGCCAGTTTCAGGCGGTCCGCGTTGGGGTGAGGGCCGAGCCGCTCAACGTGACCGACCAGGACGTTGTCCCAATCCCCGCCAACACGTTCGATCGCGCCGACCTCGAGACCGGCCATGGTCAGCCGATGCGCCAATTCCTCAGGCGTCAGGTCGAAATCGACGTATTCTCGCAGCCACTTGAGAGACACGCGCATCGCGTCGTCTTACTCCGTTCGATCCGTTGTGTCAGTTGTCTCAGACTCGCCGCCGCCATCATCCGCCGGGGCGGACTCACCCCCAAGATCATGACCCTGTTCAGCGATGGCCTCCGCCGTAACAAGATCGCTTGGCCCCGTTGCCATGTGCCTCATGCTGAGACGAAAGCGCGGCGGCTTGTTGGAGGTCGACCGCACCAGGTACACGTTTCCGCACGCATGGCAGTGAAAGCGATGCGGCACAAGATTCGCGGGCAACTCGCTATGCCCTTCGTAGTACACGAGGGCATTGCAGCTGGGGCAATTCTGCTGGGTGGGGACGGGCCCGCCGCGCGTCGTCATTCCCTTTGCGCGCCCGCCGCCCGGCAGCTATTGCTAGCGAAGCTGAGCGACAGTGGCCTTCTCCACATCCTGGATTTCCCTCACGATGCTCATTCCTTCACCGACGGACATTGGGCCGAGCATGGCACGCTGCGCGTCCCGCAGTTTGTCTGCGAGTTCGATATACGGTACACCCACCATTGCCTGATCCGCTGCCGCGCTCAGGCAACCCAGAATCGTACCGAACTCCTCAATAGAGAGCGATAAATCCACCATGATTTTCTCAGCTCGCTCCGTCATCTCCATCCTCCTCCGGGTTGTCGAAACCCTCTCTCTATCCCTCGCGCTATTCCCACCGAGCTAGAACTGCTCAAGAAAATTCAGATCGTTGGCATAGAAATGCCGGATATCGTCGATGCCGTGCCGCAGCATCGCAATACGCTCCGGCCCCATGCCGAATGCGAACCCCGTGTACTCGTCCGGGTCGTAGCCGACTCGCCGAAGGACCTCGGGATGCACCATCCCGGCGCCCATGATCTCTATCCAGCCGGTCTGGCTGCAGATACGGCAGCCGTCGTGGCAGGCGAAGCAGTCAATAGCCATGTCCACACCCGGCTCCACGAACGGAAAAAAGTCGCAGCGGAAGCGGACCTGGCGTTCAGAGCCGAACATGCGGCGCGCAAAGGCGTACAGCGTACCCTTGAGGTCCGCGAACGTGATGCCGCGGTCAATGGCGAGGCCCTCAACCTGGAAGAAGACCGATTCATGGGACGCGTCCGTCGCCTCGTGCCGAAACACGCGCCCCGGGATGAGCACGCGGATGGGGGGCTGCTGCGCCTCCATGATGCGGATCTGCATCGGCGACGTATGCGTCCGCAACAGCAGTGGACGCTTGCCTTCATCGTCCTCGATGTCCAGCCACAGCGTGTCCCACTGATCACGGGCCGGGTGGTCTGCCGGGATGTTCAGCGCCTCAAAGTTGTAGTAGTCCCACTCAACCTCGGGACCCTCGACGACACGAAACCCCATCGGCTTGAACGCGTCGATGATCTCCCGCACCGTCTGCGTTGTGGGGTGCAGTCCCCCGGACGGGACTCCGCGTCCGGGCAGCGTCACGTCAATGGCTTCGGCAGACAGCCTCTGCGCCACGTTCGCGTGTTCCAGGACGGAGCGGCGCTCCTCGTAGGCATTCTCAAGGGCGGAGCGCACTCGATTGGCGAGTTGCCCGGCCTCGCGCCGGTCCTCGATGGGAAGCGTCGGCAGCTGCTCAAGCAGCTTCGGAAGGCGACCCTGCCGCCGACCCTGCCACGTCACACGCCATTCTTCCAGCGCATCCCGATCAGAGATGCGCTCAAGTTCAGCGAGCGCGCTGCTCTCAACGTCAGTTAATTCGTCGGTGAGTGTGGACATGTTCCCCGCGCTGTTGTGACTGTCCGTACTCGAAAACTGGTATCAAAAACGCCCGTCCTGTGACGGACAACAGCGGCGATTATAACGTCATGTCAATTGAGAGGTCAATCTGATGAGGGTATCGGCGAGTACACAGACTATGCCGGGAGCGGCCTAATCGGCGTCCCCGTCACCGCCCACGGTCAGGGGTGGAAAGCCGGTGCCCAGGTCCAGGATACGCGCCTCCGTCCGGGCGAAAATCTCGAACTCCTCCGGCGTCATCCCGGAGTGACGGATGAGCGCCTTGAGCGCGCCCCGCTTGATCATCTCCACGCCCGGAACGCCCGGCGCGACCAGGACGGGCGGACGCTCCTCTTCAAACTCGCTCTGCTGCCGGTCGCCGATGTCAACCTGGACCTCGACCGTCTCACACGTGAGCGGCAGATTTTCATCGGCGCGAGCGGCAAGGATCTCATACAGCTCATCGCCGAGATAGTCCACGGAATCCGCCGGTGGGGCTATATCGTCCTCTGCCCACGCCGAAAGCGACTGTTGGATCGCGGCCTTAACGGCATCAATAGTTTCATCCAGTGTTTCGCCCTGCGCGACGCAGCCCGGTAGAGCCGGACAATGCGCTGAGTAGCCACCCGCGGGTTCGGGCTCCAGGATGACGGTGTAGGTCGCGTCAGACATATCCAGTCAATTGTATCCCGCCAATTGAGACTGAACACTGCGCTTTTGCGCCGGGCAAGCGGTTAATCTGTGGGTATGGAATCGAGGCCGAAAATGCCTGCGCCGCCCCGTCTGGGACGGCGCTTCTACTACGGGTGGGTGATTGTCGCGACGATGTTCATCGTCTCGGTCGCCCAGACAGCACAGTACAACCCGGCCATCAGTGTCTTCGTCAAGCCGATCACCGGGGATTTCGGTTGGAGCCGCACGACCTTCTCAACCGCAATCGGGATTGGAGGAATCGTCGGCGCGGGCATCGCCCCGTTCATCGGTCCCATCCTAGACAGGCGCGGCCCGCGGATACCGACGCTGATCGCATTCATGCTGTTGGGCGGGGTGGTGATGTCGTTGAGCCAGATCTCGGAAATCTGGCAGTTCTACGCCATCATCGTCACGAACCGCGCCCTGAACACGGGCTTTCTATCCATCGTCGCCGGTGTGGTGGTGGCCAAGTGGTTCATCCGACGGCGCGGCCGGGCCATGTCGTTCTCCATCACGGGCATCCGCTTTGGGCAGGCGCTCTTTCCGCCCTATGCGACCTTCTTCATCCTGCGTTCGGGCTGGCAGAGCGCGGCAATCGCGCTTGGAGGGTTGGTCTGGGCGCTGACGCTCCTGCCGGTCGCGCTGTTCCTGCGGCGGCAGCCCGAGGACATGGGGCTGCGGCCGGACGGCGACACTCCTGCGGATGAGGACGGTGACGATAGCGGATCGCCGCAGTCGTATGCCGCCAGCGAAGAGGCGTCGTTCACGTTGGCGCAGGCGCTGCGCACACGCGCCTTCTATCTGATCCTGTTCGCCACCAGCGCCCTCGCCTTCAACATCGGCGGCATCAATTTCAATCTCTTTCCGTACATGACCGACCAGGGAATGTCGGAAGCGCAAGCCGCGATGATCCTGACGGTATGGTCGTTGATCGGCGCGACGGGATCGCTGATCGTCGGGTTCGTGGCCGAGCGGATGCACGTTCGATTCGTGATGGCGCTGGCTTTCTCGTTCGCGACGGCCGGCGTCGGGCTGCTCATCATCACGGACGACGTGCCGACGGCGCTGGTTTTCGCGCTCGTGCATGGATTGTCGTTCGGCTCGCTGCCCATGCTGATGAACCTGGTGTGGGCGGATTACTACGGCAGGCGGCACCAGGGGGCGATACGCGGTTTCACCACCCCCTTCCAGG
Organism: Dehalococcoidia bacterium; assembly: GCA_965220565.1. GTDB lineage: Bacteria > Chloroflexota > Dehalococcoidia > UBA6926 > UBA6926 > VXMO01. Next base: position 276,832 of record CBDCQG010000001.1, on the reverse strand, counting down.
TCATCGTGCAGGCAGGCGGGCCCATCATTGGCACACTTTCCTACGACCTGATCGATACGTACCTGCCTGCGTTTATCCTCTTCGCCGCGCTTTATCTCCTCAGCGCCCTGGCGATGCTCCTGGCCACGCCCGTCTCGCTTTCGGATGTGCTGGCGCGCCGGAGCGCGCGGTAATAAAGAACACGCCCTGCGGCTTGCTTAGGAATAACGACAATTCTACTCTTGAAACAATCACAGACATGTCGGAGCGGCTTGACGCGTTCCGGCCAATCACATAAAGAGTCGGAGCAATGACGACAAACACGAATGAACGGTTCACCCTGCTTCCCCGGTCCGTGAGGCCGTCACATTACGCCCTCACGCTAACGCCTGACCTGAATAGCGCGACATTCACAGGCAACGTATCAATTGACATCCTCGTTTCAGAGATCACAAGCGAGGTGGTGCTGAACGCCATCGAGCTGGAACTTGGCTCGGCGACGTTCACGCCGCGCGGCGGCGAGGCATCGGCATCGACGGGCATCACGTACAACGAGGATGAAGAGACGGCCGCGATCCGCTTTGCTGAGCCCCTGCCCGTCGGAGCAGGGACCCTTGAGATGTCGTTCACGGGGATACTGAACGATCAACTGCACGGCTTCTACCTAAGCACGTTCCGTGACACAGACGGAGTTGAGCGGCGGATGGCGGCGACGCAGTTCGAGGCCTCGGACGCGCGGCGATGCTTCCCCTGCTGGGATGAGCCGGCAATCAAGGCCACGTTCCAGGTTGATCTGATCATCCCTGAGGGGTTCTCGGCCATCTCCAACACGCTGGAGTCCGCGCCGGAGCCGACCGACGGCAGCGGGCAGCGTATCAGCTTCCCCACCACGCCCATCATGTCCACCTACTTGCTCGCGTTCATCGTGGGCGAAATGGACAAGATCGAGGCGCGGTCGGCCAACGGCACGCTCAACCGCGTGTGGGCAACGGTCGGTCAGGCTGAGCTCGGGCGGTTCGCGTTGGAAACGTCGGTGCGCCTGCTGGACTATTACAACGAATACTTCGGGGTGATCTACCCGCTGGATAAGCTGGACCACATCGCGTTGCCGGACTTCGCGGCAGGGGCGATGGAGAACTGGGGAGCGGTGACGTACCGCGAGGTGGCGCTGCTCTTCGATCCGGCAAGTTCCTCGCCCGGCACACGGCAGCGCATCGCCGAGATCATCGCGCATGAGATGGCGCACATGTGGTTCGGCGACCTCGTGACCATGGCGTGGTGGAACGACCTGTGGCTGAACGAGAGTTTCGCGTCATGGATGGCTGCCAAGGCGGCGGACACGCTCTTTCCGGACTGGGCCATCTGGACGCAGTTCATCGCCACGGACGTCGCGCCCGGCATGAGCCTGGACGGGCTGGAGAACTCCCATCCGATCGAGTCCGAGGTGCGGAATCCCAACGAGGTCAGCCAACTCTTTGACGCCATCAGCTATGAAAAGGGCGCATCCATTCTTCGCATGTTGGAGCAGCACATCGGCCCGGACGACTTCCGCAGCGGCCTTGACCGCTACATGAACGCATTCGCCTATTCCAACGCGGAGGGGGCGGATCTCTGGCGAGCGCTGGCTGACGCCTCCGGCCAGGACATCGTGGGCATGATGGACTCCTGGGTCAAACAGGTCGGCTATCCCGTCGTCACGGCGGAGACCACGCGCGGAGACTCCGGCGCGGCGGTCTCGCTGACGCAGCGCCGTTTCCTCTACTCCGGGCCGAATGACGACGAAACGCTGTGGCACGTGCCCGTGCGCATCACGACCCAGGGAAGCGATGTTGAGTCAAGGGCCCTGTTCACAGGCCGGTCGGAGACGATCGATGTTCCGGCCGTCTCGGGAGACGGCTGGATCAAGGTCAACGCGGGCGGCACGGGGTTCTATCGCGTCGGCTACCAACAGGATGAGTTGGATCGGCTGATTGCCGCGGTTCGGACGGGCGAACTATCCGCGCCCGACCGCCTGACGCTGTTGGAGGACACGTACGCGCTGGCACGCGCCCGCCATATCCCGGCGCGTAACTACCTTGAACTGGCGCAGGCATACGCGGATGACGAGGACTACAGCATCTGGGCCGCGATGGCATCGCAGCTTGGGGCAATCGAGGCGCTGTCCCGCAACGAGCCGTATCTCGAACGCTACCAGGAATTCGCCCGAGGGCTGACTCAGACCGTCGCCGGCAAGGTCGGCTGGGAACAACCGGAGAATGAGGCGCACCTGCGAACACTCTTGCGGGCGGTGGCGCTGAGCGCGGCAGGCGGTTTCGGCGATGAGGCGGTGCTGTCAGAAGCGGCGGCGCGATTCGCGCGTTTCCTGGAGGACGAGTCGTCGCTGCGGCCTGACCTCCGCGCGGTCACATACAACCTGGCCGCCGAACAGGGCGACAGCGAGACGTTCGAGACCATGAAGCGGCTGGAGCGGGACTTCGATCTGCAGGAGGAAAAGGTCCGCATGCAGATGGCGCTCACGCAGTTCAGTCAGCCTGAACTCCTCCAACAGGCCCTCGAGATGTCCGTCGACCAGGACCAGATACGCGTGCAGGACGCGCCCCGCCTCCTGATGGGCGTGGGCGGCAACCTCCGGGGCCTGAACCTGACGTGGGAGTTCATGAAGGACAATTGGCCGGAGATCGAGCGCCGCTACGCAGGCGGCGGGTTCGCCATCATGCGGCTCGTGTCCATCACGGGCGGATTCACGACCGAGGAGGCGGCGCAGGACGTGCGCTCATTCTTTGAAGAGCATCCGACCCCGTCCGCGACAAGAGCCATCCAGCAGTCGCTGGAACGCATCGAACTCAACCGGCTGTGGCTGGAGCGAAACCGTGATGAACTCGCCGAGTGGCTGAGGTAAGAGGGCGCTTATCGTCGTAGCGGCTGACGGCGGCGATAGGTTCCCGTGCGCCACGCCCATTCCATGGGGCCGAAGCGGAATCGACTGAGCCACGAGGGCGACCACCAGATTTGCAGCGCCCAGACGGCGAGCACAAAGACCAGGACTCCTGCGCGGCCAATCTCCACGTCCGCCAGGAGGTGCGTCAGTATCAGGACGCCGAACGCCGTCTGCGCAAGGTAGTTGGTCAGCGCCATTCGACCGACGGCGATGAAGCGCTCCTTGAGCCACGCGAATCCGCTTGTTCGCTGCCACAGGATGATCAGGCTCATATACCCGAGCGAGGCGGGAATGGTGCCAAAGGTATTCGGAATCTCGCCGATGAACGCTACGTCGCGGCCATAGTCGCCCAGATGCGTGACGACGACGCCGAGCGTGGCAAGCGATAGCCCAACACCAAGTCCGCCAAGCGCCATCCGTCGATAGAACCGATCGGAAAGCGCCCCCTGCATAAACCCGGTCTTGTACAGTCCCGCCCCGGCCAGAATCAGCCCCAGCGCGCGCATGAAATACCCCACCAGAACCAGTCCGCCAAGTGATTGCGTCTCCACGCTGGCGGTGGCCAGTGATTCATCCCCGGGTGTCCATATGCCTGCCAGTGACACGTCCGTCGTGCTGGCCCAGGTTTGGGCAAGAAGCGAGGGAATCACGGATGCCAGGAAGATGACGATGCCCAGAGCAATCATTGCCCGCGAGGGCAGCCCCCTCAGCAGCAACAGGACGAATGCCGACAGGGCATACGCCGTCAGGATATCCCCTTCCCACACAGCCATGTGAATGAGTCCCATGACGAGCAATAGGATGTTGCGCCACGCGTTCAGGAGCGTTGGGCGCTTCTCTCGCCGTGCTGCCCGCTCGATGAACAAAAAGATGCCCGCGCCGAAGAGCAGGGAGAAGATGCCCATGAACTTCTGGTCGACCAGGATCTCGCCAAGGATGGCGACAGCCCAGTCGAGTCCGGTATCCGACCCGCCGGCGCTGATGTTTCGATACGGAATCCCGCCGTAACGAAAATGCACGGCGTTCATCAACAGGATACCGAGCACGGCGACGCCGCGAATCAGGTCGAGACTGAGGATGCGGTCGGACTCGGCAACAGGCCCGGTCGCCGGAACGTTCTCCGTCGCGGGCTGATTGGTCATACAGGTTGGCTCAGCGCCGGTTCGTGAGGGATAGAGCTAGTAGGCGTAGATGGCGAGGCGTCCCTTGGAGAGATCGTCGCCGACGTGCTCCCTGATTGTCTGGAGCATGTCGAAATCGTCTTCCCCAACGAAGGTGACGGCCTTACCGGCGTTGCCGATGCGGCCGGTGCGGCCGATGCGGTGGATGTATTCCTCAAGGTTGCCGGGCATGTCGTAGTTGATGACGTGTGAGATCTCCGGGATGTCCAGGCCGCGCGACGCGACGTTGGTGGCGACCAGCACCTTGAGCTCTCCGGAGCGGAATGCGCGCATCACTGCCTCGCGCTGGTTCTGCCTCATACCGCCGTGGATCGGCTCCACGCGAATCCGCGCGCGCTGCAGTCGTCGCGCCAGCCGGTCCACACCCACCTGCGTCCGGCAGAAGATCAGCGTCTTCTCACCGTCAAGGTCGGTGCGGAGGACCTCTTCCAGACCCGCCAGCTTGTCCTGGGAGGCCACTTCGTAGTAGACCTGCTCAATCGTGTCGGCAGCCTCGGACTCCTCGCCGATGCCGATGTGAATCGGGTCGCGCAGGAATCGCTCGATCATGCGCCGGATGAAGAACGGGACGGTGGCGGAAAAGAGGGCTGTCTGTCGTCCGCGAGGCGTGGCGCGGAGGATGCGAATCATGTCCTCCGCAAAGCCGATGTCCAGCATCTGGTCGGCCTCATCGAGCACGGCGATCCGAACGGTGTTGAGCTTGAGCGTTCCGCGCTGCATGTGATCCTGAACGCGGCCCGGCGTGCCAACGATGATCTGCGGGGTCTCTCGCAAGGCTTTCAACTGCACGTCGATCTTCTGCCCGCCATAGAGTGTGACGACCTTGATACCGCGATGCTTTGCGAGGCGTCGTAGCTCACCCGTGACCTGAACCGCGAGTTCCCGTGTCGGCGCAAGGACGATGCCCTGCACCTCGCGGCGCGTCGGGTCAAGCAACTCCACCATCGGGATGCCGAACGCAGTTGTCTTGCCGGTGCCGGTCTGGGCACGACCGACCACGTCACGCCCCTCCAGCATGATTGGTATCGCTTCAGTCTGGATGGGCGTGGGATTCTCGTAGCCCATGTCGTCCAGCGCATTCCTGATCGGCGCTGAAACGGCCACGGTTCCGAAAGACTTGTCGCGTTCGAATGGCCCGGCCTGCACGTCAATGCGCGGGGAGGGCTTTCGTCGCCGGGTGGGGGGCTCGCTTGCGCCATTCGCGGACGTCGGCTCGGCGCGCCGGTCTGTGGGCGCGGGCCTGTCCTTGCGGCGGCGGCGAGGCCGCCTGCGAGCAGGGCTTCCGTCGGGCTGTTCTGCCTTACGGGTCTCCGTGCGCGCCGGTGGCGCAACGGAGATGTCAGATGGGGAAGGGGGTGGGAGGGTGACCGTGGATGCCGTCGGGGATGACGGGGCCGATGTACGGCCTAAGATTTTTCGAAGCACAAATTCCTCGTTTGCAGGCGGAGAGCACGCCACCCGCGGTGACGCTCTCTCAGCTGAGTATGGTAACGAAATAATGGCCCCTGGATGGGCCGGATGGTGCGGCGCTCAGTGGCGCGCCTAGAATCGATTGGCACTATGGTTCCTGAAGCAGTCTGAGCAGTAGACGGGCCGGTCGCCGCGCGGCTGAAAGGGCACTTCCGCCTCTTTGCCGCAGTCGGCGCAGATCACCGAGTACATGCGGCGCTCTCGCCTCTCAAAGTTGCCGGCAGGCGCCCGTCCCGAGGTTGGTCCGCCTGACGTGTACGTGCCTCCAACGTAGCCGCCCTCGCGGTCACGCTTGCGGGCGGCTCGGCACTCCGGGCAGCGGGTGGGTTCACGAGTAAATCCCTTGCTCGCGTAAAATTCCTGCTCCCCTGCTGTGAAAACGAACTCATTTGAACAATCTCGACACGTCAGTGTCTTGTCGGCCATCGTCATGCTGTGACTCTCCTCCTGCGCGCTGTTTTGTCCGACGACCACGATTCGCACGTGATCACCAGTCGGGGCCTTCGCCCATGGGACTTCCGTGGAGGTTGCCCCGACTCTCAGCGCCCAAGGATGCTGTGGCGGTATCTGGCCGACTCAGTGTTTGGTTCAAGCGATTATGCGGTCGATAGTGTGCAAAGACACCTATTCACACGAATTATAGCAGACTGGAGCGTTGGCAGTCGCAGCGAGCCTGCTTGGGAGAGGCCTGCCTTGCCCGCGCGGGCGGCATTGACTAAGCTTGACGGCGAGACAGGCGGAAAGCGCTCCGGCCCACAGCTACTGTGAGGAGAAAGCGCAGCTTGTTGCTGCTTATCAAGAGAGAGCAGGAAGGGGCACGCAATGGATTTTCGATTTTCACCCGAGGATGAAGCGCTCCGGCAGGAGGCGATAGAATTCACCCGTCGTGAGTGGGACGCCAAGGGCATGGGAGACGGCCAGGGCATCTACTACGCCCTCTCCTGGGACCACGAGAGCCACGAACTTGAGTCGATGATGAGCGGCTTCGAGAAGAAGCTGGTCGAAAAAGGCTGGTGGACCATGCACTGGCCGACCGAATTCGGCGGCAAGGGCGCAGGCATCGAGACGCAGATGGCGTATCGAGAGGCCATGGTCTATGCGGGCGCGCCCGCCACGCTCGGCGGCGGACTCGTTGCGCCGGTTCTGATGGTGCACGGCACGGACGAGCAGAAGGAGTACTTCCTGCCGCGCATCGCCAACGCGGACATCTCGTACATCTCACAGGGGTTCTCCGAGCCGGATTCCGGTTCCGATCTCGCCAGCCTGCAGACGCGCGCCGTTCGTGACGGCGACGACTACGTCATCAACGGCCAGAAGATATGGAGCACGTACAAGGCCGAGTTCATCCATATCCTCGTGCGGACGGATCCGGAGCAGCCGAAGCACCGCGGCATCACGTACCTGCTGGCGCGACTTCGGGACGAGGACGGCAACTATCTCCCCGGCATCAAGGTGAACGCCATCCCTGACGCGCTCGGGCGTCACCGCTGGGATGAGGTGTTCTTCGAGGACTGGCGGGTGCCGTCCAACAACATCATCGGCGAGGAGAACCGCGGCTGGTACGCGGCGATGACCACGCTCAGCTTTGAGCGCTCCAACATCGAGGGCCCCGCGATGCTCATCCGCATCATGGAGGACTTCATCGAGTACGCGAAGAACGTGCGGCAGCACGGAGACAGCCCGCTGGACAATCCCGTCGTGCGTCACCAGATCGCCAACCTGCGGCTGGAGATCGAGGCGATGCGGATGCTGTCATACCGCGTCGGCTGGATGCAGAGCCAGGGCGAGATTCCCGTGCGCGAGGCGTCCATGACCAAGTTCTGGGGTGATGAGATCACCCAGAAGGTGTACCGCTACTTCTCCCACGTGTTGGGTGAGTACGGGCTGGTTCTGCCAACGACGGAGTTGCCGCTGACGCTGCCGGTTAACGGGTTCCTGAACTCCAACGCCGTCAGCACAATCGGCATCAGCATCGCGGGCGGCACAACGGAGGTCCAGAAGAACATTATCGCCCAACGGGGCCTTGGCCTGCCGCGATAACAACAGACCAACTCCGGAACAACGGCGGGCGGGCAGTAGCCCGCCCGCCGTACTTAACGGGCTTTGGCTCCCTCCGCCCCCAGCCGCTCCCGCGCCGTTTCTATAGCCGTAGGGTTGCTGTCTATGCCGATCCAGCGGCGGTTGAGGCGTTCGGCGGCCAAGAGCGTCGTGCCGGAGCCGCAGAAGGGGTCCAGGACGAGATCGTCGGGGTTGGTGCTGGCCTCGATGATGCGCTCGTAGAGAGCTAGGGGCTTCTGCGTGGGGAAGCCGGTCCGCTCCTTCGCCATGTTGTTGAGCGAGGGAATATCCCAGACATCCGTCGCGCCCTTCATTCGCCCCTTGAGCCTCTGCGATTTTGCGGGCGTCTGCGGCTTGTTGAACGTGTACCGATCCGACTTCGTATAGAAGAGAATCACGTCGTGCTTGCGGGAGTAGCGCCTGGGCGATGATCCGTCGAGGCCGTAGCTCCAGATGATCTCGTTCCTGAAGTTGCCCGCGCTAAAAACGGCATCCATCAACTGCTTCACATAGTGGCTGGACGTGGGATCGCAGTGCAGATAGATGCTGCCGTCATTCGTGAGAACACGCCGCATCTCCACAAGGCGCACGGCCATGAAGCAGAGATAGGTCGCCATGCTGTCGCCGGCGGTCTCCCGAGACGTTTCGACGACACGCATTGCAGAGGGGCAATGCTCGCGGATATGGGAGAGCCATTCAGCATCGACATCTCGCTCCCACGACCATCGATCGCTGAATTCGGCATCAGCAGCCGAACGACCGGATTGCGTGCTGACGTGACGGCCCGTATTGAACGGCGGATCGGTGGCAATGAGATTGACGGATTCGTCCGGCAGCTCGCGGAGAATAGGCAGGTTATCGCCGTGGTAGAGGCGTCCGGAGTCGGAGCCTGACGGCGGCGACATGAATGGAAGTGGCTGCCGGGCTAGAACGCCGGGCCCTCCGACAGCGGGAACGGCATCGCAACGTCGGGGTATTTCTCCTGGAGTTGCTTCCACGCGCGGTGCGCCAACTCCTCGCCGCGTTGCAGGATATCGTCCTCGTCAACGTGCAGCAGTTTGCGGTCGCGCATGACCCACTCGCCCGCGACCATAACGGCCTCAACGTCTGACGCTTGACCGTTGTTCACGAAGTCAGAGATGACGCGCAGCACCGGCACCATGTGGGCGCGCCGCAGATCCGTGATGAACAGATCCGCCTGCTTGCCCACCTCCAGTGAGCCAAGCGTCTCATCCATGCCCATGATGCGCGCGCCGCCGATGGTGGCCCAGTCCATCAATTTCTCGGGCGAGGGGCTGAACGGGTCGTCCCGGCGCACCCGCTCGACAAAGTAGCCCGTGCGGACGGCCTCAACCATATCCTCGGCCATGTTGTCCGTGCCGATTCCTATCACACAGCCTGCCTCTTCAAGATCGAGGGCGGGGGCGGCGGCGCCCCGGCGAGCAGCGATGGCGGGGTTGTTGGAGACGCCCGTGCCATGCCGGCCAAGCGCCTGGATCTCGGACTCGATGATCTCGCGGCAGTGTGCAACAACGAGGCGAGGGCCCAGGAACTCGTTCTGCTCCAGGTAGTGGGCAGGCAGCACGCCCCATGCCGCCATCACTCCCGCCACTTCCTGCTTGCTCTGTGACAAGTGGATGGTGTAGCCGACGCCGCGCTCCTCTGCCAGTTCACGTGAACGGCGCAGCATCGCCGGAGAGACGGAATCCGTGGTGGACGGCGAGAAATACACCGTCAGTCGCCCGTCCGCCTTGCCGTGCCAGGCGTCGTACACATCAACGGCACGCTGGTACGCAGCCTCTGCAAGCTCCTCCGAAAAGTCCGATGACGACTTCAGGAGCGTTCCGGCGCTTATGACGTTGTAGTTCACGTCCGTCATGGACTCTGTGAGGACGAAACGCCCGCCGGTGTCGGCGAGCTGCTGCGCGTAGTTGGAAATGCCACGCCCCTGCTCGAAGAACGTTGTCGTCCCGCTGCGGATACCCTCGATCGCGCCGAGCAGGGCAAACACCTGCATCTCCTCGGCGGAGAGCATGGCCGCCACCTGCTCCGGAAAGCGCAACGGGGACGGGAATCCGAGGTCCTCAAGGATGCCCCTGCTCAGCGTAGCCGTCAGGTGCGTATGGCAGTTGAAGAAACCGGGAAAGACGGCCTTTCCCCGCGCTGAAACCATCTCAGCGTCGGGATGGGCACTAACCACCTCATTCGTCGGGCCGACCGCAGCAATGTTTCCGTCGTTACCAATGGCAATAGCGCCGTCGTAGATGATGCGGCCATCAGGATCAGACGTCACGATGATCGTGTCACGGATTACGATTGCCATTCTTGCTCCCCCTAACTCTGCGCAAGCAGGCGTGCGGCGGCCTCGATGTGGGCGGCGTCGATGCCCGCCTGGGACAGCAGATCCGCGGGTTTGCCTGACCCCGGCATACCCTGCACGGCGATCTTGATGACGCGCGGTGGGTTTCGCAGTCCGCCAAGCGCGCTGAGCACAGCATCGCCGATGCCGCCCTCCGCCCAATGGTCCTCGACCGTCAGAATCGTGCCAGTATCACTCGCGGCCGCCTCAAGCGTTGCGGTATCGATGGGCTTCACGGAGTACAGATCGATCAGCCGAACGTTGATTCCGTCCGCGGCCATCGCATCAACGGCCTTGAGAGACTCATGGACGGTGATGCCGGCGGCAACGATGGTGAGCTTGTCATCATCTGACGATCGAAGCACGCGAGAGCCGCCGACCCTGAACACCTCATCAGGCTCATAGAGAACGGGAGTCGCCTCACGTGTCGTGCGGATGTAGGAGATGCCGTCAATATCGGCCATTGCGGCGATAAGCTGCGCGGTCTGGTTGCCATCGGACGGATAGAGCACAGTGCTGCCGTTGATGGCGCGCATCATGGCGATATCCTCCAGCGCCATCTGTGACGGCCCGTCCTCACCGATGGAAACGCCGGCGTGGGAGCCCGAAAGCCGGATGTTGGCGCGGCTGACGGCAGCCATGCGGATGAAGTCGTAGGCGCGTGTCAGGAACGCTGCGAACGTGGAGACGTACGGCGTCCATCCACGCACCTGCATACCCACAGCCGCCGCAACTGCCTGCTGCTCAGCGATGTAGCACTCGAAGAATCGATCCGGGTGCGCCTTTGCAAAAATCTCCGCATGCGTGGAGTTGCTGACCTCGCCATCGAGAGCGACGATATCGCCGCGCCGCGAGCCAACGGCTGCCAACGCATCCCCATAAGCGCGGCGTGTCGCCATGCGGGAGCCGACTTCATACTTCGGCAGCCCACCGCTGGGCGTGACCTTGAAGACGTTCGCCTCGACAGAATTCGCAGGTGTCTGAACGGTCACCGTCGCGCCGGTGCTGCCGCCCAGTTCCGTGATAGCCGTCTCGGCGTCATCCAGGGGGCGTCCGTGGAAGCCCTCCTTGTTCTCAACCGCGGATGCGCCGCGCCCCTTCATCGTGCGAGCGATGATGGCCGTGGGGCGGCCCTCTGTGCCAACGGCCTCCTGGTAGGCGGTGTTGATTGCGTCAACGTCATGGCCGTCGATCTCGACGGTGTGCCAGCCGAAAGCCTGCAAGCGCGCAGCGTATGCGCCCGTGTCCCAGCCGTACATGGTCTCGCCGCGTTGGCCAAGGCGGTTGACGTCAATGATGGCCGTCAGGTTGTCCAACTCCCAGTAGGCAGCGTGCTCTGCCGCTTCCCACATGGAGCCCTCGGCCATCTCGCTGTCGCCGCAGAAGACCCACACGCGGTAGGGCAGCTGATCCAGCCGCTTTCCGGCCAAAGCGATGCCGACGGCTATCGGGAGTCCCTGCCCCAGCGAGCCGGTCGCAACGTCAACGGTGGGCAGGTTGGGGACGGGATGGCCCTCAAGCCGGCTGCCGATGGAGCGATACGTCAGGAATTCCTCTTCGTCGATGGCGCCTGCAGCCTTCAACATGCTGTAGATCAGCGGGGAGGCGTGGCCCTTGGAGAAGACGAGATGGTCATTGTTGGGAGCGTCACGACGCTCCAGGTCATAATGGAGATAATCGTTCAGCAGAACTGAAGCGAGATCTGCCGCCGACATGCTGGATGTCGGATGGCCGGATTTCGCCTGCGCGGCCACGCGCACGGAATCCACCCTGAGTTGCTGAGCAAGACTCTCCCACGTTGCGACATCACCCATCGGAATGCCCTCCTGTTAGCATTCGTTACCCCTGTATTCATCATCGACTTTTTTTGAAAAGGTGTCTATCGAATTGACCCTCAATCGCCGCGCCGTTGATAATGCGCCCAACTCCTATGGCCATACGCACTGTTCAGGGCAGGACGCCCGTCATTCATCCGTCCGCGTGGATCGCTGAGAACGCCTATCTGATGGGCGACGTTCAGGTCCATGAGGGCGCGAGCATTTGGCCGGGCGCAGTGCTGCGCGCGGAGGGCGGACGCATTATCGTCCGACGGAACGCGGCGGTGCTGGAACGCGCAGTCATTCACGGCGGCGGAGTCGGCGCAATCTCCAGCACGACGGAGATCGGCGAGGGAGCGCACGTGGGTGTCGGCGCGATGGTGCATTCAATGGGCGTGGGGCGTTTCACGCGCGTTGGCGACAACGCAACAGTCCTTGAAGCGGCGACGGTCGGTGAATGGTGCTGGATTGAGCCGCGCGCCGTCGTCCTGCCGCGTGCCGTCATTCCGCACTACTCGCGCGTATCGGGCATCCCCGGCACTCCTATTCGCGCAGTCAACGACTTTGAGCAGCGGATTCTCTCCGTGCAGGGGTACAACACGAACGCTCGGGCAGCGGAACATCGCGCTGCCGAGACTGATGGAGGCTCATCGATGATCCGACCTTTCAATGGGAAAGCGCCAAAGATCCATCCGACGGCGTGGGTGAGCGAGGCGGCGTATGTTGTCGGCGACGTTGAGATCGGAGCGCAGTGCACGATCTTCCCCGGCGCAGTTCTGCGCGGCGACAGGGGCAAAATCATCATCGGCGACCGCACGAACGTGCAGGACAACGCCGTCGTCCACGCGAACGGCGACATCACAATCGGAACGGACAATACGCTCGGCCATGCGGTGACGTTCCATGGGCGGAGGCTCGGCGACCACTGTCTGATCGGCAACAACTCAACAGTGTCCGAGGGCGCGGAGATCGGTGATTTCTGCGTGGTGGCGGCGGGCGGGGCGGTTGCGCCGTATGCGGTCATCCCGGACGACTCCTTCGCGGCGGGCGTGCCAACGGAGGTTCTATGGCGCACGGAGCCTGAACGCCGCGCGCAGATGGAGGAATCAGGCGGAGCCTACTATGCCCGCCTCGCCGAGGCATACCAGGCCGACGGCCTGGGCTCCTGGCCCCTGGGAGAAAACCCGCCGGGGTAAGGGTTCACTCCGCCAAGGCGTCTTCAGCCATGTGGCGCAGGATCCTGATACGCTCAGCGACCGGCTCAGCTCTGCCATAGACGGCCGTCCCCGCGACAAGGAGCCTGGCGCCGGCCCTGACGACCTGTTCCGCAGTGCCGTCGTTGACTCCCCCATCAACTTCGAGAGCAACATCCACGCCGCGCTCGTCGATAATCCTGCGCATCTGGGCGATCTTGGCCTCTACCTCCGGGATGTAGGGCTGTCCTCCATAACCCGGGTTGACTGTCATCAGCAGCACGATAGCGATGTCCTCCAGAAAGGGCAGTATGGAATCGATCGGTGTCTCAGGCTTGACGGCAACGCCTGCCCGCGCGCCCGTCTCACAAACGGCGGCAAGCGTTCCGGCCAGGTCTGCGCACGCCTCCGCATGGACGACGATGATGTCCGCGCCGGCCGCCGCGATGTCTGCAACCTGGCGCGCCGGCTCCTGCACCATCATGTGAACGTCCAGCGGGACGCCGCCTGCGTAGGGCTTGATCGCCGCGATCATCTGCGCGCCAAACGTGATTGGCGGCACGAAATGGCCGTCCATGACATCGATGTGGATGAGATCCGCCCCGCCCTGCACAGCCGCGGCCGTCTCTTCACCGAGGCGGGCAAAGTCCGACGCCAGTATGGACGGCGCAATCTTGATGCGGTCGTGATGCGGCATGCAGACGTTCAGCCTTCGTTCGATTCGAGACGGGCACGAGCGGCAGCGATAGCCTCACGCACGCGGTTGGGCGCAGTTCCGCCAATGACATCCCTCTTGGCAACGGCAGAGTCAACCGTGATGTCCAGCACATCCTGCTCAAAGTGCTCGGATGCGCGGCGATAGTCGTCCAGCGTCAGGTCGCGCAGTTCCTTGCCGGAATCCATCGCATTCTTGACGAGGTCATTGACGATGCCGTGCGCCTCACGGAACGGGACCCCCTTTGCAGCCAGGTAATCCGCCAACTCCGTGGCCAGCAGAAAACCGCTCTCCGCAGCAGCGCGCATCCTTTCCGCATTGAACTCCAGCGTTGGAACCATGCCTGCCATCATCTCCAGGCTGCCGAGCAAGGTATCCGCCGCATCCAGCAAAGGCTCCTTGTCCTCCTGCAAGTCGCGGTTATAGGCAAGCGGCAGAGCCTTGACGGCTGTGAGGAGCATGACAAGGCTGCCAAATACACGCCCCGTCTTTCCGCGCACCAGTTCTGCGATGTCCGGGTTGCGTTTCTGCGGCATGATGCTGGAACCGGAGGCGTAATCAGAACCGACACGGACGAAGCCGAACTCATCCGACGACCACAGGATGATCTCCTCTGCAAGGCGGGAAAGATGCGTCATCGTCAGCGCGGCGGCGGACACGAACTCGATGATGTAGTCGCGGTCGGCAACGGCATCCATGCTGTTGCGGCTGACGGCGGCGAAGCCGAGATCTTCTGCTAGCGCCTCGCGGTCAATAGGATACGCCGTGCCGGTCAGGGCGGCGCTGCCAAGCGGCATTACATCAGCCCGGGTGAGCGCATCGCGCAGCCGGCCTGCGTCGCGCTCGGCCATCTCCACGTAGGCGAGCAGATGATGGGTAAGCGAAACAGGCTGTGCGCGTTGCAGGTGTGTATATCCGGGCAGGATAACGTCGATGTTGCTCTCGGCCTGTTGCAGTAGCGCCCAGCGGTAGTCATCCAGGTGTCCCAACGCGCTCGAAATCACATCCTTCACATAGAGGCGCGTATCGGTCGCGACCTGGTCGTTGCGAGAGCGGCCCGTGTGCAGCTTGCCGCCAACGGGGCCGATGAGCTCGATCAGCCGCCGTTCGATGTTGAAGTGAATGTCCTCAAGCTCCGGCCTGAACGGAAACTCACCTGCTTCAAGCTCAGCACGAACAGACTCAAGACCGCCAAGGATAGTCTGCGTCTCACTCTCGTCCAGTACTCCCGCCCGCTCAAGCGCGCGCGCCCACGCCTCTGATCCGCGCACGTCATAGAACCCCAGCCCCCAATCAAACGACAGGGAGGCAAGGAAATCCGCAGGGTTCGTACCTGATTGTTCCGCCATACATACAGGATAGCGGGTAGCGTCACTTAATCTGTGACTGAATCGGAGATCATTCCTCCGGCCTTACACGCGCCTGCGTGCGGATTGGCAGGCCCCACAGGTGGATGAAGCCCGGCGAGGCTGACTGGTCAAAGACATCGCCCTCGTCGTAGGTGGCGAGTGCGTGCTGGTAGAGGGCGTACTCGCTCTTGCGCCCCACCACCGTCGCATGGCCCTTGTGGAGCTTGACCCGCACCGCCCCTGTCACCGCCCGCTGGCTGCTGTCGACATACGCCTGCAGGTCCTCCCGCAGCTGGCTGAACCACAGCCCGTCATAGACAAGCTGGGCATATTCGCGGGAGACGGTCTCACCGAACCGCACCTGGTCCTTCGTGAGAACCATGCCCTCCAGCGACCTGTGAGCGTTGATGAGAATGGTCGCCGCGGGAGCCTCATAGATCTCGCGCGACTTGATGCCGACAAGACGATCCTCGATGTGGTCGATGCGCCCCACACCATGCTCGCCGCCGATCTTTGAGAGCGTCTCCACAAGATCAACGGGCGACATCTCCGCGCCGTCCAACGCGATGGGCAGACCCTCTTCGAACTGCACCTCGACGTAACGCGGCTCATCCGGGGCTTCGTGCGGAGCGACGGTCCACTCGTAGGCGTTCTCCGGCGGCTCACGCCACGCATCTTCCAGCACGCCCGCCTCGATGCTGCGCCCCCACAGGTTGTCGTCGGTCGAATACGGCTTCTCGAGCGTGGACGGCACGGGAATCTCATGCTCACGGGCGTAGGCGATCTCTTCAACGCGCGTCATGCCCCACTCGCGGGCAGGCGCGACAACTTTGAGGTCGGGCGCGAGCGCGCCGACCGAAACATCCAGTCGCACCTGGTCGTTGCCTTTGCCGGTGCAGCCGTGCGCGACGGCCGTTGCGCCTTCCTGCCGCGCCGCCTCAACCATCAGGCGGGCAATCAGCGGCCTGCCGAGCGCCGTGGCGACGGGATAGACACCCTGGTAGAGGGCATTGGCCTTGAGGGCGGGAAAAACAAACTCGCGGATGAACTCGTCGCGGACATCGGCAATGTGCGCGCCGACCGCGCCGGACTCCAGCGCGCGCTGCCGGATCTCGTCAAGGTTGTCGACGTTGCCGAGATTCGCCGTCAGCGTAACGACGTCATACCCGTAGTTCTCCTGGATCCACCGCACCGCAACGGACGTATCGAGCCCGCCGCTATACGCAAGAACAAGTTTCTCCGCCATTGAACCCCCACCTGAGTGATTTGCATGTGGATTGATTCTAGCAGGGGAAGGAGCGGGGCTCGGTTGCGGCTAAGGTACGCGTGAGGATGCGGGAGCAAGGGAAGCTGTTAGGTGGCGTTCGACTCCACGTATGACAGCATGCGATGGACAAATCGGTGGACGACGGGGCGGTCGGACTCCACTTCAAAGTCCTCCATCTCGTCATGGTAGAAGTTCTTGTGGAATTTCTCAGCAAGCCCAAATCCGCCCTGCAATAGGTCGTCATCAGACTGTTCAGCGACTCGCTGCACCACGTTCTTCATGGCGCGGTGGGAGCGGCACTCCCAACCTCGCTGATTGGCCACGGCCATAACAGCGTGCGTGGCGGCGCCCCACAGTTTCTCAGAAGCCTGCAAGTGGTCACCCGCCGCGAACTCCTCGTCAGACGCCGTCAGAAACTCGAGCGCAGTCTGAGAGTGATTGTCACCATTCATGGTCACAGTCTACCGAACAATTACCGACCCGCCGCGTGCGGGCTACTTCGCAACTTTGGCGGCGGTGCGCAGGCAGCGGGTGCACATGCGAACCCGGGTGCGTTTGCCATCGGCATCGTACTGCGAGACGCGCTGGACGTTCATGTTCCAGCGTCGACGCGTCTTGCGGTTCGAGTGGCTGACGCGGTTACCAAATTGGGGGCCGCGGTCACAGAATTTACACTTTGCCATGGTTGCTAATCGATCGTTGTTTCAGGATGATTCTCGCGCGCCCGAAAAGGGCGGCTGCATAGTCACTACGCGAAGACGTATGCTACCAGAGTCAGGAGTCTGAGGCAATATAGCCGGGCTTGCGGCACAAGGGGGAGGAGCAATGGCGACTGAGACAGGAACGCTCGATGCTCAAGGACTGCTCAATGCGCTCAGCGGCGGCGCGGAGTGGCTGCAGGCCAACGTAGACGCGGTGAACGCGCTCAACGTGTATCCGGTGCCAGACGGCGATACGGGCACGAACATGATGCTCACCATCCAAACTGCCCTGCGGGACGCGCAGGAGAACCCCGGTGACGGCACTGTCGGCGCGATGTCCTACACCATCGGGCAGGGCGCGCTGCGCGGAGCGCGCGGCAACAGCGGCGTCATCCTCTCCCAATATCTGAAGGGGTTTGCCCAGGGACTGGACGGCGTTGACACGATGGACGGGCCGGCACTCGCCAAGGGCTTGCAGGCCGCGTCAGACGCCGCATACGGAGCCATGAGCAAGCCCGTCGAGGGCACGATGTTGACCGTCGGGCGCGAGGCGGGCGAGGCGGCAAACGCGAGCGGCTCTGCAGATGTCATCGACACCCTCCGCGCCGCTGCGGATGAGGCCGACGCGTCAACCGCGCGTACGCCGGAGCTACTGCCCGTGCTGGCCAGCGCGGGGGTCGTTGATTCCGGCGGACAGGGCATTGCCGTGCTGCTGCGCGGCGCGCTCGCGCGGATGACAGGGGAAGACCCCGGCCCGGCGCTTGAAGCCCCCACTATCTCCGCCATCGACCCAAGCCTGTACGCCGGCGGCGAAGGCGAGGCGTGGGGCTATTGCACGGAGTTCGTGCTGATGGAGCCCACGTCCAACATGGACACCATTCGCGCGACGATGGCGTTGTTCGGCGAGTCCGAGTCCATCGTGGAAGGCGACGCGCTGGTGCGAGTGCATCTGCATACGGCTGAGCCCGAGATCGTGCTGGCAGAGGCCGAGGGGATGGGTCGGCTGGAGCAGGTTTCGATCCGGGATATGGACCAGCAGCACCAGCAGTTCCTGGCAGGCCACGGAGAGGACATCGAGGATGTGGTCTGTGGCGTCGTGTCGGTGGCCGCCGGCCCCGGCTTCGTTCGCATCATGCGGGGGCTTGGCGCGGGCTCCATTATCTGGGGCGGCCAGTCCATGAACCCGTCCGCGGAGGAGATCGCGGAGGCCGTGGAGTCGATCCCCGCCCCGGACATCATCATCCTGCCCAACAACAAGAACATCGCGGCGACGGCAGAGGTCTCGCGCGATCTCATCCACACCAAGACCGTCACGGTGCTGCCGACGGAATCCGTGCAGCAGGGCATCGCCGCTCTCCTGACCTACTCGGCAACCGACACCGTCCAGGACAACCTTGACGGGATGCAGGGCGTGATTGATGAGCTCCGATGGGCCGAGGTGACATACGCAGTGCGCAACGGCCAGTCCGGCGATGTGACATACGCGGCGGAGCAGCCGATCGGCCTCCTTGAGGGCGATCTGGTCGTGTCCGGCGAGAC
Organism: Dehalococcoidia bacterium; assembly: GCA_965220565.1. Taxonomy (GTDB): domain Bacteria; phylum Chloroflexota; class Dehalococcoidia; order UBA6926; family UBA6926; genus VXMO01. The sequence goes on along the minus strand of CBDCQG010000001.1, from coordinate 258,266 downwards.
ACCGGAGGCGGTGGCGCAGTCATTGGTGGAGCGCATCGCGCCGGAGGGCGAAATGATTGTCACGCTGTACTACGGCGCGGGCATCACGGAGGAGCAAGCTGAATCCGCGGCCGAGGCTGTTAGCGCCGTCTGCCCGGATGACGTCGAGGTGGAAATCCAGAACGGCGGCCAACCGCTGTATCCGTACCTCATCTCTGTCGAATAGGCGCACTGCGCTTGACAGGGGTTGGCGTTGCGCTCACGCTCACGCCAGTACTGGGGAGGGCGTGGGACATTCTTATCAGGACGCCCACGGATTGGCGGACGATAAATGGCGGTTGAAACGCGGTCGTCACTTGGGATATTGAATCCCCGTCGCGTGTTCTACGGGTGGTGGATTGTCCTGTCCGGTTTCCTGCTGATGCTGTTCTCAACGGGCGTCGGCTTTTACGGCTTCTCGGCCTTCGTTAATCCCATCGCGGAGTCGGTCGCGGGCGGCAGCCGGGCAATCGTGGCGACAGCGGTCTCGATCCAGCGCGCCGAATCAGGAATCCTGGGACCGATCATGGGGTTCCTTGTCGACCGAATAGGCCCCCGGATCATTCTCATTTTCGGTTTCGTCATCGGTGGAATAGGTTTCATCCTCGTGTCGCTAACGCAGAACGTGGTCCAGTTCTACGCGGCGTATATGCTTCTGGCCCTGGGGCTCGGCGCAGGGTCGTTCCTGATCATCAGCACGGCGGTCACGAATTGGTTCAACCGCATGCGTGGGCGTGCGCTCGGATTCATGTTCCTCGGGCCGGGCTTTGCAGGTTTCCTTGTGTACGGAATTGTCGAGTTGATCGAGATGTTCGGCTGGAGATACACGCTGGCCGGCATCGGGGTCGCCATGTGGGTGATCTGCATCCCATTGGCGCTGATCACGCGGCGCGCGCCGGAGGCATACGGACAACGACCGGACGGCGATCCGCCGACTGAAGATTCGTCAAGTGAGCCGGTGCAACTCACAGGTGGAGGGGTGCCGGTCGGAGAGGCCTCGCTGATTGGAATCGGCAGGGTGCTGCGGAGCCCTGGGTATTACCAGTACGTCCTTGCGCTCGGGATGCAGCAGATGGGGTTTTCGGCACTGGTCATCTTCCAGATTCCGGCCCTGCAGACTTTCGGGCTTTCGGCGCGTGAGGCGGGGTTGGCCGTCCTGATCTGGACAATCGGCGGCCTCCCGGGCCGCCTCGCCTCGGGCTTCCTGGCCGACAAGTTCGACAAGCGGTTTGTACTGGCGGCAGCATTCATCATGCAGCTTGTCGGCTTGTTCTTCTTCTTGACGACGACCAATCTGAGCGGGGCAATCCTGTACGGTGTCACGCACGGCATCGGCTGGGGAATGACCACGCCGTCCCGGCTTGCGCTGCAGGGCGAGCTTTGGGGTCGGGCCATCTTCGGTCGTTTGATGGGGATACAGACGGGGACATCCGCGATCGGGTCCATCGTCTCCCCGATATTCGTTGGCTGGTGGTTCGACACGTTCGATGAGTACAAGACGCCTATCCTGTTGCTATTCCTGCCCTTGTTCCTGTGCATCGTGCTCATACTCACGCTGCGGCGCCCCCAATTCGGCTGATTTTCGCGACGTGAGCGTAGAATGCGGGCATGAGCGAGTGGCCGCGACCTTGGAGATATATCTTCCACGCGGATATGGACGCGTTCTTCGCGGCAGTCGCGCAGCGCGATGATCCGAGCCTCCGCGGCAAGCCCATCGTCGTGGGCGGGCCGCCGGAATCGCGCGGCGTCGTTGCGGCAGCGTCGTATGAGGCGCGCAAGCTGGGGGCCCGATCCGCAATGCCGATGGCAACCGCGCTGCGTCTCAGCCCTGACATCATTCGTGTTGGGCATCGTCCCGGGGGATACGGCAACATCTCGCGGCAAGTCATGACCATCCTGCGCCGCGTGACGCCATTGGTGCAGCAACTCTCTGTGGATGAAGCCTACATGGACGTCACGGACGTGGCCGGGCCGGAGATGCTGGAGCCGCTCGGCAAGGAAATCAAGAGGCGTGTGCGGCGCGCCACGGGTCTCGCCGTAACGATCGGCGGCGGCGTCAACCGCACCGTGGCAAAAGTGGCGTCTCAGGTGGGCAAGCCGGACGGCCTGCTGCTTGTGCCCCCCGCGACCGAGGATGAATTCCTTGCGCCGCTGGACGTTTCACTACTGAGCGGTGTTGGGCCGGCGACGCTCCGCGCGCTGAATGCCCGTGGCATTCGCACAATGGGAGACCTCGCCACGGCGGAGGACGACTGGCTCGCCAAGGAGTTTGGGACGCGCGGGGCATGGTTGAAGGAACGGTCGCTGGGTAGGGGATCGTCTGAGCTTGAATTCGAGGACGAGCGGCAGGTCAAGTCCATCAGCAGCGAAACGACGATGCGCACGGACACTGCCAACGAGGAAATCCTGCTCAAGCTGGTGCGTGAGCAGGGGGCGGATGTGGTTCAACAGATGAGGAACAAGGGCCTACGGGCACGCACGGTTCGCCTCAAGCTGCGCCTCTCAGATTTCACAACGTTCACACGGCAACAATCCCTGCCCCGCCCCACCGATGATGAGGCGGCAGTGCTTGGCGTGGCGGATGAGCTTCTGCGGCGGGAATTGGAGCCGGGGCGGGAGTTTCGCCTGATCGGCGTGGCCGTTGCGTCATTGGAGCCTGCGCTGGATCAGCCGCAGCAGGCGGAGACCGGGCCGGCGGCAGGAGGCCAAATAAGGATGCGGCTTTAGACCCCCACCTTAACCCTTCCCAAGGTGGGGGAGAGAATCAGGATTGCGGTATGATTCAGGTGCGGCGCTGCGGCGTCGTTGTTTCTATCTCGGCCTGATAAGTTCAGGCCTATCCACCTGGGAGGGGAAGTAATCGTGACACAACTTGCGTCCTATAACATCGTCGGCCACGCGACACCGCGCGCAGAGGGCCCGGACAAGGTGACGGGCAGCGGCAAGTACGGGATGGACCGCACAATGCCGGGGATGTTGTGGTGCAAGATTCTGCGCAGCCCGTTTGCCCACGCGCGCATCGTGAACATCGACACAACTGAGGCGTCGGCGCTGCCCGGCGTCCACCTGGTGCTGACGGGCAAAGACCTTGAGGGCGTGCGGACGAACCGAGCGCCAATCAAGGATGAGCCCGCCCTGTGCTGGGACAAAGTGATGTACGTGGGCGACAAGGTGGCGGCAGTCGTCGCAGACGATGAAGACGTCGCCGAGCGGGCGCTTGAACTTATCCAGGTGGAGTACGACGAGTTGCCGGTCGTACTGTCCGCTCGGGAAGCCGCGCAGCCGGACTCGCCCATCCTGCATCCCGATTTTGCCAACTACATCGGCGTCAAGGACCCCCCGGAGACGCCGACAAACGTCGTCGTCGCGCTGGACCGCGGGCGCGGAGACGTAGGGGCAGGCTTTGCCGAGGCGGACGTCATCGTTGAGGAAACGTATTCGACACCGCACCAGCACCAGGCGTACCTAGAGCCGCACTCCGTTCTCATTGACGTTGAGGACGACGGCACGACGCAGATATGGATGTCGTGCCAGTTGCCCGCTGCCAACATCGGTGAGCTGGTGCGTGTTCTCGATTTGCCTCAGGAGAAGGTTGTCATCAACACGTCGTACATCGGCGGCTCGTTCGGCGGCAAAACGGACGCGGTGGGCGTGTACATCATGTACGAGTTCGCCAAGCGGACCGGACGCCCCATCAAGCTGGTATTTGATTATTCCGAGGAGTTGATGGCGTCCAACCCGCGGCATCCGTCTGAGATCACCATCAAGGCGGGCGTCAAGCGCGACGGGACGATCACGGCGTGGCAGGCAGACGCCTACCTGGCCATCGGGGGGTACGTGTCCTACGCGCCCGTTCCCAACGGCCTGCGCGGCGTGTTCGAGATGGGCGGGGCGTACCGCTGCGACAACGTCGCCATGTCCATCACGCACACATACGCCAATCTTGTGCCGTGCGGCTTCGCCCGCGCGCCTGGGATGCCTCAAGGGCTGTGGGCCGGCGAATCCCATATCGACCTCTGCGCCCGTGCCATCGGCATGGATCCGGCGGAGTTCCGCACGAAGAACATCACCCACGACGGCGAGCCGTTGATGAACGGCGACGAATACCAGGCCCTGCGCGCCGACACAACCCTCGAGGAGGCGCTGCGCGAGGCCAACTACGCCGATAATCGCCCGGAGAACGTCGGTATCGGCATCGGCACCGGCCATCACTCGCAGGGCGGCGGCGCGGCGGCGTGCCAGGTGACCATAGCGTCCGACGGCTCGATCACCGCGCACTTCTCCACGTTCGATACCGGCGGCGGCACGTTCACGATCATCGCGCAGGTGGTCGCTGAGCAGCTTGGCGTTTCTCCGCAAGACGTGGAAGCCCTCTCATTCCAGACCAACCAGTTGGGGCCGTTGCAGGGCATCGGCGGCAGCCGCGGCGCACGCGTCACAAGCACCGTCGGACACATGGCGGCATCCGATACGGCTGACAAGCTGCGCCGTTTGGCCGCAGAGTTCCAGGGCTGGGACGAGGAACGGCTGACCCTCAGCGGGGGCAACGTGGTCAACGAGGGCGGCGAGACGCTTGCATTCGGTGAGATTGCGGCTCGAACCGGCGAGCCTATCGTCACGCGAGTCGATATCCAGGAGGGAACGAGTCCCTACACCGCGTTCGGCACGCAGATCGCGGAGGTTGAGGTCGACCCGGAGACGGGCGAGGTGCGCGTGCTCAAGATAACGGCCGTGCATGAGACCGGCCGCGTGCTGAATCCGGTCGCTTTCTATGGCCAGCTCGAGGGCGGCGTCGTGTACGGCTTCGGCGAGACGGTCATGACGGAGACGGTCTACGACGAGTCCGGCCGCGTCACGAATCCGTCCTTCGCGGATATGAAGCTCCCGACCGTTCGCGACCTGCCGGAGTTGAACGAGATCGTGCTGGAGTCGGACGTGGGCGATGGGCCATACGCGGTGCGCGGCATCGGCGAGCACACAAACATCATGACCGCGCCGGCAATTGCCAACGCCATCGAAGACGCCGTTGGCGTGCGCATCACGTCGCTGCCAATCACTGCGGAAAAGGTCTACGCGGCCCTGCAGGAGAAGCGCAACGGGGGATAGGCGTCGGTTCCGTTACTCCATCACCCTCAGCGTTGAGGGGATGTCCGCGCGACGGAGGCGGCGCGTTGTCAGGAGCGGGGCCAGGCCCACGGCTATCACACCCAGGATGATGACCGTCAACACGGACGTCACCGAGAAAGTGATGATCAACCCCAATCCCGGCTGCGTACGCGGTAGAAGAACCTCAACGATGTACACCAGCAGTCCAAAGCCTATGAGCGCCCCCACCGCCGTGGCAAAGAGTCCGAGAATTGCGCTCTCCACAACGGCCATGCGGAGCACCGTCTTGTACGGCACGCCGAAGGCGGCCATCGTGGCGTGTTCTCGTCGACGTTCATCCATGGCGATGCCGGCGGTGTTGTAGGCAATGAGAATGGCCAGCAACAGCGGGATCATCTGCATCAGCCGCATGACGCTGATGAATTGATTGAGCAGTTCTTCGGTCAGATTCACTTCTTCAGCGACCGTCGCAACGGACACCACCCCATTTATCGGGAACAGCTCTTCCTTGATGGTTATCACCTCTGCCCCCGGGCTCGTCACCGCAGTGATGCGATTGGTCATGGCGGGGATATTCAGTAGATCCAGGTGACGGTTGTCCATGTACACGGCGGTTCGCAGGTAGTGGGGATGGATGGCGAGAACGGGCAGCGTCGTGTCCTGCAGCGAGAACGATGTCAGCCCTTCACGAACGGGATGCGTGAGAATGATTGGGTCTCCAACATCAACGCCCAGATCAGACGCCGCCTTTTGGGCGATAACGATGCCGCGTCTATCCGCATCCAGTGAGCCTTCCACGGCGGTCGGCGTCCAGATGTCGCTGTCAAAGTCGATAAACCGCAGAAGAGCGTCCATTTCCTCCCCGCTCCCCGGCGCGGAGAGCGCAGCGAATGTACGCAGTCCCGGTTCAATCTCGATGATCGTCTCAGCGTCACGAACATTGTCAACGATTGACGAACCAACCGGCACGGGCAGAACAAGATCGATCTCAAGGCGTTCCGGCGTCGTCCGCAGCGCCTCATCACGCCCCTGCCGAAGAGTTTCCAGGTAGGAATCAAGCATCCCGACAAGAACAACGGTGACGGCGACGGCCGCGGCGATACCCATGATGGTCAGGAAAGCGCGGCGGGGCGCTCGGGCGACGTTGCGGAACGGCAGTTGGGCAAAAGTCGCGCCGGGTATCGGCAGCCGGTTGATCAATGGCGCGAGTCCGCCGCCCCGCGCGGCCAGATGCCCCGTTCTGATGGCGTCAATCGGATTGACGCCGACGGCGCGCCAGACGGGATAGCCGATAGCGATGAGCAAAACGAGAAGCCCGACAATCGTCACGGTGCCGAATATTCCGTACTGGAATGGTGAAACCCAGATGGGCAGGGGCAGAAACTCGTTCAGGATGCCCTTGAGCATCTGGGCCAGGAGCCACCCCACGATGAGGCCAAATACGATCCCGGCAACGGCTATCTGCGCGCCCACGATGACGGGTCGGAGGGCGATCTGTCGCGGTGTGACGCCGAGCGCCATGGCCACGCCAATCTCACGCCGCTGCGTCTCAACCATCCGGGATGTGAGGTTGAACGCCGCGAAAACAGCGCCGATGAAGAGGGCAAAGGCGATGATGTTGGTGATTTGCTGATCGCCTTCAACGTCTTCCGTGATGGCGCGGAAAGCGGGATCATCAGCATCCTGTGTGACATCGAAACCGACCTGCGGAAGCGCGCCACCCAGGGCGCTTTCAAGCTCCCCGATAATCACGTCTCGGGAAGCGTCGTCGCTGATGCGGATGATCGCCTCATGAACAAGGCCGGAACGCTCGGCAAGGGTCTGCACCGTTTCCAGTGAGGCGAAGACAACGGCGTAGTTGGCGTGAGCAAAGAATCCGCCGCCTTCCGTGAGCACGATGAAATGCTCCGGCGAGAGGACATGGCCCACATAGCGGACCGTTCGGCCTCCCGCCAGAAGAGCCTCTCCCTCGGACGGCAGGTTATAGGCGAGAGCGAACTTGTGCTCAAGCAACACGTTGAATTGGCCGGCGTCTGAAGCGCCAAGTTCGCGCCCTTCGGTCAGGTGGACACTGTTGACGGAGATACCCTCGGGGTCGGCAAAGTCCATGCCAACCAGCAGCCCGGACACGAGTAGTGTTTCCGTCCCGGTCTCTCCGGTTTCTTCGTCCACGACCTCATAATCGAGCTTGAGCTGGGTCGGAACAGACAGCCGTTCCTCGATTCCCTCGATGCTCCGAGCGGATGGGATGGATTCGATTGCCTCCGTCAGTTGCCCTGCGGGAACAAAGCTGTTGTCACTGAGGGCGACGCGCAGGTCGTACATCCGGGTGGCATCGAAGCTTGCCGTATTCGAGGCCAGCCGCCATTGCGTCATGCTGTTGAATGAGGCGAAGCTGCCGATGCCCAGGCCGATAACCAGTGCGATAGTGAGCACCTGGATCCAACGCGACCGCAGGTCGCGCAGGGACCATTTGATCAGTAAGCGGAGTGTCATCGATCAGGTCAGACTACCAGCGCAGATCGGAGATGGCGGCTCGTCCGCCCTCCGGCGGGCCGTCATGCACGATGTTGCCGCTGCTCAGTTCGATGACGCGATCCGCCATGCGGGAAATCTCCCTGTTGTGCGTGACCACCAGGATTGTCTTTCCGGATTCGGACTGGCGGCGCAGCAGTTCAAGTATCTGCGCGCCGGTGGTGAAGTCCAGTTCACCCGTCGGCTCATCGGCAAGAACAACCGGGTTGCCGGTGGCAAGAGCGCGAGCGATGGCCACGCGCTGCTGCTCGCCGCCGGAGAGTTCATGCGGGAAATGAGCCACGCGCTCACCCAGACCAACATCGGTCAGGACGTCATCCGCACCGGGGCCGTCGCCATTGCGCTTCTCGGCGGCATCGATGCCGAATTGCACGTTCTCCCGCGCAGTCAGGCCGGGAAACAGGTTGAAGCTCTGGAAGATGAAACTCACCCTGGAGCGGCGATAGGCGAAGAGCTGGCCCTTTGACGCCCCCGTGACCTCCTGTCCACCGACGGTGATGCGCCCCTCGGTGGGAGTATCCAGCGCGCCGATCATGTTCAGAAGCGTTGTCTTGCCGCTGCCGGACGGGCCGAGAACAACCACGAATTCGCCCTCTTTGATGGTCAGATCCACCTTCTCAAGGGCGGTAACGGTGATCGCGCCAACCTCGTAGCGCTTGGCGATGCCTTCCAGTTCAATCACGGCTATATCCTCGCTTGCCTACACCTTGCCTCACTATACATCCGCCGAATGGCCCTGAAGGGCATATGTGCACAGGCCTTGCATTATGGAACGCGCGTGCTATTCTGTATGGAATAGAACAAAAGAGCGTTACCTGTTTGCACGCATGCGTTGAATGGCAGTAGGGAGCGTTCACTGGGAGACAGGGGATAGACATGACGACGACACCTGCGAGGCCACAGAACAAGCCGTCGGCCGGCAGCGCGGCCTCTCGGAATCCCGCAACGTACGGCCCCGGGCGGTATCGGCGCGAGGTCCAGTGGGGACTCAGGCAGACGCCGTCCCCGGCGGAGCGCCGTCGAGGGGTTCGTCGCGCCGCCTAACCGCTTAAGCAAGCACTGTCTCAACCGGCCGGGTCCCACGTGCGTTGACAGGGGACGGGGTTGTTGGCATTGTGCCAATAGCGTCCGAACGGGCGCGCGGGGACCATCCGGAGGTTGATGTGACAAGCGCATCTCAGGGCACGGTGCAGATCGTGACCGACAGCACGTCCGACATCAAGCAGGAGGACGCCGGGCGAGCCGGGATCACCATCGTTCCGGCATATGTCTTCTTTGGAGAGGAGCAGTTCCGCGACGGTGTCACCATCGGCAGTGGAGAGTTCTATCGCCGGCTACAGCAGCGCGGCGCTTTCCCAAAGACCGCTCAGCCGTCACCCCAGGACTTTGCCGATGTATTCTCTGCCCTGGCTCCCAACGGCCCTGTTCTGGCGTTGACCTGCTCCTCCAAGTTGAGCGGGACGTACAACTCAGCGCTGATAGGCCGCGATATGGCCCTGAAGGACCATCCCGACACGACTATCGAGGTTGTGGACACCCTGCTGGTCGCGATGGGCCTCGGGGTTCTCGCGCAAGGCGCGGCGCAAAGGGCGCAAGACGGCATGGGTATCGAGGAACTCGCCGAATGGGCGCGCGATACGGCCGGCCGCACCCGCATCTATTTTGCAGTCGATACGCTGGAGTACCTGGCGCGCGGCGGACGAATCGGCAAGGCGCAGCGGTTCCTCGGGGGGTTGCTGAGCGTCAAGCCGGTGCTGGAGTTCCGGGACGGCGAGGTCCATCCGCTGGAGCGTGTACGCTCCCGCGCCAAGGCCCACGCTCTCCTTGAATCACTCGCGCTGCAGAGTGAAGACGCTGAGCAGCTCGCCTATGCAAGCACGACAGATCACGAGCGCGCGCGAGAGATGGCCGACCGCGCCAAAGAGCGCCTTAGCCTCGATGACGTGCCCGTCTACACCATCGGCGCGGCGGTAGGAACCTACGCCGGGCCGGGGTGCATCGGCGTTGCAATAGTCTCATCACCCGGACAGTGACGGGGATTCGACCATGACACAGGGCCGCTTGCCTGTCGGCCCCAGCCGCGCACCCCGGAACGAGTCGTCCTCTGCCCCTGAGGAACAGGATGACCGTGTCGCTCGCAAAGTGGAGACAATCCGCCACGTTCTGCGCCTCGAACGCGACCAGAACCACGCAAACCGCGCCGTCATCGGCGGTCTGGATGCGTTCCTTGAGAGATGGATTGAAGACCCGGACATCAAGCGCGCGTTGGAGGACGCGGGCATCGGTTTGCCGGGCTATGACGGCCTGCCGCCGGACGGGCGCGCCGCGTGGGTGCGCGAGACACTGGAACGACTGCGCGATTCCGGGCCGGCCATGGATGTCGAACGGAGAGAGCCTCCGCCGCGCATGGACGTACCGCCCGACCCCGGGTGGGATCGGGTTGAAGAAATCTCGACCACTCGGTCAAGAACCGAGCATCGATCCCCGGCAGAGAGAATCGCGCCTCCCAAACCAACCCGGCGCAAGGCCGCGAAGCCTCCGCCAAAGGCAACGCCGGTAAAGTCGCTCGATGAGTCTTTGGACGCGCCGTCTCGCATGAAAGCGGGTCTCAGGAAACTGGGGATCGAAAACTATCGCGATGCGCTGTGGGCCTTTCCACGGCGGTACGTGCCCGTCTCGCCGATTGCTCGGCTCACCTACGGGGAGCAGACGGCCATCTCCGTTCGCGTTGAGAGGGCGGGCGGAGGCAACTACACAGCACGCCGGCAGGTCATGCGCGTCGAGGCGGCGGTCAGCGATGCCACGGGGCAGGTGAAGGCGGTGTGGTTCGGCAACCCGTGGGTCCTGCGGAATCTCAAGAAGGGGGCGCGGCTGCTTCTGATCGGACGGCTGGGGGAGTATCGGAGCCGGGCGCAATTCCAGGTGGAGACGTATGAGCAGCTTCGGGCTGAGGACAGGATGGATGCCGGCGAGTTGGTGCCCATCTACCCGCTCACCAAAGGGGTGACGCAGAGCGGGATGCGGCGTCTCATCGGCCCGGCGGCGGAACGGGCTCTGCCGCTCGTCCAGGAATTCCTGCCCGATGACATCATTCGAGCGGCCAAACTGCCGGGGCTGCGACAGGCTCTCGGTCTCATCCATCACCCCGCGGACCTATCTGACGATGAGCGGGCGCGCCGCCGGTTGGCGTTCGATGAACTCTTCCTCCTCCAACTCGGTCTGCTGGAGCGGCGGCGGCAGCAGCAGCATGAGCTCGGCGCGCCGATCCCACGCAACAACGAGGCCGTCAACAACGTGCTGAGCGCCCTGCCCTTCACCTTGACGGCGGACCAGGATCACGTCGTTGAAGAGATATTGGCGGACATCGGCGGAAGCGCGCCGATGATGCGGCTCTTGCAGGGCGACGTTGGCAGCGGCAAGACGGTTGTTGCGGCGCTGGCCCTCGTGACGGCTGCGGCAAACGGGTTCCAGGGAGCGTTGATGGCGCCGACGGAGGTGCTTGCCGAACAGCATTTCCGCACCCTCACGGGCGTTTTCAGCCATGGGAACCGGGAGGCGAACGACGGCGGGCCTTACCGCGGCTTCAGCGGCATCCTTCCGGACCGGCCGCTGCGCATCGCGCGCCTCACGGGCAGCATGGCGGCGGGCGCGAAGTCCCAGCTGCACGATCTCATCGCGCGGGGCGATGTTGACATCGTCATCGGCACGCACGCACTGATCCAGGAGGGAGTCGCGTTCGATAATCTCGGGCTCGCGGTGGTGGACGAGCAGCACCGGTTTGGGGTGGAGCAGCGTGCCTCGCTCCGCAACAAGGGGTTCGCCCCGCACCTGCTCGTCATGACCGCCACGCCCATCCCGCGCACGCTGGCGCTTGCGATCTACGGCGATCTGGATGTTTCAACGATCCATGAGATGCCGCCGGGAAGGCCGCCCATCAGGACTGCCATCGTTCCGCCGCACGAGCGCGAGCGAGCGTATGGATTCATCCGCAGAGAGGCGGGAGAGGGTCGACAATCGTTCATCATCTGCCCGCTTGTTGAGGAGTCCGAGGCCGTGGCCGCCAAGGCGGCGGTGGCGGAACATGAGCGCCTTTCGCGGGATGTCTTTCCTGATCTGAACGTTGGATTGCTGCATGGCCGGATGCGGCCGGCCCAGAAAGACCGCGTGATGGAGCAGCTACATGGCGGGGATGTCGACGTGCTTGTCTCCACGGCGGTCGTGGAGGTTGGCATCGACGTGCCGAACGCGACAGTGATGATGATTGACGGAGCAGACCGCTTCGGCCTCTCCCAGCTTCACCAGTACCGGGGTCGGGTGGGACGCGGCACGGAGAACAGCTATTGCATCCTCGTCTCGGAGTCCGACACCGAAGAGGTCAACAAGCGGCTGGAGGTGATGGAAAGGACGCGGGACGGATTCGAAGTGGCGGAGGCGGACCTGCAGCTGCGTGGGCCCGGAGAACTGCTCGGCACACGACAGAGCGGGCTGCCGGACCTGCAGGTGGCCACGTTCGGCGATCTGGCGCTCATTGAAGAGGCGCGGCGTCATGCGCTGGCCGTCGCGGCGGATGACCCGGACTTGTCGCAGGACAAGCACGCGCCGCTGAAAGAAGAACTGCGGCGGTTCTGGGAGCGGGCGAGCGACGCGCCGGAGGGCGGGTAGCCGATAGGTGGCATACTTTAAGTTCCCATGATTAAGGACACCATTTCGGACATGCTCTCCGAGGCTCTGCGCCGCGCGCAGGCCGACGGCGCGCTGCCTGCCCTTGAGCACCAGGACCCCGCCGTCGAGCGGCCCCAGAACCAGGAACACGGCGACTACGCCTCCAGCCTGCCGCTGAAAATGGCGCGATCCGCGCGCATGTCTCCGCTGGCCATCGCGGAGATCCTGCGGGAACGCCTGCCGGAGCAAGAGGAGGTCACGTCCGTGACCGTCGCGCCGCCCGGATTCGTCAACTTCGGGCTGGACAGCCGCTGGATCATGCGGCAGGTGGGCACGATCCTTGCTGAGGGTGACCGCTTTGGACACGGCACGAGCGGGGCGGGCGTCAGCGCGCAGGTTGAGTTCGTCAGCGTGAATCCAACGGGCCCCGTTCACGTCGGGCACGGTCGCGGCGCGGTACAGGGCAGCGCCGTCGCAAACATACTTGAGGCGTCCGGCTACACCGTCCAGCGCGAGTACTACGTGAACGATGCCGGCAGCCAGATGGACAATTTCTTTGAGTCCCTCCACGCGCGGTATCTGCAGGCGCTGGGCAGGGACGCGGAGTTCCCCACGGAGGGCTACCACGGCGCGTACCTCGTGGAGCTTGCCCAGGAGTTGGCCTCGGAGTACGGCGAGCAGTTCGCCGATGGCGAGGACGCTGCGCGTGAGATCGGCGAGATCGGCATGGCGCGCATGATCGATTCCATCCGCGAAGACCTGGAACACATCGACGTTCGCTTCGACCGCTGGTTCAGCGAGCGGTCTCTTTTCGCAGACGGGACGTACGAAAAGGCGATCGACGAGGTCCGCGCGAACGGCTACACAGCCGAGCGTGAGGGCGCGGTCTGGTTCACCGGCACCGATCTGGGAGACGAGCGCGACAGCGTGCTGGTACGGCAAACGGGCGCGCCAACGTATTTCGCCTCTGACATCGCCTACCACTACGACAAATTCCTGGGCCGGAGCTTTGACCGCGTCATCAACGTATGGGGCGCAGACCACCAGGGGCACGTGCCGCGCATGAAGGCGGTGGTCAAGGCGCTGGACGTCGACCCCGAACGACTGCAATTCATCCTGGTTCAGCTCGTCACCCTCAAGCGTGGAGATGAAGTCGTGCGGGTATCCAAGCGCACGGGCGACATCATCACGCTGGCGGAGGTGATCGGCGAGGTGGGCCCGGATGCCTGCCGCTATTTCTTCCTGGCGCGGTCGGCGGATTCCCAGATGGATTTCGATCTCGAACTGGCCAAGAAAGAGGCGCCGGACAACCCCGTCTACTACATCCAGTACGCCTTTGCGCGCATCTCATCCATCCTCCGCAACGCGCGGGAAAGTGGAATCGACCCGGACGATGTGTCCCACGCCGCCGACTTCGACGCGCTGACGGAGGAGGCAGAGCATCAACTGGCCCGCGCCATGCTCCGCTTCCCGGAAGTCGTAGAGCTATCGGCGCGCAACCTGGAGCCTCACCACCTGCCGCACTATGCCTATGAACTCGCCACGGCATTCCATGATTTCTACACCAAGCATCGCGTGTTGGGTGAAGCGCCGCACGTGACGCTGGCGCGGCTGCGGCTCACGCAGGCAGCGGGGACGGTGCTGCGCAACGCGCTGACTCTAATGGGGATGACCGCGCCGGAATCCATGTAACGCTCCGCTGACACCGTCCCTCTTAACGGGGGAAGGTCAGGTATGAGGGTGGCCGGCCTACATAACTTTGCATAACTAGGTATTGACCCCTGTCTATAAGCGGTTCATTATCGTCTAGTACTAATACACATGCAGAAGGATAGCCATGCAGACGGGGAGGAGGCTGGCTTAATGACGAATCGCATCACGTTTCTACTGCTCGCGCTGGTGGCGGCAGCGTTCCTTATCGTCGCGTCGGCGTGCGGAACAACATCGGAGGATGATGACACAGACACATCCACCGACACGTCCGGCGAAGACACATCCATGGATGACGACGATATGGACGACACCATGGAAGACGACATGGACGATATGGACGACGCCATGATGTCCCATTCCGTGAGCGGCGTGCCGGTTGATCCGAACGCTGTCTACGGTGGAACACTCATCATCGCCACCACGTCCGAAGGCCCGACGTTCAGCAACTGGGAGGAGGCAGCCGGAAGCGCGCCGCATTACGGCCACCCGGTGGGCAACATGCTTGTCTCCAAGCAGGACTGGGGCGACAAGGAAAACTTCATCAACGGCGACTACTGGACAATCGTTCCTGACCTTGCCACCGATTGGGAGCAGGCAGCGGACGGCTTGACGTGGACCTTCAACATCCGCGACGGCATCAACTTCTCGGATGGCGTCCAGTTCACGTGCGCGGACGTTGAATGGGCGTATGACACGCTCCGCACGGGCGAGGGACTGCTTCGCAACCCGCGCTCCGCGCACTTCGCAGTCCTGAATGATGTGTCCTGCGCAGACGACCTGACGGCGATATTCCACCTGGACCGTCCGAAGCCCTCGCTCCTGGAGGTCATCGGCCTGCCCTACCACGTCATGAAGCCCAGCCATCTCTATGCCGAGGACACCAACAGGATGCGGGAGGAGCCGCCGATCGGAACCGGCCCGTTCGTGGTGGGAGACTGGATCCCCGGTGAGAAGATGGTCATGGAGCGCAAGGATGACTACTGGGATCAGCCGTTCCCGTACCTGGACTCCATCGAGATTCTGATCCTCAACAACCAGGCGCAGGTTGCCGGCCTCCGCTCCGGACGCATCCACATCGGCGGCAGCGCCGGCGGGTGGAACGGGGCGAATGCAAACACGCTCCTGCGTGAATGCGACATCTGCCAGAAGTGGGCGTCCGCCGTCCACCCGGGCATGATGTTCTCCGTCATCCCGAACTTCAATCGCGAGCCCTGGAACACGCAGCCCGTGCGTGACGCCATCAGCCTGGCGATTGACCGCAACCGGCTCATCAAGCTTGGCTACAACGACTGGATCGCCCCCGGAACCGGCGGCCCGTTCCTCCCCGGCAGCTACTTCGCGCTGCCTGAGGATCGGCTGAGCGCCATCACGGGTCACGACTACAGCGATCCCGAGGGCAACAAGGATCGGGCACGCCAGATCCTGGCGGACGCGGGCTATGAGCCGGGCGAGCTGCAGGCCACGATGATCTACGCACCGTTCTACGGCGTGTACGCGCCCACCGTGCTTGAAGACCTCAACGAGGTCGGCATCTCCGTCGAAAGCGGTGAGATGGAAACCGGCAACTACTACACCCGCATGAACGCCGGCGACTTCGACCTGGGCGGTCACGCAGGATGGATCGGCGGATTCGATCCGGACTTCATCCTGTATGAGTACTTCTACAGCGGTTCCGGCAGGAACTACGGGCAGTACTCCAACCCTGAGTTGGACAGGCTGATCGACGCGCAGTCCGTTGAGCTCGATCCTGAGCAGCGGCGAGAGTTGGCATGGCAGGCAGGTGAGATCGTCCTGCGCGACCAGGTTCGCACGATGGGCGGCTTCCAGCTGGCGATTCCGGTCTTCTCAGACCGCGTCGCGGGCGTGATGCCGACCGTGCCCTCGCAGTCCTACGGCAACTTCTACCGCCACGCGCACACCTACCTGCTGCCGGACAACTAGCTCAAACAGACAACCCGACAGGACACGAGCCATCCACGGCTCGCAAGAGTGATCGAGTTGAAGGGGGCGCCCACCGCAGTGGGCGCCCCCAGTTCGTTAATCCCCTCCCCCCTCACCCCATTCAGCGTTACGATGGATACTGGTCTGTACAGATTGATGGCGCGCGCCCGTAGCTCAGTGGAGTAGAGCATCGGTCTTCGGAACCGAGGGTCGCGGGTTCGAATCCTGCCGGGCGCGCCACGTCAATTGTGCGACCGCCTTGCCCCAATCCGATGCTATAATCACATTCGCCAATGGTATTGGCAGTTGGGGGCCGAAGTGACGACGCAGCACCGTGAATCTACGCAGACAACTTTTCAAGCTCTGGTCGAATCAGCAGCAATAGGATACGCCTACCGGAGTTTCAACGCGGTTCAATCTGGGGTGCCACTAAAGTTATCCGCCTCTATGATTCAATACGCAATAACTTTCCAATTGGTTCGTTTCTCACACTAGAGGTTAACGATCAGCTAGACCTTTCCCCTCGTCTGTTGGCCGGTCTCGATGAAGAGCGTGCTACTGATCGGATTCAGTCATACGTGCTCGACGGGCAGCAGAGGCTCACTGCTGGGTTAGCGCTCTATTTGGGGTTAGGAGACAAGCAGTATTTCCTTAACCTCGACATGCTGTGGAATCGTGCAGTGGCAAACAGTACCGACTTCGTCGATACAAGCTCTGTCCAATCCCTTGTGGATTCCATCGATGCCGATGATCGTTACATCAAGGCATATCCTCGAATTGAGGCACCTAGAGATAGACTACGGCGAGGTCTGCTTTCGACTGAATTACTTGTCGATTTCGACAAATTCTCAGATGCCAGGGACCAGTATGTTGAATACTTCCCTGCAGGGGAACGCGCCGAACGGGTCCGATTCATGGATAGAGTCATCTGGAGGCATTTCGAATTACATGAGGGACCAATTGTCCCTGTAACCGTACTCGGCTCAAGATTATCTATTGAGGCCATCACTCGTGTGTTCGAGACAATCAATACTTCTGGCCAGAAGCTCACCGCAATCGAGATTGTTGCTGCTGTCCTGTACAAAGACAATATCCGCCTTCGACGCGACTTGGACGCATTCATTAAAGAGAGTCCACATTATCGAAACATTGACTCGAGCGGGGAGCTACTTCTGCAAACCATTGCCCTTCTCGAAAACGCTAACCCAAAGAGGTCGTCCTTACCACGGACGATTACTGCCGCCCGTTACACGAACCAAAAGGAGGCAGCACATAGTGCCTTGCACACCGCAGGAACATTCTTGTCCGATGAGCGACGTTTTCGGGCGGGTGTCGACAAGAGCCTAGGAACACGTAAGAGTAACTTAATCGCTTACCCTGCAATGCTGCCCCCATTAGGTATTGCTTTGTCGAGGATTCACGATCAGTATCCTGCGAGTAATCCTGAGCGCGAACAATGGTATCGGGCTTTAGAGAAGTGGTACGTCGGCACGATCTTGGAAAGGCGTTATCTGGAATCCCAACCGACAACCCAAGCCGCAGATACGAGAGAACTACAGCAGTGGATATCAGACGGTCGCACCTCACAGCCGAAGTGGCTTGATGAAGTGCGCGTTCCACAATTGTCAGGGCACAAGCCCTCTAGTGCGATAGGAAAGCTTGTACGGCTATTGATTGGCAAGATGGGAGCTACCGACCCGATAAGCAAGCAGCCGCTGATGGGTAGCATGGCAAAGGATGTAGACGTTCAGATTCACCATATATTTCCAGAGGATTTCTGCGCTAAGTTCATCCCTGGCTGGACAAGCTCGGATTTGGACGCAGACGACGCATTGAACACCATGCCCGTCACGGCAGATACTAACCGCGCGTGGTCGAATCAGGATCCCGCGACTCAGGTAGAAATGGTGCGTGGTAAGTGGCCAGATGAGTATGAGTCCTCTTATCAGCCCTTCTTTGTCAATGGTCGTTGCCTCGAACTAATGGAAAAACGGAGCAAGTCCATCGGAGACTACGAAGCGTTTCTGAGAGAGCGTGAACACACGGTTCACGAGTACATCAGACAACAGTGGGGTTTTCTTCCGGCTGGCGCCATTGACGCAACAGAAGTTGAGGCACACGACGAGGACGAGGAGGAATAAGTCCTTTTCCTTTCGCCAGACAGTCCAGGGTCACAGGAAAGGGAAACAATGGCAGCAGCACGGGCAAGCGTTAGAAGAAAATTGAAGGAGATTCTCGCAACGCGGGAATACGACATACCACCTGATGGCCGTTTCGAGGGGGCAGAGGCTCCTAGGCTACATCTGGTACATCTCCTGCGCGAACTAAAGGCGTCCGAGCGGGCGCTGCCCGATGCGGGGGCATGG
Source organism: Dehalococcoidia bacterium (assembly GCA_965220565.1). Lineage (GTDB taxonomy): Bacteria > Chloroflexota > Dehalococcoidia > UBA6926 > UBA6926 > VXMO01. Next base: position 239,925 of record CBDCQG010000001.1, on the reverse strand, counting down.
AAAATAGCGTTCACCGATGGAACCTCAGAACTGACGCTGTTTGACATTGAGCCAGATATTGACGGGCCGCATCCCGTAACCGACACGGAGGGCTCGATTCAGGTTGGAGGTAAAGCAGGCGCTGGATTTGCGCAAGCTTGGTCACATGATGCCTTAATCAATGAATTCGCGCGTAACGCTGTTTACTTGATCCTCGTTCGCGGGTCGTGGAATAGGCAATCCCGTCTGGTGAGCTATACGTCTGCAGAGTTCCTATGGGAACCGAGAATTACCCAACTCATCCGACTTATTGCGGATGGAACAATAGTCATCGATTCTGACGCCTTCTTGCAGGATGGTGGCAATGCCCGAGACCACGGCACGAAGTTTCGTATCAGTCCGGATGACCTGAATTCGCTCTACTCGGCACGGGAGCCGGTGGAGTAGCCCCCACCCACCCCCAATCCCCTATACTGTCTGAACGGGATACCACCACAAGGGAGACTCTGAGGATGGCTACTACGACGACTACAACGACAACGACGGTGAACAGGGCGGCGGCGAACGGAATCATTCAGGCGCCGCGCACCCTGACGCCCCAGCAGGTGCAGCGATTCAGTCGGCACATCATCATGCCGCAGGTCGGCAGCATCGGGCAGCGCAAGCTCATGGACGCGAGCGTGCTGCTCGTCGGGGCCGGTGGACTCGGCTCCCCGCTCGCCATGTACCTCGCCGCCGCCGGCGTCGGCAAGATCGGCATCGTCGATTTCGATGACGTCGACATCACCAACCTGCATCGACAACTCCTGCACGGGCACGATGACATCGGCCGCCCCAAGGTCGATTCCGCCGAGGACACCATCCGCGAGATCAACCCGGACGCGGAGATCGTCAAGATCGCCAAGCACATCAACTCTGAGAACGCCATGGAGATCGCCGAGGAGTTTGACATCCTCATCGACGGCACGGACAACTTCCCCACGCGCTATCTCATCAATGACCTCGGCGTGCTGATGGACAAGCCCGTCGTTCACGGCTCCATCTTCATGTTTGACGGCCAGGTGACGACGTTCCTGCCCGGGCAGGGCTGCTACCGCTGCCTGTACCCCGCGCCGCCGCCCCCCGGCATGGTCCCCTCCTGCGCGGAGGCGGGCGTGCTTGGCGTGCTGCCAGGCATCATCGGCTCTCTCATGGCGACGGAGGCCATCAAGCTGATCCTGGGCGTCGGCAAGCCGCTGGTGAACCGACTGCTCATGGTCGATGCGCTGGACATGGACATGCGGACGGTCAAGATCCGCAAGGACCCGAACTGCCCCGCCTGCGGCGAGAACCCGACGGTGACGGAGCTCATCGACTACGAAGCCTTCTGCGGCATGCCCGCGTTCGAATAGGGCTTTCCAGGCTCGCGCCCACAACCGATCGGCCTTCCCTGTTTGCATCCCGCATTCCGGCGCGGGAAGTCACTCGTGTTGTCCTCAGCGGCGCGTGACGCACGCGTTAAACTAAATGGGTGAGGATGACAGCGCGGAGGGACGACGTGTGACCGATACATCGACGCGGGCGCGTGAGGGAGACGGCGCCGACGACAGTGAGTGGAATCGCGAGGGCGGGGCCGGCGGCGGCGCGCACCCCATTCTGCGACGCCTGCTGCCCGCGATGACCGCTATCCCGGGATTGAAGGTGGACCGCAGAACATTCCTGGGGAAACAGCTGGATCGCCATTACCACCAGAACAGCATCGAAGTCGGGAAGGCGATCGCGACAACGCCGCTGGCGGCCGGCGTGCCCATCGAAACGCTCGACAGGTTGGCCGATGCCATCATCATGTCGCACATCGTCAAGGCATCCAGCATCTCCTTCGCGGCCGGGCTGCCGGGAGGATGGCTGATGGCGGCGACGCTTCCCGCAGACCTTGCTCAACTCAATTGGCATGCGGTGGTGTGCGCCCAGAAGTTGATGTACCTGTACGGATGGGACGACCTGTTTGAGGACGGCGACCTGCAACTGAATGAGGAAACGGAGATCAGGATATGGCTGTTGGTCGGCGCGGTTTTCGGGGTGCGCCAGGCGACCGACAGCCTGAAAGAGATCGCGCAGGCGTCAAAGTCGAACGCTGCATACCGCATCGCCAGGATCCGACTGACCGCGGCGCCGCTCTATATCCCTCTCAGGTACGCCCTCTTCCGCACAATCGGCGTGCGGCTGACAAAGACCTCGTTCGCGAAAGGGATCAGCAAGCTGGTTCCCCTTGCCGGCGGCGGCATCTCGGCATCCATTACGGCAGTCTCCCTGCGCAGCATGACCAGGAATCTCAAGGAACATCTCCGAGAGATCGCGATCTGACGTTCCCTGCCATTTCTGCCCGCCTGCTGTCCTCAACGCGATAAACTAGCCACATGACCGGCAGCATACTGGACACAATCGGCAAGACGCCCCTCGTTGAGTTGAAACGGCTTCAACCCAAGCCGGGCGTCCGCCTTTTTGCCAAGCTGGAGGGCCAGAACCCGACGGGCAGCGTGAAGGACCGCATCGCCTTGCTGATGGTGGAGAACGCAGAGGCAGACGGCACGCTTGGCGACGGCCGGATCATCCTCGAGCCGTCCAGCGGCAACACCGGCGTCTCGCTCGCCATGGTCGCCCGCTACAAGGGCTATGACGTCACCGTCGTCTTGCCGGACAACGTGACGGAGGAGCGGCAGGTGTTGATCGAGTCGTTCGGCGCGAACGTCGTCTTCAGCGAGGGCCGTCACGGCACAAACGGCGCAATCGAGGTCGCGCAGCAGATGGCCGAAAAGGAGCCGGACAAGTACGTGATGCTGTACCAGTACGGCAACGAGGCGAATCCGCGCGCCCACTACGACGGGACAGGCGAGGAGATCATCCAACAACTGCCTGAGGTGGATACGTTCGTCGCCGGTCTCGGCACGGGCGGGACGTTGACGGGCGTTGGACGGCGTCTCAAGGAGCACAACCCTGACGCGCGTATCATCGCCGTCGTCCCACACCCGGAGGAACGCATCCAGGGGCTGAGGTCGCTGGAGGACGGATTCATCCCGCCGATCCTCGATACGACGGTGCTGGACGGGCAATTCATCATCACCTCGCGTGAATCGTTTGAGAAGACGCGGGAACTGCTGCAGACGGAGAGCATCTTCGCGGGCATCTCATCCGGCGCGGTGCTGGCATGCGCGCAGCGGCTGGCGGAGCGGATGGACAACGGCAACATCGTCTGCCTGTTCGCGGACGGCGGCTGGAAATACCTGTCCACCGGCCTGTGGACACGCCCGCTCGATGAGATCGACGCCGAGATGGGGCGCAAGATCTGGTGGTAGAGGACGGCGGCTCGCGTCCAACCGCGCCGAGGGGATTCGGCGGCCATTTCCTGCCGTTCGCCGCGGTCACGCTGGTCATCTACATCGCCGACCAGGCAACCAAGCTGCTGATCGTCAACAACCTGCGCCTCTATGAATCGATCCCCGAGAGCGGCCTTCTGCGTCTGACCCACGTGACGAACAGCGGCAGCGCGTTCGGCCTGCTGCGCGGCCAAACGGAGTTCCTGATCCTGGTCAGCATCATTGGAGTGTTGGGGGTGCTGTTCTATTACCGGGCGAACGGGCGGGAGAGCGCCCTGCTCCGTTACTCCCTCGCCCTCCTGTTGGGCGGGGCGCTGGGAAATCTGACAGATCGGCTCGCGCGGGGCGCAGTCGTGGATTTCATCAGTGTGCAGGTATGGAGCGACTATTATTTCCCGACGTTCAACGTGGCGGATTCCGCCCTCACAATCGGGTTGTTCGCGCTGGCTTTCTATGTGTTGAGGAATCGGGCATCGGAGAAGAAACTTGAACAGCAGGACGCGGCGGGGATGCTGGATTCCCGCTTTCGCGGGAATGACGAATCTCTAGCGGAAGAACAGAGGGCTGAGGATGGAGACTCGTCTGACCGTCCCGCCTGAAACGTCGGAGAGGCGGCTCGACCGATACCTGGCCGCCGCGCTCTCCGCTGATGTCTCGCGTTCGGCCATTGGACGGCTGATCCAGGATGGACGGGTCAGCGTCAACGGAGACGTGCCACGCAAGCGTGGGCACGCCATTGAGCCCGGCGATGACATCACGATTACCGGCGAGATAGAACCCGGTGGAGATGTAGGGATCTCTGCTGAGCATTCGCCCTTGCCCGTGCTCTACGAGGATGACGACATCCTCGCCATCGACAAGCCGCCCGGTGTCGCCGTCCATCCCGGACCCGGCCACCCGACGGGAACGATCGTCAACGCGCTGTTGGGACGCGAGGGACCGCTCTCAACGATTGGCGGCGAGGACAGGCCGGGGATCGTTCATCGCCTGGATAAGGACACGTCGGGCGTGATGTTGATCGCGAAGAACGACGCGGCGCACACGGCGCTTTCACGGCAGTTCCAGTCCCGCAGCGTCGAGAAAGCGTACATCGCCCTGCTGCGAGGGCTGCTGGAGCCGCCAACCGGCGTGATCGAGGCGTCGCTGGGCCGTGATCCGAGGCATCGGCAGCGGATGGCCGTCGTGGCGTCGGGCCGCCCTGCCACAACCCGGTACCGCGTGCTGGCGCACCTGAAAGGCGGCTACACACTCACGGAGGCGAGGCCACAGACGGGACGGCCGCACCAGATTCGCGTACATTTCGCGTCGCTGCGGCATCCTGTCGCCGGAGACGTCATCTACGCGCGCGGCAGTCGCGATCCCGTCCCGCGCCTTTTCCTGCACGCGCTCTCGCTTGGGTTCACGCATCCCCTGAGCGGAGAAACGTTGGAGGTTCGATCACCCCTTGCGGATGACCTTGCGGAATGCCTGGCAGAACTGACGGCGGGCACGACGGATGCGCGGCTCGTCGATTCGCTGGGTTAGAATGAGACTGCGATGTCAGAGACGCGAACACGCTACGCGCCAAGCCCGACGGGGGATCCGCACGTGGGCAACGTCCGGAGCGCGCTGTTCGCCTGGCTCTTTGCGCGCAGCACGGGCGGCGTCTTCGCGGTGCGGATTGAGGACACCGACCAGGAGCGGCGCATCCCGGGCAGCGAGGAGCGGATTCTCGATTCCCTCCGCTGGCTCGGCATTGAATGGGATGAAGGGCCGGACATCGGCGGCCCCTATGGGCCCTACGTGCAGTCGCAGCGCCTTGAGGGCTACGGCGTGGCGGCTGAGAAACTCGTCGAACTGGACGCCGCCTACTATTGCTACTGCACCCCTGAGCGGCTGGACGCCATCCGTGCCGCCCAGCAGAAGCGCAACGTGCCCACCGGCTATGACCGCCGCTGCCGCAACCTGAGCGCGGAGGAGCGCGAGCGGGAGGAGGCGGAGAACGCTGAGCACCGCGTCGTGCGCTTCAAGACGCCGCTCAGCGGACGCACAACATTCACCGACGTCATACGCGGCGACGTTTCGTGGGAGAACCGCCTCATCGACGATTTCGTCATCCTCAAGTCGGACGGGTTCCCGACGTATCATCTCGCCAACGTGGTTGATGACGTGGCCATGGCCATCACGCACGTGATACGCGGCGATGAGTGGATGTCATCCGCCCCGCGCCACGCCATGATCTATGAGGCATTCGGCTACACGCCGCCCGTATTCGCGCACCTGCCGCTGATCCTCGGCTCAGACCGGACAAAACTGTCCAAGCGGCACGGCTCCGTCTCGCTGCTCGACTACCGCGACGAGGGTTTTTTGCCCGAGGCCATGTTGAATTTCCTGGCGCTGCTGGGGTGGTCGCTCGACGACAAGACCACGCAGATGACGCGAGAAGAGCTGATTGCGGGTTTCTCACTTGATCGCGTGTCGGCCTCGCCCGCGATGTTCGACCGCGAGAAGCTGGAATGGCTGAACGGCGTCTACATCCGCGAGACGTCGCCGGAGGCATTCGTGGAGGCGGCGCGGCCATATCTTGATGCCGGGCTGCCACCCGGGATCCCGCGGCCGCTCGATGATGAACTCGCGCGGCAGGCGGCCATGCTCACGCAGGACCGGGCGCGGGTGCTGAGTGAAATGCCGGAACTCTGTGAGTTCTTCTTCACGGATGACGTGTCCTTCCCGCCTGCGCTCATCTGGGCCGGCATGGGTGACAAGGCGATGAAGCGGATGGCGGACGCGGGGGAGGACCTTTGGCGCGTGTCGTTGCCTGAAGACGCGAACGTTGTTCATCAGTGGTTAATCACCGCCGCCAATGCCATTGAGAAGATCGAGCCGTGGAATCATGAGTCGATCGAAACACGCTGCAGGGCGCTCGTGGAGGAACTCGGCACGTCCGGCCGCAAGCTGTTCGGCGCGATCCGTGTCGCCACGACGGGGCGGACGGCGGCGCCGCCGCTGTTCGTGACTTTAGAGGCCATCGGGCGGGAGCGTTCCGCGGCACGGACGCGCGCGGCAGCAACGGCGCTTCTTGACACGGAATTGGCGCGTTCGTAGCATGAGCAAGCGCGGCCCGGTGGTGTAGTCTGGTTCAACATACTGCCCTGTCACGGCAGAGATCACGGGTTCAAATCCCGTCCGGGTCGCCAGGTTCTTTTTGATTCGAACCACATAGCAAGGACGCCAATAAGGCACAACGGCCCCCATCGTCAGCAGAAGGGCAGCGAGAACGCGCACAATCATGGCCAATCCGTATCTGCTCGGCGTTGACGTTGGGGGAACGCAAACACGGGTCGCCATCGCCCGCAGGCCCCGCGGCGCAATGCGGCGCACCGCCTTCTCATCCCCCGCCCGCTCCGATCCCAAGCTGCTCATCGACGGCATCGTCGAGACTGCCAATAACCTGATTGCCAGGACGAACGGCGAGATCGTCGCCGGGGTCGTCGCCTGCGCGGGCACGGTGGACACGGCAACCGGCGTCATCGTGGAATCGCCAAACCTGCCGATGGTGCGCGAGTTCGCGATGGCGGACGCGCTCACGGAGCGTCTGAACATCCCCATCGAGATCGAGAATGACGCCACCGCCGCCGCCCATGCCGTCCATCAGATGGGCGTGGGGCGCGGCACGAAAGAGATGATCTACCTGACCATCAGCACGGGCATCGGCGGCGGCATCGTCTCCGGCGGCAAGCTCCTGCGCGGCATCGCCGGGGCGGCGGGCGAGTTCGGACACATGACCATCGGCATGAATACCGGCATCCAATGCCCCTGCGGGTTGTCGTCGGGCTGCTTTGAGACGATGGCATCCGGAACGGCTATCGCCCGCATGGCGCGCATGCGGATTGAGGCGGGCGGCGACTCCATCCTCGTAGAGAAGACATCACGGCACGGCAGCGAGAGCATCACCGCGCGCGACGTATTCGACGCAGCGGAGCAGGACGACGCCCTCGCCCGCGCGGTGGTCGATGAGGCGGGCTACGCGCTCGGCGTCGGCCTTGCCAACATCGTCAACATCTTCAACCCGGAGCTGATCGTGTTGGGCGGCGGGCTGGCGCGCGGGCAGGATGAGTACGTGGAGCACGGCATCAGTATCGCGAGGGAGCGCGCGTTCAAACTCCAGAACCGCACCGTTCGATTTGAAGTGACTGAGCTCGGGGACGACAACGGCCTCCGTGGAGCGCTGCTGCTGGCGCGGGAGTTGAACTCCCGAACGCGGCGAGCGGCGCGGCGCGGCGGCTGAAGAAAGGGGCAGGCCCGATGGAAGGGATGGCAAACAAGGGCAGCGCCCTCGACTACGTGAGCATCACGCCAACGGACTATGACGAATCCCGCGCTTATCCCGTCATCATCCTGGTGCACGGGTTCGGCGCGAGCATGTACGACCTTGCAGGCCTTGCGCCCGCGATCCACCAGACCGGCTATCTGTATCTCTGCCCGAACGGCACGGTCCCGCTGGACATCGGCGGCGGCCAGATCGGCTACGGTTGGACGACGCCGGGCGGCTTCAATGACCCGGAGGAGGCAAAGAGCACGGAGCAGGCATTCGATGCCTTCATGGAGGAGATGCGAGAGCCGTACAAACTTGAGTCAGGCAAGATCCTGATCATCGGCTTCTCGCAGGGCGGCGGACTGGCCTATCGCTACGCGCTGCCCCGGCCGGACGTGTTCGCCGGCATCGGCGCGCTCAGCGCGTCGATCCACGACATGGAAGAGCTTGCCGCACAACTGCCCGAGGAGCGGACGCAGCCCATCTTCGTCGGCCACGGCAACCAGGACCCCGTCGTGCCGATTGACCGGGGACGGTCGGCGAACGCGCAGCTGGGAGAGTGGGGCTACGGCGACCTTATCTACAACGAATACGATGGCGCGGGACATGAGATCACCCCGACCGAACTGCGCGATCTCTCACAGTGGGTCGCCCGCGTCCTGCCGCCTGCGGACGCACAGGCGCCCGGCGTTTCCCCCGGCGGCATCATCCTGCCGTAGGCCAAGGCAGGCCCTCACGTGGAAAGGAATCTGCTCCGATTGGTGAGAGAGGTCTTTCCCGATGTGCTTGATGAGCCGCTTTTCTGGGTTGTCTTCGTCATGATTATCCTCACAATAGCGGCCTCCGTTGCCTACAGGGTGATCCGCCTGACCAGGGGCAAATCCTGATGCGCATCGGCCTGATTTCAGATACGCACGTGCCGGAGGCCGGGGAGCGGATGCCGGGCGAGGTGTTCGATCTGTTGGCCAACGTCGACATGGTCATGCATGGCGGTGATATGCACATCATCGACGTGCTGGATTGGCTTGAGGTCATCGCGCCTGTGATCGGCGCGCGGGGGAACGGCGACGGCGACGGCTTTCGACCGCCTTTCCCGGACGATGACCCCCGCGTCAAACACGCCCATGTCATCGAGGCGGAAGGCGTCACAATCGGCCTGATTCACGGGTTTCCGCTGCCGGCAGAAACCCCATGGATCACGACGGAGGCGCTGATGGAGCGAAACTTCAGCGGGCCGGTGGACGTGATCGTCTGCGGCGACACTCACGTCGCTCACGTGGAGCGAACGGAGTCCGGCGTGCTAATCGTGAACCCCGGCAGTCCGGCCCTGCCGCGCAACATCCGCGAACCGGGCCACGTCGGCATCCTCACCATCGAGGACGGCCAAGCCTCCGCGGAGATACTGCCGCTGACAAGTTTGGCGTACTAAGCCGGGTCCGGCGCGCCGAGGGGCTTCCACTGCGGCAGCATCTGGTCGCCGCGCTCCTCGAAGTAGACCTCCACCGGCATATCGATCTCGCACTGATCGATGTCGATGCCCTTCACGTTCCCGTTCATGCGGACATCCTCATCCAGCGTGATGATGGCGTAGATATACGGCACGTCCTCGTTGAACCCCGGGTGGCCGGGCTGCCGCACCACGATGAAGCTGTAGACGCGCCCCTTGCCGCTCACGTCGACCCATTCAAGATCATCGGAGAGGCAGCCGGGACAACGCTCGCGCGGGTAGAAGAAGCGGTCGCCGCACGTTATGCAGCGCTGGATCATCAGGCGGCCCTGTTTCGTAGCCTCCCAGAACGGCTCCGTGACCTGGTCCGGAAACGGAACCGGCTTCGGTATCGTCTGCCCTTCTGTCATTGCCCCACTCCTTCGACCGGCTTCCGTCAGTTCTCAGAAACCCATACGCTTGTGTCGATACCAGCATGTACACGATAGCACTTTTGGGAGTGGGGCGCAGGGGTTGGTGGTACCGTCTAGATATGGATGCTGAGCAGTTCGAGGAGTTGGTTGGGGAGGCGTTGGATTCGCTGCCGCCGCAGATCGAGGCGGGGCTGGATAATCTCGCCATCATCATCCAGGATTGGCCCTCCCCGGAACAGATGGAGGACAACGGCATTCGTAATCGAAACGGCCTGCTTGGGCTGTACGAGGGCATTGCTCTGACCGATCGCGGCGAGGGGTACAACATGGTCGCGCCGGACAAGATCACCATCTTCCAGAAGCCGCTCGAGGCGCTGCGACTCACCCCCGAGGAGACCGTCGAGGAGATCCGCAAGACGGTGCTGCACGAGCTTGCCCACCACCTCGGCTTCTCGGAGGATGACCTGCACAAACTCGGCTATGACTGACCCCACGTTGACCAAGCTGCGGCGGCGCCTGCTGGCGTGGTACCGCAAGCATGGCCGCGATCTGCCGTGGCGCAGCACGAACGATCCGTATCACGCCATGGTGGCGGAGTTCATGCTGCAACAGACCGGCGTCGGGCGCGTGCTCCCCGTGTATTCAGCGTTCCTTGACAGGTTTCCGACACTTCAGGCGCTGGCGGATTCGCCCGTCTCGGACGTGATCCGGGCATGGAGCGGGATGGGCTACAACCGCCGCGCCGTCAACCTGCAACGGGCGGCGCGGGCCGTCGTGCAGGAGCATGGCGGCGTCATCCCGCGTGATCCCCACGCGCTTGAAAAACTCCCCGGCATCGGGCGCTACACGGCGGCGGCAATCGCGTGCTTTGCGTTCCACAAGCCCGTGCCCGTGATGGACACCAACATCCGCCGCGTGCTGGGCAGGGTGATGGCCGGCCGGAATAACGTTGACGCCGACGCGGGCTGGACGCTGGCGCAGGCCGCCGTCCCACGAGACGGGGCGCGGGCATCGGCATGGCACCAGGCTCTGATGGACCTGGGCGCGACGGTCTGCTCGGCCCGTCGTCCCAAGTGCGGCGAATGCCCTGTGAACGATCTCTGCGCGGCAAGGCCGCTCTTTGATGGCGCAAACGAGCCGCGAATCCAGTACGCAGAGGTCTTCGGCGCGCTGCCGTCGCTCAAGGTCGCGGAGCGCCCTCGTCAATCGCAGCAGGGCTGGATCGGCACGACGCGCTACTACCGGGGGCGTATTGTTGAGGCGCTGCGCAACCACGCCAACGGCGCAATGCCGCTCGACGAACTCGGGCCGCGCGTGCGGGATGAATACACCGCCGATGAGCACGGCGCATGGCTGCGGGGACTGCTGACCGCACTGGAGCGGGATAGCCTAGTGGTCGTCACAGAAGATTCGGCACGCCTGCCGGAGTAGGGGAGGCTAACCCTCTTGTGCCCTCCTATCAGCCCAAACGAGTTGGTCGAACATTTCCCTGTATTCAGCCAGTGTTGATGCGTCTTCAAGCACGACATGCTGTGCAACCGCCTCAAAGACATAATCTTGGTCAAGTCTGCCTTGAGACAACGGATAGTCCCTATTGATAACGATAGTCCGCGTACCATCTTCGTTATCACGCCATTCTGTTCGTGGTGAGCCTATTCCAAGTTGGTCATAGTCGACCCGAGGCAACACCGAGGCTAATCGACGCAGCCGTCCCACGGCGTCAACCGGCGCAGGAGTCCGAGCTCGTTGTTGCTTGCGGGAAGTCTGAGGCAATGTTCCGTTGACTGTGGACCGATGCTGCCTAGGCTCTGGTGGTTTCCTGCCCTGGTTACCGTTTCCTCCAGGCTCGGGTAGAGCGCTACCATTTTGCTGAATAACTTCCAAAAGCCTGATTGCCCTGCGTACCCTCTCCAGCGCACTATTTGCCCACTTACGCTCTTCCCTAGTGGATCCTCTAGCCCCTGCAATGCTATTTAGGTGATTAACAACGGGCTGCATTTTTTTATGGAGGAGCATCTCAATCTCAGTCCACGCGGCACTATCAGTTGGCCAAGCATTCTTGAGTTGATTCGGTTTGAGACCTTCGCCTGATATCTTGATCTCCCCATAGAGCCGCCGCAGGGCATTTCTTCCTTGCAAATTGTGTCCAAATTGTTCGCCAGCACTTATCTTGCGCCCGTTGAATTCTGTCCTTATCCCTGAACTGAACCGCCAATAAGGAGAAATTTGGTCACGGTCAATCGCGCCGATCTGCCCCGAAACGCGTACACCGGTCGCAACTTCTGTAACAGGAACTTCCACCTTTGTAACAGATGTAGACCATGGTATTGAGATCGGTTCTACATTCTTACCATTGACTCGAATAACACAATGACCGTCCACAATTAAAGAGCGGTAAGTTTCCGCCAAGGTGTGCTGCAATCTCTCGATCTCGTAACGATGGGCTTTGAGGCCCTTTAGAGTCACCAGAGTGAAGCCAATTCCCTTAGATGGCTCGCCATTCGGCCACCAGATCCCGGATAGGTCGGTCTTACCTAGGGGCACGTTAGATAGTGCTTCAGTGCGACTCCCCCAGCGAGGGTCTACGAATTCCCACACGTCATCTTGATTCGCTCTGCGACACACAATATGGATACTCTCCGCAAGGTAGATTGCTGCCAGTTTGCCACCAATACGCCATTGACCGATGTCTGTGGCAAAGTGGTCGTCACCATCCCCCCAACGAATCCACCCCTGTAGACCTGCGTCGTCCATACCTTCGCCACCGACGTCGAGAATGGTGATTACATCCTTCTTCTTGTCAATGACAACATCAATGGTTAAATGTCGCCCCCGACGTTTGTCGAATGGATTGTCGATGAGCTCCATTAGAGCTTCACCTACGGAACTGTAGTTGCTTGAAGCGGCAAGCAAAGCACTGCGCCCGATAGTTTCAGTGATTGTTGTCATGACATAGCCTCCTGCGCTTTGCACCTACTGCCTCACTGCATAAGTGCCCCTGCTGACACGAACTAACCGCAGATCCTTATAGAATCTCGCCAGCAGAGTCAGAGCAGGATCTTTACCGCCTGCAACGACTCCTTCTTGATTGAGGTCCTCATAAATCTTTCTGTAGTGGACCGGCAGCCCTCGAACGCTTAGGTATTCAACGACTCGATCAGCATCACTGTTCCCTTGTCTGTTTGCAGAGTTGGTCTCGAGCGGGTCTAACTGCCCCTGTTCGTCCTCATCTCCTCGGACGTTCAACAGCCCCCGTAGATGTCGAATCATAACGCCCTTCTTACTTCGTTCCGTCTGAAGGGCTGACAATTTCTCGTCAAGGGTTCGCATTTGTTGTTCAAGCAGGTCCAGCTGGACTTTTGCTTGGCGCATGAAATCACTGTCGAGCTCATTGCTATCAAGGCTTTGCTTCCGCACTACAGTGGTCGCCAAGTCCCTAGTATCTTTAACCATTACCGCCCCCACATCTATAACAATCTCTGTAGGTCATATAATAGTGGCTACATTTGCCTTGTCAAGTAGTCTCATTCGTATCTCACTTACGATTCCTCTAGAGGCACGGAATGTACTCCAAACCAGAATGGTTCTCAGGTGGACGACGTCAATAGCCCCTCATACCCCCCACCCGCAAGCCAGGCCTGCACATCCGCCGCGAGCCGCAGCCATGGGTCTCGTGCCGGCCTGAGCTCTTCGATCGAGAGTTCGGTGTACGTTTTGCCGAGGGCCGGGATATACCACAAGCCGGCAAGCCAGAAGCCCTCAATACGCTTGGCGGATGCCTCACGCCGTATGACGCCCGTCGGCCCCGTCACCTCCCACGTTTGCACGATGCCGGACGGTGAGGCTATCGCAAGGGCTTCTCGCCACGTGGCTTCTCGATCCCCATCAGTCTCCAAGTGCGCCATCAGGGCTAGCAGATGCTCGATATGTCCCTCGTCTGTCGCATCAAGCCCCGCCGCGCGACGTGTCAGCAGGCTGTCCCAATTGGGGCCAAGCGCGGGGATATCGATGCCGCCGTCTGAGGCGATCGCCAAACATTTGCCTATTCGCGCCCACGCGAGGGCCTTGGATTCTGCGATCTCCCGATGCGTGCCGCCTGTCTCCTCCGGCGGCTCGTGCGGCGGTAGTTCATCGGTAGTTATGAACTCGAACGGCCAGCCGGCCAGGCAGTCGCGGAGTCGGTCGATCTTGGCGGGATTTGTCGATGCCAGCAGGATGCGAGTCGGAGATTCGCGCGTCATGGGTAGTAGTAGGTCGGCCCTTCCCGCTGCTCCGGTTCGTCGGGCTGCTCGCCCTCCCGCCGGAGGCTGAGCCAGAGGCCGGCAACGATGGCTGCGCCCGCAAGCAACGGCGTCCATTCGCGCACGCTCAACGGGAGGCCGCTGTACCTGAGGCCAAACAGCATGAGTCCCGCGCCGATGATGACCGCGCTCAGTGTCATGAGCCGTCGTTCCCAACTCAGGAAGATGATTCCGACTGCGACGGCGGGCACAAGCGAGCCGATGACTATCTGGAACCGGTTCCAGCCGCTCAACATCAGGATCGCGCCGCCGGGCTCCACGTCGCCGGACACGAGGAACCAGAACACTGCGCCGATGCCGAAACCGATGCCCGCGCCAACCACAAAGACGGACGCGCGATAGAATAACGACCCCAGCACGAGAAGAATGATCCCCGCCCCGCCCGCAGTCGTCAGCAGTGCCGTGCCCTCCAGCGCAAGGAGATCAGGCCCTGCAATGACGACGACCGCACCGCCGGACACGCCCGCGGCGAGCGCAACGACCAGACGATACGCGTAGTAGCCGAGCAGGCAGAGCGCGAGTCCGAGGGCGGCGAACGGCCACGCAATCCACCACGGCAGGTTCTCCGGCATATACGTCACGATCAGTTCGTCGAGGAGTGACGCTCCTGTCGCAACCTCAGGTCCAGCCGCTTCAGGCATGAACGCTTACGTGGTGTCCGCCGCCGCGCCGGCGCGCTGCCGGCGTGAGGAACGAGTGATGTTCTTGTCGGCGGGCTTGCCTGAATCCCTGGATTTGCCGTTGCGGCGCGCGGCGCGGGCGGGCTTGCGCCCGTTGCCGTTCCGTGCCGCCTTGGTGATGCCAAGCGCCTCCCGCAGAAAATCACCGGTCGAACTGTTTTTGATCAGCGCAATCTCTTCCGGCGTCCCCTCGGCAACCAGTTCCCCGCCGCGTTCGCCGGGCCCCGGTCCGAGGTCGATGATCCAGTCCGCGTTCTTAATCATGTCCAGATGATGCTCGATGAGGAGCACGGAGTTGCCGCCGTCCACCAGCCGGTGCAGGACGGCAAGCAGCATCTCGGCATCGGAGAAGGCCAGTCCCGTCGTCGGCTCATCCAGGATGTAGAGCGTCTTGCCCGTCGCCCGCTTGGAGAGTTCCGCGGCCAGCTTGACGCGCTGCGCCTCGCCGCCGGAGAGAGTCGTTGCGGGCTGACCCAGGCGCATGTAGCCCAGTCCGACGTCCTGCATCGTCTTGAACTTGTTGGCGATGCGCGGGATGGACTCAAAGACCTCCACGGCCTGATCGAGCGTCAAGTTGAGAACGTCACCGATGCTATATCCCTTGAAAGTGATCTCCAGCGCCTCGCGGTTGTAGCGCGCCCCCTTGCAGGTGTCACACGGAACGGTCACATCCGGCAGGAACTGCATCTCGATAAGCTGGTAGCCCTCGCCCTTGCACTCCTCACAGCGCCCGCCCTTCACGTTGAATGAGAACCGCCCGGGCTTGTAGCCGCGCACGCGGGATTCCGGCAGGTTCGCGAACAACTCGCGGATCGGCGTAAACGCGCCCGTGTACGTTGCCGGATTGGAGCGCGGCGTGCGTCCGATGGGCGACTGGTCGATATTCACAACCTTGTCGATGAGATCAAGGCCGTCCACACCGTCGGACGCGCCGGGGATGTCCTTCGCGTTGTAGAGCGTCTGCGCAAGACGCTTGAACAGGACTTCGTACACGAGCGTGGATTTGCCCGAGCCGGAAACACCCGTCACACACGTCAGCAAGCCCAGCGGGATACGGATATCAAGATTGCGGAGATTGTTGGCGCGCGCGCCGCGGATAAGCAGTTCACGGCCTTGCTGCGGCTCACGACGCACATCTCTCATGGGAATCTCGCGGCGGCCGCTGAGGTAAGCGCCCGTTATCGAGTCCTCGGCTGCGGTCACGTCATCCAGCGTGCCGCTCACCACAACCTCGCCTCCGTGCTCTCCTGCACCCGGCCCCATGTCGATGACGTGGTCGGACGCGCGCATCACCGCCTCATCGTGCTCCACGACGATGACCGTGTTGCCCAGGTCGCGCAGCCCCTTGAGGGTCTCGATGAGTCGCGCATTGTCGACGGGATGGAGGCCGATGGACGGCTCGTCGCAGATATACACGACGCCCATCAGGCCGCTGCCGATCTGCGTCGCAAGGCGGATGCGCTGCCCTTCTCCGCCGGAGAGGGTTCCTGCGGTCCTGTCCAGTGTCAGATACTCCAGCCCCACGTTGACCAGGAACTCAAGCCGCGCCGAGATTTCCTTCAGGATCTGCCGCGCGATGGTGGATTCGCGGTTGTTCAGGGGCCCCTTTTCCGTGTCCGCAAGCCGCTGCACCCACTCAAGAGCGCGGTCGATGCTCTGCCCCGTCGCCTCCACGATGGTCTTGTCATCCACGCGGACGGCAAGCGCCTCGGGTCGCAGCCGCTTGCCCTCGCACACGGCGCACGGCCGGCGGGCCATGAACCGCTCGATCTCCTGCCGCTGGTTATCGGACTCCGTCTCGCGGTGGCGGCGCTCCAGGTTGGGGATGATGCCCTCAAACGTCGCGCCGAAACGAACGATGCGGCCACTTCGGGTGCGATGTCGCACCTGGATCTTTTCAGGAGCGATGCCGCCGTTTGGGCCGTAGAGCAGGAACTGCATCTGCTCCGGCGTGAAATCACGGACGGGCGAGTCCATGTCCGCGTCGACAATAGAGGTTGCGGTACGGAGGATGGATGTGTACCAGCCGGCCATCGTGCCGGAGCGCGCCCACGGCAGAACTGCCCCTTCACCGAATGCGAGATTCTTGTTGGGTATCACGAGATCGGGATCAACCTCGAGCTTGTAGCCGATGCCCGTGCAGTTCGGGCATGCGCCGTGCGGGCTGTTGAACGAGAATGTGCGCGGCGCGATCTCTCCCAGCGAGATGCCGCACTGCACGCACGCGAATTGCTCACTATAGAGCTCCTCGTCGCCGGAGTCCGCGTCCAGGGTCTGCACAACGCCCTGCCCAAGCCGCAGCGATGTTTCGACGGAATCCGTCACGCGGCTCCGAAGTTCGCCGCGGTCCTCAGGGATGACGAGCCTGTCAACGACAACCTCGATCGTGTGCCACTGCTGCTTGTTGAGGCGTATCTCCTCCGACAAGTCGCGAATCTCGCCATTGATGCGGGCTCGAACGAATCCCCCACGCCGCGCCTCATCCAGCAGACCGTAATGCTCGCCCTTCTTGCGGCGGACGAGGGGGGCCAGGAGCATGATGCGCTTTCCCGGTTCGGAATCGAGAATGGCATCCACGATCTGCTGCACGGTCTGGCTCTCGATGGGTCGCCCGCAGTTGTAGCAGGACGGGTGGCCGATGCGCGCGTACAACAGCCTGAGATAGTCATAGATCTCCGTGACGGTGCCGACCGTCGACCGCGGGTTGTGTGAAACACCCTTTTGGTCGATGGATATGGCCGGAGAAAGCCCCTCGATGTAGTCGACGTCCGGCTTCTCCATCAGGCCGAGGAATTGACGGGCGTAAGCCGAAAGTGACTCGACATAACGCCTCTGCCCCTCGGCGTAGAGAGTGTCGAACGCGAGGGAACTCTTGCCGGAGCCGGAGACGCCGGTGATGACCACCAGCTTGTCGCGTGGAATGGTCACGTCAATGTTCTTGAGGCTATGCTCTCGCGCCCCTTTGACGTGGATGACTGATGTAAACATGAACCGAATGCGCTTCCTTGTGACCCCTGCTAGTCAGTGTAGGCGCGGCGGCGGTGAGCCACAAGCGGAGGGTGGTATCAACTGATAGTAGTAGAATCTAGACATGGGACTGATTTATGCAGACGTTCGCGTGTCAAACGCGACCGGGGATGCCGAAAGAACAGTTGCGGCCCTTGTCGACACGGGGGCCCTATACACGACCATGCCAACCTCAATGCTTGAGGAAATCGGAACTGAGCGGATCAGGCAGATGAGATTTGAACTTGCCGACGGTAGCGAGATGGTATCAGACGTCGGGGTAGCAGTGGTTGCCCTGAACGGTCATACAGTTCCGACGCTTGTCGCGTTCGGCCCCGATGACGTAGAACCGCTGTTGGGTGCAATGACGCTGCAACAGTTGGAGTTGGCCGTCGATATGAAAAACGAGCGACTCGTTGAAGGTCACCGAATCCGTATGTAGCTGCTCTGTCGTCCCGGCTCTCCACAGTAGCTACGCCCGTTCCCCCGTCACCCATTTCCACGCGTCCACGACAACGTCCACTGCGACGTAGTTGTCCAGCCAGCGCGCGCCGTGCAGCGCGTATTCCTGGAACTCCTTGAGCGCCGTGAGCGGAATCAGCCACACGAGCGAACGACGCCACGTGAGTTCGTAGTTGGGAGCGAAACGCAGCGCTCCCGCCACGAACACGAACCAGAACTCAAAGACGTTCGGAAAGAACAGCAGCACCCACCTTTCGCCGATGACCTCAAATGCAAGAACCCCAACGATGCGAAAGGCGAACAGCCCAATCGCGATCGTACGCGGCGCGCCCTCCCACCTGAGGGCCACCCACAGGAACGTCACCATGTAGACCAGGTCGAGCCACTTGTCGAGCGCCTGGTAGTTGCGAACGCCGCCCAGATCGAGCAGGTTCATCATGAACAGGTCTGAGAAGTCAATCAGGATGGCGGCAATCGACCCGGCAAAGGCCCATCGCAGGACAAGCAGCGCCCCCGCGATCCGCGCCGCCGAGATGATGAGTTCTTCGGTGTTCATGCGTTAGAGAGTACGCGAGGTTCACCGCATGCAACAGGGGCGGCACGCCTTGATCCCCGTGTCAAGCACGGGAATGACGATTACGGTATCAGCAGCAGCTTGCCGGTTGTTTGGCGGGATTCAAGTCGCCGATGCGCCTCTGCCGCGTCCTGCAGTGGGAACCGCTCCGTGATCCGCAGCGACAGCCTGCCGTCTGCGATCCAGCCCAACACGTCGCCCGCACGCCATTCCAACTCGTCTCGTGTGAGCGTGTAGTTGAACAACGACGGCCTCGTCAGGAACAGCGACTTTGCATTGAGGGCGAGAGGCGCTATGGGCGGCACGACGCCGCTGGATTGGCCGTACATGACCAGGCATCCACGGATCGCAAGACTGGCCATCGAGCCCTCGTACGTCGTCGCGCCAACGGAATCATAGGCCACCTGGCAGCCCGCGCCGTCCGTGACGCGCATCACGGCCTCGTGGAAGTCCTCCCGGGTGTAGAGAACCACGTGGTCCGCCCCCGCCTCTCGCGCAAGCTCCGCCTTCTCCTCCGTCGATACCGTCGTGATGACCGTTGCGCCGCGCATCTTGGCCATCTGGATCAGCAGCAGACCCACGCCGCCCGCGCCGGCGTGAACCAGCGCCGTATCATCCGGGCCAAGCGGATACGTGGAATGTGACAGATAGTGGGCCGTCATCCCTTGCAGCATCGCCGCCGCGCCCTGCTCCGCTGTGATTCCCTGCGGCAGCACGATGAGTCGATCCGCCGGAACGACAACGCGCTCCGCGTATGAGCGCGACGCGCCGGTGTAGGCAACAACATCGCCAACCGACGGCGTCGTCACGTCCGGCCCAACTTCAACGACGGTGCCCGCGCCCTCGCCGCCCAAAATCGTCGGCAGCGGGCCTTGGCCGTACAACCCCGTGCGGCCGTACACGTCCATGTAGTTGATCCCGGAGGCGGCAAGCTGCACGACGGCCTCGCCCGGCCCGGCGACCGGATCATCAACGTCCGTGAATTCCAGCACCTCCGGCCCGCCATACTCGCTGATCTGGACTGCTTTCATGGATACGTTGCTCCTTGTGATTGGTCGGATTTCAAGAATGGCACATTTTGGCAAACAGGAGAGGGACAGGCTTTCCAAGGGTGCCTATTGGCAGAATGGCAGATTGATTGTCAGCCAGATACAAGTCTCTTAAGTTCGTCAAGTTGCCCAATTCCGGCGGTATTTCTCCACGCAGCCGCCTGGCTTCCATGTTCCTCATAACGTGCGCGTATCATGGATGCGATGATGCCCCCGAAAACTGTCCGATTCATCGTCGTTACGTTAGTGGCAGCGCTCGTCGTCATTATGGGATCGGCAGCCTGCGAGGATGACTCCCCGCCGGAGCCGACCGCAGTTGCGCCCCTGATCACGCCGCCGGCTGTGCTTGTGGTGTCCCCGACAAACACCCCCACACCGATCCCAACTGCGACTCCCACTCCGCCCTCCGCGGCAGATATCCTTCGCCGGACGACTGCGGCGATGAAGGAAGTCCAGTCCGCTCTCATAGAGATGCGCGCCATCAGCGATATTGAAGGGAACAGCAACCTCTCCACAGAAACGAACGTGTCTGGACGGTTCCAGCTCCCGGACCGTACTCAAGCGACGATTTCGATCAAAACCCAGGGAATCACCTTAAGGTTTGAATTCATTGCAATCGGCGCCGAGTTGTATATGAGGAAGCGGTTTACGGATGAATGGGAGGCCAGCCTGGATGAGGAGGAGATACCTGCTAACTTCCTGGCAGGCCCGGTGCTTAGGCTCGATTTCCCTTCGGACAAGGCCGCTCAATTTGAGTTGGTCGGTATCGAGTCTCTTGACAGAGAGAGCGTTTATTATCTGCGCGCGCACGTTCCCGGATCGGATCTGGCGGAACTGATGGACGACCGGAACACGTACGTCGCCGGTGGTCAGGTGGAGTATTGGGTCGGTGTCGATGATTACCTGGTCCGGAAGATGGAGATCTTCACTGAGCAGGAGTCAGATGATATCGGCATCAACGTCGGCATGGGCACCATTACGACTCATCTCGTCTTTGAACTGTCCGCCTACAACCTGGATGTGAATATCGTCGTGCCGGAGGTTGCAGGCAACATCAACTCTTGACCCACCCCTACTCGGTGTCGTTGAGTGCCCGGTACACCTTCTCCGCCGTGATGGGCAGTTGTTGGATGCGCGCGCCCGAGGCCGCGGCAACCGCGTTGGCGATGGCGGGAGAGGACAGCACGATGGGCGTGTCTCCGATCCCGCGCACCTGGTAGGGCCCATGCCCGGTATCAGATTCCAGCACCACAACGTTCATGCGCGCGCCGTCCTGCTGCGTCTGCAACTTGTAGTCGGCGAATGATGGATTGGTGATGCTGCCGTCCTGCTCAACCAGCTCCTCTGACAGCGCGTGGCCGATGCCCTGCACGGAGCCGCCCTCGATCTGGCCCACGAATCCCATCGGATTCAGAACGCGCCCCGTCTCATGCGCGGCGGTGTAGCGCAGCAGCGTCACCTTGCCCGTCTCCCGGTCAACTCTCACCTCCGCAATATGAGCGCCAAATGAGATATAGGGGCTGCTGTCGCCCTCATCCACGCTGACCTGGCCGCCCACCGGCTCCCCGGCCCGCGCGGCAACCTCCTCCAGTGGAACGGCGGCGGCGCGGCCCTCGCCGGAAACCGTCCCGTCCTCGAACTTGATCGACTCCTCCGTCCAACCGTAGAACTCCGCGGCCAGGCGGCGAAGATTCCGTTTGGCTTCCTGGCTGGCCTCAAACGCGGCGCGGCTTGAGACGCGCGCGCCTCGCTGACCGCCGATGCCCCAGTCGCGCACGCCGGCCTCCGTCGACCACGCCTCAACGCTGACGCGCTCGATCGGCAGGCCGAGTTCCTCGGCAACGATCTGCGCGAGGATGGTGCCGGTTCCGACGCCGGGGTCGTAGGTCATGGTGTTGACGACGACGCGGCCATCAGGGTGGATCATCACAGCGGCGGGTGAATCGAAGCCCGTATCGCTCTGGCCATGCAGGGCGATGCCGCGTCCAACGTTTGGCAGCGGCGGCCGTGCGTACTCTGCGGCCTCCGCAGCGGCGCGAAGGACTTCTTCGGCTCGCAGGGCCTGGTAGCCGGGCAGGCCGGGCAGGGTGACGGGGCTCCATCCCCGGTCCGGATGCGCCTCGCTTGACGCGCGAACGATGTTGCGCAGCCTCAGGTCATACGGATCAAGGTCCAGCCGGGCGGCCAACTCATCGATGACGGACTCTGAGGCGAAAACGGATTGCATGAGGCCGGGGCCGCGGAAGTACCCGCATGGAACGGTGTTCGTATAGACCTGGTTTGAGATGATCCGGACGTTTTCAACACGGTAGGGCTCCACCATGGAGGTCCGCAGCAGGCCGCCGTACGCGGGAACGGGCGCGTAGGCTGCATAGGCGCCCGTCGCAAAGAAGCCTTCCGCGTCCCACGCGATGATCATGCCGTCACTCCGCGCGCCAACCCGCACCCGCACCACCGACGGATGCCGTGGATTCATAGCGGAGAACTCCTCCGCATAGTCCATGACCCACTTGACGGGCCGCCCCGTCTGCTTGGCGAGGAAATAACCGACAACCACACCCGTCGGGTCCATCTTGCCGCCGAACGATCCCCCAAGGGGAACGGGATGGATGATCACGTCTTCTCGCGGGAGGCCCATCACGCGGGCAAGGTGGGGGCGGCGTCCCGTCGGCATCTGGCAAGACATCCAGATATGGGCGCGTCCCTGCTCGTCCACGTCCACGACACAGGCGTGCGGCTCAAGATAGGCCTGGTGGACACGGGGAGTGCGGAACTCGCGCTCGATGATGACGTCCGCCTCACGGAAGGCGGCCTCGATATCACCCCACTCATGCACCATGCGACCGTAGTTGTTGCTCAACTCATCAAGCTGCTCAACCCCCCGATAGGAGTTGTATTCCGGGTGAAGCAGGATGGCCTCGGGCTTGGCGGCCTCTTCCGGGTCAAGCAGGGCGGGAAGCTCCTCATACGTGACATCGATGAGCGCGAGGGCGGCGTCTGCAATATCGGCGTCCTCCGCGACGACGGCGGCAACCTTGTCGCCGATGAATCGGACGCGGTCCGCGGACGCCAGGATCGGCTCATCCACGTAGAGGTTTCCTGCGCGGATATCGGGAACATCGTCGCCGGTCAGGACCCCGTGGACGCCGGGCAGGGCGAGGGCGCGAGAGGTGTCGATATGTGTGACGCGGGCATGCGGGACAGGTGACCGGAGGTACTTGAGCCGGAGCGCGTTCGGCGGCGCCATGTCAAGGGCATAGCGAGCATGACCCGTCACCTTGTCCGGTCCATCAACGGCGGGGACGGATTTGCCAATCACCCTGTATTCGGTCGTCATAGCCCCTCCCAGCCGGACGGTCAATCTGTCGCAGCAGTGTTACGCAACACAATTCGAGTCTAGCGCAACTGCGACGAAATCACCCCATGCGGACGTTCTGCACGGCGATGCCGAGACCCGACGCTCGTGAGAGTGGTCCGTCGGCAGTCAACAGGGGAATTCCCCGGGCGCGGGCAGCGGCAACATACATGGCGTCATAGGCAGTGATGTTGTGGTAATGTTCCCAGGCCAACGATGCAAGGGAACGGTGAGAGATGCGCTCAATGGGCCACACGAGCAGAGCCTCAATAGCCAGCTGCGCACGCTCCTCTTCCAGAAACCCGCCCAATACACGTCGCCGCAGAGCCGACAGGACTTCCGCGTCAATCAACTCGGGCGCAAACAACGAACTGCTGTGAAGCGTGCCTGCCATCCCCAAGCCGAGGGGAGTCCTCAGGAGATATTCGATCGCTACGGACGCATCGACGACGTAGTTACTCACCGAGATCGAGGTCCCGCGCCGCCAATTGCGCTTCGCGCTCGGCGCGCGCTTCTTCGAGCAGCGTCGCCGCGCTCACGCCCAGGTCTGTCGTGGGCATCTTCTCCCAGCGCTCCCGCCACTCCCGGCGCCCCAACTCGCGCTCCACAGCGGCGAGCACCAAGGCGCTCATGGTGGAGTTGGTCTCCTTTGCGTGGCGGCGCAGCCGCTCGTGAAGATCCTCCGGTATGTTTCTTACCTGTAGATTTGCCATGTACTGAAGATAGCATGACACCTGCATGAAGACAACATGATACATGCATGAAACGCAGTTCGCGTAAAGAGAGTACGGCAACAGCACTGCGCCTTGCATCGTCATGGGCAAAAGGGGCAACATGGGCGGGCGGCTGTCTCCGGCGGTTCCCGGATGGCGGCCGGGCGCAGGACATTCAGGAAGAGTAGGTGGGGGTGCTACATGGCTGACTACGAGGGCATGATTGCGGACATCACGACGATCAAGGGCTATAACGGCGACGCTATCCCGGCGTATTTCGCCCGGCCTCTCGGCCCCGGACCGTTTCCGGGCGTGGTCCTGATTCACCACGCGCCAGGCTGGGATGAGTGGTACCGGGAGGCGACCCGTAAGTTCGCCCATCACGGTTATCTGGCAATTTCACCAAACCTCTACGAGCGTGAGGGGTCCGGCAGCCCGGATGACGTCGCCGCCGCAGTTCGCGCCGCAGGCGGCGTTGCGGACGATCAGGCCGTCGGCGATATCCAGGGCTCGATGGAGTTCCTGCGCTCCCTGCCGCAGACCAACGGCAAGGTCGGCGTCTTTGGCACGTGTTCCGGCGGACGGCAGGCCTACCTGGCCGGCTGCGCGGGCGGCTTTGACGCCGTCGTGAACTGCTGGGGCGGTCGCGTCGTCATGTCCGACGACGAGAAGTCTGAGAAGATGCCCGTCGCGCCGATCGACTACACGGCGAACCTGAGCGCGCCGATTCTCGGGTTGTTCGGCAACGATGACATGAACCCCACGCCGGCGCACGTGAACGCGCTTGAAGAGGCCTTGAAGCAGCACGGGAAGCACTACGAGTTCCACCGCTACGACGGCGCGGGGCACGGCTTCTTCTACTATGACCGCCCGAACTACCGCATCGAGCAGGCGCTGGACGGGTGGGAGAAGCTGTTCCACTTCTTCTCCGAACACCTGGCCGCGTAGAGCAGCAGACCAACGCATCCCCTCTCCTTCGGGGAGAGGGTTGGGGTGAGGGCAAAGAAATATGTGTACCTGGATAGTTCAGACGGCAGAGATGGACGGCAGCGGAAAGTCCGCGGACGGTTGGATACCGCTCACCAGGGCGAATGTGTGCTATGACCATCCCGGCCACGCGTTCATGGAGCACAGCGTCAACATCGACTTCGTCAACGAGAAGGGCGGACTGGGAGATCGCATCGCCGTGGAGATCAGCGCGGAGTCGGCGCGGCAGCTGGTGAGCGCGATACTCGCCGCCCTGGAAGAGGGAAGCAAGGAGCACGGGGACCTTCTCGCCGGCCTCCGTGCCTGAGGAGGCCCAAGGCCCTGCCGCCGTTTCCGCGGATTCGTATGATGGGTGTACAGATCAACAAGCAGATCCATCGTCCGTGGACACCGGCGTGAAAGGACAACTGACATGGTGAACGGGAGCGGAGACAGCGGGAAGCAGCTGCAAACGGCCACGCTTGGCGGCGGATGCTTCTGGTGTCTGGAGGCCGTGTATGAGTTGGTGAACGGCGTGGAGAGCGTCGTCTCCGGCTACGCGGGCGGACACGTGCCGAACCCGAGCTACGAGCGGGTCTGCACCGGAACGACCGGGCACGCCGAGGTCACGCAGGTCACCTTCGATCCCGCGGTCGTCTCGCTCAGCCACCTGCTGGACATCTTCTTCACCATCCATGACCCGACGACGCTGAACCGGCAGGGGTATGACGTGGGGCCGCAGTACCGCTCCATCATCCTGTATCACGATGATGAGCAGAAAGCGGAGGCGGAAGCCGCGATCAAGCGCGTGGTGGAGCAGGGCCTGTATCGAGACCCGCTCGTGACGCAGGTGGAGCCGCTAGACATCTTCTACCAAGCGGAGGACTACCACCAGGAGTATTTCCGCAGCAACCCCGGCGCGTCCTATTGCCAGGTCATCATCGAGCCGAAGGTGGCGAAGTTCCGGGACAAGTACCTGGCAGACCTGCGGGTGTAGGAAAGGCGATAGCCGGGAGGGCAGTCATGGAAGCCACAGACAGGGAAGCCACGGATGACGCGCAGTATCGTGAGAAGCTGTCGGACATGCAGTATCACGTGACCCAGGAGAAGGGGACGGAGCCGCCCTTCACCGGCATCTACTGGAACGAGCATGAGCCGGGCATCTATCGATGCATCTGCTGTGATACGCCGCTGTTCAGCTCCAAGACCAAGTACGACTCCGGCACCGGCTGGCCCAGCTTCTATCAGCCGCTGGAGAACGCGGTCATCAAGGAAGAAGAGGACCGCTCGTTCGGCATGGTCCGCACGGAGGTCATGTGCGGCGAATGCGGCGCGCACCTCGGACACCTCTTCCCGGACGGCCCCGCTCCAACCGGCCTCCGCTACTGCCTCAATTCCGCGTCGCTTCGACTCGATTCCGAGTCTGACTAGCACCGCCCCGCAGGCGATATACTAGACGCGGCGAGATCAATCGAGAGGCGGAACGCGGAGTATGCCGGCAAGCCTGAAAGTTCCCACTGCCATGCGGCGCATCACGGACGGCGTCGACCGTATTGACGTGCCGTCCGGCCCGCTCATGGACGCGCTCGAGGTGCTGGAAAAGCGCTTCCCGGGCATCAAGGCGCGTGTGCTGGACGACGTAACGGGGGATATCCACCCCTTCGTCTCCATCTTCCTGAATGACAACGACATCATGTACCTGCGCGGGCTTGAGACTGAGGTGAACGACGGCGACGAGATCGTCATCGTCCCGGCGATCGCGGGCGGCGCGGCATGATCTATCGACGGCGCAGCGCCGATATGACGCAGACCCTGATGTGGGTCGGAGTCGTGCTGATCGTTCTGCTGCTCATCATCGCGGCATTCGAGGACGGGGAGTCCCCTGGCAACGCCGACTAGCCCGTCTTTCTGACTGAACCGGAGACAGCAACAGGCCCGGGCTCCTTCAAAGTCCGGGCCTGTCGTGCGATCGCACCGTTGTGTCGGGCGGTTTGCCTGGGCGCTCCTTCTGCTCCACCCGCTCCACCATTCTGACGGCCGTCATTTTGGTTTCGCGCGGCGGGCATTGTGCGGGCGCCACTCGCCGCCCTGTTTGCCTCGCTCTGTCGGGGTGGCTGATCTGGCGCCGCTCAGCGGCTCAGCCGGTCCTCTCCACAGCGAGGCGCGCGTAAGGGAACTTCCGTGTGACGTATTCCGCGTACAGACGCATCATCCCGTCTTCCCTCCTTTACGCCGGCTCCCCGGGGGGCCGCTTTTGCCGGGGTCGAAACCCCTGTAGACGGCACTCTACGCATGTGTCGATAACGTGTCAACATTGTGCGTTTCTTCACGAATCACAGGCGTCAACCTCCTCCGTCATTCCCGCCCCCACCCCCTCCGTCATTCCCGCGAAAGCGGGAATCCAGAATCCCCAAATGTGCCACCACCACCTTGCCCCATCCAACACGCCTACCCTAAAGTCACCCCCACAACAAGCCATACCCCGGCGGCGAGGGCAGCGTCGACACCCAAACCGCCACCTATCCCCGGGAGCGCAAAAACGGAGGGCGTTCCCTGCGAGGGGTGCATCGGTGCCAACGGACCTCCGGTTTCCCGGCCAGGAAACCACGACGGGTCACTCGGGGCCACGAGTGATCAGTGACGGTGGGCTGACGGGAGCCTCACACGGACGGGCGGCAGTCGCGGCGCAGCGAGTGTCGTCCGGCGCCAGGTAGCTCCTGGCGCGAATATCTGGAGACCGTAGCGCGGCCTAAACGGTGGCCGACGCGATGGAACGAAGCTCCCACTGCGCCGACCCGAACGTTCCACCACTGACCGGAGGCCCGGCGCCGATGCACCCCCCAAGACCCCCCAAACCGACCAACCCGAAAGGAGAATCCAAGGAGACCCCGAAAGGAAAACCCGGATGAGTCGTGGTAGCCGTGCCCGCAGGCTCCACCACCTCCGCTCCATCGCCCGCAGCACTGAGCGCGGAGCCAGGAACATGGCCGCCATCGAAATCCTCAGAAATATCGTGGAAGCGCGCGCCAACCGCGCCAGGAACCGCGGCAAGCGCTTGCCCACCGGCGTGGAGCTTGCCTGCTCCGTGGCGGAACGCAGCCGCGTCCCCATGGCCGAGCGCGAGATCTGCGCCCTCGCCCGCCAACTTGACGCCCTCACCCGCCCCCGCTCACCCTGCCCACAGGGTGGAACCTGCGCTACTATGGTTGCTGAGGAAGATTGAACATGGCTTTAGACCTACGACTCAAGGCCCAGGTGCTGCCGGGCGGCAGGATCGAAATTCAAAGCCCCGACCTGACCGAGGGGCAGACCGTTGATGTCGTCGTGCGGAGTGCTGAGGAGCCCCTTAACCGCAACCGCTCAGCACTGGAGATCCTGGCTGACGCTCCGGGCCATCGCGTTTTTAAGACCGCCGAAGACGTGAAGGCGTACTTGGCGGAAGAGAAGGCCTCTTGGGACCGCTGACCCTACCCTCAACAGGTCCCGTGTACCTTGACGCCAACGCGTTCATCTATAGCGTTGAGCGCATTGAACCCTACAACACTTTGCTCCAACCACTGTGGAATGAGGCCCATGCCGGACGATTCACGCTTGTCAGCAGTGAACTGGTGATTCTGGAGACTCTCGTTGGCCCTTTGCGCCAACGAGATACCCTGGTTGCAGACCTCTTCCGTTCGCTGTTCGACTCAAATGAGGTGGCTCTGATTGCTCCGACGCGTCAGATGTGGGAACTGGCCGCGTCTTTGCGTGCGGAATTGGGACTACAGTCCACTGATGCCTTGCATGCCGCAACTGCGATAGAAATGGGCTGCACACGATTTATCACCAATGACGCTGACTTTCGGCGTATCCGTGACTTGCCTCTAGTCGTACTCGACGATATCGACAGAGAATCGAACCCGAGATAGTTTGGACGCCCCCCGTCAATCGCAGGGTGAGTCGCGGCGGATGATGTAAGGCGGGCGGGGTATGCTGGTAGGACGGTTTAGCCCGATGCGTATACCTGATTCGTAATGGCGCTTGCGTACACACTCGGATTGCGCGCCCTCAGCCTGGTGGGCGTCGTTCTCGTTGTCCTTGTGCTGGTTGTCGTGACGCTTGGCGCGACCGGATTCTCCGATCGCATGCTGACCGCCATCGTCTCCGAGGAGATGCGGGGGCAGCGGCAGGCGCTCGCCGAGACGATTCGAGACCCGGAACGCCTTGAAGAGACGCTGCGGGAACGGCGAGTCGACCTTGAAGAGTTCTACGGCCTGGACGATCCCTGGTACACGCGCCTGCCCGCGATGGTGGGTCGTGTCCTCACGCTGGACCTTGGTTCGGCGCGCAACTTACGGAGCTTCGACGGCTCGTCACGCGTCACGGACATCGTGCTTGAGCGCGTGCCCTACTCGATGATGTTGGTGACGACGTCGCTCGTCATCACGGCAATCATCGGGTTATGGCTGGGAGCAAAGCTGGCGACGCGCGTGGGCACGCCGAGCGACCGTCTGGCGTCCTACCTCGCCGCCGCGTCAAACGCCCTGCCCGCGTGGTGGGCGGGCATCCTGCTGATCCTCGTCCTCTCCTTCCAACTGCGGATATTCCCTTCCGGCGGGCTGTACAGCTCGCCGCCACCGGAGGGGGAGCTGCTGCGGTTCATGGACCTTTTGTGGCACGCGGCGCTGCCCATCCTGACGCTCGTGCTGGTCTCCGTGGGCGCGTGGACGTACGTGGTGCGGACGATGCTGCTGAACACGGCGCAGGAGTTCCACGTGACGGCGGCCCGGGCGCGCGGCCTGCCGGAGGGACAGGTGATGAGGCGTCATATCCTGCGCGTGGCCGCGCCTCCCATCGCGACCAATATCATCCTCGCGCTGACCGGCTCCATCGGCGGCGCGATCCTGACAGAGACCGTGTTCAACTGGCCCGGGATGGGACGGCTGTACTTCGACGCCATCACAACGGCGGATGAGGCCGTCATCGTGGCGCTGACGTTCATGTTCACGTTGATGTACGTGGCGGCGCGGTTCGTGCTTGAGGTGCTGTACGTCGTTCTGGATCCGCGCGTGAGGTATACGGCGCAATGAGGCCGGGCGAGGCGCTGCGCGTCGTACTGCGATCAGGCTCGGGCAGGCTGGGCATCGGCCTGCTGGCCGTGCTCGTGTTCGTGTCCGTGCTGGTGCCGTTCTTCTATCCGCTGGACTTCGGCCTGCGGTTCTGGAACAACCCCATCGCGTGGGCGGACAACCCCAAAGCCGCGCCGCCCGCATGGACAAATCTCGTTGGTGATCAGGCCCCACGCCATCGCGTCTTCGACACCGAGACGCCTACGCAGACCGTCCGGACCGGCCCCGCGACGACGCGCCTATATTCGTTTACGTTCGACCATGAATCCGAGTCGCCGCCCACGTTCCTCTCCGTCTCTGTTGGCGAGGTAACCTTCTATGACCGGCCTCCGGTGATCTCGATGACGCTCGCACGGCCTGACGGACGCGCGGCAACCATTTTGCAGGAGGTGGTGCGCGGGCAGCGGCCGGACGAAACGGCGCCGATCACGCGATTCGCGGACGAGCCGCGCCGCATCTACCTGACGGGAGACACCAACGCGCTCACCGCAGCAAGTGGCTTCCTCCAGCAGGAGTTCGGACTGCGCCTCAGCGAAGCGGAGATGCAGGGCAACCTTGAGGCGGCGCTGTTCGGCACGCCGACAGCGAATGACGCCGCGGAATTCGAGCCGTTGACAGGCGAATACACCGCGACGATTCGCGTCATCACCTATGACACGCGTGACTCGGTTGAGAGCGTGCGATTCGTGGCGGCGGGCGGCGTGTTCGGGTTGATGGGAACGGACACGCAGGGACGCAACCTTGCGACGGGCCTAATGTTCGGCTTCCCCGTCGCGCTCATCATCGGCATATCCACAAGCGTGGCGGCCACCATCCTGGGCACGTTCTTCGGCATCCTGAGCGGGTTCTCCGGCGGCAGGACGGACACCGTCATCCAGCGGCTGTCCGACGTGATGACGAACATCCCGCTGCTGCCGATCCTCATCTTCCTGATATTCGTTCTCGGCCAGAAGTTGTGGCTTGTGATGACGATACTCGTGATATTCGGCTGGCCGGGTCTGACCATCATCCTCCGCTCGATGGTTCTGCAGGTGCGGTCAGGGCAGCTGGTGGAGGCCACGCAGGCCCTTGGGGCGTCGCGGTGGCGCATCATGTTCCGGCACGTGTTCTTCCAGATGGCCCCGTTCATCGTGGCGCAGATGATTTTCTTCACGCCGGCGGCCATTCTCGCCGAGGCGGGGCTGAGCTTCCTGGGACTCGGCGACCCCTCCCTGCCAACGTGGGGACAGATCCTCGAGCAGGGATTCCGAACGGGCGCGATCTTCATCGGCTACTGGTGGTGGATACTGCCGCCCGGCATCCTCATCGTGATCACTGCTATGACATTCGTGTTGCTCGCGCTTGCCATGGAGCCGGTGCTGAATCCTCGCCTGCGGGAGACGTCGGCATGAACGCGCAACGGTCGGGCGGCACGCCTCTCCTCTCCGTGCGTGACCTGCGCCTGTTCTACGCGGCTGACCGCGGCGACGTGCGCGCAGTGGACGGCGTTTCATTCGATCTTGAAGCGGGAAAGACCCTTGCCATCGTGGGCGAGTCCGGCTCCGGCAAGACGAGTCTCGCTCTTGCGTTGCTGCGCTTGCTGCCGCGCAACACGTCCCAATTCGATGGGCAGATAACACTCAACGACGTGGACTGCATGGCGCTCAGCGACGGCGATTTCCGTGACCGCG
The DNA here is from genome assembly GCA_965220565.1 of Dehalococcoidia bacterium. Classification (GTDB taxonomy): domain Bacteria; phylum Chloroflexota; class Dehalococcoidia; order UBA6926; family UBA6926; genus VXMO01. The sequence continues at coordinate 208,555 of CBDCQG010000001.1, read as the reverse complement.
TCCGCTGGCGGCAGATCTCAATGGTGTTCCAGGGCGCGACGGAGTCTCTCAATCCCATCTACAAGGTGGGGCACCAGGTCCGGGAGGTGCTAACGTCACGCGGCGGCCAATCACGCCAGGCGGCGGACGAGCGTACGCGCGAGCTGCTGGACATGGTGCGGTTGCCGCCTGAGACGTTCAGCCGCTATCCGCATGAACTGAGCGGTGGCATGAAGCAGCGCATCGCCGTGGCCTCCGCGTTGGCGCTTGATCCCACGCTGATCCTGCTGGACGAGCCGACGTCCGCGCTCGACGTGGGCGTGCAGGCGCAGATCATGAACCTGTTCAAGCGGCTCAAGGCCAACCTGGATATCGCGTCGATCTTCATCAGCCACGACATCGCGCTGGCCAGCGATCTGGCGGACCACATTGCGGTGATGTACGCGGGGCGGCTTGTGGAGATCGGCCCGTCGGAGGACATACTCGGCGCGCCGTCCCATCCGTACACGCAGAAGCTGTTGGCGGCCATCCCGCGCCTGCGTTCGGATACGCCGCTGGAGTTCATCCCCGGCGCGCCGCCGGACCTCTCCGATCCTCCCACGGGCTGCCGATTCCATCCGCGCTGCCAGTTCGCGATGGACAGGTGCCGCGTCGAAGACCCACGTGATTTCACCACACCAAGCGGTCGGTCTTTAGCGGCGTGTTGGCTGCTGGATGAGGACGCATCATGACTGGTCTGTCAGAAACGAGCGCCGCCCCCATGCTCGATCTGCGAGACGTGGCGATGCACTTCAAGTCGCGCGGGCGCGGTTTCCGCACAACGACGGTGCGGGCGCTGGACGGCGTCTCGATGACCCTGGACCGCGGAGAGACCATCGCCATCGTCGGAGAGTCCGGCTGCGGCAAGACCACGCTGGGGCGCGTCTCACTGCGACTGTTGGAGCCGACGGCTGGGCGAGTGCTCTTCGACGACGTAGACATCACTGAGGTCAAAGAAGGCCACCTCAAAGAATTCAGACGGCGGGCGCAGGGTATCTTCCAGGACCCGTTCACCAGCCTCGATCCCTACATGACGATTCGGCAGATCGTGGAGGAGCCGCTCGTCATCCATGGGGTGGGCTCGGCGTCGGAGCGGCTGGAGCGCGTGGAATGGGCACTGGACGAGGTGCGGATGCGGCCCGCGTCAGATTTCCTTGACCGTTTCCCGCATCTTCTTTCCGGGGGGCAGCGGCAGCGGGTCGGCATCGCGCGGGCGCTGACGCTGACGCCGGAGTACATCCTTGCGGATGAGCCGGTCTCGATGATCGATGCGTCGAGCCGCGCCGAGATCCTTGCGCTGCTGCGCGAACTGCAGGAACGTCACCGCATCGGCTATCTCTACATCACGCATGACATCGCGACGGCGCGGCACTTCGCGCCGACGGCTGCGGTCATGTACCTGGGTCGCGTCGTTGAACAGGGGCCAACCACTGAACTGATCAGCAATCCTCTGCACCCGTACACGCAGGGGCTTCTGAACGCGGTGCCGGAGCCTGACCCGGCGAATCGCCTCGCGGAGAGGCCGGTGCTGCCCGGGGAAGCGCCGAGCCCGGCCAACGTGCCGAGCGGGTGCCGATTCCATCCGCGATGCCCCGCGTTCATGGCCGGACTGTGCGACGTGGTCGAACCACCGCTGGTGCAGGTCGAGCCTGACCGCACCGTGGAGTGTCATCTCTACGGCGAGGAGGGGAAGGCTCGGAGCGGCCAGAATACGGCAGAATCCGTATCTGACGAGCCGGAAATCGTTTGACGCTCTGCGCCGCGCTCGGCATAATTGCGTGGCGTATGATGCAGGAGCGTAGCTCAGTCCGGAAGAGCAACGGTCTCCAAAACCGTCGGTCGGGGGTTCGAATCCCTCCGCTCCTGCCAGCGCTCCCAGCGTGAGTGCCTCCGTCAGGCGCTCAGATCGTTGTCACAGGGCGAGACGCGTCCCGTAAGCGGGCAGGTCATGCCGAGGTGGTGGAATTGGTAGACACGCTGTCTTGAGGGGGCAGTGGGCGAAAGCTCGTAGGAGTTCAAATCTCCTCCTCGGCACCACACCCGCTGGACAACGGCGCTATGATGGGTACTCTGTCAGGCGCGTAAGATGCGCTGAGCACGAGGCGACGTAGCCAAGTGGTTTAAGGCGGGGGACTGCAAATCCCCTATTCGTGGGTTCGAATCCCGCCGTCGCCTCCATTTTTTCTCTATCTGCCAGGGTTTACTCCTCTTCAGGCCAGTGCGGCGTCTTCCAGCCTCAGGAAGCCCTGCGCGTCAAGCGAAAGGCTCCCAACGCGCTCGGACACAAGGATGTAGTCGCTGCCGAAGAAGAGCGGGAGCGCGACGGCTTCCCGGATCATCCTGCGTTCGATCTCCCGGTACTGCTCCAGGCGTCCCCCTCCGGCAATCCTGGCCTGCTCCAGCAATGCGTCGATTTCCCTCGAACCCGCCTTGCCATCATTGTTCGGCGACTCGGTATGGAAGAGCACGTCGAGGAAGTTGTGCGGGTCAGGGTAGTCCGCGAGCCATCCGTAGCTGTAGATGTGGATGCCGAACGCCACGACCTGGGGCAACTGATAGAAGTAGGCGCGGCCAAGCGCCTCATATTGAATACGCACGCCAAGATTGTCCCGCCATTGCTCAAAGATGGCGCGGTCAATCTCGGAGATATCGCCGCCTCCCGCAACCACGATCACGCGGTCATCTTCATCGAGTTGCCCGAACGCGGTGCTGTCGAAAAGCGCCTTCGCGGCCGCAGGATCGTACGTGATTTCCTCGATGTTCTCGTCATAGCCGGGGAGGCCGGGGGGCATGAAGCCATGTGCAATCTTCACGCCGGAGGCGGCATGCTCGTCATAGATTGCTTGCCGATCCACTGCCATCAGGAAGGCGCGGCGCAGGTCCGGGTCGCTGAACGGCGCCGTGGTGAACGCCGCGTCGGGATCCGTCCGCAGCCCCGTCACGGTATTGAACGCCAGGTACTGAACGCTCAGGGCGTCCGTCTGGGTGATGTGTTCAACCAGCGGGCTTTCCTCTTCAACGAGGGCATCGTAATCTCCCGATCCGATCCGCGTGGTTGCGTCGATAAATCCCTCTTCGACCATCGCCGTCGAGAGTCCCGCGTGGAAGCGGAAAACCAGGTTGCCGATTGCGTGCTCCGGGCCAAGGTAGCCCTCAAACGCGGTCAGATGCGCCGCTCGGGACGACTCGTAGTCGGCGAGGCGATACGGCCCGGTCCCGATCGCGGTGTAGTACCAGGGATCGGGCCGGTCTTCATCGTCAGCGTCCGTTTGTTCATCGTCAGAGGATTCCCCGTTCTCGTCCTCTTCTTCAACGAGGCGCGGGTCGGGAACCTCCGGGACATTGGATTCCAGCACCACGTAGGCGGATGGGTGCGTCAGCTTGGAGACGAAGTAGCTCTTGGCCTCGTCAATGGTGACGACGAGAGTTGAATCGTCTACGGCCTCAAGGCCGGTGACGGAATCGGCCTCACCGGCGTGATACGCCTTTGCGCCAACGATGTCATCCAGATAGCTTCCCGCGCTTCCGCCGACGGGCGGCAGGTTGCGGTTCAGGGCGCGCTCCCACGAGAAGACAAAGTCTTGCGCCGTGACGGTAGTGCCGTCATGGAACTGCGCGCCGTCCTTGATGGTGAACGTGTAAACCGTGCCATCCTCTGAGACGTCCCACGTGGCGAGGTCGGGTTCAGGAATCAGGTCTGTATCGAGGCGCACGAGGCCGCTGAAAATCTGGCGGATGTACTGAGACGATTGCGCGTCCGTCGATACCCCGGGATCCATCGTCAGGGGCCCCCGGTCGAGGTAAAGGACAAGCGTGTCATCGGGCGGCGCGCCGTACGGTTGCGGATCAACGGCGCGGATGCTGGTCGAGACAGTTTCGAGAACGTCAAAGTTGCGCTCGTAGATGGTGCGCGGCGCCTGCGTCTGGATGCCCATGGCCATTGTTCCGCGGGCGATAAAGGTAACCGAGCCGCGGCGTTCGTTCGTGCCCGTGCCGTAGCCGTAGAAGACCTGGTGGGCTTCCGAGCCGTCGTCCAGGACGATGTCTGACTCCGTGATCGTGCGGAATCCGCTGAGTCCGGCCAGCGGCGTTATCTGTTCACGGGCAATGTCAGCCGCGTGCACCTTCTCGGCGCTAAAGAGGACAAATGTCTGGGCGATGATGTCCTCATTATCAGTGTCAAAGACCGTGGCAAAGCTCACTGATCCGCTTTCCGGTCGCGCGCCGGTCCAGTTTTCGGGTACCTCCACCGTGTAGCCATAGAGGTCATCCGTATAGGTTTTCAGATCGGATGGGATGAGTGCTTGCGTTTCATCGTCGTCATCCGTTTGAGTCGGTATGGGAGTGGGCGCAGCGACGTTTGGCTCAGGCATAGCGGTTGCGGTGGGAATCGATAGCGGCGTCGCTGTTGGCGTGGGAGTTGCCGGTTCAACGGTCTCCGATGTCGGCGTGGCATCGTCGTCCTGGTTGCAGCCGGCGAAGACAAGGGCGAGGGCAAGCGCAATGGCGAGGGTGAGGACGACGACGCGAGGCGCAATCCATCGACCAAAGGTATGTGACACTGACTGGTTCCTCCTATTGGAACGACACCTGGGGAGTAAGCAAGCGATGCGGAATTGGCACTATGCCTATTATGATACGAGTCGGGTTCCGCGACCAAACTTGCACTCCGGGGCCGACCTTTCACAAACGTTCTTGAAGCGCCGGGACAACCCCACGGAGGTTTTAGACACATGCAGCGGAATCTGACCCGACTACTAGTACTAACGGCTATCTCCGTGATGGTGTTAGCTGTTTCCCCGGCGGGCTTTGCCGGAGCGCAGGAGGGTGAGGGGCAGATCACCGGGTCGCCGGGCATCCTGACACCCGACTATCCGTACCTTGCTCCGGACGTACTTGCCTTTCGAGATCAGACGGCCCGATACCTGTCCGGACGCGCTTCGCTGATTGCCCAGGGCATCGACGCGGACTCGGAGAGCATCGCCGGTGACGGACGGACAGGCCCCGTGGCCTCCGCGCAGGGCGCGCCTGATTCGCAGGGCGGCGTTCTGGTTCCCTATCGTGATCCCTCGGCGCGTTTCAGCCGCAACATCCTGATCCCCACGGACTTCAGCACGCTCCCGCTCCAGACGGAGCCGCACCTGGCCGTCGATCCGGACGATCCGGACCACATCGTCGCCGGCATGATCGACTACAACTTCCCGGGCACCACCATGTACGTGACCTATGACGGCGGCGTGACATGGGAGGGCCCGGCGGTCATCAAGCGGCCGCGAGAGGAGTTGGGCGCGGGCGGCGACCCGGTGCTGGCATTCGACCGGGAGGGTTCCGTCTACAGCACCTTCATCTCCCTTGACATCGAGGAATTCACGGTCGGCAACCTGTTGGGGTCGGCGGTTGTCTCCAGCATGGCGCTGAGTTCATCCAGCGACGGCGGATTCACGTGGACGCAGGGCACGCCGGCGGTCAGGAGCGGAGTAACATCCGAGTTTGAGATTGATTCGCTCGGACGAACCCGTGGAACCATCTCCCTCGGATTCCTGGACAAGCCGTGGCTGGCCACGGGCCCCAATCCGGATGACCCGGATTCGGACATCATCTACATCTCCTACACCCACTTCAACACGACGTACCGCATCCGCTATACGGATGAGCTCGCCTTTCTCAGCGATCCCGTCCTCCAGACCACCATTGAGGTGGTTAGCTCAGAGGACGGCGGCATCACCTGGTCCGATCCTGTTGTCGTCAGCCCAATCATCCGGCAGGTTTTCGAGTTTGGCGGCGCAGAGCAGGTGACCATCCAGGAAAACCCGGGGGCGCTGCAATCGCCGGACACGATCCCCGGCGGACAGGTCATCGAGAGCCTGAAGCGCATCGTCCAGGGTTCCTATGTCGCCACGCATGACGACGGAACCGTCTACGTGTCGTGGATGGACTCCTCGGACGACGGCCCGTTTGAAGGACTGGCGCAGATGTACGTCTCGAAGTCCGAGGACGGGGGTGACACGTTCGAAAGCGGACGGCAGGCCGCGAGCTACCTGGAATTGGGCTTCTCCCCACGAAGCAGCTTCTATCGTTTCTGGGGCTCGGCCTTCTCACGGATAGCCGTCGGGCCGAATGAGGAACTGTACGTGACGTTCTCCGCCGCGCCGTCCGGCGACCCGTCCGATGACGCGGACGTGATGTTCATCCGTTCCATGGACGAGGGGCGGACGTGGAGCAGACCGCCGTTGCGGATCAACGATGATCGCACGTCCGGCATCCAGTTCTTCCCGTCGATCGATGTTTCACCGGACGGCAAGGTCCATGTGATGTGGGCGGATACGCGCGATGATCCGGGGATCGACCTTCGTTATCACATCTATTACGCCGTGTCCGAGGACAACGGGGAGTCGTTCAGCGTCAATTCCCGCGTCACGGACTCCGCGTCCAACCCAAACTTCGGATTCCCCGGCGGCCAATTCATCGGCGACTACATGGGAATTGCCGCCACCGACGAAGATGTCTACCTTGTGTGGCCGGACACCCGCCTTGGCGAGTTCCAGGGCACGAACCAGAAGATCGGCTTTGCGCGGATGCGCCAGATGCCCAGCCCCTCCATCTTCCTCTCGCCCGCGCGCGGCGCGTCCGCCACAACCGTGACGATCCAGGGATTCAATTTCCAGGCCGACCAGGACATCTTCATCCTCGTCAGCGGCGTCCTCATATCCACGATTGAGTCGAATGATGAGGGGCGGTTCACAACGCAGCTCTTCTTCCCGACTGCCGGCGAGGGGCCGCAGAGCGTCGCCGTTTTCGACGCGTCCGGCAACTCCGCCACCGCATCCTTCTACAATGAGTTCGGTTTCGATAACCTCCAGCAAACCGCTGCGGACATCGCGGACATCAAGGCTGCGCTGAGTTCGGACGCGTTGGCCAGCATCGAGGAGGCCCTGGAGCGTATCGAGTCCGGTGAAACGGAGGATGACGATGCGTCGGGCGGATGCAGCACCGGCAACGCAACGGCGGACATGGCGTTGGTGGGACTGATTGCCCTGGGCATCATCGGCGCGGTGCAGCTGAACGCGCGCCGCCGACGGCGGCGGGCAAACAACGGGGACGGAGGCGAGATCGATGCGTAACGTTAGGCTCCGTCTCCCGTCATTCCGCACCCCTCCGTCATTCCCGCGAAAGCGGGAATCTACGACTCGATTTGCGCGTCTGACTTTCGTGCTCCTTGCCATCTTGTCTCTTTCCCTCGTGGCCGGGAGCGGCGCGGTCTTCGCCCAGAGCGGCGACGACTACCGCCCGCCGCATGACCTGCCCGGGCCCGCCGTGGACACGCTCCATTACCGCTCATTCAACGTCGACCTCGCGCCGCAGGAACTCCAGCGAGATGAGATGGACCTGTACATCTTCAATCTCAAGACGGACGCGGCGCAGGCCCTGCGTGGCGATGACTCCGTCCAGTTGTACGAGGCGCCTGCATCAACGATCTCCCTCATCCTGAACCCGGCCCCCGCGCCGGAGGGGCAGCTCAACCCGTTCTCCCTGCCGGAGGTGCGGCGCGCGGTCCAACACCTCGTCAATCGGGAGTTCATCACGCAGGAGATCTACAAGGGCCTCGCCCGCCCCATGCAGACGCACGTCAACCCGTTCGACTTCGATTACACGGTCGTTGCGGAGATGCTGGCGCGGCAGGACCTGTCCTATGACCCGGAACGGGCGCGGGCGGCGATCGCCGACGCGATGACGGCGGCAGGCGCAACGATGGTGGACGGCGCATGGAACTACAACGACGAGCCGATCCGCCTGCGATTCATCATCCGCGTGGAAGACGAACGACGCGAGGTGGGCGACCTGATCCGCGCAGAACTTGAACAGGCGGGATTCCTGATCGCTCCCATCTACCACCAGTTCGCTCCGGCCATCCTCACCGTCTACAGCACTGACCCGCAGCTGTTTGAGTGGCACCTGTATACGGAGGGTTGGGGACGCGGCGCGGCGGAACGCTATGACTCCGCCACCATCAACCAGATGGCCGCGCCGTGGCTGGGCAACATGCCCGGCTGGCAGGAAACCGGCTTCTGGCAGTATGAGAACGCCCGGCTTGATGACCTCGGCCAGCGCATCTTCCGCGGGGACTTCAACGACCGCGCGGAACGCGACGCGCTGTACCAGGAGGCCACCCGCGTCTCCGTCGACGAATCCGTCCGCATCTGGCTCGCAACAATCCTGACGACGTTCCCCGCCAACTCCAACATCGTCGGCGTCACGCAGGACGTGGCGGCGGGGCCCAAGCTCCAATGGACGTTCCGCGAGGCGTATGTGCCGGATCAGGACACGCTCACCATCGGGCACCTGTGGGTATGGACGGAGCGCAGCACGTGGAACCCTGTGGCCGGCTTCGGCGATGTGTACAGCAGCGACGTGTGGCGCAACCTGGCCGATCCCGCAATGACGCGACACCCGTTCACCGGCCTGCCCATCCCGATGCGCGCCGATTACCAGGTGGAGACGGCGGGACCGGGCGCAAAGATGCCCGTGCCCTCCAACGTTCAGCGTTGGGACGCGGATGCCGGGGAGTGGGCGAACGTGGGCGATGGCGTGGAGGCCACCTCAAAGGTCACGTTCGACTACAGCAAGTTCTTCCAGGCTCCGTGGCATCACGGCCAGCAGATCACGATGGCCGACCTTGTCTATGACATCTACCAGACCTTTGACATGGTCTATGGGCCGGAGAAGTCGCAGGTCGAATTCGCCCTTGCAACAACCGCCAAGCCGCTGCTGGACACCGTCCGCGGCTTCCGCGTGCTGGATGAGAACCGCATTGAGGTCTACGTCGACTACTGGCACTTCGTGGACGACTACATCGCGGAATACGCGGTGCCCGGCGGCATGACCATGCCGTGGGAGGTGCTGGCCGCGATGGATGACGTGGTGTTCAACCAGCGCCGCGCCGCCTACAGCGATACGTCCGCGCAGCGGTTCGGCGTGCCCTGGCTCAGCCTCGTGCAGGACCGCGACGCCCGCACCGTCGACCGCGCGCTCGGGCAGTTCGAGCGCGACGGCTTTGTGCCCATGGCGGCGCTCACCATCGGCGGGCAGGCCCTCGTGACGGAGCAGGAGGCCGTTGAGCGCTATCGCGCCGCGCAGGAATGGTTCGATGAGCGCAGCCTCATGGTCATCAGCAACGGGCCGTTCTACCTGGAACGATTCGATCCGCCCGCGCAGTTCGCCGAACTCAAGGCGTTCCGCGATGAGAACTACCCCTTCAGCCCGGGTGACTGGCACTTCGGCGCGGCGGAGCCCATCAGCCTCGAGCCCGAGAGCGTCGGCGGCATTGTCATCGGACAGCCGCTGGACGTGACCGTGAACGTGGACGGCCCCGGCGAGCTGGGCGTCCGCTACGTGTGGTCGGACCCCGCGACGGGCAACGTGGTCAAGACGGGCGAGGCGACGGCCTCCGGCGACGATTTCGTCGTGCCGTTCTCCGCGGGCGAGACCGCTGCGCTCGTTCCGGGCCTCTACCGACTCTCCATCACCGCCTACAGCGATCAGCTCTCGACCGTCTCAGAACGCGTCCTGACCGTGGAAGCGTCCGCCACCGGCACAACAACGGGCGGCGGGGATGGCACAACGGGCACGACCACGAACGGCGAGGATGAAGACGACTCCGGCGGCGGATGCAGCCTCGGCGCGCCCTCCGCAGACCTGCTCCTCATCGGCGGCCTTTTGCTTGGCCTGGCAGGCGCAAGGCGGAAGTGGCGGGGACGGGAGACCATATAGCCCACCAATCCCGTTCACCCTGAGCCCGTCGAAGGGTCGGCCTTGCCATTCCCGCTCCCTCCGTCATTCCCGCGAAAGCGGGAATCCAAGACTAATCCCTCATCCTCTTGGCGAAACGGAGAATCAACTCGAAGATATTCTTCCGTGTATCCGTTCCGAGGACGTACTCCCGGACAACATACGGGCGCGGCGGAGGTTGCCTGCTGTGCCGGTCACGCACGGTAAACCGTCGCACAACGTCTAAGGCCTCCCCAAGCTCCTTCGCATAGGTGGCATCAAACTGCTTACGTAATATACCGTCGAGGCGACCGCGTTTGTTCTTTGGGCCTGTCATTGCGATCATCACTCTGGCCCACTCCGGAATGCTGTCACCCGGCCAGTCCCCTCGACTACTAGGGGCGCGCAGCCAATCCTCAAGAACAATTTCGACTGCCTTCTGCAAGTCTTGGCTAAGTTCAGTTGGCTCAACGATGTGTCTTCGCTGGAATTTTATTTCGGCGCGAATCAATGGGTCGCGAGCATCTTCAGGCAATCTCTCCCAAGTCTCGCCGAGTATCTCTTGAACGGAGATGGCTGCGTCAATAATACGCTGTTGTTCTGCCATTTCCGTTGCACGAATATTGGCTTCGCCAAGAGCCTTATACCTGCCAACCAATAGCGCATTCGCCTCTTCATGCGCCATCCCGGGTGGGTTTGACGGCTCGACAGGAACCAATCCACTCACTGTCGACCTTTCAGTTTCTTGCAAGTTGCCGATTTTCTTAGTTCCATCGAGATAGCCCAGTTGGGACAGCCAGTGGAGCGAAAGGTCAGTTAAGCGGTTACCGTATTCATCGGGCCAAGTTCTGCCAAAGTCGTCACGCTCGTGATTACCCCAAGAACTCAAGATGCCTAGCCACAAGTATTCGCTGTTGCCCTTTGCGGCATCCACTTGTGGAGCAATGAGAGACAGCGCAAAAAGCCCATTTGGCCAATCCCACACCGCTTCAAGCCAGTCTTCTTCGAGTGGAGCCTTATCCACTATTGGCCAAAGCGCGGCGATTCGGCCAAACTCCCACGCCCAATGTTCCTTTGAATCAATAGGCAACTCAGGAGAAGTGTCAAAATCCCTTGGTTCTGCATCTCCCGTTTCGAAGTAGAACCTATCCAAGAAGCCGTTGATTTCCATGAGTCCTGCGCAGAGGTCAAGAGCCCGTACCCATTCGTCCCAAGGCAATTCCGATGGAGATGCGAGAGTGCCAGCGATAAGTTGCATCAGGAAATGGCGATGCCAAGTGCTTAAGGATTCCCAGTCCTCAACCTCGCTCCATTGCTCGGAGAATGTAGCCAATGCTTGCTGGTAACGGTTGTTCTCAATATCTGCACCAGATAGAGTTACTTCACTAAGCAGAAAATCGTACAGTAGAAACAGTGCATTAGGCCGAAAAAGACTAGTCATCAGGACAGGTTCTCCAGAGGAAATGCCGGTAGAACGCATACTCTCCAGCCAATCAGGAGATGGAGAATAACCCTCCGCCGCCAAACAAACCCACTCGATCGCATCCAGTGGTTTGTAGGGCTTTTGAGTCTCTTGGAAGCGTTCGGTCTCAGTTGGATTCTTGGCGGTCTGTTCCTGCTCCCACTCCCTAAGGTTTTTCCGCCACTCCGGTTCAAAGTCAGTGAGCAGAATGGGGCAAAGGCCGATCGCCTCTTCTATTCGTGGATGCAGCGCCTCCATCCGCTCGGTCCACCCCGGTTCGTCGGGGAATGGTGTGAATACCCGATCAAACATGAATTTGACATGGGCGATTGCCATCAGATTCAAGGCGGCTTCCGTCCCTGCTTCCCCATTCTCAATCTCCGCCAAGACTCTCTCAATCGGCCCCTCTATGTAAGCCACGCCAGTGTTGCCCAATACGTGAGGCGGGCCTACAAGCACGCGTCTCACGTACTCGTCAAACACGTCTTGGTTGGTTTCTTGTTGTTGATCATCGGTCGTCATATGAGCGTTCCCTATGCTTGGGCCGGGTCAGGCCGCCATGCTTGATTAGAGACTACTGGATTCCCGCTTTCGCGGGAATGACGGAGGGGGGCGGGAATGACGGTACCGTCTGTCATTCTGAGCGGAGCGCAGCGGAGTCGAAGAATCTAAGGACGTACTTGACCTGGCATGCGAGACTTTAGATTCCTCGGCTGCGCTCGGAATGAAATGGGGCACCCCCACCCTAACCCTCCCCCATCGAGGGGGAGGGATTCTGGATTCCCGCTTTCGCGGGAATGACGGAGGGGGGGCGGGAATGAACGTACCGTCTGTCATTCTGAACGGAGTGAAGAATCTGCGCCCCCTCTCCATAAAGCGGTAAACTAGAGCGGTTATGACTGGCGCGAATTCCGCTATCGATGATGATGCCTCTGCGGATGCCCCGGCGCTGACGACCGACGGCGCCGCAGGGAACGGTCTCACGCGCGTCGGGTTCGACGAGCTTGAGACACGCCTGAAGGCGCATCGGCTCCCGGCGGAGCGCATCGATGTCATCCGTGAGGCGTTCCTCACAGCTGAGCGCGCCCACGAGGGTCAGTTCCGCAAGTCCGGCGACCCGTACATCTGCCACCCCCTTGAGACGGCGCTCATCCTGACGGACATCGAGATGCTGGACGCGCCCACGCTGCAGGCGGCGCTCCTGCATGACGTCGTTGAAGACTCACCGATGACACTCGACGAGATGCGAAAGGGTTTCGGCGCGGAGATCGCTGAACTCGTGGACGGCGTCACGAAGCTGTCTCGTCTCGCGGCGCAACCGCAGCAGGGCGCGGGCGGCGAGGCGGCTGCCCTCCCGTCACAGGCGAGCGTCTACCAGGCCGAGAGCCTCCGCAAGATGTTCCTCGCCATGGCGCAGGATGTCCGCGTCGTGCTCATCAAACTGGCGGACCGCCTCCACAACATGCGGACGCTGGACGCCCTCACGCCGGACCGTCGCCACCGCATCGCCCTGGAAACGCGGGATATCTACGCCCCGCTCGCCCATCGGCTCGGCATCGACAGCATCGAGTCGGAACTCAATGACCTTTCCTTCTTCCACCTTGAGCCTGCGCGGTACCGACGGGTTTCGTACCTCGTGGCTGCGCGGCTGACGGAGCGCGAGACGGGAGTTCGCGGCGCGCTCACGGCCTTGACGGAGACCCTGGCTGAGCAGGGCTACAAGAACGTTGAGATATCCGGCAGAACCAAGAGCATCTACAGCATCGCCCAGAAGATGGAGCGCTATCGCGAGATCGGTCGGGATTTCGAGGACATCAATGACCTGCAGGCCGTCCGTGTGGTTGTGAAGGACGTGCAGGACTGCTACGGCGTGCTCGGCATCATCCACGGCATGTGGCGGCCCCTGCCCGGCCAGTTCGACGACTACATCGCCAACCCGCGGGAAACGGGCTATCAATCGCTGCACACAACGGTTGTCACGCCGGACGGCAACACGCTGGAGGTGCAGATTCGCACGGCGGAGATGCACGAGATGGCGGAATACGGCATCGCGGCGCACTGGCGCTACAAAGAGGGCGCGGCGGGCGGCGAGTTCGATGAGCGCATCTCGTGGCTGCGGCAGCTGCTGGACTGGCAGCGGGATGTGATCGGCGCGCAGGAATTCGTCGACCAGCTGAAGCACGAGATCCTTGTCGACCAGGTCTATGTGTACACGCCAAAGGGCGAGATCCGCGAGCTGCCGGCCGGCTCCACGCCCATCGACTTCGCTTTCCGCATCCACACGGACGTCGGCTATGGAACCGCCGGGGCGAAGGTCAACGGCCGCATGGTGTCGTTGAGCTATACGCTCAAGAACGGCGACACGGTTGAGATCATCCCGTCCAAGAGCCCAAAGGGGCCGAGCCTTGACTGGCTGAACCCGGACCTCGGCTACGTGCGCACGGAGTTGGCGCGTTCAAAGATCCGCCACTGGTTCCGCGTCCAGGAGCGTTCAGAGAGCACGGCGCGCGGTCGGCAGATGCTGGAGCGGGAGGCGCGTCGGCTCGGCGTGCAGCTTGATCCGCAGAATCTCGCAACACTCTTCGACTATCAGACGGCGGATGAGTTCATCCTGGCGCTGGGAACCGGACAGGTTGGCGTCAACCAGATTGCGGTTCGCATCGCGCCCCAAAAGGAAGAACCGGACACGATCCAGCTTCGACCGTCCAGCGGCGAGCTTTCGGTCATCGTGGAGGGGCTCGGCCCGACGCCGGCGCGCTCCGCGCCGTGCTGCCGCCCGATGCCGGGCGAGGCGATCGTCGGATTCATCACGCGCAATCGGGGCCTTTCCGTGCATCGGCGCGACTGCACGAACATGCTGAACGAGGACGAGCCGGAGCGGTTGATGGACGTGACCTGGCCGGACTTTGAGCAGAAATACCCGTCCGGCGTCGTTATTTCATCGCAGGATCGCGTGGGGCTGTTGCGGGACATCACGACGCTTGTGTCGGCCGATCACATCAACATCACGGGGGTGCGAGATAGACACAATACGGACGGCACAGTTACGATAACGCTCACGGTTGAGGCGAGCGGCCTTCCGGAAATCAGCAGGATGGTGTCTCGATTGGAGGAACTGCCGGGCGTCTTCAACGTGTACAGGACATCGACCCATATCGCTCGCGGCCGCAACCCCAAACAGCAGAACGGAAAGGCGGCTCGCACGAGCGGTACGGCAGAAAAGCGATCAACAGACAAGACGTAAGAGCACGGGATAACGAGGAGTAACAGGACGTGGCAAAGGGAATCTCGGCGGCGAAGGCGCACAGGCGCTCTCTCAGGAAGCGCGATGTCAATCGCCACCGGAATCGAACAATCAGGACGCTGATCAGGCGCGCGCGCGAGTCCATCGAGGACGGAGCGCAGGATGCGCCGGACACCGTGCGACGCGCCATGGTCGCCCTGGACCGCGCGAAGGGCAGGACGCTGCACGGCAGGAACGCTGATCGGCGTAAGAGTCGCCTCGCCCGCCTCCTGAACAGGGCGCAGGCTGCCTGATTTCCCCGGCGCGGATGACCGACATGTCGACGTACACTGACGGGACTCCCCGGTTATGTGAGCAGAATCACGTGCCGGGGTGGCGGAATGGCAGACGCGGCGGACTTAAAATCCGCTTCCCCAAAAAGGAGTGTGGGTTCGAGTCCCTCCCCCGGCACCACTCAAACGACAACTCGACGACGCACTAGGGTCTTTTCACACAAGCGATGTCCAGAGATATACGGATTCTCCATACATCAGACGTGCACATCGGCGCGTTCACGGAGCGGTGGTCGCCGCAGCCGCGCAAATGCCTGCACGCGTTCAAGATCGTGGTGGACCGCGCGCTTGAGGAGAAGGTGGACGCCGTCCTCATCGCGGGTGATTTCTTCGACCACAACCGCATCCGGGCGGACGTGGCCGACTATGTGATGGAGCAGCTTGAACGGCTGCCGATGCCGACGGTCATCCTGCCCGGCAATCACGATCCGCTGGACCAGAACTCCGTCTATTGGCGAATGGACCTTGAGGGCCGCACGCCCAACGTTTACCTGATCAAGGACCCCGAGGGCGAGACGGTGACGTACCCGGAGCTTGGCCTCGCCGTGTGGGGCATACCGCACATCAGCTATGACGACGTGGACCTCTGTCCGCTCAAGAAGCCTCCGCCGCGCGGGCCGGAACCGTGGCAGATCGCCATCGGACACGGCCACTACGTTCGTGATGCGGCGGACGCGGGGCGTTCGTATCCCATCTTCCCGGAGGAGATTGCCAACTGCGGGCGCGACTATGTGGCGCTCGGCCACTGGGACGCGCACATGGACATCAGCGAGGGCGACGTGGTCGCCTTCTACCCCGGCTCTCCCACGTGGGTGGGCCTGTCCTCCATCGTGGAGTTCTCAGACCCGGACGGCGCGCGCTCCGTCACCGTCACCTCCTTCCCCGTCTCACCCTAAATTAGTTCCGTCATTCCCGCTTCCCGCCCCGTCATTCCCATTTCTACTCCGTCATTCCCGCGAAAGCGGGAATCCAGAAACGCATTGAGCAGCCCATCGCCGCTTTAGATTCTTCGCTGCGCTCAGAATGACAGCGCAATCCCCCTTCCCATGTGCCACATCCGTTTGCGCCATGCGTCGCGTACGCGCTACAACCCTTTCGGACAAAGCAATCACAAGACCGAATGGGGGAACTGTCGTGACGACCACGCATGAGAACGAGACGAACACCATCACCGAAGAGCACGAACAGGCCGCAGCCGTTGAGGATACGGACACCGGCGAGATCAACGATGAGACGCCGGCACGTGATCAACTGACCATCGAGACGATGCAGACGGAGTTGGCGGCCCGGGATGAGCGCGTGTCGGCGCTGGAAGAGCAGGTGATCACGCTGGAGCGTGAACTCTCGACGACGGTCTCGCGCTATCGCCTCGCGCTGCTGGACACCGCGCCCGAGGTGCCCGGCGACCTGGTGAGCGGCACAACGGCGGAGGAACTGGAGTCCTCGCTGGCAAAGGCAAAGGGCGTGGTCGAACAGGTGCGAAATCGTCTGCTGGAAGGAATGGAGTCCGACGCCTCCCCGCATTCCGCCGACAGGCGGAACCCATCCGAATCGTCGGGCATCCCCGCCGGAGCACCGCCCCGCAGTATCGGCGACGCTTCAGCAGACCTCACCGCAAGGGAGAAAATCACTTTGGGATTGGAGCGGATATAGGGCAGTTCATAGACGCCGGAGATGGCAGCTCCGGCTAGCTGCTGTAGAATCGAGGTATGGGCGCTTTCAAAGTACGAATGACCGTTTCCGACCCCTCCGGCGAGAACCCGCGAGAGGTCGACGCTCTGGTGGACACCGGATCGCGGCGCACCATGCTGCCCGGTGATTTGCTGCGCGAGATGCAAACGCCCGTTAAATGGCGGCGGCAATTCGAGATGGCGGATGGTCGCGTCGTTGAGATGGACGTGGGAGAGGCGCGCGTTGCGATCAACGGCCTCGACACCGCAACTCAGGTCATCTTCGGCGCGGACGGCTGCCAGCCGCTGCTCGGCGCGATAACCATGCAGGAGCTGGATCTGATCGTCGATGTCCCCAACGAGCGCCTACGACACGACACCGGGCCGTTCCATTTGTAGCGGCGCTCAGCGCAGGTCAATAATGTGATCCGTGTCCACTGCCCTCCGGAGCTTGGATGACAGGTTCCCGCTGAGTTGCCCAAGGTAAACTTCAACACCCCGCTCCTGCAGGTCGTTTATCATTTCTGAGTAATCCCTGTCCTTAGTAATAAGGATTACGAGCGTGTCCTCCGGCTCTTGCCCACTGTCGCTTCTGGCCTGGGAAATGAGTTCCGCATCCATGTCGATGTCGTCTTCCCAAATCCGCCAACCGGCCTCGTCAAGCACGTCGGTAGCCTTGGACTGACTCACTCCACCGAAGGCTTTGAAAATCTGGAGCGAGGCTCCGCCAAAACGCCCTTGCAACGCAGCCTTGATTCTGTCGCTCACACTCTGAACACTATTAGCAGCCCTCGCCTCGTTCTGGAAGTCCCAAAAAACAAGCAGCCGCGTTCGCCCTGTTGTCTTCTTGGCCATTGGCCGCCTCCTCACAAAGAACTCCACTTCTTCTCCGCGTTCTTGAGCGATGGAATAGATCTTCGCCAGATTCAGCGCGTCCGGCGCTGTGGCGCCCGTCTCCCACCGCGACAGGGTGTTCTGAGGCACTCCAACTAGCTCGGCCATCTGCTTCTGCTTGAGACTCAACGCCGACCGCAAATCAATGAGGGAGTGTGGCCTGAATTCATATCGGTCCCGCTCTTGTCCCGTCATATTTTTCTCCCTTCGTAGCCGCCCCATTATCTCTCGTTGAGAGAGTATCCTTGTTTCGCTATTCCATTATTATTGCAATCATATTGAAAGAAGGATATTATCCTCATACGGTGAAGTCAAGACGTGGATAGAGGGATGTGGCGGAAAGGAGAAGAAGCATCGCACAAGATCACGACAGCCTCAAGGGCGATCAGGAACTGGTGATTCAGGGACATGCCACCATACGACGTCAGCAGCGAGGCATCACGGAGGATACGGTTCGGATGCTGCACAAGTACGGCAAGAAGGTGCGGCGTGGCGACGGGTACTCGTACTGGGCAACACGCAGGGCTCACAGGAAGGCCGAAGAGGAACTCGGTTCAAAGCGTTACGGGGAAATCGCGAACCAGATCGCCGGGTGCTACATAGTCGTCCTAGCCGACGAACGTGTCGTCAAGACAGCAGCGTGGAAGAAGAATCGCCTGAAGGATCAATAGGGGACGACCCACAGGTGGTATCGAAAGAGCCCCCCGCCGCGCAGAGGCGCGGCGGGGGGCCTTTTCTCGGTCCTGGTTGAGAACTCGCTGCTTACCGCAGGTTGCCCTGTAGCTGCTCGATGGTTTCCTCTGCCTGGTTGACCATGTCCATCAGGATCGTCCGAGCGGGCTTGCGCTCCTTCAACATCCCGCCGATCTGGCCGGACGGGTTGCCGATCAGATCGAGCCTGCCTGCCTTGCGCGCCGCCTTCGTGAACGGCTCCTGGATCAGGCCCTGCAGCGGCATCGGCAGCGCCTCCAACCCGGAGGCCGCCCACTTCAGCTTCACCGCGTTCTGATACGCACGCTGCTGCTTGCCGGACGAGAACTTGCTCGTCGTGAACTCATCCGAGCGCGCGCCGAGGATCTGGTCCTTGTGCGCGTCCGGGATGTTGTTCTCCTCCGCAACGAGGAACGCCGTGCCGACCCACACGCCCTGCGCGCCAAGCGCGAGAGCCGCTGCGACGTGACGCCCCGTGCCGATGCCGCCCGCGGCGAGAACCGGTCGCGGGGAGACCTCATCGACTACCTGCGGAACGAGCACGAACGTTGAGATGTTGCCCGTGTGGCCGCCCGCCTCCGTGCCCTGCGCCGTGATGATGTCCACGTCTGCGGCCACCTGACGCTGCGCATGGCGCACCGCGCCGGTCATGCCGATGAACTTCATGCCCTGCGCGTGGCCCTGCTGGGTGAACCACTCCGGCGGCTCGCCCGTCGCGGCGGCGAACAGCGGCACCTTGTTGTCCAGCACAATCTCGATCTTCTTGCGCAGCAGCTCCGTGGACATCGGCGGCTGCTCAGAGACTTCCTCAGCCTCGAACCCGTATTCCTCGATGAGTTCCTGCACGAGCGCGACGTGCTGCGGGTACTGCGGCGCAACCTGCGCATACAGTTCCCTGTTGCTCGTGGCGGTCACCTCGGCGCGCGTAGCGGGGACGAGGAAGTCCACGCCGTACGGCTTGTCGCCCACGAGCGATTGGAGTCGCCGGATGCCCTCGTCCATCTCATCCAGATTGCGGAAGTTGTCACCGAGCACGCCGAGAGCCCCCGCGTTGCTGATCGCGGCGACCATCTCGACGGGAGTCGGCGCAAGATCCTGGCTGCCGCCCACAGCCATGCCCGCCAGGAGTATCGGGTATTCCATGCCGAGCATGTCGCACAGCGGTGTATGTAACCTGTTTGCCATCGTATCCTCCCCTATCCCTTTCTCTTCAGTTTCACTGTCTTGAACTAGTCAACGTGGTGATTTTCTCGCTCAATGTGAGCGGCCTTCAAAAATCTTGCCTAGCGCAGATTGCCCTGCATCCGCTCGATGGTCTCCTCAGCCTCGTTCACCATATCAAGGAGAATCTCGCGAGCAGGCCTCCGGGCCTTGAGCATTCCGCCCACCTGCCCGGCGCTCGCCGCGTCGATGTCCAGGCGGCCGGCCGCGCGGGCCCCGGCGTACAGCGGCTCCATCAGGATGCCCTGCAGCGGCATCGGGAGAGGCTCGATCCCGGATGCGGCCCACGCCTCCTTGACTGGAGTCTTGTAGCTGCGGGACTGCTTGCCGGAGTTGTAGCGAGTCAGCGTGAAGTCTTCAGAGCGCGCGCCGAGGATCTGATCCTGGTGCTCCGTTGGAATCGCGTTCTCCTCCGCGACAAGGAAAGCTGACCCGACCCACACGCCCTGCGCGCCGAGCGCCATCGCCGCTGCGATCTGCCGACCGGAACCCACGCCCCCTGCCGCCAGGATGGGTGTTGGCGCGGCGACTTCCGCAACCTGCGGCACGAGCGGAAACGTGGCGATATTGCCCGTGTGGCCGCCGGCCTCCGTGCCCTGCGCAATCATGAAATCAACGCCTGCGGCCTTCTGCCGCTGCGCGTGGCGGACTGCGCCAACAACGCCGCCCACCTTCATGCCGTGCGCCCGCGCCACGTCCATGATCATGGCGGGATCGCCCAAGCCGGCGACGAAGATCGGAACATTGTGGTCTGCGACCACCTCAAACTGGCGGCGAAGCAGATCCGGCGACATGGCCTCTGCGTCATCGTCCGCGGGAGGCACGTCCGGCAGGTTATGCTCCTGCATCAACTCCTTGATGAAGCCGACGTGAAGCTGATGATCGCGTTCCAGCCGCTCCCGCACCATCGCCTTGGTATCCTGCGCGCCCATCTCCGCCATAGTGGCGGGCAGCAGGAGGTCGATGCCCAACGGGCCGCTGGAAAGCTGTTTGAATTCACGGATGCACCGGTCAATCGTATCCGGCTTGCGGCTGCCGCATCCCATGACGCCCAGACCGCCTGCCTCCGTAACCGCGGCGGCGAGCCGGGGCGGGCTGGGCATCCGGTCATCCATGCCAAGCGACATGCCGGCCAGCAGAATCGGGTACTTGATCCCAAGCATATCCGTCAACGGTGACTGCAACCGATCCATGATCTCATCCCCTCTCCCCAGATCGTCACACCATGCGCGGCCACATCTCCACGCGCCGCGCCTGTCACCCAACCCACACTAAAGGTGACGGCTTATGGTAAACCCGCCATGACCGCGCCGCAACCTCTTAAGGAGTTCGCACAATCCTTCAATCACGCGATCGTTGAGTCGCTGCGTTCCGGCGTGGACACGCAAAAATGCTCGGGGGCGGCCCGCTGGGCCGCCCCCGAGACGCTCATCCTCCGTCGACGGACGTGTTTTTCCTGCTAGGTGACGCTGGGGCGCTGGTGGCGGCCGACGTAGCCGACAACCACCGTCTGCCGCTCCTCGTCCCACGCAAAGGCGACGCGAATCTGCCCCGGCGTGCGTCCGGTGCCCCGGCCGATATGCTCGTCCAGCGTGTATTTCCGCTCATCATCGGTTGTCTGGTAATCGGAGCGGTACTTGCCGGGCGCGGCGTCGGCCTGGAACGGGCGGTATCGCCACCCGCACGTGGTGAACAGCGAGACATCCAGGTTGGCCACGGGCTTTTCGCCTGTCCTGGAATTGCGGTACGTCGTGGCCAGCCACTCCAGCGCGCAGTACACCTGGTTCGGATGATCGAAATACAACCTGTGGTCCGAGTTGTTGTTCAGCGCGAGCTTTAGCTCGTTCGGCCAGCGATTCTCGACGAAATCAAGGACGGACGCCACGTCGCCGAAATCAGGCGGGGCGGCAAGCGTTTCCTGCTCCTCAGCGTATTCGCGGACGGCCTCCTCGGTCTCGTCCTTAAGTCCGGCCTCTTCCTGAAGTCCGGTCTCGTCTTGAAGTCCGATCTCTTCCTCAAGATCGGTCTGTTCCTGCTCCGGTGTCTCGTAACCCGTCTGTGCCGATTCGGCAGCCGTATCCGGCTCCGTGATCTGCTGATGGGCGGCGTCCTGCGCGGCCTTCAGGCCGGCATTCTCCCTCTGCAGTGCCTCCACCAGCTCACGCAGATACTGATTCTCCACGTCATTCGTCGCATCGGCGATTGCGCCCGTGATGGCCGTCTCCGCCCCGGAATCATCCTCCTCAGACGTGTCGTCCATCGGGACAATCTCTTCGATGACGGGTTTCGGCGTTGGCATAACCGCCGCCTCTTCCAGGGCAGAGAGCGCCTCCAGGATCTTCTCCTGGGATTCGGCACGCTCCGCCGCGCGGCGTGTTTCCTCGCCGTAGGTTGCGCCCGGCTCCCGCACCGTCTCGTATCGTTCCAGCGCCTCGGCGACAGTCTCGATGGCGTCGCTGACGGACTCCGCATCGTCCCATGGGCCCATCGCATTTGGCAGCTTCTCGTCCGCGTTCCATTCGAAGAACGAAAGGACCTCGGCATGGGCGTCTACGACTTCAACAATGCGGCCGCCGGGGCCGTTTGCCTGTTCCAATTCCCTGGTCTTGTCGGCTTTGAGTTCAGTGATCTCGTCCATGAGCCGGCTCAGCGGCCCGTCCCACTCCGGATAGCTCGCCGGCAGGGAGCGGAGCTCAGCAAAAAAGTCGTCGAAGATGCGCTGGGCGTCCGTTGTCGGATCGGCCGGCGCTTCCTCGTGTTGCTGCTGCGTTTCCGCGTCGTGCTGCGTTTCCTCATCCTCCTGCATGGACGTGGAAGGCTCGCTCGTCATCAACGTGATCATCAGGGTCACGTCGTCAGATGAATACTGGGGATGCGCCGATGCGAGGGCTGCGGATAGATTCTCCCCGTGGGAATCATCGCCTGCGGCTGCATTGTCGAAGGCTGCCTCGACGATTCCGCGCAATTCCACCCGTGACTCGCGCCACACGGCCAACACGGACTGGGCGATTGCATCAACAACAAGGGCCGCGTTTCGAACGGGTTGAATCAGCATGATCGCCGGGGCGTCCGGCACGTTCGATTCACGGAAACCGCGAACGGAAACATTCCCGATCAGAGCGTTGTTAAGAGCGACGCGCGCCTCCTCAGAAACACGCGCCCTGTTGGCAAGGGCCCACCGCACCACGTTTTTCTGGTGCTCCTCACCCAAAGACTGAAAGATGTCTGTGTGACCCGCCAAACCGGTTTCACCGGTTTCCGGGCGCAATGCAACGACCATGTCTGTAGTCTCCTCCGTCCTACTTTCCCGCGCGCTCCCGTGCCGCCACCCTGACGGCCATTTAATGATAAAACAGCGGCGCAACAGCCTGGCATGGTCAGTCGGCGTTTTTTGCATTTCAGGCTAGGATGGAATCAGAGAATCGAATGCACGGAAAGGATCGGTCCAATGCCCACCTTCGGCGACCTCGAACAAGCCCTCCCAAGCCTCTATGAATACAGGTTCTTCATAGCAATTGGCTCAATACTGATCGGCGCCGCTTTCGCGTGGCTCGTCGTGAAGAAAGAGTGGCACCTGTTCGCGTGGGAGCATCGTGTTCCGTTCGCGATCGGCGGCGCTCCAATCGTCCTGATAGGACTGTTCCTCACCTGGTCGCTGGCGTCCCCGCTCTTCCTCAACGTCACCGTCGAGGAGGAATTCCCGTTCGCCGCGCAAGCCGTCGTACCCGAGGGCATGGAGCGCGAGGATATCGAGATGGTCATGGAAGGCATGGCGATGGTGGATGACCCCGTGATGGCGGAGGACATGCCGTCCGGCTCATCGATGAACGCATCGTCCATGGTGATGGCGGGCACGCCCGTGACAGCCGTCGAGAGCGAGATGATGTCCGACATGGTGCAGGGACTGGCGATGGGAGCAACTGCGACGGACGAGGACTCCATGGCGCAGGCGGCGGACATGATGGCGCCCGCAATGGCCTCAGTCATGGAGCAGGAGGGCGCGCCCGTCGCCCTAAAGACCGGCAGCTTCCGCGACGCCGACAGCTTCCACAGGGGCAGCGGCGACGCGACCATCTACTCAGCCGCCGGGGGCGGTCTGCTGCTGCGGCTTGAGGACCTGAACGTGACGAACGGCCCGGCACTGCACGTCATCCTCTCTGCACATCCGGACCCCACGCGACCCTCTGAGATGAAGCAGGGGGCCTACGTGGACCTCGGCCCGCTCAAGGGCAACCGCGGCGACCAGAACTACACGATTCCCGCCGGCGTGGATGCCTCCGCCATGAGCAGCGTCGTCATCTACTGCAAGCCGTTCTCCGTCATATTCAGCGTGGCCCCATTGAACGACGCATAGCTGCGAAACTCGCCCGGCACTCGCTCCATCCCTTGCATCGCCGCTAGTCGGCGATGCACATTAAAGGCGTCCTGCTCTTCGCGTCCACATCCCGAGGAGGAACGCCCACATGACCGAGCGACTCGCGCGAATCAGCGCCCGCAGGCCCCTGATCACCATTGTCGTCTGGACGCTTGTCGCGGTGATTGGCGTCGGCCTCAGCGCGCAGCTCCTGTCCAGCGCATTGACCACGGAATTGAAGCTGGGCGGCGGATTCGAATCCCAGCGGGCGGAGCAACTGCTCGAGGACCGGATGCGTGGACCGAAACCGATCACGGAGATGGTCATCGTCCAGTCTGAAAGCCTGACCGTTGATGATTCCGCATTCCAGGCCCGCGTCACGTCGCTAACAGGACAGATCCAGGCACTGGGCGATGACGTCGTTGATCAGACTCTGAACTACTACGCGCTCAGCCAGCAGAACCCCCTGGAGGCCGCCGTCCTCGTGTCCCAGGATCGCCGCACGACGCTGGTTCCGGTCATCATGACGGGCGACCTGCAGGAGGCGGAAGACAACGTTCACTATCTCCTTGACCTTGCGAAAGAGGAGAACGGCAAAGACGGATTCCGTGTCCTGACTGTCGGTGACGCCAGCATCTCTCTTGAACGCAACGAGCTATCCGAGCAGGACCTGCAGCAGGGTGAACGAGTCGGCATTCCTGTGGCGCTGATCATCCTCGTGCTGCTGTTCGGCGCTGTTGTTGCCGCGCTTGTCCCGATTGGGCTTTCACTTATCTGCGTCATCGCCGCGCTGGGACTTGCGGCGATCATCGGACAGTTCTATGAGTTGGTCTTCTTTGTCCAGCTGATGATCATCATGATTGGGTTGGCGGTGGGCATCGACTACTCGCTCATCATCATTTCACGGTTCCGCGAAGAGTTGGAGAGAGGCCTGTCCACCTTTGACGCGACGGTCAAGGCGGGTCAAACGGCGGGACGAACCGTCCTGTTCAGCGGCGCAACCGTGGTTGTCGCGCTCTGCGGTATGTTCGTCGTCCCGTTCGGGTTCTTCCAGTCGCTCGCCATCGGCGCGATCCTCGTCGTCATCATTGCCGTGGCGGCCAGCCTGACTCTCCTCCCGGCGGTCATCGCACTCAGGGGGCCTCGTATCAACCTGTTGTCCATACCCAGGTTCGGGCGGTCTCAACCCAGTGAGGGTCAGGGACACGAGGGCGGCTTCTGGGATCGGATCACCCACATCGTCATGCGCAATCCCCTGCTGAGTGTCGTGCTTGTCGGCGCTCCGATGGTCGTCGCCACGTATTTCTATTTCGACATAGAGACGGGCCTGAACGGCGTGGACGTCTTTCCTGAAGAGGCGGAGACCCGAGAGGCCTTCTTTGTCATGGAGGAGGAGTTCTCATTCGGCCTGATCAACCCGGCTGAGGTCGTCATTGACGGCGACCTTGCCGATCCGGGCGTCATGGGCGCGGTGCAACAGCTCCAGGGCGCGCTGCTGGCCGACCCCGCATTCCCATTGCCGACGCTGCTTGAGGCAAATCCGGCCAATGACCTTGGCCTGCTGCGGGTAGTCATTCCGGGCGAGCCTGCGAGCCATTCAGCCGTCGATGCGGTGAACACCATCAGGGAGACGCACGTTCCGGCCGCGTTTGACGGCGTGGACGCGGAGGTGCTCGTTGGCGGCACGTCCGCTGTCGCGGCTGAGGTGTTTGACGTTGTCGACCGCTACACGCCCATCGTGTTCGCGTTCGTGCTCGGCGTCAGTTTCCTGATCCTGATGTTGGTGTTCCGCTCGATAGTGATCCCCATCAAGGCCGTCTTCATGAACCTGTTGTCCGTTGGAACGGCATACGGCCTGCTCGTGCTCGTTTTCCAGAAGGGCTACGGCAGGGACCTCCTCGGATTCCAGGAGGCGGCAGTCATCGACATATGGATTCCCCTGTTCCTGTTCTCCATACTGTTCGGCCTCTCCATGGACTACCACGTCTTCCTGCTCAGCCGTATCCGGGAACGGTTCGACCAGACGGGTGATAACCGTGAGGCGGTCGCCTTCGGGCTGCGGGAGACCGCCGGCCTGATCACCGGAGCGGCGCTGATCATGGTTGCCGTTTTCGGCGCGTTCGCCTCCGGCCAGACAATCATCAATCAGCAGGTTGGATTCGGCCTCTCGGTTGCGATCTTCCTTGACGCGACGCTCGTGCGATCGGTGCTCGTGCCCGCCACGATGGAGATGCTGGGGGCGCGGAACTGGTATCTGCCCGGCTGGCTGAGTTGGCTGCCGGACGTTCGTGTGGAGGCCGAGGAGTCCCCCGCCTGATCGGCTGAGCAGGGCGAATGACCGGAAAGAGAAGGCGGCGCTCCCGTGACGGGAGCGCCGCCCATTTTTACGAACGCCTGGCGTCTATCCGGTCGGGGCCGGCCCGAGGACACGATAGCCCTGGTTTTCCTCCGTCCGCTCGGCAAGCGGGAGAATCTCGACCACAACGTTGGCGAGGCCTACGACCTCACCACGGTCGTCAAATGAGTAGTTAGTGCCAATCGTGCCGCTCCAGGTGATGTCATAGAGGCAATCCCGGAACGCGTCCGCGTCCTGGTCGTCCTCCGTCTCCCTGAGGCATTCCGCAGCGATGTACACGCTGTCATAGGCGGAGCCCAGGTACCAGGGCAGCGTCAGGTAGTTGTACCTGGCCCGGAATGCCTGGAGAACGCTCTGGCCCTTGTCATTGGCCGGGTCCAGGTCTGCGATCACGGCCTTGAGACCCGTTGCCGCCTCGCCGGCAACCTCAAGCGACGTCGACCCGATGCTGACGACTTCGCTATAGATCGGGCCCTCATACCCAATCTCCCGCGCCTGCTTGAGAATTGAGCCTGCGCTGGCCTCGCCCTGCGCCGCCACCAGCAGCCCGTCCGGATTCAGGCCGCGCAAGACGGTGAGCTGCGCTCTGAAGTCCAGCGTCTCGGTCTTATAGCGTTCGAAGCCGACGACCTGTCCGCCCAGCTCTTCGAATCGCTCAGAAACAACGCGGCGAACACCCTCTGCGTAGTCCGTTTGCTCAGAGATGGTGGCCAGCGTTCGGATGCCGTCTGCCCACAGCAGGTTCCCCGTCTCAGGGCCAAGTTTGGCATCGCTGATCGCGTTGCGGAAGATGTAGTCGCCCGCGTCCGCGATATCCGGGTTGGTCGCCGATGAGGAGAAGAGGATGACGCCATCTTCTTCGGCCAGGGGCGCGGCGCCCAGCATGGCCCCGCTGCATGACGTGCCAAGGATGATCTTGACGTTGTCCACGTCCGTCAGCTTGTTATAGGCGGTGATTGCGTCCTGGGCGTTGCACTTGGAGTCCTCGGCAACCAACTCAAGCGGCGTGCCATTGATGCCGCCGTCCTCATTGATCTCCTCCAGCGCCAACTGCATGGCGCGGTGAGAGAGGTTCCCGTACGTTTCGCCGGGGCCGGTGAGCGCCGCCATCACGCCGATGCGGTAGGTCTCCGGTTCATCTTCTCCTTCGCAGCCCGCCGCAGCCCCGATAATCAGCATGCTGGACATGATAAGCAACAGGGTTGCAACAATTGGGTGCTTCATCTCTCCCTCCTTGCCGACGACTCTTACGGCACGGAAACATCGCAGGAGAAAGGGCGGCGCGGTCAGCCGCAGCCTCTCCTTGCTTCCTCTCACGGGACATTAAAGTTTACACCCTCAGCATGCTCAACCCAATCGGCCCGAGTCTCATTTTCGCCAGTCGAATCCCTGCTGATCCTGAGTTGGAGCGCAACGACCACTCTGAAATCTGTGTGGGGAAAGTGGTGGGCGATAGAGGATTTGAACCTCTGACCTCAGCGATGTCAACGCTGCGCTCTAACCAACTGAGCTAACCGCCCACCGAACCCGTGTCAGCCGCGTCGTCGTGGCCGTTTGCGGGTGAGAATCATTCTAGTTATGCCGCGCAAAGGCGGTCAAATCTCTTGCCCCGTGCTAACCCTCCGGCACGCAATGACGTTCTTATCTATGACCGGCCGCGATGCCAAACGGTCGGGGCAACTGAACCGGCACGACGGGCGTGACGATCTGACCTGCCATACCTCCCCGTCCCGCCTTTCGTCCATCTGCGCGGGACACGGCAGGCAGGAAACGCCCAGAGTCATATCAGAGAGGAGCGCTGCAGATGCAGCGCTCCTCTCACTTAACCGCCCCGCGTTCGCCGGGGACGTAGCCGCTCTCGTCAAAGAGGGTGCGCACCGGCAGGCCGATGATTGACGCCACGCGCGCCTCCGGGTGCGTGTCCAGGTATGACCGCACGATGGAATAGCCGATGGAGTAGCCCGCCCACACCGGCACACGGTCATCGTCTCCGTACAGGTACTGCCGGATCTCCAGCGGATCGGCATCGTTCAGCCGGCTCTCCACGTTGGGCCAGATTGCGCGTTCAGCCTCCGGCGAGAGCGCCCCGATCCAGTGTGGCCGATGGTCCGGCACAATGCCGCCCGCAAACACATCCGCGATCCCCTCGGTCACCATTGCGTCCAGCAGCGTGTCCGGCTCGTTGTTCTTCACGTAGATCATGCGCCCGCCGGTCAGGTTGCGCGGGAATATCCAGTTGCGGACAAGATGGACGTACTCATGGGCCGTGATGTAGGCAAGCGTCTCCGTCCAATTATGCGCGGGCCACACGAAAAGCAGCGTGACGCCGGAGCCGAGGCTGACACCGTTCGCGTACTGCATGGCCTGCGTCAGTCCGCGGCTTTCGCCATCTCCCATCAGGATGACGACACGCGCGATGAGGTCCGGCCGCGGCAGGGCTTGTGAACACCTATAGAGCGTGTCTTCAACGATGCCGCGCGGGGACGCGGCGTCCGTGGCATTCACCGCGCGGATGAATGAGTTGAGTTCAGGATCGCCGGTCTGCGTCATCGTCCAGTGTTCGCCGATGTCGATGAACGTGGGCTGCTCTCCGGCCAGCAGGCGGTGGATGTACAGCCGCAGCCGCTGTTTGAACGATTCAAGCGGGGGCTGCCCAACCTGGTTCAGCGCCTGCTCGGCAAAATGCCCCTCAAGCCGATATGCAGGCACCACCGTCATCTGCCGCGGGAGCCGCCGACCTGTCATGGCGGGCTGCGCAGAGGCTTGGCGAGCAGTCGCACGAGCGGCGGCGCTAGCCGATTGCGCCGGATTCCTCGAGCCCCGCGTATTCTTCGTCGGAAAGCCCCAGGATGCCCGTCAGAACCTCCCGTGTGTGGAGGCCGGGCGTGGGCGCGCCCATCCGCACGCGGCCGGGTGATTCGCTGAACTGAATCGTCATTCCGGGATGCTCGACGGGACCGGGCACGTTGTGGTTCACCTCAACGACGTAGCCCCGTTCACGCAGCTGCGGATCGAGGTACAGATCCTCGCCGGTGGCCGCCATGCCCGCGGCAATCCCGGCGCGCTGGCACGCGTACATGACCTGGTGCGCGGAGCGTGTGAGCGTCCATGCCGTAATCTCGGCGTCGAGGGCATCGTGGTTGCTCTGCCGATCCGTAAACGTTGCGAAACGCGGATCGTCGGCAAGCTCAGGCCGCCCCATCACTTCTGTCAGCGCGCGCCATGACGCATTGTCATCGTCCGGGCAGGAGATGGCGCACCAGCGGTCGCCGCCGCCGCATTGGTAGACGCCCTGCGGCGCGGCGTTCGGATCGCGGTTGCCCCACGCCTCCGCCGGCCCCACGCCGAACTGCGGCTCCAGGAATGCAAGGCCGATCATGCTCGCGGCGGCCTGGAATTGTGGAATCTCGATGTACTGCCCGTGCCCCGTGCGATCCCTGTAGTGCAGCGCAGCCATGATGGAGAGCGCAAGGTTACCGGCGGTGATGAAATCCGGATACGCGTTCCTGCCGCGCGCGGGCCATTCCGCGTCCGGCTGCGCCCATAGATAACCAAGCCCGGTGAACGATGTGAGACACTGGCCGACGGCAGTGAAATTCCTCATCGGCCCCATCGCGCCGTAGCCGGGGCAACTGACCATGATCAGGCGCGGGTTGGCCTGTTTGAGCACGTCATAGTTGATGTTGAACCGGTCTATCGCGCCGGGCGCGTTGTTCTCCACCACAACGTCGGCCTCCCCCGCAAGCCGCTTGAACAACTCCTGCCCTTCCGTCGTGTGCAGATCGATCGCAATGGACCTCTTGTTGCGGTTGTTCTCGCCGTAGCTTGCGTTGGTACTGCGCCATGCCGTCGGGTTGCGCTCGCGGTCGTGAACGCGCCCGTCCGGGAACCTGGTGGACTCCACTTTTATGACGTCCGCGCCGTAGTCGGCGATGAACCGCGTGCCGAACGGCGCAGCCCATACCCGCTCGAATGCGAGAATCCGCACGCCGTCCAGTGGGAGGCCGGATTCCTGTGCTCCATTCGAGGCTCCGACCGGAACAGCTTGGCGCTCGGCGGGCGCAGCGCCGAGGATCTCATCCTGGTGCTGTCCCAGCGTTGGCGCGGGGCGGCGGACGCTGAGGGGACTCGCGCCGAAACGCGCCGTCCCGCCCGGAATCATGTACGTGCCCAGCACCGGATGCTCTATCGGTGAGAAGAACCCGTAGGTCTCCGCGTGCGGGTGCGTGGCGAAATCAGCCGGGGAGTTGGCGGGGGCGACGGTGACATGCCTCTCCACGCCGCCGTCCAGGTACTCCTGTGCGGTCATCGTGCTGATGAATTCTCCGGCAATGGCCGTGATCTCATCTGCCTTGCCGTCCCGCCCGCTCAACTCACGCATGGCAGGGTCGAGCAGCAGTGGATGGTTGACCCAGTTGGCGAACTCCACCCATTGTCGCGGCGAGGTCAGCGCAAGCTGCACCCATACACCGTCGGATGCCTGGAAATACTGCGTGGGGCCGGTTCCGCCCTTGCTGCCGCGCCGCGGCATCACCTCGCTCATTGCGGCATAGCGCATGAGGTTCATGGTCTTATGAGCCAGCACCTCCGTCATGGAGACATCGAGATGCTGCCCGCGGCCCGTTGTACGCCGGTGCCAGAGGGCGATGAGCGTGCCGAACGCCGCATGGATGGAACTCAACTGGAAACCCTGGTAGCGCGGCATGGTGACGGGAGGTCCCTCTGCCTCGCCCTCCGGATAGACGGAACCGCTCAACGCGGTGACCGCGATGTCCGCGCCGACAAAGTCGCGGTACGGACCTGTGCGGCCAAATGGCGTGATCGACGTGACGACGATGGCGGGATTGACGGCGGCGAGATCGTCGTAGCCGAGGCCGCGCGCCTCCATCTCGCCGGGGTGGCCGGATTCGAGAACAACGTCCGCGCTCCTGACCAGTTCAAGGAACCGCGCCCTGTCCTGCTCCAGATCAAGATCAAGCGTGATGCCGCGCTTGTTGGCGTTGAAATGGATGAAGAAGAGGCTGTGATCCGGGCCGGGCTCTCCGTGCGCGAACGGGGCCATGCGGCGCGACGGACTGCCGGACGGCGGCTCGATGAGAATGACGTCCGCGCCGAGGTCAGCGAGAATGCGCCCGCACGGCTGCCCCTGCGCCCCCGTCAGGTCAAGCACGGTCAGCCCGTGAAGCGCGCCCGTTTCGCCGGAGCCTGTCCCGTTTGTCATAACATCCTCATTTCGCGTCCTGGCCGCGTAGCCACGCTCAGAATAGGAGCGCCCGTTCACAGCGTCAACGCAGACGCCCCCGCGAGGCCCGAAATGGCCGTTTGGGCTTCCTTCTAGACTGGAGGTATGGAACAGCTAAAGGGTCTCCTCCGCTCAGCAGCCATCACCTCCGCCGCCAGTTTGGGCGCCGCCGTCATCATCATCCTTATAGACTGAAGACATGCGACAAAGCCGAATGCGAATCGGATCGGCGCAACGTGCGCCGGTTGTTGGAACTGTAGCCGCACTGTTTGTCCTGATCCTCGCCGGATGCAACATCGGCGGTGTTGAACAGGAGACCATACAGGTCACCTATGAGGCGGAACCGGTCGTTCAAACGCGGAACCCGACCACCACGCCGGAATCGTCCGCCGCAACGTCGGAATCTCAATCCGGCGTATCAACGCCCTCTGCGGGGCAGCCCGACGTGACGCCGACGCTCATCGAGCGCGACCTGGACATCGTGACCGTCCTCGCCAAGGACGCCATCCCGGCTATCCGCTCGCCGGAGTTCGTGGACGCCGCCGGGGCCGAAGATTGGATGGACGCAGATGAGCCGATCATCGGCGTGGAGATCGGCGGCGATGCCCGCGCCTATCCCGTCGCCATGCTCAGCCGCCATGAGATTGTGAATGACACTGTGGGAGGAGCGCCGATTGCGGCAACATGGTGACCGCTCTGCTATACGGCCATCGTGTATGGCCGAGAGGTGGAGGGGCAGCTGCTGACCTTCGGCGTCTCCGGCAAGCTCACCCTCAACAACCTGATCATGTTCGACGACCAGACGGACTCGGAATGGAGCCAGGCATACGGCACGGCGCTCTCCGGCCCGCTTGAGGGCACGGAACTGGAACTCGTCGCATCGCGGTTGATGTCGTGGGAGGCGTGGAAGGCGCTGTATCCCGATACGCAGGTGCTGGACAAGCGCGGCCGCTACCGGCGTGACACCTA
Source organism: Dehalococcoidia bacterium (assembly GCA_965220565.1). Lineage (GTDB taxonomy): Bacteria > Chloroflexota > Dehalococcoidia > UBA6926 > UBA6926 > VXMO01. Next base: position 176,317 of record CBDCQG010000001.1, on the reverse strand, counting down.
CGAAACGTACTATACGAATTTCGACGCCGGCATCCTGGGCCGCCGCGTCCGCGACTTCAGGCTGGAACTCAAAGACCTTGTCCTGGGCGTTGAGATCGGCACGGCCAAGCGCGCCTACGCCTACGATGACCTTGCAGAGACGCCCATCGCCAACGACACGCTCGGCGGACGCGAAATCGTCGTCATCCATGAACCGGAGGCGGGATTCGCGGCGGCATGGAGCAGGCTGCTCGACGATGAGGCGTACACCATCGCGCAGGGGCCGTTCGGCATGAACGCGCCGGACGTCCTGACCTTCGAGCAGGCCAATGAGGCCCAGTTGGGGGACGCGCCTGCGGTTTCCGGCCCGGTGATGCGAGACCGTGAGACGGGTTCCATCTGGAGCGCAAGCACGGGCGAAGCGATATCAGGCCCGCTGGAGGGCGCACGCCTCATCCAGATCCCGACAACCCCCTCATTCTGGTTCGCGTGGGTAGACCTCTTCCCCGACACCACGGTGTGGGGGGAATAAGGCGCTCACTCCCCGCGTGCCCTTGCTACAATAGGCAGTCGGCCTGTATCGGACCGCCATCAGGGGTAGGGGGGAAATCATGACTGCAACGCAGGTGCAAGAGAAGCACGTCACGGTGAACGGCGTGCGGCTACGGTATTTCGACTACGGAAATGAGGGCGCGATGCCCATGGTGTGCCTGCACGGCCACACCGGACAGGCCCATATCTGGGACGAGTTCGCGGAGGCGATGGCGCCCAATTTCCACGTCGTCACTATCGATCAGCGCGGCCACGGGGAGAGCGAGCACGCCTCCACCGGCTATGAGCGGGATCGGTTCGTTGAGGACCTGGATGAGCTGGTCGTCGCGCTGGGGTTCGACCGATTCGTCCTTGTCGGCCTCTCCATGGGCGGCTGGCACTCCCTGCTCTACACGGGTGAGAAGCACCCTGAGAAGGTCGAGCGCATCGTCATCGTTGACATCGGCCCGGAGCCGAGCGAGCGTTCGAAGGTGGAGTGGGGCGACCGACCGCCGACGCCGATGTCCTTCGCCAACGTTGATGAGGCTTTCGCGTGGGCCCGTGAGGGCAACCCGTGGGCGTCCGAAGAGCGTCTCCGCAAGGATATCGAGGAGAAGTTGAAGCAGACGCCGGACGGCTCATGGACGTGGAAGGCTGACGCCGCGCTGTTCAACGTCCCGCTCGCGGACGGCACGGATGAGACGCTGATCAACCGCTACTGGAAGGCGCTGGAGACCATCGAGCAGCCGATCCTGGAGGTTCGCGGGCTGGAAAGCCCCTTGCTGGACGACCTCATCAAAGACAGCATGATGGCAAGGTCGAAGAACCTCTCGTGGGTGGATGTGCCGGACGCCGGCCATGTCGTCACGGTGGACAAGCCGCAGGAGTTCATCGCCGTGACCCGGGAGTTTCTGGGGGTGTAGCAACCACCGTCATTCGTGCCCCCGCTCGTCATTCCCGCGAAGGCGGGAACCCAGAATCCCCATCCTCTTTGAGATCACCCCTCACAAGTGGGGCGGCAGTAAGATGTTAAGGAGGCCGCCTGTGATTCGACTCGGGACGAGTCGCTTTGGGTCGAGGACCACAAGATGACTAAGGGGAGGAATGGCCTAGCCTCGGAGAAAAGGCGTGACAATGGGATCCGAGCAACGCACGCACTACGATGACTGATGAATCGCAGACCGCTTATGCCCTTCATTCACAGGGCAAGAATTACCTCAATGCCAGGTTCTTTGCCGAGGCGGAACTTTACTTCCGAGCAGCTGTTGACGCGGCCAAAGATGACCACGATCACATTGCCGTATTCAAACTAAGCTTGGCCAGTGCCTTGCAAATGGTTCGAAAATATGACGAAGCAGCCTCAATTTATGCACAGTACTCCGGCGATCAGGGGCACATTGGGCTCATGGCGAGGACTGAATTCAAGAAACTTCAGGAGCGCATGCGTCGATGGGTAGTACTGCCGGAGACGCCGCGTCTGACAGGCGATGAACTACTCTGCAGGGTTGTAGCCCCTATGCTGGGCAGCTATCCAGCGTTAGTCCGACCCGTACATTTGAGATGGATTGACGAATCAACCGAGTCTTTGCTCCGCGTTAGGGAACAGCAGCAATTACAAGGGGACCCCGAAGAAGACTGGCTCGAGTCGCTTAACGGTTGGGAAGCAGTGGGAATCCAAATAGGTAGTTCGCATCATGTTTTGGTTAAGACAGTTTGGCAAAAGGCAAACGACTCTGCCCTACGAGGTCTGCTAAGCCATGAGCTTACTCACGTGGAACACAAAGATACTTTCAGGGAATATCCTGTTGACCCCAATAGCTCAAACCTTGGATTCGTATGCAATGAAAGGATTATAGACCTGCTGGCGATACTCAAGGGTTTTGGCCATGACCTCCTGGAATTCAGGAAATTCCAAGAGCAAATCCGCGGATCACTTGAACGCACCCCTGCAATCATGACTCCAAATGAGATTCAACGTATTCTTTGGAATTAGATCCGGGCGCCAAATTGCCGTGACTGTTACTCGTTGCAGGCTATACTGTTCGCATGGGACATGTTCAGGTACAGGCAACCATATCGAACGCCGACGGCACTCGATCCACAGAGGTCGAGGCCATGGTGGATACCGGCGCGACGTACACATTCCTCCCCGGCTCCCTCTTGCGGGAGTTGGGGATTGAGCCGACGCGCACGTCCGAATTTCAACTCGCGAGTGGAGAGACCGTTCAGTATGCGCGAGGCGCAGCGGTTATTCGGATAAACGGCTTTGCCCAGATGACGCCGGTAATCTTCGGCGACGATGCCGCGGATCCGCTGATTGGCGTAGTCACCCTGGAAGAGTTGGAACTTGCAGTTGACCCTGTCGCCGGTGAACTGGTCCCCGCAAAGCTGCGGCTGTAAGGCCGCGCCTACCCCGTCACCTCGTCCAGGACATCTCGCCATTCGCGGGTGGACAGGCCGTTAGGGTATCCCTTGCGGTACGTGATGACGCCGCTGCTGTTGATGACGACCGCAGACGCGTGAGAATTGACGCCGTATTCATTCGATAAACCCACATCGGATTCCGCCATGTCCCAGGGATACCCCTGACTCTCGGCGTAGCGGCGAATGCTTCTCTCATCGTCGAACGGACTGAAGGCGATGGCGAGAACGGCAACCTGGTCTGAGTAATCCCCGTACAGATCCTTGAGGCTCCGCAAATCGGAGCGACATATCGGTCAAGTGCTTGAGAAGAAATAGAGGACGACGGACCGGTTCACCTGTGTGAAGTCCGTCAAAGATCGGATATCCCCGTCGATGGTCTCCACTTTAAAGTCCGGCGCGGACTGCCCCACGCGATTGCCCGTTGGCGGAGCGGGCGGGTCAGGCGGCGGGATGGGCGTCGGCGTCTCGGTGGGTTCGGCTTCGGGTGGAGGAGGCGGAACCGGCGTATCCGTCGGTGTCGGGTCCTCATCGTCCGCTGACGTGCCCTGCTGCAGCGCAGGCGCAGTCGGCTCCGCTGTGCCGGGCAGCAATGCGGGCGGCGTGACAACCGTATCCGCCCCGGTGATCCCCTCCGGCGTGGGCTCTCTCTCAGGCGAGGCCGCATCATCCGGCGTCGCGGCGTCAGCCGCACCCTGAGCGGCTGCCTCTGCCGTTGGCGGCGCGGTTGTTGAGGTGGCAGCCGGTTGCGTTGGCGGAATAGTCGTGGCGGGCGGCCCCGTCTCGCCGGTTCCCCCGCAGGCAACCGCGCCAATAACGAGCGCCGCCGCCATGACGAGCACGCCAAGGCGCAACAGAGTGACGGGGCGGACGGCGTGTACTTTCATTGCTCGATTCGCCTCAGGCAGCCCTACGCCGTCACCGCGTCCAGCGCCTCGCGCCATTGATCAGCGCCATGACTTCTCCCCGCCGCCCGGAACGTGATGACGCCATCGCCATCGATAAAGACCTTGGAGGGCTGGCGACTGACGCCAAAAGCAGACTGGACATCTCCGTGATAGACCGCCATCTCCCACGGATATCCCTGTCGTTCCGCGTACGAGATGATCGTGTCTGCGCTCTCGGACGGATCGACGTCCACGGCGATGAAGGCGACATCATCCTGGTAGTCGGGGTACACATTCTTGGCGGTCTGCAACTCAGACCGGCAGGACGGTCACCAGCTTGCGAAGAAATAGACGACGACGGGCTGGTTGGCCTGTTTGAAATCGGTCAATGAGCGGGTGACTCCGTCCGTGGTGGTGACGGAGAAGTCCGGCGCGAGATTGCCGACGCGGTCGCCCACCTCCGGCGCAGCTTCACTTGCCGGGCCGGACGGGCCTTCCGGCGCATCATCCGCAGTTTCCGTGCCGCACGCGACGGCCAGCGTCATCAGCGCCGCCACCAACAGAGCGCCCAAAAGGACGCCGGGCCACGTCTGCAATCGTAAGCTCAAGAGTCAGTCTCCTCCGTGTTCATGGCGACGAGCCGGGCAATCCCCAACCACCGCCGCCGGGCGTCTCAATGGTAAGCCTGTCACCGCGCGAAACGTCAATGGTGACGGTGGCGGGCAACTCATCATCCCGGTCACTCTCCATTCTACGCAGTACGTTGCGGCCCGGCGCGCCGGACGCTCCACCCGCAAGCCCCCACGCTCCCCGCGAGCGCCGCTCCGTCAGCAGCGAGACCGTCGCGTCACCCAGGAACTCCACCGTGCGGACAAGGCCGTCCCCGCCGCGGAATCGCCCCTCGCCGCCGGAGCCGCGCCGCACGCCGTACTCCAGCACGCGGAACGGGTACTGGTACTCAAGCGCCTCGATCGGCGTGTTGAGCGTATTCGTCATGTGGCTGTGGATGGCGGACTCGCCCGGGCCGTCGGGACTCGCGCCGACGCCGCCCCCGAGCGTCTCATAGTAGGCGAAGGGCTGACCGGTGCGCGGGTCCGTGCCGCCGATGGTCACGTTGTTCATCGTTCCCTGGCTCGCCGCCGGGATCCTTTGAGGCAGAACGTCTGCGAGAGCTCCGAATACGGCGTCAACTATCCGCTGGGACGTCTCCACGTTTCCGGCAGCGACGGCTCGCGGCGGACGCGGGTTGACCAGCGATCCCTCCGGCGTGATCACCTCCACGGACGCGAATGAGCCGTGATTGGCGGGCGCGCGCGGCCCTGCGAGACAGCGCACGCAGTATTGAACCGCCGAGACGGTCACGGCCCGCACGGCGTTGTTATTGCTGAGTGGCTGCTCCGGGGACGTTCCCGTGAAATCCACGATGAGCGAGCCGTCGCCATCGCTCGTGATCGTCACGGCGATGCGGGGGCGTTCACCGCCGGGTGACGGCGGCTCCATATCGTCCGAGAATGTGTATTGTCCCGCCGGTATCTCACGCAATGCGGCCCGCACAAGCCGCTCCGCATAGTCGATGAGCGCCTCACCGTGCTCGGTGACCGTCTGCCAACCATATCGCTCGATCAGCGCCTCATAGCGCCCCTCGCCGATGCGGTTGGCAGCGATCTGAGCGGCAAGGTCGCCGCGCCGCTCCTCCGGTGTGCGGACGTTGCGCATGAACAGCTCAACGGCCTCCTCGTTGAGCGCGCCTGCTCGGGCCAGCCTGATGGGCGGGATGATGAATCCCTCCTGGTAGATGGTCGTCGACGCGGGCATCGATCCGGGAGCCATGCCGCCCACGTCCGCGTGGTGGGCGCGCGAGGCAACGAACCCCGCGAGTTCTCCGCCATTCCCATCCGCAGCGCCCTCGGGAATGAACACGGGTGAGATCAACGTCAGATCAGGCAGATGCGTGCCGCCGAGATAGGGATCATTGAGGGCGATGAGGTCGCCGGGCGCGAACCTATCGAACCGCTCGATGGCTGCCTGCACGGAGGCGGGCATCGCGCCGAGATGAACGGGGATGTGCTCCGCCTGCGCCAGGATGCGTCCGGTGGAATCAAAGACGGCGCAGGAGAAATCTCGCCGTTCCTTGATATTCGGCGACCACGCAGTCCGCCCCAACACCGCGCCCATCTCCTCCGCAATGGCCGCGAAGAGGCGTCGGAAAACCTCCAGTGAGATCGCGTCAACGCTCATGCGGACGACCTTTCGAGAATGAGGTTTAACTGCTCATCAACGCGGCCAACCCACCCCGGCGGCACATACGTGGTGCAATCCGTCTGCGTGAGCACAGCCGGACCCTCCAGGAGATTCCCCACGAGCAGCGCGTTTCGGTCATAGAGCGGCGGGGTGATCTCTCCCGCGTCCGTTATCAGCGCGGCCTCGCCAAGCAGCGCGTGTCCCGCGTCCGGCCCGGCTTCCGCGTCGGCGGCAACGGATGGCGGGCGGCGCGCCGGTATCGTTGCCCGAAGGCGCAGCGTGACGATCTCAGTGGGCCACTCGGGATGGCTGTGGTCGAAGCGGCGCAGGTGGGCGGCGTGAAAGCGCTCCTCCAGAGAAAGGCCGTCCGGTGCATCCACAGGAATCGAGAGTTCATATCCCTGACCTTGGTAGCGGATGTCCGCCGAAGCGGAAAATGTCGCCTGGGCGGCAGGGAGGCCAACTGTTTCAAGGTCTTGTCGCGCATCCTGCTCGATCTCACCCAGCAGATGGGCAATCTCCTGCGGCGACGTGTCCGAAAGGTCACGCATGGCGGTTCTCGAATAATCACGCGTGATGTCCACGGTCAGCATCCCCCATGCGGACAGCGCCCCGGGCAGTCGCGGGATGAGCACGCTCCGGATGCCGAGTCCGTCCGCAAGCTCGCACGCATGGAGAGGCCCCGCGCCTCCGAACGCAACAAGCGTGAAGTCGCGCGGGTCATGGCCCCGCTCCAGCGAGACCACGCGCAGCGCCTGCTCCATGTTGGCGTTGGCAACGCGGACGATGCCTGCGGCAGCCTGTTGGGGAGTGATGCCTAGTTGGTCGCCGACTCCGCTCATCGCCGCCAGTGCCGCGCCGCCGTCCAGTGAGAGCCTGCCCGCAAGCGGCCTGTCCGCCGGCAGCCGACCCAGCACGATGTTGGCATCCGTCACGGTCGGCCCGCCGCCGCGACCATACGAGGCAGGACCCGGGTCTGCCCCCGCGGACTGCGGCCCAACGGACAGCGCGCCGCCCGCGTCCACGCTCGCGAGAGACCCGCCGCCCGCCCCGACTGTGTGAATGTCCACGATCGGAACACGCAGCGGATACCCGCCGATGCTGCCCTCGGACGTGCGCTGCACCTCGCCGTCACACAGCGACACGTCCGTTGACGTGCCGCCCATGTCCAGCGTGATGATGCGGTCGAAACCGGCCGCGCGCGCCACCTCGAACGCGCCGACAACACCCCCAGCCGGGCCGCTCAGCAGCGTCTCCACCGGAAAACTGCTCGCCTGTCCGATGGTCATGCTGCTGCCGTTGGACGACATGATCCTCACGGACGATTCAACGGATTCGTCGATACGGGACAAGTACGACTGCATGACGGGGGCGACGTAGGCATTCAGGACGGTGGTTGACGTTCGTTCGAACTCGCGGAACTCCGGGACGACATCGCTTGAAGTGGAGATCAGTACGCGTGGTGGCAGGCGGCGTTTCAGCGCATCCCGGATCAACTGCTCATGCTCCGGTCGAAGGAACGGGAACAGCAGCGCGACGGCCACGGAGTCCGCCCCTGACGCGGCAACCGCCTCAACGAGCGTGCCGAGATCGGTTTCGCCGGGCGTCTTGAGAATCTCCCCCTCCGCCGTCACCCGCTCATCGATCTCAAAGCGCAGTTCGCGGGGAACCAGGGGCGCGGGGCGAGTGACCTGCAAGCTATACAGATCATCACGCGCCTGCCGGCCGATCTCGATGACGTCCGCCATGCCGCGCGTTGTCACAAGAGCCGTGCGCGCGCCGCGCCGCTCAAGCACTGTGTTCGTGCCGACGGTGCTCCCGTGAACGATCTCGTCGCCCTGTGTGGCGTCCCCGCTGATCTCCTGCACACCGGCAAGGAACGATTGGGCGGGGTCAGCGGGAGTGGACGGGACCTTGATCAGGCGAATCGAGCCGTCCTCATCGACGCGGATAACGTCCGTGAACGTGCCGCCGGTGTCGATCCCAATCACGGGACGGTTCTCCGGCTAGTTGGACGGCGGCGGGCCGCCCAGGTGCAGTGGGTCCGGGTCGTGGTGCCATTCATTCTCACCGGACTCCACCAGCAACGGCGCCTCCTGCGCCACACCCCCATCCACCACAGCCTGCACCATGAACAAACCGTCGTTCTCAGCCTGTATGCCGATGCTCATGAAGAACTGGTGGCCCTGGATGGGGAGGAGATTCGCCGTGATGGGCTCGCTTCGCACAATCTCCATGCCGTTGGGGTCCAGCACGCGCAGGAGGAGTTCATGCGAGCCTTCGCCGTGCAGGCGGCAATAGATGGAGAACTGGAACGCCATCGGAAACTGCTGTGCGCCCACCGTGTCAAAGATGCCGATGACGTGCGCGCGCCCGCGCTCGTCACGGAATGAGTCCTGCCCCAGCAACAGAGCAGTGACGCGGACGTTGATGGACTCCGTCATCTGTCTAGTGAATGCCGCGGAGCGTTCATGCCCCGCGCCCGCCCGGGCACCACGCATTGTGTTCCGACATCACGTCGTCCCAACTCTCAAAGCCGACGTGCAGCTGCAGCAGGTGCCCGCACTTCTCGCAGTCCTTGTGTTCAAACGTCTCGAACGGATCAACATCCGCACCCATCATCGCCTGCGAGGCCAGTTCAACCAGTGACGACAGTCGTTCCACCGTCAGATCGACCATTCCCCGGAACGTGTCCGGAGGCTTGGGGGCCTGGATGGTGTCCAGGGAGAATCGGGCGGACAGCACCAGGTGGTCGTGTCCGAGGCGCGGCAGCACGTTGCCTTCAATCCAAACGCCCTGCATAGCCCGTGCCTCAATCGGCGTTTCGATCTCCAGCTCCCGCGTAACGGTGTTCATCAGGGCGATGTACAGCGCCGTTCGGAGACCCGCCCCGTCGAGGTCGTCCGGCAGCGCGGTGGCCGCGCCGTCGTTGGGGAGCGGGGCATCATCGTTGCTGATGGCCGTGTAGACCGCGTCGCCCAGAGCCAGCAGCGTGTCCTGGTCCATCGGCTCGATGGCCGAAACCAGCCGCATGTCATCGTCGGTCATCTCGGCGAGTTCCCCGAGGAACTGCTGAAAATAGCGGCGCGCGGCGGGCGTCGGCCCCAACAGCGCCGAACGGGACGATGACGTCATGCAGTGAACTCCATCGGCAACGTAATCTTGGGTCGGATTGAACGTTTGTAGTGTAGCACTCCAGCTAGGAACGCCTCAGTTGACAGGCCGCGGCGAATTGAGCCGACCCGGCCCGGTTTCCGGCAGCAATATCCCCGCGATCAACAACGTAAACGACGTCGCGCAAACGACCGCGATTCCAATGACAAAGCTCCCCGTCTCATCGATGATGAACCCGGCAATGACCGGCGCGATGAAGCTTGAGGCGTTGCCTGCCGTCAGGATTGCCGCCCAGATTGCCACGGCACGCTCCGGTGATGATCCCGGCAACTCAATGGGGATGGTGAAAAGCGATGGTTCATATAACCAGTGCAGGAAACCGGTCACGATAACGGCCGTTAACAGCAGTACCCCCACGGGGGCGTAGATGGTGGTTATTCCGGCGGCGCCCACGATCAGCCCGGACCAGATGATGACAGGACGCCTGCGCCCAACAAGGGTGGCGATGGCCCCTCCGATGACATTCGCCGGCGCTCCCGCCAATGAAAAGATGCCCGCCATCAGCCCTGCCATGGCGAGGCTCAGGCCGAGTTCCTCCTCGTAGAAGGTAGGCAGCCACGTATTCAGGGTGATGAACTGCGCCCACGGCCCAATCACGGCAAAGGACATCAACCATGTTTCTCGCCGCCGGAAAACGCTGAGGATGGCGCCGATCTTCACCGGGTCCGGCGGCACGCCGCCCAGCGCCTCTCTTTCCCGCCACAAGACCACGAACAGGATTGCGCTGCCGGCCGTCACGAAGCCCTCTATGCCGATGGCCCACTCCCAGGTGGTCCAGCCTGTCAACACCGGTCCAAGGTACTGCGCCGCAGCGAGACCCACGGTTATCGAGGCGAGCGCGACGGCGTTCGCGATGGGGACTTCCCGGGGCGGCGCCCACCGCATGATGATTGCCGCCGTCAGTGGCGTGATCGCCGCCGCCCCGATCCCCTGCACCGAGCGCAGCGCGATAAACCACCAGAACCCCGTGAGAAACGGCGTGAGCGCCGTGATCCCCAGGAGTGCCCAGCCGATGCCGTACACTGCGCGGACGTTCCATCGTGCAAGAATGATGGAGGCCGGGATGGTCCCGGCTGTGAACACGAGCGTTATGCTCGTGACGACAAAGCCGCCTTGAGACTTGGTAAGGTCCCAGGACTCCGTGATGAGCGGCAGAACGGACGCCGGGGCAAGGAACGCCATCCCCAGCATGAAGTGCATGAGGACGACGAGCGCATAGATGACGAATCGATATGCGGGAGCTTTGGTGGTCTCAGTTCCGGGAGTATCAGTGTCAAGCATTAGTGCAACTATAACGGGTAGGTACGCCGCGCGGATGCCCACATGCGCAGTCGGGCGCGGGGAGCGAAACTGACATGCGGCCGAACTCCTGGTTATTCGCCACAGTCGTCATCATGGCGCTGTTTCTCATCGTCCTCACCGGCAATCTCTACATCACGCTCCTCATCGGTCTGCCAGTCCTCTTCACCATCGGTCTCATCATCCTGTTCCGCAGGACACGGCCTGAAACGCCGCCTACACCGCTGCCCGCCGGGCCGCTCCTTGAACCCGCCGAGCTTGAGGGACGCATCGACCGCATGGCGGTCGAAGACGTGGAAATTGAGGGCTCAACCTCAGGACTCTTCTCGTCGGGCCCAAAGTACAACTCAGTCCTTGTGATCATCATCAGCGGCATCCGGTATCGACTGCATCCGGCCCCCCTGCGGCGCGGCGGCTACGACTGGATGAAAGAGGGCATGTGGGTGAAGGCGACGTTCGACCGCCAGTCCCGCGTCATCTACGAGATCGAACAGGCTCCCGGCCCAAGAGGATACGGGGAATCCGGATAGCCGCATACCACGATTTTCTGCCACAATCGTTGCTTGGGGGTAAGGGGTGGCAGTACAGCGTAATGGGAAACGCTACGATCTGATCACGTTGCGCGGCGATGTCTTTGGCGGCATCACTGCGGCAGTCATAGGATTGCCGGTCGCCCTGGCGTTCGGCATTGCGTCCGGTCTGGGCGCGATCGCCGGTATCTACGGGGCGATCGCGGTGGGCTTCTTCGCTGCGGTCTTTGGAGGCACGCGCGGCCAGATTTCCGGCCCCACCGGCTTGATGCTGGTGGCGATGACGGTCATCGTCAGCGCCCATGCCGACAATCTTGTTGAAGCGTTCACCATCGTCATCATGGCGGGCCTCATCCAGGTGCTCATTGGAGTTCTCCGTATCGGGCGCTATGTGGCGTACACGCCCTATTCGGTCATCTCAGGATTCATGTCGGGCGTTGGAATCATCATCATCATCGTCCAAATCCTCCCGTTCGCGGGCGCTGAAATCGTCACGGGCGGACCGAGGGATGTCATGGCGGCCATCCCCAACATCCTGAGCGAATTCAACCCGAGCGCATTGATCATCGCCGCAGTGACGCTGGCCGTGGCCGTGCTGTGGCCGGCCAGGCTCAGCAAATTCCTGCCATCGACGCTGACGGCGCTGGCCGTCGGCACCGCAATCGGCGTTCTCTGGCTGACCGACACATCCACCATCGGTGATGTGCCAACGGGCCTGCCGGAGATTCAAATACCGCTCATCTCGTTCGACGTTCTGCTGAGCGCCGTGCAGCCGGCCTTGGTCATTGCGCTGGTGAGTTCCGTTGACAGTCTGCTCACGTCCCTGGTGGCAGACTCGGGAACGCGTGAGCAGCACAACCCGAACAGAGAACTGATCGGCCAGGGCATGGGCAATATGGTGGCCGGATTCATCGGCGGACTGCCCGGCGCGGGCACAACGCCCGCAACCGTTGCGAATATCCGCGTGGGAGGACGGACTGCCGTGGCGGGAGTCCTGTGCGTTGTCATACTCACCGCAATCGTCCTGGGGCTGGGCAGCTATGTCTCGGCCATCCCTAACGCCGTTCTCGCAGGCATCCTCATCAAGGTCGGTTGGGACACCATTGATTGGCGCTTCATCACACGGATGCACCACGTTCAGCGAGAACATCTCCTGGTCATGCTCATCACTCTCATCCTCACGGTTTTCCTCGATGTGATTACCGCGGTGGCCGTCGGCATCATCACCGCGGCTGTCACGAGCGCGCGCCAGATCGAGCGGCTGGAAATAGACAGCGTTATCTCAGTGCCGCTCCTCGACCAGATCTTCCTTCGTGACGCCCACGACCCGGGTGATGTCGATGAGACATTCAGCGCGCGTGTGGGCCTGGTGCAGCTCAGGGGAACATTCTCCGTCGCGTCCGCATCCAAGCTGATGAGCACGATCGGTGACGACATCAAGGACCACGAGGTCGTCATCCTCGATTTCGACAACACGGTCTATATGGACGATAGCGCCGCCCTTGTGATCGAACGCCTGGTTGATATCGCCAGGATGGAGAACACCGAATGTATCATCATGGCTCTTGACGGTCTTCCTGCGGCCACCCTAAATGCCCTCCGAATACTCAAGGGCATTCCGGAGGATCGGTTTGTCGACACGCTGGACGAGGCCAGGGAGGTGGCGCGGGGCCTGCTCGCCAAGAACTGACGTCACACTCCTACCGAATGAGGCGCGCCTTCATCCGCGCGACGGCGAGGTAGTAGAAGGCTGCGCCAAGGACGACAAGATACAGAAGTCCCCAAACAGTCGTCATTGAGAGGCTCCCGGCAACCAGTTCACGAATCACCGCCACGTAGGGCGTCAACGGAATGGCCCATGCCAACTCACGCACAACGTCCGGATAGCGTTCCAGCGGGAAGAATACCCCGCCGAAGAAATACATCGGCATCACGCCAAGCGTGATCGCGTAGTTGAACGTCCAGAATGACGGCGCATGCGCCGTGACCAGCAGCGCCATCGACGAGAACAGGATGCCGCCAAGGAATGCAAGCGGCAGAATGAGGATGGCCAACGGCGAATCGACGAATCCCATCACGGTCAACACGAACAGGATCACGGTGGCGCTGAATAATGACCGCGTCGCGCCCCATAAGACCTCGCCGGTGATGACGTCCTCGATGGACAACGGCGTGGCGATCATGGCCTCGTACAGGCCTCGTATGGCCATGCGGGTATAGGAGCCGTACGTGCATTCAAAGAACGCGCAAAGAGCGAATACCCGCCGATGATGCCCGGCCCGATGAACTCCACGTAGCTCACCTCGCCGCCCAGTGAGACGTAGGTGCCCAGACCAAGCCCCATCGCGCCCAGCACAACCAGCGGCTCCACGAACAGCGGCCCCACCTCGGCCATCGCGAACTTCTTGAAGACCGTCCAGTTCCGCCGCCAGACGCGGAAGCCGAACGGTACGCGTTCGGGCGTCAGTATCATGACTATTCGTCCAGCCCACGGCCTGTCAGGCGCAGGAAAACGTCCTCGAGGTTTGCGGGGCGTGAATAGATCTGCGCGCCCGGCACGGTGGATTCAGTAACGTCAGTGCCGGTGAGACCGAACGCGTGCACCGTGTCCGGCGTCTGCTCGATCTCCGCGCCGGCATCACGCAGATGTTCGGCGATGCGATCAAGCGCGGCGACGTCCAGAGAGTGCGCCTCAATGACCGTCTCGCCCGCAATGCGCCGGATGAGCTCCACCGGCGTCCCCTCCGCGAGAATCTGCCCCTCATGCATGATGATCAGCCGATCACACAGAACAGCCGCCTCGTCCATATAGTGCGTCGTCAGCAGCATCGTCACACCCTGGTCTTTGAGGCGGCGCAGCGTGCGCCAAACAAGGTGCCTCGCCTGCGGGTCCAGCCCGGTTGTCGGCTCGTCCAGCACGATGATGGACGGCTCATTGATGAGCCCCCGGGCGATCAACAGCCGGCGCTTCATGCCCCCGGACAGTTCATCCACCTTTGAGCCCGCGCGATCCGCAAGCTGAAAGAGCTCCAGGGCCCTTTGAGCGCGCGCGTTGGCCTCCGCAGAGTTGATGCCGAAATAGCCCGCGTACAGCCGCAGGTTGTCGATCACGGAGATCTCATCGTCCAGATTGTCGCCCTGCGGCACGACGCCGATGATGGACTTGACTGCCCGCGCTTCAGTCTGCACCGGCAGACCGTTCACGAGGAGGCTGCCGGACGTGACGGGAGAGGCGCAGGTGATCATGCGCATGGTGCTCGTCTTGCCCGCGCCATTCGGGCCGAGGAACCCGAAACACTCGCCGGGCCGCACTTCAAAGTCGATGCCGCGCACGGCAACCAGATCACCGAATTCCTTGACCAGTTTCTGCGCTACGACGGGTTTGACGCCCGCCGCCCCCACGTCATCTCCCACCGATGTCTCTTGAGAAGTATCTACAACCTGAGCCATATCGCCACAAGCGTAGCACGCCCTACCGTCATTCCCGCGCAGGCGGGAATCTGAATCACATTACGCAACCGGACTCAGTGGCGCCTACTCCAGGCCATCTGCCGATGCGCCGCGTGACCGTCCCAGTTCTCCGCGATCATGGGCGCGCACCAGGGCATCCAACTCCGGCGGGTTCTCCTCATCATCGGAGATGTCGCGGGCGGGCGGGCCGCCGAGGCCACTATCGACCAGTTCATGGTTGTTGCGAACATAGCCCCGGAAATCGGACGCCCCTGAGGATGGGAACGATGGCCGTCCCTCTTGTGACGGATGCTGATAGACCTCGCCGATGATGACCTGCACGCCTTCCTTGGGGTGATCGCGCAGGAACGCAGCCTCGTACCGATTTCCGGCATCCATCAGTGACAGAACCCGTTGGGCGAGTCGTGGGTGGACGCGGCCGACAGGCTCCCCGCGGCTTGAATGGATCAGCAGCCTGTTTCCCTCCTGGCGGAGCGTCAACCCCTCTCCGCTGCTTAGGTGGCCGACTGCCGTGCGGTCGGTCGCGTCAATGAGCGTCGCGATCGTGCTCTTGCCCGCTTCGCTCATCAACAGATGTGAGGAAAAGACGTTGCGAGCCGATGAGCCGGGATCGGATGTCGCGGCTTGACTGCCATACGCGGCATCGGCTTCTTTGACAGCCGTGACCTGCTTGGATTTCCGTGTGCGTTTCGCCTGGCGGGACACGGACGCCGCCTGTTTCGTCGCGTCCGCAGCGTTTTCGAGGCGGTCATGGTGGCGGCGGGCAATCGTGTTTGCGGGATCGAGGCCCAGGGCCGTATCGACGACTCCCCGCGCCTCCTCGGGTTCACCCAGCTCAAGCAGCGCTTTGGCCAGCCGGTTCAGCGCCTCGATGTTTTTGGGTGTAATCTGCAGGACGGCCCTGTTGGCCTTGACGGCCTTCCCCCAGTCCTGCGCCAGCGCGGACGCGATGGCTGCGTCAGTCTGTGTCTTTGCCTCACGGGCCTGGGCGTGTTCATCGATCTGTGTGGTCGCCATGGCGGATGACCTGCCTTCTGCGTTCCGTTGTCCCGCGCGATACGTCTCCGGGCGCGAGAACAACCGCAGATGCGGCGCCACGACAACACAGCCGCCGCCCGTCGCCGCGGCGAAAAGCAGCCGTCGGCGACGGTCAAGGCTCCGAGTCGTGGTACCTGCCGTCTCCCCGCGCCATTGGACGGCAGTTTTCAAACTCAGTTCAAAATCTATTGTCTAACAGATGTCAAGCGAACGGGGAGGAGCAGCGACGAAATCCCCTCGCCCCGGCATGGCGTTCTACCTGGGCATCCCCCGCAGCCGTATTCGCATGATCTCCGCCAGCGTCTGCGGGCCATGATGGAGGCGGACGGTGCTCATCTCGCCGTAGCGCCACGTGACCGGCATCTCCACCACCCGCATGCCCCACCGGCGCGCCAGGTACAGGATCTCCGCATCGAACGCGAATCCGTTCACCCGCTGCGCCCCAAACAGCAGCTCTGCCGCCTCCGCCCGGAACGCCTTGAACCCGCACTGTGTGTCCGTCACCGAAAGCCCGAGTATGAGACGCGTCGCGCCGCCCACCACGCGCCCGCCGAGGCGGCGCGACAGCGGCTCCCCGCTGCGTTCCGCCCCCACCATCGACCGCGACCCAATCACCACGTCCGCGTTCTGCGTCGCTTCAACAAACGGGGTGATGGTCTCCACCGGCACGGCCAGATCAACGTCCATGAACAGCCGCACCGCGCCCCTGGCCTCCAGCATTCCCCGCCGCACGGCATGCCCCTTGCCCTGATGCGGCAGCGAGAGCAGTCGAACGCGAGGCGATTTGCCGGCGAATTCGCGCGTGATGGACTCCGTGTCATCCGTGCTGCCGTCGCTCGCGATGATCAATTCGGCGTCGGGATAGTGGGCGTCCAGATAGGCAGTGACTTCGTCGAGGGCGTCCGGCAGGCGCGCCTCCTCGTTATAGGCGGGAATGATGACGGACAGCGAGGTAACTGCGTTACGGCTCATATTCGCGATCCGAATTGAGCAGCGTCCTCGATTGCTTGCCGCGTTCCGTCTTGGTCTGTGAGACGTACCTGGGAATGCACGACACCGCTAGAGGGGGATTTCGTCCGGGGTTTCGAGGCTGAACGCGCGGTGCAGGGCGCGGACGGCATCCTCCACGTGGTCCTGGTGCACGACGCACGTGAGGCTGATCTCCGCCGTCGTAATCATCTCGATATTGACGTTGGCGTCGCGCAGCGCGCGGAACATCGCGCCCGCGTAGCCCGGAGAATTGGTCAGGCCCGCGCCGACGATGCTCACCTTGGCGAGATGATCGTCAGCAGTCACATCCGCCGCGCCAAGTTCGGCCTGTATCTCCCGCGTCCGTTCGAGCGTCTCGGCCAGGTCATCGCGGGTGACGGTGAAAGAGAGATCGCTGAGGCCGTGCTGGCCGGCGTTCTGCACGATGATATCGACGCTGATGCCTGCGTCTGCGAGCGGGGAGAAGACCTGCGCGGCGATGCCGGGGCGGTCCGGCACGCCCAGCAGCGTGACACGCGCGATGCCCGCGTCATGCGCGATGCCGCGAACCTTGTTGCGATTCTCCATGAGCTCTCCTCCGTGTATGCGCGTGCCACCGGGGTCATCCAGAAGGCTTGAGGCGACAAGAATGGGCACATCGTAGACCCAGCCAAGCTCGACGGCGCGGTTGTGCATGACGCGCGCGCCCTCGCTGGCCATCTCCAGCATCTCATCGTAGTTGATGTCAATCAGGCGGCGAGCGTCCGGCACGATGCGCGGGTCCGCCGTGTAGATGCCGTCCACGTCCGTGTAAATCTCGCAGACGGGCGCGCGGAGTTCCGCAGCCAGTGCAACGGCCGTGGTGTCCGACCCTCCTCGCCCCAGCGTCGTGACCTCAAAATCGTCCGTCGTGCCCTGGAACCCCGCGACGATGACGATGTTGCCGCGTCCAATCTCGTCTTGTAGCCGTTTCGGCTCAATCTGCGTGATGCGCGCTCGCGAGAAATCCGTGTCCGTGCGGATACCGGCCTGGAACCCGCTCAAACTGACCGCGCCGTGACCGAGGTCCCGCAGCGCCATGGCCAAGAGCGCCCCCGAGACGAGTTCGCCGGTGGACAGGAGCAGGTCCATCTCACGCGGCGCGGGATTGTGCGAGATGCTGCGGCTCAACTCGATGAGCTGGTTTGTTGTTTGCCCCATGGCGGACACGATGATGACGAGATCGTCTCCGGCGGAACGCTCTTTGGCCACCCGTGACGCAACGCGCTTGATGTGGTCGGCGGAGGCGACCGAACTCCCGCCGTACTTCTGAACCCGGAGCATGGGGGCTACGACTCCGAGACGACGTATGCGCCCTGCTCTGACGGGGAAAGGACGAGCGATCGACCAGGAATGCTCAGCCTCCGCCCGGACTCGGCCATCGCGTCAGCAACGGCTTCGGCGTTTCTCGGCGCGCTCATTGCCATGATTGTCGGCCCCGCGCCGGACAGGAACGCCGTGTAGGCGCCCGCCTCTTTGGCGGCATGCGTGAGGGGCGAAAGCCCGGGCACGAGTTCTGCGCGATACGGCTGGTGAAGCCGATCCTCCGTTGCCAGTGCTAGGTCGGCCCAATGACGCGTCATGAAGAGGTGGATCAACAGAGCCGTCCGCGCCACGTTGAATGAGGCGTCACCCAGCGGAACGTGGCGCGGCAAAGCCGCTCGCGCCTCCGAGGTCGGTATCTGCTCGTCAGGAACGAACGCGATGCAGTCCAGGCCGGCGGGAAAATCAATTTGCCGCGCAACTGGTCGACCGTCCTCGGAGATGACCGCCAGGCATGCGCCCCCCATCAGAGCCGGCGCGACGTTGTCGGGGTGCCCCTCAATACGAGTGGCATCCGCCATCATGCCGTCCATTTCTCGTTCACGGCCCGCCACCGTATTTGCAATGAGCAGGCCTGCAGCACAGGCTGCGGCGCTGCTTCCCAGTCCACGCGCCAAGGGGATGTGGTTGATGGCGGAAACATGAAGGGGCGGCAGCGTGAGCCCGAGATTCGCAGCGCCGATGTAGGCGGCGCGGAAGATGAGATTGGCGTTCGCCGGACCCGAGATTTCGTTCTCGCCCTCGCCTCGCACCTCAAACCGGTTGGCGTTCGCCGGCTGCACGCGCAGCTCCAGCCAAAGGCCAAGCGCCATCCCGACAGCGTCAAAGGCAGAGCCGAAATTCGCCGTCGAAGCAGGCGCGCGCACGGTGAACGGAGCAAAGTCACTGGTCATAGCGTTACTCGATTAGTATAGAGGCAGTGGAAGTTCGACAAACTGAAGTCTTTGCAAATTGGCTGCGCAGGATGGGAGACCGAGAGGCCAGGCAACGCATTCGCCGAAGAATCCGTCGATTGGCGCTAGGCAATCCCGGGGATGTGCGGCCTATTGGTGCAGGCGTATCTGAAATGCGCATCGACTACGGCCCCGGTTATCGGGTGTACTTTATACAACGAGGGGAGGCCCTGATTATCCTCTTGGCAGGAGGAGACAAGGACAGTCAGGATCGCGACATCCCCCGTGCGATTGCAATGGCAATGGAATTCTGAGGAGGCAGCCATGGTCAAAGTGAAGACACTTCCCTGGGACCATTCGGAAGGCATCGAAACGGAAGAGGATATGGCGCTCAGTCTGAGCATCGCCCTCGAAGATGATGACCCACGCCTTTTGCTCGCCACTCTGAACGACATAGCTAAAGCAAAGGCACGACTCGATGCAGGACAGACAGGTGTCGCCTCTACTAAAAGAAAGATGTCTGATATCGCTCTCGACGAGTCTACGGACATTGCAACCGTTCTGAAACGGGTGCGTGAGTTGGGCTTACAACTGCGCGCCGAGGTTGCAGTAAGCCACAAGCCGTAATTCGTTTAACTAACCTGTACTTCCGGGTTCCGCCACGCGACCGCCTCCCACAAACGTACCGCCCTCTCTCGTCCCCCCTGCTCTGTGGGGTCGATAACGAGCCTGCCGGAGCGCGTGTAGGAGCCGATTGTCTGTAATTCGCTCCGGCTGGGATTCCATGCCCACGGACGGCCGCGCGCATCCAGAAGCGTCGACTCTGCCAGTTCGCGATCCACTGGGACGGCGATGGGCAGGCGCAACGAGGCGTCAGGGTCGCCCTTCCAGACCCAGAACGTGTCCAGCGCCCGTGCGTGATACGCCGCGCGCCGTATGTGCGCGTTCGCGCCAAAGACGGTGAAATCACGTCCCGTCGGATACGTCTCCACGTCCCGCAGGACATCAACCACACAAAAGAACCCGATCAGGTAGAAGCCCGGCGGCCCGACGAATCGATCTTCGCCGTCATGCCCAACCAGGCGCGCCAGGAAGAATATGTAGTCTCCGGGGCCGCACGACTTCAGTCCCGCGCCGCGCCCCGTCCTTCGCGGATCGTCACCATACGTGAACGTGCGGAACTCCGGATCATCGTGCAGCCGGTCATTCCACCGCGAGACCGGAGCATAGTCCGCAAGGGTCTTGTCAGGGTCGTTGTATGCGCCGAGCTTGGGGTAGGCGGGCAACGTCGGCGACCACAGTCGACGCTGCTCAGGAATAGGCAGGAACTCAAACGTGCCATCGGGAAAGATTGGGCTGCGGAGCGCTCCGTGCGAGGCGTTCACGCCAACGTTGACCATGAAGACACGGGCGTTGGAATCGACAGTAACCAATGCGTGCTCCGGTCAGCGGTTGCGCGGCGGCGCGGCGGAAGTTGAGTGGATTCGTGCAACAATCACGTATGAATCGTAGCAGTGATGCCGAAACCCTGGCGCAAGCCGTCAAGAACGCCGCCGTGCAGGCGGGCTTTGACGTGGTCGGCATTGCATCCGCGGATGTGTTCCGTGAACGCGGGCAGACAACCAAAGAACGTGTCTCTGACGGCTTGATGGACGGCCTCCCCTGGTTCACGGAGCAACGCGTCGAACGGGGTATGGATCCGGCCAATATGCTGTCCGATGCCCGCTCCATCATCTCCCTTGCGCTTAGCCATCACCATGAGGATGCCGCCGAGGCTTCTGACACGCTGCCGCGCGGGCGCATCGCCCGCTACGCGTGGGGAGAGGACTATCACCGCGTCTTTGCCCGCAAGGTCCGCGCCTTCATCGAAACCCTGCCGGAGGTCACCGGCGTGGAGGACATCGGCACGCGCTGGTACACGGATACGGGGCCGATGCTGGATCGCGCCGTGGCTGAGAGGGCGGGCGTCGGCTGGTTCGGCAAGAACACCAACATCCTGACGTCGCAGGGCTCCTGGATGCTGTTGGCGCAGATCATCACAACGCTTGACCTTGTGCCGGATGAGCCGCTCAAGAAGACGTGCGGCGCGTGCAACATCTGCGTGGACGCCTGCCCGACGGGGGCGATCGTCGCGCCCTACGTGCTGGACAACCGCAAGTGCATCTCCTATCTGACCATCGAGAATCGCGGCCCCATCCCACGAGAACTGCGCCCCTTCATCGGCGACTGGATATTCGGCTGTGATATCTGCCAGGACGTCTGTCCCGTCAATCGCAAAGCTCAGGTTGGAAAGGCGTACACCGAACTGACGCGAGACGCCGCGAATCGCGCCCGCCCGGAACTCGTCGGACTGCTTGAACTGGGTGACGACGGTTTCCGGGAGCGATTCCGGCAGAGCGCTGTATTGCGCGCCAAGCCGGAGGGAATGCGCCGCAACGTGTGCATCGCCCTCGGCAACATCGCCGACCCCGCGACGGTGCCTCCGCTCGCCCGCGTCCTGCGAGAGGACTCCTCTCCTACCGTCCGCGGCCACGCCGCATGGGCGCTCGGTCGCATCGGCACAGAGGATGCCGTGGCGGCGCTACAAGACGCCCTCGTCACTGAGCAGGATAAGACTGCACTGGAGGAAATCAGGGCAGCGCTTGCGTAGTGACAGATTTGTAGTTACATTGGTGTAGTGACGGAATGAACGAGTTTGTCGTTTGGATGTGGGACGCGGACAAAGACGAAGCGAATCGGCGAAGGCATGGGATTAGTCTATCGACGGCGGAGTTAATCTTCGACGACCCTTTCCTTGTGACCGACGAGGATCCCTATCCATTCGAAAGCAGATGGAGGACGTTCGGCCTCATCGCAGGAGTGCTTACCGTAGTCGTCCATACATTGCCGGAACGCGAACCTGAGACCGGGTTATTCATTGGGCGTCTCATCAGTGCTCGCCGAGCCGATGCGCATGAAAGGAGGATATATGAGCAAGGATAGGCAACCACTGCCTCGCTATGTTCGAGAGCAAATTAAGGCCCTCGCAGAGATGTCAGATGACGATATTGACTACAGCGACATCCCTGAGACGACAGATTTCTCCAACGCGCGACGCGGCGTGTTCTACAAGTACCGGCCCATCAAGAAACAGATAACGCTGCGACTGGACGCAGGTATCCTGGCGTGGTTCAAGGCGCAGTCGGACGATGGCCGAGGCTACCAAACGAGCATCAACGAAGCCCTGCGTGAGCACATCCGCCAACAGGTGGAAAAACGGAAGGAAGCCCAGGAGCCCAAGATATCCGCTTAGCTGCCCGTATACAGCTCCCCGCCCGGGCGGAATGAGGCATAGCCGAACCAGAACGCGACGTGGCCGGACACACGGGCCGCGAGTTCTCCGTTCGGTCCGCTCAGCCCCTCCGGCGTCACATGCCACTCCCCGCCGTCTCCATCGATCAGCCCGCCGTCTGACGCACGTTCGAACGTGCGACTCTCTCGCAGGAACGCCTGCACTCCTCCACCTTCGTCCGTGACCACCACGATGGGAACCTCGCTCACTGCGTCGTTCAGGGCAGCCCCCGCCCCCAGTTCCTCAAGGGTTTCCAGTGGGTATGCCTTGGCCTCCCCGCTGTCCAGGATCGCCACAAACACCTGGTCCTTTGGCCGCAGGCTCAGATTGTTTGCGCCGGGACCGCCGGGGAACATCAGGCTCGGGCTGGAGAAATAGTCGTAGTAGGCCGCGCCAGGCGTGCCGGGTTTCTCATACGGCCGCTCATGTCCGGTATCGAGCGACAGCACCGTTGTGTCGGGATGCTGCCTGTTCCACTCCCCCCACGTCGTCAGCGTCACCGGCAGGATCGGCAGTTCGATATCCTCGCCGACAAGCTCACCGACAACGGGGATTCCCGTGAACTGGTTCCACAGGCTCTTGGTGTCAGCGTCATACATGAGCTTGTTTGATCGGTAGAGCAGCCCGGACGACCCGAAGATGTACGGGGCCTGTCCGTCGCGCCGCGTGTCGTACAGGATGCCGGAGCCGCACAGCGTGCAATACGCCAGCGCGAACGGCTGCCCGCCCACCACGTCGTTGGTCATCTCGTGCCAATTCATGATTCGCAGTGGATAGGCGCGCGCCTCGCCGTTCAGGAATACGCCGAATACCTGCTCATCCCCCTCAAGATAGCGGGCCTCATGAGCCGGAATGGCCGCAGGGTTATCCAGCGACGGGATGCCGTCCACCACAACCCCGCCCCACACGATCTCCTCCAGCCGGATCGTGTGCGCGACGCCCTCCTCCGGCAGGAACTCGCGGAACCGCTCATCCAGCGTTTTGAGGATTTCACCCTTCCACCAGGGATAGACCGACGGCGGCGCATCGTACTCGGGGTGATCCCCAACCCATTGGAGCCACTCAAAGCCATCCTGCGCGAAGATGTCTTCTCCGGTGAGGTCCCTGAGCGTATCGAGTATGTGCGTCCTGTAGATCTGTCCAAAGGGGAATACGTTCAAGAGATCGACCAGGAATGGCGCGTTGTGCGGGTCCCTCGTCAGACGGATCAGGTCCACGCCCGGCGCAATGAAGTCCGTCATCGACGCTCCCGTCGATATGTCAGGCCGCTCATACAGAGCGGCCGTTAGCAACTCCCGCAGCCGTTCGGTACTGAGCGTCGCAACGGAGTTGAACGTTGGCCGCGGCGTTGCGGGCGATGAGGTCTCACTTGTGGTTGTTGGCGTTGAAAACTCGAACGGCGCGCCGTCAGGACGCTCCGGCATGTCCGTGGGAACCGGCGTTGTCCGCTCGCCGCACGCCCCGGCAAAAACCGCCGCCGCCATCAACAGCAGCGCGCCCGTCAGACCGCGTATCAGAGTCACGCGCGGCCCGCTTTGCCTTGACCGTCTTCAAGCTGCCCGCGTATCATCGTCATGCGCAATTCGCCGCTAGAGAAGCTATTGACGTTCAATGAGGTTTGCACGGGTGAATTATCTCTACGCAATGTACCGTTTCTTCATTCCGAGCCTTGAGGCCAAGCTCCGGTTGCTCGCCGCTGACGTGAGCCTCCTGGTTGGCACAATGGTTGCTACCATTCTAATCAGACATTACATGTTCAGTTCACTTGAGGCCGGCGCGGACACCGTGACGGGGTTCCTTGTGGGATTCACCGTCGTCGTCTCATTCAACTCTATCGTCTATTTCGGCTCGTTGGCAGCGCCGGAGCCTGAGTCCGAATCGTAGGCAGACGCGCGAGTCGACAGGTCTGTCACCGCTCATAGGGCGCTGCGGCACTGCGCCGAGTCGAGACGGCTGAGGGAGCTGAGTTATGCGTGGGGTTGGGGTGATTGAGTTCGGGGGGCCGGAGGCCTTACAGGTCGTTGACCTCCCTGAGACGCGCGCCGGAACCGGCGAGGTCCGTATCCGCGTCCACGCCGCCGCCGTCAACCCCACTGACACCATGCTGCGCAACGGCTCTCGCGCGGCCATGCTGGCAGACGTTCCGCCGCCCTACGTTCCCGGCATGGATCTTGCCGGCGTCATCGACGACGTGGGGCCGTCTACCGACACAGACCTCGCCGTGGGCGACGCGGTGATGGCGATGGTCGTGCCGAACGCCAGCCACGGCGCGTACCGTGAGAGCATCGTGCTCGCGGCGGACTCCGTCGCCCGCGCCCCGGCCGGAGCGACGCACGTCGAGGCATGCACACTCCCGATGAACGGCCTCACCGCGCGCCAATCGCTTGACCAACTCGCCCTCCAGCCGGGCCAGACCATCGCGGTAACCGGCGCGGCGGGCTGCTACGGCGGCTACGTCGTCCAACTCGCGAAGGCCGAGGGTTTGCGCGTCATCGCTGACGCCTCTGAGGCGGACGAGCAACTCGTCGCCGCTCTCGGCGCAGATGTGGTCGTGCGGCGCGGCGACGATGTCGCCGAACGCATCCGTGAGGCCGCCCCGGACGGCGTCGACGGCCTTGCGGACGGCTCAGTACAGTCCGATCTGGTGGTGGCAGCGGTTCGAGACGGCGGGGGGTTCGCATCCGTGCGTGGCTGGCAGGGCACAGGCGAGCGCGACATCGTTTTCCACCGCACGATGGTGCCGAACTACGACCACCGCGCGGACCTCCTTGGACAGCTGCGCGAGCAAGCCGAAAACGGCACGGTCACACTTCGTGTCGCCGCCACGTATCCACCGGAGGAGGCCGCTGCCGCGCATGCGCGACTTGAGGCCGGCGGCACACGCGGGCGCTGCGTGATCGTGTTCCCGGAACAGTCGTGACGACCACCAAGCGGAATCACGCTGCCATACTTGCCGTCAGAAACCCCGGGGAGGCCTGAGGACATGAACATGGCGGCGCGATCGGGCGGAGCAATGTCCCCTCGCGGCGCATACGATTCTTCCGGCCACAGCCTTGCCATCTTCACGGCCCTGTATGAACTCACCATGTCGCAGGCATGGTGGCAGAGCGGCAACGCTCATGACGCCGCCTTCAGCCTCTTCATCAGGCGCTTCCCGCCCAACCGCTCCTATTTCGTGCTCGCGGGCGTCCATGACATCCTCGACTACCTGGCCGATTTCCGCTTCACCGATGCGGACATCGCCTATCTTGGCTCGCTCGGCCGCTTTGACGGCGGCTTCCTGGAGTTCCTGGCGGACCTGCGTTTCACCGGCAGCGTCCGCGCCATGCGCGAGGGCGAGATCTTCTTCGCCGATGAGCCGGTCATGGAAATCTCCGGCCCCGTCATCGAGTGCCAGATCCTTGAGAACTACGTCATCAACCGCATCAGCCTGCAGACGATGCTCGCCACCAAGGCCGCCCGCGTCATGCACGCCGCCCGTGGGCGGCCGGTCACCTACTACGGTTCCCGCCGCGCTCCGGGCGTTGACGCCGCCGGGCAGATGGCGCGCGTCGGCTCCATGACCGGCTTTGCGGGCACCGGCAACGTTCTCGCAGCCGCCCAGCACGGCATCACGCCCATGGGCACCATGGCCCACTCATTCGTCGGGTCCTTCCCAACGGAACTCGATGCCTTTCGCGCCTTTGCCCGCTCCTTCCCGGACGCCTCCACCTTCCTCATCGACACCTACGACCCCATCGAGGGCGCGCGCAACGCCATCACCGTCGCCCTGGAGATGAAGGAGGTCGGTCACAGTCTGGGCGCACTCCGACTCGACAGCGGCGACCTGCTCAACCTCTCACGCCGTGTGCGCGCGATGCTGGACGGGGCAGGCCTGGAAGAAGTGGACATCGTCGCGAGCGGCGAACTGGATGAGTTCGTCATCGACGGCCTGCTGCGAGACGGCGCTCCCATCGCCGGTTTTGGCGTCGGCACGCGCATCGGCTCCTCAGCCGACGCGCCGTGGACCGACTCCGTCTACAAGCTGGTGGAATACGCCGGTGAGCCCGTCCTCAAGCTCAGCGTCGGCAAAGAGACGCTCCCGGGCCGCAAGCAGATCTATCGCTACGAGGACGCGAACGGCGGCTATGCGCGTGATGTGATTGCCATGGCGGACGAGCCGCCGCCGGACGGCGCGACCTCTCTGCTGGAAGACGTCATGCAGGACGGCCGGGTTCTGAGAACCCACCCGACGCTCGACGACTCCCGCGACCTCTTCAAGCGCGGATTCGCCGCCCTCCCTGAAGACGTCAAGGCCCTCACCGGCGCAGCAACGTATCCGGTAGACGTTTCTGATGAGTTGTCGTCACTGAGGGCGAGCATGGAAAAGGCGCGTCACGGGGAGCCCGGGTAGGTGGTTCCCGCTCATTTGCGATGATGCCTGCCGGACGATAGGGCACAGCGGCGCTGTATAATGCGTCACGATCTGCACCTGGAGACGGGATATGTATCGTGGCGCAAACGCAGGACCACTATGAAGTCTTGCAGGTTCATCCTTCGGCGCACCCGGATGTGATTCAGGCGGCCTACCGCCGCCTGGCGCTGCTCTACCACCCTGACAGGAATCCCTCCGCCGAGGCTGCACGGATGATGGCGCAGATCAACGTGGCCTTTGAGGTGCTGAGCGACCCTCAACGACGAGCGGATTATGACCGCGAGCGGGGAGCCTCGTCGGGCTACACCTCGTACACTCCGCCGTATGAACAGGCAGAACCCGCCGCCGCGGCTTCGGAGCCTTATAGGGAAAGTCAGAGCCCACCCCGGCGCGTTACACGGATTCCCTTTGTAGCGACCGCCAGATCCGCAATCGCCGTCATCAAATGGCAGGTTGGTTTCTTCGGTCGTGCCATCAGCGTGATTGCGGGAGTCATCGCGCTGCTTCCGTTTGCCCTGCTTGGTTTCAGCGATTCCATCGGCGCTGCGCTATTGGCATTCCCCTTTGCGGTAATCACGTCCTTCTGGTGGTGGTTCCTCGCCTCAGTGATCCTCTTCGTTGCCTGGAAGGTCTTCAAGCGAGGCAGGGCCATGGCGCGTTCCCTCATCCGGGGGCTCCGACATGCAGGAGACGGAGGGGATGTCATCCAGTCCGAAGACGCTCGTCACACCGACGATCAGGATGCGCTTTGGGCAGACCTGAGAGCACATCTTGCCGTATTGAGCAGGACTGCCGGCGGTGCCGTCTTGGGAACGGCGCGATTCTTCGGATGGCCGATCAGCGCCATCGCTCTGCTGTTGATGCTTCTGGGAACCATGTCCAACGTGGCGGAGATAACCGTCAGTGAGCTATTCCCCGTCGGGACAAGCGCGACGGACGGGGTATTCCTCGCTACCCCGGTTTGGCTGCTTATATTCGTCCTGTCATGGCCCGCATTTGTCCTGAGCATGTTTGTGATCTGGCTGTTCTGGGCAGTGATCATATTCACGGTCTGGCAGTGGATTAGGCTGATAATCATGATCGTGAGAAGCTCGGGAAAGAGTCGCGACGAGGAGAGATAGAGAACCCAGGCCGGGCTAGCGGCGCGGTGTGGCGACCGCCTTCAGCGGTAGTAGGCCGAAGCCTAGTTATCCAGTGTGCGGATGTGGGCCACGAGCATCCAGCGTTCGGCGGGTGACAGCAGTTGCGCGAAGCGCGGCATGTTCGTCGAGCCCTCCCACGCCGATGCGTTGCTCGCCCACGCCGGAGCAGGGAAATCACCGTTGCCGCGGCTGATGATCCGATAGAGATCACCGTCCGTCCGCGCCTGCGTATCCTCTTCCGTCAGGTTCTTCGGCACGTTCACGCCGGCGGCCTCAAACGCAATGGTGACCTGTAGCAGGCCCTCGCCGTCCCCCGTCCCTCCGTGGCACATGGCGCAATTGCGCTGGAAAAGCAGACTGCCGTAATGCAGGACATCGGGCGTCACGGCAATCGGATTGCCGTCGATGCCATTGAGATCGTCGTCCGGCATCAGGTCGTAGTGTTCAAGCCGCAGGTCGGCATTCAACTGCTCCTCCGGCGCGCCGCCGCTGTTGAACGCCACCGTGCCGGGCCTCACGGACATGGAAGGCCCCTCCTGCTTGCGGACGGCAGGCGAGTAGTGCATCTCCTGGAAGAAGTCCACCGGATAGGCGCCCGTGGAGCAGCCGGTGAGCGCTATAACGGCCACCGCGACAAGCGTGAGCGCCATCACGGCCGCTCGTCGCCCTGGCATACCTGACTTCTTGTGCGCTCTCTGTATCACTGCGTCTGTCCGCTGTCTCTGCTCTCTTGCATTGCCTGCGCTTATGCGGGCTCGTTGATCACTTCTTCTGCGCCGCCGCTCTGAAGAGCCTGCTGCGCGTTGCCGATCCTTGACTCGTCCACCGTCACGAGCAGGCCGATGTAGCCCAGCGTGATGCGCGCGTCGTACAGGGGGCCTGCACCGCCGGGGCGCGGCAGGCGGCTCTCAAAGATCACGCCGATGACCGTGAAGATCATCGCGACCAGCAGTGTGAACTCATACATGATGATCATGCTTGCCGGAATCGCGAGGATGGGCTTGCCTCCCGTGACGAGCGGGAATGCCGTCTGCGTCGCAAACACGAAGAGGAATGCGGTGATAAAGCCGATGAACGCCCCGAACAGGGAGAATCGGAAGAGCTTGTTCTTCTTGATATGCTCCCCGAATGCGCCCTCCGGATACGGGTTGCCGGTCATCACCTCGTAGTCGTCACTGGTGAAACCGGCCTCGCGCAGGTTGCGCGCGCCCTCCGCGGCGGAGTCCGCGTTTTCGTACAAGCCGAGAACACTCTGGTTTGCCATTGCTTCCGCTCCCAACGTGCGGGCTACCAGGCCCGCGGCTCCTCTGATTCCCGTACGATGGCGGGCACCGTCACCTCACCGATTTGCACCTCGGATCGGAAGACTTGCCCCTCCTTTTGTTCCCACGCCGGTACTAAGGGCACCAGCTTGGCGAATATGATGAGCAGCATCGCTACCATCCCGAATGAGGCAAGAACGATTACGCTCTCCGTCAAACTCGGGACATAGTTCGCCCATAAGAATGTCAGCTCCTGTTTCCGTTCAATGGCCGGGATGATGAGGAAGAACCTCTCCAGCCACATACCGATGTTGACCAGGATCGACGTCCAGAACATCAAGGCGATGTTCCGGCGGACCTTCCGGTTCAACCATAACGCTATCGGTATCACATATGAGGTCAGCACCATGATGACGGTGATGGCGTTGAACGGCCACTCAAGCAGCCTGCGCTCCATCACCGCAATCTCCTGCTCTTCCCGTGTGTAGAACGAGAAGGCGAAGTCCAGGAAGAAGAAGAACAGCCAGGCAGTCGCGATGAAGATCAGCAACCGGCCAACGGCATCGAAATGGTCCTCCCAGATGAAGTTCTCCAGCTTAAATATCCAGCGCATGAACGCCATCAGCGTCAGCACCATGGACACGCCGGAATGCACCGCGCCGATAACGAAGTACGGCGCGTACACCGTCACGTGCCACGCCGGCACCACGGACGCTGCGAAGTCCCATGACACGATGCTGTGGACGGAGACGAACACCGGGAGGATCAGCGCGGACATCAGGATGCCGAAGATGCCCTGCAGCTGCCACTGCCGCGGCGTGCCCCGCCAGCCCATCGCCAGCGCGCCGTAGATGGTCCGCCGCATACCCGTGCTCTGGTCGCGGATGATCGCGAAATCAGGAATCAAGGCCGTGAAGACGAACAGGATGCTGCCTGTCAGATACGTCGTGATTGCAACGGGGTCCCACACCAGCGGGGAGCGAACGTCCGGCCACACACCGCGTGTGAAGTCGTACGGCAGCAGCCAATAGACGATGCGCCATGGCCGTCCCGCGTGGATCACGGGGTGGATGAGGGACGTGACGAGGGCGAAGACCGTCATCACCTCCGCAGCGCGTGTGATTGGACGTTTCCATTCCGCCTGCGTCAGGCGCAGGATGGACGAGATCATCGTTCCGGCGTGGCTCACACCGATCCAGAACACGAAGTTGACGATGAAGAATCCCCAGAAGGCCGGGCGGTTCAGGCCCGTGACCCACAGGCCCTGCCAGATGAGGATGGTGACGGCAACCGCGCCCGCCATGACGAGGATGAACGGCGGCAGGAAGGCGAGCACATGCCGCCTCCGCAGCTCAAAGACCGGCCAGAGCAACTCGTCGTTGATCTGCCTGGCCGTCAGGACCGGTCGATCTCGCATTCCCTCGTCTCTCCGCTAGTCCGGCTTCGCCACAACGTGCGCGTGTCCAACTCCGAATGGCCTCACCACGCGCAGCAGCAGCGCCTCTCGCGTCTCCCACAGGGACACGAACGGCGCCACTCGCGAGGCCAACAGGATCATCAGGGCAACCGCGGACAGCATTCCGGCAAACACAAGGATCTCAAGGATGCCCGGGTAGCCGATGTTGTGCGGAATCTCATGCAGTTCGTGGCCGCCGACCTGCTCGATCGACCACGTATTCACATAGATGCGGAGCCTGTCAAAGAAGTTGCCGATGACGATGATCACTCCCACGATCGCCGGGCCGAGGATGCTCCGCCTCACGGGATTCCACATGATCAGCAGGAACGCCGTGATGAACGAGAGCCCGATCGCGCCCACGAACATCCACAACTGCGGTCGCGCTAACAGGTTCTCAACAGCAGGGTCGCCAAAGGCCAGGAGCGCGATGATTTGCTGCTCATGCGGCAGCCGCCCATACCAGAAGAGGATGAATCCGCTCCAGAAGAAATAGAACCAGAACAGCGTCAACGCCAGCAGCAGCCGGCCGTATGCCCAGAACTGTTCAAGCTCGAAATAGCGTGCAAGGCCGCCCCATTTGCGCAGCGCGAACTGCACCACGATGAACAGACCCAGACCCATCTGCAGGCCGGTCACCGCGTGGAATGCGGGGAAGATCGGGTCCTTCCAGCCCGGCGTCAGCACCATCGCGTAATCCGTCGCGAACACCATATGCGTCGTCGCGTAGGCGGCGATGTACATCGCTCCGAGGATTCCGAGCGCCGACTTGTGCATCGCCCACTGCTGCGCCGTGCCGATCCATCCGTATGCGAGTGAGGCAGCGATGCCGCGCGAGCGCCCGCTGCCATGGTCGCGGACGGCTGCAAGATCCGGCAGGACGGACACGTAGACGAATATCAGCCCAATGCCGACGAACGTCGACAGCATGATCAGATCCGGGAACCAGGGAGCCAGCCGCCAGTCCATCCACAGGCTGTTGCGCCCCTCAAGTCCGGGGTGCGCGGCCATAATTGGCAGGAAGAACACCAACATGACGGGTCCGGCGAGCGCGAACAGCTCCGCCGCCCGGCTTGTGGGTCGACGCCACTGCGCCCGGGCGAACCGCAGGCCGATGCCGGCCATCGGAATGCCCATCACCAGTGAGAAAACATAGAAATACCCGACGGCGTAGTACTTCCACCGCGTGTGGTCGTCCAGGCCGCCCAGCATCATGATGATCGCCGCCGTCATTCCGAGGACGGTGATCACGGCGAGAATCCACATCGCCCGGCGCATGCGCGGGCCGGTCGCCCGCGCATCGTGGATGAGCTCTTGTGTCAGCTCCTCCTGTGTCGCGGGAGGCCCGGGCGCCTCATGACCGTTGTGGCTGTTCTGCATCCTCTCCTCGTTGCTCAGTTCGTGTCGATTTCAGAATCTGTTTTGTGAATCGTGTCGCCGCTCTAGTGGGCCGCCGCTGCCATCTCGTCCGAATCCGCCTTGGACGTGGCGACGCCCTTCAGGTACCTAACGTTCGGCTCCGTCCCGATGGCCTCCTGCAACGTGTACGCCCGTGACTCGTCCGCGAACAGCTGCGAAACGCGGCTATTCGGATCGTTCAGATTCCCAAACGTCAGCGCGTCCGTCGGGCAGGCCTGCTCGCACGCCGTCATGAAGTGGTCGGGCGCGCTCGTGCCCGTGCGCTTCGCGATGCGAACGGCGGCGTTGATGCGCTGGATGCAGAAGGTGCACTTCTCCATGATTCCGCGCTCGCGCACCGTGACGTCCGGGTTCAGATAGTTGTGGAACGTCTCCGGCCACGTCGGACGGCGGTAGTTGAAGAATCGGGCATGGTACGGGCAGTTGTTGGCGCAGTAGCGCGTACCGACGCACCGGTTGTACACCTGCACGTTCAGGCCGGCGGGGTTGTGATACGTGGCGTACACGGGGCAAACGGGCTCGCACGGCGCATTGCCGCAGTGCTGGCACAGGACCGGCAGGAAGTATGCCTTGACGTTCGGATACTCGCCCTCCCAATAGCGCTCGATACGGATCCAGGCGATCGCGCGCCGCTCAGCGAAATCACGCTCAAGGTTGATGGGCAGGTTGTTCTCCGCGGCGCAGGCAATCACGCACGCCTGGCAACCCGAGCAGGCGTCGATATCGACCGCCATGCCCCATTTGTAGTCCGACATTGTCATCGCGTTAGTCTCCGTGCCCTTCCCTGGCTATGTGTACTCCAACTGGATGATGTGCGTTCCCTCAAGCTGCTGTCCCGTGAAGCCGCCCTCCATGCGCGCCATGCGCATCCGGCGACCGAGGGGACGGATTATCACTGTGGTCGCGCCCCAGGCCTGTGAGCCTGTGCCCTCGACTTCGATATCTCCCAAAACGGTGTTGACGTTGCCGTTCGGGTTGTCGCCATACCGTCCTGAAAATGCTCGTCCGCGTCCAAACGGAACGGCGACGACGTTCGGGGGGATGCCGGGATGAAGATAGACCGGAACCTCGACAGCGCCGCTGTCAGACTCCAGCGCGACCAGATCGCCGTCGCGCAGGCCCAAGCGGGCAGCCTCGCGGCTGTTCACTTCCACCCAACTGTGCCACACCATGGACGTGACCGGGTCGGGCGCGGATTGAGTCCAAGGCAGGTGCCCGGCGCTGCCATCGCCGACGGTAGCGCTTGCGAACGGAATCAGGTGATACCGGTCCGTGTGCTCAGCGATGCGTTCGGGCATATCCGCGAGGGCGGGGGCAAAATCAAATGCGGGGCGCTCCCATATGCTCACGCCGCGTCCGGCGATGTTCCACCAACCGCCGCGCTGCAGCACTCCCGTGGTGAAAGCTGCCAGCGTTGAGCCTTGAACGGAGCCGTGGCCGGGATATATCGCGTGCAGATCCGCCAGAGCATTCAACACAACCGCTTCCATGCTGTCACCACGCGTCCGCCGGTTCATTCCGCCGGACTGCATCAGTGAGATCAACACGTCTCCCATCGCCCGAGAGTCATAGACGGGACGCCGCGACTCGTCCAATAGAGCCGCGGCAACCGGCTGCTGCACCGTGAGAACCTCGTAGCCGGGGCCGGGGTTAGGCACGTCCGTCCCCCAGGATTCCAGGTAATGCTGATCAGGAAGGATAAGGTCGGCCATTGCCGTCGTCTCGTTCGGCTCCGACGAGAAGCTGACGACGTTCCGGGCCCGGCTGAGCGCCTGCCCGAACTTGAGGCTGGCCAGCGCATGAACCGGATTGGCGCCGTCAACGAGCACGAGATCGATATCGCCTCGATCCAGCCGGTCGCGAACACCGCGCCATTCCGAGTACGTGGTTGGAGCGGGCAAATGGCTCAACTCATCCAGGGATGAGCCAGGGTTGAATTGGACGCCGCCGCGCCGCCCCACGCTGCCAAGCACGCCGTTGAGGATCATGCCGGCCTTGGCATTGAAGAGGCCGTTCGGTTGGGCGGCGGCGGAACTGCCGACAAGAACCACCGTTGGGCCGTGCGAGGCGAGGTTGTGCGCGACATCCGTGATCATCTGACCGGTCAGGACGCCGGGCGTCGCGCCGAGCTGATCCGCAATCGCATCCGGGCGGTAAGCGGCAAGCGCGACCTCGCCCTGGCCACCGGTCATGGCATTGACGGTTGCCTCATCGGCGAGTCCCTCATGGGCGAGAACATACGCAATGCTGAGAGCCAGGATGCCCTCACGCCCGGGGGCGATGGGCAGCCACGTGTCCGCTTTCGCGGCAGTCGCGGAAAAGCGGGGGCTGGCGTGGACGTGCGTCCCGCGCCCTCCGCCGTCCGCGCTCCTGAACTGGCCGTAGGCCTTGCTGTAGTGAATCGGCGAAAGCCAGGACTCAAGGAAATCGGCCCCGATTGAGAGCACGGAACCCGCATTCGCAATATCAAAGAAGGGGAGGTTGTCCTGACCGAACACGTCTTTGGCGGCCTGCCGGACGGCGGCGTCCTCCAGCGGCTCCAATTGTAGGTGACGGATACCGGAACCCTGCGCGAACTCGTGGGTCACTGCTCCAAGATGGCCGCGGTTGGGACGGGTGATCAACAGCGTGCGCGACGCGTCCGTCTCATCGAGCAACGCGTTCAGGCGCGACAGGCCGCTCGCCCATGTCGTTCTCCGGCCATTGTCCATGGGGCCGCTGAACCTGTCCGGGTGATAGAGCGACTGAACTCCGGACAGGCAGCCGGTCATCAGCCCGCCCCGGTTAACCGGGTGATCCGGGTTGCCTTCGATCTTCTTGGCGCGGCCTTCAGCGACGCGCACGAGGATGCCGCACCCGCCCTTGCATGACGTGCATGAGGTGGCGTACATGTCCTCAAGGCCCTGTGCAAGGTCCTCAGGCAGATCACGCGGGCTCTGCTTGATGAGCTCCCGTTCGGGAATGGCGCAACCTGCAAAGAGAACGCCGGCCACGGATGTGGCTCCGGCTACCCTCATAAAGTCCCGCCGTGTCAGGTCCATCTCGCGTTATCCGTCCGTTTCTCTTTCCTCAGTTCCTCAAGAGTGACACGTGGAGCACGTGGTCGGCGCGCTGTTCTCCTTGT
The DNA here is from genome assembly GCA_965220565.1 of Dehalococcoidia bacterium. Classification (GTDB taxonomy): domain Bacteria; phylum Chloroflexota; class Dehalococcoidia; order UBA6926; family UBA6926; genus VXMO01. Next base: position 141,374 of record CBDCQG010000001.1, on the reverse strand, counting down.
GGCACGCGACGCAGTCTCCCATCTTCAGAATCCGCACCTGTTCAACCTGCCTCACGCTTCCCACGTCGCCGTGGCATTCAGAGCACTCGAAACCCGCAGTGATGTGCGGTTCGTGCCTGAATTGGGTGTGGTCGGGAAGTCGATGCTGCCGAATCCAGTTGAGGGGCTCACCGGACTCCCACGCGGCGCGCAGCGGCTCAAGGTTGGGATTGTTGGTGGCGACAGCCTTGTGGCAGAACATGCACTGCTCCACGGACGGCACCGTCGCCGTTCGTGACGTGTCCGCGGCCCGGTGACAGAACTCGCACTCGATGGCAAGCGAGGTGACGTGCTGATCGTGCGGGAACTCCATCTCGTTCTCCGGCACGGAATAGACTGCGCCGAGAGCGGCGGTTCCCCCGGAAAACGCGATGACGCCGATGACGATCAATGCAAGAGGGATTGCGATGAGCACTCCGATGACACGGAGTGGCAAGGCTCCCATTCGCTGTCGCATCTGAACGAACGCCCCGCCCTAGATCCAGACCTTCGTGTAGATCGTCCTGAGGACATCCGACTCGGTCACGAATCCATAGAACGCGAAGAGGGAAATCGCAGCAGCCCCTGCGGCCGCCACGTAGAAGAGCGGCCGAACCCGCTCAAACCCTGATCCCAGATGGCCCGTGGTGACGAGCGACGGGATGATGGCGTGGGCGACGAGAAGGGAAAGCGCCATTGCGATGACGGCCAGCCACAGAACCCACAGATAGACCAGTGTGGTCTGAACCTGATCCCAGTCTGCGGATGTCAATGACTGCGGGTCGATTTCAGTCACGGATGAAGCACTCCCCGGGCAGGACATTTGTGATACGCATCAATAGAAAACGGTACACGCCGCCAAGAGTCGGTGTCAATCCCCATTCAGGACGCGTTGAGAGCCGTTAAGCGCGTGCCCTCCACGTGGACGGCAAATGCGGGGGCTTGTGCCAAAAATCACACAGTGAACCCGATCAGCGTCGCTGCGCAGCGAAATGGGGCGCTCTGCGCCTTTTCAGGATGATCAGACCCAGAATGGCGAACGCCGAACGGCTTCCACGTACATGCCGAGCGGCCTCCCGCCCAGAAGGTGCAGATGGCCGTGGGGCTGCGATTGCATCCCGTCTTCACCGAAATTGGACAGGACACGGAAGCCGCCCGGCGCGTGCTCCTTGCCGAGTTGGACGGCGAGCGCGGATGCGCGCTCCATATCCTCTTTCCAGAACTCTTCCTGCGTCTTGTGCTTCTTCGGGACGATCAGCAGTTGAATCGGCAGCCAGCGCAAGTGATTGCGGAAGACAATCAGGCTTTCGTCCTCGTACCAGACCTCGGCCGGTTCGCGACCGGCGATGATTTCACAGAAGACACAATACGTTTGCGCAGGACCCGTCATTCGACAAGTCTAACCGCGACCGCGCCGTGCCCGCGACTCTGACATGGGCTGCGTCACGTTACGGCGCAGCAAGTAGTTGGGCACGTCGATGTTGAAGGCGATGCTGAAACGCGGGTCGGCAAGGCGCGACGCGACACGGGGCTCATCCTGCGCGAGTTCATCGAGGGAGATGTTCATCGTCACGACGGTTGCGAGCTGCGCGTTGTAGCGGTAGTTGATGATCTGATACAGCTTCTCCTGCGCCCAGGACGTTGTGGCATGCGCGCCCAGATCGTCCAGGACCAGCAGCGGAACGGTTCGCACGCCCTCAAACAGCTCGTCATAGGAAACGTCGCTCTGCGGGCCAAACGTGTATCGCAAGTGATCCAGCAGATCCGGCACGACGACGAACAGCGTTTCGATGCCCTTGGCGCGGCAGAGGTTGGCAATCGCGGCAGCAAGATGCGTCTTGCCAACACCGTTGTCCCCGGTGAAGACAAGCCAGCCATCGGGCTGTTCCGCATAGCTCTGCGATGTCCTGAGCGCGCCCTCGATGCTCTGGTGCTGACGGCGATCCAGCGCGTCGTATGTTCGCGGATCGAAGTTCGCAAAGGACATCTCGCCGAATCGCGGGAGATCAAGAGCGTCCGTTGCGCGCAAGCGGCTGCTGACGGCGCCCGTTGCGAGCACCGTTGCCAGGCCCGGGGCGGTGAAACGGCTGAGGAGCTGCGGTTCTATCTCCATCAGGGGCTTGCTCAGCGTGATGACCGTCGGGCGGCGCTCGATGAATCGTTGATTCAGCACCTGGAAGAGCTTTTCCTGCGCCCACGGCGTCGCGGATTGAACCCCGAGGTCGTCCAGGATGAGCAGCGGCGCGTCCTTCACCTGCTCAAAGAGCGAGTCAAAGGGCGTCTCCGCGTTCGGGGCGTATGCGCCCCTGAGATAGTCGAGGAAATCCGGGACGGATACGAGCAGGGCGGGAACCCCGCGCCGGATGACATCATTGGCGACGGCAGCGGCGATATGTGTTTTGCCGCTGCCGGAGGGGCCGTGGAGGACGAGCCAGCCGTCCGGGTCGGCAGCGTACTTCCTGGCTCCGGCCAGCGCATCGGCATGCGGCCCACGCCGTTCATTCGCAGACGCCTGCGCCAATTCTGACTCAAGGGATTCAAAGGTGACGTGGGCAAACGGCTCAAGTTGCCCATAGCGCTGCAAGCGACGGAACCGCTCGCTCTTCAATTCCTCCGCGCGGCATACGCAGGGAGTGAGCTTGCCGAAGTCCGGGTGATCAAGGGGCAGTTCACGACTGACCCACCCCAAGCCGTCGCAGACGGGGCAGTTTTCAACCTCCGGCGCCGTGTCACTTCTTGAGACGTCAGCGCCAGCGGACGACCTGTCCGTATTCTCCACCCCGATAGCGGTCCTTCGCAGGACGTCGCTGAGTCGTTCCATCTCCCCTACCCCTGTCTCTCCAGTTCCGAAGAATCGAGCGCACGTACGCCCAGCGCCGCGCGTTCTGTGCTGCCGCCTCCTGAAATGCCTCACGGATCCAGGAGGCGGGGTATTCCTCTTCTGCCTCTGAAAGCTCCTGCGCGATGCCCGCCCCCGGAATCGGGCCGATCGTGTCTTCGTAGAGCCGGAAAATCTCACCGGGCTGCGCGGAGGACTCCTCCGGTTGGACTCTCGCCCGCCTCGGCGTTAGCGCCGCATCACCGGCCGTGACCCGCTCGGCGGCTCGTCGTCCCTCAGAGTCGTTTACGAAATACGCCGCGTCGCCATCCGTGAGTCCAACCTCAAGAAACACGCCGGCGCGCACAAAGTCGGCCATCACGCGCGGCACGGCTTTACCTGAATCCGCGGCGTCTGTCAGTCCGCCGAGTTCGGGCGCATCAGCCAATTCGCGAGCGGTGACGTAGCGAATCGCGCCCTTGCGACTGCGGATGCGGCGCAGGACGACGAGGAAGAGCGTGATCTCCTCAACGCTCGTCAGGCGCGGAAGAATCTCCGCAAAAAACGCCTCCGGGACCGGAGTGGCCTGTGTTGGTGTGGGAAAGCCCTGAAAGGCATCGATGTCACGCATGGCGGCCTGTCCAGTTTTTCACGGCAAGTAGTACCCGTCCGGGCCGCCCCCGGCGCGCGCTGCGCTGCGAAACGTGGTTGTCTGCTCTTCAAAGACAACCTGCATCCGCCCCGTTGGTCCGTTGCGGTGCTTGGCGATGATGACGTCCGCGATGCCGCGCGGATAGTCCTGGTCAGGGTGCTGCCGTTCCCATTCCTCTCCCGTGAAGACCATGTCCGGGCGGTAGAGGAACAGCACCACGTCCGCGTCCTGCTCGATCGCGCCGCTCTCGCGGAGGTCTGAAAGGAGCGGTTCATGGCGGGGGCGATTCTCCACCGCGCGGGAGAGCTGTGAGAGAGCCAGCACCGGAACGTTCAGGTCGCGGGCGAGGGCCTTGAGAGAACGTGATATCTCAGAGATCTCCTGCACGCGGTTCCCGAACGTGTTCGTGCTGGACATCAACTGCATGTAGTCCACGACGATCAGATCAAGCCCCTCTTCGAGGAAAAGCCGCCGCGCCTTGGAACGGAGCGCCACGACGTTGAGATTGACCGAATCATCGATATAGAGGGGCAGGTCGGCCAGCCGCCCAACGGCGTTCATGATCGCGCCCTCTTCGTAGTCGGTCCACATGTGGGCGCGGATGCGCGTTGAGTTGATGCCGGTCTCGCCGGCCAACAGTCGTTCAATGACTTGCTCCGATGCCATCTCAAGGCTGAAGAAGGCAACGATGTGGGGGCGTCCGTCCGCCTTGAGGGTTTGCGAGGCGGCCTTGGCGACATTGAGGGCGAACGCACTTTTCCCGACGCCGGGCCGGGCAGCGAGGATGAGCAGGTCCGAGGCCTGGAACCCGCCGCCCAATTGGCGATCAAGATCAACGAAGCCGGTTTCAACTCCGCCCGCACGGCCGGCCGCCGCCTGGTCAGTGTCCTCAACGTATCTGTCCAGGACATCCCGCAGCGCCTCAAGGTCACGCGCCGACTGCCCGAGCCGCATCCTGTAGAGCAGCTCTTCGGCTTTGCGGAGCGATTCCTCCTCATCCTCTTCGGCGCGGGTACCGATCCCCGCGATCTGGCCGCCGGCGTCGATGAGGCGGCGGTGGATGGAGAGACGCCGAACGACACGCGCGTAGTTGTCCGCATACACCGATGTGGGAACAACGGCGATGAGGTGACTGAGGAAAGGCAGCCCGCCGACTTCTTCGAGTCGCTGATGGCGGGCAAGTTCATCCGCGACGCTTATCTGGGTTATGGGGTCATTGCGTGTGAAGAGGGTGACGCAGGCCTCAAATATCCACGCATGCCGCTGCCGGTAGAAATCGTTGGCTTCAACGATGATCTGCACGCCGGGGACGGTCTCGCCGTCGATGAGCATCGAACCGAGGACTGCCTCCTCAGCTTCATCGTCGTGTGGGGGTAGCTGCTCGGTGTACATATGACACCTCGGCCCCTTCTGATCCGCAAGCTCCGGTGGCCCACGGACTGCGGGCCGAGCATTCCGCTTCTACGAGTCATCCTCGTCAGCGGCCTCGGCCTCACCCTCTTCCGGGGTGGTTGTCTCTGCCTCCTCGTCCACGGTCTCAACCGCCTCCGGTTCTTCAGCCGTCGCCTCCGCCGTCACCTCGTCTCCGGCGGCCTCGGCGGTCTCCGCGCCCTCCTGCTCGTCCTCCGGAGTCTCTTCAACGAGGGGCGGGGGATCCGTTCCCTCCTGGTAGACAGTGATGGTCACGCTGGGGATGACATCCGGCGCAAGGCGTATAGGAGTCTGGTGGTGCCCGAGCTCGCGGATCGGCTGGGCAAGCTGCACGGAACGGCGGTCAATCTCGACACCCATCGCCTCGTTCACGGCTTCCGCGATCTCCGTCGCCGTGACGCTGCCATAGAGGCGGCCGCCGGGCCCAACACGCACGGCAATCAGCAGCCGCTCTTCAGCAAGCCGCTCGCCGACACTTTCCATCTCAAGATTGAGCTTGGTCCGGCGCTCAACTTCGGCCTTCCTGCGAGCATCGGCACGCGCCAGTTCCTGCGGCGTTGCAAGAACGGCCAAGCCCTTGGGGATGAGGAAGTTGCGGGCATAGCCATCCTTGACATCACGGACGTCACCGGCGATGCCAAGACCCGGCGCCTCATCAATCAACACGACTTTCATGGACGATTCCTTTCAGCCAATTGTAGTACACTTGTTCTTTATCATCAAGTCTACCACCGCGGTCGAATGAACCTGCGGGGCGGTACACAAGAGATAAGGTTAGGGAACGTGGGCACGTGTCGGCAAGGCTTTCGCAACGAGTTTTCCACAAGATTTAGGAGGTTTCCAGCGCCCCTTCCCAACTACCTGATACGTCACCAAGCGGCAGATCGATGAGGTTACCAATGCTTAGGGAAGCACCGCCCACCGTGCCGATCTCGCACATGGCGACGCTGTGCTGTTCGCACAATTCACGGAGCGCAGTGAGGTCATCAGGGGCGGCGGACGCGACGATTCGCGCGGGCGCTTCCCCAAACAGGGCAGCGTCGGTCCGGGCATCGTCATCGAGGTCAAGACCAAGCGACGCGCCGACGTTGCCGATGGCGCATGACTCCGCCACCGCCACGGCAAGACCGCCCTCGGACACGTCATGCGCCGACCTCAGCAGCCTGCGTCCGATCGCCTCACGTACAAGGGCCTGCACGCGTGCCTCCGCCTCGATGTCGAGACCCGGCCGACCGGCAACGGTTCCGTGCACGCGGGAAAGGTATTCACTCGCGCCAAGAGCGTCGACTGTGAGTTCCGGGGTAGACGCTCCGATAAGCACGACGCGGTCGCCATCATCGGCGAACCCGGCCCCGCACCTGGCCTCGAGGTCGTCTAGCACGCCGACCATCCCCACCGTCGGCGTGGGATCAATCGGGCCATCGGCGGACTCGTTATAGAGGCTGACGTTGCCGCTGATGACGGGTATGTTCAGGGCGCGGCACGCCTCTGCCATTCCACGGATGGCCTGCTCGAACTGGTAGGCGATGGGGTCGCGCTCCGGATTGCCGAAATTGAGGCAGTCCGTGATGGCAAGGGGCCGCGCGCCCACGCATGAGAGGTTGCGCGCAGCCTCAACCACGGTCAGCGCCCCGCCCACATACGGATCCAGGTAGCAGGCTCTTGCGTTCACGTCGATGGTCAATGCGATGCCCTTGCCCGTTCCCTTGATCCGCAGCACGGCCGCATCCGCCTCCCCCGGCGCAAGCACGGTGTTGTTCCCAACCTGGTGGTCATATTGCTGGTAGACGGGTCGCTTGCTGGCGAGCGACGGCGCGCCGATCATCTGCAGCAGCGTCGCGTTCCAGTCGGTTGGTTGGGGCAGGTCCAGGAGGTCGCGGTCACGGAGCGCCGCCGTCTCCGTGTCCTCCACTCCTGACAGTTCATAGGCCGGCGGCTCGGTCAATGCCGCAATGGGCATGTCGCCGACAATCTCGCCGTTGTCCCGGATGACGGCGTTGTTGCCGTCCGTGACCACGCCGATCTCGTCGCAGTCGAGCTCCCACTTGTCGCAGATGGCTTTCGTCGCGGCGACGTTTTCAGGCGGAACGACAAGCAGCATCCGTTCCTGCGACTCGGACAACATGACTTCATAGGCGGACATGCCGTCCTCGCGCCGCGGGACACGCGCAACGTCGATATCAACGCCGTTGTCGGCGCGCGCGGCGCATTCGATGACGGAGCTCGTCAGGCCTCCCGCGCCAAGGTCTTGCATCCCCACGAGCAGCCCGGCCTGGGCGATCTCAAGACACGCCTCAAGCACAAGCTTTTCAAGGAACGGGTTGCCAACCTGCACGGCGGGGCGTCGCTCTGCGGATTCCTCGGAGAGGTCAACGGAGGCGAACGTCGCGCCGTGGATGCCGTCGCGGCCCGTGTCAGCGCCGACAAGCAGCAGAACGTTTCCCGCGCCGCCCGTGCTTGCCCGGATGATCTCGTTCTCCTTGGCGATGCCGACACACATGGCGTTCACGAGGGGATTGCCCGAGTAGGCGGGTGCGAACGTGACCTGCCCGGCAACATCCGGGATGCCGATGCAATTACCGTAGCCGCCGATGCCGGCCACAACACCCTCAAAGAGATAGCGATTGCGGGGCCTTTCGTCCAGAGGCCCGAAGAACAGTGCGTTCAGGAGCGCGATGGGCCGCGCGCCCATGCTGAAGATGTCGCGGATGATGCCGCCGACGCCCGTCGCCGCACCCTGGTACGGCTCGATGGCGGACGGGTGGTTATGCGACTCCACCTTCATGACGACGGCGAGGCCGTCGCCGATGGAAACCGCCCCGGCGTTCTCCTCGCCGGGGCCGATGAGCACCCACGGCGCTTCGTTCGGGAAGAGCCGCAGCAGCAGGCGGGAGTGCTTGTAGCCGCAGTGCTCACTCCAGAGGATACCAAACATGCCGAGTTCGACTTCGTTGGGCTCACGCCCCATGCGCCGCACGATCTCGTCGTATTCGTCGCGGGAGAGGGACAGTTCGGCCAGAGTGGCGTCGGAAGCGGTCATAGTTTGAGTCTAGCAGTGTGGCACACTGCAAGGCAGCCACCCCGCCCCCGCTTCCGTCATTCCCGCGAAAGCGGGAATCCAGAACGGGGAGCGCAACCAAACCCAGTGACGCAGAACAACCACAACTTGTCATTCCGAGCGGAGCGCAGCGGAGTCGAGGAATCCAAAATCCCGTATGTTGAGCAAATGGAGACTTTAGATTCTTCGGCCACGCGCAGAATGACAGCGAGCACTCGCAGGATTGCTGGGGTTATGGCGGCGCTGCTCCTCATGGTTATCAGCATGAGCGCCGGGTGCGGCCTCTTCGATACGGACGACGAGGCCGACCAGACTCCCCTGAAGATCGGCCTGCTGCTCAATTTCACAGGCTCGCCGGAGGCCTCGGCGGACAGGCGGCGCGCCTTCGAATTGGCTTTACAGCACATCAACGATGCCGGCGGCGTGCTCGGGATGCCCGTGAGCGGCGTGGTGGCGGACGCCACAGGGGACCCCGATACGGCCGTGGAGGAGGCGGCGCGCCTTATCGATGAGGAGGGCGTCCACGCCATCGTCGGGCCGAATGCCAGTTCCGCATCCCTGCCGATCGCCGAGAAAGTCTCCGCCACGCACCGCATCCCGACAATAAGCCCGTCCGCGACGTCCCCACAGTTGACGGACGTTCACGATGACGGCTACTTCTTCCGGACTGCGCTCTCAGACGTTGCCCAGGGGCCGATCCTCGCTGACGTTACTCGCCGTCAGGGATTCGATAACGTCGGGCTGATCTACCAGGATGATGCGTATGGGGCCGGGCTTGCCGATGCCTTTGCTGCCTCCTGGGACGGCGAGATGCGATCCGTCGATGTTGAAGCGACCGAAACAGACCTCACGACGGCGTTAGAGGAGTCGGCGCAGGACGGCGCGCAGGCACTGGTGGTGATCGGGTTCGAGGGCCTGGCCCTTGAGTTGGTCAGGCAGGCAATCGACGGTAACATCTATAGCCAATTCGTTTTCGCGGACGCCGCCAAGAGGCTGAGCCTCGTTGAGGACATCGGGGTTGAGGACCTGGGCGGGATGTACGGAACGGGAAGCGCCCCTGCGCCGCACAGCGACGCCGCGGAGAGCTGGGACAATGCCTACATCGCCGCGTATGGAGAGCTCCCCGTTCTCGCCTATGTTAAAGAGACATACGACGCAACGGTGGCGATTGCGCTTGCCGCTCAGGCGGCTGGCAGGGTCGATGGCGGGTCGATCCGCGATCAACTGCGGACTATCGCCATGCCGCCGGGCGCGACGATCCCGGGCACGCCGGACGGCATCGCCAACGCCCTAACGCAGTTGGCCGACGGCGGAGACATCGATTACGACGGCACATCCGGCGTCTTGGAGTGGGATGAGCACGGGGACGTGCGGCGAGGCTACATCGGCGTGTGGCGCTTCACCACCGACGGCCTCATTGAGGACCTGGAAAGCATTCCGTACGGGGAGTAGGGGGCTAGGCGGGGCGCCCCCTCCGTCATTCCCGCGAAAGCGGGAATCCAGAACTAGGAGCGCAGCCAAACTCAGTGACGCAGAACAGCCACAACTTGTCATTCTGAGCGGAGCGGAGTCGAAGAATCTAAAGACGTATTTGACTGGGCAGGCGAGATTTCAGATTCCTCGACTGCGCTCGGAATGACAGGGTGGAGGCGGTCAGTTGGCGGTACGGGTTAGGTTGCGCAATGCGATTCAGATTCCCGCTTTCGCGGGAATGACGGGTGTGCCACTCCCATTTGCCCCAAACAAAACCCTTGTCCTACCATCCCCCCACAACAAGCCATACCCCGGCGGCAAGGGCAGTGTCGACACCCAAGCCGCCACTTATCCCCGGGAGCGCAATTCGGAGGGCGCTCCCTGCGAGGGGTGCATCGGTGCCAACGGACCTCCGGTTTCCCGGCCAGGAAACCACGACGGGTCGCTCGGGGCCACGGGCGATCAGTGACGGTGGGCTGACGGGAGCCTCACACGGACGGGCGGCAGTCGCGGCGCAGCGAGTGTCGTCCGGCGCCAGGTAGCTCCTGGCGCGAATATCTGGAGACCGTAGCGCGGCCTAAACGGTGGCCGACGTGATGGAACGAAGCTCCCACTGCGCCGAACCGAACGTTCCACACTGACCGGAGGCCCGGCGCCGATGCACCCCCCAAGACCCGCCAAACCAAACCACCACAAAGGAGACACCAAGAGGAAAACCCCACCACCAACCCGCTCCGTCATTCCCGCGAAAGCGGGAATCTGAATCGCATTGGGGAACCAAACCCCGTAACGCCCATCCCCTCATTCCGGCGAAAGCCGGAATCCATCGGGACTGTCATTCTGAGCGCAGCGGAGTCGAAGAATCTAAAGACGTATTTGATCGGGCAGGCGAGATTTCAGATTCCTCGCTGCGCTCGGAATGACAGGGCAGGGGCGGGAATGAGGGGTCGCCCTTCGACGGGCTCAGGGTGAAGGGGGGAGTTTACGGCAGTTCGGCGAAGTCTTCGTCCCAGTCTTCTGCGAGGCGGATGAGGTCTGTGAGCGACGTCCCGCCCTGCTCGCTGTCCAGGCTTGGGGGGGCGAGCCGCGTGGGGAGCTGGGCGTTTTCGCCGATGGCGAGCATCAGGAGTGAATCGATCAAGCTCTCCCGCGTGTCCCACCGCGCGCCGGGGCGGCGAATGAGGACGGCGGGATTGAGGGCGGCGATGACGGCGGCGCGCAGCACGTCCTCTTGCATCCACATGGGCTGTTCCCGGATGTCCGCTTCCTGCGCGTCGTCGCACCCCTCACAGTCGAATTGGGCGCGGTCCCAATCGGGGTCGTAGTCCGTCGTTCCTGCTATCGATCCACATTCCCGGCAGGCGACCCCGGCAAAATGCAGCGGCTCGTCGTCGATCTCGGCCGCCGCGCCCGATTCCCGAATCGCCTCCGCTATCTGCGCCGGGGAGCGCAGTGCGAGACGCAGCACGGAGAGAAAGCCGGGGTTAGTGACGAGTTCCGAGGCCCGAACGATCTCCACGTCCGCGGAGCGGGCGGAGTCCTTCAGCTGCTCCACGTGCGCATCAAACAGCGCCTCCCAATAGCTGGCGCGGGATAGATCGGATGCCTCTGGGTCCGGCTGACGGTTGTAGGCACGGCCCCGGGGCGTCAGGTTGAAGGGGCGGCCGGGCTCGAATGCCGCCTCATCCGTGGCGCAGTCGGGCACGACATACACCACTCTGAGCCGCGCCGACTGACTGCCCCTGCGCAGACGGCGGGCGAGCGAGCCGGGATAGGCCAGCAGGCGCAGGCGATCAGCCTCGGTCAGCGCCGCCATGGGAATCTCCCCGGCCAGCACGGTATCGCCGGACTGCAGCGACTCTCCGACCTCCGAAAGGCCGGTCGCGTTGCGGTAGAGTTGCGCCGTTGTTACCAAGGGTCAGCGTTCGATGGGGAGACCGACGCCGCTGCCCCACTCGGTCCAGGAGCCGTCGTAGTTGCGGATGTTCTGATAGCCAAGCAGCTCCTTGAGGACGAACCACGTATGCGAGGAGCGCTCACCGATGCGGCAGTAGGCGATGACGTCCTTGTCGGCGGTCACGCCCCGCCCGCCATAGATCTCGTTGAGTTCGTCGGCGGACTTGAACGTGGCGTCCTCGTTGACGGCCTGCGCCCAGCCGATGTTGACTGCGCCGGGGATGTGGCCGCCGCGCTGTGAGCCCTCCTGCGGGAGGTTCTCCGGCGCGAGAAGCTCGCCGCTGAATTCCGCCGGCGAGCGGACGTCCACGAGAACCGAGGAGCCCAGGGCGGCGCGCACGTCATCACGCAGCGCGCGGATGGACGTGTCCGGATCATTGGCGGCGTATGTCTGCGGGGTAATTGACGGAGCGTCCGTGGTCGTCGGACGACCCTCGGCCAGCCACTTGGCACGCCCGCCGTTCATCAACTGGACGTTCTCATGCCCGTAGTACTTCAACTGCCAATACGCCCAGGCGGCGAACCAGTTGTTGTTATCGCCGTACAGGATGATGCGCGTGTCGTTGCCGATGCCGGACTGCCCCAGCAGCTGCTCGAAGTCGTCCTTTGCGACAACATCGCGCACAACGTTCTGCTGGAGTTCGGACCGCCAGTTCCAGCCGACGGCGCCGGGCGCGTGCCCCTGGTCGTACGCCGCCGTATCAACATCGACCTCCACAAGCCTGACGCCCGCAGCGTCAAGATTCTGCGCGACCCACTCGGTGTCTACCAATGCATTGGGATTTGCGTATTCAGCCATCGTGTGCCCCCACTCATTTGCTTCTAACCGTAGAAGCTGTACCTGCGCTACATTCTCAACATCTGCGTTATGCCGTCAAGTCGTGCAGCGCCCGCTCGCCCTTCGACAAGCTCAGGGTGACCGGAATGCACGGCAGGGTGAGCGGAATGCGCGGCATCGGTATCATGGCAGTACAGGGATAGGGACAGGAGCAGTTGAGACGATGCGCGTGATGGTGTTGATCAAGGCCACCGCCGAGAGCGAGGCTGAAATCATGCCCTCCACGGAGTTGCTGGAGGCCATGGGCAAGTATAACCAGGAGCTTGCAGAGGCGGGGGTGATGCTGGGCGGCGAGGGCATCAAACCCTCTGCGCGCGGCAAGCGCGTTGTTCTCGACGGAGACACGAAGGCGGTTACGGACGGCCCGTTCGCCGAGACCGGCCACCTTATCGCCGGTTTCTGGATCTGGCAGGTTGCAGACATGGATGAGGCCGTTGAGTGGGTCAAGCGGTGTCCGCAGCCGATGCCCGGCATGGCCGAGATCGAGATTCGCCCGCTCTATGAAACGGAGAATTTCGCTCCTGAGATGACGGAGGAGCAGATGGAACGGGAAGAGGAACTGCGGGAGCAGGTTGCCGCAGGCGATTCGGAATCGTAATGTCTCTGCTTCGAACACCCCTGTTTGATGCCCACGTCGCGCTCGGCGCCCGCATTGTCGAGTTCGGCGGGTGGGAGATGCCCGTGCAATACGCGAATGGCGTGCTGGCCGAGCACGCGGCGGTGCGGCAACGAGCGGGCATGTTCGACGTCTCACACATGGGTCGCATCAGGCTGACGGGGGAGAACGCGGCGCACGCGCTTGACCGCGTCGTGACCAGCAACATCGGCAGGCTGCGTCCCGGGCGGGCGCGGTACGGGCTTATCTGTAACGAATCGGGCGGTATTCTCGACGACGTTGTCGTTCTGCGGCTTGGCGGTGATGAGTTCCTGATGGTATGCAACGCCGCGAGTTGGGACCGCATCACCGGCTGGCTTGATCAGCATTGCGCGGGTGTCTCCATCAATCACGAACGCGACGAAACATCCATGATGGCCGTGCAGGGGCCGGAGGCGGTCGATGCCCTGCAACCGCTTATCGACCTTGAACTGGGCGATGTTGGCCGCTTTGCGTGCCGCTCGGCAACGGTTGCGGGCACGTCGGCGCTCATCTCGCGCACGGGTTACACCGGCGAGGACGGATTTGAGGTGATCGTGCCTGCGGCGGATGCGGAGCGCGTGTGGCGGACGCTTATCGAGGAACGGGGCGTTGCGCCGTGCGGCCTTGCGGCCCGTGACGTGCTGCGGCTTGAGGCCGGGCTGATGCTGTACGGCCAGGACATGGATGACACGGTGACGCCTTTAGAGGCCGGCCTGGATCGATTCGTGAACCTCGACAAGGATTTCTTGGGTGTGGAGAAGCTGCGGGAGCAGGCCGGGAACGGCGTTGAGAAGCGCATCACCGGGCTCACCGTGGAGGGTCGTTCCGCGCCGCGCCATGGGTACACGGTGCGCGTGGACGGTGGAGGCGAATCCGTCATCACCAGCGGCGCCTACTCGCCCTCGCTGGATTACAGCGTTGCGCTGGCCTATCTGCCGATCGATATATCCGAACCCGGAAACGACGTGGATGTTGATATCCGCGGCCGCACCGTCCGCGCGACAACGGCATCATTGCCGTTCCTGCAGGCGGATCGCGGCTGAAATCGCCACGTGAGAACTGGGCAAATCCAACGGTTCAACCGCTAGAATGAATGGGCACTTTGCCACTCCGCCCCGCGCGGAGCAGCATTGATTGGGGGACGTGATATGCCATTTGATCCGGCCGGCTTGTTATTCAGTCGCGAACATGAATGGGTGGCGCGAGATGATGCCGATCCCACCACGGCGACTATCGGAATCACAGACTACGCCCAGGGTGAGCTGGGCGACGTTGTCTATGTCGATCTGCCGGATGCCGGCTCCCCGGTCAAGCAGTTCGAGACGTTCGGGGAGGTAGAGTCGGTCAAGTCTGTCTCGGACCTCTTTTCCCCGATCAGCGGCGCTGTCGCCGAGGTCAATTCCACACTTGAGGACAAACCTGAACTGGTGAATGAGGACCCGTACGGCGAGGGCTGGATGCTGCGCGTCACCCTTGAGGACGAGCGCGAATTGCAGAGCCTGCTCTCGCACGATGAGTATCAGTCTTTCCTTGGGGAGCTGAGCGGCGGTGACTGAGCAGCGCAATCCGGCCCCCTTCGTTCCCATGACCGCTGCCGACAGGCAGCACATGCTCGATGTCATCGGCGTCAACGGCGTTGATGACCTGTTTGCGGATATTCCCGCTGACTACCGCGACCCACAGTTAGACCTGCCTCCGGCGTTGTCCGAGCATGACGTCGTCACGCATATGGGTCACCTGGCTGCCATGAACGTGTCAGCGGATGCGGCTCCATCGTTCCTCGGCGGCGGATTTGCGCGGCATTACGTGCCAAACGCGGTGGGCGCGATCATCTCCCGTGGCGAGTTCCTGACGCCCTACACGCCCTATCAGCCAGAGGCGAGCCAGGGCATCCTGCAGGCACTTTTCGAGTTCCAGACAGTCGTCTGTGAACTCACCGGCATGGATGCCGCGAACACCGGTATGTACGACGGGGCAAGCGGATTGGCGGAGGCGGCGCTGATGGCATGCCGCCTCACACGCCGGCGCACGGTGGCCGTTCATGAGAGCGTCTCACCGCTGTATCGAGCCGCGCTTGAGACGTATGCAGGGGCACAGGAGATCACGGTTGTCGACGGTATCGATGAGGCGTCGGACGGCGAGCCCGCCTGCCTGATCGTCCAGCAGCCGACGTATGACGGCCTCATAGATGACGATCCCGATGCGCTTGCCGACGCGATTCATGAGCGCGGCGGGCTGCTGGTCGTCGCCGTCGAACCGGTGTCTCTCGCGCTGATCCGCCCGCCGGGCGAGTACGGCGCGGACATCGTGGTAGCCGAGGGGCAGCCGCTTGGAATAGCGCTTGGATTCGGCGGGCCCGGCGTGGGGTTCTTCGCCTGCAAGAACGAGTACCTGCGGCAGATGCCGGGACGCATCGTTGGGCGCAGCGTGGACGCGGACGGACGCGACGCGTTCGTGCTCACGCTGCAGACGCGTGAGCAGCACATCCGCCGTGAAAAGGCCACCTCCAATATCTGTACGGCGGAAACACTCGCCGCCATCGCGGTGGCGGTTCATGCGGCCGCTCTCGGCCCCCGGGGGCTGCGGGAGGTGGCATTCAGTTGCTATCAGGCCACGCACAATGCGGCACGGCGCATTGCCCAACTGCCCGGATTTGCCATTCATGGCGGTGAGCACGCGCTCTTCATCAAGGAATTCGTGGTCGAGTGTCCGGTTCCGCCTGCGGATGTGAACCGGCGGCTGTGGGAGGATCACGGCATCATCGGCGGAATCGACATCTCCGACCGCGTGCCCAACGGCCTCCTTCTCTGCATCACGGAGACATCGACGACCACGGACATTGATCGGCTTGTGGGCGCTCTTGCAGGCATCGCGGGAGTTGAAACACCGTCGAGCGACGACGGGGATGGGGCGGCCACGAATCTTGCTGATTGGCCAACCGTTGAGACACCGGCGGCCGGCGACGGTCTTATCCTCGGTATCAGCAATGCGGCGGAGAAGCGTGTCCCGCTGCTGTTGGATGTTTCGCGACCGGCGCGGCGCGGGGTCACAACGCCCGTTCCGGCGGTTCCGCCGGTGGAGCCGCCGCTTCCTGAGGCAACGCTGCGAAAGCAACTGCTCCTGCCGGAGATCAGCGAGTTGGATGTGATGCGCTATTTCACGCGCATCAGCCAGTCGAACTACGCCATCGATACCACGTTCTACCCGCTCGGCTCCTGCACCATGAAGTACAACCCGCGCGTCAATGAGACGGTGGCGGGGATGCCCGGATTCGCGAACGCGCACCCGTATCTGCCGCCAGAGGTCAGCGCGGGCACGCTCGGGGCGCTCTACAGCCTGCAGGAGATGCTGGCGAGCGTGGTGGGGATGGACGCGACCAGCCTCGCGCCATCCGCAGGCGCGCACGGCGAACTGACGGGCATGCTGCTCTTCCGCGCCTATCACCGCAGCCGGAACGACAGCAAGCGGACCGTCGTCCTCTCCCCCGATTCCTCGCACGGGACGAACCCCGCGTCGGCGGCAATGGCGGGATTCAACCTCGTGACCGTACCGACCGATCCCATCGGCAACGTCGATATGGATGCGCTGAAGTCGGTCTTGGGGCCGGAGGTGGCGGGCATCATGCTGACGATGCCGACGACGCTCGGCCTGTTCGATCCGAACACGGCGGAGATCTGCCGCCTGATCCATGAGGCGGGCGGGCTGGTGTACGGCGACGGCGCGAATCTGAACGCCCTGCTTGGCCGCGCGCGGCTGGGCGACATGGGCTTTGACATCGTGCATATCAACGTTCACAAGACGTTCTCGACGCCGCATGGAGGCGGCGGACCCGGAGCAGGCCCCGTCTGCGTCAAGGAGCACCTGGCGGAGTTCCTGCCCACGCCGCACGTGGAGCAACGCGCCGATGGGCTGTACCACCTCGCCGCGCCCGCACAGTCTGTCGGGCGCATCGGCTCGGCGGCGGGCAACGTCGGCGTACTGCTGCGCGCGTACACGTACTTCCGCATGCACGGCGCGGACGGGCTGAAAGAGGTGAGCGGGGCGGCCGTCCTGAACGCCAACTACATCCGCGCCCGGCTGCAAGAGCACTATCACCTGCAATACGACCGCATCTGCATGCACGAGGCCGTTTTCTCGGCCACGCGGCAGCGGCGCCAGCATGACGTGCGGGCCGGGGACATCTGCAAGCGGCTGCTCGACCACGGATTCTACGCGCCGACGGTGTATTTCCCGCTGATCGTGGAAGAGGCGCTGATGATCGAGCCGACGGAAACGGAGAGCCGCGAGACGCTGGACGCATTCATCGACGCGATGATCTCCATTGCGCAGGAGGCCTCGGACGATCCCGACCTGGTTCGGGGCGCGCCGCACACCACGCCCGTCCGCCGCATCGACGAGGCGCTGGCAGCCCGCCGTCCCGTGCTGCGGTGGATGGCGCGGGACTGACCTCCTCCGGTCTCCATGACTGAAACCTGCCCTTTCGGCCCGCCGGAGCTTGGCATCTCGATTGCGCCGTTGGGGGTGGGGGCGTGGCCTTGGGGGTCCACCTGGTATTGGGGCTACGGTAAGTCGTTCGGCGAGGATGACGTGCACGGGGCGTTCCGGGCATCGCTGGACGCCGGCGTCACGATGTTCGATACGGCGGAGATATACGGTCGGGGCAGCTCGGAGCGGATCCTTGGGCACATGGCGCGGGAGCTAAGGGAGACCCCCCACCCTGGCCCTCCCCCGCAAGGGGGGAGCGGATTTGCGCAGCCGTTTGTTGCGACGAAATATATGCCGTTGCCGTGGCGGTGGCGGGCGGGCGATGTGCCCCGCGCGCTCAAGGCGAGCCTGAGGCGGCTTGGGCTGGAACACGCCGATCTCTACCAGATCCATTGGCCGGTGGTGCCCGCGCGTCCGCGACTCAAGCAATGGATGGAGGGGCTGATCCGGGCGCACGGCGAGGGGTTGGTCACGGCCGTCGGCGTATCCAACTTCGATGCCGATTTGACCAGGCGCGCGCAT
The DNA here is from genome assembly GCA_965220565.1 of Dehalococcoidia bacterium. Taxonomy (GTDB): domain Bacteria; phylum Chloroflexota; class Dehalococcoidia; order UBA6926; family UBA6926; genus VXMO01. The sequence continues at coordinate 123,486 of CBDCQG010000001.1, read as the reverse complement.
GAGCTTCTGTCTCGCGCCGGTATTCCGCTCGCGTCCAATCAACTGCCCTACAGCCTGCTTGACCGCCACATCGAGCACGAGGGGTTGCTTGACGCATGCAAGGATCTGGACGTGACGGTTATCGCCTACAGCCCCATCGCGGAGGGGCTGCTCACGGGCAAATACACGCCGGAGAGCCGCCCTGCGGGGTATCGCGGGTGGCGGCTCCGCAAGAAGGTGGTTCAGGTTCAGCCCATCGTCGAGGCGCTGCGCGAGATCGGCACGCGGCACGAGGGCAAGACACCGTCGCAGGTGGCACTCCGCTGGCTGATCCAGAAGGGCTCGCTGCCGATCCCCGGCGCAAAGACTGCCCGGCAGGCGACGGACAACGCGGGGGCGCTCGGCTGGGAACTCACGGATGCCGATATGGCGGCATTGGATGAGGTTTCGGCCTGATCAGTCGTCCGCTTTACGCGCGGCGCGCCGTCCACGTAGGATTCGCTGAGACGCCTGAGTAGAGGGGGGACGACTCATGACGATGCAGTTGGACGACGTCAAGCGAGAGGTGGCCATCGCGAACCGGGTGCTGCCGGATATCGGACTCGCGTCAGGCGTGCTCGGCTCACTGGGGCACGTCAGTATGCGCGTGCCGGACAATCCTGAGACGTTCGTGGTCAAGGGGCGCGGCTATGCCATCGACGCGCTCGCCCGCGCGGAGCCGGAGGGGATGGTTGTATGCGATCTTGACGGGTTCAAGATCGGCGGCCCGCCCGGCATCACGCAGTGCTTTGAGGTGAAGATTCACTCCGCCATCTATCGCGCAAGGCCGGACGTGCAGTCCATCGTTCACGTTCATCCGCGTTACGCCATCGTCATGGGCATCCTCGGCGTCAACCTTGTGCCGATGTGCCGCGAGGGCATGGAACTCGTCACGCAGCCCGTTCCCGTCTATCCCCACAGCAAGCTCATCCTGACGGAGGAGGACGGCGTTGGCGTGGCGGAGGCGCTCGGCGACGCGACCGTGCTCACCTTGCAGGGACACGGCGCGGTGAGCGTCGGCACATCCACCGGCGACGCCGTCATGAATATGGCGCACCTCGAGGAGCAGGCGCGGATGAACTGGTACGCATACGCCGCTGCCGGGCCTGATCATGCCCGCATCACCGAAGAGCAGATCGCAGAAAGCAATTCACAGCCCCCGACGTCCGAGCTGCCCCATTTCAAGGAACTGGTGAGCGGCACGCGGGCGCAGGCGGCGGTGGGCGGCGTGTGGCGGCACCTGGCGGCCAACGCATCAGAAGGCCTGTAGGCGAGAGCGGGAGAAGCAACGATATGGACCTTGGAATCGCCGGAAAAGTCGCGCTTGTGACGGGCGGGAGCCGCGGGCTTGGCCGGCAGGCGGCGTTGAGTCTTGCGAGCGAGGGCGTGAAAGTCGCTATCTGTGCCCGCACACAGGAGAACCTTGACGCCGTCCTGCCGGAGTTGACGACGGCGGGCGCGCCCGCCGCAGCGGCAATAGCGGCGGACATCACCGGCCCGGCATCGCTGGAACAACTGCATGAGGCCGTCGTTCACCAACTCGGCCCCATCGACATCCTCGTGAACAACGCGGGCGCGAGTCGTCGCGGCGACGTATTGGCTATCGGGGAAGAAGAATGGTCGGACCTGTGGGGGCTGAACGTTCTGGGGCCCATCCGGCTGAGCCGCCTAGTGCTGCCGGGGATGCAGGAGCGGCAGTGGGGGCGCATCGTCAACGTGTCCTCCATCTGGGGACGTGAGCATGGCGGCGGCGTGGCGTACATGACCACCAAGGCCGCGCTCATCGCGTTCACCAAGAGCACGGCGCTCAGCTACGCGAAAGACGGCATCCTGATCAACTCCGTCGCGCCGGGTTCGGTTGTGTTCCCAACGGGGAGTTGGGACCGGTTCCAGACGCAGAATGAACCGGAGGTCGTGCAGGACTTCATCAAGAACAACCTGCCGATGGAGCGATTCGGCTGGCCGGAGCCTGTCGGCGATCTCATCGCATTCCTGTGCTCGGAGAGGGCGGGCTTCCTGACAGGCACGACGATCAACATCGACGGCGGGCAGTCAAAGAGTTTGATCTAAGCCGGTTACGGTATACTTACGTCAAGAAAGTTTTTCGAAACGGTTCAAATGAACTGTTTCGCACCCGAGGAGGTGCCCCACGACCCCCGATAAAGCAAGCTCGGCCCCGACTGATGAGCTCCGCCCGTGGCGCGAGGGCAGCGAGCGCATCGCCATCTTCATCGACGGCAGCAATCTGTATCACGCCCTTGAGGAATCCTGCGGACGGACGGACCTTGATTTCGCGGCGTTCATCCAGTGGATCGCGGGCGAGCGCCCACTCTTCCGGACGTACTACTACAACATCATCCAGGACGAGAAGCGCCGCCCCGCCGAATTCCAGCAACAGCAGCGTTTCCTGCAAGCGCTGCACTTGATCCCATACGTGGAGACCCGCTTTGGCACAACGCGCATCCGCGAGGGCCAGGTGGTTGAGAAGGGCGTGGACATCATGCTCGCCACAGACCTGCTGTACTACGCGTGGCAGGACTATTACGACATGGCGGTACTGGTTTCCGGCGACGGCGACTTCGCCTATGCCATCCAGACGCTCAAGAACCTCGGCAAGTACGTGCAGGTCGTGACGTTCGAGTCCAATCAATCGCCGGATCTCTGGGACAAGGCTGACCTGCGCACGCTTCTCACACCGGATCTGGTTGCGCAGGAGAACCTGTGGGTAAACAAGGAGCCGGCACGGAAGAGGCGGAGGCGGACGACGAACGGGACCACACGCCGCACGACGCGGAAGTCTGCGACATCGGCCTCGACATCGTCAAACGGCCGGGCAGAGGCCGTACCGGCGCAGTAGCCGCGCTTCAGTTAACCCAAGTCGCCCTGATCACGGCCGCTGGCATCCTTCCAGGCTGATTCCTGCCACGGAAAGACGTTCGACGACGTATCGAGCAACGGGAAGTCATCCCCGGGATGGAAGACGGCAACGCCATTCGCCGTACCGATCCACAGGTTGCCGTCTCGGTCAAGCACGAGTTCATTGACCCGATTGTTCGGCAGCGGCGTTGACTCCGCCGTATAGACCATCCAGAGTTCGTCGTTCATCAGTCCGATGACGCCGCCGTCTGTGCCGACCCAATGCCGGCCCGTGGCCGTATCCTCGGCGAAGGACCGGACGTTGTCATTGGGGAGGCGCCCATTGGTCCGATTCAACTTGGTCCACTGCTGGCCGTCATAGATGGCGACTCCATCACCGATCGTGCCGAACCACATGCGGCCCTGGCTGTCCTCACGGGAGGCGAGAACAAGGTCGGTGCGGATATCGGCGTTCTCCGTCTTCAGGCTGTTCCAGGTGCCGTTGTCGAGGATATTGATACCCTGCCAGTGCGTGAGCCAGACGCGGCCCACGGAGTCTTCCGTGACAACACTGATGATGTTGGTGTTCAGGCCGTCACCCCGGTTATAGAGTGTCCATTCACCGTCTTCAAGCACCGCCGCGCCGAGGCCGGTGGCAAACCACACCCGATCCTGGCTGTCATAGTAGACGTTGAAGAGAGAATTGCTGGGGAGGCGCTGCTCTCCTTCCTCTTCGCCGAACCTGTCGTATTCGATCCATTCGCCATGGTTGTAGACGGAGCCGCCGCTGAGGGTGGACATCCATATGCGTCCTTGCTTGTCCTCTGTCAGGCCGGTCACAAAGCGATACGCAAGGCCGCTGTTGAACTGCGTAAAGGTCTCCCAAACGCGTCCGTCAAACTTGGCGACCCCCTCGGACGTGCCCACCCAGATATTGCCCTGGCTGTCCTCAAGGAGCCCGTACACGTCATTGGCCGGGAGGCCGGTTTCGGTGGGCAAGAGGTGTTCATAGGACTCTTCTTTGGGATCATAGATGGACACCCCGCCCCCGAACGTCACGATCCACAGCGTGCCGTCCTCGTCGGCATGCAGATCCTCGATGAAGTGGTGGGTCAGATCTCCAATCCTGACCCGAAGCCGGTCAGAGAACATCGTTCCGTCAAAGCTGGATATGCCTGCTTCCGTCCCCACCCACAGCGTCTCCGCATCGTTGACCGCGTCCTCATCCGGCGCCAGTACGGCCAGCGCAGTCACAAAGTTGGAGGGCAAGCCCTCTTGGGTGGTATACGGGTCCTCCCGCCATTCGCCGTCTGCGTGCAGCACATTCAGGCCGCCGCCGTACGCGCCGATGTAGAGATCGCCCTTGGAGTCTTCCAGGAAAACACGTACCTCATCTGAGGCCAGGGGGCTATTGTCCTCCGTATAGACGGTGCGTCGTCCGTCCGCGTCGAACACCACTGCGCCGCCCTTTGTTCCAACCCAGACGCGGCCTCCGGCATCCTCGTAGAACGTCCAGATACGATCATCGGGAAGGCCGTCATCGGCGCGGACGGTCGTCCATTCACCATCGTCAAACAGACGGATGCCCTCGCCCCACGTGCCAACCCATATCCGGTCCTGGCTGTCCAGCAAGAGCGCGGAGACGAATACCTCATCCAGGCCGAGGCTGCCGTCGTCATCGAGGCGCGACCATTGGCCCTCTTCAAGGACGACGATGCCTCTCTCCGTTCCCACCCAAACCGTGCCGTGCGGATGATAGATGAACGAGGTCACGCGCGCGGTGATGCCGCTGTTACTCGCGTTATAGGTGATAATCGCCCCGTCGTCATAGAGAGACGCGCCGTTGTCGAAGCCCGCAAACCACTTGCGCCCATGGACGTCTTCATAGACTTCCGTCAGATAGAAGCTGGCCATGCTGGTGTTTTCGACGGTGTAGACGGTCCAGAGGCCGCGCCCTGAATTGGTCTGTTCGCCGCTCCCGGAGGCCCCAATGAGGACAAGCATCGTCAGGGACGCCAATGTGACGCCGCGTAATGCGTTCACAGCCATTTCCCTCTGTGGCCGGCGTGGGTGTGCTGTTCCATGCCATTCAATCCTGGACGCGCGTAATCATCCGCTCTGACCACACAGTTTAGCGCGGAATACGCCGAGTGGCGCGACCAGCCGTAAAAATGACGTGTGCAGGGGTCGCGTGGTACGATACGGCGTGTCTGAATATGCCAAGAGCAGCATGCATCAGTGGTGGGGCTAACTGAGCTGCCTTGCGCAAAGGGGGTACCAATTGGCGGATGAGGTTCTGGGCGTCTCCATCGGGCGCGTCGTGACGTTCACCAAGCAGATTACGGCGCGCGACGTGGAACTCTTTGCAGAGGCGTCCGGAGACGATCAGCCGCTGCACCTCGACGATGACATTGCCAGGCGGTCCCGCTTTGGTCAGCGCATCGCACACGGAATCCTCACGGCAGGCGTCATATCCGCCGCCATTGGCACAAGGCTCGTGCCGGACGGCATCGCCATCTATCTTGGCCAGACACTCCAGTTCCAGCGGCCCGTCAACCTGGGCGATACGATCACTGCCACGCTTGAAGTGACTGCGCTGGATGCGGAGCGGCGGCGGGCGACCCTTTCCACAACATGCGCGAACCAGAACGATGAGACGGTTCTCACCGGCGAGGCGCAGGTGCTGCTCGACGCGCTGCGTGAGGAGTGACGCGAAAACCGCAGCCGCGCAGGTACACCGTCGAGGACCAGCTATTCCGTTACAGGAGGCCTTAGCAGATGTTTGTTCTTGATCAGGGCAGCCGAATCGTCGTTCCGCGGACGGAAATGACGTATCCCGGCCACAACATGCGGATGCATGAGAATGCCTCAACCGCGCCCGTGGACCACGTGATGGCTGACCTTGAAGACGCCTGCCCATACGAGTTCAAGGGCGAGCCCTCCCGCACCACGATCATGGAGGCGTTCAACACGCTCGATTACGGCGACAAGGTCGTCACGTTCCGCCCGAATAACATCCATTCCCGCTTCTTCCTGGGCGACGTGGAAACGATCATGCGGGGAGCGGTCGACAAATTCCACGGGATCATCCTGCCCAAGGTGACGGGGCCGGAGGATGTGATCTACGTCTCCCGCCTGCTCGATGCCCTTGAACTTGAGGCGGGATGGACCACGAAGGTTGCCATCGAGACGCTGATCGAGACGCCGGAGGCGATGGTCAACGTCAGCAAGATCGCAACGGCGTCGCCGCGGATGGCGGGACTGATCTTCGGCATCGCGGACTTTGCGGCGGTGATGGGCGTCGTGGATGTCGTCGAAGACCAGAACAAGAACTTCCACTACGCCAAGCAGCACATGGCAGTGGCGGCAAAGGCGGCCGAGCTGCACGCCATCGACAACGTGTTCTTCACGCTCGTCCGGCGTGACACGTCGGAGGAGGACGCGGCGAAGATCAATGAGGACCTGCTCCAGAAGAACGTCGAAGCCGCGAATCTGGGCATGGACGGCACGTGGATCATCCACCCGCAGCAGGCGCCGATGGCCAACATGGCCTACACCCCAAGCGACTCCCTGACGGAATACGCCTCCCGCCTGATCGACAACTACCATGAGCGCGGCGGCGGGGCGTTTGTCTTCGAGGAGACGGGCGAGTTCGTCGATGAGGCGACGGCCAAGGGTTACCTGGTGCTCCTGGCAAAGGCCGCGCAGGCCGGCAAGGTAGAAGCGGACTGGCTGTCCGAACATGCCGCGCGACACGCGGAGATCACGGGCTATGACGTGCTGCGGCAGGCGGGCCGACACGTCGCCTAGAGGAATCACCGTCCGAGAGCGTCATGCCTGATCCCGTCATCGAACCGCAGGACGCCATCGCGGCTGAGGTGCGCCGGTGGGTTGACCGGGAGGTCATTCCGGTCGTTGATGAGCTTGAGCACAGCAACACCTTCCCGGACCAACTCGTGCAGGGGATGCGGGAACTCGGCCTGTTCGAGTTGATGATTCCCCAGGAATACGGCGGCGTCGGCGCAACATATGTGAGCTATTCCGGCGTGGTGGAAGAATTGGCGCGGGGGTGGATGAGCCTCGGCGGAATTCTGAACACCCACGTCATCATCACGCACCTCGTCGCCACGTACGGCACGGACGACCAAAAACAGCGGTATCTGCCGCAGCTTGCATCCGCGGAGCGGCGCGGCGCGCTGACGATTACGGAGCCGAACGCGGGCTCCGACGTGCAAGCCATCCAGACCGTTGCCGTGAAGGACGGCGACGACTACGTGGTGAACGGCTCCAAGCTCTTTGTGAGCAACGGGCGGCGCGGCGGGCTGTTTGCCATGGCAGTCAAGACGGACCCGCACGTGGACCCGCGTTATCGCGGCATCTCCTGCCTGTTGGTGCAGCCGGATTTTGAGGGCTTCAACGTCACGCGCGACATTGAAAAGCTGGGGTACAAGGGCATCGAGGCGTCCGAACTATCGATGGACGATCTCCGCGTGCCTGCGAACAACCTGCTTGGCGGTGAGGAGGGACAGGGGTTCTTCCAGATACTGAGCGGGGTCGAGGTCGGGCGTGTCAACACGGCGGCGCGTGCCGTCGGCGTGGCGCGGGCCGCATTCGAGGCGGCCGCCACGTATGCTCAGCAGCGGCAGGCGTTCGGCAAGCCCATCGGAGAGCACCAGGCCATCCAGCTCAAGCTCGCTGACATGTACACGAACATCACCGCGGCGCGTCTCCTGGCGCGTTGGGCCGCCGGGGTCAAGGACCAGGGCGGTCGCGCCGACACGGAAGTCGGCATGGCCAAGCTGTTCGCGACGGAGGTTGCGACGGAGGCGACGCTGGAATCCATGCGGATTCACGGCGGGATAGGCTATACGAAGGAGATGCCGGTTGAACGCTTCTTCCGGGACGCTCCCGGCATGATGATCTATGAGGGCACCAACGAGATTCAGCGGACGATCATCGCGCGGAGCGTACTACAGCGGTACGCTGTGAGTTAGCGGGAACGACGACTGGGGAGACGGGCATGCAATTCGGACGGTATCTTGAGGAATTTGAAGAAGGCGCGGTGTACAAGCACTGGCCCGGCAGGACAATCACGCAGGCGGACGATATCCAGTTCTGCATGTTGACGATGAACCACCACCCGCTTCATATCGACGAGGAGTTCGGCAGGAACAGCCAGTTCGGGCAGAACGTCGTCGTGGGCAACCTGGTCGTTGACATTGCCTTTGGTCTCAGCGTGCCGGACGTGTCCGGGCGCGCCATCGCCAATCTCGGGCTGGATGAGATTCGATTCCACAAGCCGACGTTCCATGGGGATACCATCTATGCAGAGACGGAGGTGCTGTCCGTGCGGCCAAGCGACTCACGCCCGGACCGCGGAGTCGTGACGGTGGAGACGCGCGCGACGAATCAACGAGAAGAGACGGTGATGACGTTCAAGCGGAGTGTGCTGATTCCGCGAAAGCCGGAGGACAGTGAGGGGTAGGGGGCGTCGCTATGGCAACACGCTCTGAAGAAGAAATCCGCGCAGCCCACGCCGCGTGGGAGGAAAAGACCGCCGGCGCCCGCGAGCGCAAGGAGTCGTTCGACACGGATTCCATCGAGGGTATCGACCGGGCGTATTCGCCCGGGAATGTGTCGGAACTGGACTTCCTGAACGATCTGGGGTTCCCCGGCGAGTACCCGTTCACGCGCGGCGTGCAGCCAACCATGTACCGGGGGCGGCTATGGTCGATGCGGCAGTACGCCGGATTCGGCACGCCGACGGAGTCCAATGAGCGCTTCCGTTATCTGCTGGAGCAGGGCCAGACGGGGCTCTCCGTGGCCTTTGATCTCCCAACACAGTTGGGCTACGACTCCGATGATTCGCACTCGCTTGGCGAGGTCGGCAAGGTCGGGGTGGCCATCGATTCCCTGCGCGACATGGAGTTGATGTTCCAGGACATCCCGCTGGACAAGGTCAGCACGTCCATGACCATCAACGCGCCGGCCGCCTTGCTGGTCGCCATGTACGTGGCGGTTGGCGAGAAGCAGGGGCATGAACCCGCCGCGCTCACCGGAACCGCGCAGAATGACGTGCTCAAGGAATACATCGCGCGCGGGACGTATATCTATCCGCCGGGTCCGTCGCTGCGCCTTGCCGCCGATCTCGTCGGCTATTGCGCCCGGGAGATGCCGCGATTCAACAGCATCTCCATCAGCGGCTACCACATGCGCGACGCGGGCAGCACGGCGGCGCAGGAGATCGCGTTCACGTTCGCCAATGCCATCGCGTACGGCGAGGCATTCGTTGAGCGTGGCGTCGATGCGGACTCATGGGGCCCGCGCGTCTCATGGATCTTCAATACGCACAACAACTTCCTGGAGGAGATCGCCAAGTACCGGGCGCTGCGCCGCATGTGGGCGAAGATCATGAAGGAGCGCTTCGGGGCGCAGGACCCGCGCTCATGGATGCTCCGCACGCACACCCAGACCGGCGGCTCCACGTTGACGGCGCAGCAGCCGCAGAACAACATCGTCCGCGCGGCCTACCAGGCCATGGCGGCGGTGCTGGGCGGAGTGCAGAGCCTGGCGCTGTCCTGCTATGACGAGGCGCTTGGCATCCCGACGGATGAGGCGCAGCGCGTTGCGCTGCGCACCCAGCAGATTCTCGCGCATGAGACGGGCATCGCCGACACGGTAGACCCGCTTGCGGGCTCGTACTTCGTCGAGTGGATGACCAACAACCTGGAAGAAAAGGCGTGGCAGTACCTGCGCCAGATCGAGGACCTGGGTGGCGCGGTGACAGCTATCGAGAACGGCGTCATTCAAAAGGAAATCGCGCAGGCCTCCTACGACGTGCAGCAGTCCATCGAGAACGGCGATCAACTCGTGGTCGGCGTCAACTCATTCACGGACGGCAACGAGGACCAATCGCTGCAGGTATTCCGCGTGGACAACCGCGTCGTCGCGGAGCAGCATCAATCGCTGGAGCGCGTACGCGCTGAGCGGAGCGCTGAGGACGTGACGAATGCGCTTGAGGCGCTGCGAGGAGCAGCCCGAGGGAATGACGACCTCATGGAGCCGATATTGGGCGCAGTTCGCGCCTATGCGACGACGGGCGAAATCTCAGAGGCGCTGAGAGACGTGTTCGGCGAGTACACGCCGCCGGTGGAGGTCTAGCAGACGGGCTACGATTATCAGGGCTTGGCAAGATGCGAGCGCGCTGTGGCGCGCGTGGATTCCCGCCTTCGCGGGAATGACGGAGCAGAAGAGTTACGGAACAGGGGGTGAGGACGATGGCAGGACTGTTGGACGGCAAGGTAGCGCTCGTTACGGGTGGATCACGCGGGATCGGCCGCGCGACGGCAATCGAGCTGGCGGCGAGCGGCGCGGCAGTCGCGGTGAACTATAACGCGAACGCGGACGCGGCCAGCGAGGTAGTCAATGAGATTACAGGAGCGGGCGGCAAGGCCGGCGCGTACCAGTTCAATATCGCCGACCGCGCGGCGGTTGATTCCCAGATTGATCAGATCGTGTCCGATCTCGGACCGGTCCAGATCCTGGTGAACAATGCGGGCGCGACCGCAGACCGCACGCTCAGGAACATGTCCGACGAGCAGTGGGACAGCGTCATCGAGGTCAATCTGACCGGAACGTTTAACGTCACCAAGAAGGTCTGGAACATCATGGGCGAGGCCGGCGGCGGCCACATCGTCAACATCAGTTCACTCGTTGGCGAGGCCGGACGGCTTGGTCTGATCAACTATTCCACGGCCAAGGCGGGACTTCTTGGCTTCACCAAGACGGCGGCGAGAGAGGGCGCGCGCACCAACATCCAGGTGAACGCCATCGCGCCCGGGTTCATCGATACGGACATGATTTCCGGCCTGACGCCGGAGATGAAGGAGAACCTCAAGAAGGAGGCCGTTCTTGGCCGACTGGGCGAGGTTGAGGAGATCGCGAAGGTCGTGCGGTTCATCGTGAGCGAGGCGAGCTACATGACGGGCGCGACGATCGACGTGAACGGCGGGATGTACTACCGCTAGGACTCCGTTGGCTACCGGGAACAACCCAGGGGGGATCAAACCATGAGCGATGCAGTGATCGTGAGCGCGGTGCGAACCGCGGTGGGGACGATGGGCGGCGGCCTCTCAGGCGTGGCGGCGCCGAAACTGGGCGCAGTCACCATCAAGGAGGCCATCGGGCGCTCCGGCATTCCCGATGAGATTTTGCCGGATGAGGTGCTGATGGGGAACGTCATCCAGGCCGGATTGGGACAGAATCCCGCCCGGCAGTCCGCCATCGAGAGCGGTTTGCCCGTCAGCGTGCCCGCCACCACAATCAACAAGGTGTGCGGGTCCGGCCTCAAGACCGTCATCCTGGCCTCACAGGCCATTCGCGCGGGCGATGCCAACTACATCGTCGCGGGCGGCATGGAGAACATGAGCGCAGGACCGTACCTGGTGCAGAACGGCCGCTACGGCTATCGGCTGGGCAACGCTGAGCTTATCGACGCGACGGTCCACGATGGGCTGTGGTGCGCGATGGAAGATTGCCACATGGGCATCACGGCGGAGAACGTGGCCGCCGAGTACGGCGTTACACGCGAGGACCAGGACGCTTTCTCCGCAGAGTCGCAGCGGCGCGCCGGGGCTGCAATGAGCAGCGGCCGTTTCGCGGATGAGATCGTCAACGTGGAGATCCCACAGCGGCGCGGCGATCCGGTCATCGTGGACACCGATGAGCACCCGCGCCCGGACTCCACCAGCGAGACGCTGGGCAGGCTGCGCCCCGCCTTCACGCAGGACAACGGCACGGTGACAGCGGGCAACGCCTCCGGCATCAATGACGGGGCGGCAACGACCATCGTGGTCTCTGAAGAGTTCGCCAACGAGCATGGCCTCAAGCCGCTGGCGCGCGTGCGCGGCTACGCAGCCGCGGGCGTGGACCCCCGCATCATGGGCATCGGCCCCATCACCGCCATGCAGAAGGCCGTCCGCCACGCCGGACTGACCATCCAGGACATCGACCTGATCGAGTTGAACGAGGCGTTCGCGGCGCAGTCCGTGGCGGTGACGCGGGAGCTTGAGCTCGACTCGGACATCGTGAACGTGAACGGCGGCGCAATTGCCATCGGTCATCCCATCGGCGCGTCCGGCACGCGCATCTTTGTGACGCTGTTGCATGAGATGCAGAAGCGGGAGGCGCAGTTCGGCATGGCATCGCTGTGCATCGGCGGCGGACAGGGCATCGCGCTGGTCGTTGAGGCCGTGTAAGAGCGACGACACTATTGCGTGGGACGCAGTAACATGCGTATACTGCGCGTGTTAGCACTCTCGGCTTGAGAGTGCTAATTGTGCGAAAACAAGGGTTACAGGAGGGATAGAGAGAGGTATGGCGCGCACATTTCAGCCGCTGGGGGATCGGATTCTGATCAAGCCCATTGAGCAGGAGGAGGTCTCCAAGGGGGGGCTGGTCCTGCCGGATACGGCGCGGGAGCGTCCGCAGGAGGGCGAGGTCATCGCGGCCGGCCCGGGACGCCTCAACGACGAGGGCAGCCGGATTCCGATGGAACTCGCCGTCGGTGACAAGGTTCTGTACGCGAAGTACGCGGGAACGGAACTGAAGGAAGACGACGAGGACTATCTGGTGCTCCGGGAGTCCGACATCCTGGCGAAGATCAGTTAGCTGTAGCAGCGAAAGGCACAGGAGGCACACTCAATGGCAAAGCAGCTCATATTTGGCGAGGATGCGCGGCGCTCGTTGCGCAGCGGCGTTGACGCCGTCGCCGATGCGGTCAAGATCACGCTGGGCCCTCGCGGGCGCAACGTCGTGCTTGACAAGCGCTTCGGCCCGCCCACGGTCAGCTCCGACGGCGTCTCCATCGCCAAGGAGATTGACCTGAAAGACCCGTTCGAGAACATGGGCGCGCAGCTCGTGAAAGAGGCAGCGTCCAAGACCAACGACATCGCCGGTGACGGCACCACGACGGCGACCGTTCTGGCGCAATCCATCATCCATGAGGGAATGAAGAACGTCGCGGCGGGCGCGAACCCCATGGTGCTGCAGCGCGGCATCACAGCGGCCACGAACGCGGCCGTTGGAGAACTCAAGACCCTGGCGATTCCGGTTTCCGGGCGAGAGCAGATCGCGCAGGTCGCGTCCATCTCGGCATCCGATTCCGAGATCGGCAACCTGATTGCCGAAGTCATGGAGAAGGTCGGCAAGGACGGTGTCATCACCGTTGAAGAGTCCCGCGGCATCCAGTACGAGACGGAATACGTCGAGGGGATGCAGTTCGATCGCGGTTACGTCTCCCCGTACTTCGTCACGAACTCCGAGCGCATGGAGTCCGCCATCGACGATGCCGTGATGATCATCACGGACAAGAAGGTGTCCGCCGTCAGCGAGATCGTTCCGGCGCTTGAGAAGGCAATTGCCATCTCCAAGAACGTCATCGTCATCGCTGAGGACATCGAGGGTGAGGCGCTCGCGACGCTGGTGGTCAACAAGCTGCGCGGCGCAGTCAACTGCCTGGCCGTCAAGGCTCCGGGCTTCGGCGACCGCCGCAAGGCGATGCTGGAAGACATGGCCATCCTGACCGGCGGCGCAGTCATCAGTGAAGAGGTTGGCAAGAGGCTGGACAGCGTTGAGCCTGAGGATTTCGGGCGCGCACGCCGCGTGGTCGCCGACAAGGACAACACCACGATCATCGAGGGCGCAGGCAGCGACGAGGCCATCCAGACGCGCATCGCCCAGCTGAAGGCGCAGATGGACGAGTCCGGCTCTGATTACGACCGCGAGAAGCTCCAGGAGCGCATCGGCAAGCTGGCCGGCGGCGTGGCCGTCGTCCGCGTCGGCGCGGCAACTGAAGTTGAGCTCAAGAACAAGAAGATGCGTGTTGAGGACGCCCTGTCCGCCACGCGCGCCGCGGTTGAAGAGGGCATCGTCCCCGGCGGCGGAGTTTCCCTGCTGCACGCGGCAGCCTCGCTTGAGGGACTAGAGCTCGACGGCGACGAGTCCACCGGCGCGACCATCGTCCGCCGCGCGCTCGAAGAGCCGATGCGGATGATCGCGGAGAACGCCGGTAAGGAAGGCTCCGTCATCGTCGACGCCGTGCGCCGCCTTGAGAAGGGCGAGGGCTACGACGGCGGACGCGACGAGTACGGCAACATGGTGGAGCGGGGGATCATCGATCCCGTGAAGGTGACGCGCACGGCGCTTGAGAACGCCGCGTCCATCGCCGCCATGGTCCTGACCACGGAGTCGCTCGTGACGGACATCCCGGAGGAGACCCCGGCGATGCCGCCGCAGCCGCCCATGGACTACTAGGCCGACTCACCTGATTCAAGACCGCAGGTACCCCGCTCACTGCATGGTGAGCGGGGTACTTCTTTTTGGCGGCGATTGGTTGTTTGGCTTAACCGCTTGTACCATCACTCAGGGGGGTGAACTCATGGGACAACTCGACGGCAAGGTCTGCATCATTACCGGAGGGGGCAGGGGCATCGGAAAAGGGATTGCGCGCGCTTTCGCCAAAGAGGGCGCGACCCTTGTCCTGGCTTCGCGACAGCTTGAATATCTCAATGAAACCGCCGAGGAGATGCGCGGATACGGATCGCCTACCCTCGTGGTCCAGACGGACGTGACCAGCGAGGAGCAGATCAAGAGCCTCTTTGAGGCGACCATGGCGGAATACGGGCGAGTCGACATCCTGGTGAACAACTCCGGCGTTTTCGACGGCGGCCCCGTCGATGAGCTCTCGCTGGAGACGTGGAACAAGGTCATCAGCATCAACCTCACCGCGGCTTTCATCTGCACGAGAGAGGCCATGAAGATCATGAAGCCGCAGGGAGGCGGACGAATCATCAACATCGGCAGCATCTCGTCGAGCATCCCCAGGATGAACTCGGCCGCCTACGCAACCTCCAAGCACGGAATCATCGGCCTTACAAAGTCGACGGCGCTTGAAGGCAGGGACTACGGCATCTCAGCGGGCGCTCTTCACCCGGGAAGCGTCACCCTGGAGTGGCGCGGGCCCGAGGACCCGAACGCGACGATGTCGGTGGACGACATCGCCATCGCGGCATTGGCAATGGCGGTGATGCCGGAGTACGCGACGATGCTTGACGCGACGGTTCTGCCCATCAGGCAGCCATTCCTGGGACGGGGGTAAATCTTAGATTCTTCGACTCCGCTACGCTCCGCTCAGAATGACAGACGTTATCGTCATTCCCGCGAAAGCGGGAATCCAGAATCCCCTCCCCCTTGATGGGGGAGGGCCAGGGTGGGGGGGTTGGCTTTAGTTGGTGGTGGGTTTCTCCTTTGTGGTGGTTTGGTTTGGCGGGTCTTGGGGGGTGCATCGGCGCCGGGCCTCCGGTCAGTGTGGAACGTTCGGTTCGGCGCAGTGGGAGCTTCCGTCCATCGCGTCGGCCACCGTTTAGGCCGCGCTTTGGTCTCCAGATATTCGCGCCAAGAGCTACCTGGCGCCGGACGACCGCCGCTACGCCGCGACTGCCGCCCGTCCGTGTGAGGCTCCCGTCAGCCCACCGTCACTGATCGCTCGTGGCCCCGAGTGACCCGTCGTGGTTTCCTGGCCGGGAAACCGGAGTGTCCGTTGGCACCGATGCACCCCTCGCAGGGAGCGCCCTCCGAATTGCGCTCCCGGGGATAGGTGGCGGCTTGGGTGTCGACACTGCCCTCGCCGCCGGGGTATGGCTTGTTTCGATGGGGGTGACTTTAGGGGAGGCGTTTGGGATGGGGCAAGGGGGTGGTGGCACATGGGGGGCCCCGTTCGCCCTTCGACAGGCTCAGGGTGAACGGAGGGCCGCCGTCATTTCCCATCAAACACAATATCTTCTAGAAAATTGGTGGATAACTCAGCATTTTCCACTTGAACGGGCACAAACATTGGATTTATGATAGAACAAATCATCTGGCCAACAAAACGGTCGGATAGAAAGGAAGTAGCCATGACGATGATTCCTATGAAAAACGACACGGTACCCGATAAAGTACAGCGTCCCCTCCTGCGTACATTCTGCAGGGTGTATACACAGCAACAGGCGTTTAACTCCGGACTTTCGTGCAGTATCTGCAGTGCACTACCCACCTGTGAATTACAAGTGTTCCCAGACCATAGTCAGGATATTCATGTGCTAGGAACCTACTGTGCTGAGCACTGCAAGGATGCTCAGGAGTTCGTCCTACAGAATGCAGGAGATTTCCTTGTTTCACTCGATGGAAGCGATAGGCACGATTTCGGCCTCAAAGCCCCGCCCAATCAGCTCAGATACGACTTTTCGCTGAAGGCTCGCCTGCAGGCCATGAGGGAGACAATAATTCGGAGTGACATGTCTCACATTCAAGGTATCGTCGGTGAGTTGGTCCAGTATCACAAGGATCTTAACTACACGATACTGATGAACAAGGGCGACAAGTACCCACTTCTCACGAAAGAGATGGAGCGCAAGCAGGAGCCTTAACTAGACAAGGTTGCCTGGATACACAGGTATGTAAGTCCCCTTGCAAAGGGGGAGATGGGATTGGCTCCTTGCGGGCGGCACTGGATTCCCGCTTTCGCGGGAATGACGGAGGTGGGGTTTGGTTGGCGCAATTGAGTCTTTGGATTCTTCGACTCCGCTGCGCTCCGCTCAGAATGACAGTCCCGATGGATTCCGGCTTTCGCCGGAATGAGGGGATGGGTGTCACGGGGTTCGTTTGGCGCAATGCGATTCAGATTCCCGCTTTCGCGGGAATGACGGGGGTGCGCTCCGTTATCATTAACCCCATGACTGATTCTGGTTGGCGGAACAAGCTGTATTTCGGGGATAATCTGCCGATTATGCGGGAGCATATCCCGGATGAGAGCGTGGACCTCATCTACCTCGATCCGCCGTTCAACTCCAACGCCACCTACAACGTCCTGTTCCGCGAGCACGATTCCTCGGAGTCTGCCGCCCAGATCCAGGCGTTCGACGACACCTGGCACTGGAGCACGGACGCCGAATGGGAGTACCAGCAGGTGGTCACCCAGGGCCCGCGCAAACTCGCGGACATGCTGCAGGCCATGCGGACGTTCCTCGGCCAGAACGACATGATGGCGTACCTGACGATGATGGCCCCGCGCATGGTGGAACTGCACCGCGTCCTCAAGCCCACGGGCAGCATCTACCTCCACTGCGACCCCACCGCCAGCCACTACCTCAAGCTGCTGATGGACGCCGTGTTTGGGCCGGCAAACTTCCGTAATGAGATTACGTGGATTCGCAGCTTACCTCATGGAAACGTTCGGCAAATGTTTGGCCGCTCGCATGACATTATTCTCTTCTATGGCAATGGTGTTACTTCTACTTGGAACCAGCAGTTTGAAGGGCATCGCCCAGAGTATGTCGATAAGTTCTACCGATATGTCGACGAAGAAACTGGGCGACGCTATAGGCTAGTGTCCTGCATCAATCCGAATCCCAATCGACCAAATCTGACCTACGAGTGGAACGGGGTCACGAAGGTCTGGAAATGGACTAGGGAACGTATGCAGCGGGCACATGATGACGGAATTCTGGTCTATTCGCGGAATGGAATACCGAGTTACAAGAACTATCTTGATGAAATGAAAGGGACTGCGCGACAAGACGTTTGGACAGATATTCCGCCCTTGATGGGTAGCGCCCAGGAACGCCTCGGCTATCCCACGCAGAAGCCGGAGGCCTTGCTAGAGCGCATCATCTCCGCGTCCAGCAACGAGGGCGATGTCGTCCTCGATCCGTTCTGCGGGTGCGGCACCGCCGTCGCCGTCGCGGAGCGGCTGAAGCGCAAGTGGATCGGCATCGACGTCACGCATCTCGCCATCTCCCTGATGAAGAGCCGCCTGCGCGACTCGTTCGGCGATGACCTGTCCAAGTACGAGGTCGTCGGTTCGCCCGCAGACGCCGAGAGCGCCCGCGCCCTGTCGCTTGAGGGCGGCAACACGGGCCGCTACCAGTTCGAGTACTGGGCGCTCGGCCTCGTTGAGGCCCGCCCCACGCGCGACATGAAGAAGGGCGCGGACGCCGGTATCGACGGGTATATCAACTTCTTCGACGACAATTCCGGCAAGGCCAAGAGCGTCATCGTGCAGGTCAAGAGCGGGCGGGTGAACAGAGGCGTTATCGCGACGCTCAAGGGCGACATGGAAAGAGAAAAGGCAGAGATGGCTCTGCTCATCACCCTTGAGCCGCCCACCAAGCCGATGAACGATGAGGCGGCGTCCGCCGGATTCTACACGCCGGAGGCCTACCCGGACCGGCAGTTCCCGCGTGTGCAGATCGCGACGGTTGAGGACATTTTGAGCGGCGACGGGCCCGCGATTCCGCAGCTGGGCCTCTCGCAAGCCCCGACGTTCCGGCGCGCGCCGCGGCAGAGGCGGGGGCAGGGGCGGTCTGAACGGATGCTTTAGGGAATCACCCCCACCCTAACCCTCCCCCATCGAGGGGGAGGGGGCTCTGGATTCCCGCTTTCGCGGGAATGACGGAGGGGGGCGGTTAAGCCGGTAGCAGCCGTTCGCTCTTCGACAGGCTCAGGGTGAACGGAGTGGGGGAGGCGGGCTCAGAGTGCCGGCGCCGTCTCTCTCATCATTGCCATGCGGAGGCTGGGGACGGCGTCCAGACTGCCGTCATCGGGTTGTGCGCCGTTTTCGATGACGAATGCGGCGCGGGCGGCGATCATGACGCCGTTGTCCGTGCAGAGTCCGGGGCGCGGCCTCCAGACGGGCATGTCCGCTTTGCGCAGAACGTCCTCGCCGAGGGCGCTGTTTGCCGCGACGCCGCCGGACAGCATGACCGACTTCGCCTTCGTCGCCCGAGCGACCTCCAGCAGGCGGTCCGCCAGGCCCGTGACGGCGGTCTGCTGAAAGCCTGCAGCGATGTTGGCAACGTCCTCCTGCGTCAGCGCGTCCGTCCCGCCCCTTTCATTCACCACGCGGAGCACCGCCGTTTTGAGACCGCTGAAGCTGAAATCCCATGAGTCCCTGATCAATGGGCTGGGAAAGCGGACGGGGTCGGTCGCCTCTCGCGCGACGCGTTCGATGATCGGGCCGCCGGGGTAGCCGAGGCCAAGCAGCCGCGCCACCTTGTCGAACGCCTCACCCGCGGCATCGTCTCTCGTCTCGCTCAGCAGCCGGTAGTTCTCGTGCTCCTCAACCAGCACGATGTCCGTGTGGCCGCCGGAGACGATGAGCGCCACGGATGGCAGCAGCGGGTCGCCCCGCTCCTCGCTGTCCCACTGCCCGTCCGCGATCCAATTTGCATAGACGTGCCCCTCAAGGTGGTGGACGCCGTACAGCGGCAGGTCCCACGCCATCGCGAGCGCCTTGGCGAAATTGACGCCCACCAACAGGGAGCCCGCCAGTCCGGGGCCGTACGTCACGGCGATGGCATCGAGATTGAGGTCCCCGTCATGTCGCTGTATGACGTCATTCAGGAGCGTGGGGAACGTCAGCAGGTGTTGGCGTGACGCGATCTCCGGAACCACGCCGCCAAATCGCGCATGGATATCCGCCTGCGACGACAGGCCGTGGACGATGAGGCGACGGCCGTCATCGACGACGGCGATGCCCGTCTCATCGCAAGATGATTCGATACCAAGGACTCTCATGGTGAGCCTGCGTGGCTCACGCCGCAGTGAGTTGCAGCATCAGCATGGCGAATTCATTCTCCTGCGCCGCCATGCGGTAGAGCGAACGCATCGCAGGATCAATGCCGGACTTGATAATCGTCGAGATGTGCTCTTCTTCAATGACATCCGGCATCTGTGACCAGCCGATCACGATGGTATCGCCATTATCGATCTGCTCGTTTGCCACATAGATGGGCACTTCACCCTCTTCTCCCAGCGCGCCGCCCTCGTTGCCCGGCGTCACGTACCCCGGATAGTAGAGCTGTTTGCTGGTGACAACCCAGGAGACCGCCGGCCCTGCCCAGGCAAGGTAGACCTCATTCCCGGTGATCGCGGCCAACACCGCGCTTGCGCGCCAGCCACGCACCGCGTATTCGCTGAGGGTCGATTGCGCAGACTCAATCGCGTTCTGCAGGTAGCGTGTCGTCGTGAGTCTCCGCTGCGCATTGAGTCCTTCCTCAAGCGCCTCCCACACGATGTCTGAGACCGTTGCCGCCGGGCCTGAGACGACCTCAACCAGGCCGTACACGGCATCGATGCCGTCTTGCCGTCGGTCCTCCCAGACGCGGATGTAGGGCGTCATCGGCTGCGCCTCGCCGCCTGAAATGCTGAAACTGGCCGTCGTGTATGTTGCCATTCGAAAAATCCCCGCGCTCTCAAAATAGCATTCTCATTAATGATACCAGTGGGCGCTACTCCCCCGGCCTTGCGCCAACGATGGCTGCATGGGATGTAGAATAGTCACCTAATAGCCACGACAGTCTCCCATCAGGGAGGAGGGACACGCGCGCATGCAGGAGGTCGAGACCATTAGCCTTGCGCTATTGGGGCTCTCCTTTCTCTTTTCGGCCATCTTCTCAGGCACCGAGGCGGCTTTTCTTGCGTCTCAACCGCATCGCCTCAGGCACTGGGCCGAGAGCGGTTCACGCGGGGCGCGCATCGCGGCGGGGATGAAGGAAAGGCCGGAGCGATTCCTTTCGACGCTGCTGGTCGGCAACAACCTCACCAACACGGCCGCCGCGGCCATCGCAACCAGCATCGCCCTGACGCTGCTCGAGAACTCGGAGCAGGGGCTCGTCGCCGCCACGGTCATCACCACCATTGCCCTGCTCGTCTTCGCGGAGATCACGCCAAAGACCGTGGGCGCGCGTCATGCGGAGCGCGTCATGATTATCCTCGCGCCGCCTTTCCGTGTCTTCTCATTCGTTTTCGCGCCCGTCACGATCGTTTTCACGACGTTCGCGGGCTTCGTGGCATGGGTGACGGGCGGGACGCGCCGCGCCGTGGTGGACGCGCAGGAGTTCCGCGCAATGATCAGGACCGGCGTGGAACAGGGAACCGTGGAGGAGCGGGAGGCGGAGCTTGTCCACAAGGTGTTCCAGTTCGGTGACCGCATGGTCCGGGAGATCATGACGCCGCGCACGGAGATCATCTGGGTGCGGAACGGAACGACGCTCTCGGAGTTTCTTGAGATCTACGGCCAGCATTCCCATTCGCACTTCCCCGTTCTGGGCGATGAGCCGGATACGGTGGCGGGCATCCTCTCCATCAAGAGCGTCCTCCGCGAGCACGCACTCGGTGAACTCACCATGAACAGTTCCATCACCACGGACCTGCGTGAGACGCACTTCGTTCCGGAGACCAAGATGATCGACGACCTCATGGATGAGATGCGGGCGCAGCGGTCACGCATGGTGATGGTGGTCGACGAGTTTGGCGACATCTCCGGCCTTGTGACGCTCAGCCGCGCCATCGAGCTCATCGTCGGGCGGGTGGATGACCCCGGCGACCCGCAGGCGTTCCAGGCGGTGGATGAACGCACGGTGCGCGTGGACGGCATCATGCACATCGACGAACTGGCGGAGCAGTTGAACATCCACCTACCGGACGGCGACGGCGAATATGAGACCATCGCGGGCTTCGTGCTCAAGCAGCTTGGGCGGATTCCCGAGGAGGGAGAGGCCCTCGTGCACGGCCCCTATGAGATCACAGTGGCGCAGATCCACGGCACGCGCATCGACGAGGTCACGGTACGCACGGAGGATGCGGGGTGACCCCCGTCACGCAGCCCGCAAGCACAAACGAGTCTCGCCTAGAGGTCTCGCAGTGAACCTCTACCTGGTGCGGCATGGGGAGACGGAATGGAATCGCGAGGGGCGCGCGCAGGGACGCGCCGACGTACCGCTGAACGAGGCCGGCATCGCGCAGTCGCAGGCGCTGGCGGCCACCTTTGCCTCCCTGAACGTAGCAGCAGTTATGTCGAGTTCCTCGCGGCGGGCAGTCCGTACCGCGGAGGCCATCGCAACGCCGCACGGTCTCGCCGTGACTCCCAAGGATGATCTGCTGGAGCTCAACTTCGGCGGGCTGGACGGCGCGCCTCTGCGCGACATGCGCGAGATGTTCCCGGACTTCTTCGAGCACTGGACGCGCGACCCCGCCACCGCGCAGTTCCCGGACGGCGGCGAGACACTGCAACAGCTCCAGGACCGGACGTGGGCCGCCGTGGAGTCCGTCGCGCGGTCGCATGACGCGCAGGACAACGTGATCATCGTGTCGCACGCCTTCGCGCTGTATTCCATCATGTGCCGCGCGCTGGGGATGCCGCTGTCCAACTACGGGCGGCTGCGCATCACGCCGGGCACGTACAGCCTCCTCGTGTCGCGCGCGCCGAACGTCATCGGGCCTGCGGATGAGCTTCAATGGGCGCTGACGAGCCTGAACGTCACCCCTGCGCCGTCCGCGGACTGATCTCGCCATGGCCTCAACCAACCGACCGGCAGGGTCGGACTTCGTTGGCAGCGTCCATAACGCGCTGGCGTCCGGCGGTTTCCTGGGACGCGGAGCGCGTCTACTTGCTGGCGTTTCGGGCGGGCCGGATTCAACGGCGCTGCTGGCGAGCCTCGTTGAGCTGCGAGACGACTGCCGCCTTGAGCTTCACGTCGTCCACGTGGATCACGGCCTACGCGCTGAGTCGCGGGGTGACGCGGAGTACGTGAGGCGTCTATGTGCCCGGTGGAATGTGCCCGTTAACGTAACACGGGCGAATGTTAAAGAGCTTCGGCGGGCGGAGAGGTTGTCTGTTGAGGAGGCTGCCCGCAAGGCACGCCATCACGCGCTGATGGACGAGGCTGCCGCATCGGGAGCGGATGCCATCGCGCTTGGACACACGGCGGATGACCAGATCGAGACCGTGCTGCTGAGCCTGCTGCGCGGGGCGGGACTGCGCGGCCTGGCCGGCATGACGGAGCAGTCGGAGTCGCCGTTCACGCTGCCCGGCGGGGAGCGCGTGCCGATTCTCCGCCCCCTGCTTGCCGTGACGCGGGCAGACGTCATCGACTACCTGAAAGAACGACGGCTGCGGCCCCGGCAGGACGCATCCAACGCGGACCCGGAGCATCTCCGGAATCGCGTGCGGCATGAGCTGTTGCCGTTGATGGAGCGCATCCGCGGGGGCGCATCAGACGCCGTTGGACGAGCGTCAGAGGACGCCCGGCTGGCGCTGGAGTACGTGGAGTCGCAGGCGGACGGACTCTGGGGAGAGGCGTGCGAGGTTGCCGCAGATCGGCAGTCGGTCCGCATCAACCGTGGGGCGATGCGCGGCGCGCACGCGGCGCTGCGCCACATTGTCGTCGAGCGGGCGATCATCGCGCTGCTTGGCTCGGCGGAGGGCTTCAGTCGCCGAAACTACCGGGACATGGACGCGATGATCACAACGGGCCGCACCCGCTCGGAGATCGATCTGCCGAAAGGGCTGCGTCTTGCCTGCGGGGACAAAAGCACGGCGGTGCTGTCCATCAGCGCGCGGGTCAGGCAGCCGCATCCGGGCATCATTGGAGAAGACTCGACGGTAAAGGGTACTATTGAGGCATGAACAGGCGACGAAATCAGACACCGAGGCCGGGCCGGGGCGGCGGGCGCGACGCACGCGCCGGGCGCAGCGGCCAGCCGAATGTGGGCGGAAATCGAGCGGAGCGGCGGTCATTCCTGGAACGGATTCGCGTGCGTGAAGACGTTGCGGCGGACGCCCCGGCGGGAATGCGGCGGGGACAGCAGCGCGGCAACAACAGGGCGCGCCGACGCGGCGAAGGCTGGACGTTCGGCCGCATCTTCGTCCTGTCTGTCATGGCGTTTCTTGCGCTGGCGCTCGCGCTCAGCGGCTTGATCGCGTTCCTGCCCCCACCCGGCACGGCCAACTAGCGCGGTTGACTTTATAGAACGCATGTATTATTCTCCCCCTCGCGGCGGGAGTGAGTGAGGGGGCGCGGCGTGGCATCGTCGATTGAATGGACGGACGAGACGTGGAATCCCGTCACGGGCTGCTCTCGCGTCTCCCCCGGCTGCGACAACTGCTACATGTTCGCGCTGTACCCGAGGCTGCATGCAATGGGCGTTCCGGGCTACGAGGAATCGGCGGACACGGTCAAGCTGCTGCCTGAGCGCCTCAATGCCCCGCTGACGTGGACCAAGCCGCGTCGCGTGTTCGTGAACAGCATGTCCGACCTTTTCCACCCCAAGGTGCCCTTTGAGTTCATCTCCCAGGTCTTTGACATCATGCGTCGAGCGGATCAGCACATCTTCCAGGTGCTGACCAAGAGGCCCGGCAAGGCGGCGGGATGGTGGGAGCAGTGCGGCAGGCACGAGTTCGGCGAGTGGCCGTCCAATGTCTGGATCGGGACATCAGTCGAAAACCAGAAGTACGCGCCGCGCCTGACGGTGCTGGGTCGGATACCGGCCAGGATTCGGTTCGTGTCGGCGGAGCCACTGCTGGACAAGTTGGATCTGAGGCCGTGGCTGCGTGACGGCACGCTCAAGTGGGTCATCACCGGCGGCGAGAGCGGCCCGCGCGCTCGTCCGATGGAGGAGGAATGGGCGGTCGCTCTTATGAGGCAATGCCTCGCGGAAGGAGTGGATTTCTTCTTCAAACAGTGGGGCGGCCGAAGGGGCAAGCGCAGCGGCGAAGAGGCCATCCTGGCCGGCAGGACGTGGCAGGAGATGCCAGTCGCGGTTTGAATCGATGACCCAACTTCCTTCCTTCGGTGGCCCTTGGACACAAGAAAAGCTCGATATCTTGCGTCGATACTTGGACGCTTATACGAGTGTGCTGAGGGAACAGCCTTCTGCAGACACACCCTTCAGACTTACATATGTAGACGCCTTCGCGGGTAGTGGTTCGTACAGTACTTCTGGTGCTGACCAACTCATCAACTATGGCGACTTCGATAGTTTCCGACAGGGTTCAGCCAGAATCGCATTAGACATCCAGGACAGGCCGTTTGACCGTTTACTTTATATCGAGAAGAATCACAATTTTATCGGTGCACTGGAATCAATGAAGAGAGCAAATCCTGACCGGGACATCAAGGTCATTAATCAAGATGCTAATCTCATTTTGCCGGAGATTTGCCGGAGCATGAGTTCGCTTGATCGTGCCGTAATATTCCTCGACCCCTATGCCGCAGACGTTGACTGGGCCACGGTACAAGCCATCGCAGATAGCAAGAAGGTGGACTGCTGGATTTGGTTTCCATTGATGGCTTTAACTCGAATGATGACTAAGAGAAAGCGTCCAAAAGCTGCGTTGTCGCGAAAGCTCGACAAGGTCTTCGGTGGACGCGAATCTTGGGAACCGGAATTATATCGCCTTTCAGCTCAGCAGTCGCTTTTTGGTGGGGAATCGATTTTCACCCGAGAACCTCAGGACCGAATTGCCGAAGTCTACAGAAACAGAATGAAGGGAGCGTTCGCAGCATTGGCACCGACTAGGCGCAAATTCCTTAACTCTAAAGACTCGCCAATGTTTGAACTGATCTTTGCGGCCGCCAATCCAGCCGGCGCAAGGAGGGCCGTACCAATCGCCGACCATCTCCTCAAGAATTTCTAGCCCATTACCTCACCCTCGGTCTGCCGCCGAAGCGGAGGCGGGCGAGGCCTTTGATGTCTTCCCAGGCGGTGGAGATGATCTTGACCCTCGTGTCCGGGTCTTCTTCCCATGCGACGGGAAAATCGGCGATGGGGTAGCCGTTCTTCTCCGCGATGAGCAGCAGCTCCGTATCGAAGAACCACGCGTTGTCCT
This sequence comes from Dehalococcoidia bacterium, assembly GCA_965220565.1. GTDB lineage: Bacteria > Chloroflexota > Dehalococcoidia > UBA6926 > UBA6926 > VXMO01. The sequence goes on along the minus strand of CBDCQG010000001.1, from coordinate 97,904 downwards.
TGATGAGCGGCAGGAGATTGTCCGCGGCGCGGCGGCTGATGGCCTTGAAGCCGCACTGCGCGTCCGAGAACCCGCTCCAGAACACCGACTTGATCATCAGGTTGTAGGAGCGCGAGACGAACTCACGCTTGAATGAGCGCGTTGTCTGCGCGCCGCGCTTGAGGCGGGAGCCGGTCGCCACGTCGTGGCCGTCCCTGACGGCGTTCAGCAGATCAGGGATGCGGTTGATGTCCGTCGAGAGGTCCACGTCCATGTAGGCGCGGATATCGGCGTCGCTCTCGCTCCACGCTCGCTTGAGCGCCCTGCCGCGTCCCTTCTGCTCAAGGTGGACGACGCCGACCTCGCCCTCAAACAGCGCCGCGAACTGGTTCGCCACCTCAAGCGTGCCGTCGATGGAGCCGTTGTCCGCGATGACGACGCGCCAACGGTAGTCAGTTAGATTCTCGCGGCAATACGGCAGCAGGCGTTCAAGGCAGCCGGGCAGCGAGTGTTCCTCGTTATAGACGGGGATGACGATGTCCGCGGAGGGGGAGTCCGTCATGGCTGCCGCCTAATGACGGAAATGGCGGATGCCCGTGAATACCATGGCCGCGCCCGCGTTGTTGGCGGCGGCGATGACCTCATCGTCGCGGACGGAGCCGCCGGGCTGCACGGCAGCCGTCACGCCGCCCGCGAGCGCCATCTCCAGTCCGTCCGCGAACGGGAAGAAGGCGTCCGAGGCAACGACCCCGCCCTGCGCCGCGTCACCGGCCAGTTTCAGCGCAAGCTCCACGCTGATGAGGCGGTTCGGCTGTCCCGCGCCCATGCCGAGCAACGCGCCGTCTTTGACGATCACGATGGCGTTGGACTTCACATGCCGCGCGGCTTTCCACGCGAAACGGAGATCGGCAAGCTCAGGCTCCGTCGGCGCGCGCTCCGTGACCGTCTGCCACTCGCCCATCTCGCCCATGTCCGCCGCCTGCACGAGGAATCCGCCCCGCACTGTGCGGATGTCCAGCGACGCTGTGGCGGCGGACACGTCGTTCATCTCCAACAGCCGCAGGTTGCGCTTCTGCGTGAGCACGGAAAGCGCGTCGTCGTCATAAGACGGGGCGATGACGATCTCATAGAACGCCTCATTGATGGTCTCCGCCGTCGCCTTGTCCATCGGGCGGTTGGCGGCGATGATGCCGCCGAACGCGGAGACGGGGTCGCCCGCGAGGGCGCGACTGAACGCGGTGGCGAGGTCGGGCGCGGTGGCGAGGCCGCACGGGTTGCCGTGCTTGATGATGGCAACCGTGGGCGCGTCCGGGAAATCACAGACGACGTTCCAGGCGGCGTCCGCGTCCAGGATGTTGTTGAAGGACATCTCACGGCCATGCACCTGGCGCGCGGAGGGGATGCCCTGCGCGGGGCGGCTCGGGTCGTTGATGCGGTAGAGCGCGCCCGCCTGGTGAGGGTTCTCGCCGTAGCGGAGCGACTGAATTGACTGGAGAGGCAGAACGCGCTCGGCGGGGAGCGCGGCTGCCTCATCATCCATGCCGGCAGCGCCCATGTCCCGCGCGAGATAGTTGGCGATGATGGTGTCATACGCAGAGACGTGCTCGAATGCCTTGCGCGCCAGCCGTCGGCGCTCGGCGGCTGGAACGACGCCTGCGCGCAGCATCTCCAGCACCTGCGTGTAATCGGCGGGGTCGATCAGGACGATGACGGCGGGGAAATTCTTGGCGGCGGCGCGGACCATCGTCGGGCCGCCGATGTCGATCTGCTCAAGCGCGTCCATGAGCGTCACGTCCGGCTTTGAGACGGTCTCCGCAAACGGATACAGGTTCACGGCGATAAGGTCGATTGTGCCGATTCCGTGCTCTTCCATCTGCGCGACATGCTCCGGCTCCTCACGCTTGGCGAGGATGCCGCCGTGGACGCGGGGATGGAGCGTCTTGACCCGGCCGCCGAGAATCTCGGGGAAGCCCGTCAGGTCCTCGATGTGGCGCGCGTCGATGCCTGCGCCGGTGAGGAAGCGGTGCGTGCCGCCCGTCGCATACACCTCCCACCCGAGATCGGTTAGTCCGTGCGCAAGGTCGTCTGCGCCGTCCTTGTTCCATGGGGCGATGATTGCTCGAAACGTCATTCGCGCTCCATTCGGAGGATGATCTGATCGCCATCCGGCGGCCGTTCTTCAATCGTGCCAATCTGCGCGCTGCCCTCCATGGCGGACATGACCATCGGCGCGTCCTGCGGGCGCACGACGGCGACCATTCCCATTCCCATGTTGAACACGTCATACATCTCCGTCAGCGGAATCTCGCCACGACTGCTGATGAGACGAAAGATCGGCGGCACAGTCCACGCGCCGCAGTCAACAACGGCCTGCAGGTTATCCGGCAGGACGCGCGGCACGTTTTCCGCGTAGCCGCCGCCCGTGATATGCGCGAGCCCGCGGACGCGCCGCCGCATCGGCTTCAGTTCCTGGTAATAGGACCGATGGACGGCCAACAACGCCTCAGCGACTGTCTTCCCGCCGAGTTCAGGCGGTTTTTCGTCAAGGTTTTCCGGGTGATCGTCCAGATCAAAGACGCGGCGGGCCAAGGAGTAGCCGTTGGTGTGGAGTCCCGTTGAGGGCAGGCCGACGAGAACATCGCCCGCGCGGATGCCCGTTCCGTCAATGAGGTCCCAGCGCTCCACCGCGCCAACGATGAATCCGGCAACGTCATACTGGCCCTCACGGTACGTGCCGGGCATCTCGGCAGTTTCACCGCCGATGAGAGCGATGCCGGCGGCGCTGCACGCCTCCGCCATGCCCCGCACGATGTCGGCGGCGTCCTGCGGATTGAGGCTGTCAGTGGCGATGTAGTCAAGAAAAAAGAGCGGATCGGCACCCTGCACCCAGATATCGTTGATGCAGTGATTCACAATGTCCGCGCCGATGCTCGCGAACGCTCCGGCCTGCTTGGCGATGTTGATCTTGGTGCCCACGCCGTCGGCGCTGGCCACGAGTATCGGCTCACGGTAGGAATCGAGCTTGAAGAGGCCGCCAAAGCCGCCGATGTCACCCAGAACGCGGTTGTTGTACGTGGACTGGGCGAACGGGCGCATCAGGCGCACGGCCTCCTGCCCCGCGCCGATGTTCACACCGGCTGCCGAGTAGCTCGACTCCGAATCAGACACGCAGGGGGAGCCGCTCCAACGCAAATTTATCAAGCTCAACCTGGACAGGGACGGTGTATTCACCCGTGAAGCACGCCGTGCAGAACCCCGGCCCTTCCTGGGCGACGGACGTGTACAGGCTCGGGACATCGAGGAATCCGAGGCTGTCAACGCCGAGCTCGTCCCGCACCTCCTCAACGCTGCGGTCGGACGCGAGCAGCTCGGCCCGGTTTGGCATATCAATGCCGTAGTGGCAGGGATAGCGGATGGGGGGAGCGCACACACGGAGATGAATCTCCTTCGCGCCGGCGCTGCGGAGCAGGTCGATCAGGTGACGCGTCGTCGTGCCGCGCACGATGCTGTCGTCCACGATCACGAGGCGCTTGCCCTCGATGACCTCTCGCAAGGGCGTCAGCTTGAGGCGGACACCCTCATCGCGGAGGCGCTGGTCGGGCTGAATGAACGTGCGCCCAACGTAGCGGTTCTTGACCAGCGTCTCGTAGAAGGGGATGCCGGACCCGTGCGCGTAGCCGATGCCGGCGGCGGTGGCGGAGTCCGGCACGGCGCTCACGATGTCCGCCTCGACCGGGTGCATGCGGGCCAACTCCTTGCCCATCGCCTCGCGGCTCAGATAGACGCGCCGACCTTCAAGAACGGAGTCCGGGCGGGAGAAATAGATGTGCTCAAAGATGCAGAGGGATCGCTTCTCACGACGACCGAAAGTGGAATGGAGGCCGGTTGAGTCAATGCGCACTATTTCGCCCGGCTCCACATCCCGAACGAACTCTGCGCCCACATTCTCCAGGGCGCACGTCTCGGAGGCGGCCATATAGCCGGACTCGCCCACGCGCCCAAGGCTCAGCGGGCGGAATCCGTGCGGGTCCCGAACGGCATAGACGGCGTCCTTCGTGAGGATGGTCAGGCTGTACGCGCCCTCAAGGCGGAGCATTGCCGCAGTGATCTTCTCCTCCCACGTTTCGCCCGGGAGGACGGCAATCAACTGGGCGATGACCTCGGAATCGGTGGACGTGACGAATTGCGCGCCGAGTTCAACCGCCTCCTCACGCAGCAGTTCGGCGTTCACGACGTTGCCGTTGTGCGCGATGAGAACCTCTCCGAGAGGGCCGTTAGCCGGAATGGGCTGCGCATTGGCGAGCGTGGAACTGCCGGTGGTGGAGTAGCGGGTATGGCCGATTGCGAGGCTACCCGGGATGACGTTCAGGGTGTGCTCATCAAAAACGCGATTAACGAGGCCAAGCCCGCGGTAGAGGTGGAGTTCCTGGTTGTCGTCAGACGCGGCGATGCCGGCGCTTTCCTGGCCGCGATGCTGAAGGGAGAAGATACCGAAAAAGGCTGCCCGCGCGGCGTCTCCGCCCGGTAGGTAGATGCCTACGACGCCGCAAGCGTCGTGCAACTTGTCGTCGTCCACTCTCACCTACCGGTGAACATTGGGCCGGCTCCCCGGGCACTGCCTAAGCGAAACAAGGTTAAGAATACCAAAACTCAGGTCGGAGCGCACACCGGGGGAAGGCTTTTTTTCGCTACTCTACCCCGCCACAGCTGCGATGGCATCCTCGAGGATGGCAACGCCCTTGTCCATGTCCTCATCCGTCAGTGTGAGGGGCGGCATGAGGCGGAGGGCGTTGGGGCGCACGCGGTTGACCAACATGCCGCGCTCAAGGCAGGCAGCGAGCAGATCACCTGCGATTTCCTCTTTGAATTGGACCGCTGCAAGCAGGCCCATGCCGCGCACCTCGGCGATCGATGAATGGCGGTCCCCGAGACCCTTGAGCGCGCCAAGCAGACGCTCGCCCGAGACCCGAACACGGCCGGGTATGTCTTCCGCCAACACGGTGCGAATCACGGCGCGCGCGGCGGCGGTCGTCAGGACGTTGCCGCCGTAGGTGGAGCCGTGGTCGCCATAGGTGAGGGCGTCCGCGTGAGTCTTGGTCAGGAACGCGCCGATGGGCACGCCGCCGCCGAGCCCTTTCGCCAACGACATCACGTCAGGCTCTACTCCAAATGCCTGGTATCCGAAGAGGTGTCCAAGGCGGCCAACGCCGGTTTGTACCTCGTCAAGGATCAACAGGAGATTGTTCTCATCGCACCATGCGCGAACCGCGGGCAGATAGTCGGGATCGGGGACGTTCACGCCCCCCTCGCCCTGAACCGGCTCCAGCATCACGGCGACCGTGCGCTCCGTGGTGGCCTCACGGATGGCCGCCATGTCATTGAACGGGACGTGAACAAAACCGGGTGTGAGCGGCTTGAAACCCTCCTGGTAGTGCGGTTGGCCGGTGGCGGCGACGGTGGTCATCGTGCGGCCATGGAACGATTCAAGCGCGGTGATGATCTCATACGCGCCGTCCTTGTGGAGCGCGCCATAGCGGCGGGCGACCTTGATCGCGCCCTCCACGGCCTCCGCGCCGCTGTTGCAGAAGAAGACGCGATCCATGCAGGAGTTATCGATGAGGAGCTGCGCGAGCTCGATCTGCGGAACGGTGTAGAAGGCGTTGGACGTCTGGATCAGCGTGCCGGCCTGCTCCGCGATTGCCTCCGTCATCGCCGGATGGGAGTGTCCCAGCGTGGCCGTTGCCCAACCACCGACGAAGTCCAGGTACTCTTTGCCCTTGTCATCCCACACGGTGCTGTCCTTACCGCGCACGAGGGTGACCGGAACACGGCGAACCGTCTGCATGTAATAGTCGGACTCTACCTGTTGCCAGTCTTTAGCCGTTGTCATGTGATTCTCTCAGTTCGTCGCTACGCTGCCGCGCCTTGCTCTTCCTCTTCTTCAAGGGCTTCGTCGATTGTCTGGGCGATGTCCTCGATCTGCCGGGTGAGCTCTTCGGCGGAATCGCGCAGGCCGTCAAGCTCGGCGCGCAGTCGCTCAATGACGGTCAGCGGTGTAATCCCGTCATCGCCGGTCTGTTGAGGTCTCGTCTCGCGGATGGCAATCGTGCCGCCCTGCCTGGCGAGAAGGTTATTCAGTGACTGACTCAAGGATGGGAGCATCACCGGTTCCTCACCCTGCTGCACAAGCACGACGCGCGTCAGCTGCGGGTAATCAATGTCCTCAGCCTTGAGGTAGATCGGTTCCGCGTACAGGATGTGGTCGCCGACCGGGATCACGAGCAGGTTCCCTCGCAGGACATTCGATCCGGCCTGGTCCCACAAGGTGAATTGCTGTGAAATCTCCGGGTTCGTGGTGATGCGCGCCTCAACCTGCTGCGGGCCGTCGATCTGCCGCTCCTTCGGGAACGTGTAGGCGATGAGCGAGCCGTAGTTCTCGCCGTCGTTGCGGGCCGCGAGCCATCCCACAAGATTCGGTTTGCCGTCCGGCGTGAACGGCATGATCAGCACGAACTCTTCCTGTTCCTCACCCGGCAGGCCCATGATGAGGTAGTAGGGCTCCATGACCTGCGCCTGATCGCTGAAGAACAACTCCAGCGGGAAGTTCCAGAGGTCTTCCTGGTTGTAGAAGACCTGCGGGTCCGTCATGTGGAACTTGAGATACTTGTCCGCCTGGATGGTGAAGAAGTCCTCCGGGTAGCGCAGATGCGAGCGCAGCGCTTCCGGCATCTCGCTCATCGGCTTGAAGAGATCGGGGAACACGCTCTGGTAGGTGCGGATGATGCCATCCGATTCATCCGCGATGTAGAGATCGACGGACCCGTCATAGGCATCGATAACCGCCTTGACGCTGTTGCGGATGTAGTTGAAGCCGTTCGGCGCCGGTTCCGAGTACGGGAAACGGTCGCTGATCGTATAGGCGTCCTGCACCCAGTAGAGCTTGCCGTCCGCCACGACGATATAGGGGTCGGAATCCAGGGCAAGGAACGGCGCGAGCTGGCCGACGCGCTCCTGGATGTCACGGTAATAGAGTATCTGGCTCTCGTTGGTAATCGCCCCGGTGATCAGGATGTTGAGATCAGTGAAGCGCCACGCGAAGAGGATGCGGGACAGCAGGCCGCTGATGGAGACGCCTTCCCCTTCAAACGACTGGTAGACCGGCCCGGCATCCGTTGGATGGTCGAACTCGGGAGTCGTGCTTCGCACGATGACCCAATCATCCGTCGCTTCGCCGAAATAGACCTGCGGGACGTCGACGTGCGGCGCGCCGGTGACCGGCTCCGGCGGTATGTCCTGCAGGAAGAACTCCGGCAGGCCGTCCTGGGTGAACTCCGTCACGGGGCTCATCGCCGCGCCGTACCCGTGCGTGTACTGCAGCCGCTCGTTGACCCACGTCTGCGCCTGCGGATCCAACTGTGATTGCACAAGCTCACGCGTGCCAATCATCACCTGCCGATAATCGCCGTCAATGGTGTATCGGTCTATATCGATATCGAGGAACGAGTATTGCAGCCGGAAGAACTGGATCTGGTTATAGACATCGCGGAGCGGACGGTGATCCCAGAGGCGGATGTTCTCAAACGTGCCCGGGTTATCGTCCACAATCTCATGGGTGATGCTCTCCGGGCTTGAATCGTAGGGCTGCTCCTCGATGCGGTTGAGGGCAAATCCTTCCCGCGTCATCTCGATGCTGCGCTCGATGTAGGTTTGCTCGCGCTCAAACTCGTTCGGCTGCACCTGGAATCGTTGAACGGCTGCGGGCAGGAGTCCGGTGCCGACGGTCAGCGCAAGGAACCAGATGCCGATGGCGGCCAACGGCAGGCCCTGCCAGCGGAGGAACGAGTTGGCCGCGAGAAGAATGGCGACCACGATGCTGATGACGATCAGGACCCGCAGCGCCGGTTGACGTATCACGACGTCCGTGTAGGCTGCGCCATACGCCGCGCCCCGCGCCGAATACAGCAGTTCCTGAAGGCTGAGCCAGTACCCGATGGCAAGCAGCAGGAAGAAGACGACGCCCAGGCCGGACAGGTGGGCGCGCAGGGTTGGCGTCAGCGAGAATTGGAAGCCGCCAAGCGCGAAATTGATGGCGTAGATGCCCACGGCAAAGAGCGCGTTGACAATGACAACGCCCAGCGCCCAGCCCTGCAGGAATCGATAGAAGGGCAGATCAAACAGATATGCCGCCACGTCGCGGTTGTAGAGCGGATCGGTCAGGTTGAACATCTCCGCGTTTGTGAACCGGAGCGCCGTTTCCCAATACCCGGACGCCGCCGCGCCAAAGACGATCGACAACAGAACGCCGGCGACGATGAGGCCGATGATGACCAGCCGCCGCGCCCACGTGAGCGCCTCAAGCGGGATGTTCAGGGCCGCTTCCGGCGAGATGCCCTTCGGCGAATAGCGCTCTGCCAGGTACACGTTCGCAGCGAAGACGGCGGCAAAAACCAACGCGCCCAGCACGAACAGGGCGACGCGCGTCGTCAGGATGGTTGTGAAGACGGACAGATAGCCAAGATTGTCGAACCAGAGCCAATCCACGTAGATGTTGGCGGCTATGGAGCCGCCCACCCAGAGAAGAAGCAGCGCGCCGAGCGGAATCACCCAGTTGAGAATGGATGAGAGGCGCGGCGGCTCCCGCCGTTCGAATTCGTCCAAAAAGCTCACGCTCCTGCTCCCGCCGTTACTGCCCGTTCAGCCTCTTTAAGGATACGCGTACCCGTATCATGTTCCAGCGCGTCGCGCAGAGCATTCGGAACACGGCCATCGATAATCTGCGCGGTCTGGGCGTGAGCCAAGGCATTCAGGCAGGCCGTCACCTTGGGAATCATGCCGCCGGTAATGATGCCGTCGTCTATCAGTTCCCGCACGCGCGCCTCTGACAGGGTCGGCAGCAGTTCCCCGCCAGCATCCAACACACCGGGCACATCCGTCATGAAGATGACGCGGTCCGCCTCCAACGCGCCAGCCAGCGCGCCCGCCACGGAGTCCGCGTTGACGTTCAGCAGCCTGCCCTTGTCATTCGCATCGACGGAGACAGGTGAAAAGACGGGGATGAAATCATGGTGCAACAGGCCGGTGATGAGATCGGTTCGGACTGAAGCTACTTCACCCACACGGCCAAGCTCAGGGTCTTTCACCTCGGCGGCGATAACCGCGCCGTCCGCGCCGGTCAGACCAACACCGCGCCCGCCCGCCTCTCCGATGGAGGCCACGATGCGCGTGTTGACCAGGCCGCAGAGAACCGCCGTGACGACGTCCAGTGCCTCATCGCTCGTCACGCGCAAGCCGCGCACGAATGTCGATTCGACGCCCACCTGGTCGAGCCATTGAGAGATCAGCGGACCTCCGCCGTGAACGACGACGGGCCAAACGCCCTGCCTCTGCACGGCCACGAGGTCGCGAAACGTCGTATCGTCCGGCCCCAAGGCGTTGCCGCCGATCTTGACGACAATGCGCGCGTTCTCTGCCATTACCTTCCCAATTCAGATTCGTGGTGAAACAGCATTCAGACTACCAGAGTAACGAATACGGCGGGGATCAACAGCGTCCGGCGCATGATCAGGTGGTGTATTCGCCGTTGATGCGGACATATTCGTAGGAGAAATCACACGTCCACGCCGTCGCGGCTGATTCCCCGAGGCCGAGCGATACGTCAAACCGCACCTCAGGCTGTTTCATGCGCTCGACGGCATCGTCCCTGTCAAAGGGGACGGCCTGTCCGTTCTCCAGCACGCAGATGTCGTTGAAATGGAGCGTCACGCGGGATTCCTGCATCTCGATCATGCTCCGCCCCAGCGCCATCATCACGCGGCCCCAATTGGGATCATTGCCAAAGACGGCCGTCTTGACCAAGGGGGACGTGGAGATGACGCGGGCGGCGTGCCGGGCGTCTTCGTCGCTGAGCGCGCCGGTCACGTTGATCTCGATAAGCTTCGTAGCCCCCTCGCCATCTCGAACGATGGCCTTTGCGAGTTCCATGGAGACATGCGTGACGGCCTCTTCTATCAGTTCCTCATCGTCTCCTCCGGTGACAGGAGCGTTGCCGGCCGCGCCGTTGGCGATAACCATGAGCGTGTCATTTGTCGACGTGTCGCCGTCCACGCTGATCATGTTGAATGAGCGGCTGACGGCGCGCTCAAGGACGCGCTCCAGGCAGTCCTGCTCAATGGCGGCGTCCGTCGTGACGAATGCGAGCATTGTGGCCATGTCCGGGTGGATCATGCCGGAGCCCTTCGTTGTTCCGGCAACAGTGACCGTTTTTCCGCCGATCTCCACCGTGACGGCGCATTCCTTCGGTCTTAGGTCGGTCGTCATGATGGCGAGCGCAAAATCATGTCCTGCATCATCGGCTAACTCAATCGCCCCGATTCCACTGCGCATCACGTCCATGGGCATGGGCACGCCGATGACGCCCGTGCTGCAGACAAGCACCTCCTCCGGGCGCAGGCCGAGCTTCTCAGCCACCATCTCCGCAGAGGCGCGGGCGTCCGTCATGCCCTGATCGCCGACAGCCGCGTTGGCATTGCCGCTGTTCACAACGACTGCCCGGGGCGCCGCTTTGCCAATATGCTCGCGGCTCAGCACCACGGGCGCCGCCACAACCTTGCTCTTCGTGAACACCGCCGCGCCCGTGGTTGCACCGTCCGCGGCGAGGATGGTCACGTCGAGCACGTCCTCCGGCGTATCTGAGCGGATGCCGGCATGAACGGCGCCTGCGCGAAATCCGCGCGGCGAGGTAACTGAGCCGCCCTCAAGTGGTGTGATGGTCATTTTGTGTAACTCCAGGACGGGCACTTATTGTCCGTCTCCAGACTCTAAGATACATCCTACGGTGTAGAGATTCCCGTACCATAGGCAGGACTAACTCATTTCGATTGAGGTCACTTCATATGACAGAAGCAAAAGAAGGAACACGCATTGTTGGGCGGGGCGTTCAACGCGTCGACAGCACTGAACGCCTGACCGGCGAGGCCGTGTTCGGCGCGGATCACACCACGGAGGGCACGCTGTACGCCAAGCTGGTTCGCAGCCCGCACGCCAATGCGCGCGTCCTCAGCATCGACGTCTCAAAGGCCGCGTCCATGCCCGGCGTGCGCGCGATCGTCACGTCCGCCGACTTCCCTTATATCGCCATGAGCAACCAGGCCGTCGGCGGCGAGATCACCATGACACCGCGTGATCAACGGCGCATGCAGATGGCGGAGGACCGCATCTTCTACCACTGGCAAGCCGTCGCCGCCATCGCGGCGGACGACGTGACGACTGCCGAGGAGGCCGCCGCTCTCGTTGAGGTTGAGTACGAGCCGATTGAACCCGTCGTCGATGTTGAACGCGCCGTTCGGCCGGAATCGTCCCTCGTCCATGATGATCTCTATACGTGGGAGTTCGCCGGCGGGCCATCCGACAGGCCAAGCAACATCGCCCGCCGCGTTGAGTTCGAGCGCGGCGACGTTGAGCAGGGCTTTGCCGAATCGGACATCGTCATCGAGCGGACGTTCCGCGGCGGCACCGTTCACCAGGGATATTTGGAGCCGCAGGCGTGCACGGTAGACGTGGGCGAGGACGGCCACCTGACCGTCTACTCATCCAGCCAGATCAGCTTCAACCTGCGCGATACGCTGTCCATCATCCTCGGCCTGCCGCAGGACAAGATCACCGTGGTGCCGCTGGAGATCGGCGGCGGCTTTGGCGGCAAGGCGGGGCTTGGCATCGAGTTCGTGACGGCGTTGCTGGCAATGAAGGCTCGCCAACCCGTCAAGCTCGTCCTCGCAAGGGAGGAGGTCTTCCGCGCCTCCGGGCCCACGTGCGCCCATGTCATCAACCTGAGGATCGGCGCGATGCGAGACGGCACGGTGACGGCGTTCGACGGCCGCTACCTGCTGGACACGGGCGCGATGACGGGATTCACGCACTCGGCCACCGCCGCGCTAACCGGCGCATCGCACTATCGCTTTAAGCATCTGCACATCGACGCCTATGACGTGGTGACCAACAAGCCCGTCGCGATGGCTTACCGCGCGCCGAGCGGCCCCATCGGCAATTACCCCACCGAGGTCGTGATGGATGAGCTCGCAGAAGAACTGGGGATGGACCCCATCGATCTGCGGCTTGCGAACGTGACGGAGGAGGGCGACCCGCTCCCGAACGGCCTCAACATGCCTGTATGGGGCCTCAAGAAGATTCTGCTCGCCGCCAAAGATCATCCCGCATGGACGGACCCCGTGCCGGATGGACATGGTCGCGGGTTCGCGGCGGCGTACTGGGGCGGGGCGACGCTCACGTCGAGTGCGGAGATCGTCATCAACCCGGACGCGACGTTTGAAGTCACAACCGGTTCAGTCGACCTGACCGGTACCCGCACGACGATGGCGCAGTTCGCCGCCGAGGAACTCGGCGTGGAGATGGAGCAGGTCAGCGTCCGCAGCGGCGATACGGACTCCGTCGGTCATACGGACGGCTCATTCGGCAGCCGCACAACACTCACGACGGGCACCGCCGTGATGCTCGGCGCCCGTGACGCGCTGGAGCGGCTGCGCGCCGTCGCGGCGGAGATGCTGCGCGTGGAGCCTGAGTACGTCGATTACGACGATCAGACCTTCACGGCGCGCGATTCGGATCGGAGCGTCACACTGGCCGATGCCTGCAAAGCGGCGGTGGAGGCGAACGAGGGCGAGCAACTGAAGGTCATCAACATGGCGACGGGGCTGCCTGCTGCGCCAACGTCTGCCGCGTCCATCGCGGAGGTGGCAGTCGACAAGGACACGGGGCGGACGGCAATCAAGCGATTCACGATCTTCCAGGACCCCGGCAACGCCATCAACCCGCTGGCCGTGGAAGGACAGATGCAGGGCGGCGCGGCGCAGGGCATCGGCTGGGCGCTGTGGGAGGTGTACGACGTCGACGCGGCGACGGGCATGATCCGCAATCCCAACTTTTTGGACTACCGGATGCCGACGACGCTGGACGTGCCGATGATCGAGCCCGTGATTGTGTCCACGCCGAACCCGAGCGGGCCGCACGGGGCGCGGGGCGTGGGCGAGATACCCCTTGTCACACCCGTGGGAGCAATCGGCAACGCCATCTACCACGCCACCGGCGTCCGCCTCCACCAAACCCCGTTCACACCGGAGCGGGTGTTGTGGGGGCTACAGAAGCTGCTAGACGGCGGCTTCTAGATTCCCGCTTTCGCGGGAATGACGGACTGGGTGGAAAGTGACGGGGCGGGGACGCCTACTCCTCGTCTTCCTCCGCATCATCATCGGGGATTTCCACGTCCGCATCATCATCGAGGATTTCCGCGTCCGTATCATCCTCTCCGGGGATTTCCGCGTCCGTATCATCCTCTTCGGGGATTTCTGCGTCTGTGTCCGTATCGTCGTCCTCAAGCGGGGCGTCGTCGTCCGGCACGATTTCTACGATGCCCTCGGACGGTTCGTCGGCGATCTCGGCGGTTGATTCCTCAGCGGCTTCCGCCTCTGCGGCCTTTGCCCTGCCGTTCCTGCGGCTCCTGGCGGATGTCTTTGTCTTCGCGCCGGCTTTGGCCTTTGCCTTCGCGCCGTTCTTCTTGCCTGAGCCGTTCTTTGCCTCCGGCTTGGGGAGTTCCTCTTCCGGCTCCGGGAACTGGGCTATCGCGACGACTACATCATCCTGCTCAAGGCGCATCACGTGGACGCCGCTGGTGTCTCTCCCACGCGTGGGCCGCACATTGTCGAGAGTCGTGCGTATCACGATGCCCTTCCTGGAGATGAGCATGATTTCTTCGTCACGCTTGGCGGCGGCGATGCCCACAATCAGGCCGGTGTTCTTGTGCCTATCCTGCCGCACCTTGAACGTGGCGACGCCCATGCCGCCCCTGTTGCGGAGCGGGTAGCCGTCCGTCTGGGTGCCTTTCGGCGTTTCGACAATCTGTCCCGTGCCCATGCGCGTGCTCTTGCCATAGCCGCGCGCGGACACCACGAACAGGTACTTCTCCGGGTCTGCGATAACGGCGCTAACGACGTTGTCTTCCGCGCCACGCTTCCCAAATCGGATTCCGAGCACGCCGCCGGACGTTGCCGATGCGGACCTGAGCGCGTTTGTCTCAAAGCGAATGGCGAGACCTTGCTCAGTGACGAGGATGACCTGGTCCTCTTCCTTCGCGAGAATCACGCTGACCAGATCATCGCCGTCCAAGAGGTTCATCGCCTTCTTGCCCGTGCTTCGCACCTTCACGAACCGCTCCAACGGAGTTCGCTTAACGATGCCCTTGCGCGTGGCAAATACGAGGTAATCGTGTTCAGAGAGATCGGATGCCGCCATAACGGTCGTCACCTGCTCGTTGGGCGCGAGCGCGCTGCCCTGGAACAGGTTGGCGACGGGGATGCCGCGCGCCGTCCTGGACGCCTCCGCCGGAAGGTCGAAGCACCTGAGCGTCGTCACGCGTCCCCGGTTCGTGAAGAACAGCAGCGTGTCATGCGTGTCGCAGACGAGGAGATGCTGGACGATGTCCTCTTCTCGCGTCGTCACGCCGGTCACGCCCCTGCCGCCCCGGTGCTGACGTCGGTACGCGGACGCCAGCACGCGCTTGATGTAGCCGCGTTGGCTGATGGTGACGACGACCTCGTTGTGCGGGATCAGGTCCTCGCGGCGAACCGCGCCGAGCTCGTTCTCATCGATCTCGGTGCGGCGCTCGTCGCCGTGCTTCTCCTTGAGTTCCTCGATCTCCTCACGGACGACGGTGGTGATGCGGGTCGGATCGGCGAGAATGGACTCCAACTCGGCGATGCGCTCACGCAGCTGCTCAAGCTCCTCCAGGATGGCCTGTCGCTCAAGAGCGGCGAGGCGGCGCAGCTGCATATCCAAGATTGCCTGTGCCTGCCGCTGTGAGAGCGTGTAGCGCTCGATCAGCGTGATGCGGGCAGCGTCCGCGGACTCAGCGCCGCGAATAACCTCAATAACTTCATCGAGATTGTCGAGCGCGACGCGCAGCCCCTCCAACACGTGGGCGCGATCCTGCGCGCGCCGCAACTCATAGCGCGTGCGGTTGATGACGACATCACGCCGGAAGCGGATGAAGTGGTGGATGATCTGCCGGAGCGGAAGAACCTGCGGCTCTCCCTCCACCAGCGCGAGCGCGTTGATGGAGAAGGAGGTGCGCATAGCGGTGTGTTCAAAGAGGTTGTTGAGCACGATGTGGGCGGCGGCATCACGCCGCAGCTCGATGACGACTCGCAGGCCGTCGCGATCCGACTCGTCTCGAATCTCGCTGATGCCGTCCAGCCGCTTGCTGCGGACAAGGTCGGCCATCTTCTCGACAAGCGCCGCCTTGTTGACCTGATAAGGAAGTTCAGTGACAACAATCTGCGAGCGTTGGTTGCGCCCCTCGATCTCCTGAATTTCGGCGCGGGCCTCAATGATGACGCGGCCGCGGCCGGTGGCATAGGCGCTGCGTACGCCCTCCGTGCCGCGGATGATGCCCTGGGTGGGGAAATCCGGGCCCTTGATGAACTGATGCAGCTCATCGAGCGTGGCATCGAACTCGCCGCCGTCCGGCGTTTCGCGCCATCGACCGATGGCGAACAAGATGGCGTCGCAAACCTCGGTCAGATTGTGGGGCGGCATGTTTGTCGCCATGCCGACGGCGATGCCTGCCGTGCCGTTGACAAGGAGATTGGGCATGCGCGCCGGCAGGACAACCGGCTCACGCTCCGAGCCGTCAAAGTTCTCCGCGAACGCGACGGTCTGCCTGTCGATATCCGTGAGCATCTCCTCGGCGATGGCGGCCAGCCGCGCCTCCGTGTAGCGCATGGCGGCGGGCGGATCGTTATCGACGGAGCCGAAGTTGCCCTGGCCGTCAACAAGCGGATAGCGCAGCGAGAACGGCTGCGCGAGACGGACGAGGGCGTCATAGACCGGCGAATCGCCGTGCGGGTGGTACTTGGCGATGACGTCACCCACCACACGGGCGCTCTTGCGGTAGGCGGTGTTGCTGCGCATCCCCTGTTCATACATGGCGTAGAGGACACGGCGCTGAACGGGTTTGAGCCCGTCTCTCACGTCCGGCAGGGCGCGCGAGACGATGACGCTCATCGCGTAGTCCAGATACGCCTCGCGCATCTGGCGTTCAAGGGCAACGGAGCGTTCAACCATGAAGCATCGCCTCCATCCCGGGCCGACGGGCAGTCAGGCGCGAAGAAACGTCGGAAATCCTATTCGATTCGTCCGTTCATTCTAGCATTTTTGGGGTGGAAATGCATCACATATGGGGGTCGGTTAGTAACCACTGAGCCTGCTTCCGTCGCGTTACTGGCCGGTGTAGATCTCCGTCGTGGGGTTGAGCGCTGCCCACAGGAACCACAGTGCGTTGTCCGCCTTGACAGGCATCAGGCGCTGACCGCCAAGCTCACCCTGATCACCGACTCCAAGCAGCGTCCAGAGCGTTCCGGTTTCCGTGTCACGGAAGAAATCGCCGGCTGCTTCAAACTCCAGGACGCGACCATCAAGCCGTCGGCTGAACGCGGCTGCGGAGCCGGGGTCGTGCGACTCCGCGATGCTCTCTTCATCCAGGGCCGAACGCGTGCCTGCTTTCCAGAACACCACCACCGGCTCGCCGCCAATCTCCGTATTGACGACCTGTACCTGCCTGAGCCGCGCAAACGGGAACGCAATGACGTCCTCACCGTTCTCCACGCCCAGGACGCGCTCCTTGGGGCTGAGGCGCTCATCAAGTTGGCCGAAGAAAAAGTCAGGCGGATTGTTGGGCGAGTCGTAGCCGAAGTACTGCGAGCCGCCATACACGGGCCAGAACTCCGGGCTGCCGCTGGCCGGCGACAGGACCCTGCCCTCAGGATACGAGCGGAAGAATTCCGCGAAGGAGGTGATGTAGGCGGGGATAGAGTCAAGCTGATGTCCGGCCGCCGCGCCCGCGATGGCCCGTCCGTCCGCCTGCTGCCACCACGATTCCGTGTGATCGTCCCACATCACCTGATTGGACAGGCGCAGGTTGCCTGTGGTGCCGAAGTTCAGCCTCACATCGTCGACTTCACGGCCAAAGGCCATCGTGGTGTAGCCCAGTGGAGAATAGGTAACGAGCACCGGTTGGCCGGCGATGACGTCATTCACGACCTCATGGAAGGTCAGGATGCCGAGCGGATAGGCGCGGGCGTCGCCATTGATCTCCACGACAACAACGGGATGATCAAGCGTCAGCCAACTCCGCATGGCTTCATCCGTGACGGTGTCGAGGACCGAGCGGAATTGCGGTTGATAGATGGGTTGGATGCCGTTGCGTCCCGCTCCGCCTGAGATGATCTCATCCGGGTCCACCGTCCATCGGCGGAAGTCCGTCTCCCGCCAGTGGCTGATGTTCACGCTGAGCGGCGGAATCTCCCTATAGACGTTGACGCCGTCAATGAGTTCAAAGTGGCCGGGGGCGGGCGTATTCGTTGCCAGGGCGGCCGGCAACGTGGCCTGCGGCGTCGGGCTGGCGTCGGGAATCAAGCCGCGGTCACCGGTTGCCGCACTTTCATCGCACGCGGCGGCCATTGCCACCACGACTACGACAGTAATCAGTGGCACAATAGCAAGGACGGGCCGCAGTAGGTTCATAAGCCGAAGCCTGAAGGTGTATTAGCCGGTCGGTTCGTCATGTCTTGTCACGTGTGGCATCGCGCTCGGAGACGCGCTCTGCGCTTTCCAGTATGTCACGGAGGGCGGAAAAGCGAGAGGATATTGAGGATCGCGTCGTGACATCCGATTCCCGGGGGCCTGTTCTCATCAGCGGCGGACGGGTCATCGACCCGTGGCAGAACCTGGACGCCGCGGGAGACGTGCTGCTGCAGGATGGCCGCATCGCGTGGACGCATGTGGGCGCGGACAACAGACCCACCGTCCCGGCCGACGCGCGGCGAATCGATGCCGCAGGCATGATCGTCGCTCCCGGTTTCATCGACCTGCACTCCCACCTCCGTGAACCGGGGCAGGAGCACAAGGAGACCATTGCGAGCGGCACGCGCGCGGCGGCGAAAGGCGGATTCACCACCATCTGCGCCATGCCAAACACGGAGCCGCCACTCGACTCGCCCGAGTTGATTGAATATGTGAAGCGCCGCGCGGCGTCCGACGCAAGTGTCCATGTCCTGCCCATCGGAACAATCACCGTTGGGCGAGCGGGCCGGGAACTTGCGGATATGGGCGGGCTCGCCGCGGCGGGGGCTGCGCTGCTCAGCGACGATGGCTCAGCCGTCGCGAACGACGATCTCATGCGGGCGGCCTTTGTGGAATCCGCGCGGCTCGGCTTGCTTCTGAGCCAGCACTCCGAGGACCCGGAGGTCATCGGCAATGCGGTGGCGCACGCAGGCGAGGCGGCACGGGAACTGGGGCTGCCCTCCGCGCCCGCCGAGGCGGAGACGAGCATCGTCGAACGAGACCTGAGACTGGTTGCGGAGACGGGGGGGCGTTTGCACGTGGCCCACGTCTCAACGGCCGGCGCAGTTCACTTGCTGCGCGATGCTCGCGAGCGCGGCCTTCCCGTGACGGCGGAGGTTACGCCACACCATCTGACACTGACGGATCGCGCCCTGTTGGGCGAACGGGGGCCGCAGCACGGGTGGCCGAACGGCCCCATAGGCGACACGTCCCTGCGCGTCAATCCGCCGCTGCGCTCTGAAGAGCACGTGAACGCCCTGGTGGACGCGTTGCGCGAGGGCGTGATCGACGCTATCGCGACCGATCACGCGCCCCACTCGGCGCAAGACAAGGCCGGTGGATTCACGGACGCGGCGCCCGGCATTTCCGTCTTCGAGACGGCGTTCGGGCTGCTGATGACGGCGCTTGTTCACACCGGCAGGCTGGACGTGGCAACCCTCATTGAACGGCTGACCCTTGACCCCGCGCGGTTGATCAGCACGGCGGCTGACACGCTGGGCTTGCGCGGTCTGACGCCGGGCGCGGCTGCCGACGTCGTTGTGCTCGATCCCGACCGCTCGTGGACGGTGCGCGCGGAGGACTTTGCCTCCCTGGGCAAGAATACGCCGCTGGAGGGATGTGAACTGCGGGGGATGGTGACCCACACTTTTGTCGGCGGAATCCAGGTCTATGCGGCGGAGGAACAGCCTGCGGCGCATGGGGCGGCGCGGCCATGACGCTTATCGGGAGAACCGAGGAGCGGGAAGCGTTTCTCGTTCTTGAGGACGGGAGCATCCACCACGGCTATGCGTTTGGGGCTGCCGGCGCGGAGGCCATCGGCGAGGTTGTTTTCAACACATCGATGGTCGGTTACCAGGAGATGCTGACCGATCCGTCGTATGGCGGGCAGATCCTCGTTCCCACGTACCCCCTGCAGGGCAACTACGGCATCAACGACCGCGACGTTGAGTCCTCGCGGATACAGGTTCGCGGTTTCGTTGTCCGCGAGGCGTGCGACTTGCCCAGCAACCGGCTCTCGACACGCACCCTGGACGACTTCCTGCGAGATGAAGGTGTGCCCGGCATCTATGGCGTGGACACGCGCGCGCTCACACGCCGCATCCGCATGGCCGGCGTCATGATGGGCATCATCACCACCGAGGGGTCGCCGGAGGAGGCGCTCACGCGGCTCCGGGAGGCCCCCGACTACGGCAGCCTTGATCTGGTCAGCGAGGTTATCACGGCATCGCCCTACGAATGGACGGAGGGACCGGGCGAGCTGCCACCGGACGCGCCGCGCGTCGTTGTGATGGATGAGGGACTGAAATACAACATCCTGCGGCTATTGCGGCGACGCGGATGCGCGGTGACCGTGGTTCCCAGCTCCACCTCGTACGACGACGTGATGGCCCTACGTCCGTCGGGGGTGCTCCTGTCGCCCGGGCCGGGTGATCCGGCGCTGTTGGAGGGAGTCGTGCAGACTGCCGGGGGCTTGCTGGGTCGGCTGCCGGTCATGGGCATCTGCCTCGGGCACCAGGTTGTCGCACGGGCGCTGGGCGGGCAGACCTACAAGCTGAAGTTCGGGCACCGGGGCGGGAATCATCCCGTCAAGGATCTCGCCACGGACCTCGTGACAATCACGGCGCAGAATCACGGGTACGCAGTGAACGCGGACGGGCTGCCGCCGGGGCTGGAGGTAAGCCACATCAACCTGAACGACCATACGGTTGAGGGGCTGACGCACCGCGAGATGCCCGTGCTGACGATCCAGTACCACTCAGAGGCGTCGCCGGGGCCCCTGGACAACGAATATCTTTTTGACCGGTTTTTAGACTTGATTCGAGAATACAGGTAGGGTATAGTGTCGCGAAGCGCGGGTAAAGCGGAATTGGTTTTTGTGCCGACGTTGTGTTTCACGGCGTGCGGCCGAGAAGGAGGTTTCGATGGTGCTGGAAATGGAAGCGCCACTGGACCGGGGCTATACACCTACCCAACAGACGGAGCCCCAACGCCGACAGTCCCAACTGGTGGAGTACGAGATTCTCGACTCATTTTGGGTACACCAGCATCAATGGATCTGGTTGTCCGGCCTGGTATTGGTCACAATTTCGATGTTCGGCATGGCCGTGCTGCCCATGGGGCTGGCGGGTCACGAGTTGCGCACCGAAATCGTCAGCTTTGTATCCGTCATTTCAGTAGCGCTCACACTCATCTGGTGGGGAATGCTGCGCCACATGTTGAACGCGCTAGCAGTAGTGAAGCATCGCAAGCGCGAGATCGAACGCAGTCTTGGAATGCGGATGGAGTTCTACCTTGCGGCATCACGCGCGCGCCGCAAGCGCGATCGTATCCGCGAGTTCGCCCAGCAGGAAGCGGGCGACGATCCGGAGCTTCGTGCAGACATCGCGGATTTCCTTCGATCGGTCACCGTTCGACAGAGCTTCCTCCCCGGCGAAGAGGCCGCATGGGCCGTCATCCCGTTCCTGTTCATGGGCGCGTGGATCATCTTCTGGGCCATCGTGGCCGGCCCGTCAGTCTTCAGCTTCTAGGGCCAAGCGCCAACATCGCTCACACGTTGCGCGTCCCGGCACAACCTGCCGGGGCGCGTGAACTTGTGTCTCTGACGCTCCCGGCGCTCCTGCGCGGGAGGGCAGCATGACCACCACGCCGGAACGCCCGTCCCGCGTGCTCGTGCTCGGCAGCGGACCGATCGTCATCGGTCAGGCCGCCGAGTTTGATTACGCAGGCACGCAGGCATGCCGCGCCCTGCGCGAGGAGGGCGTGACGTCCATCCTCGTCAACTCCAACCCCGCCACGATCATGACCGACCACGAGATCGCGGACGTGGTCTACATCGAACCGCTGACCGTCGAAGCAGTGACACGCGTCATCGAACGGGAGCGTCCCGACGGACTGCTGCCAACGCTCGGCGGGCAGACCGGCCTCAATCTCGCCGTCGACCTGGCGGAGGCGGGCGTGCTGGAGCAATACAACGTCCGTCTCCTGGGAACGCCGCTGGACGCGATTCGCACGGCGGAGGACCGCAATCTCTTCCGGCAGATGTTGGACGAGATCGGCGAGCCGGTGCCGGAGAACGAGGTCGTCACAACGGTTGAGGACGCCCGCACGGTGGCGGAACGCCTCGGCCTGCCCGTGGTGATTCGCCCCGCCTACACGCTTGGCGGCTCCGGCGGTGGAATCGCGTATACGCCGGAGCAGTTGGATGAGCAGGTTCGCACCGGCCTCTCCTACAGCCCCATCGGGCAGGTGCTCGTTGAGCGCAGCCTGATCGGCTGGAAAGAGATCGAGTACGAGGTCATGCGTGACGGGGCGGACACAACGATCACCGTCTGCAATATGGAGAACCTGGACGCGATGGGCGTCCACACCGGCGACAGCATCGTTGTTGCGCCCAGCCAGACGCTGACGGACAAGGAGTACCAGATGCTCCGCTCCGCCAGCCTGAAGATCATCTCCGCCCTGGGCATCGAGGGCGGCTGCAACGTCCAACTCGCGCTGGAGCCGCATCCCACGGTGGCCGGCAAGGGACAGAACGCGGGCTATTCGGAATCACCCTATTACGTCATTGAGGTCAATCCTCGCGTCAGCCGCTCCTCGGCGCTCGCGTCCAAGGCAACCGGCTACCCGATCGCCCGCGTCGCCGCCAAGATCGCCGTCGGCAAGCGGCTGGACGAGATTCCCAACGCGGTCACGCAGGTCACCACGGCCGCATTTGAACCGGCGCTCGACTATTGCGTGGCCAAGATTCCGCGCTGGCCGTTCGACAAGTTCCCGTCCGGCGACCGTTCATTGGGCACGCAGATGAAGGCCACGGGCGAGGTGATGGCCATCGACCGCTCGTTTGAGGCCGCACTGCAGAAGGCCGTGCGGTCGCTGGAGGTGGCGGGTGACAGCCTGCTGTGGGAGCACGGCTCATGGAGCGCAATCGCCGACCCGCTTGAGGAACTGCCGCTTCACCCGAATGACCAGCGGTTGTGGGCGCTGATGGCGGCGCTGCGCCGCGGCGTTTCGCTTGAGGACCTCTCCGTCAAGACCGGCGTCGATCCGTGGTTCCTCTACAAGTTGAACGCCATTGTCGGCATGGAGAACAGGCTGCTGGCGGAGCCGCTGACGCCGCGCCTGCTGCGCGACGCGAAACGCATCGGATTCTCTGACACGCAGATCAGCACACTGGCGGACCGGCTCCCTGAGCAGGTTCATGAACTGCGACAGGAATGGGACATCCGCCCGGTCTACAAGATGGTGGACACGTGCGCGGCGGAGTTTGAGGCGGCAACGCCCTACTTTTACTCGACTTACGAGGAGGAAAACGAGGCGCTGCCGTTGGAGGGCCGCTCGGCGGTCGTCATCGGCAGCGGGCCAATCCGCATCGGGCAGGGAATTGAGTTCGACTACTGCTCGGTTCACGCTGCCTGGGCCCTGCAGGATGAGGGCGCGGCCAGCATCATCATCAATTCCAACCCGGAAACCGTGTCCACGGACTTCGACACGTCCAACCGCCTCTATTTCGAGCCGCTCGACGAGGAGGGCGTCGCCTGCGTCCTGGAGAACGAGCGGGTCACGCAAGGGGAGCAGGAGATGTTCCCCCACACGGCGGCGCAATTCGGCGGGCAGACGGCCATCAATCTTATCAGCCCGCTGAGCAGGCGCGCCTTTACCATCCTCGGCACGCAACCGGCGACCGTTGATCAGGCCGAGGATCGCCAGCGGTTCGACGAATTCGTCACCACGCTCGGCATCCCGCGACCGCCCGGCGCAGGCGTGACGTCGATCGAAGAGGGGCTGGCAGTCGCGAACTCCATCGGCTATCCGATTGTCGTCCGGCCGAGTTTCGTGCTTGGCGGGCGGGCGATGGAGATCGTCCATACGCCGGCGGAGTTCACGCGCTACGTCATGGCCGCTATGGATGAGGTCGGAGACAATCGCCCCATCCAGGTGGACAAGTTCCTGGAAGGGATGGAGGTGGAGGTGGACGCCGTCAGCGACGGCGAGGACGTGCTGATTCCCGGGATCATGGAACACATCGAGCGGGCCGGCGTCCACAGCGGCGATTCCATGGCCGTCTATCCCGCCCCCTCGATATCCGAGGACGATGAGCGGCAGATCGTCGATTACACGATCCAGCTTGGCCGCGCGTTCGGCATCATCGGCTTGATGAATATCCAGTTCGTCGTCGCGCGCAACGAGAACCAGGACGGCACGCCTGCCCCATCGACGGTGTACGTGCTTGAGGTCAACGTCCGCTCCAGCCGGACAGTGCCGTTCATCTCCAAGGTGACGGAGGTGCCGATGGTCAGTCTCGCCACGCGCGTCATCATGGGGCGCACGCTCAAGGAGATGGGCTATGAGAGCGGCCTGTGGCCGAAGAAGCCGCTCGTGGCCGTCAAGGCGCCCGTCTCCTCCATGGCCAAGCTGATGGGCGTGGACACGTATCTGGGGCCGGAGATGAAATCCACGGGCGAGGTCATGGGCATCGACACGTCCCTCGCGCCCGCCCTGACAAAGGCCCTGCAGGCAGCGCGGCTCATGCTGCCGCAATCCGGCGGCATCCTCATCAGCGTGTCCGACCGCGAAAAGGCAGAGGTGGTGCCGATAGCGCGCCGCCTGGCCGCGCACGGCTACGAGGTCTACGCAACGGAGGGCACCGCGACGATCCTGCGCGCCGTTGGCATTGAGGTTGCCGGCGTCCCCGCCAAAGTCAGCGAAGGCGAGGAGGGTGCGGGCACAACCACCGATCTGATCCGCGACGGCCACGTGCATGCCGTCGTCAACACCATGTCCGGCAACCGCGTGCCGCTGCGGGACGGCTTTGAGATTCGCAGAGCCGCCACGGAGCAGGGCATCCCCTGCTACACGAGCCTGGACACGTTCCGCGTTGCCGTTGATTCCGTGACAGGCGGCGCGGAGGCGGGCGAATACAGCATCATGCGCCTCGATGAATACGTGAACGGCAGGCCGTCGGACGAGATTCGCGCCCCGTAACGGCTTTGCCGTCGTTATCACGGAAACCGCATGGCTACTTTCGAGACGATCGCGCAGGGAATGATCCTTGTGCGCATCGGAGCATCAAAGGTGGCGCGCGCCGCGCAGCCGGGCCAGTACGTTCAGCGACGCGGACACATCGCGCAGGGCATCGTGAGCGATGATCTGCGCGCCCAGACCCTGCCATTCGATCCGCAGCCGTACCCGATCCTCTCAGCTGACGCGAACAGTGGGGAGATCACGGTTCTGGCGGTAACGAAAGACGGGGACGACTCCGCGATCACATCGACACCGACGGGTCTCGAATGGGCGGTGCGAGGGCCTCTGGGCAAGCCCGTCACGATCGATCCCGCCGCACGGCGCGTGGCGTTCATCGCGCAGGGGGACGGAATTGGAGCGCTGATCGCCGTGATGCGGGAAACTGCTGAACGCGGCGTCCGTGTGACGCTCATGGCCGGAGCGGAGAACGCGTGGCAGCTCTATCCGTCACGTCTGCTGCCCGACGGCGTGCGCGAGATGACAGCGACGGACGACGGCTCGGCGGGTATCCGCGCCCCCGTCACCCATCTGTTGCCGCAGGTTCAGGATGAGGCGGACTTGCTGGTGGCGTCCGGCCCACCGAAGCTTTACGCGGATCTGGCTCGCATGCGCTCAGACGGCCTGCTGACCATCCCGACGACTGTTGTTATGCTGCCGCCACGCCTCGGGTGCCGCGACGGGAAATGTGGCGAGTGCGCGGTGCAAACGACTGACGGCCCCCGATTAGGCTGCTTGGATGGTTCCGCCTTTGACCTGGATAAGGTGGAGTGGGAAGCGTGAATGACTGCTAGCCGGTAGTTATTCAGTCGCTGCGCGTCGGCAGTTGGACGATTGCGCTGCCGCGCACGCACGGCCTTCCGCCGCTGCCCTCGCTCCAGAGTTCAAGCTCGACGAGGGCCGCGCCGTCATCGTCGCGCCATTTCCGTGAGACCCGGCCGTAGTGCATGATCGTCTCGCCGATGAACTCCGGGGAGCGAACTTCTCCGCGAAAGTGGCGCAGGATGCCGCGCCTACCCATCCACCGCGTCGCGGTCTGGCACAGCATGTCCCCCGAAAGATCACCCTGGGCGATCCGCTCCGGCAGGCCCTCCACCTGCGCATAGGCGCGGTCGTAGTGGATCAGATGGCTGTTCGTCTTGACGAGGCCGTAGAAGAAGACCTGCACGGTTGAGATGAAACGCGGCAAGGGCGTCAGTTCATCACCCTCGTGAACGTCATCCCACACCGGCTCGTCCGTCCACTGCGGCGGCTCTGCGGGCCGCGCCTGCGCGCCATTCTCAAGCTGTAACTCGCCCCATTCACGCCCCGCGCCACCCGGTGACGACAGCTGCAGCACGATGGCCGTCGTGGTGCGGTCGATCATCACCGTGCGGCCATGCTGGTTCGTGATCGCCATTTCCTTGGTGGTGAAGATCATTGTGCCCGAGCGTCCCTGCTTCTCCTCAACGTCCGTGACCGTTGATTGGTGCGTCAGCACGTCGCCCGGCCTGATGGGCTCGATAAACGTCACGTCCATGCCCGTGAAACGCGACTGCGCGCCGGGGATGCGCAGTTGGAGGGGGTCATTGCGCGTATCCGGCAGGCCGTCAGGACGCAAGTCTGCAATGGCGGTTGGAGGAAAGTTTGTAGAGCCGGTGAACAAGGGCGGCGCAACGATGCCGCCGTACGGGCCGTCTTTGGCGCGCTCCGCGTCAACATACGAGGGCCGCACGTCATCGACGGCATAGGCGTAGCGAGCAATCTCGTCAAGGGTGACGGGCGGCCGCGTCTCCGGGTCGGATGTCCGCCCGAGCAACTCCCGCGCCGCCTGCAGCGCATTGTTTGTCATACGTGTCCGCCTCGATGACTTCTGTGAGTACCAAGCAAGGATACGGCAACATGGCGGCGGCGTTCCCTTCACCCCCATCCCACCCTTCCCCCGTCAAGGGGGAAGGGGTCTCCCTGTAGCTTGAGCGTTGCGTGAATCAAGGGAAAAATGGCACAGTGAGCGCCATGACAAACACAAATGGCGAAGCAACGGCGCTTGGACATCTGAAGGTTGTTGAGCTTGGCGGCGGCACCGGCGCATCCGCCATGGCGGGGCGGCTGCTTGGCGATATGGGCGCGGATGTTGTGCTGATAGAGCCGCCCGGCGGGGTTGGGGCACGGCGGATCGGCCCGTTTGCCAACGGCGTGGACGATCCCGACCGCAGCCTGACGTTCCTCGACCACAACATCAACAAGCGCTCCGTGGTTCTTGATCTCGATACGCCGGACGGGCAGGAGGCCGCGCGCCGCCTCGCCTCGTGGGCGGACGTGCTGATTGAGTCGTATGAACCCGGGTATCTGCCGGAGCGCGGCCTGGGCTACGAGGACCTTGCTGAGATCAATCCCGAACTCGTCTATGGCTCGCTGACGCCGTTCGGCCAGACGGGGCCCTATGTGAACTACGCCTCCACAGAGTTGATCATCCAGTCGCTGGCGGGTGACCCGTGGGTCTACGGCGACGATGAGCGCGCCCCCGCGATGGTTCCCGGCGATGCCACCGCCCGCATCGGCTCCATGCACCTCGTCTACGGCATCCTGCTGGCCCTGCGTGAGCGACGGTGGTCGACGCGCGGCCAGCACGTGGACGTGTCGCGACAGGACATCGGCGTCTGGCAACTGGTGAGCGGCAGCATCTCCCGCGTCGGGCTGCGCAATGAGGTATTCCGCCGCCCCGGCAAGGCGTCCACCGGCATCGGCAGCATCTATCACTGCGCGGACGGCGTGATCCAGTTCTTCCCGTCCACCAACGCGCAGTTCCGCGGCCTGGTCACGGGGTGGATGCAGGACTCCACGTTCGACGACGAGGCGTGGGATGACACCAATTTCCGCCGCGACAACTACGACATCATCGACGTGGCCATGAGAGAGTTCATGGGTAAACTGACCGCCGCGGAGATCGAAGAGAAGGCAGCCATCCACGACGTGCCGATGGCGCGCCTGTCCACGATGGCGGAGTTTGTTGAGCATCCGCACACGGTCGCCCGCAAGTTCGTGGTCGATGCCAGCCATCCCGTCGTCGGCGACTACCGCGCCCCCGGCACGCCGTACAGGTTCAGCGGCACGCCGTGGGCGATTACCCGCCATGCGCCGCGCGTGGATGAGCACGGCGCTGAACTGCGGGAAATGATTGCGGGGCTGTCATCCACACCGGCTGACCTGTCGAAATATGTTGCGCGGCGGCATGATCGGCGCAGGCAGCCGTTGGAGGGCATACGCATCGCCGACCTGAGCCGCGTGTTTGCGGGGCCGTTCGGAACGATGCTGCTGGGATTCCATGGCGCGGAGGTCATCCGGATTGAGTCGGAGGACCTGCCCGCGTTCCGCATGCCGATGCAGCCGAACTACCCGGAACTGAACCGCAACAAGCAGTGCGTCACCATCGACATGCGCTCCAAGAAGGGGCAGGAGCTCATCAAGGGCATCGTCGCGCAATCGGACGTCGTGTTTGAGAATTTCCGCCCCACCGTCATGGAGCGCATGGGGCTGTCCTACGAGGAACTGCGCAAGGTTCGACCGAATGTGATTATGGCATCTATGTCAGGGTACGGTATGGACGGCCCGATGCGAGACCGCCCTGCTTTTGGGCAGCTGCTGATGGCGTTCGGCGGCTTGTCCTACATGTGGGGGCATCCGGAGAGCGACATCGATACGCGCCCCAAGAATGCGTACTCCGACTTCGTGCTCGGCGCGCAGGCGGCAATGGCGGTCATGCTGGCGCTGGAGCACCGCGACCAGACCGGCGAGGGACAGCACATTGAGAGTTCTCACGTTGAAGGGCTGGCAGCCCTGCTGGGGCCCGAGATGCTGCGGTACCTGATCAACGGCGAGAGTCCACAGCCACGCGGCAACGCCAGCGACATCTACGCGCCGCACGGCGTCTATCCGTGCCTGGGCCACGACGCATGGGTGTCCATCGCTGTTGAGAATGATGAGCAGTGGAGCAAGCTGGTTGCCGTGATGGATGACCCGACGTGGGCGAACGACGGCAAGTTCGCCACCCAGGAGAACCGCCTTGCCAATCGCATTGAACTCGATGAGCGGCTGAGCGAGTGGACATCAACGCGGTGGGCGGGACAGGTGCAGGTCGCGCTGCAGGCCGTCGGCGTGCCGTGCGGCGCGGTGCAGAACCCGCTTGGCCTGCTCGCCGATCCGCAGTTGCAGCACCGCGGCACCATCGTCACGGCGCATCATGACCCGGACTGGTGGGGAACCATGCAGCACCCCGGCGTCTCCCTGCACCTGAGCGCCACGCCCGGTTGGGCAACGGACTCAACCCCGGGTTTGGGCCAGGACAACGACCGCGTCTTCAAGCAGCTGCTCGGCCTCACCTCCGCAGAGATAGAGACCCTCACAGCAGATGGGGTGCTGAGGTAGGGGTCTCTCCAGGACATCGGAAGGAATGCTTGATGAGGAACGATGAAGAACGAGAAAAGACCCACGAAACCGACGAGACTAAACGGGTGCCACCAGAGTCGGGGGAACTCAGCCTAGAAGAGGCTCAAAAACGGGCCCGTTCTGTGTTTGACAGGGCCAAGTCGGCAGTGGCCGGAGGGATTGGGCGGGCACAAGAAACAGCCAGCCCACGACTTGACCAGGCCAAAGAGGCGGTCACGCCGGGAATCGAGCGTGCCAAGGAGGCCGGAGTAGTAGGTGCAGAACGCGCCCAACGGGCAGCAGAGCGAGCATTCGGAGCAGAGTTTCGACGAGAGTTCGAGCGCTACGTCAACGCCGCGTCAACTACTATCCTTGGCTTGCATGAGGATCAAACCGCGCTTCTACAGCGCGTGGCAGAGCTTGAAATTGAGATTGAGAGCCTAAAAGCGCGCTTGGACGGACAAGTGAACAGTACGGAACAGCCAGGGCCACAGGCATGACGCTTGAGCGCCTTGAGCGGTTGACCGAAACCTACTCACGAGGAGACCCACACCGCCTGCTCACGTTAGCCCGAGAGCGCATCAGGAGAAGAGAGTCGGCGCTCCTCGGTCTCGCCGCTTTGGCGGCAGACCTCACCCTCAACGACCTCGTGAATCTGAGTCCTTCGGCGTCTGCCGAGGCCGAACTCCCCGCTGACAGCACCGGCCCGACGGCTTTGGAGACAGATTTAGATGGTTCGAGTGTTGCTGACCATGACTCTATGGTGATGGTGGCCTTTTCGAGAGCTAACGGCGGTATGAATCCCGAAGCTCTCAATGATATGACTCCCGAACAACTCGAAGGGGTTCTGGCCAATACCAAGGGACATTACTTTGAGGCGCTCGTTGTCGACAGACTTAACAATGGGGAAGCTCTGGGAGAAGTTCGTCTGGAAGAGGGTCAGACCGCTGTACTCGCTGACAGTCCTAACCAGCCAGATTGGGACGTGCGAATCTTGAACGAAGATGGCACGACCGATGAAGTATTGCAGCTAAAGGCGACAGAGAGCATGGGGTCCATTTCGGAATCTCTAAGAGAGCACCCCGACATAAGAGTTGTAACGACTTCGGACATTGACTCTGCCCGAGAGAGCGTTTTGCCCACTGACATTTCGAATGACGATCTGAAAGCGGATGTGTCTTCGGAACTTGGAGCCTATAGCTCCGGCGCTACAGGAGGCTCCTCAGAAGTGCTTGATGCGGGCAGTGGAGCCGACGCGGGTGAAACGGCAGTTGCAGACGCGGGTGGGACTCTTTCAGATTCTGGCGATAACCCTGATTCTCTCTTTATGACAATCACCAATGGAGGAGAGTCCGAAGTATTGGAGATAGCCTCAGAAATCGCCTTGGATGCTTTACCTGTCGTTTCTGGAGTCGCCATAGTAGTAATTGAAGGTAGGCGTGTCATCATTGGTTCAGCTCAACTGCAGGAAGCCTTGGTTCGGGGCTCCAAGAGGCTGGGGACAGCGGCCGTGTTCACAACGGCGGGAGCTGCGATGACTGCAGCCGGCGCGCCAGGAGTGGTCGTCGTTCCCCCCTTAATTGCAGCGCGGGTGCTTCTTTCCCGCTACGGCAACCGCGCCGCTATGGGAGAAATTGCCAAACAGCACGCGGATACACTCACTGCACTGAGACCGCAACCTGTGTAAGCGCGGCTATAGTGGCGACACAAGGAGACCTTAACCATGCCAAACATCAGCTTCTATCACTGGTCCACTTGAAACACGTGCAAGACGGCGAAGGCGGCGCTTTCGCAGGGGGCACGAGTTTGCCGAGCGTGACTTCTTCAAGGATCGATTCACCAAAGAGGAGATCGTCGAGCTTCTGAACGGGGAGCCGCCCAGCGCGTTGTTCAATCCCAGGTCGCAGGCTCTCAAGAAGGCGGGGATCGACCCGGCCTCGCTGAACGAGGACCAGATGCTGGATCTGCTTGTCGAGGAGCCTCGCTATTGGCGGCGTCCGGTGGCGGTCATCGACGGCAGGCTCATCGCGGGGGCGAATGCCAAGATACTGGCGGCGGAGCTGGGACTATAGGGTGTCAGTTCAGCCGAATCGCCCGGCGTCCATGCCAAACACGGAGAATTTCGACCCCGTCTTCTATCGGACGATAGAGAATCATGTATGGCGTCATGCGCACCGGTAGAGAGCGAACATCGTGCCCAAGGTCAGGGCGTTGTATTCCCAGCGAAGGAAAGTCTGCCAAGAGTGCGCAAGTATTTTGGATCCGCCTGACTAAAAGCTCTGCACTCTGACGGCTTTCACGGGCCACATACTGGCCGATGTCGGTGAGATTGTTCTCGGCCTCATCACTGAAAACGTAGCGGCTCATTCCTTTTGTGAACGAGCCTCCTGCTGATGCACTTCTGCCAAGCGTTTCCTCAGTCTGCCGAAAACTACTTCTGCCGGGATCATCTCTCCACGCGCGCTCTGCTCATCCGCATCGCGTACCCGGCTCCGCAATTCCTCAATCTCTTCTTTCGTCATGGGTATTTCTTCATACTCGTCCGGGTTCTCGCGCATCTCGAACACGATAAGGGCCGTGCGGACGATCTCGTCAACCGACCTGAACTTACCCGTGTCCAGAAACCTCTGGATTAGGGCGCAAGTATCGTCACTGAGTTGAATATCCATACCGTCACCCTATGCGGATTGCTCCAACGGCGCAAGCTCAGTTACTCCACGCACACTTTCGACTATCCCGTGTGCCTTGGCAGCTCCACCGTGGCGGTGCCGGGGGTGACCTTCTCGCCGTTCTGGTTGGTGATCAGCATTTCAAGGTCAACGACGTGGCGGCCTTCGTCGTCGACGCGCTTGTCCGTCACGTGGCCCGTGCAGGTCAGCACGTCGTTCTTGAAGTTGATGCCGCGCAGCTGGGCGTTCAGCGTCAGGATCGCGCCCTCGTCGCCGATCCACTTGCGGACGAGCGTGTGCAGATAGGAAACACGGATGCGGCCCTGCCCGATGACAGCCGGTTGGCCGTTCTCTTTCGCGCCCTCATCGTCCATGTGATACGGCACAAACTCGTCATAGGTAGCCGCCCAGCGATTCCAGTTCATCAGGTCCGTCACGCGTTCGAACGGCGGCAGCTCCTGACCGACCTCCACATCATCCCAGTACGGCGTTGCCTCTTGCGTCGTCATGTCGCTGTCTCCGTTCCGACTACCACGCGATGTTCGTGGTGCGGGTTGTCTTGACCACCGCGCCGTTCTGCTTTGTCCAGGTCTCCTCCGTGATGTAGAAGAGCATTGCGCCGAGACGGCCGTTGCGTTCATAGAGGTCCGTGGCCGTGATAACGCTGGTGATCACGTCTCCGGGCCGCATCCGTTCGTGGTAGACGGTGTCGACACCCCCAAACAGGAAGTTGGGCGGCGCGCCGGGCGGCCTCAGGTTGCGGTCATCCTCCAGGGACGTCTGGTCGTCATCGAGTCGATCCGGCTGCGGGCCGACGTGCGCCCGGCCGATCATCCACGCGAAGGGGTTGAACTCCTCCGGGGCGATGATGCCGCCCCAGCGGGTCTGCGCGGCGTGCTCCGCGTCCCAATAGATGCGCGGCGGCACCTCCGGCCAATAGATGGAGATGGCGGCGCGGCGAATATCGCTCTCGGAGATGGGCGGAGATGTCAGCGGCGGCGCTGCTGATCCCACCCACGCGCGCATCGCATCGGTAATCAGGGACTGTCCACCGCTGTCTGTCGTCATGGCCGCCTCCGGCTATAGCTTACACGAGGCACAGGGTCGTCCTGATCAGGAGGTTTTTAGAGGTCCATAAATTCCTGTGGAGTGAGGCCTGCCTGCTTGATAATGTCGCGTAGAGTTCCGGTAGAGATTTCGCGATGGCGAGGCACGATGGTTGTGGTTGCGCCGCCTCCGTTCAGCTTCCTAAATTTGACGTGGCTTCCCCGTTGACTCGATTGAGAGAATCCTGCTGCGCGAAGTTTGCGAACCACTTCACGAAAGGGAAGCGGCCGAATCGGCGGCAATATCTACCTCGATGAGAACCTGCTTTGGGATTTTGGTAGGAACCGGGGGCTCAAAGTACAGCTCCAGCGCCTCTTTCAGGTTGGCAAGAGCCTCTTCTTCGGTCTTCCCCTGGCTTGCGACTGCCACCTCATGAGCCTCGGCGACGAACCAGTCGCCATCCGCGTAAACACTCGCCAGGAACTGACGCTTCATTTCGGCCTCCTTGCCCAACAGCAAGAGCGGTCGGCTCAACTAGCCCAGTTTACTGCTTGAGCTCTTTCTCCAGGTTCTTGATGAAGTCCTTCATCTGGGAGTTGGCCTTGGAGCGGATGAACGGCTGCCCCATGGTGCCCAGCTTGCCCATGAACTGGATATCGGTTGCTACGGTGAGCGTGGAACTGGCGTCGCCTGCCTCGGCGATCGATGCGTCAACGATGACTCGCAGGCCGCCGCCGGCTAGGGCCTTCGCGTTGCCCTCGATGCGCCACGTATAGTCTTCGGCGTTCTGCGTCGTTGTCAGTTCGCCGTCGAGGCTGATCTTCATGGGGCCGACGCGTGTCTCCATCTTGCCGGAATAGGTATTCGGGCCTGTTTCGACCACATTGCTCACGCCGGGGATCAGTGACGCCGCTCGCGGCACGTCCTCGAGAAGACTCCACACGCGGTCGCGCGGCGCGCCGACCTGTGATTCCTGTTCGATCTTCATATGTTCCTTTGTTCCCTTTCCGTTAGCAGCTATTCCAGCCCAAGTACGCGGGTCAGGGCGCGGCGCGTGAACACCACCGCCATGTCCGTCTTGTACTCCGCAGAGCCGCGGAAATCCGGGGTTGGCGCGCAGAGATCGCGAACGGTCTCGGCCGCCTCTCGGACCAAGTCTGCCGTCGGCTCCTTGCCCACCAGCACGCCCGCGACGGTGTCTGCATAGACTGCCGTCGAATTGACCGCGCCAAGCCCGACGCGCACGTCCGTGACAACGCCACCGTCGACAACGCCGAGCGCGGAGACCGCGACTGTCGGATAGTCGTCCGCCGTGCGAGGCAGGAACTTGATGTACGTGGTCCTGGCGTTGGCAGGCGCTGCCGGGACGGTGATGCCCGTCACGATCTCGCCCTCTTCAACGCCAGTCGTGTAGTAATCGACAAACCAACCGTCGCGCGCCTTGACCGTCCGCTCGCCGCCCTTGGAGGCGACGTGGATGCTCGCATCGAGGACGAGGAGCGTGGGCGGCGGGTCCTGCGCCGGGTCGCCGTGAGCGACGCCGCCGCCGACCGTTGCCGCGTTGCGCACGCGAACCGTCGCGACCTCGCCGTATGTCTCGGTCAGGAGCGGATTGTTCTCATGGACGACGCTCGATGTCGCCACCTCTTGCTGGGTCGTGCGGCCGCCGATCTGCAGGCCCTCGCCCGTCGAGCGGATGTAGTTGAGGCCGTCGATGTTCTGCAGGCTGACCAGGTGATCAACGTAGATGAGGTCCTGCTTCATCATGTTGATGAGGCCGGTGCCGCCGGAGATGACGCGCGCTTCCTCGCCGTAATCGCTCAGCAGGCTGTGCGCCTCCGCCAGCGTGGAGGGCGTGTGGAATTGAAAGTCTCTCATTTCGCCCCCCCTAGTTGCCCAGCCGGATCATTTCGCCGGCCTTCTGAATCGACTCAATGATCTTGTAGTAGCCCGTGCAGCGGCACAGGTTGCCCATCATCCAGTTCTTGATCTCGTCCTCCGTGGGATCGGGATTCTGCTGGAGCAGGGCGCGGGAGGCCATGATCTGGCCGGGCGTGCAGATGCCGCACTGGAACCCGCCGTAGTTCATGAAGGCCTCTTGCAGCGGATGCAGCTTGTCGCCGTCCGCCACGCCCTCGATGGTCGTTATCTGGGAACCGCTGGCCTGTACGGCAAGGAGAATGCACGAGGAGACGATTGCGCCGTCCATCTCGACGGTGCAGATGCCGCAGACCCCCACGCTGCAGGCCTCCTTGGTGCCTGTGAGGCCGAGGTCATATCGAATGAAATCGACGAGTGTTCGTCGTGGCGGAACCTCCGCCGAATACTCCGTGCCGTTGATCGTCACCGATACCGGCACGCGAGCAACTATATCTGTCGTCATAGACTCCTACCCCTCCGCATGACTAAAACCTTATTGAGCGCAGCACACCCAGCGTCCGTCACGCTCACCTTCGGTACGCCCCCACTCAGTGGCCTCTACATGGCCAAACCGCAGCAGAACTGTTCACCGTTGGCAGCGAACTGACGCTGCGAATTGATTATAGCAGTGAGTGCATTCCCGTGCCGCAGTGTGTTACAACTCAGAGCAGGGTCTTCGACCAACGCCGGTGCTTGCCAAGGGCCGAAGACCACGCGTCGGAGCTATCACCCCGAACAATGTCCGTGAAGGAGGAATCACGCGATGTCTGCCTATTTGATAGCCGATGTAGAGATTACGGATGAGAGTCTCAATGAGCAGTTTCGTGAGCGGATGACGCCTACGCTCGAACCGTATAGCGGCAGGTTCATCGCGCGTGGGGGCGAGATTGAGGTCTTCGACGGCTCCTGGAATCCGAAGCGTCTGGCCATTGTGGCGTTCGACAGCATGGAGCAAGCGCGTTCATGGTTGGCCTCGCCGGAATTCAAAGAGCTCCATGGTATTCGCACCAGTTCAGCCAACATCAACCTGGTGCTTGTCGACGGCGTTTAGCGGCATCAGGGCACAGTCCCCACCGACACCATATGCCCGTTGACGGCATTTGGTGGTCAGTGACCGTGGCAATCGTTTGATCGGTCAGTGCACTCGCGTCCTGTAGTGTGTTACAACTCAGGGCAGTGTTTTCGTACGCCATGACGACGAACGACAGCCTGGCAAGGAGGACTCAAACCATGTCTGCCTATTTGATAACCGACGTTGAGGTTACGGATGAAGATCTCTACGCGCAGTTCCGTGAACGGATGACGCCTGCCATCGAATCCTATGGCGGCACGTTCATCGAGCGCGGCGGCGCGATAGAGGTCATCGACGGTTCCTGGACGCCGACTCGTCTCGCCATCGTGGAATTCGCCACCATGGAGCAGGCCCATGCATGGCTGGACTCGGCTGAGAACCATGCGCTCGACGAGATTCGCAACAGTTCTTCCAGGATCAACATGGTGCTTGTCGAGGGCGTCTAGAGCACCTCGTAGGCCCACATCTCATGCCAGACGTCCGGCTCGCCGTTTGGCATCGGCCGGAAGGGCGCGCTGCGCTCGAGCAGCCTCCACTTGCCGTCCGCTTCGAGCGCGGCCTGTTTCACGTCGAACCCGGCATCCGTGTAATAGTCCGTCCGGATCGAGAACACCACGGGGCCGCCGGACTTCGTGGCGCGAACCAGTTCGTCCAGCGCCTCCGGGGTCGCGTGGGCGTAGGTGAACACGCCAACGCACGTCGTTCCGGCGAAGCCGTCGGTCTCGAATGGAAGGGGCTTGCCAAGCTCACCGATCACGAAGTCCTCGTAGACACCCTTCTCCTTCGCCGTGTCCAGCATCCCTTGCGACATGTCCAGCGCCGTTATGCGTGTAAAGTCGCGTCGGGCCAGCTCCACCCCGACCATGCCCGTGCCGGCACCGGCATCAAGCACCCTGGCTGCCTTATCTGACAGGTGCTTATCCAGAAGTTCGGCCGCGGCTTTCGGTGAAAGGAATCCCAGGGCCTCCAGATCGGCGTCATACTCCGATGCCCATTCGTCGTATTCGGTTCTGAGCTCTTCGTTGTCCTTCACGCCGTGAATCCGCTGTAGGCGTTCCGTTTGTGCTTTGTCGCTCGTCATTGATCATCTCCTGGCAGTGCTGCGCTCACACTCCTGTGGCGAGGTCAAAGCGGTCCAGGTTCATCACCTTGTCCCACGCGGCGACGAAGTCACTCACGAGTTTGTCCTGGCCGTCGTCACTGCCGTACACCTCGCAGATAGTGCGCAACTCAGAGTTGGAGCCGAAGACGAGGTCGACCCGTGTCGCAGTCCACTTGAGGCCGCCCGTTTGGCGGTCCCGCCCCTCGTAGACGCCGTCAGATGTGCCGGTTGCCTGCCACTCAGTGTCAACATCGAGCAAGTTGACGAAGAAGTCATTGGTCAGCGCCCCAGGCCTGTCCGTGAAAACACCGTGCTGCGATTGCCCGGTGTTCGCGTTGAGGACGCGGAGGCCGCCGACCAACGCCGCCATTTGCGGCGGGGTCAGGGTCAACAGGTATGCCCGCTCAACCAGCAGTTCTTCTGCTGTTTCATTGCGTCCAGAACCGAGGTAGTTGCGGAAGCCGTCGAACGTGGGCTCCAGCACGGCGAATGACTCCACGTCCGTCCACTCCTGTGTTGTGTCAGTGCGGCCCGGCGTGAACGGCACGGTGACGTCATATCCTGCATTCCGCGCCGCCTGTTCCACACCGGCGCACCCTGCAAGGACGATCAGGTCTGCCAGCGAGACGCTCTTACCGTCCGTGCGCGCCCCGTTGAAGTCCGCCCTGATCGCTTCGAGCGTGTCCAGCACGCCGGCCAGCTCGGCGGGGTTGTTGACTTCCCAGTCTCTCTGCGGCGCGAGGCGGATGCGCGCGCCGTTTCCGCCGCCGCGCTTGTCCGTACCGCGGAACGTCGCCGCAGACGCCCACGCCGTCGAGACCAGCTGCGAGACGCTCAGCCCCGAGGCAACCACACGGGCCTTGATGTCTACGATCTCCTGAATGCCTATTACCTCATGGTCGACCGCGGGTACCGGGTCCTGCCAGAGCATCTGCTCAGCGGGCGCCAGTGGCCCGAGATAGCGGCTCCTGGGCCCCATGTCGCGATGAATCAGCTTGAACCACGCCCTGGCGAAGGCATCCTCAAGCTCCGACGGGTTCTCAAGAAAGCGCCTGGAGATGCGCGCATAGTCCGGGTCGGCAGTGAGCGCGAGATCCGTTGCCAGCATCATCGGCGCGTGTGTCCTGGCCGGATCATGGGCGTCCGGCACAGTAGCGACGGCGGCGGCGTTCGCGGGCGCGAACTGCGATTTGCCCGCCGGGCTGGTTGTCAGCTCCCACTCAAGGTTATGCAGGTTCTCAAGGAAGTTGTTGTCCCACGCGATGGGGTTGGTGGTCCATGCGCCCTCCAACCCGCTGGTGAACGAGTCGACGCCCTTGCCGCTGCCGTGCGCGTTCTTCCAGCCGAAGCCCTGCTCTTCGATGGCGGCGGCCTCAGGATCAGGGCCAACGTGTTCCTCAGGAACTGCGCCGTGCGCCTTGCCGAAGGTGTGGCCGCCTGCGATGAGGGCAACCGTCTCCTCATCATTCATGGCCATGCGGGCAAAGGTCTGGCGGATGAACGCTGCGGCCTCGGCGGGGTCAGGATTGCCGCCCGGCCCCTCGGGGTTCACATAGATCAGGCCCATGTGGTCCGCGCCGAGCGGCTGCTGTAGTGTGCCGTCATCGCTGTGTCGCTCGTCGCCGAGCCACGTTCCCTCCGGCCCCCAATAGGTTTCATCTGCCTCCCAGGCGTCCGTTCGCCCGAACGCGAATCCCATCGTTTTGAAGCCCATCGACTCCAGGGCGCAGTTGCCGGCGAAGATGATCAGGTCCGCCCACGAGATTTGTCGGCCATACTTCTGCTTGATCGGCCACAGCAGGCGGCGCGCCTTGTCCAGGCTCGCGTTGTCCGGCCAGCTATTGAGGGGGGCGAGGCGCTGGTAGCCGGATCCGCCACCGCCGCGTCCGTCACTGATGCGATACGTGCCGGCGGCGTGCCAACTCATCCGGATGAAGAGCGGGCCATAGTGGCCGTAGTCGGCAGGCCACCAGTCCTGCGACGTCGTCATCACCTGCTCGATGTCACGTTTCAGGGCATCGACGTCAAGGGACTTCAGCTCCTCGGAGTAGTCGAAGTCCTCCCCCATCGGGTCTGAGACGGGCGACTCCTGCCGAAGCGGCTTGAGGCTGAGTTGGTCCGGCCACCAATACTGATTGGAACTCATTGTGTTTCTCCTTTTTGACGCGTCCTCAAAAAGTAGCAGTTTCGTCTTTCTGCGAACAATGCAATCAGCCGATCCACGCCAATTGAGACCGGGCAGTGAGATAGCGTATCAATAGCTGAATAGGACTTGACCCACGTTGCGCGCAAATAGGATAGTAATTCGTTCTGGCTGAATAGCCGGGGGGCGAAGATTGGGAAATCTTCGGAAGAGTAGAGCGACTGATGCGCGAGGTGAAACATGGAGTTCTATAACGTCAAGACCAAGCAAAAGGTGGATATTCCGGAGAACGCCCTCAGGAAACGCACCATGGTCCAGAAGAGCGGCAGGCATACCTATGCCGTCACCGGGGAAGACAACGGCGCCAAGCTCGTTCGATTTGTCAGCAAACAGCAATACGATGCCCTGCAGGTGCCCGAGGTTGAAGGCTCCTGAGGAAGCACCATGTGGTGGTTCAAACAAGCGGTACTCCGTCCGACGTTCGCCGATGTCCAGGCGATGCACCCCTGGTTCATGGACTACGAGCAGTTGGAACCGGGAGTCAAGGAGTTGGTGCGGAACCTGAACCAGACCGACCTGGTCGAAACCCTCTCCTCTTGTGAAGGTCACCCGGAGTTGCCGGATTGGTGGGAGGCCACCGGTGGAACGGCGTACGTTCTGTACCTGGTGACCAGCCCCAGCCGGTGGGATCGGGTGCTGCATCAGCTACGGCAGCAGTCCCGGGACTGGAAGGATGTCCAGTTGCTGGTGCAAGGTGACCGGGAGCAGTGGCTGGGGTTTCAGGCCGGCCATGCCCAACCGGAATCTGTCCGCAACGCTCTGGATCAGGCCATTAGCCAGGCTAATGAGTTGATCAAGGAGCACCTGGACCAGGATGTTGTTGCGATAACGTCAGCTCGACGTGAACAGGTAGACCGAGCCCGGCAGAATGATACTCACAGCTTGTTAGAGCCTCTTAGGGGATGAAGGCAAGGCCAGGGGAAAGACAGCAGATCGACGGAGGTACCCGATGGAAGGATTAACCGCTTACTGCCTAGCGCTGCGCAAGAGGTGCGAGATTCTGGAACCCAGTGTGGTAACGCTGAAGAATGGCCGTAAGGCGATACGGGGTCTGGCCAAGGATGCTCCCCAGTACACCGTCTTCCGCATGGTGAGCGACTCTGAAGCGAAGCAAGTGGAGGCCATGCTCAGTCAACAGAGCAGTACGTAGGATCGCGGCCAAGCCTGGCGTTTGATCAGTCGGCGCATCACAGAGGACACACCAGGAACCCTGTTCAGGCGTTGGTGGCAGGTCGTTGACTGAATTACGAACGTTCGTTTTGGAAGTGGCGTTGTAGGGCGAAGCTAGCTGATTGCCTTACATGAATCTGCTTGAGACGTGCCCCTTCGTGCGGTCGTCGAGGAGAACAGGTCTCACGACGTTGGCAGAGGAACCTCGCGTTCTTCAAGCCTCCACGCAGCGTAGGCCAAAGATTGGGTGATGTCCTCCGGTTCGAGGTAAGGATATGCACGCAGGATGTCTTCGGAAGAGTGTCCTGCCGCCAGAAGACCCACAACCGTGCCGACCGTGACCCGCATACCGCGAATGCACGCCTTACCGCCCATGATGGCGGGATCAAGAGTAACCCTGTCGAAGGATTGCACGGTCAACCTCCTTCCGCGTCAGGGATTTGAATTTGCGGGCTCATGCTTGGCAAGGAATGGTCGCACACCCACAACAATTGGTGACTCATTGATTATATCGACCGGCCACCTAGGATAACCTGAGGCATCTTGGGAACCAATCATCCGGTAATTCGTTCAAAGGGCATGGCGCGGTGAGTATTGGTGGCAATGCGGACAGTCTGGTTGGAGGTAGGGCTGTGAGTACAGCCTATCGGTGCCAATCTTGCCGAGGGCAATTACCCTTTAGGCGATGATCCTGAAAGTCCGCGGTCACGCTAGAGTCGACAAACGTTGTAGATTCCCGCAGCATGGGTACATGATTGTGTTTGGGAAGATATCGGTGCCCTAAGGGAGACTGGGGTCATTAAAATTGAGCGTCTTGGCTAAGGAACAATAGGGACGTTCTACGAGACCCCTTCCATGAGATTCATTGACCTGTTCGCCGGACTCGGAGGCTTCAGGGTTGCCCTTGAAGAACTGGGGCATGAATGTGTATTCGCATCTGACATCGATGAACGACTTCAGGATGTCTACCGACGCAACTTCCCAGAGGGGCCCGAGATCCATGGTGATATTCGCTTATCGAAGCAATTTGTGCCGCCGCATGACATACTTTGCGCGGGTTTCCCTTGCCAACCATTTTCAAAATCGGGTTCACAGGCGGGTCTAAAGGACGAGACCAGCGGCACACTATTTCACGAGATACTGGACATCCTCAAGGAGCATCGCCCGACTTACGTCATATTGGAGAACGTCGGTAACTTTGAGCGCCATGACGAAGGACGCACCTGGCAAATCGTCAGGTCTAGACTTGAGGACCTTGGCTATGAGGTCAAAGGAACTGAACATGTCACTAGTGGCGGCGAAGGTCTACTATCTCCTCATCACCTTGGATTCCCTCACCATAGGGAGCGATTCTTCGCTGTCGCGTCCCTCAGCGGCGTCCCGGAGGGGACCTTTCCTCAAAGGGATCGGAAAGCCGTGACCTCGCTTGCGAATATCGTCTCAAGTAAGGACGAACTATCCCCTGTAGACCGCAAAGAGACCAAAATTGTTGATAAGCACGTACGTTGCATTGAGCACTGGAATACCTTCTTGGCGTCATTGCCCGAAGAAACCATCGACTTGCCGTCGTTTCCCATCTGGGGTGATGAAATCGATGCGACGTACGTGTATGAAGAGGCGACGCCTTGGGCTCAAGTCTCCGCGAACGGGAATGGGCATTCTCCTAGCCTGAACGGCAAGACACTGAACTGGCAGGATTTCAGAACGCTGCCAAGTTACGCTCGCTCTGAAGTTCCTGAATTCCCACACTGGAAGGTTCGATTTATCAGATCCAATCGGGTATGGCTGTCGAAAGTCCGTCGAGAATTGCCCCACGGTTGGATCAACGGCCTAAGGGACTTCCCTCCGTCCCTTAGGAAGCTCGAATGGAACTGTCAAGGTGAAGCAAGAGATTTGTGGCAACACTTGCTGCAATTTAGGCCCTCTGGGCTTAGGACGAAGCGTTACGCCAATAGCCCTTCATTAGTAGCAATGACGAGCACTCAAATTCCTATACTCGGCCCCGAGCGCCGGCATCTTGCTAGGGTTGAGGGGCTGCGCCTACAAGGCTTTCCCGAAGACTTCCATGTCCCAGCGTCAAGAACGGCCACCTTTAAGGCACTGGGTAACGCAGTGCATGTCGGTGTAGTTAGCGCGATTGCAGCGAACCTCCTGCCCACTAATCGTTTGAAAGAGGAGGGCTCAGATGAACCAAGACTCACATGCAACTGATGAGAATCTCCAATCAGGGGGGCAGTTGGCGTCAGATGCGGATGTTGAGTCGATAGACATTCGACCCGAGGTAAGCGTACTCGGGGTGTTTAGGCACCTCAACTATCGACCATGGTTCGCTGCCGCCGAATTCGTCGACAATTCCATTCAGAGCTTTCAGGATCACCAGCATGAACTTGAAAGCGCCGAAGGCAGCAATGCGAGGCTGCTAGTGCGTGTCAAAATCGACACCTCTGGCGAGGGATTTCTCCAGATCTCTGACAACGCAGCTGGGATCTATCGAGACGAATGGGCTCGTGCGCTGCGCCCAGCCGAACCGCCGCCCGACACTAGCGGACTCGCTGAGTTTGGGATGGGCATGAAAACTGCGGCAGCTTGGTTTGGGCGTCGACTTACAGTGCGCTCCAAGGCCCTCGGTGAACCGTTCGAGCGGCATATCACCCTAGACTTCGACGAGATCATTCGGAATCGTCTCGAAACAGTACAACCTCAGACATTCCCCGCTGATCCTCAGGTGCACGGCACGGACGTGATCGTTTCCGGGTTGCATCGCCCCCCTCGTGGCAGAACCGTAGGCAAGATCCGAGAACACCTTGCCAGCATCTATCGAATGTTCCTCCGCGACAATTCTTTACAGTTGACGTTTCAGCATGGATCGAACCCTGTGCAGAATCTGGCAGTAGAGGAGGTCGAAATCCACTATGGCCCGCGCTTCGACGATCCAGAAGGCGAGCCCACCCTATGGACCAAACCCATCGATTTTGACTTTGGAGAAGGTCTCCGTGCGCACGGATTCTTGGCGATACGCGCGGTTGGGAGTACAGCAAATGCAGGCCTAGCTCTCTTCAGACGTAAGCGTTTGATCGAGGGCAGCGGTGACGAAACCTATAGACCTCGAGCGATATTTGGCGCGTCGAACTCATATGAGTACCAGCGTCTCTTCGGCGAGTTGACCTTGGAAGGATTCGACATCTCACATACGAAGGACGGATTTCGCTGGGAGGAAC
The DNA here is from genome assembly GCA_965220565.1 of Dehalococcoidia bacterium. Lineage (GTDB taxonomy): Bacteria > Chloroflexota > Dehalococcoidia > UBA6926 > UBA6926 > VXMO01. Next base: position 54,694 of record CBDCQG010000001.1, on the reverse strand, counting down.
ATGAGGAGCCTTTCGTCGAACTTCTTCGCGACTTCGTGGACGCCGAGCCCCTCCCGTTAATCAAACAGACCCGCCGTCTGAGAACTCGACCTGCACGTACACCAGAGAGCAACCTGAGTGTGGAGGCTGAAAGCGCGGCGCTTGGAACCGCCGAAGTAATCGCACGGGAATTTAACCAGTCACAGGTCCATCAGCTAGTTCCCGACGATAGCGAACTCCCGGATGACCTCTCGGCAGGTGCCGAGCTTTTCCCTGCAACGATTGAGCTGATGTACCGCTCAAGAAAATGGCGGGTCACTGTAGAGATTTCTAACGAACCTTCACATGCGGGGGATTGGTTTGAAGTGGCTGAACACCAACCATCAGGGGAAGGTAGTATCATTCGACTCCGCATGTCTCTCAGGCATCCTTTCTCTGAGCGCTATGTAGGCGTCGAATACGAGAATCTAGAGCTTTTGACTAGGTTTGCCGCGGACTTAGCTATTGCCGAGATCACTGCCCGTGAAGCTGGCGCACGCCAAGCAGGAGAGATTAAACGTCGTATCAACGAACTGCTCGGGACGGTGTTTGCCAAGCCTTAGGACTTACCATCTACTAGGGAGAAGAAATGACGAGCGAAGAGAATGTCGAAATCATCGCCGAGGTGAGGAAAGAACTGCCTGTGGGTTGGCGTTGGCGACCACAATTGGTTGAGGGGGGTGAAGCTCAGCGTCTGCTACGGCGACAGTCGGATTTGGGACTGCCAGAGAGCGCTCGCGACGAAATACTGGAGTCCGCGCTTGGCATCGTCGCCCGTTGCACCTCACCCGAGGAATCCGAAGACGAGCAAGAGACTGGACTCGTGGTCGGCTACGTCCAAAGTGGCAAGACCCTCTCGTTCACGACCGTGGCGGCTCTCGCGTGCGACAATCGCTTTCCGATAATTATTGTCCTTTCTGGCACAAAGAAGAATCTCTATAGCCAGACGGTGAAAAGACTAAGGCGCGACCTTGACCTTGAGCAACCCGCTGGACGATGGGTCCTCTTTGAAGGTCAGACGAGAAACCCGGACCTTGCACGGCAGATTGGGAATCTTCTGGAGAAGTGGGACCAGCCTGAGTTGCCAGGATTTCCGAGGCAGACAGCGCTAATTACTGTTCTCAAGACTGTGCAACGCCTAGATAGCCTCTCTGACGCACTAAGCCATTTGGACCTCCGGGGGCGCACCTGCCTGATCATCGACGACGAGGCAGATCAGCACGGGCTAAACAACAAGGTTCGACAAGGTGATACGAGCTCCGTGTACAGATCCCTTCTCAATCTGCGTAACGTGCTACCGCGGCACACATACATTCAATACACGGCGACACCACAGGCTCTGCTACTAATCGGCGTCCTGGATAGCTTGTCACCGCGATTCGGGTGGACCCTATCGGCAGGAACCGGATACACCGGTGGTCACTCATTCTTTGAAGATGGCACGCTAGTAAGCACAATTCCCAATCACGAATTGCAACAGATCGACGATGATAGCGAACACGGGCCGCCGGACAGCCTGCTAGATGCCTTGAGGCTATTTTACGTGGGCGTGGCAGTCCAAGCGTTTCACCGGGGACGCAATGAGCCCACCCAGCAGCACCGATCGATGCTAGTACACCCATCCATGCGTCAACTGGATCATCTGAAGTTCAAGAGGTGGATCGAGGGTGCGACGAGTTCGTGGATTGAATTGCTCGAGCATTCTCCCGGCCATCAAGACCGTGACGAACTCGTCCAAGCCTTCCGAGTTGCTTACGATGACTTGGCCAGTTCTGTGCAGACCTACAGAGAGTGGAACAACAAGCACGAGGAGATGCCTGCGTTTGAGGATGTCCTAGTGTATCTTCCGCAGTCCATGCTGAGCACTCAAACATGGGAGGTGAACTCCCGCGAATTGGAACAGTGGACCCAAAACAACTGGAACTCCGCAAATTCCCACATCCTCATGGGGGGAGAAAACCTTGGCAGGGGGTTCACTGTCAACGGCCTAACAATCACCTATATGCCGAGAGGTCGCGGCTCCGGCGTCGCCGATACCATTCAGCAGCGCGGGCGATTCTTTGGTTACAAACAGGACTACTTGGGCCTATGCCGAGTCTATCTTGAGGGCGATGTCAGGGGTGACTATGAGGACTACATCGAGCATGAGTCCTATGTCATGGATGAATTGCGGCAACTCGCTCAGTCTGGAAGCCCAATGTCAGCGTGGCGAAGGCGAATGTTACTTGCCCAGTCACTTCATCCAACTCGTCGTTCTGTCATACCGGACCTTTATCGTCACCTCCAAGTTTCATCGTGGACGGAACAATCACAACCGTGGACAGAAGGAGGCGATGAGAAGGTTGTCGAGAACTGGCAACTGATCGAGGCATTCCTCGCTGGCCTCGAATTTAAAGATGATCCAGGAAGCGCTAACCGAACAATCGACCAAATGAACGCCCTCGCGGAACCCGTCCCACTTGCGAGCCTTCTGGACAATCTCCTAGTGCCAATGTGGTATTCGTGGCGTGACGCTCCACTGTTCTCGGCGATGGAGTTGGCGATTCAGTGGCACTTGAAGACCAATCCTGATGCAACCGCTGCTGTGTATCTCATGGCTGCTAAACGACCTCCACTAGAGGGTGGCGGAAAGCGTCGTCGACGCATTCACGACGGACGGATAGCGGAACTGTTCCAAGGCGAAGCTCCCGTGCAACCCCAATCACTTCGAGGTTCTCAATACCCTGGAGACCGGAGTATCCATTCTCCAGAAATCATCTCGATACAGATTCATGACCTAGACCTGACCGACTCAGCATCGCCGCCAGTTCTCTTACAGGGGCATGTGCCAGCTATCGCCGTATGGATGCCAGACGCTATGCGGGTTGGCGTCTTTGAGGAGATGGCTCCCTGACTTGAGGATCAGATCTTGGCACTTACTGTATCCGCGGGGCACCTAAAGCAACTGTTTGCTGAACTCGTTGCGCCAACTCCCGGGAACGAGCGCGTATACGAAGCGGTGCGGATTGCCCGGGAATCTCGATATCGCATTGGCAAGGACATCGACGGCAACCCGGTCATCTTGATTGAAACCACTGGGCAAGCTGGTGCAGCAGCATTACTTGACTTCGTTGGCCAACATCTCCGCGTAGCACATGGCCTCAGTTGTTCCATCCGGGAAGCTGGCATAGATGTAGGGCAAGGCCAGTTCTCCGTCCTTAGTTGTGTTGATGCCGATGATGCACTCAAAGATAGGTTTTTCGATGCCACTGAAACACTCCTCCGCTCTCTCGGTGAACTACCTGAGACTGGCGAGTTGCGCCGATTCCTCGCTGGCCTGATCGAACTGTTCAGGCTAGCTACTCAACCGCCCATCGGCACAATCCAAGGCCTTTGGGCCGAACTGTGGACAATTGATCATGCGCGCGATCCGAAACTTCTCCTCGACGCCTGGCACGTTGAACCTACGGATGCCTACGATTTCAACAGCGGCAATCAACGACTAGAAATCAAGAGTAATAGCCACCGATCACGGAAGCACACTTTCTCCCACCGACAGTTGAGACCTCCAGTTGGTAGTCAGGTCGTGGTCGCCTCACTCTTTGTGGAGAATGCTGGCGGGGGCCTAAAGGTCGGCGAGTTGATCGAGCGAATCCGTCCGCGAGTTACGGACATTAGCGCTCTGAACAGACTCGACCAAGTTGTCGCCCGGACCCTAGGCACGAGTTGGCGCGCTGGCCTGGAGTCGGCCTTCGATTCCGAACTCGCCGCTGAATCTCTTCAATTCTTCCCAGTTGAGAGGATTCCTTCCATTAGCTCAGAAATACCGGTAGAGGTTACCGAGGTGCGGTATGTTTCAGACCTTGCTGGCGTACCGGCCTTGGCAGTAGACGAAATGCTGTCGGGTGGCGGTTTATTTGCAGCTGCTGCACCCTTGGCTAGATAGACTTGGTCGTTAAGAACCCGTCAAATGGCTGGATGGTGCCGACGCCAGTCTGCTTCAAGGCTAGACTACTCGCCTCGTTTCAGCAGAGGATTCCTCGCTCCTTTCGAAGATAATTTCACTCACCGTAGAGAAGGCGATCTCACCTTGCTCGAACCGTCGAATTAACTGCTCGACTTCATCGGTTGTGTACAGTCCATTAGTCACCACTTTGCAGTCATATCCGGTTCTCTGCTTAGCGACTTCAACCGCCTTCCTAAACCCCTCTTCGGCCTGAGAACGCATTGCGACCTTAAAGTGTAGGAAGCGAAGTTCCCGCAAACAGAGAAGGTACTCATTAATCACACCCTTCTGACCCCGGAGTACTTCTCGGGCTGTCCAACCAATTTGCTGTGTGGCTTGGAGAACGCTCAGGCGACGAATTCTGCTGAACTCGGCGACATCGAAAGGAGTAGGGTCAAGACGCTGACTAAACAGCTGTGACGTGTGCCATTCGGGTAGCATGTCTGACCCTAGGTTCGCCAAATCATTGACGATGCTCAGTAGCATGTCGCTTGAATAACCTGTAGGCAATCCAATGTGGATCATCATGCCATTATCGAGTTGGATTTCATTCTTCCAGTCGGTCCCAGACTTGACCCAGTCAGGAAGAAATTCTCTACGAGGTATTTCCTGAACAAGATTGCCGTTCAACGACTGCTTTACACCTAGGACAGGAAAGATCGAAAATGGTGCTCCTTGGCCCAGCTCATCTCCAAGAACCACCTCAAGCCAGACCTGATGATCGACAAGGAGGCGCGCAGTTGTTTCCCGGATGAACTCATCAACTCTCGTCCCCGTCTCGTGAGGGTACGAGTCTATAGACGCTAGATTAGGCATTCGTGCCCCAGACAATACGTACGGGTCAGGTTCCCAGCGATGCGGAACAACCCCACTATTGAAATCTTCGAACAGCATCGAAGCCTCCGTGGAATCAACCCACATCTTGGGAGGCATCCTTAGCCATTCTGATAGTCGCTTCGACAAGGCCATCAACCTCAAGCATTATTGCAGATCCGCATGACCGTAGTGGACCTCAGTCCCTGGTCGTTCCGCGCGAATCACGGGCTTGGAAGTAGCGTCGTAAGGCCTCACGACTACGGAGTTGCTCCTCCGACTCTCCGCTCAGCGGCCCTAGGTACCAAACTGCGAAGCAGGATCGCGGTCTGAAACTTAAGTATGGCATGTCCTCGGAAACTCCAAGCATCTTGATTAGTGGAGGGGCAGACCAATTTGGCGTGCCTCCTAATGGATTGTGGGCTGGCCGAGCGTACCCTGAACTCCGGACCTCGCTAATCAGAGACCTCTCCCACTCGGCCCTAGCGGAGGATCGGGGCGTAAGTCCAAGACTGAGCCCTTCTTCACCAACGTCAAGCAAATCCAAAAGGGACTTTGCAGGCTGTGTGGCGTCAGGAAATGCACCAAAGTACCGATCCCAAGCCTCCTTGACTCGTTCAGTTGACTCATCATTACGAATTTCACCATAAATCATGGCTAGCCCGGAGATCTCAAGCAAATCAACGATTGGATCGACTATTGTGGAATTCAGCCGGTATGTTGGCGGGATATAAGTTGACCGCAGGTACTCGAATAGCCTCATGGTTGCATTCAAGAGGTGGGGAAAGATGTCTGTGACGAGGCTTACGTCTCCAGTCGCTACGGCTCTCTCGGTGTGATGAATCAGTACGAAGAAGGCATGACCAAACCGATCTGGTTCTGTCGTGTTTCGACTTGGATTGAGATCATCAATAGCTACTGCTATCGACCTCAGCAGTTCTGTTTGATGTGCAGCAACTCGTTCAGTCACAACATCCAGTTCGTCTGTTGCCTCCAAATCGTGGCCTCGCCTGAGTGTCTCGAGCAGTCTCACAGCCTCCCCATTAGAGATGACAGTATCTCTGGCTTTGGCAGTTGTCTCCAGAGCATGAAGAGATCCGGATGCCAAGAGTTCTCCCGATGATGAAAGGGTATTTTGTCCCGTCAAATTAGCCAGAATCTCAGGGAGACGATCCGCGAATTCCCGGACAGCAAGGATACACTCGCCTGCCAGCGCGTACTCCAAGTACCAGTCTGGCGTCACGCGGCGACCATGAAGTCCGTGTTCTGCCCTTATTTCTTCGTTCAACCTCTGTGTGGCCCTCCAGACGCGAAGTGGGCCTCTCAACACCATCCCACCTTGTAGAGTGCCGTCGAACGTCGCCGAGCCAACGCTCCTCTTGATTTCTTCAGGCCAAGCAGAAACTGCATCCCGCCAACCCAGAAGAATACTAGTAAGTATCAGTGGTGGTAATGTCGCAGCGACCACCAAGGCTTCGTTCTCCGCTCTAACTTTCGAGCATCGATTACGGATTATCTCGGCCATCAATATGGCCTCATCGAGACGGTAGTTTCTTGCTAGGTTTCTGGTGGTTGCGCCGATGACATTCCCGATGCGAACCACCATGTCCCGGTCGTTCTCCACAATACTTGTCTCGAGGACTGCTGCCACGAGTTCGCCTGACCGGCTTTCTAACCAATTGAGCCCAGGTTCATATCGTGGTGGGAGAGAGGTCGAAGTCTGTAGTCTCAGTGCCATTACCGAACTATCTGCCTCAACCCACTTGGGGTAATACGCCTCGGGTAGAAACCAAGAACTTGAAAGCGGTATCAGATGCTTCCGACTTGAGTATACGCTGACAAGGGTAAGTAGCAGTTCGACGACTTGCGCTAGGCTGTTGCGATCCGTGGAGTTACGCCCTCTCGTCAAGTCTATAAGCTCCGCAAGAATCGTCAGGGATCTGTATGCTCTTTCTGCGCCTCCCGGGAGAGCACTCTCTTGGACGATAGAGTTTTCCTTTCTGAGTTGTGAGATTGCTTGATTCAAGATACTTAGAGGCTCTCGGCTCAACAAGCCAGGATTGAAAAGATCAAACGCTCCGAACGCGAGTCGTCCAAAAGCCCAACCCGCTAGCAATACAAGAAGAGCATAGACGGAGATCGAGATGTAGCCAAACGAGAGACCCAAACTTCTAACGAGAATGAGAATGAGGCCGGCTCCAATTGCGGCACCAATCACCGTCAGATATGCTCTCGATCTTGCATTTCCCAATACAAGCTCTCTCACGCTTGCGGAGACATCGCTATAGGATCTGCCTAGGACGATGCTGACGCTCGCGAGGTAAAAGCCGAGGAGACTGGCCGAAACTTGTACCGCCAATGTTGGAAACCGAAGCAGTAGGGACTCTTCGTCATTTTGTGGGATGACACTGGGCAAGATTGTACGAGACACATACCACTCAGTCGTAAGCACGGCTGCCAGGATCAGAGCGCCCATCAGAGAACTCCAGACCACCGAGCGCAGTGTCTTCGAGAGGACACCATCATTCCCCGGCTTTCGCACCAAGATGCGGACCACCCGTTTCCACTGGTTCGCAAGCCTAGCGCGACAACCATGCATCCGTTCTCGGCGCCTCCAGAACTCTTCATTGGACTTTGCATGGAACTCACGAGAAAAGTTGCGCTCTACCGAGCGCTCGCTCAACCAACGTACTTTTTGTCTAAGGGCCTCAACCCACCTAGAGAATCGTCGTCGCATACCGCACAACCACTCTTGTCTGTCCTGTCAAATCTCGGATACCAGATTAGCAAGCAAGACGCTCTTCATGCTTGAGATCTGAATCTGCACTGAGAAAACTAGACTCCATCCAGCCTCCCTCGCAGTACACATCTGACTATTGGGTTAGACAAGCATGGGACCTAGAGGAGCATGCGCGCGGCCGCGCGCAAACAAAAATGTTGTGCTGCTCCCTTACCACAAAACGTTTGTTCTTATAATGGCTTCCAGGCCATTACCTATGGCCTATCTGATCTGGAGAATCTTTCGGGGGAACTCGATTCCGCCCGAACGAACAGTCATCAGAAAGGCGCAGCGCTTTGCCACGAGAGGAATCTGTCAATCCAGTTCTGTCGCAGGCCGTGAGTCTGTACGTGGACGCCTACGTTGTCCGGCACGGACGGGTGCAGGCTGCAGCGCACCTGGATGTCTCGCGGCACACGCTGTGGCGGTACTTGGACCGTCACAGCACTGGCCACGCGGTGATGCAGGCAGTCACTGCCAAGTTTGGGGAGGATCCCGGGCGCATCGACGAGGCGCGCTACGCGCTGCTCGCCGAACCGACAGCGTCCTTTGATCCTCGTAAGCCGGACCGTGTCTCCAACCCGATCCGGCAGACACTTCTCATGCTTTGCCGAACGCCGCTCATCACCGTCGAGGACCTGTCCGAGTTGCGTCGCGTGCCGCAATCGACGCTGCGGGATCGACTTCGTACGCTCAAGTCGTACGGCTATGCCGCATCGGTGCAGCACCGGTTGCGGCAATTCGAGCCCCGCCCACAACTCCGCTGGTTCCCGACACCGGAGGGCATCCGCGAGGCCGTCGGCGACGGTGAGCTGAGCAGGTTCCTGCGCGTGCGCCCTGTCTCACGGCAGTGGTTTAGCCTGCTCGCCGAGCGGCTGGACAGCATCGCTGTCATCTACCGCATCGCCGCGCTTGTCGCCATGGCGGACGCCCACGAGGCACCCGTTCGCTTCGACCATTACCGCAGCGGGCCGTATGATGCCCTGCTCACCATGCGCGACGGCCGCTCCGTCGGCATCATCCGGCAGGGCACGATGCTGCCGGTCGCCAACCTCCGCTACCGCCTCAGGAGCTTGGGACGGCTGAACCCCTTCCAGAAGCCGAATACCACGCTCATTGTCACACCATCCGATCAGGCCACACGCCGAGCCCTCCGGCTTTTGTCACTCGGCTATGAAGACACCTTCGTCGCCACGGAGTCCAGGGTGCTCAACAACAGCATCACGGCCATGGTCTGGCAGCAGGGCGGAATCCTCGACTTCAGGGAGCAGCTTTCGACGATTGTTCCGCACGTCAGCCTCACCGCCATCCTTGACACGCTGCACACGTTCATGAGGGATCCCAATGTGAATCACCCCATTCCGGCGTTCCCGATCCCTGACCTCATCTACGATCACAGGGTTGTTGCCACGATGCCGGCCCCTGAAAAACAACTTGCATCATCCCTGACAATCACTTTGCCTCGGGCTGAGAAGGACGCCCTCGATGTCCTCGCGGACTGGCCGCTGTCCACCACCAACCAACTCGCCGGCCTGCTGGGTGGCGTCACCAAGCGCCGCGTCAATCAGGTCCTGCAATCGCTCAAGAATCAGATCCTTATCCACTCCAACGAGTATGGCCATGTCCTCAGCGAGAAGGCCCTCACGTACCTGTCCCGCCGTGACCGCGCCGCCGTCGGCCAGACCCTCGACCGCTGGAGCGCAGAACCTTTCCCGGATGGCGATACGACCAGCGTCCCTTACCTCGGTACTGCCCTCCGCACGATGGAGGCCCAACCCGATCATCACGCCGGCATAACCGACTTCGCTGCGGCGCTGACCGCCAAAGCCAGGTTCTCCCGCGACTACGATGTCCGTTTCCTGCTGCCCACTGCACGCTCCCAAATCACCTACTCCTACGACGTCAAGAACCACGTGCTGATGCCCGATGCCTCGTTCCAGCTTGCGTTCAAGGATGACTGGCACACGTACTTCCTTGAGTTCGAGCGGCGAGCCACAACCCTCAAGCGAGTGACCGAGCGTCTCCGGTCCTACGTCCGGTATTTCGAGAGCGACTATGCCAGCAAGGATCACGGCGGACGATGGCCACGGGTGTTGTTTGTCTTCGAGTCGGATGCCAGCGAATCCAACTTCATGCTTGCGACGAGGAAACTCTCATGGGCCCCGTTCTTCAGCACAACCACCGAGATTCTCGCCAAACACGGACCGCTCGCCTCCATATGGAGACACGCCAGCCAGCCACCGACGATTAGACAAAATGTTGAACACTTCAGATAGCACCGTTGAAATGTTCGGTCCCGTTTCCAGCGTTTCCCAGGAACCACGGCCCGGCATATCTGCCGCGCCGCGTTTATCCCTGTCTGACCTCAACAGGTTTGGCGGTGCTACATGGGTGCAATCACTGAAATGCCTGCAAAACACGGACACTCGTGCAGAGGGGAGAGATTCGTCGTCGCGCTGTCGATTAGAGCCGACGCTGTTGTATCTGAGACTTAGGTCGCGCGGGCAGGGAACCGGCTCGCAACTGTGCCGAGATTCTCGCAACAACGGACCAGTTACTCGTGTGGAGGCACGATTTCAGCCCGGCCGCCCATTTTGGAGCTTTTCAATCTGCGTGCTGGGGTGTGCGCGCTGGAAACGGGATTCCATTCTTGCAGGCTCCAGATACGAGGCCTGCAATTTTCGAAGATCTGGCCGACTCTCTCCTCTTGGGGCTAAAGTCGCTAACCTTCGCGGAAAGGTATAGTTAACGGTATGGTATTGAGTGAGGGAGACGGCGGGCGTCGGTACGTCGATGAGAAGGGAAACGAGGTTAGGTTCAGCAGTGAACGGCTACGACACATCCTCCGACGGCACCCTGAAATGGCCTTCCAGGTGCATCGATTCGCGGAGACGCTCGCCGAGCCCGACGCCATTGCACCGTCGAGAACACGCGAAGCCGTCCGCCTGTACTACCGTATGTACCCCGACCTGCGCGGCAGGAATCGGTACGTCTGCATCGTGGTGAAACAGGAGCACGGTTACTCCTTCATCCTGACGGCCTATCTCGATCGAAGAATCAAGGGAGAGTGAATATGACGGCTAGAAAGGTCTCGGTCTGGTACGACGACGAGGGCGATATGCTTGAGGTCCTCTGGGCGTTCCGTGAGGGCTACTTCACGCCCACGGACGATGAGCGCATTCTAAAGAGGCTTGACGATGGCGGCGAGGTCATCGGTTTCCTGATCCACGAGGTCAGCACTCTCAAACAGGGGGACCCGATAGAGTTCGACCTGGAGGATGAGACTCCCGCGGACGACGTGGCCAACATCACCGTGAATCAAGCGGCGGTTCAACTCGGCATCTCAGTGCGCCGCGTGCGTCAGCTGGCCCGAGACGGCCGCTTCAACGGCGCGGTCAAATCCGGCTCCGAGTGGCTGATCCCCACACCCGTGCAACTCACCCCGGGCAAGCGCGGCCCAGCGGGAGTCGCGGGGCGTTAGGGGAAGCAAAGGGCAACTGGCAGCGCATAATGGGATCGGCGACAAAGAATACCACGACAAGAGCTCTGAGCAGAGAGGGGTTGCTCGCATGAGTGGTCGGCATCCCTTTACCGAGTTGACGAAGGACTTCACGCCGCAGCGCCGACAGCGCATCGACCGGATGAAAAGTGAATTGCTTGAGGCTGCGAGCGCCAGTTCGGCGGCAAGCGTCGATGCAGACTTCGATCTCCCGCTTTGGCTGATAGTCACTGGCCCTCCCGCGGGAGGCAAAACGACTCTCATCAGGAGACTATCTCAAGACTTGGCGATCCCCGTCTTTGAGAAGGATGCGCTCAAGGATGAGCTGTACCGGACACTCGGACATGGAGACAGGGACTGGTCTCGACAGATAGGATTGACCGCCATCAGCCTGCTGTTCTCCATGGCACATCAGATGCTTCGGACCGGTTCCTCAGTCGTGACGGAGGCCAACTTCTACCGCCAGTTCGACTCGGAGCGAGCAGCCGAGGTTCTTCAGCAGGTGAGAGCGAGAGTCGTCCAGCTGCACTGCTCGGCCCCGCCGAAGGTCCTGGTTGAGCGAAATACACGTCGGGGGACACCTGCCGAGCAACGGTCGGGCCACCATGTCATGCTGGACAACGAACTCTTGGCAGGAATCAACGCCGGCACATGGGAACCACTGGACATCCCCTCTGAGGTCATCCGCGTGGATACATCCACCGAGATTGATCAGGTGGCAATCCTAAGGGCGATAAGCGGCGAGCTAACTCAATCGCCGCGCAAGTAATCACCTAGATCTCAACTCGCTTCGCAGGCGGAAATCAGCCAAATAGCCGCCGTAACCAATCCAAGAATGTCCTGCTATTGTCTTCCAGTTCAAGGTCGCCCTGCTCAATCCCAATCCAGATTGGCCGTGGTCGCTCACGAGTGGCTAGCCAAGCCCCAACCTTGGCTCTGAGTACCTTGGTCGGTCTGAACTTGCGGTGGTCGGGCGGAATTTCCTCAATGAAGGAATCAGCTAGCGGCCAGATCGGATCAGAGTCAGGAATCATTTTGTAGATAAAGTCCTCAATTTGACCGCTGGTGTGATTGTCCGGCATCACCCAGACCCCGACGCGAGGTGTTTCCTCAATGATGGTTCCAGACGGTTCTGGTTCGGAAGGCAACTCCACTCGAACCAGACTTAGGCTGGCGGCCACATCATTCCATCGAAACCGGAGGTTGTCGTCAGCATCAACAACAATTCCGAGAGAAGTTGTACCTTGACGTAGGTACTGTAGCGGTATGGCTCTAAGGAGATTCTCAATCCCTTGGCGCTGCCAGATCTCAAACCTCAAATCAGGGATGTTGCCGGCTACCAGTTGCCGCACAACTTGTACGTCGTCGCTTCCTTCAACCAGTAGTAATTTCGCGGGATCTGTAGCTTGGCTGGACAGAGGCGGTGAGGTCATCTAGTTAGCGAACCTCGATCCCCATCTCCTCAGCGACTGAAAGCAGGTCCTCTGTATATGTTGCCATTCCAATGTTGCCATCCTCGCCCCTATCGAGGCGAATTAACATACCTTGATCCCCCGGCAGAGCGTTCGCGACGCGAGCAAAGCCCGAAATGCAGTCAAAGCTGTGCGTAGTCGCAAGTACTTGAGTATTGTTTGCCACGGCAGTCTCGATCACCATCCGCCAGTAATCTTCGTGGTGGGAATAATGGATTCCGTTTTCTGCCTCGTCAATCAGCAAGAAACCGTCGCGCGAATTGGCCAAGGCAAGCGCAGCCCCGAAGATGCGAACAGCCCCATCACCTAGGCTCCGAAGTGGCATCCGGCTGGCTTGACTCTTTAGCTTCACCATCACACGACGTCGGGCTCTAACGAAGGGTTCGCTGTCTTCACCTACTACAGCAATTCTTTCAATGTCAGGGCCAACAATTATCCGCAAGGCTGAGACGATCCGTTCCTCGTCCCCAGTTAGGGTGACTTCATCCCAATACCTTGCGATTTCGTAACTGTCGGGTAGCCCAGGTCCCAGCACCGAGCAATTGAGTCCCGGCAGTTGGCCTCCGCTTGCTAACATTAGCGCGTTTCTTCTCATACCAGCATATCGTCGTGATGACCTCAACTCCCATGGATTTAACGTGCTGCTGTCCTCGCCATATTTCACCAACAGGCTTTGCCCTGGTGCCCCGCGAACTGGGGCACGGTAGCCCCGGGGGCCACCTGTCTGATCTTCCTCGATCGTTGGCTCGATCGTTAAGGTATTTGCACCCTTAGCCTCTGAAACAGCACCAATCGCCAACTTGTCCCCCAACCGGGGAGTTCTCCCATAAAAGAGGGAGGGCCAGTTCATAATTGTGGCTGGATCGCCGTCGTCGTCAATTGTGTCGAGCAATTCTTCTCTTGATTCAAGTAGACTCGTGAACGCCGCGACATGTCCTTGGGCCGCGTAAAGTCGCACAGCATCTAAGATGGTTGTCTTCCCAACACTGTTGTTGCCCGCGAGCAAAGTTACACGGCCAAGCTCCGGAATCCTTAGATTCTCAATGCCTCTAAAACCAGTGATCTCCAAGCTCGGCAGATGAAGATCACGATTTGAATCAGCATTGATGCCTTTCGCAGGTTTAGCCGTTGCTCTTCGGCGCCCACCAGTGCTAGTTGCCACGAATAGTCCTCCAGTCTGTGCGCCTATTATACCTTGCGCAGGCTCAACCTTCGTTTGTTCCAGTCCTGCTTCGCACATAAGCTGCCTGAGAAGCGTCCCGAATGCACCATCACCCCGTCTGGAACTTTTCCCAGCACCCTGTCCTTCAGGCCCTTGACTGCACTCGTATGGTTATGACAAGTATCGATGCGGTACGAACTTCACTGCCTTCACCTTGCCGAACGAAGGAGGTCACCCATGCCTACACAGCCTGAAGAAATGACCAATGCTGCCCTCTACGCCCGTGTTTCCAGTGACCGCCAGGATGTCGATCTGTCCGTCGCCGCGCAGTTGAGGGCGCTCCGGGATTACGCAAAGAAAAACGGCTACATAGTCGCCCGGGAGTACATCGACGAGGCGGAGAGCGGGCGCATCGCTGACCGGCCTCAGTTCCGCAAGATGCTTGATGAAGCGAGTGCGCCGGGAGCGCCGTTCAAGGAAATCCTCGTGTGGAAGTTCTCGCGGTTCACCCGCAAGCGTGAACACGCCGTCGCGTTCAAGTCGATGCTGCGCCGCCGCGGCATCCGTGTCGTCTCAATCACAGAGCACGCGGACGACACACCCACCGGCAAGCTCATGGAGGCCATTATCGAGAGCGTCGATGAATTCTATTCGGAGAATCTCGCACAGGAGGTTACGCGCGGCATGCGCGAGGCGGCGTCACGGGGATTCTGGATGAGTGCCCACGCGCCATTCGGCTATCAGCGCGTTTTCGTACAGGATGGAGCAAAGAAGCGGCCCAAGCTCGAGCTCGATACCGCCGCCGCCCCCATAGTTCGACGCATCTTCGACATGGCTCTCAAGGGGAAGGGGTTGCTTGAGATCGCCAAGACCCTCAACGGTGAGGGCATCCCATCGCCGAAGGGCAAGACTTGGCCCAAGAATACGATTTACGTGATCCTAATGAACGAGGTCCATACGGGAACCTTGGTCTGGGGCATCACAGCCAAGGACGGCGCACCGCCCATCCGAGTTGAGGGGGCATTCCCTGCAATCGTGACTGCCAAAGAGTACCGGCGGGTCACGAAACTCCTCAAGTCGCGCTCTCCGAAGATCATGAACTCGAGGCGGGCGTTCAGCCCTTACCTGCTCAGTGGTTTGGTGACGTGCGACAAATGTGGCAGGCCGCTATCCGCTGCCGAAGCCAAGGGCGGCAGGTATACGTACTACGTCTGCCAATCGATCATCAAGCGTGGCAGCGGGACCTGCAATTGCCCTCGTCTGAACTCCAATCGGTTCGAAAGACTCATCATCGACCAAATCCGCGAGAACATCCTGACTGAGAAGAATGTGCGGGGCTTGGTCCAGTTGCTGGATGAGGAGATGGACGGCGTGGCGAGAGAGCATCGGCAGCGCCTTGAGACCATCGAGGCCGAACTCAAGGACGTGAACGAGAGGTTGGATCGGATTTGGGAGGCCATTGAAACGGCAAACATCGACATGGCGCACGCCGGCGAGCGCATAGCGGCACACCGCGAGCGAAGAGAGCGACTGGAATTGGCCGCCGAGGAAGCCCGGACCGCGCTTGAGGAGCGACGGGCACTTCTGGAGAGAGTCGAGACAATCGCGGCCTATGCGGCGGAAATGGGTGAATTTCTCAAGACCAGCGAATTGACCGAGACCAAGGCGTTCATCCGCTCGTTCGTCAAGGACATCCGCGTCAGTCCCGGAAAAGCCAGCATCGCCTATACGATTCCGATGCCCGACGATAGCCCTGTCGGGCCTGCTGATTTGGCTGAAATGGTTCTCAACGGGCCTGTTATCAGTACCGTAAACGCTGGTGGGCCGGACTGGACGAAATCAAGAACCGAGGCCGATTCCCGCTTCACCCCGTCCCTCGGCATGGGGACCGTGTACGTCAGAGTAGCCTCGTCTCCCTCCACCTCGATGTCCTCAACGAAGTTACGGATGAGCGCCTTCTTCTCCGGTATCGTCCCCTCCTCTAGGAACGCCCGGAAGTCCGCCGCATACTCCGCTATCTCCTCGGTGTTGGGAAGCTCCACCCTGCGCTGCTCAAGCCTGGTCTCCGCATCGTCCCTGGCAGCCTCCAACTGCTCCTCACGGTGCCGCAGGGACATGATGCGGGGTGACAGAACCTCCAGGGTCAGATCGCTCGTCTCGATGGCCTCGTAGAGCTTCCCCAGACGACTCCTCACGTCGGACAGCTCCGCCTCGACGACCTCCAGTCTGCCGGACAACTCCCCCGCCATCGCGTCAATTTCCTCTGCCACCACCTGCACCAGAGCCACGATGGTCTCCTCGGTGAGGATTCTTTCCCGTATCTTCTCGACGATGAAGTCCTCAACCCTGGGGGCGTTCAGGTAGCGGGCTGTGCAGGTTCCTGCTCCCTCAGTGAACAGGGTGCCGCAGATGTAGTAGGCGAACTGGCCGCTCTTGGCTCCCTGAGCGCGATAGGGCCTGCCGCACACCCCGCACTTTAGCAGTCCGCTCAGTAGGTAGGGGCTTCCAACCCTCGCGGGCCTCTGCACCTTGGGTGCGCGGTCACTCATCGCCTGCTGCACCTCGTCGAACAGCTCCCTCGACACCAGCGCGGGCCAGGCGTTTTCGACTATCACCGGGTCCTGGGCCTTCTCTCCCTTCGCCGTCCTCCCCCACACGGCGGTTCCCGTGTAGGCTTCGTTGGTCAGCACGTAGTGCAGGCCGCCTTTGTACCAGCGCTTGCCTCTGTTGGTGACGCCCCGGTCGTTCAGGGTCTTGCATATCTCCTTGAGGCCGTAGCCGCTCAACGACTTCTCGAATATCTCCTTCACTACAGGAGCCGTGGCAGGATCAACTTCCAGGGTGGGACGCTCCTTCGCCCCGTCTTGCACCTTGACCTTCCTGTAGCCGAAGGGGGCCTTCGATCCGAGGAAGAAACCTCTCGATGCGGCCTCCCTCATCCCCCGGACGACCTCTTGGGCAAGATTTTCCGAGTAGTATTCATCGACGCTCTCGATAATTCCCTCAAGCAGCCTGCCGGTGGCGTTGTCCTCGGCCTGCTCGGTGATGGAGACCACGCGGATGCCCTTGCGCCGCAGTTGGGACTTGAAAGCCACGGCGTGCTCCCGCTTCCTGGTGAATCTCGAAAACTTCCACACGAGAATCACGTCAAAAGGAGCCTTGGGCTTGGAGCCTTCCTCGATCATCTCCCTGAACTGTGGTCTGTCGGCGACGCGGCCGCTCTCGGCCTCGTCCACGTATTCGCGGGCCACGGAGTAGCCGTTGGTCTTTGCGTATTCCTTGAGCGCCCGAAGCTGGGCGGCCACGGATAGGTCCACGTCCTGGCGGTCACTGGACACCCTGGCGTACAGCGCTGCGGGGGTAAGGGGTTCTGGGTGTTCCTGCTTCTTCATGTCGTCCTCCTTGTGAGTGTCATGTAGTCGTTATCCGTATCCACGCAATCCCATCAACGTGCTCGAAGTGTCCGTCGGCCGACACAAGGTCGGCCCCTGTTTCCATTGCGTGGGCCGCAATCCAAACGTCGTTCGTCGGAATAGGCCGACCCTTCGCCTTCAGCGCAGTCATCACCCGTGAGTAGCGGTCAGCGGTCACGGGACCCACAGGGATGAAGGACACGTAGGGGCGATCAAGAAAGGATCGAAGCTCCGCAAGATTCCGGTCATAGTGCGCCCCTTGTCGGAAGCCGTAAAGCTGCTCGCCCACCACGATGGCGGAGAACAACACCTCTTCCGCATCCTGTATCAGGTCTCGCACCTCTTCGCTACCCCGCATGAATGCGGAGTAGGCATTGGAGTCCAGCAGGATTCTCATGCCCACGCTGCCTCGTCCACAGTCCCAAAGACCTCAAGAGCCCTATCGAAGCTCTCCGCATCATCCCGGCTCCATAAGCCGAACAGGTCGTCCAGGGAAGACCCTATGGCGTTGGGATTTCTCTTGCTGTCCGTTATCCCGGCCCCCTTTCGCAGGAGCCTCAGGGCAGCCTGATTCAGGGAGATTCCCTCTCGTTTGGCGAGGCCGTGCATAGCGGAGCTCAGTTCGTCGTCGAATCCCCTGACAGTCAATTGGTTCATGTCACGCTCCTTATGAGTCATGCATAGAGGCATCACGAGTCATTCTAGTGGGCATTCATGCTCTCAGTCAAGACTCTTCGGTCAAGTCAATTCCTACGCGAACAGTCGCCACGTGAGTAGTCCGATTACCACCAGCAGCACGAGGATCACCACGCGGGCGACCTTGAACAGTTGGTTGGTCATCTTGTGATCGGCGACCTCCTTCTCGTGCGCCCTCTCAAGCTCATAACGGGCCAGCCTGCCGTCGGATAGGGCCTTCTTGGCCTCATCCCGCTCCCGCTCCAAGTCGGACGCCCGGCGCTCCGACCGGGACAGCCTCCGCTCCAACTCCCCCACGGTACGCTCAAGCTCCCGCTCCCTGGCGATGGCTCGGCGCAGCAACTCCTCGTCGCTGACGTACTCCCCTTCCATCCGCACGTAGACCCGGCGTCCCTCCCGGCGGACCTCCACCTCTCCCGTCCTGATCTTCCGGTCGAGGGTGGACAGGGATACCTCTAGCTCCTCCGCCGCTTCTGCCTTTGTCACCCAACGGACCTGCTCATCCATCGCTCTTCTCTTCTCCCTGTGGTTGACGCCTCAGCCTCCAGTTGAACAGACGCAGGCCCCGACCCTCGGCGTCGGGCGCATCCGCTGTTTCCTGACCTCCGGCTTCGTCTTCGGGCTTCTGTGCCGCCTCCAGGTCCGCCACGCGCTGCGTCAGACTCTCCACCAGCGCCGCCAGCTCGTACGACACTTCCAACGCCACCTGTATCCGCGCCTCCAACCTGTCCACCGGCGTCGTCTTCTCCCACCCCGGATCGTCCATGTTGGACATGAGCCGCCGGACGGCCAGGTTCATCCTGCCCGTCAACCGCTCCCGGCGCAGGGCAAGCGCCACCGTCTTCCGGTTCACACCAAGGAGGGCCGCCGTCTTGCGTTGTCCCTCCCGCTCGACCAGCCACTCAACGACCCACTTCAGGTCGGGCCGGTCGTCGTCGGCCCTCGATGTCCGTCCGTCGTCCATTTCCTTCCTCTACAGGGTGGCCCGCTTTTGTCATTTCAGCCCCGTTTTCGCCGGAACCAACCCTTTACTCAAAGTGTTCGCTAAAACTGTCCGACGCACCCCGAAATCGGCGTGCTTTCATAGCTAAGTTGGCCCAGGATGTCCGTTTCTCCCAGCGTCCCAAAATCGTGTCGCCCTCCCCCACCTCGTTTTCGGCAAAAGCCGATGGGCCAAACTGGGCCGACACCGTCTCCGACAGGCCGGATTCCGCCCGCATCGACTCTTCGGAACTGCCGGACAGGTTCATCCGTAGCTGTTTCGTCCCAATCGGCTGACACGTCAGGGTTGCAAAAGTGCAAACAGGCTATATCCAAAGATGCTCCATAGTTTAGCACAGGTTCGCATTTCAGAGCGTGACACGTTGCGATACGTCAGGGCGATGCGTCAGCCCCGTTTCGTAGCTGAATCAGGGGCAAATCGGCATTCCATCCGCACCGCCGGACCACCGATATTCGCGACTTTGCGGCCCCCAGACGGCATGGAGGGCAGATAGCGATACATCAGCGCTATCTATGTGTCACCCCTACAGGATAGGGAGATGGGGACGCATCGTCCCTATCTCCCGCCTACAGGACGAGGGCGCATTACGTGGTACAGGGAGTCCCATCGGTAGGCCCGCAGGCCGGACAATGCCAGTCGGGGAGACTCAGGCTCCCAGAGTGGACGCCAGGAGTTACCAAGTATCCCCGTGCTGTCCAGCGCGGGGATGCAGGACACAAGGATGGGCAGTGACATCCGATTCATCTGGGACGCGGTGCGTACGTAGGTGTCCTCGACCTCCTCGGTGTCCACGACGAAAAGTGTGACGGGGAACGGGGGCTGATCGTCGCCCGGTTCGTTAGACCAGTAGTAGCTATCGTAGGGTTCCAGGCGGGCGGTGACTCCCTGGGGATGCCGGGCGCGTAGCTCGTGCTCAAGGTAGAACGGTACGTGGAGGCCACGGGCGAGCAGGTGCCCCACGGCGTCGGGGGCGATGGCGGAGCGGCCCCAGTTGTAGGCCCGGTCGGACCTGGCGGTGGGAACGGACCACTGAAGCTCGCTGTCGGGGTCTCCCCTGGTTTCGGCCTCCAGCTTCGACAGGAACCAGGTGATGCCGTCGGCGTGCCTCGTCTGCCGCGCCCACGTCTCGATCCGGTGGCCCATGTGTCGGCGCCGTCCCTCTTTGTCGGTGGTGAGCTCCGTGCTCCAGATGCCTCGCGTGGTGGGCAGCTCGGCCCGGTCCCGGTGGGTGACGTAGCGGATGCCCTCGGCGGACAGGGTGTAGCGACTGTCTCCGCGTTTGCCTCGTCGCTCGACAAGGCCCCAGGTCTTCACCAGGCTGTGGGTCACTTGGCTGACCCGCCCCTTGGAGACGCCGAGCCAGAGGGCAAGATGCTCGCGGGGGATCATCGGGTGGTCGGTGATGAGGTCCAGCGCCCGCTTCTCCGACGGGCTCAGGCCGAAGGCCGGCGCAGCCTGCACCATCCGCTCGGGCTGGGGCAGGGAGGCGCGTTTGCGCTCCGGCGGATCGGTAAGTCGCACTCTCCCGCGGCGTCCCTCGGTGCTTATGGATTCCAGGTCGTGGCGAGAAGTCCCCAATCCCGTGGGGTGTCTCCAGAGTCGGCCCTTTCCTTCCAGAGCGTCCCTGGACTCAACGGCGATGAAGAAGTCCCTGAGGTTCAGTTGATAATCACAGAACCGTTCCGTCAGCCTCCTCTCCCACACGCTGGGAACAAGGATGAGTAGCGTGTCGGGGCGACGGCTGTAGTCGTATTCGGCTATGGCTCTGAGACGGTCGTAGAGCGACCTTCGGCGCAGGGCCAGGCCCTGGCGCACCACGCCGAAGCTGCGCCCGTCGTGCAGGGTGATGGTGGCGTCGAAGCGGCCCCTGCGGTGGAATTCTACGTGGGTACGCAGTCCGTCGCTGCCGGGTGAGAGTGACGAGGCCAATCGGTAGACGGAGGCTACGGCCTCCATCCGGCGGATGAGCAGCGTCAGCCACTCCCTGGACATGGGGTAGGCCCGCACGAACTCCGAGGGCGTGTCGAAGTCGAGCACACGGGAGGCTTCACTGATGCCGTTGGCCGTCAGGCAGTATCTCCCGCTCGACGGCAGATGGGCGGTGCCATGGCTGACCTTCCCCACGATGCCGTCGTCCAGCAGGCCGGTCAGACGGCGGTGGACGGTCGCGTGCGGCTCTCCCAGGATGAGAGCCAGCTCCGTCGATTCGACGAACGGCATCCAGCTGAGAGCGTCGAGTAGCTGTCGGTCAGTGAAGGCCATGTTGCTGAGGGTAACCATTGAGCGCCGCGGTGGACACCCGGTCATGTGGCAGAGTCAATGCCCACCAGGGAAGTGGTCGCTGTTCCCATCTGCCAATTGCACCTGGCGCAACGGCACGTCCGTCAGCCGGACACCCCATCGAGCAGGTCATTCCTCTCAGGTCGCTAAGTCAAATCCCTCCACGCTATGGCTGACTCAGCCGACTTCGCCGGTGCCGTAGGCGAGCAATCTTAAGCAACAACATAGGATCAATTCGGCATGGAGGACACAGGTAGAAACAGATCGTGGATTCGATCAGACAATTGGTGTTCGGGCTCAAGGCCAAGGTGTAGCCGCTGCGCTTCTATGGCTGGTTTCCACTCCTCCTCACTCGCGGGACATTCCTTTCCAGGGAAGCGATCTCCACAAAAATAGACGAATAGCAATCGGGTCCGAATTCCCTCTTGCTCTAGGAAATACAGGGTTGCTATGCGGTTTGCGGCTTGATAGTAGACCTTCGTCCAGTCGGCATCAGGGTTAGCATCAAGGTCATGCTTTACCCTCTCAAAGGCCCTTTCAATCTTCTGAATGCTCACGGAGCCGGCACCGCAATTGGATTCCATTTCGGCGACATGTGCCTTGGCTTCCACCAGCAGTAGCTCTCGGTCCGGCCCTGCTCCGATCCAGCCAACAGAGTCCCAGTTGTGAATGCCCCTACCTGTCGGCCAGAAGCTCTCCCATTTGGATTTAAGCTCCCCTTGGTCGTAAAGGAATTCCAGACCTTTGAGTTCGGCGTCGGGCCAACCCTTTCCGGGCCAATCCAAAGTAGGGGCAAATTTGAAATCTAGCCATTCTATGGGTTCACCGGGTCTGCCAAGGGCGCCAGATACCTTCCCGTCGAGAATTCTACGGTGCCTACCCATCCACCGAAGCAGGTGGCACTCGCTCCCATACCCGTAACCAATCTTCGCCACTGGTCAAAATCCCCTAGCCAAAGGCCGTCCGTCCAACGCCGCTAGCAAGCAACTGTCCCACGGCGGTTTCTACGACCTTCCCTTCGTCCGATGTGCGTAGCCATGTGCGTAGGTCCCGGCGTGCTATGGTCACGGTCAGTTCCTTCCCATCCCGCTGGTATTGGGCCTGAAGCCTCTCCAACCTTCCCTGCGCCTTCCGTGCAGCCGCTGCCCCAGCCTCAGCGATGGCGCCATGCAGGTCGGAATCAAGGTCGAACTCTGGGATCGGCAGCTTCCAGAGGTGCTTGTGTAAGTGGCGAGCTCCGAATTGACCCTTGGGCATCAATGATTGGACGGAGTCAAATAGAGTTTGGCTGTTGATAATGGCTAGAAGGTAGTTGGCTTCATCCATACTCGTGCACGTAATCCAATACAGCGTTGAGTCAACTAAGGCATCGTCTGCCTGCAACACACTTGCCGTTGGCTGCCCCGCTTCTGTCTGAACCACTCGGATGAGCCTAGTTCCTGGGTTCTGCCGCCACTCCAGTTGTGACGACAGCTTGCCCATGTAGTCCAGTTGACCAAGCAAGTTCAGTCTGTTGGCCAGTGCCTTGTTCTCCTCCCACAGGCGACTTACCGTCTGCCAGCGCTCCCGCATCCGCCGTTCCAGCCCGCCCAGCCGGATACCGCCTGGGCCTTCGTCGTCGGTGGGAATCGCGGCGTCCCCCGGTTTCAACGGCAACAGAGCCTTGAGGGGTTCCAGCGTGACGTAGGGAGCGATGGTTTCGCCCAAGTACAGATTGAAGAGATGGCCTTTCTCGACGGTCTGGCCGGTGATGGCGGTCAGGTCCAGATCCTTCCAAGGAGCCTTGTCGAGGTTGCCTCTTCGAGGATTGACGGTGACCGTTGGGGCTGCCTGTACGATGGCGGTGTTCTCCGTCTCGTTCACGAAGAATAGGCATCGGGGGACAATGATTGCGCCCTGGCGGGAATAACCACCATAGGGCGATTCCCCCGCTGCTCCAGTGTCGGTGATGCCGACGGACTCCCGGCGCACGTTCTCTGCGCCCGTCTTCCCTACCCATCGCTCCACCCTACCGGACAAAGCCTTGCCGGACGTGTCCTGGGAGAGCTTGCGGGCGAACACCACCGAGGACGGGATGGGGAAGAAGGTGTTGGGCACCAGCCGCTCCAAGTCCCATGCAGACTTGAAGGTGAAATCCACCTGAACGCTGGGGCCTGTCTTGCGCGTCCGCCACTGACCGCTGCGCCATTTGGAGTACTGTCCGGCCTGAAGCGCACTGTGGGGCAGCACGAAGCCGATGACGCCCCCATCCTTCAGGTACAAGCCAACACTGCGGGCGAAGAACAGTCCGGCAACGTCCTGGTGGGTGGCATAGCGACCTCCTGCCCAGATGCCATAGGTATTCCGGCTCAGATTCTTCAGTTCGTCTCGGAGGATGTCTGCGGTCTGGTTGTAGTTGATCCAAGGTGGGTTGCCGATAATCACGTCCACCTTGGAACGCGACAGCGCCACCGGCCGCACCATGTTGCGGGTGTAGTAGGCCCAGATGTGGTTACGACCTTCGGCGTGGAGACGCTGCATGGTCTCTATGGTGCTCCCGATGATCTGGCGCTCAGCAGGGTCGTCGATTTCATTGTCGTCCAAGGCCAGGAATGGGTCGTCTCCCTGCTCAATGGCTGTCGAGACATCCCCCATCAGTGCGTCGAAACTCTCAGCCCGATCCACCAATGTCACTGGAAACACCAACTCCGTGTTTTGGTCGTCATCCACCCGGATTGCTATCTCGGTCTCGGCGAACATGTCGCCGGTGCGGAAGCGCAGTTGCAGGGCGTCACCCAAGTAGACGGGGATGGACAGGGATGCGTCTATTCCGGCTGCGCCCGCAGCGTTGATGGCCGGGCGAGCGGCCAGCGTCCACGCAGCGCGGGCAAGGTGAACGGCCACAGGGTGAACGTCGATGCCGGCTACAGCCTCCCGCAGTCGGTTGAGGACTTCCCCGGGCTTCCAGTCGGTCTCCTTAGCGGCAGCAATGAAGTGAGACACCGCCTCGGCTACGAAGGTGCCGGAGCCGCAGGCCGGGTCCAGAACGCGCTGGTGCAACGGATCGTCCACAAGCTCCTGGAGCATCACGCGGGCCAGCCATGCAGGGGTGTAATACTCCCCCAACTGCCTCCGTTCCTCAGGCGGTATCACCGTCTCGTACAGGGTTGCGGCAGTGTCCGGCGGAGCCTCGGCCCAGTCGAACCGGGCCACTCGACGAGCCAAAGTTTGCAGCAGCGGCTTTCCGCCCACCTCGTTGGGCCAGGCGAAGAAGTCCGACTCCAAGACGCCCTGCAACCCCGTGGCGCGGTACAACTCACGGCCTTGAAGCAAGTCGGCGGTGTCCGTCTCGGCCAGACGGCGGATGTCGATGCCGAAGGACGCCTGCACCACCATGCCTATGACCGCGCTCAGGTAGGTGTGGCGGACGAAAAGGTCGTCCATCTCCTCGGTGCCGACCCCGACAGCAGCCAGTCGCGCCTGCGACTCCTCGCTCAAACCCTCAGGGGTGTAGGCGATCTCACCCAGGGCTGTACGCAGCAGGTCGTACCAAAGCCGCCTCTTGACGCGGACGGTCTCCAACTCCGCATTCTCCAAGTAGAGGCTCTTGAGCGCGGCGATGTCGCGCTGGTAGGAGGGGCTGCCCGGCCCGAAATGCCCTTCGGTTCCCTTCCTATCGGGACTCATGCCGTCCAGGGACACCAGCGCCGAATCCCGCAGCCACTCGTACAGGCCGATCCAGTTGTCCGGCTCCTCCAACGTGAAGGCATACGGGCGGGTCAAGCGGGCCTCCCCCGCTCCCGGCCAGCGCAGCAGCCAGCGCTTGCCGTCCGTGAGGACTCCCATGCGCACCTTGCCCTGCTTGGCTGATTGGGCCAGGTAGTCGTCCAGTTGCTCGACGTACTGCGGGTTAGGTTCACCACCGGAAGCGGTGCCGATTCGCCGCTTGAACTCGATGAAGGTGTCCAGCGCCGTCAGGTCAACGGCGCGTCGGGAGCCGTCCGATGGCGGGTCCTCCTCACGCATCTCCTCGCTGCGCACAAGACCGGTCAGGATGAGGAGGTCCCGCACCGCGCTGGTGATGTTCGCCTCAGCCTCGTTCCCATCGTGCCTCCGCAGAATCTCGGCGGCGGCGGCGCGGTACTTGGGGTCGTCTATGTCGATGTGGATGGTCAAAGTCGTTCCCAGCTTGGTTCGATGTATAGCCGGCGGGTGGGAGTGCTACGTCTCTTCGACGGTGATCGTAAACTCCCACTCTCCAATGCGGGCCGGGTCCAGCCTCTCGACACCCTCAATGCGGTCGAAGTCAGAATCCGCCGAGATAATGCGGCCGGTTCCCATGCGCTGCATGACCGCCGCGTGCACGAGGTCACGTGAACTCGCGTCAGGATGGCGATCCGCCAGTTCTGACGCTGTGAGTACGTCCTCCGCATGGACGGATTCGACCCGTCCGTGCATCGCTTCGGCGAACGTCCGAAGAACCTCTCGCCCCAGCTCCCAGCGTCCCAAGGCCAGGTAGCGATGCAGCAACTCCTGAAGAACCTCGGAGTCCGTTACGAAGGGGTGCGGGTCCTCGGCCACAGTCCGGAGAATCCGGGCGCACGGCTCCTTGAGGGGATGGTCTCCGCCTGCGGCGTAGATGGGAACGTTGGCGTCAATGAAGACCGCCGGGCTCATGGGCGGCCTCCAGTTCGCGGGAGAGGATGTCGGGGTCGGGCGGGTCCTCCACGTTCAATCCTATCAGCCGTTCAATCGCCTCCTTGCGGCGATTGCGCAGGATGTCCTCGTAGGCCCCGTCGATGAGGCTGCGCACCACGTCGGAGATGGCCGCTCCCTTCTCCTGAGCCAACTCCTCCAGCCGCCGCCGATGTTCGATGTCCAACCGTACGTCTACTCTATTGGTCATATCGCTCTCCGTCCGGTGCTATGCGTACGGAAGGTATTATCCGGCGCATCTAGCCTGAAGTCAACTCAAGATAGACTACTAATGGCATCGGGCTTTCAGTTCCTGTGGCTTTCAGTGGGTGCCTACAACCTGCCCAGTTAGACATAGACTTGCGCCTTCGGTCACGCCGACAGGCCGTGTGCCATATCAATGAACGGCCCCACGGACTTCCCCAGCACTGCTACACCTGCGTCGTGCGGAAATGGCAACCTGAACCGGCTCCGCGCTGCACCATTGAGCGCGAAGTCATAACCTTCGATATTGACGATGCAGAACAGACCATCGCGACACTCGACGGTCACCCTGTCGTCGCGGAACGGCCACTCGTCCCCAAACTCTGCCCTGTTGACTGTAAGCGAGGGCCAGCCCGAAGCCGCGATCTCCTGGTCGGAACGCAATATCCATTGGTCGGGGTCGCTCTTGAGGATCTCCACCGAACGGCGATAGTCGACAGTCCCGAATTGGTCGTCCCGTAGGTTCCTAAACTCTCCGTAAACGACTGAGAGCCGTCTGAGTTCACCTTCGGGGTCGGCATGCTCGCCAAGGGTGAACTGCATGGCGATCGCGCGAATCAGCCGCTCCATCTTAGCAATCAACACGCTGTTCACTCGCGGGTAGTAGTCGCGGTGTAATCGCTCCAGATTGCCTAGATATGGAATCGGGTCCTCCACACGGGACTCCAACGCCTCCCATTCGCCCCTGGGGTCAATTGGCCCATAGCCCGCCCCAGCCACAACGTCGAGGTTGTAATAGCGGCCCATTCTCCCGAACAATGATAGGATTCTCACGCAATCGTTTAGCACGGAATCCGTGCTGATGAAAGCGAGATCCTGTTGCACCAAGGGTCGTTGCGTCCCGCCGTAGTATTCCGTACAGATCGTCTCTAGCAAGCTCTCTAGATCGTGCCCGAACGACTTCATAGCCGCCATGTCCGGGTAGGCTCCGTTACGGCCCTTGTGAACAGCGGCGACGTAGCACTTCATCAATCGTTCAAACCCGCTCGCTAGTAGTTGATGCGGCAGGCTGTAGAACGTATTCCCCATGTCTATTTCCTGGAGGTGTCCGAACCCGGACTTGAGGAGTTCTCTCGACGTCTCCAACTCATCAAGCAAGCACAGAAAGCGCATCGGATCGCCTTTTGTTGTCATTGTTTCGTACTCCTATCCTTGGACACCCACTGTCGCAAGCCTCCGCGCACTCGTGCGCTCCTAAAGACTAGCCGAATCAAGTGCTCCGAGCGACCGCTATGATCTCTAGCCTCCATAGAGCCCAGCCAGAATCCATATGCCGGTCAACCAGTTGGCGCAGACCCTGCTGCTGGGCCAGTGTGGCCGGGAGATTCACCACCGCATTGTTGACCAAACGATGATCGTCAAAAGGCGACTTGAATGAGTCGGTAGTTGTTGGGTAGTATCCATTGAGGCTCCTCGTTTCTGACAGGTTGTCCGTCTCAGGAACCATCATCCCCGAACGCGAGAGTGGTTTCTTACCCTCTCAAACCTCCGCCACGCTCATCTTTTCGGTGTATTGAGGGTAAACTAACTCTACTGCCCATCCCAACGAGGAGCAACTCGATGAGTAACCAAGACGAACTCAAAGTGGCTGGCTACTACGATAGCCTTTCCGCAGTGTCCCGGTACATAAGGATGTACTACGGACAGACGCTGCTTGCTAGCGGAACATGCTTCTTCGTGATGTCCGTAGACGGACCTGTGCTTGTCACGAACCGCCACAACTTCACCGGGCGCAACAATTTCACCGATGAGCTGTTGCACAAGGAAGGTGCCATACCCGACCATGCGGTTGTGACGATGCATGGTCCCCAGGAAGTCCACTACCATATTGACTTAGCGGACCACTCGAATTCAGAAGCTCCTGCTTGGACCGAACACCCAACTTTAGGAGCTAGGGCGGACATAGTCGCCCTGCCGGTCAAGGAGATGACTAACATCGTAGGAGAGATTAACAGCGTCTCGTTGAAGAACGACTGGCACAAATGGGACATCGGCAGCGAGTTGCATGTCATTGGATACCCGTATGGCCAGATAGGGGGCCCGTTCCCAATCTGGTCGAAGGGCTTTATCGCATCTGAGCCCGATGTAGACGTCTCTGGCTTGCCCGTATTCCTCGTAGACTGTAGGTCGCGCCCCGGTCAATCCGGTTCTCCCGTGTTCGCCCACTTTCGCGCAGGAGCCGTCGTCGAACACAAGGGAAGGACATTTCAGGCGAAGAAGCCTATGAACTACTTCGTCGGTGTCTATTCTGGCAGATTGCGCTCTGATTCGGACCTTGGGCTGGTGTGGAAGCGAAGTTGCATAGAGGAACTCGTGAACCACGCGGTAGCTCACGGGACGCAACATCGAATGGAATCGCGCCGCCACCAGTTTTCCGCAACGCCCTACGAGGAATTTAGCCTTGACCGTTACGTCCGCAATGACGTCGATGGAGTCGATTAGGCGGACGCGGAGATGCCTTCCTGATGGCAACGGCCATCCCGGGCAGATCAATCAAGACTTCGCCCCAAGTCAGTTACCGACGACGGGGATTGCATTCCAGCTATACCATCAGCTTGAAGGTCAATGCGAAAGTTCTTGATTTCGTCAAGTCTGGTGGGCCGACGTGTACGGTAGCTAGCACTATCTTGGAGCTTTGGCTGGGAGGCTTAGGACGGCCTGAATGAGCTGTCCGAGCCTTCTCAATTGGGCGGCTACTGACAGGCCCAGGCCCTGCCTGTCACAGGACTAGAGCACCGCGCCTAGTTCAGCACGCCGCAGGCGATGCGCCCTCCGGCTCCTCCGATGGGCTGGGTGTTATGGTCATCGCGGTTCTCGTGGATCACGATGGCTGACCCGTCGTCGTCCATCAGCAGGTCTGGATCAACGAGGGTCGTGAATAGTTCGGCCTGCACGCTACCATCGGCGGCGGCGTAGATATTGGGCAGGTCGCCGTTGTCCGGGCCGTCGGGGTTGAGCAGCCCGTGCTGGCGGTTGTCCACGTTGATGTGTCCACCTGACGCCCCAAAATCGGGCATGCACGTCCCGACTGAGTGGATGTGGATGCCGTGCGGACCGGGTTCGATGCCTTCCACCATGACGGTGACCAGGAATCCCCCTGAGCCTTGCTGCATGACTACAGTGCCTATGGGGTCGCCCTTCGCGTTCCGCATCTCGGCTGTGTAGCGCGCATCACCCCAGGTTCTGCCGTCGTTGCTGCACGCTGCGGACACGAACACCAGCGCAACTGCCACTGTCAGAGCGAAACCGCGGTTCCTGATCATCGTCTGCATACGATTTCACCTCCGTCCCGCGCAGCGTGAGGATTCGAGCCCCCTCCTTAGTCTTAACTATGAGTTGGTGGGCCTGCCAAGACTGAATTGCGAACTTTCCGGTGGGAGGTGCTACTCTGATGCAGGATGGCCTGGTTGATTTTGCCTCGCGGACGATACCCTCGTCAACTACTAGGGTGCCCTTGCCTCGTAATTCACAAAATGGAGACGCATCGGTAGATGCGTCTCCATCATTATATCTGGTCCATCTGGGCCGGCGCGGCCCTGAAGGAACCCTAGTCGTCGTCGATGATGGTCATGACAGCCTCGCCGTCGGCGATGACCACCCCTTCCGGCTTGGACAGCTGCACCAGGAACTCCTTGTTGGATTCCTGGCGGGTGTCATTGTGCAGCCACACAACTCCCGTCTGGCTGGTTTCGCCTGGGGCAAAGACCAGCCATCCATCCATGCAAAAGAAATCGCTATTACAGACGGCGGCGTGATTCCGGCTGTAATCAATGACCGACTCCCACCACACCCGGATCTCGTGGGGCGCCGCTTCCGATAGTGTCACTGTGAATTCGATATCATTGCTCTCCGGCCCGGAAGCATCCGCGATGGAGATGGTGATGTTGGATCGTGGCGATTCATCGTCGTCCGACACCGACACTCTTGCCCACCCGGCCCCCAATTTTGTGGTGTAGCCCTGTCCGTTGTGCAAAGTGGCGGTAATCGAGCCGTGCGTTTCATCAACGTTGTCATTCGTCGTAGCAATCGTCAGCGTGGCGCTGCCGCTGGTCGGGATGGTCACTGTCTGAGATCCAGGTGAAACCCCGAAGTCGCCGGTCTGGCTCACCGCAATAGTGACCGACAGCGCAGCGTGGGGCGCCGGGCTAGCGGTCAAGGTGAAGGTCGCGCTGCCGCCCTCGGTGATGTCGTCTCCGGCGGTGATGCTCACACACGGCATGACAGGCGCCAGCGCGGCGTCATCGTCCTCGACTACGACGGTGGCTGAGCCTGCCGTGCTGTCCACGGTGTAGCCCGTGCCCGAATTCACGGTGGCGGTAACGGAGCCATTGGCTTCATCAACGTTGTCATTCGTCGTAGCAATCGTCAGCGTGGCGCTGCCGCTGGTCGGGATGGTCACTGTCCGCGAGCCGGTGGTGACGCCGAAGTCGCCAATCTGGCTTACCGCAATAGTGACCGACAGCGCAGCGTTGGGCGCCGGGCTGGCGGTCACGGTGAAGACTGCGTTGCCGCCCTCGGTGATGTCGTCTCCGGCGGTGATGCTCACTTCAGGCGTGGTCGGCGGTGGTGGCGACGTATCGTCATCGTCCTCGACTGCGATTGTAGCCGAGCCTGCCGTAGTGGACACGGTATAGCCAGTACCCGAATTCACGGTGGCGGTAACGGAGCCATTGGCTTCATCAACGTTGTCATTCGTCGTAGCAATCGTCAGCGTGGCACTGCCGGTGGTCGGGATGGTCACAGTCTGAGATCCAGGTGAAACCCCGAAGTCGCCGGTCTGGCTCACCGCAATAGTGACCGACAGCGCAGCGTGGGGCGCCGGGCTAGCGGTCACGGTGAAGACGGAGTTCTCGCCCTCGGTAATGCTAGCGTCGGCGGTGATGCTCACTTCCGGCGTGGTGTCGGGGGGATCGGAGCAATCCTCCAGCGCTTCCAGCGTACGGAGGGTGCGGTCCCAGCGGGAGTTGTCGAACTGCTGCTTGATGGCCTCTGCTTGCGCGGCCGTCATCGCTGTCTCGCCGGAGTCTTCGCCCAGGGCGGCAAGCACTCGGTTCCAGCGCGATACATGCTCGGAATGGCTGAACTCGTCACGCCAGCCTTTCACCTCCGCCACAGTTATGGCGTCGGAAGGAAGATTCGGCGTGCAGACTTTAGTCGGCGCTCCATCGTCGTCCGTCACGACTACCGTGGCCGAACCCGCCGCGTCGGACACAGTGTAGCCCTCGCCCTCGCTCACCGTGGCGGCAGCGAAGCCGTCGGCCTCGTCAACGTTGTCGTCGCTGGTAGCGACGGTCAGCGTGACGCTGCCACTCGTCGGTATAGTGACCGTATGTGAGCCGGGTGTTACGCCGAAGTCGCCGGTCTGCGACACCGTAACGGTTACGTCCAAGTCGGCTGAGGGAGCTGGGTCAGCTGTCACGGTGAAGACGGCGTTCTCGCCCTCGGTAATGCTAGCGCCGGCGGTGATGCTGATTTCCGGCGTCTGATGTATAACGCAGTCTATTGACGTGAGCGCTTCGAAGATGGCCTCGACCCTGTCCTTCTCGGCTTGTCCCAGTTCCGCAAACGTGCCCTGACACCAGGGATTCGTTGGGTCGTCGGTAACGCCGTCCCCGACGGCCACCCTGCGCAGCCGGCAGTCCATCGAGTCCCACCATGTGTCTACCGAGGTTAGGTCTAGGACCCGCAGTCCCGCGTCTCTCAGCTCGTCTTCGCCCTCCGCGTTTACCAGCTCACCAGCCAATGCGCCCGCCCTACACTTGAACGGAATCTCCAAACCCTCCATGATGTGACGACCATAGGATGACATGATGGCTTCGGCTAGGGTTCCGTCGCGGATGCCTGTGACCGGGAATCCGCCGATGAGCATTCGCTCGCGCTCATCGGCCGAAAGCTGTTCCCACCAGCAACCGGCCATCGGGAAGTTTACCTTGTCCATAACCAGTCCTTCCGCATAGCCGGAATACTCCGCTGGCGGCAGGTCCGCGGGCCAATGCGGATGATCGGTATCGAAAACGATACGGAAACGCTCGTTATCGCCGTCGCCATCTTGCCGTATGTAGAAGTTGTTCGATACATAGGTTGAGCTGGCCGGCATGGTTTGGTAATAGGGCCTAGCGGGATTTATGATGTAACTGCTGCCCACTGGCTCGTTCGCATACATTTCGCGAGGGCTCGGGTCGCCGTTTTCCGAGTATGGGCTTAGGAGAGTCCAATGGGGAACTATCTCCTCCAGCGTGTCGGAGGTGCAATATTCGTCAATTACACCACCGTTTCCGCACTTTTCATCATCGTCGGCGGTAATGTATTCCACGTCAATCGGAATATGCACCTCCTCGCTGAGCGACTGCGAGAACCTAATTGCAAACCACAGCATTCCTCCCTGAAGCCCTGCGTAGTCCGAAATAATGGAGACCCGCGGCCGGTTGGCGTAGGCGCCATCGTTCTCCCAGATAGTCCCCGTTCCGTCCAGCGTTGAACCGTCGCCAGACAACGTTGCGTTTGTTGGCGACGACAGCCGCAATACCACTGTCTCATCGCCCTCTACATCCGCGTCACCCGTCACCGTGACGGTTACCGTCTTCGACTTCTCCCCTGGCGCGAAAGTAAGCGTCCCCGCCGTGATAGCCGTATAGTCCGTCCCCGAGGTTGCCGTTCCCGTCGCAGCGTCAGCATAGTCCACCGTTATCTCTTGGCTGGTGGAAAGGTTCAGCGTTACAACGAACACCAGATCCGCCGTAGTTGTGTCCTTCTCATGCGTCTTCGGGTGGTTAATGCTAATCACCGGACGACCGTCTTGTGGATTCCTATCCGAATCGTCGTCGGTGATGGCCAAAGTAGCGTCGGAGAGAGTGAGGCCGGTGGCGGAGCCGGAGAGAGTGAGCGTCTCGTTCCCCTCGTCCAAGGCGTCCTGCGTAGGAGTGAAGGTAAAAGTCGTCTGCCCACCCGACCATCCCGCGTCGATGGTGATGTCGAAGTTCGCCACCGCCGCGTAGTCCGTGCCCGACACCGCGGCGTCGCCGTTCTTGCCCACTGTGACGGTCACCGTCTTGTCCTCAGCGAACGTCGTAATGCCGTCCAAACCCGCTGAGACGGTGATAGTGGTGGCGCCCTCGCCCTCGCCGACTTTCGTTGGGCTGACGCTCAGCGTTGCCGTCGTCGGCACCGCATCATCGTCGGTGATAGTACCCTTTCCGGAGGAAGGTGAACCCAGCGTAGCGTTGGTGGGCGATGCCAGGGTGACTATGAAGGTCTCGTCGCCCTCGGCTAGGAGGTCATCGTTGGTATGCACCTCGATGGTGGCGCTGGTGGACCCGGCGGCGATGGTCGCCGTCCGCGCCGTAGCGACCGCCGTATAGTCCGTCCCCGCCGTCGCTTGGTTGGCTCCTTGAGAGCCGTCCTCACCTGTTGTCCACTTGACAGTGACATCCTGTCCTGAGACAGCTGAAAGCGTGATGGCGAACTCCGCCTTGCCGCCCTCCGCCACGCTGGTGTCGCCTATCCTCACCGTTGGCGTCGTGTCGTCGTCGGTGATGGTAACGCTGGCGTCGCTTACGGTGAGGCCCGGCGACGTGGCGTGCACCGTCAGCGCCTCGTTCGTCTCGTCCAAGGTGTCCTGCGTAGGCTTGAGAGTGAACGTCCTATTGCCGCTGCGAGCCCCCGCGCTGATGGTGATATCGAAGTTCCCCACCGCCGTGTAGTCCGTACCGGAGACGGCGTCGTCGCCGGTCTTCCCCACGCTAACAGTAACCGTCTTGTTAGCCGTGAACGTCGCGGGGCCGCCGAGAGTGGCCGTGACGGTGACGGTGGTCGCGCCCGCGCCTTCGCCGACACTCGATGGGCTAACGCTCAACGCGGCCGTCGTAGGTGTCCCATCGTCGTCGGTGATGCTCAAGGTGGCGTCGGTGACGGTCAGGCCGGGAGCTGCGCCGGAGAGGGTGATCGCCTCGTTGGGCTCGTCCAGGGTGTCCTGCGTCGGCGTCAGCGTGAACGTCTTCCGCCCGCTCAACGTACCTGCTGAGATTGTGACAGCGATGGGATCGACCGCCGTGTAGTCCGTGCCTGATACGGCCCCGTCTGAGTTCTTGCCCACCGTGACGGTGACCGTCTTGTCCTCAGTAAACGTCGATGTGCCGCCCAGCGTCGCCGTCACGGTGACCGTCGTTCCCCCCGCTCCCTCCCCCACCGAGGCCGGACTGACGCTCAGCGACGCGGTGGTGGCTGCGGTGTCGTCGTCGGTGATGGTCCCCGTCCCGGTGGACGGTGAACCCAGCGTTGCGTTGGTGGGCGACGCCAGGGTGACGGCGAAGGTCTCGTCGCCCTCGACCACCGCGTCCTCGGTGGTTTGCACCTCGATGGTGGCGCCGGTGGACCCGGCGGCGATGGTCGCCGTCCGCGCCGTGGTGACCGCCGTGTAATCGGTATCCGCCGTCGCCTGCTTGGCCCCCTGAGTTCCGTCATCGCCCGTCGTCCACTGCACCGTCACATCCCGCCCCGAGACGGCCGAGAGCGTCACCGTGAACTCCGCCTTGCCGCCCTCGGAGACCGAAGCGTTCCCGATGGTGAGGGACGGCGTGGCGTCGTCGTCGGTGATGCTCAAGGTGGCGTCGGTGACGGTCAGGCCGGGAGCTGCGCCGGAGAGGGTGATCGCCTCGTTGGGCTCGTCCAGGGTGTCCTGCGTCGGCGTCAGCGTGAACGTCTTCCGCCCGCTCAACGTACCCGCTGAGATTGTGACAGCGACGGGATCGACCGCCGTGTAGTCCGTGCCTGATACGGCCCCGTCTGAGTTCTTGCCCACCGTGACGGTGACCGTCTTGTCCTCAGTAAACGTCGATGTGCCGCCGAGCGTCGCCGTCACGGTGACCGTCGTTCCCCCCGCTCCCTCCCCCACCGAGGCCGGACTGACGCTCAGCGACGCGGTGGTGGCTGCGGTGTCGTCGTCGGTGATGGTCCCCGTCCCGGTGGACGGTGAACCCAGCGTTGCGTTGGTGGGCGACGCCAGGGTGACGGCGAAGGTCTCGTCGCCCTCGACCACCGCGTCCTCGGTGGTTTGCACCTCGATGGTGGCGCCGGTGGACCCGGCGGCGATGGTCGCCGTCCGCGCCGTCGTCACCGCCGTGTAGTCGGTGTCCGCCGTAGCCTGCTTGGCCCCCCGAGTTCCGTCATCGCCCGTCGTCCACTGCACCGTCACATCCCGCCCCGAGACGGCCGAGAGCGTCACCGTGAACTCCGCCTTCCCGCCCTCGGAGACCGAAGCGTTCCCGATGGTGAGGGATGGCGTGGCGTCGTCGTCGGTGATGCTCAAGGTGGCGTCGGTGACGGTCAGGCCGGGAGCTGCGCCGGAGAGGGTGATCGCCTCGTTGGGCTCGTCCAGGGTGTCCTGCGTCGGCGTCAGCGTGAACGTCTTCCGCCCGCTCAACGTACCCGCTGAGATTGTGACAGCGACGGGATCGACCGCCGTGTAGTCCGTGCCTGATACGGCCCCGTCTGAGTTCTTGCCCACCGTGACGGTGACCGTCTTGTCCTCAGCGAACGTCGATGTGCCGCCCAGCGTCGCCGTCACGGTGACCGTCGTTCCCCCCGCTCCCTCCCCCACCGAGGCCGGACTGACGCTCAGCGACGCGGTGGTGGCTGCGGTGTCGTCGTCGGTGATGGTCCCCGTCCCGGTGGACGGTGAACCCAGCGTTGCGTTGGTGGGCGACGCCAGGGTGACGGCGAAGGTCTCGTCGCCCTCGACCACCGCGTCCTCGGTGGTTTGCACCTCGATGGTGGCGCCGGTGGACCCGGCGGCGATGGTCGCCGTCCGCGCCGTCGTCACCGCCGTGTAGTCGGTGTCCGCCGTAGCCTGCTTGGCCCCCCGAGTTCCGTCATCGCCCGTCGTCCACTGCACCGTCACATCCCGCCCCGAGACGGCCGAGAGCGTCACCGTGAACTCCGCCTTCCCGCCCTCGGAGACCGAAGCGTTCCCGATGGTGAGGGATGGCGTGGCGTCGTCGTCGGTGATGCTCAAGGTGGCGTCGGTGACGGTCAGGCCGGGAGCTGCGCCGGAGAGGGTGATCGCCTCGTTGGGCTCGTCCAGGGTGTCCTGCGTCGGCGTCAGCGTGAACGTCTTCCGCCCGCTCAACGTACCCGCTGAGATTGTGACAGCGATGGGATCGACCGCCGTGTAGTCCGTGCCTGATACGGCCCCGTCTGAGTTCTTGCCCACCGTGACGGTGACCGTCTTGTCCTCAGCGAACGTCGATGTGCCGCCCAGCGTCGCCGTCACGGTGACCGTCGTTCCCCCCGCTCCCTCCCCCACCGAGGCCGGACTGACGCTCAGCGACGCGGTGGTGGCTGCGGTGTCGTCGTCGGTGATGGTCCCCGTCCCGGTGGACGGTGAACCCAGCGTTGCGTTGGTGGGCGACGCCAGGGTGACGGCGAAGGTCTCGTCGCCCTCGACCACCGCGTCCTCGGTGGTTTGCACCTCGATGGTGGCGCCGGTGGACCCGGCGGCGATGGTCGCCGTCCGCGCCGTGGTCACCGCCGTGTAATCGGTATCCGCCGTCGCCTGCTTGGCCCCCCGAGTTCCGTCATCGCCCGTCGTCCACTGCACCGTCACATCCCGCCCCGAGACGGCCGAGAGCGTCACCGTGAACTCCGCCTTGCCGCCCTCGGAGACCGAAGCGTTCCCGATGGTGAGGGACGGCGTGGCGTCGTCGTCGGTGATGCTCAAGGTGGCGTCGGTGACGGTCAGGCCGGGAGCTGCGCCGGAGAGGGTGATCGCCTCGTTGGGCTCGTCCAGGGTGTCCTGCGTCGGCGTCAGCGTGAACGTCTTCCGCCCGCTCAACGTACCCGCTGAGATTGTGACAGCGACGGGATCGACCGCCGTGTAGTCCGTGCCTGATACGGCCCCGTCTGAGTTCTTGCCCACCGTGACGGTGACCGTCTTGTCCTCAGTAAACGTCGATGTGCCGCCGAGCGTCGCCGTCACGGTGACCGTCGTTCCCCCCGCTCCCTCCCCCACCGAGGCCGGACTGACGCTCAGCGACGCGGTGGTGGCTGCGGTGTCGTCGTCGGTGATGGTCCCCGTCCCGGTGGACGGTGAACCCAGCGTTGCGTTGGTGGGCGACGCCAGGGTGACGGCGAAGGTCTCGTCGCCCTCGACCACCGCGTCCTCGGTGGTTTGCACCTCGATGGTGGCGCCGGTGGACCCGGCGGCGATGGTCGCCGTCCGCGCCGTCGTCACCGCCGTGTAGTCGGTGTCCGCCGTAGCCTGCTTGGCCCCCCGAGTTCCGTCATCGCCCGTCGTCCACTGCACCGTCACATCCCGCCCCGAGACGGCCGAGAGCGTCACCGTGAACTCCGCCTTCCCGCCCTCGGAGACCGAAGCGTTCCCGATGGTGAGGGACGGCGTGGCGTCGTCGTCGGTGATGCTCAAGGTGGCGTCGGTGACGGTCAGGCCGGGAGCTGCGCCGGAGAGGGTGATCGCCTCGTTGGGCTCGTCCAGGGTGTCCTGCGTCGGCGTCAGCGTGAACGTCTTCCGCCCGCTCAACGTACCCGCTGAGATTGTGACAGCGACGGGATCGACCGCCGTGTAGTCCGTGCCTGATACGGCCCCGTCTGAGTTCTTGCCCACCGTGACGGTGACCGTCTTGTCCTCAGTAAACGTCGATGTGCCGCCCAGCGTCGCCGTCACGGTGACCGTCGTTCCCCCCGCTCCCTCCCCCACCGAGGCCGGACTGACGCTCAGCGACGCGGTGGTGGCTGCGGTGTCGTCGTCGGTGATGGTCCCCGTCCCGGTGGACGGTGAACCCAGCGTTGCGTTGGTGGGCGACGCCAGGGTGACGGCGAAGGTCTCGTCGCCCTCGACCACCGCGTCCTCGGTGGTTTGCACCTCGATGGTGGCGCCGGTGGACCCGGCGGCGATGGTCGCCGTCCGCGCCGTCGTCACCGCCGTGTAGTCGGTGTCCGCCGTCGCCTGCTTGGCCCCCCGAGTTCCGTCATCGCCCGTCGTCCACTGCACCGTCACATCCCGCCCCGAGACGGCCGAGAGCGTCACCGTGAACTCCGCCTTCCCGCCCTCGGAGACCGAAGCGTTCCCGATGGTGAGGGATGGCGTGGCGTCGTCGTCGGTGATGCTCAAGGTGGCGTCGGTGACGGTCAGGCCGGGAGCTGCGCCGGAGAGGGTGATCGCCTCGTTGGGCTCGTCCAGGGTGTCCTGCGTCGGCGTCAGCGTGAACGTCTTCCGCCCGCTCAACGTACCCGCTGAGATTGTGACAGCGACGGGATCGACCGCCGTGTAGTCCGTGCCTGATACGGCCCCGTCTGAGTTCTTGCCCACCGTGACGGTGACCGTCTTGTCCTCAGCGAACGTCGATGTGCCGCCCAGCGTCGCCGTCACGGTGACCGTCGTTCCCCCCGCTCCCTCCCCCACCGAGGCCGGACTGACGCTCAGCGACGCGGTGGTGGCTGCGGTGTCGTCGTCGGTGATGGTCCCCGTCCCGGTGGACGGTGAACCCAGCGTTGCGTTGGTGGGCGACGCCAGGGTGACGGCGAAGGTCTCGTCGCCCTCGACCACCGCGTCCTCGGTGGTTTGCACCTCGATGGCGCCGGTGGACCCGGCGGCGGTCGGACCCCGGCGGCGATGGTCGCCGTCCGCGCCGTCGTCATCGGTGTCCGCCGTCGCCTGCTTGGCCCCCCGAGTTCCGTCATCGCCCGTCGTCCACTGCACCGTCACATCCCGCCCCGAGACGGCCGAGAGCGTCACCGTGAACTCCGCCTTCCCGCCCTCGGAGACCGAAGCGTTCCCGATGGTGAGGGATGGCGTGGCGTCGTCGTCGGTGATGCTCAAGGTGGCGTCGGTGACGGTCAGGCCGGGAGCTGCGCCGGAGAGGGTGATCGCCTCGTTGGGCTCGTCCAGGGTGTCCTGCGTCGGCGTCAGCGTGAACGTCTTCCGCCCGCTCAACGTACCCGCTGAGATTGTGACAGCGATGGGATCGACCGCCGTGTAGTCCGTGCCTGATACGGCCCCGTCTGAGTTCTTGCCCACCGTGACGGTGACCGTCTTGTCCTCAGCGAACGTCGATGTGCCGCCCAGCGTCGCCGTCACGGTGACCGTCGTTCCCCCCGCTCCCTCCCCCACCGAGGCCGGACTGACGCTCAGCGACGCGGTGGTGGCTGCGGTGTCGTCGTCGGTGATGGTCCCCGTCCCGGTGGACGGTGAACCCAGCGTTGCGTTGGTGGGCGACGCCAGGGTGACGGCGAAGGTCTCGTCGCCCTCGACCACCGCGTCCTCGGTGGTTTGCACCTCGATGGTGGCGCCGGTGGACCCGGCGGCGATGGTCGCCGTCCGCGCCGTCGTCACCGCCGTGTAGTCGGTATCCGCCGTCGCCTGCTTGGCCCCCCGAGTTCCGTCATCGCCCGTCGTCCACTGCACCGTCACATCCCGCCCCGAGACGGCCGAGAGCGTCACCGTGAACTCCGCCTTCCCGCCCTCGGAGACCGAAGCGTTCCCGATGGTGAGGGACGGCGTGGCGTCGTCGTCGGTGATGCTCAAGGTGGCGTCGGTGACGGTCAGGCCGGGAGCTGCGCCGGAGAGGGTGATCGCCTCGTTGGGCTCGTCCAGGGTGTCCTGCGTCGGCGTCAGCGTGAACGTCTTCCGCCCGCTCAACGTACCCGCTGAGATTGTGACAGCGACGGGATCGACCGCCGTGTAGTCCGTGCCTGATACGGCCCCGTCTGAGTTCTTGCCCACCGTGACGGTGACCGTCTTGTCCTCAGTAAACGTCGATGTGCCGCCGAGCGTCGCCGTCACGGTGACCGTCGTTCCCCCCGCTCCCTCCCCCACCGAGGCCGGACTGACGCTCAGCGACGCGGTGGTGGCTGCGGTGTCGTCGTCGGTGATGGTCCCCGTCCCGGTGGACGGTGAACCCAGCGTTGCGTTGGTGGGCGACGCCAGGGTGACGGCGAAGGTCTCGTCGCCCTCGACCACCGCGTCCTCGGTGGTTTGCACCTCGATGGTGGCGCCGGTGGACCCGGCGGCGATGGTCGCCGTCCGCGCCGTCGTCACCGCCGTGTAGTCGGTGTCCGCCGTCGCCTGCTTGGCCCCCCGAGTTCCGTCATCGCCCGTCGTCCACTGCACCGTCACATCCCGCCCCGAGACGGCCGAGAGCGTCACCGTGAACTCCGCCTTCCCGCCCTCGGAGACCGAAGCGTTCCCGATGGTGAGGGATGGCGTGGCGTCGTCGTCGGTGATGCTCAAGGTGGCGTCGGTGACGGTCAGGCCGGGAGCTGCGCCGGAGAGGGTGATCGCCTCGTTGGGCTCGTCCAGGGTGTCCTGCGTCGGCGTCAGCGTGAACGTCTTCCGCCCGCTCAACGTACCCGCTGAGATTGTGACAGCGACGGGATCGACCGCCGTGTAGTCCGTGCCTGATACGGCCCCGTCTGAGTTCTTGCCCACCGTGACGGTGACCGTCTTGTCCTCAGTAAACGTCGATGTGCCGCCGAGCGTCGCCGTCACGGTGACCGTCGTTCCCCCCGCTCCCTCCCCCACCGAGGCCGGACTGACGCTCAGCGACGCGGTGGTGGCTGCGGTGTCGTCGTCGGTGATGGTCCCCGTCCCGGTGGACGGTGAACCCAGCGTTGCGTTGGTGGGCGACGCCAGGGTGACGGCGAAGGTCTCGTCGCCCTCGACCACCGCGTCCTCGGTGGTTTGCACCTCGATGGTGGCGCCGGTGGACCCGGCGGCGATGGTCGCCGTCCGCGCCGTCGTCACCGCCGTGTAGTCGGTGTCCGCCGTCGCCTGCTTGGCCCCCCGAGTTCCGTCATCGCCCGTCGTCCACTGCACCGTCACATCCCGCCCCGAGACGGCCGAGAGCGTCACCGTGAACTCCGCCTTCCCGCCCTCGGAGACCGAAGCGTTCCCGATGGTGAGGGATGGCGTGGCGTCGTCGTCGGTGATGCTCAAGGTGGCGTCGGTGACGGTCAGGCCGGGAGCTGCGCCGGAGAGGGTGATCGCCTCGTTGGGCTCGTCCAGGGTGTCCTGCGTCGGCGTCAGCGTGAACGTCTTCCGCCCGCTCAACGTACCCGCTGAGATTGTGACAGCGACGGGATCGACCGCCGTGTAGTCCGTGCCTGATACGGCCCCGTCTGAGTTCTTGCCCACCGTGACGGTGACCGTCTTGTCCTCAGCGAACGTCGATGTGCCGCCCAGCGTCGCCGTCACGGTGACCGTCGTTCCCCCCGCTCCCTCCCCCACCGAGGCCGGACTGACGCTCAGCGACGCGGTGGTGGCTGCGGTGTCGTCGTCGGTGATGGTCCCCGTCCCGGTGGACGGTGAACCCAGCGTTGCGTTGGTGGGCGACGCCAGGGTGACGGCGAAGGTCTCGTCGCCCTCGACCACCGCGTCCTCGGTGGTTTGCACCTCGATGGTGGCGCCGGTGGACCCGGCGGCGATGGTCGCCGTCCGCGCCGTCGTCACCGCCGTGTAGTCGGTGTCCGCCGTCGCCTGCTTGGCCCCCCGAGTTCCGTCATCGCCCGTCGTCCACTGCACCGTCACATCCCGCCCCGAGACGGCCGAGAGCGTCACCGTGAACTCCGCCTTCCCGCCCTCGGAGACCGAAGCGTTCCCGATGGTGAGGGATGGCGTGGCGTCGTCGTCGGTGATGCTCAAGGTGGCGTCGGTGACGGTCAGGCCGGGAGCTGCGCCGGAGAGGGTGATCGCCTCGTTGGGCTCGTCCAGGGTGTCCTGCGTCGGCGTCAGCGTGAACGTCTTCCGCCCGCTCAACGTACCCGCTGAGATTGTGACAGCGATGGGATCGACCGCCGTGTAGTCCGTGCCTGATACGGCCCCGTCTGAGTTCTTGCCCACCGTGACGGTGACCGTCTTGTCCTCAGTAAACGTCGATGTGCCGCCCAGCGTCGCCGTCACGGTGACCGTCGTTCCCCCCGCTCCCTCCCCCACCGAGGCCGGACTGACGCTCAGCGACGCGGTGGTGGCTGCAGTGTCGTCGTCGGTGATGGTCAGGCTGGCATCCGACACCGTCAGGTCTGACGACGTGCCATGCACCGTGATCGCCTCGTTGGCCTCGTCCAGGGCGTCCTGGGTGGGTGTCAGGGTGAACTGAGCGCTGCCGCTCGTTGCTCCTGCCGGCAAGATGATAGTGAGGCCATTGACCGCCGCGTAGTCTGTACCTGAGACGG
Source organism: Dehalococcoidia bacterium (assembly GCA_965220565.1). Classification (GTDB taxonomy): domain Bacteria; phylum Chloroflexota; class Dehalococcoidia; order UBA6926; family UBA6926; genus VXMO01. The sequence continues at coordinate 12,454 of CBDCQG010000001.1, read as the reverse complement.
CGGTGTCTCCGTCTTTGCCCACCTCCACCGTAACCGTCTTGCTCTCCGGGAAGGAACTGGAGCCTCCCAGGGTGGCTTTCACTGTCACCGTCGTAGCGCCCGCTCCCTCCCCCACCGAGGCCGGGCTGACACTCAACATTAAAGTATTGGGAGGCATAACGTCGTCATTCCCGATGGTCAGTGTCGCGTCCGCTTCGTTTCCATCCCGGCGGACCGAGCCGTCGGGCGCGCTCGCGAAAGCGAAATTCACGTCGTCGGTGTCTCCGGCCATGCCTTCGGTGAAGCTGAGTAGGAAGGTTTCGTCGGCCTCGTACAGGGCGTCTTCCGTGGTGGCGATGGTGAAGGTCTGGGTAGTTCCCGCTGTTCCGGCGTCGCCAGCGGGCCAACTGAGCTTCGCGGGAGCCGTGGACGAGGTGTAGTCGGTGGCAGAGGCCGGGTTGCTTCCTGCGGTATCCTCCGCCGTGGCCCACTTGAGCGACACAGGAGTCTTTGAGGTGAAGCGCGGGTAGACCGAGACCTGGATGCCGTCTCCTTCCTCGGCCCCATACACCTGCTTGCTGGTATCAGCGTGGCAGCAGAAGTTTACCTGGACTGTGAACGTCGCGTAGGTGACGTCGGTTACCGTTACCTGCACGCCCTCAGAGTCAACATTGCCGTCCTCGTCTACGACGGAAACCGTGGCGCGGTAGACGTTATCCTCGTTGTGGTCCAACGGGTCTTCGTAGTTCTGTGGAGACATGGTGAGGACGCCGGTATCCTGGTCGATGGTGAAGAAGGCAGCGTCGTTGCCGGCCACCGACCAGCTAACGTCGCCCAACGGGTTGCTGGCTCCGGTCAAGTCCGCGTCGTGGATCCATTCCTTGTTCTCCTCCACCGTGCCGGCGGCGATGGGATCAATTGCCACCGAACCTAGGTCGTCGTCCCGGATGGCGACTAGCGCGCCGGGCTTCGCATATCGGATGGGGTTGCCGACGGCATTGTTCCACTTGGTGGATATGCCAATGTACTCGCCGCTCTCGATCAGGGTATCCTCGACTGAGCTGACGGTTGTAGTGAATTCAGTCTCTCCCGGTGCTACGGGGACGGCGTCCGCTGTGTCCCCGGTAATCTCGGCGTAGTCGTCGCCTTCCGTCGCCGCCGGCAGCGACATGGGCTTCTCGTCGTCATTCCACTGGATCCTGCCCACCCAAAACCGGTTCGGCGGCGGCGGGTTCATCCTGAAGATGAGGGTGGCGGAGTCTCCCTCTTCGACCACACGGTCCGGGACGGTGAGCCGGGGCAGGTAATCGGATTCATCATCCCTGATGGTGACCGTGGCGGTCTTCCCGCCGGGGTGGATGTTGATGCCGTCCGATTCATCCGACAGGGTTACCGTGAAGGTCTCATCCTCCTCACGAATACCATCATTCACGATGGGTATGCTGACCGTCTTCGTCGTTTCACCTGGTTCGAAGGTCACGTCATGACTGAACAGAGGCTGGTAGTCCTCCCAGGGCTGGGCCGTGCCGGGCTCCATTGACACCCGCAACTTTTGATGTTGGCTGGACGCCATGCTCAGACTCACGGTGACGTCGGCGCTGCCAGCGTCTTCCTCCACAGTCACGCTAGTGATGGAGGCTTGGGGAGTGTCGTCGTCCACGATGGTAACGGTTACGTACTGGTAGCCGCGCGACACCGGGTCGAGACGCCACCCTTGGGGCCCAAAGAGTGATGACTCCAGCAGCAAGGTGAAGGTCTCGTTCTCTTCGGCAATGGAGTCGCCCCGAATCTCGAATTCCAGGGGCAGAGTGTAGCTGAGTTTCTCAAACCCATCGACGTTGAAGGAGGCGTTGCTCCCCCTTATGTGGCACCTGGGGTGTTTTAACCGGGTATCGTCGCTGTGATGTCTCCTCACGTCCCAGCCCGTCGGGTCAACGGTCGCGGTGCTGACGTACTCGTAAGGATTGGTCATCCGGGTGAAAGGATGTCTTTCCTCCTTCACCACGCTGATGAAGCAGGAGATGTACCTGTAACGGGTCTGGTACCTGGATTCCAGTGGGGACTCCTCCGCGGACGCGTCGGTGCGCTGCACCTTTAGCGTAATGCGCTTGTTCTCGCCGGTGCCCTCTTCCACCCAGGCGGCGTTGTTCTCGTCGAGCCAGATGTTCCAGGCGTCGTCATCTTCTATAATGGCGAAAGCGGTAGAACGGAGCACGGTGATGTTGGGGTCCGACACGCTGATGACGGCGCGGAAGTTCTCGTCCACCTCGGGCGCTTTGTCGTCGAGCACGGTGGTGGAAACCTGTTTGACCGTTTCGCCCGGCGCGAAGGTGACGGACCCGGAGCTCACCGCCGTGTAGTCCCTCTCGCCGCTGATAGTCAGGCCGCCGCCCTTGGCCACAGAATGCTCCATTCCCAGGCCGTCCATGGTCTCCCACTGGACGGTCACCGGCGCCGCTTGGTGGGGGGTCATGGTGATGGTGAAGGTGGCGCTGGGCGTAGCTCCCTCCGTCTCGGTGACCGGCTCAGCGTCGGCGATGGAGATGACCACGCCGTCGTCGTCCTTGATGGTGCCGACGGCGGTGGCGTCCGTGAACCGGGCGCCGGGGTCATCGACCAACTGCACCCGGAAGGTCTCGTCTATCTCGGGGGCGTTGTCCATGTGGGAGTACACCGTAATGGTTTTTGACAGCTCGCCCGGGACAAAGGTGACGCTCTCAAATCGCTCTATCGCCTGGTAGTCCGGTCCCCCGGTGGCAGTGTCGTCTTCCGTGACATAGTTGACGGTGATGGGGCGCTCCGACGCCTGGGACAGGATAAGAACGAATTCCAGTGCGTCGCCCTCCTTGGCCTGCGCGTCACCGATGGACAGTTCCGGACGGGGGTCGTCGTCGCGTATCTGAACAACCGCGCCGCCGACGTCCACCGGAACGCCGATGACCGATTCCAGCAGGACGGTGAATGCCTGGTCCGGCTCGTCCACCTGGTCCTGGAGGACGGCGACCGGGTAGGTTCCACCGTCGGTCTGGCCAATCGGGATGGTTACCTGCAGGGGCGAAAGGGCGGTGTAATCGGCGCCCGCCACGGCCACTGCGGCGCCCGTGGCGCCCGTCGCGCCGTCCCGGCTCTTGATGGTGAAGGTCACATTCTGGGCAACCGGCTCGCTCAGGGTCACGGTGAAATCCACGGAGCTGCCCTCGGCGACGTCTTCCCGTTCAGCGGTTACGTTTAGAACCGGCCCGTCGAGGATGTACGCCGTGGGCGTTGGAATCCCGTGCGGCACGTAGGTAGAGGAGCAGGGTACGCCAAAGACCTCCTCGCAAACATCTTCTGTTTCCTGAAGTAGTCCATCTTTCCTGAAGAGCTGTACGTGTAGATTGGGCAGGGTGAGGCTCTCAACGCCTTCCCCGGAAACATTGTCTTCCAGGATGGCAATTGTAAGGACGGCTTCGGTCGTCCCCGGAAAGATCTTTAGCTCCGGATAAATAGAAAAGAAATCATAGAAATAGTCATCGCCTGCCGTCGCCGTCCCGCCGTCCCATTCAGACGTAATGCGCACTTCGTAATCGATGGGGTGGGAGAGCCGGGCGCGGAAGTTTATGGCTTCGCCCTCGCGCACCCGGTCATCGTCGGGCGTGAGGGTGATCTTGAGGTTGCGGTCGTTGTTGAGGATGGTTCCAGTGACGGTTACGGAGCCGCTCTGCGGCTGGCAGTCGTTTCCGGGAACGAGACAGGCTTCGACCGCGTCGCTGAATTCGAGGTACACCCGCTCGTCGGGCTCTTCCAGCCAGTCGGCTAGCACCTCCACGTCAACGTATCGCCTCGCCTCTCCCGGCATGAAGGTCAGCGTACCCGGACTGATGGCAGTGTAGTCCACTCCTTCGGTGGCGTCGCCGCCGTTGCCCTCTCTATAGTCCACGGTGACTTCGACACCGCTGGGATTGCTCAGGCTGACCGGGTAGCGCAGCGTGGCGGTGGGATCATCCTCACCATAACGGTCAGGGTCGGGCTCCACCACTTCCGGCGATCCGAAGATAAAGTGCGGCTTGGGGTCATCGTCCTCGATGGTGACCCTGGTGAACAGGACCCGGTTGCCTCCCTGAATGGGTTGGCCGGTCTGGGTGCGGAACTGCAGGCCGGAGGTGGCAAAGGCCCTGATGTAAAAGCACTCGTCGGCCTCGTGCTGGGGGTCCGCGGCCGTGGGTACCGTAAAGGTGAAGCTCTGATCGCCTCCCCTGAGCATGTACTCGGTGTACTCGTAAGTCTGGTAGTCAATATTCGGCTGGGCGTAGTCGTCCGCTCCGAACCCGCATGGCTGTTGACTCCCGAACTGATGGCCCGCTACGTTGACGTAAGACTCCACCGACTCCCCAGCCAGGAGTTCCCGCTCCAGAGTGAAGGTGATCTGGGCTTCGGCGCCCTCCTTTACCGTGACGTCCGGCATCTCCGCAAATATGGCCGGTTCATTGTCCAGGATGACCCAGCTAGAATAGATAGCGTCGTCCGGTTTTCCGTCGCCGTCCAGGTCGGGGAACGTAAGGTTGCCCGTAGGTTCGCTCAGTTCGAGGATGATGGTTTCGGTTGCTTCCACCAGGGTGTCTTCTTTGGTCTCAACGCGTATCCTCTTGATAGCTGCAGACGGGTCGAAGGCATCGATACGCAGGTTGAAGGGAGCCCATTTTTCGAAGTCCGCCGCGCTGGCGGTGCTGTCTGCCACCCCTATCCTGGCTCGAACGGTGCCCCGGCCCGTCCTCTCTGTTCGCACGTTGTTGTGGCCGGTTTCTCCCTCATTCACAGAGCCACCCGGGTCCAGGATTACTGCGTACTTGTCGCGCTCGGTGATGGTGACGTCGATGGTGAGTTCTGACTTGTTACCCGGAAATCGGGCATTAACTCCTGAGTCGGCGTATTGGACCTCCAGATGCACCTGGAAGTTCTCATCCCCCTCCATTTCGTAGTCCCAATTGATGGGCACCTTGATGGTTGTTTCCGAGGCCCCAGAGGAAGTCATATCAAGCCAGCCATTAGGGTTAGTATGACTGAGGGAGGCATTCTCGTAATCGGAGCCGTTCTCGGCAGTGCCATTTATTGTATTTACAGCTATGAAAGCCCCACTGCCTTGATAGGAGAGGTTCAGGGTCAACTCGGCGCCGTCGTCCTCCATCACCGTCGCAGTGGGGGACGGGTCCACGGTGATAAGCTCGTTGTTGGTCTGGGCATTGACTGTACCGGAGGCCAAGGCAGTGATGCCCAGCAGGATCGCCAAGGCCAGCGCAGCAGGGGTCAGTGGGCTCAAGCCCGGAATGCCGAGCCGGAGCCGAGAGGCTAGCCGCCGAATACTCATCTACACCCCTATCCGATTTGTCGTTTGCACCAGCAAGGCGAGATCATCTACTCAAGGAATGCCAAACACATACAGCGCCGTCCCGGAGCGTGTCGGCTAGTCGTCGTCGATGATGAGGCCCTCGCCATGCTCACGCGTGACGGGAGTGTTGGTGGGGGAATAGGCCAGGAACATCCCGAAGGACTCGTCCCCCTCGCTGAGGTCGTCATCCAAGATCACCACCTGGACCGTCTTGCTGGTCTCCCCGGGCGCGAAGGTGAGCATGACCCAGGTCCGCTCGAAGTCATCGCCAATAGTCGCCGTCTTGTACCGGAAGGAGGTGGTAGCGGCCATCACCTGAACCTTCTTATCGCTGGCGGCGCTCAGTGAAACGGTGAACTCCATCACCCCCGCGTCCTCCCGCGCCGAACCGTCGGACACCGAGAGGGACGGCGTGGCATCCGGCGGCGGCGGGTCGTCGTCGTCCGCTACCGCAACGGTTGCCGTCCCCGCAATGGCCGACACGGTGTAGCCCTGGCCTGAGCTTACGGTGGCCGTCACCGAGCCGTCGGCTTCGTCCAGCGCGTCATTGGTCGTGGCGACGGTCAGCGTGTAGCTGCCCGTGGTCGGGATGCCCACCGTCTGCGATCCAGTCGTTACGCCGAAGTCCCCGCTCTGGCTCACCGACACGCTGACCGACAGCGGAGCGTGGGGCGCCGGGTTGGCGGTGAGGGTGAAGGTGGCATTGCCGCCCTCGGTTACCCCAGAACCTCCGGTGATGCTGATCTCCGGCACGTCGTCGTCCGCGACGGCCACCGCAGCCGAACCTGCCGTGGTGGACACGGTGTAGCCCGCGCCGGTACTGACCGTGGCCGTTACCGAGCCGTCTGCTTCGTCCACGTTGTCGTTCACGGTTGCAACGGTCAGCGTGTAACTGCCCGTGGTCGGTATCGTTACCGTACGCGATCCGGTGTTCACGCCATAGTCGCCGCTCTGCGACACGCTCACGCTCACGGACAACGCGGCTGTGGGCGCCGGATTGGCGGTTACGGTGAAGGTGGCATTGCCACCCTCGGTTACCCCGGAACCTCCGATAATGCTGATTTCCGGCGTGGCCGGCGGCGCGGCGTCATCGTCCGCCACGGCAACCGTGGCTGAACCCGCAGTGGCCGACACGGTATAGCCGGTTCCGCTGCTGACCGTGACGGTCACCGATCCGTCGGCTTCGTCCACGCCGTCGTCGCTGGTGGCGACGGTCAGCGTGTAGCTGCCCGTGGTCGGGATGCTCACCGTCTGCGAGCCGGTGGAAACCCCGTAGTCGCCGCTCTGCGCAACCGCCACGGTGACGTCCAGGTCGGATGCCGGCGCGGGGTTGGCGGTCACGGTGAAGCTGGCGTTGCCGCCCTCAGTGATGCCACTTCCTGCGGCGATGCTGATTTCCGGCGTAACCGTCTGGGTTGTATCGGTGGAATCGGCGCACTGCTCCAGTGCCTCGAGTGTTCGTGTGACGCGGTCCCAGCGCGAACGCATAAACGTGTCCTCATTGTCGCGGGATTCGTCTGCCGACATAGGAGTCTCTCCCGTACTCTCGCCCAAAGCGGCTAGAACACGGTTCCACCGCTTCACGTGCGCAGCATCATGGCTGTGGGCGTCCCGCCAAGCTTCCACCTCCGACACCGTTATGGCGTCGGACGGCAATGTCGGCGTGCAGGTCTGCGGCGTCGCGTCGTCGTCCGACACGGCTACCGTGGCCGAACCCGCCGTTGCCGACACGGTGTAGCCGGTTCCGCTGCTGACCATGACGGTCACCGATCCGTCGACCTCGTCCACGCTGTCATCGCTGGTGGCGACGGTCAACGTGTAACTGCCCGTGGTCGGGATGCTCACCGTCTGCGAGCCGGTAGCAACCCCGTAATCGCCGGTCTGCGCCACGCTCACGCTGACCGACAGGGCCGCCGTAGGCGCCGGGTTGGCGGTCACGGTGAAGCTGGCGTTGCCGCCCTCAGTGATGCCACTTCCTCCAGTGATGCTGATCTCCGGCGTGGCCGTCTGGGTTGTATCGGTGGAATCGGCGCACTGCTCCATAGCCTCCAGCGTGCGGACCGTCCGGTCCCAGCGGGTGTTGTCGATACGGCTCTTGATCTCCCGGGCCTGGTCCGCGGTCATCGGCTCTTCGCCGGTATCCTCGCCCAGCGCGGCCAGCACCCGGTTCCAGCGCGACACGTGCGAGTCCTGGCTGTACTCGCCCCGCCAGGTCTTCACCTCCGACACCGTTATGGCGTCCGATGGCAGGTTCGGCGTGCAGGTCTGCGGCGCGGCATCGTCGTCAGCGACGGCGACCGTAGCCGAACCTGCCGTGCTGGACACGGTGTAGCCCTGGCTGGCGTTTACCGTGGCCGTTACCGACCCGTCGGCCTCGTCCACGCTGTCATCGGTGGTCGCGACGGTCAAGGTGTAACTGCCTCCAGTCGGGATGGTCACCGTCTGCGGGCCGGTGGACACGCCGTAGTCGCCGCTCTGAGCAACTGCCACGGTGACGTCCAGGTTGGCGGCTGGAGCGGGGTTGGCGGTCACGGTGAAGCTGGCGTTGCCGCCCTCAGTGATGCCACTTCCTGCGGCGATGCTGATTTCCGGCGTGGCCGGCGGCGCGGCGTCATCGTCCTCGACTGCAACTGTGGCGGCGCTTGCCGTGCCGGACACGGTGTAGCCCTGGCCGGTACCGACCGTGGCGGTTACCGAGCCGTCGGCCTCTTCCACGTTGTCGTTCACGGTGGCGACGGTCAGCGTGTAACTTCCGCTGGTCGGGATGCTCACCGTCTGCGAGCCGATGGACGCGCCGTAGTCGCCCGTCTGGGACACGCTCACGCTGACCGACAGCACAGACGCCGGTACCGGGCTGGCGGTGAGCGTGAAGCTGGCGTTGCCGCCCTCGGTCACCCCTGAACCTCCGGTAATGCTGATCTCCGGCACGTCGTCGTCCAGGATGGCGACCGTGGACGAACCGGCCGTGCTGGACACTGTGTAACTCTGGCTGGCGTTGACCGTGGCGGTTACCGAACCGTCGGCCTCGTCTACCCCATCGTTTACGGTAGCAACGGTCAGGGTGTAACTGCCGGTGGTCGGTATCGTCACCGTCTGTGAGCCGGTGGACACGCCGTAGTCGCCGCTCTGCGCCACGATCACGCTGACCGAAAGGGCAGCGTGAGGCGTCGGGCTGGCGCTGACCGTGAACGTCGCCGTCCCGCCTTCAGTGATACCGGCACCACCGGTGATGCTGATTTCCGGCGTGGTTGGTGAAGGAGCGTCGTCGTCGGCCACCGCCACCGTTGCCGCCCTTGCCGCCCAAGACACCAGGTAGCCATTGCCTCGGCTGACGGTTGCCATTATCGACCCGTTGGCCTCGTCCACGCTGTCGTTCACAGTAGCAACGATCAGCGTGTAACTGCCCGTGGTCGGGATGGTCACCGTCTGCGAGCCGGGCGTTACGCCAAAGTCGCCGGTCTGCGACACGTCTACGGTGACGTCCAGGTTGGCTGTCGGCGCTGGGCTGGCAGTCACCGTGAATGATGCATCGCCGCCCTCGACGATATCGCCGTTCGCCGAGATGCTGATAGTGTAATCTGGCGAAGGTAGCTGCTGCTGACGGGCGAGCCGCAGTGCCATCGCTTGCACGTCGGTCTGCAGGTTAGCGAATGCGGGCCGCAGGCGGGATGTTGTCTCGTTCGGCAAGAGCGTTGCGCGCTGGTTCTGGGTAGTTTGATCCCATTGCTGTTCCGCCAGCGCGATCAGCTCGGCATTGGTGACGGTAAAGCGCAGGCGTACCGTCGTTGAGCCGTGGCGGCCGCCGCGGCTGTGCTCCGCCGTAAAATCAATCTCATAGACGCCATCCTGATTGGCGTCGTCCGACGGGTCGTAATTATGCTCGTTGAACACAAGGAGACCACTATCTCCGTACAGGGTGAATGCGCCGGTGTCGGGCCCGGCCATGGTGAAGGTCGGGGCTCCCATGAGACTCAGACGGGTGTTCAATGGGAGAACGTAGACTTCTCCGCCACCGACTGCGTGGTCAGCGGCAAAAAGCAATGTGGGCCCCGGCACTTCGTCGTCCTGCACCGTCACCCGCGCCGACCCGGCGCTGGCGATGCCGTATGCGCTGCCGGCGTTGATTTGCAGGGTGACCACACTGGTGGGCGTGATCTCCGAATCGTCTGCGGTCGGGAGCGACACGCTGGCAGTCGCGCTGTTGGCGGCGAAAGTCACCGTGGTGGGCAAGACGCCGGCGAGACGACTCCCGTTGTCCGTGACCGTGATGTCCACGATGAGCGGCTGCTCCAAGACGCTGCCGGAGCGGGTGAACGTGAAGCCTGCCGTTGCCCCCTCCAGCAACGTTCCGGGGGCAGCGTGAACGCCGACCTGCGGCAGGTCGTCATCGGTCACGGTGGCGGATGCCGAGCTGGGATTCCCAGTGACGTAACTGCTGTTGTCGACAATGCTTACCGTCACGACGCTGTCATGCTCGTCTTCCCGGTCGTCGTCAAGTGGCGCCTTTATGGTAAGAGCCGTCTGATTGACCGGTAGTGTCACCGAGGCAGGCTTGGCGCTGGCCAGCATCGCGCGGGTTTCGCTCCAGGTCAGGCCGACGTGCAGGGGCGTCGACAGGACGCCGCCATCGCGCGTGACAGTGAGCTCCAGCCCGGCGCCCTCGGTGACCTGCGACGCGTTCAGCGCCAGCGTCACCGTCGGCGTCAGATCCAACGGCTGCGCGAAGATCCACGGCCGGGCCTGCTTGATGGCCAGTTGGTTGGCCGCGGTGATCTTGAACTCGATCTCGATGGCGAATTTATCGCCATCCTGCACCCCGTAGAGGGTCGCGAAGTGGTTGTGGATGGTCTCGAGGTTGCTGCGCAGTTGCCGCATCTGGGCGTCGGTCATCAGCAGCTGGTTGGCGGGCGCCAGGTTGGAGCGCGACAACACGGTGGCGTCGCCGGTGGAGCTCAGCAGCAGTTGCTCGGGCTGGGAGTACGCCTCGGGATTGGTGACCAGGTCCTCGCCCATCTGCGAGTTGACGTAGTAGGCGTTCTCCTGGAACGTGATGGGGTCATAGCTGACCGCGACGCCGTTGACCGGCTCGTCTGAATAGTTCGGGTGCACGAGGACGCCCATGTACACTGTGGTGTGGTCAACCCGGTGGAAGTCGCGCTCCAGAAAGGCGCGGTAGTTCCACAGGCTCGCCCAGACGCTCTTGATGGACTTGTCGATGCCGTCCGCGGTCGTTTCGTCCGGGTCCTGGGTCTTCGAGCTGTACAGGCCGGCGCCGTTGAACGCGGGCAGGTCCTCGTTGTTGGTGCTCGAGCGGTAGCGCAGCGACTGGCCGTCCGGGTATTCGGCGTGCATAGCGGTTAAAGCGTCGGTGATGAACTTAGGCGACGTCGCATCCTTGATTGCGTCCCGCAAGTCGTCCAGCATCTCCTCCTGGATGTCGGCGTCGGTCTGGAAGTACGGGTGGGCCAGCATCTGCGTGACCGCATTTGCGAGCGCGGTTCCGGCCGGCAGCGTGATCTTCTCCTCATCCGGAGCTTTCTTCTTGCCCAGAATGGTTTCCTCGGCAACCGTGGCCTGCTTCATGAATTGGTCGTAGAAGTAGAAGGGCACCGCGTAGCCCACGGGCGTCGTCCCGGCGGGCAGGGACAGCTTGGTCAACTCCGCCACGTTGGCCGCCTTGACGCCGTAGGACGTCCAGTCGTCGAAGTCGACATCATCCAACGAGGCGATTGTCGTGACCGTCAAGTCGCTTTGCAGGGTTTGGACGCTCTGCGGACGAAGGCTCTCGTGGTGGTCATCCACTTCCTTTTTGGTGGCTGCGCGGATGGTGTAGCCCTCGCCGGTCACGGCGTAATACACGTAATTGCCGATCAGCGGCTTGATCGCTTCATCTTTGAGCACATCGCGGATGAACGCGTTGGGCAGGCCGTTCTGAATGGCACGCAGGTTGACGTGCGACAGCGGTGTTTGCGGCACCGTGGTGATGGTTCCGGCCACCCGGGGCAGGTCGTTGGGCAAGCTCTTGTAGATGGCCACATCGTAGGGGTTGGGGCGGTCGTCTTCCTCCATCAGCCGCAGCAGGCCGTATGCTTCCGCCTGGTTGAGGGCGATGTAATCCACGTCCGCCAGCACCTGGTGTTCCAGCAGGATGTGAATCCTGGAGGCGTCAAATTTCTCCCGCTCATCCCAGTAGCTTGAGAAGAAGGGAGTCGTCTCCGGGTAGAAGTACAGGTTGTCCTCCAGGACCGGCATCGCTGCGGCCAGCATCATGTACACACGCTCGGTCCCTTCGAATGAACGGGCCGCGAACGAGCCCCACTCGAACCGATAGGAACCCAGGGTCCCGTCGGGAGCGGGTACGTTAGGATGCCAGACCAACTGGCCGGCCACAGCGTCTTCCAAGACTTCTTGTGGGTAACCGATCGACCTGACGAACGGGTTGTGGTACACATGCTTTTCCGTATTCAAGAAGAAGACTTCGGGGCTGTCGGTAAACGGGTAGAAGATCCAGAACTTCACGAACCCGATACCATCGAGGTGGGACTCATGCGAAATACCCCGGAACGCCAACTCCTGGAACGCTGCATGGGAATCTATGGCGACGACGCCGTTGATGGGGCTGATCTTCTTGGCCGCATTGATCGGGTTATAGGCGCCGAGGTTGTCCAGCTCGGTGATGTCGTCGACGCAGTCGCCGTCCACGTCAGCAGGGTTGGCGACCTGGTACTTCTCCACCCGATACTGGTCTGCGGCCAAGGGTTCCAGATTGTCGGACAGCGTGGTAGTGCCGTCCTCACCCCGCGTCACCGAAACAGGGATATCGGTGGTGATCTCATTGAGAGTGTGCTTCGCGTACAACACGAAATAATCAGCGGTGGTCGAAGACACCTCGATGGGAACTTCGGTCACCGCCACCGCTACTGGGGTGGGGGCTACGTAGCCTTCTTCACAGGGTCCAGGCGGGGTGCTCGCCATTGCCGCCTGCGGAAGCAGTGCAGTGATGCCCAGCAGGATCGCCAAGGCCGGCGCAGTGAGGGGCGGCAGGCTCAGGCCCGGAATGCCGAGCCGGAGCCGAGAGGCTGGCCTTCGAAGATTTTCAACGAAGTTATG